>NZ_JAAZTM010000017.1:0-176643 GCF_012395805.1 Labrenzia sp. 5N | reverse complement strand
TCCCCATCCCTACCACGACCGGATCCAGGGAACCGGCCCGCCCCCCGCAGGCCGGTTCCCGCCTTTTCAGGCCCAGCTCAATCGGGATCAGGTCGAATGGGTCAAGATCAAAGCGGGTCAGAGTTCCCGCAGGCCGGCCTTGAAGCGCCGCCAGTTGCGCACATATCCGTCAGCGGAATTCGCAATCCCGTTCGCAGCTTCCAGCGGCAACGTTTTCACGACCTTTCCGGGCACGCCCACCACAAGAGAATTGTCCGGAATTTCCTTGCCTTCGGCAATAAGGGCATTGGCACCAATGATACAGTTGGAGCCGATGACAGCGCCGTTCAGAATTGTCGCGCCCATCCCGACCAGCGAATTGTCCTTGATCGTACAGCCATGCAGGATTGCCTTGTGGCCGATCGTGCAGTTTGCGCCGATGGTCAGCGGGTAACCCATGTCCGTATGAAACACGCAGCCGTCCTGGACGTTGGAGCGCATGCCGACGGTAATCGGCTCGTTATCGCCACGCAGGACCGCGTTGAACCAGACGCTTGCAGCTTCCTGCAGAATGATATCGCCAATCAGCGTCGCATTCGGTGCGATCCAATATTCCCCGTTTTCCGGAAAAACAGGCGTACGTCCATCAAGAGCAAAGACCGGCATGAGACCTCAGGTGTAACCAATCATGATCAGGGCAACGTTGATCACCATAACACCGGAACACATGCTCCACATGCCGGCAATCGTCGAAGACGCGACCAGCCAGCCCAACGGCCGCTTTTCGATCCTGCGTCCGCGAATGGCATTGCGCATGATGATGAAGGGTCCAGCGAACACGCAGACAAAAACGCCGGCGATAAACGACAGGATGCCCTCTCCGTCAAAGGCGAACTTCGGCGGCTGCTTCGTGATCAGCTGATAAAGGCTGCCCAGCACACCGGACGCAACAAATCCGGCGCATGCGATATATCCAACGATTAGAAGATTGAACAGCACGCCCGTTAACCCCTTGTTAACTCTTTCGCACGGAAAGTGATTAAGAATTCGTAAAGGGTCAAGAGCAAAGACTGTGCCGGAACGGCAAATGAGCGAAATCCCCTCAATTGAGCCACTCCAGCAGTGTCAACGCCTTCCCCAAGCGGGACACCTGTGCCGTTTCAGGACAACCTGTCCCATATATGTGCACAGCCAATCAAGGGACTGAAGTCGTGATACCTGTCTCCTTGCCAGGCCCGATCAGAACCGATCCCCGCCACTTCACCTGGCTGGCGTTGGCAATGTGTGTATTGGGCACGGCTCATGTTGGCGGGAAGATCTACTCCTGGTCATCCGGCTGGCCGATGGAGGCAGGCATCAGACAGGACCAGCCCGTCCGCTTTGCGGTTGGCACGACCCGCTTTGAGCTTCCCCTGAACCTGATCGCGACGGCTTCGCAGAAACGGCAGGCCCTTGGTTCCGAAGCCGCGTTTGAAACACTTCGCCTGAACCTGCACTGGTCTTCCAGCGCCACCAAGAACAACGATACGGGATGGGACACCCCTGCGACGATCCAAGTTGACCTTGAGAGCAATCCCGGCCGGGAAAGCCTGCGGGCAAGGCTTGATCCGTTCTACAGGCGTCTTGCACGCGGCGGCGAGATGAAGGGGCCTTCTGGACTGAAGGTGCTGAAATTGTCGGCGCGTGGCGCGCCTGCGACGGATCTCATCGTCTACGATCCAACCGTTCAAAACGGCTTCATCGCACGATGCCGCAAAGACAGCACTTCCGGAAAAGCCGGTTGCCACCGTGCCATCGTGTTCGCCTCGGGTCTGGAGCTGCGCTACAGCTTCGATCAATCGCTGCTGCCGGACTGGCGCCGTCTCGACGGCGACATCGTTGCCAGCATCGAAGGTTACCGAATGCAATGACCTGACTTGAGCGAATGGCGGAGAAATGAAAAAGGCGGCTCACCAGGGGAGCCGCCTTTTCACTTTACGATCGAAAAGTCTGAAACTCAGACTTCGTCCAGATCAATTTCAAGGATTGCCATCTGGAAGTTCCAGCTCAGATCTTCATCCTCATCGTCCCGGAAGATGACACCGATGAATTCATCACCGATGTAAACTTCAGCAGAGTCGTCCTTGCGCGGGCGGGCCTGCACCTTGATGGTCTTGTTCTCGAACTTCGAACGCAGATAGGCTTCGATCTTTCGGATTTCATCGGGTTTCACGGCGCTCTCCTGTTCTTTGCCTTCAGCATCAATCTGGCGCGGACCCTACAGGAGCCAACGGAAATGCCAAAGCCTTTCCGCAAGCTTTCCCCGTCTTCCTGAAACCGGAATTTCAATTCGTCTGGCCGGCGTCTTCACCGAGCAGCTGATTCATGCTGCGGGCCGGTTCTGCGCACCCTGCCTTGCCGACGATCTTGGCCGGAACCCCGGCAACCGTCGTGTTTGCAGGCACGTCCTGAAGCACCACGGACCCCGAGGCAATGCGCGAGCAATGTCCGATTTCCAGGTTGCCGAGCACCTTGGCTCCCGCCCCCAGCAAGACACCGCGGCGGATCTTCGGATGGCGGTCGCCATCTTCCTTGCCGGTGCCGCCAAGGGTGACGCCCTGCAGGATCGAGACATCGTCCTCGATCACCGCGGTTCCGCCAACCACAATGCCGGTACCGTGGTCGATGAAGATACCGCGCCCGACAGGAACTGCCGGATGGATGTCGATCTGAAAAACTTCCGAGCTGCGGCTTTGCAGATAAAGGGCAAAATCCTTCCGGCCACGGCGCCACAGCCAGTTTGCCAGCCGGTGCGTCTGCAGGCCATGGAAGCCCTTGAAGTAAAGGACCGGCTCCAGGAAACGGAAGCATGCCGGATCGCGGTCGAAGACGGCAACGATGTCGACCCTGAAAATCTTTGCCAGCTCCGGCTCGTCTGCCAGGGCTTCAAGATAGGTTTGCCGGATCAATGATGCGGAAACAATGTCCCGGCCCAGCCGGTCGCCAAGGCGATGAACGACGGCCTCTTCCAGGCTGTCATGGTTCAGAACCGTTTCGTAGACGAAGGACGACAGGGCCGGCTCTGCCGCGACCATCGCTTGTGCTTCATCCCTCAGTTGATGCCAGACCGGATCATGGGTCGGAACTTCTTTCAAACCGGTCTTGCTGATCGGTGCCGACATGGCCTGTCTCCTTTTCAAGCCGTCACGAGTGGTCCTTAAAATAGGACTGTCGTCTGATATTCCCAAATCAAACTTCCTGATATCAGATATGACCGTTTCGAATGAACCCCGATACCTGAAGATTTTCAGCATCTTGCTAACTGAAATCGCAATTTGAGGTTAAATCATGCCAACACAAACGTCCCAATCAGCCCCTTCCGGCAACCCGATGGTGATCCGCAACGGTCAGATTGCAGAGCTTGTGTTGAATGCACCCGACAGAAAAAACGCGCTGCCTCTTGCCGCATGGCAGGCAATTCCCGGTCTTCTGGCAGAGCTGGCACGGGATCCGGACCTGCGCGTCTGCATCGTGCGCGGTGCCGGTGGCAAGAGCTTTTGCGCGGGCGCTGACATATCGGAATTCGAAGCCATCCGCTCGACGCCGGAAGCCGCCAAGAGATACGACGACATAAATGTTGCCGCCTTCAAGGCGCTTAAGGCGCTGCCTGTCCCGGTCATTGCGGCAATTGAAGGCCCCTGCCTTGGCGGCGGCCTGGGCCTCGCGCTCGCCTGCGATCTGCGCATCGCGGCCCGTTCGGCCTTTTTCGCCATTCCTGCAGCGAGACTCGGTCTTGCCTATCCGCCCGAAGCGCTCGGGGACCTGCTGGAGGCCGTTTCACCATCCAACGCCAAGAGATTGCTGTTTTCGGCCGAGCGCCTGACGGCCGAAAAGGCGCTGGACATGGGCCTTGTCAATGAAGTGGTGGATGACATGGATCTGAACCAGCACATCAACGCGCTGAGCAAGGCACTCTGCGCCAATGCGCCTTTGTCACTGAAGGCAGCCAAGCAAGCCATCAATCGCCTCGCCCAGCCCGGCAGTCAGGCGGACGCAACGGCTGACCTTGCAAATGCGCAGGTCTGTATCGACAGTGCCGACTACCGCGAAGGCTGCAGGGCCTTTCTGGAAAAGAGATCGCCGGTGTTCACTGGCGTCTGACAAGATCGCAAGCCAAGCCCCGAAGCTGAATCAACCTCTCAACCACTTCTGCCAGCAAGTTGAAACGACTCCCGTTTTCACTTCGCAGCGAACGCCCGAACACGTCACGACGACTTGTCGGCATACCTGCCTCAGGCCATTGCGGGATCGGTTTTGAGTGCGATCAGGAAGTCCTCTACCGCTCCGGCAAAAACGTCGTTGCGATCACCGGCAACCATGTGTCCGGCATCTCGGATATCGGTGAATTTCGAGTGAGGCACCAGCGCCTGGAACTCGCGAACATGGTCCATGGACACCAATTCGGAGTTCTGCCCCCGGATCAGGAGAACAGGCACGGAAAGATTGCCCGCCGCAGCCAGCATGCGCTCTTGCGACTCCACCGCCCTGTCTTCGTCCTGATGATGCTTTGACTTCAGGAAAGCCGGGTCCCAGTGCCAGCGGTAGCGGCCATCTGCATGGAGGCGAAGGTTCTTTGAGAGGCCGGACAGGTCCTTGGGCCGCGAGCGGTTGGGCAGATAGCGGGCGATCGCATCAGCGGCCTCCTCCACATCGGCAAAGCCGTCATCGACCCTGTCTCCCATGAAGCCCAGGATCTTGGCGACACCTCCCATGTCGATCCGCGGCGTGATGTCCACCAGAACCAGCGCGGAAAGACCGCCCCTGTTTTCCTGTCCCTCCGCCAGCATACCGGCAAAGCCGCCAAGCGACGCACCAACGACAACCGGGTTCGCCTTGTGCAAGGCCTCAACCTGACTGGTGACAGCCACGAGATCCCTGGCGAAATCGTCGAATGTATAGTTTCCCGAGGCAACCCAATCGCTTTCGCCATGTCCGCGCTGGTCCAGTGAATAGACCGGGTGCCCGAGATCCGCGATCCTGCGTGCAGCACCGTCCCACGAATGCCGGGTCTGGCCGCCGCCGTGGAGCATGATCACAGGCAAGTCCCCTACCCCGTAGCGATCCGCCACCAGACCGTTCTTTTCCGCGCCCTGGAATTCAACACGCTTCGGACCCATGCAACCTCCCTCGATACCCGATCAGCACACCACAGCGCGGCTTGCGCCTCCGGTGGCGTCAGGCCTTACGCTTCAATGTTGTTCAGGAACGCCAGAACGCCCTGCTTGTGCACCTTGTCGCCCACCGCAACCATGTGATCTCGGCCCGGGATCTCCAGAACTTCCGCATGCGGAATCAAGGCCGCCAGCTTTTGCGGTGACCCGGCGATATCGTCCTTCGTACCGACAGCAATCAACACCGGACGTTCAATGCGCGCGACGTCTTCCTCGCTGATTTTCTGCCGCGAGGAGCGCATGCAGGCCGCCAGCGCCCGGCGATCGGACCCTGTCTGCTCCGCAAAGGCCCTGAAGGCGCGTCCGGTGCGATCGGAAATGTCCTGGATGCGGTCGGTCTCAAGGGCTGTCGCAATCGGTTCCGGATCTCCGATGCCGGAAATCATGCCGTAGCCCAGACCGCTGAAGATCGCACGGCGCACCCTGCCCGGGTGATTGAGGGTCAGGAATGCCGAGATTCTTGCGCCCATCGAGTAGCCCATGACATCGGCACGCTCGATATCAAGATGGTCGAGCAGGCGTTTGGCATCTTCCGCCATCACCGGTGCACCATAAGCTGCCGGGTCGTAGAATTTCTGACTGTCGCCGTGGCCGCGATTGTCGATGGTAATCACGCGCCTGCCGTCGCCGACCAGCAAATCGACCCAACCGGGATACTGCCAGTTCACCTGCTTGTTGGACGCGAACCCGTGGATCAGCAGGATCGGGTCCCCCTCACCTTTATCCTCATAGGCGATCCTAACACCATCGAACTCGAACTGAGGCATCTAAGACATTAACCCTTACGTAAACGGAAAACACAATTTCACGGTAGAGTAAGGGGTTTGGGCAGCGAAGGTAAAGCCCATTTCCGGCTCCAGGTGGAGCCTTGCTGCGGTTGTGGATCGCAGATTCCGGGTCTACCCATATATTTTACAAATGGATATGGTCCGGAAAATTTGCTATCGGGGTCCAACCCTTTAGAGACAGAGGAATTTCAACATGGCGGATCATGTCGTCCCGCATTTCCAGAACTCCAGCGGACACGATTCGGTGGCGATCGGCGCACGGGAATTCATGTGCATCGGCGCAAATCCTCCGTTTGATCATCCCCATGTCTTCCTCGACATGGGTAGTGAGAACGAAGTGGTCTGCCCCTATTGCTCCACGCTCTACAAGTTCGACAAGACACTGCAGGCAACCGAATCCTCGCCTTCAGACTGCACCTGGACGCCTGTAGCGGCGTAATTTATTGGTCTGTCCATGAGCACGAATGGTGAGACCGGTCTTCCGATCATTATTGCCGGCGCAGGGATTGGCGGTCTAACGGCCGCCCTTTGCCTGCATGCTCAAGGGCATGAAATTGTCCTCATGGACAGGGCTCGGCAACTTTCGGAAGTTGGCGCCGGCCTTCAGCTTTCTCCCAACGCCTGCTCGGTACTCGATCAGCTTGGCTTGCTGGAAGACCTCACCCCACATGCCTATGCCCCGGATTTTGTGAAAATCTGCTCGGCAAAATCCGGCGAAGAGCTCGCCAGGGTGACGATGGGCACTTTCCTGAAGGAGCGACACGGCTATCCTTTCTGGGAAATCCACCGGGCAGATCTCCAGCGCGTGCTTCTGGAGAAGGTCCAGGCCAGTGACGGTATTTCCCTCCGCCTTTCAAGCGAAGTTATCGATCTGGAATCCTCGCCCTACGAGCACCTGACCTGCGTGTTCCAGGACAATGAGATCTCGGGAAAACTTCGTTGCAGGGCTCTCATTGGCGCTGATGGGGTCTGGTCCAGGACCAGGCGGCTCATTCCCGGACATGAAGACGCTCATTACAGCGGCCAGGTCGCCTACAGGGCCACGGTCCCGATCGATGCGGTGCCCGAGCGCTGGCGCCGCGATGCCGGCCTCTGGTTCCACAAGAGCGCCCATCTGGTGCATTACCCGGTTCGTGGCGGTCGGGAACTGAACATCGTCGGGCTGGTCGAAGAGGCCTGGGAGGACGAGACCTGGTCTGCAAAGGCCAACAAGGAAACCCTTCTGAAGATTTTTCGGGATTGGCCAACCGAAGTTCGCAATCTTCTCACGATCCCTGACGCCTGGTTGAAATGGGCCCTGTGCAGTGTGGACGCTGGAGGCCCCTGGACTCATGGCAATATTGCGCTGATCGGTGATGCCGCCCATGCGATGCTGCCGTTCATGGCGCAGGGGGCGGCAATGTCTATCGAGGACGCAGCGATCCTGGCTGAGCATATGCCACAGGATGTCGAAAACATCCCCGCTGCCTTCAGGGCGTTTGAGCGGCAACGCAAACAACGGGTACAGCACATTCAGGGTATTTCTTTCAGAAATGCCCGCACATTCCACTATGGTGGCGCGATGGCCTTCGCCCGCGACACCGTTTTGCGCCTGTCGAAACCAACCAGCCTGGCTGCCAGGTTTGACGATATTTATGGCTGGACCCCCGGGCAATAGACCCGCTTTCGCTTGAGCCCGGCGTCAAGCTGGGATAAAGCCAATCCCCATCCATGTGTCAGGGAGTGTGAAGATGACCGGTCAGAGGGCAGATGACGTTGTAACCGCTGCGTTTCTGGTCATCGGGGATGAGATCCTGTCCGGCCGCACGAAGGACAAGAACATCGGCTTCCTCGCCGACTACCTGACTGCGCTTGGCATTGACCTGAAGGAAGTGCGCATTGTTCCGGACGAAAAGCCGGAAATCATCGGTGCCGTCAATGCGCTGCGGGCGCGCTACGACTACGTGTTCACGTCCGGCGGCATTGGCCCGACACACGACGACATCACGGCCGAAAGCATCGCCGACGCCTTTGGTGTTGCGCTGAACCTTGATCCGCGCGCTGTCGCAATCATGGAACCCCACTACCCGCCGGGCCAATTCACCCCGGCTCGCCAGCGGATGGCACGAATCCCCCAAGGCGCGGACCTCATCGAAAACAAGGTTTCGAAGGCACCGGGTTTCCGGATCGAGAACGTCCACGTGATGGCAGGCGTGCCGTCGATCATGCAGGCGATGATGGACGCGCTTGCGCCTTCGCTGAAGACTGGCAAGAAGATGCTGTCGGAAACCGTTGCCGCAGACATGCCTGAAAGCCGCATCGCCGAGCGCCTCGCTGCCATTCAGGACGCGCATCCGCAAACCTTGATTGGCTCTTATCCGAGAGCGACGGACGGCAAGTTCACCACACAAATCGTGATCCGCTCGCGGGACGAGGCGATACTGATGGCCGCGGTCAGGGATGTCGCGGAAGCTGTCGCCGACCTGTCGGGATAATCTGAAGGACTAGAAATGGAAAACCCAGCCCAAGACAAAGCATTCCCCGTTTCCTGGGACATGTTTCACAGAGATTCCCGCGCACTTGCCTGGCGCCTTTCTAGCGAAGGCGAATGGAAGGCGATCGTCTGCATCACCCGTGGCGGACTGGTACCGGCCGGGATCGTTGCGCGTGAGCTTGGCATCCGAACCATCGAAACCGTCTGCATTGCGTCTTATCACGACTACGACAGCCAGGGTTCGCTCAAGGTCATCAAGCCGATCGACCCGAAGGTCATCGACCTGGAAGACGGTGAAGGCAGCGGTGTTCTGGTGATCGACGATCTGGTCGACACCGGCAAGACCCTGAAAGTGGTTCGCGAAATGCTGCCGAAGGCGCACTACGCGACTGTTTACGCAAAGCCGGTTGGCGTGCCCATGGTCGATACCTTCATCACTGAAGTATCGCAGGACACCTGGATCTATTTCCCCTGGGACATGGGCTGGCAATTCCAGCCGCCGCTTTCGAAAGAAACCGCGGGCTGATCCAGACTTCGCAAACTCTTGAAGGTCCTGCCACGTTTCGGCTGGAACCCTGTTTGTAAATCGACAATCGACCGGTCAGACATGGCGTTTGGCCGGTCTTTTTGCGTCTGCCGTCAAGTCATTCCGGCCAGATCTCTCGGCTCGCCGAAACAAAAATTCGGCAAATCAGAACTTTGTCGCCTGTCATGCGTTTCCTCTCCGAAAACATGGTCGTTACACGCTACGAAAGCCTATTTCGGAAAACGGAATGCTCAACAGACGTTTGTTCCTCGCCTCCGCTGCTGCCGCTCTTGTGACCGGTTGCGTATCCAGCCAAAGAACCGGACAAATTGCAGGACCTGGCTACCCAGCCGATGGTCTGGGAAGAGCTGTGCGCATCTCGCCCGAGTACCTTCAGATGTACCGGGCAATGCCGGAAGAGCCCTACCCTATTCCGGCCGTGGATCTGTCGAAGATCGATCCGGTCTACTACCGCCAACTGGTCACCTATGCCGCTCCCGAACCAGCGGGCACGATCATCGTCGATACGCCCAACCGGTTTCTCTACCTGACCATGGAGGGCGGCCAGGCAATGCGGTATGGCGTCGGGATCGGCCGGGAAGGATTCGCCTGGGGTGGCCGTGCACGCATCGCACGCAAGGCGGCCTGGCCCAAGTGGACGCCGCCGGCTGAAATGATCGACCGTCAGCCAGAACTGGAGAAATACAGGAACGGCATGCCGCCGGGACTCGACAACCCGCTGGGTGCGCGAGCACTTTATATTTTTGAAGGCAATCGCGACACGCTCTACCGCCTGCACGGCACGTCGGAAACCTTGTCCATTGGCAAGGCCGTGTCGTCCGGCTGCGTGCGCCTGCTCCAGCAGGACATTATCGATCTTTATAACCGTGTGCCAAACGGCACGCCGATTGTCGTGCGGCAGGCGTAACAGCTGCCGCCCAATTTGGCTTGACTTGGCTTGGTTTGGCTTGGCTTCGCTCAGGCGATGATTTCGACCGGCTTGACTGCATCAATGCCGTCCAGCCGGACATCGCAGCCGATTGCAAAGGCTTCCACTCCGGCGCGTCTGGCCTCGGCAAAGGCGGCTGCATAGGCAGGGTCGATGTCGTCCGCAAGGCTCATCCGGCTGCAATCGGGCCGCTGGACCAGAAACACCATTGCCGCACGGTGTCCCTCGGCCACCATGTCGCCCAGTTCCACAAGATGCTTGGCCCCGCGGGCAGTGACACTGTCCGGAAATTCAGCAAGTCCTGCCTCACGCATCAGGTGGACGTTCTTCACTTCCACGTAGGTCTTCGCGCCGTCTGCACCTTCCAGCAGAATGTCGATACGTGAGTTCTTGCCGTATTTCACTTCACGGCGCAGCGTCTGATAGCCTGTAAGTCCGGCAATACGCCCTGCCTCCAACGCTTCTTCCACCAGCTTGTTGGGATGCGCAGTGTTGATGCCGACCAGAGCCCCGTCGGCCTCGATCACTTCCCAGGAATACTTGAGCTTGCGTTTCGGGTTGTCCGAAGCCGACAGCCAGACACGAGATCCCGGCTCCTTCAAGCCGAGCATCGAGCCCGGGTTGGCGCAATGGGCCGTGATCGCACCGCCATTGTCGTCCAGAAGAACATCGGCAAGGAAACGCTTGTAGCGCTTGACCAGACGGCCACTGACAAGGGGCGCGGAAAACTTCATGGCAGATCTCTCTCGTGCAGATCAGGGCCGGACGGCCCCGTTCGTTCAGGTGAGCTTAAAGGTCACTTTGACCAGAAATCCGGATCAAGAAGAACCAGGATTGTGAACAGCTCAAGGCGGCCGACCAGCATGGCAAAGGACAACAGCCACTTGGCGCCATCCGGCAGCGGAGCAAAATGCCCTGCCGGGCCGATGACCGGCCCCAGGCCCGGACCGACGTTGCCCACGGATGTTGCCGCGGCGGAAATGGCGGTAACCAGATCCAGATCGAAGAAGGACAAGGCAACGGTGATGATGCCCACCGACCCCATGTAGACAACAAGGAAGGCCAGAACCGAGAAGGACAGTTCAGGCGTCAATCTTGTTCCGCCGTACTCTTCCGACATGATCCGGTGCGGACGCACCATGCGGCGCAGATGCGCGCGGACGGTACCGAAGAAGACCAGGAAGCGGAAAATCTTGATGCCGCCGGTCGTTGAACCGGTACACCCCCCAACGAACATAAGCAGCAACGCGATCCCGACGACCGGCGCGCCCCATTGCGAATAGTCGCCCAGCGCATATCCGGTTCCTGTCACGATGGAAACCACGTTGAAGGTGGCCCTCAACAGCGCTTCATCGAAGGGAAAGTGCATGTTGAGGCCGAGATAGACCGTCAGCGTCAAAGCCACGACTGCTAGAAACCCCAACAATGCCCTCACCTGCGGATCTCGCCAGAGCTGCAGCGGATGACCGCGCAAGGCCTGGACGATCAGCACGAACGGCAAGGCACCGATGATCATGAAAACGATCGCAACCCAACCCGAGGCCGGATTGGTGAAATAGCCGAAGGATTGATCATGGGTGGAAAAACCGCCCGTCGCGATCGTGGTCAGGGCGTGATTGAAGGCATCGAACAGCTCAATCCCCGTGACCAGATAGGCGACGATGCACAGGAATGTCAGGAACAGGTAGGCAAGGCCGATCAACCGGATCAGTTCAACCGACCGGCTGACAATCTTCTCGGACCGGTCGGAGTTCTCGCTCTGGAAAAGCTGCATACCCCCGATCCTCAGGAACGGCAGCAGCACGATGGCCATAACGATGATACCGACGCCGCCCATCCACTGCATCAGCGAACGCCAGACCAAGAGGCCCGGCGGCAGACTGTCGATGCCGGTCAGAACGGTGGATCCCGTGGTGGTGAAACCGGATACCGCCTCGAACACCGCATCCGCGTAGCCGATGCCAAGCCACAGGAACGGCAGCGCGCCGAAGGCCGGCAACGTCGTCCAAGCAAGCGTCGTGAGAACGAAGGTCTGCCGTGTGTCCAGTCCCTCGCGCAGCGATCCGCCGACGGCAAGAGACAACAGCATGCCGATCATGCCGGTCAGAAGTGCGGAAAAGACAAAGGCCTGCCAATCGGCATTTTTCTGGGCAACGTCCACGATAGCGGGAATGAGCATGGCAGTTGCCAGGCCGACATACAGAAATCCGAGAACATTCAAAACTGGTCTGAGAGAAATCAAGTATCAGTCTTCCCGAAAAACGCTGTGTCGGTCGGCCGATCCGCGAATTGCCGCACCAACCACTCGTCCTAACGCCTTTCTGCCGATTTTCCAATGGCTTTGGCGCGCGTTCCCCGGAAGATGACGGGGATGACCATCCGGGTCTTGGTCAACAAAAGGCATGTCTCACACCGCCAATAGAGCTTGTCCTTCCATTTTGGAACCGCCTGGCGAAGTTGATTGGCATCTGTGCACGGGCACGTTACGCAGGAACAGCGCGGGAAACCGCCAATTTTTTTAGCCCTGTTCAGGATTTCGTAGCGAATAAGAATTACTTTTACGTGCTAATTGCCAATCCAGCTTCCTATACGTGAAATTGACAAGGATTTGGTGCAATAGAACGGCTCGGACTACATTCGCTTGTATTCAGGATCAGCCTCACCCTGGTGGTGATGGTGCTTTGCAGCATCGGGCTGGTCTCAGGGCTTGCCTATCTCGATTTGTCCAGAAGCACTCAGGAAAATGCCACCATCAGGCTGGACCGGGCCGCACGTACCGCTGCTTCAATGCTGCATTACGGCACGAATGAAAGCTTCAATCCGGTTTTCGCTGATAGTGGTGAGCCGATCGTCATTCGCGTTTCCGAAGCTTCTGCCAAAGAATTGCTCCAGCCGAGCGAAAAGCTGGACGGCTTGATCGAAACCATAGGCAAGACCAATCAGGGCGCGGCGAATTTGTTCAGCTGGTCGAGCGAGACCAGATCCTTCGACCGCTTCGCCACCACCGTCAGCCACCCCAAGGGTGAGCCCCCGCCGGCTTTTTCCATCAGTGAAGGACACCCCGCATTTGCCAGTCTTTCTGCAGGCCAGCCATATGCGGGCAATGTTCCGGTTCAGGGCAGGTTCCGCCTCGCCTATATGACGCCGATTGTCACTGATAGCGGTAAGCTTGTCGGTGCAATCGCAGTTGATGTCGGCTGGGCAGACGACCTGACATTGGCAGAAAACCGACTGAAGACACGCATGGCCTCTGCAGCCATTGTCATCCTGTTTGCTGTCATCCTCGTGGGTGGATTGTTCCTGCGTTTCGAATTGCGGCCACTGCGCCGCCTGGCAAAGACAGCGGATGAACTGGCCACCGGCACCCAACCAAAACGCATTCCCTTCACAGACCGGCGGGACGAGATCGGTGATCTGGCACATGGTCTGGAGAGGGTCACCGACCTGCAGGACAAACTTCACAAGCTTGCCTATACGGACCCCGTAACAACCGCAGGCAACCGTGCCAGATACTTCTCGGACCTGAGCGAAGCCTTGCAACGGGCAAGGTCCGGCACGTATTCGGCCTCACTGATCCATCTGGATTTCAATGGCTTTGCCAAGGTGAACGACACTTTCGGCCAGCAGGCAGGTAACCGGGTCCTGTTACAGGCCTACGCACGTCTTGCAAATATCTTCGGCCCGAGCGCGCAGATTGCTCGAATTTCGGCAGACGATTTCTGCATTCTCCTGCCCTTTGACAGCAAGGGCGCGATTGCAGAAGACTACGCGGTGCAGGCAATCGACATGCTGTCCGTCCCCTTCCAGCTGGAAGAAGGCGAAATCCGTGTAGAACCAAGCATCGGCATAGCCCTTTTGCCGCAAGATGCAGAGGACGCGGAAACGGCTCACCGTATGGCAGGACTTGCCTTGCGGGCAGCAAAGCGGAACGCAGGCGCACGATACGAATTCTTCTCTCCGCCCCTGAACGACCGCGTCCAGAGTGAAATGCTCACGGAGACGCTGCTGCGGGCCGCACTTCAGACCCGCCAGCTTGTCTTGCATTATCAGCCCCAGGTTTGCCCTGCCGACGGCCGTCTCATTGGCCTGGAAGCCCTGCTCCGTTGGCCACACGAAAAACGTGGCCTCATCCCGCCGGGAGAGTTCATTCCGATTGCGGAAAAGACCGGCCTTATCCTGGACCTTGGCCAATACGTTCTGGAATCGGCGTGCAAGCAGGCCGCAGAGTGGCTGCAGGCCGGTTTCGAGTTCGGCCAGGTTTCCATCAACGTATCACCGCTTCAATTCCGCCAGTCCAATTTTGCCGACACGGTTCGCCAGACCCTGAACGACTATGGCCTGCCTGCAAGCTATCTGTGTCTTGAAGTGACGGAAAACGTCTTTGTCGACACCAGGGAACAGCTGGTTCTGAACATCCTTTCAGAACTTCAGCAGATTGGCGTCCAACTTTCCCTGGACGATTTCGGCTCGGGTTACTCTTCCCTGAATTATCTGCACCGGCTGCCATTCCAGGAGCTGAAGATCGACCGAGCCTTCATTTCCGGGGCGGATACGCACCCGCAACGCGAACAGCTGTTTGAGGCGATCGTTCGGCTTGGACGCAGCCTGGGCTTGCGTGTGATAGCGGAAGGTGCCGAGACTGCAGGAGAGTTCGCGCTGACAGTGACCCATCACTGCGACGGTCTTCAGGGTTATTATTGCTCCCCGGCCGTACCGGCAAACCTCATTCAATCTCAGCTGCAGAGCTTCAGGGCGACCTTGAAAGCGTCCGGCCTCACAAGCGGTTCCGACCAGTCCTCCAAGAAACGCGCTTGAAGTTCCCCGAAGATTTAACCCGAGAGCTTTCCCGTCATCAGGATGGGTGCCGCATCCAGCTTGTGCGCGTTCATCATTTCGGCAATCTGCTCGATTGAAGAAACGAGGTGCGTCCGGTCCTCGGCATTCAGATCATCGAACTTTCGCACGAACTCTTCATGCAGAAGGCCAGGCAGGTTTGAGGCAACCTCTTTTCCACTTTTCGTCAGCTTGGCATGGACGATTCGCCGGTCCGAGACGGATCTGTACCGCTCGACAAGACCCTTTTCTTCCAGCTTGTCGAGAATGGTTACCACGGTCGCCGAGCTCAGGTCAGCGTTGTCCGAAAGGGCTTTGGTCGTCACCTCACCCAGATCTCGAATCCCTTGCAAAACAACGATTTGCGGGATCGTGAGCCCGGTCAGTCTGGACACTTCTCTGGAGCGCAAGTCAATGGCCCGGACGATCTTCCGGATAGCCTTGACCACTTGCGATGCCTGCATCGCCTGCATTATTACACCTCTATTAATTTGAACTCTAATGATTAGACCTCTATATAGTGCACGTCCAGTTACAAAACGGAGATTTTTTTCAATATGTGCGGCATTTGCGGCGAAGTGGTTTTCAATGGCAGTCAGGCAGACGTTGTCCGGGTCAGCCGGATGGCGGACGCCATGGCGGCGCGCGGCCCCGACGGTATGGGTGTAACGCAGCGCGGCCGGGTCGCCTTTGGCCACAGGCGCCTGAAGATTATTGACCTAAGCGAACGTGGTACGCAGCCAATGACCGACATGGCGCTTGGCCTGTCCCTGGTCTTCAACGGCTGCATCTACAATTATCAGGAGCTGCGATCCGACCTGATTGGCCGCGGCTATTCGTTCTTCTCCACCAGCGACACCGAGGTCATCCTCAAGGCCTGGGCCGAGTGGGGCAAGGATTGCTTTTCCAGGTTCCACGGCATGTTCGCCATCGCCATTCACGAGCACGACAGCGGCCGCATTCACCTTGCCCGCGACAGGTTCGGCATCAAGCCGCTTTACCTGAGCGAAGCGAATGGGCGTCTTGCCTTTGCCTCCTCCCTGCCTGCACTTCTGGCAGGCGGTGGCATCGACAAGTCGATCGACCGGGTGGCGCTGCATCACTACATGAGCTGGCACGCTGTCGTTCCCGCGCCGCGCACGATCCTGAACGGCGTGCGCAAGCTGCCCGCGGCCACGGTGCGGACGCTTGAAGCTGATGGCACCTCTTCCGAGTACACCTATTGGGAACCGCGTTTTGAAAAGACGGCGGAAGATCTTGCCCGCAGCGCCGACGACTGGCGCGATGAAGTCCTGGAAAGCCTGCGCACAGCCGTTCGCCGCCGCATGGTGGCCGACGTACCTGTCGGCGTTCTCCTGTCCGGCGGTGTCGATTCCAGCCTGATCGTCGGTCTGCTGGCCGAGGAAGGCCAGAAGGGTCTTGCGACCTTCTCCATCGGCTTTGAAGAAGCACATGGCGAAAAGGGCGACGAATTCCAGTATTCGGACCTGATTGCCGAACACTACGGAACAAATCACCAGCAGATCTTCATCCCTTCCTCCGAGCTTCAGGAAAACCTGCCCGGAGCGATCAAGGCGATGTCCGAGCCGATGGTCTCCTATGACAATATCGGCTTCTATCTGCTGTCACGTGAGGTTTCCAAGCACATCACCGTGGTCCAGTCCGGCCAGGGTGCCGACGAAGTCTTTGCCGGTTACCACTGGTATCCGAAGCTCAGCGGCTCAAACAGTCCGGTTTCTGATTATGCCACGGCATTCTTCGACCGGACCGAAGCACAGATGACAGAGGCTGTTTCCCCCGCCTACCACTGTGCCAGGGATGAAAGCCTTGCCTTCGTCGAAGAGCATTTCGCCCGCTCCGGCGCTGCCGATCCGGTCGACAAGGCCCTGCGGCTCGATACCAACGTCATGTTGGTGGATGATCCCGTCAAGCGTGTCGACAACCACTCCATGGCCTGGGGCCTTGAGGCGCGCGTTCCGTTCCTCGATCACGAACTGGTCGAGCTCGCCGGACGCATTCCTGCCGAGTTCAAGCTCGCACAGGAAGGCAAGGGCGTCCTGAAGGAAGCTGCGCGCAAGGTCATTCCGAGTGCCGTCATCGACCGTCCGAAGGGCTATTTCCCGGTGCCTGCGCTGAAATACATCCAGGGTGACTACCTCGACATGGTGCGCGACACGCTTTCCAGTCAGGCCGCCAGGGAACGAGGCCTCTTCAACGAGGTTTACCTGCAGAAACTGTATGCCGACCCGACCAAATACATCACGCCTTTGCGTGGTTCCGAGCTTTGGCAGGTCGCGCTTCTGGAAATGTGGCTGCAGGCACAGGAGGTCTGAACATGGCCGAGAATGAACCTTCGCGACCGAAAGGTGCGTTTGACCACCGCCTGAAGCGCATGCGCCAGCATGGGCTCAAACCGGAATACCGGCTGGACGAGACGGAAGCCCAGAAGAACCGGTTTATCGATTGTGGCTGGGGACGGCTGGTGTTTGCCAACACCTATGGCGAAACCGAGAAACTGGTCGAGGTCCTGCGCAACGAGCGACCGGACAGACGCGACATCGCGTTCTATGTGCGTGATCCGCATGTACTGGTCGGCTCGGCCCCGCAGGAGCTGTTCCTTGACCCCTCGCACACGTTCCGCCTGGATCTCGCGACCTACCGGCCGGCGCGTAATCGTCGCAAGGGCTTCACGGTACGGCGTTTGTCTTCCCGCAGTGATGCGGAGGCGATCAACGAACTTTATCTCACCCGCGGCATGGTGCCGGTGCCGCCGGAGTTCTTCTGGTCGCAACTCGATCCGCGCACCATCACGGTGCTCGTGGCGGAAGAAGACGAGACCGGTGTCATCGTCGGCACGGCAATGGGCGTCGATCACAGCCGGGCCACCAATGATGCCGATCTCGGCAGTTCGCTCTGGTGCCTTGCGGTTTCCCCGCAGGCCCGGTTTCCGGGCATAGGGGAAGCCTTGGTCCGGCGCATGGCGGAGGTCTTCAAGGGCAAGGGCGCACCGCACATGGACCTGTCGGTGCTTCACGACAACGAACTTGCCATTGGCCTTTACGACAAACTCGGCTTCGAGCGGGTTCCCTATTTCACCATCAAGCGCAAGAACACCATCAACGAGGCCCTGTTCGCCGGCCCTGCCGTTGAAGACAAGCTGAACCCTTACGCCACCATTGTCGTGAACGAGGCACGGCGGCGCGGTATCCAGGCGGAGATCATCGACGCGGAAGGCGGCTTCTTCCGCCTGTCCTATGGTGGCCGCTCGGTCGCCTGCCGGGAATCCTTGAGCGAATTCACCAGCGCCGTCGCCATGTCCATCTGCGACGACAAGGCCACCACGCGCCGGATCGTCGAAAGGGCCGGTGTAAACGTGCCTGACCAGATCCTGGCAGGATCCGCTGATGAGATCGCCGCGTTTCTGGACCAGCACGGTTCGGTTGTGGTCAAGCCTGCGCGCGGTGAACAGGGCAAGGGCATCGCCATCGGACTGACAACGACCGAAGACGTCATGGCTGCGGTGGAAGTTGCCCGTACCCACTCCAATGATGTTCTGGTGGAGGAATTCGTGACCGGTCAGGATCTGCGGCTTGTCGTGATCGACTACAAGGTAGTGGCGACCGCCCTGCGCAAACCGGCCGAGGTCACCGGAAACGGCAAGGCCACGATTGGAGAACTGATCGAAATCCAGTCCCGCCGCCGGTCTGCGGCAACAGGCGGGGAATCCAGGATCGAAGTGGACGACGAGGTTCTGCGCTGCCTCACAGCCAACGGATTTCAGCTGGAAGATATTCTGCCAGAAGGCAAGACCTTGCCGGTCCGCCGTACGGCCAACCTTCATACCGGTGGCACCATTCATGATGTGACTGGTGAAACCCATCACACCCTGATCGAAGCCGCGATCAAGGCAGCGCGCGCAATTGAAATTCCGGTGACAGGCATTGACTTGATGGTCAAAGACCCGCGACAACCGGAGTACCGCTTTATCGAGGCGAACGAGCGGCCGGGGCTCGCCAACCACGAACCTCAGCCAACCGCAGAACGCTTCGTGGACTTCCTGTTTCCCCTGTCGGTGCCTCAACCCGTCAGGACGACCTTGAACCGGGCCGGAACATGACCTTGCTGAATATCGATATTTCCTATTTGAACGATCGACTGAAGGAACTTCTGAAAATCCCCAGCCCGACGGGCTATACGGACGAAATTGTCCGGCACGTTTCCAAGGAACTGGAGGCGCTGGGGGTATTTTACGAAATTACCCGCCGTGGCGGTGTTCGGGCGAGAGTGTCCGGCAAGTCGCGCCGTCCCGCGCGGGCCTTCGTATCGCATCTCGATACGCTTGGCGCCCAGGTAAAATCGCTGAAAGACAACGGCCGACTGGAGCTGGTGTCTATCGGCCACTGGTCCGCCCGCTTCGCGGAAGGAGCCCGCACGACGATCTTTTCCGAAAGCGGCGCCTACACCGGCACCATATTGCCGCTGAAGGCGTCGGGGCACACCTACAACACCGGCGTGGATGAACTTCCGGTCGGATGGCCCTACGTCGAACTTCGCGTAGACGCCTATTCCAAGTCGGTAGACGACCTGCACCGGCTTGGTATCGACGTCGGCGATTTTGTTTCCATAGACCCGGCGCCGGAGTTCCTGGAAAACGGCTTCATCGTTTCCCGCCACCTGGACAACAAGGCAGGTGTTGCGGTGATGCTGGCGGCGATCAAGGCGCTGGTGGAATCCGACATCGAACCGACGGTCGACGTGTTCTGGCTGTTCACGATTGCAGAGGAAACCGGCCATGGCGCCCAGTCCATCCTGACGCCAGACATCGCGTCGCTGGTTGCCATCGACAACGGCACCACTGCCCCAGGGCAGAATTCGGACGAATTCGGCGTCACTATCGCCATGGCGGACCAGACCGGACCATTCGACTATCATCTCACCCGCAAGATGGTCCAACTCTGCCGGGACAACGACATCAAGTTCCAGAAGGATGTCTTCCGCTTCTATCGCTCGGATGCGGCAACCGCCATCGAGGCGGGTGCGGACGTGCGCACGGCGCTGATCACATTTGGTGTTGATGCCAGCCACGGCTATGAGCGCATCCACATGCACGCGCTGCGCTCGCTCGCCGAACTGGCGACCGGCTATGCCCTCAGCCCGGTGGAAATCCAGCGGGACGCCCGCGAATTTGCGGACCTCAAGGGCTTTACCCGTCAGCCGACCGCCGATGCCGACCAGACACTCAATCCGGAGACGGACGAACCGCTGCCGGAACCGGCGGGCGAATAACGCCCGCCGCCGAGACCGGCTCGTTCAGCGGTTGAGTTCCGCGATCATGTGCCAGTGCCACGACCCGGGCTTCGAGTGCACTTTGTCTTCCAGGTAGCTCAGCTCAAACCGGTCGAAAAGCGAAACCAGTTCACCCGCATTGCAATAGAAATGCGGGTGATCCTTGTCGTCGTCCCCTTCACGAACCCACGTGTCCGCGGCAATTTCCGTCCCGATCCCGAAGTTCGCGTTGCGCTTTGACAACATGGTTCCCTGGTAGATTCCGCCAGGTTTCAACACCCGGGCAATCTCCGAAATGGCTGTACGGACGATCGACGGATCACCGTGATAGATCACGTTGAAGGACAGGACATAGTCGAAACTGTCATCCTCAAAGGGCAGCGACGTCATCGGCGCCAGATGCGTCGCAATCTGCATGCTTTCCAGTGCCGCGCTCTTTTTCAGCTCACCCAGCCCCGCTTCGGAAAGATCCATCGCGTGGGTCTCGAACCCGGCGCGGGCAAAGGAAAGCGCATGTCGGCCAACCCCGCAGCCCAGATCCAGGGCCTTCACCGGCCCCTGCTTCTGAAGTCTTTCGATCAGACCGGCAACGTCCGCCTCCGGACGCAGCCAATCCGCGCGGCCTTCTTCTGTCTGCCAGCGCTTGTCCCACGCGAGATGGGCGGTATCGGTTTTTTCCAGAGTGTGCGTGTCGCTCATTGAGACGATCCTTCCAGTATCCGGCTGCGGGCGATTGTGCCAAGCCGCTCAACACAAAGAACCAGCACGAAGATCATCAGGATGATGGTCATAGCGAGCTGGTAGTCGAAAAAGTCCATGGCCACCTTGAGTTCGATGCCGATGCCCCCTGCCCCGACAAGACCAAGCACGACTGAGGATCGCGTGGCCTTTTCAAGCGCGAACAGCGAGGTGGTGATAAAGGAGGGCATCGCGGCAGGTACCACTGCACAGAAGATCGTGTCGAAACGCCCTGCACCGGCCGCTGTCAGCGCCTCGGTTGGTCCTTTCTCCACATCCTCCATGGCTTCAGCGAAGAAGCGTCCGCAAAAACCGATGGTGTCGACGGCAATCGCAAGCGTGCCCGCGAATGGGCCAAGTCCAACCGAAATGACAAAGACCAATGCCCAGACCAGATCCGGCACCGTCCTGAAGAGGGCGACCAGCAAGCGGGCACAGGTATAGACAGCCCGGGACAACATCGACGGCCGCGTCAGGCCTTTTGCGGCCAGGATCGCCAACGGCAGGCTGAGGACGATGCCGATAAGTGTGCCCGCGAGCGCCATCTGAAAGGTTTCCAGCAACGCCTTTGACAGTTGCGGCAACCTTTCCAGCGAAGGCGGCCAGGCCCTCGACAGGAAGTCGATCAGCGCCGGACCGCCAGAAACCAGAGCGGAAAACGACCAGCCTGCCCCCTGAAACGACCAGACAACGAAGGCCAGCAGCGCGACATAGGCGACAAAATGAAATGCACCCGGGCGTTCGAACCGATCCGGCTTGCGGGAGCGTTTCAATGTTAGGAGATCAGCCATAATGCCTCCCCAGATCTGCAACACTCAGGTTGCTGCTCTTCTCGTCCAGAACGACTTCTCCCTGCCGGATCGCAAGGACCCGATCGGAGTAGGCGAGCGCCTGTTGCACGTTGTGCGAGGTGAACAGGAGCGTGATCCCCTCCTCCCGGGTGAGTTGGCGGAAGAGGTCCATCACTTCCTGGCCGGCAACCGGATCAAGGCTGGCAACGGGTTCGTCCGCGACGATCATTCTGGGCTGCTGCATCAAGGCTCTGGCGATCGCAACCCGCTGGGACTGACCGCCCGAGAGCTGGTCCGCCCGTTTCAGTGCATGGTCCGCGAGCCCTACCCTTTCGAGGCAAGACATTGCCCGGTCACGCAAGGCCGTTTTGGCGAGAAACTGCGACCAGCCGCGCATGCCACCGGTGCGGCCCAGGTTGCCATGGATTACGTTGGTCAACGCCGAAACACGAGGCACCAGGTTGTGCTTTTGAAAGACAAAGCCGACCTCGGTGCGAACCCGCCTGAGCTGGCGCTGTCGCGCGGAGGAAATGTCTTCACCGAACAACAGAACCGAACCGGCTTCCGGCTCGATCAGACGCAGCGCGCAGCGCAATGCGGTCGATTTTCCAGCACCGTTTGAACCGATCAAGGCAACAGCTTCCTCACGGCCCACGGAGAAGGAAACTTCGCGCAGCACGCTCCGGTCCTTGCCGAAAGTCTTGCAAAGGCCTTCGACCTTCAGGTCACACGGCGTCTCCGTCACGGGCTGTCGGGCTGGGACCGCCGGCGCGATTGCGCCGGCGGACTGGAGCAGAGGCTGCGCCATTATTCGCCGATGAACTTGTCGTATTGCGGGAAACCGGCGGTGGTGTACATGGACCGCACCAGGTCATAGGCACCATCTTCGATCGCCACCAGATCCATGCCCGAATACTTGTCGTTTTCCTCGTGCTGCAGGATCGCGGCGATGATCGATTTCTTGTTGTCGAGGATCGCCTGACGCAGGCTCTGCGCTGTCGCGGGATCGACATGGGCTCCGGCCATGATCATGTCGTTCGGCAGATCGCCGGAACGGGCGATTACCCGGAAAAAGCCGTTCGGGACGCTATCATCCTTGTTGCGGGTGCCAATCCACGAATTGTGATTGATCCCGATGGCGGCAACATCACCCTTCTTCAAGGCTTCATGCGCAATGTTGCGCGAAGTATGCAGCTTCTCGATGTCCTTGACCGGATCGACGCCATAATCGGCCATCAGCTGCATCGGGCACAGCATGTTAGAAGTGGAACCGATATCACCGAAGGCCACCTTCTTGCCCTTGAGATCGGCCGGCCGCGTGAAACCGCTGTCGGCTCGTACGACGACGGCACAGAAGTAATCCGGGCGGCCAAGACCTATAAGCGGACGGGCTTCGGTCAATTTGTTGATCACGATGTACTCGGCAGGACCGGTTACGACAAAGTCGACGCGTTGGGCGCGCAAGGCTTCAGCCGCTGCGGTCCGGCTGGTAACCGGGAAAAACTCGAAGGTGTGGTCTGTTGCATTTTCAAGGGCGTTCTTGAACGGCCCCCATTCAACCTGCAGCCGCTCCAGGCCCTCCACGTCGGTAACGGCCAGTTTGAACGTGTCGGCCAGGGAAGAAGACAGGGAAACGGCAAGAACGGCAGCCGCGAGTGCGGCGGATTTCAAAAAGCGCATGACAGGAACTCCTCAGACAGCCGAAACAAAGCCGGCAAGGCAACAGGAGCGTAACGACACGCGCGCCGCGGAACGTGACCGTATTATGTAAATTTTACGAAATTTACATCAGAGAAAGATGGATCTACGAAGCAGAAAATTTCTTTAACTTCGAACTTCCAGACAAAACTTGATCTTATTTGTTTTCCGGCAAATTTTCTCGATGCTTCTGTCGTAAAACTTCATAAAAGTATAATCGTATAGACATCTGTTCTCGGCACATGTCTGCTAGTTCGCTCTCCGTTTTTCGGAGGGCCCGATGCTGGTCATTGAGCAATTATCTAAAGTCTTTGGAGACCTGACCGCGGTGGACAGTGTCTCCCTTGCCATTCCCAAGGGACAGATGGTCGGCGTGATCGGCCGGTCCGGTGCCGGCAAGTCCACGTTCCTGCGCATGATCAACCGGCTGGCCGACCCCAGCCGGGGGACGATCCTTAACGAGGGAAAGAACATCACGGCCCTGAAGGGTCGCGATCTGCGGCTTTGGCGTGCGTCCTGCGCCATGATCTTTCAGCAGTTCAATCTCGTCGAGCGCATGGATGTGCTGACCAATGTCATGGTTGGCCGCATCGCCCACACTGGGTTCCTGCGCTCCATGACACGATCCTTTACTGACGAGGACCGCGCCCGCGCCATCGAAGCCCTGGACCGGCTGGACCTTGTGCCCCAGGCGCTGCAACGCGCGGGAACCCTTTCCGGCGGGCAGCAGCAGCGCGTCGCCATCGCCAAGGCGCTGGTGCAGAACCCGCGCATCATGCTGGCCGACGAACCGATTGCTTCACTTGATCCGGCCAACGCCAGTCGTGTGATGGACGCCTTGCGCGAAATCAACCGGACGGACGGTCTTACGGTGCTGGTCAATCTGCACACGCTCGACACCGCCCGTGCCTACTGCGACCGGATCATCGCAATGAAGGACGGGCGGGTTCAGTTCGACGGCACGCCGGACGCCCTGACTAGTGAAAGGGTTCGGCAGATTTACGGATCCGACGATCTTTCCGGTGACATCAACGAAGCAGTCACCTCCACCTCCCTTTCGACAACCACTTCCCGGCCGCCGATGAAGGCTGTCGGGGCCTGACCTTCGCGAAGCGGATCATCCGCTCTCGCTCTTGAAGCGGCCTTTGCCGCGCAAATCGCCGGATCTGCCGGCACCAAAGGAGACTTGAGATGAAGGCCATTTTTGCAGCAGCCGTTTCCGCTGCCGTTCTTGCAGCCTCCCCGGCCGTGGCGGACAGCTGGAAGGACCAGTACAAGACAGTCAAGTTCGGCATTCTTTCCGGTGAAAACGAAAAAGACCGGATCGCCCGTTACACGCCTTTCGAAAAGTACCTGGAGAACGAACTCGGCGTTGATGTCGAAATCTTCACCGCCGGATCCTATGACGGCGTGATCCAGGCCATGGCGGCCGACCAGATCGAATTCGCCTTCTTCGGTTCGTCTTCCTATGCCGCTGCCTACACGGAAACCAACGGCGGTGTCGTTCCGCTTGTCTCCCGCCTGCAGAAGGACGGTTCCACCGGTTATTTCTCGGTCGTCGCCGTGCGTTGTGACAGCGGCTACAAGACCCTTGACGACCTGAAGGGCAAGACACTGGCTTTTGCCGATCCGGACAGCACGTCCGGTTATGCCGTGCCTTACTTCAACCTCAGCAAACAAGGCTACGAGCCGAAAACCTATTTCGGTGCCATTCCCTTCTCCGGGGCCCATGAAACCGGTGTGCTTGGTGTCTACAACAAGCAGTATGACGCTGCCGCTACCTACATCACCAACGAGGAAGACGGCATTCCGCAGCGCATGGTCACCAAGGGCATGATCGAGAAAGACGCGATCTGCACCATCTGGAAGTCACCGGAAATCACTTCCGGTCCGCTGGCTGCCCGCAGCAACCTGCCTAAGGGCCTGATCGATGCCATGCGCACCGCGGTCATGGAAATCCCGGAAAAGGATACGCTGGCATTCATCGAAATGACCGGCGGCGAAGACAGCACCCAGGAAGCGTGGATCGAGGTTGATCACGACCGTTACCAGTGGATCGTCGAAATGCGGGACTGGCTGAAGAAACAGCGCCGCGGCGGCTGACTTTTCAGAGCGAGGGAGGAAACCGGCCGATCCGGGTTCCTCCCGACGACCCGACCATTGTCATCCCGGGCGGCACTTCGCGTTTCCAGGGATGACGCCTGGAAAAACTTGTGGCGCAGAACGCTGCGGCGTCAGCGCCTCCTGCCCAAAATCATTGGAACTAGAGGCATGACAGCGCTCTCCCCTGCCATTGACCGGTTCGAAATCGATTATGCTGCCGCCCGCCGGTCAGCCCTCCGGGTAAACCTCGTCTCGACCACGGTCTTCGCACTCTGCTTCTTCGCAACGGCGTGGTTAGGCGGTTTCTTCGACATGACCGACGTCACCCTGCCCGATGGCGACCGTGTGTCCATGTGGAAGATCTGGGCAGGTTTGCCACGGCTTGGAGAGTATCTCTACAAGACCTTGCCGGAGCTTCACCGCGAGACAATCGGGGCGGATCTTGCCGGTTGGTTCTGGCGCTGGAAGGTCTGGCTCTGGCTGCTCCTGGAAACGATCCTGATCGCCTATATGGCAACATTGCTTGGCATCGTCGGTGCGTTTCTCCTCAGTTTCCCGGCGTCACGGAACCTCTCCCCCAACAGACTGGTCCTGAACGTCACCCGCCGGTTCCTGGAAATCATCCGGACGGTTCCGGATCTCGTCTGGGCCCTCATTTTCGTTTTCTGTTTTGGCGTCGGCCCGCTGGCCGGTGTTCTCGCCATCGGTCTTCATGCCACCGGCGCTCTCGGCAAGCTCTATTCCGAAGCCAACGAAAATGCCGACATGCGCCCGCTCGAAGGCATCAAGGCGTCGGGCGGCACCTGGTTCGACCAGATCCGCTACGGCATCGTGCCCCAGGTTGTCCCGAACATCATCAGCTACACGCTGCTGCGGTTCGAGATCAACGTTCGGTCCTCCTCCATCATCGGCTTCGTCGGCGCAGGCGGCCTGGGCCAGGAGATCCGCGTGGCAATGTCCTTGCAGGAATACACCGATCTTTCGGCCCTGTTCCTGATCGTCTTCCTCACCGTGATCGTCATCGACATGCTGAGCGAAAAGGTGCGTCATCGCATCATCGGCCTGACCGGAAAAGGCATCTGATCATGACCGCACAACGTCCAGATATCGCCCGCGCCAGAACGCTCGTACCAGGCGCCTTTTCAACACCGCTCCGGACGCGCCTGATCCGTCTCGCCGGTTGGTCGGCTTTCCTTCTTTTGACCGGCTGGTGCCTGTGGGACTTCGGCTTTGCGCCTGAAAAACTCCTTCACGGAGCGACCCGCTTTGGCGATGTGCTCGCCTTCATGTTTCCACCCCACATCTGGACAAGTTGGGCGGAATGGCAGGAAGTTCTGAAAGGTCTCGGGGAAACTGTCGCCATGGCGTTCATGGGCACGCTTCTGGGAGCGCTGGTTGCGTTTCCACTGGCATTCCTGGGCGCCAAGAACATCCTGCCACTGTCCTGGCTCCGGCTCGGTGTCAGGCGCGGTTTCGACGCCCTGCGGGCAATCGAACAGCTGATCCTCGCACTCGTCTTCATCCGCGCCTTCGGCCTCGGGCCGCTGGCCGGCATTCTGGCCATTGCGGTTTCGGAAGTCGGCACGTTTTCGAAGCTCTTTTCGGAAGCCATCGAGAACACCAGTCAAAAGCCGGTTGAAGGCGTGCGCGCTTCCGGCGGCGGCAGCCTGCAGACAATCCGCTTTGCGGTTATGCCGCAGGCCCTGCCGGTGATCCTGTCGATCATCCTCTACAATTTTGAATCCAACACCCGCACCGGCACCATCCTGGGCATTGTCGGCGCCGGAGGCATCGGCTTCCTCCTCGCCGACCGCATCCACGCCTACCGCTGGCCGGAAGCCTGGACGATCATTTTCCTGATCATCTTCATGGTCTACCTGATCGACGGCTTCTCCGGTTTCCTGCGGCGGCGGATCATCGGCCTGGAACCGGGGCGAAAGTAATTTTCACCTGGGGGAGAGGCAGCGTTTTTCTCCTCCCGCCGAGTTTCCTTTTTCCGCTGCATGCCTCCCAATCAGCAAGACCTCGGAAAATCCTGATCAACGCCTCATGCTCACCTCGGAAACGGCATGGATGCCATGGTCAAGCCATGGCATCCATGCCGTGACCTCACCACACGATCAGTCCCCAAAAAGGCAACGCACATCAAACAGTCGAATGATCAGAGCACCCGCTGTCCGTTCCGCCAGGCCTGCTTGATGAAGGGATGTCCGTTGAGGACGCCGACATGAAGCAGGTCGGCGCGTTTTCCTTCTGCGATCTCGCCTCTGTCTGACAGTCCGGCAACCTCGGCCGGGGTTTTCGAAACCATCCGGATAGCTGCCGGAAGGTCGGCGTGGAACGCATCGTCCAGCCCCACAAGAAACGCACAGTCGAGCAGCGAGCGCGGGACGTAGTCCGAAGCCAGGATGTCGACGAGATCTTCCGCCAACAGTGCGCTGACCGCGATGTTGCCCGACTGGGACCCGCCGCGAATGACGTTGGGCGCACCACCGACGACGTGCATTGCGTGGCTCTTGGCCTTGCGGGCTGCCTCCAGTGTGCAGGGAAATTCCGAAACGCTGATACCCTCGCCGAGGGCTTCGTCGATGTGCTCGAGTTCCGTATCGTCGTGACTGAGCAGCGGCAGCTTGTGTGCATGCGCCAGCGCGACCACAGTCGGACGAACCTTCGAGCTGACTTCGTCGGAGAAGTTCAACAGCTCCTGCGTCTCACGCTCGGCAACGGCACGTGTTTCGCCCGTGTCGGCCATGCGGCGGTGAATATAGGCCTCGACGTCCTTGCTCTGGCGCCGGCCTGGCAGGTGCTCCATCACCGACACCATGCGCACGATGTCCTTGCCGATGTTTTCTTCCGTCAGGCGCGTGGTCTCGCCATCGGTGATCTCGCAGCGCAGATGCACCAGATGCTCCGACTTGAGCATGCCTCCGGACTGAAGCGTTTCCAGAGCGTCGATCATTGGCGCCAGGATTTCGCGGCGCTCCGGGTTCTTGATCGTCGCCCCCACGCAGAGGCTGTCGAACACGGTGGTAATGCCGCTGCCGATGATCTGAGCATCATGGGCCATCGCAGCTCTGAGCGGATCCCAGCGCACATGTGCACGCGGAAAGACATGCTTTTCGAAGTGGTCGGTGTGAATGTCGACCAACCCCGGCAGCAGGTAATCACCCTTAAGGTCGAACCCGGCTTGCGGCGCGCTGCCCTGATCCACCGAGACGATCCCGCTTTCGGAAAAGGCAATGTGACCGCTGACGACTTCATCGGCGAGCACCAGCCGGGCGTTTTTCAGAACTGTCAGGGCGCTGCCGGAGGGCACGCGATTGTCGGCATAAGTCATGGAAACTCCTTCCGGCGAGCAGGTCGAACGAATTCAAGGATGGCCTGGTAGCGGACCGCAATGAGATATGACACCGCGAGAGCGGGAGTGAACTGGGGCCGGAAGCAAACGCGTTTCCGGTTGATCGACCGATGATCTAGCGCTCTTTCGGGCGCAAATTGTGACAGTCGTTCAACGGATCCGTGACAATCCGGAAAAATCTGCAGATTGCAGGCGAAGGCATGGATTAGCAGGGTCGGACACAAAATCTGCGCTCAACCGGCTGGAAAGGCAAGAGCACAGGGAAGAAGGACAGGCGCGAAACGAAACCTCGAACCAAGCCGCCGCTCAAGTGGGCCAAAGGCCGGTAGCGCAACAAACCATGGTGCGGGCGACGGGACTCGAACCCGTACAGCCTAGGGCCGAGGGATTTTAAGTCCCTTGTGTCTACCAATTCCACCACGCCCGCTTTTCCCTTCCCCTAGCTCTCCTGCCCGAAAAGCGCAAGAAGGCACTGCCGCTTTTCACCGCACAGGCGGGAAGTTTCCACGTCAGCCTGATTTTGCGGGAACAGAAGCTGGAAAATGGGCGCTTTGGGCGGTATGAGAACAGGTAACGGATAATTGGTGCCGAACTGGGCCTTGTGGGCTTAGAATGGCACCGGATAATTGTGAGACACGGTAAACCCCATGGTCAGCTATATCGACGCTTCGGAAGCCCCTTTGAAAAACACGGGTCAGGTACGTTTGTACGGCCCTGAAGATTTTGAAGGCATGATGCGCGCCGGACAGCTGACCGCAGCCTGTCTGGACGAACTGGCCGAAATCGTCAAACCGGGCACGACCACCCAGGAAATCGACGACTTCGTCTACCAGTACGGCATGGATCACAACGCCATTCCGGCAACGCTGAACTATCGCGGCTACACAAAGTCCTCCTGTACGTCGATCAACCATGTCGTCTGTCACGGCATTCCAAACGACAAGGCCCTGCGCGAGGGCGACATCGTCAACATCGACGTGACCTTCATTCTGGACGGATGGCACGGTGATTCCAGCCGCATGTATCCGGTCGGCCAGTTGAAGCGTGCTGCCGAGCGTCTGATCGATGTGACCTATGAATCGCTGATGCGCGGTATCGAGGCTGCCAAACCGGGCAACACCACCGGAGATATCGGTGCTGCCATCCAAACCTTTGTCGAGGCTGAACGCTGTTCGGTCGTGCGCGATTTCTGCGGGCACGGTCTTGGCCTTCTGTTCCACGACACCCCCAACATCCTGCATTACGGTCGTCCTGGCGAAGGCGTTGAACTGAAGCCGGGCATGATCTTCACCATCGAACCGATGGTCAATCTGGGCCGCCCGCACGTGAAGGTTCTCAGCGACGGCTGGACAGCCGTCACGCGGGACAGATCCCTGTCCGCCCAGTTCGAACATTCCATCGGCATCACGCCTGAAGGCTGCCAGATCTTCACCACGTCCCCCAAAGGCATCCACAAGCCGGGCCTGCAGACGGACTGATTGTTCGGCCTGAAGTCCGTTTACCGGCGATGCACCGTCATCTGACAGCGGCTGACGCAGGAGCTCATGAAAGAGACGACGACCGCCAGTGAAGCACCGGCCGCAACCGGCAGCGACCACAAGGGACACCGCCAGCGGCTGCGGGAACGATTTCGTAAAACGGGCGAGCAAGGTCTCGCCGATTATGAACTCCTGGAATTCCTGTTATTTTCCGCCCTGCCCCGCCAGGATACAAAGCCGATCGCCAAAGCACTGCTTCAGCGCTTCGGTTCCTTTCCGGCAGCCCTTGCCGCCCCCCGGGAACGGCTCAAGGAAATTCCGGGGCTGTCCGACATCAGCATAGATGCGCTTCAGGCGGTGCATGCATCGGTCATCCGCTTTCACAAGGCCGGGCTGGAAAAACGGCAGGTGCTCGACAGCTGGCAGAAGGTCATGGACTACCTGCAGGTTTCCATGGGGCTGGCGCCTGTAGAGCAGTTCAGGATCCTGTTTCTCGACAAGAAAAATGCGCTTATCGCTGATGAGGTTCAGCAGACGGGCACGGTCGATCACACCCCGGTCTATCCACGCGAAGTGATCCGGCGCGCCCTGGAGCTTTCGGCAACGGCCCTGATCCTTGTTCACAACCACCCGTCGGGCGATCCGACCCCATCACGCGCCGACATACAGATGACCAAGAAAATCGTCGATATTGCCGGCCCACTCGGGATCGAGGTGCATGACCATATCATTGTTGGTCTGCGTACAAACGTCAGCTTCCGCAGCTTACAGCTGATTTGAGCTGTTCGAGCAACGGACAGGCCAAGTCTTGGGGGCCATACAGCTAAGCTCTTTAAGACTGTTTGCAAAACAGGATCGGGAGTTTTGAGACTTTACCCTTAATTTACTTAGAATTTGCGGCATTCCTTAACCCAGATCGACAATACTCGGGCCAAAGAAATCGGGCTCGTATATGTACAATTCGTCTAAAAACTCCGGCGGACAGATAGCAAACGCGATCATTATTCCGATGGTCGTAATCGTCATGATATCCGTTGTCGGTATTTTCGGCCTGTTGCACTGGTCTGCCCGCCTGTCGGACGAAACCGCTGTCGAATCCCAGAACAAGCTCATTTCCGGCGCTTTGCAGCTGACCCAGAATTACATGGTCAAGCAGCAGAACGGCGTCGTGATCTGGGACGAAGCCTATCACCGGGTCAACCAGATCAACCCGGATGAAGGCTGGATCTACAACAACCTGATGCATTGGCTGTTCCAGAACCACGGTTTTTCCAAGTCGATCCTGATCAATCGCGATTACGGCGTGCAATATGTCTACGCCCAGAACCACACCAACCAGTGGATGACACAGGAGCTGCTTCAGGAACTGAAGCCGGCCATTGCCAAGGTGCGCGCCCGCTACATCATTTCCTTCCGCCGCACACCATCCGGGCTCTACAGTTTCATTCCGCAAAGCAGCGACGCGCGCCGGTCGATTGCCGAAACCGGCCTCGTCTCCCTGGCAGGTGAACCGTATCTCTTCAGTGCCGCCGCCATCATGCCGCAGATCCAGTCGATCTCCCGGGTCCGTTTCCCGCCGTCAGTGCTGGTAAGTCTGGTACCTTTGCGGGGTGAAAAGCTGACGGAAATCTCGGAAATGTCTCGCCTTGACGGGTTTGTTCTCGCCAACAACCAGACCCAGCGCGATGGCGTCGGCAGGTTTCAGCTGAAGTCCCCGCTTGGACAGGATGTCGGCCTGATCGCCTGGCAGACAACCGAGCCCGGCAGCCAGATGATACGCCGGATCAATCCGTTCCTGGCCTTGGCGGCATTCATGATTGCCGCCGTGGTCATCGCCGTGACCATCTTCACCCGCCAGATGACCAAACGTCTTGCACGCAGCGAAGCCAAGGCAGTCCACTCCTCGCGTCATGACGCCCTGTCCGGCCTGCCGAACCGCGCGCGGTTCCATGCACTTTTGACGGACACGCTGGACGAAAGCGTTGCCAAGGGAACGAATACCGCTGTCGTCTACATCGACCTCGACCATTTCAAGGACATCAACGATACGCTTGGCCATTCCGCCGGCGACAAGGTGATCACTGCGGTCGCCCAGAGACTGCAGCGCGTCATTCCCGAATCCGGGATCGTTGCGCGCATCAGCGGCGACGAATTCGCGATGGTCATCAAGAACTGCGAAGATGATGTCTGGCTGGAATACATCCTCGACCAGGTGCAGGACGAAATCGGCCGTCCGATCATGATCGGGCGCCGTGAGCTTCACGCCAGCCTCTCGATGGGCGCTGCCATTGCCCCGCGCGACGGCAACGATCCGGACGAGCTGCTGCGCAAGGCCGATATCGCGCTTTATGATGCCAAGGCAAATGGCCGGAACCGCCGTTCCTTCTTCGAACCGAACATGGAACATCACGTCCAGTCCAAGGACCGGCTGTCCCGCGAACTTCGGCTGGCACTCAAGAACGACGAACTGACACTTGCCTACCAACCGCAGTCCGACACATCGGCCAAGCGGATCGTCAGCGTTGAAGCTCTTGCCCGCTGGACCAAGGAAGACGGCACCGTCATTTCCCCGGCGCAGTTCATTCCGGTGGCCGAGGAAACCGGCCTGATCAACGAACTGGGCATCTGGGTGCTCAACAAGGCCTGCGCCAAGGCGCACGAATGGCCCGGCATCACCGTTTCGGTCAACGTTTCGCCAAACCAGTTCAAGCACCCGCGGTTCGTCGAAAAGGTGATGGCGATCCTTGCCGCCAACAACCTGCCGCCACAGCGCCTTGAAATTGAAGTCACCGAAAGTGTTTTCGCAGGCCGCAACGATTCGGTGCTGAAGGCCCTGCGCAGGCTGAAGAACCTGGGCGTGAAGGTTGCGCTCGATGACTTCGGTTCAGGTTATTCCAGCCTCAGCTACCTGCGCCGCTTCCCTTTCGACACACTCAAGATCGACCGGGATTTCGTTTCCGACATGAACGGCAACGCCGAAGCCGAGGCCATTCTGGTATCGATCATCCAGCTCGGCAAAGCGCTCGGCATGACCATTGTTGCCGAAGGCATCGAGACGCTGGAACAGATCCGTTTCCTGCAGGCACACGACTGCAACCGAATGCAGGGCTACTACATTTCCCGGCCGCTGACAGATACCGCCCTGACCGCGTTCCTGGACGAATTTCACCGCGTTGGTACGCCCGGTTTCGGCACAGACCTGAGCTACCAGATACGCGCGGCGGAAGCTTGACGACACTTCGTACGGGCAAATGCCTGCCAGCCGGGTCTTCGAATTTTTTCGGAACGACCTTGGATCGTTGCCAAGCTCAAAGACCCAGCAACGGACGGAGCCTGGCGGCAAACCCGTGAAAGCTCGCAAAGGGCGCTGTCTCGGCCAATGTCAGCCAGTCCTGCTCTACCCCGGCAGCCAGCTTCAGGCCAGCGTGACCGAATTCCGTACGCACCATATCCTTGAACCAGGCAACATGCTGCGCTTTGCGCTGACGGTGCAAGGCTTCACCGGACGCGATGTGCGCATGGTGGCGCGTCCAGTGGTCCACCAGATCATCAACACCGCTGAGGGTTTGCGCGGAGACTTCGCACACAGGCACCTTCCACCCTGCAGTACTGTCGGCATCGCTCAATGACAGGGCACCCGCGACATCCGAGGCAGCCCGACGGGCGAGCACCCCCATATCTGCCTTGGTGACAGCCACGATATCCGGCAGCTCCATGATGCCGGCTTTCATGAACTGCAGACTGTCGCCCGATCCGGGCTGGATACACAGAACAACCGTGTCGACAGCCTGCTTCAGATCCCCTTCCGATTGTCCGATACCAACGGTTTCAACGATCACGCAGTCACAAACGCACCGGAGAACTGCAATTGCCGCAACCGCATGATCGGAGAGGCCCCCGAGGCGATCTCGCGCCGCCATGGAGCGGACGAAGACGCCTTCGTCGGATGGATCGGTTTTCAGGCGGGTTCGGTCACCCAGAAGGGCACCACCGGTCACCGCGGAAGACGGATCGATGGCCAGCACCGCCACGGTCTGCCCCGCGGCCCGGCATGCCTTGATGAGAGCATCCGTCAGACTGGATTTGCCAACGCCGGGCGGACCGGTGAGGCCCAGCACTTTCGCGGAGGCTTCACCGGCGGCAGAATCCAGAAAAGCCGCGGTTTCGGCATCCTCCGCATGGCTTTCCAGCCGGCTGAGAACCCGCGCGAGCTGCCTCTTGCCACCCGCCCGCAAGGTGTCCAGCTTGGGGTAGGCATCGCTCACACCGCACTCCCCTTGGCCTCGACCGGAGTTTTCCGCCCCATTCAGCTTCCGGACTTGAACTTCAAGGCCGCCTGAGCTGCTGCGAGGCGGGCAATCGGCACGCGGAACGGCGAGCAAGAGACATAGTCCAGACCGACGCCTTCGCAGAAGGAGATCGAGGCCGGATCACCACCATGCTCCCCGCAAATGCCAAGCTTGATGTCGGGACGGGTCGACCGGCCGCGTTCAACGCCGATCTTGATAAGCTCACCCACGCCTTCCTGATCGAGAGAGACGAACGGATCCTGCTCCAGCAGGCCGCGCGTCTGGTAGGTCCCAAGGAAGGAAGCCGCATCATCGCGCGAGATACCGAAGGTGGTCTGCGTCAGATCGTTGGTACCGAAGGAGAAGAATTCGGCAGACAGTGCGATTTCCGCCGCTTTCAGGGCGGCGCGCGGCAGTTCCACCATGGTGCCGATCTGGTAGGTCAGTTCCGCTCCGGTTTCGCTCATCACGGCTTTTGCCATGGCCTCGATGCTCTGGCGTACGAGGTCGAGTTCTCCCTTGAGACCGACCAGCGGAACCATGATTTCCGGAACCACCGGTGCGCCGGTCTTCTTGGCAGCCTCGACAGCCGCCTCGAAGATGGCCCGGGCCTGCATTTCGGCGATTTCCGGATAGGAAACCAGCAGACGGCAGCCGCGATGGCCGAGCATCGGGTTGAATTCTTCCAGTGCCAGCGCCCGATCACGCAGCAACTCCGGATCGGCACCCATGGCTTTTGCGACGTCCGCCAGTTCCTCTTCCGATTTCGGCAGGAATTCGTGCAGTGGCGGATCCAGCAGACGGATCGTTACCGGCAGGCCGTGCATGATCTCGAAGAGATCGGTAAAGTCCTGCCGCTGCATCGGTAAGAGTTTTGCAAGTGCTGTCCGGCGCCCGGCTTCGGTCTCGGCCAGGATCATCTCACGCACGGCAATGATACGCTCGCCTTCGAAGAACATGTGCTCGGTGCGGCAAAGGCCAATACCTTCAGCGCCGAACTCCCGCGCAACCTTGGCGTCTTGCGGCGTTTCCGCGTTGGTGCGCACGCGCATGCGGCGCACCTTGTCGGCCCAGCCCATCAGTGTGCCGAAATCGCCGGAGAGCGTCGGCTGCAGCATCTCGACCTCACCAACCAGAACCTGTCCGGTGGCTCCATCGATGGTGATGATGTCACCTTCCTTCAACTGCCGTCCGGCAGCATTGATCACACCGTTGCGATAGTCGATCCGCAGCATCCCAGCCCCGGCGACACAGGGCTTGCCCATGCCGCGCGCCACCACGGCCGCGTGGCTTGTCATGCCGCCCCGGCTGGTCAGAATACCCTCGGCCGCATGCATGCCATGGATGTCTTCCGGGCTGGTTTCCACGCGAACAAGAATGACCTTGCGCCCTTCCGCCTTGGCTTTTTCCGCTTCGTCAGAGGAAAAGACGATGGCACCGGATGCAGCGCCGGGAGAGGCCGGCAGGCCCGTCGTGATCACATCGCGCTTTGCTTTCGGATCAATTGTCGGGTGCAGGAGCTGGTCGAGCGCAGCAGGCTCCACGCGGCCAATGGCCTCTTCCTCACCCAGCAGCCCTTCGGCAACCATGTCGACCGCGATCTTCAGCGCCGCCTTGGCGGTGCGCTTGCCCGACCGGGTCTGCAGCATCCAAAGCTTGCCCTTCTCGATCGTGAACTCCAGGTCCTGCATGTCCCTGTAATGGGCTTCCAGTTTGGCACAATAGGTCTGGAATTCGGCAAATGCCTCCGGCATCAGCGCTTCCAGCGACGGGCTGGAAGACCCGGCCCCGATGCGGGCCTTCTCGGTGATATCCTGCGGTGTCCGGATGCCGGCAACCACGTCCTCGCCCTGTGCATTGACCAGGAACTCGCCATAAAGGGCGTTTTCGCCTGTGGAAGGGTTCCGGGTAAAGGCGACGCCGGTCGCGGAGCTCTCGCCCATGTTGCCGAACACCATGGCCTGAACGTTGACGGCTGTTCCCCAGGAGGACGGCAGATCGTGCAGGCGGCGATACGTAACGGCACGCGGCACCATCCAGGAACTGAAGACCGCACCGATCGCGCCCCAGAGCTGTTCCTGCGGATCCTGCGGGAACGGCTTTTCCAGTTCTTCTTCCACCAGCGCCTTGAACTTCTCGATGATTCCCAGCCAGGCATCCGCATCGATTTCGGTATCGAGCGTCAGTTCATTGCGTTCCTTGTACTCTTCCAGAATTTCTTCAAACTCATGGTGGTCGAGGCCCAGCACCACGTCGGAATACATCTGGATGAAGCGGCGGTAGCTGTCGTAGGCGAAACGCCTGTCTCCCGCCTCTTGCGCGATCGCTTCGACTGTCTGGTCGTTAAGGCCGAGGTTCAGGACGGTATCCATCATGCCGGGCATGGAAACACGGGCGCCGGAGCGGACGGAAACCAGCAGCGGCCGTTTCGGGTCACCAAACTTTCGGTTGGTCGCCTCGCCGACCTTCTCCAGCGCTTCGGCAACCTGTGCCGTCAAAGCGTCCGGATAGGATTTTTCATGCTCGTAGTACCAGGTGCAGACTTCCGTGGTGATGGTGAAGCCCGGTGGCACGGGCAGACCCAGGCTGCTCATTTCGGCCAGGTTTGCGCCCTTCCCACCGAGAAGATTACGCATATTCGCTGCACCTTCTGCAGCACCATTGCCGAAACTGTAGACCCACTTGGTCATCTGATACTCTCCTCGCCTAGTTCGGTCTGCGGCGTCTCGCGCGCAGCCAACTCGCATTATCATTCCGGCAGCAATCGGGCCGCACCGGCACCAGATCTTTTTGCACCGCACATTCCTGCTACGGCAACTGCTTGTCTTCAAGCCCTTTTTCAGCGAAACCGGTTATGATTGGTCGTAAGTCTTAGCATTTCCGACGTTGAGCAAAATCAAAAGGATTTAAACCCGCAGAAAGTTATCCCGGGCGCCTTGCCGGTCAGCCTTAAAGACGCCATTGTCAAAGGTAATAAGCAGTAAACCCACCAGATTCAGGGACAGAAGTGCGAACAATGATGACAAATCCGACCGGTGCCGTTTCGACCAGGGATCGCAGTCCTCTCCGCCGGAAACTGCTTGCGCTGGTCAGCGTGCTCGCCCTTCTTCCCGCTACCGCACTTGCCGAAACGAGCACCGAACCGGAAACTCTTGGCACACCGTCCGATCTGCCGTTCACGCTGTCCGGCAGCTACCTTTCCGGCCGCCTCGCCGGTTTCCAGAAAGACTACGCCCAGGCAGCGGCGTTTTACGAAGAAACCCTGGCCGCCGACCCGAGCAATACGATGTTGCTCGAACGCACCTTCCTCCTGAAGTTGGCCAACGGCGATGTCGAACAGGCCGTTGTCTACTCCAAGGAGCTGGAAAGCGCCGGTCTGCAGAATTTCCTCGCACAGCTGACGCTCGGTGCGCAGGAAATGCTGGACGGCCGCTATGAAAAGGCCAACGAAGAACTTGAGCGGGGCCGGAACGGCCCGCTCGCGCAGCTTTCCATCGGCATCTCCCGCGCCTGGACCCTTTATGGCAGCGGCAAGATCGACGAAGCCGTCGCGATGATTGACGGACTTGAGGGACCGGACTGGTTTGAAGTGTTCAAGTCTACTCACAAGGCACATCTTCTGTTTGCCGCCGGGCGTAACCAGGAAGCACTGGAAGCCGCCGAGAGCGCCTATGCCATCGACCAGGGTGCCTTGCGCGTCGTGGACGCCTACTCCCGCCTTCTGGCCGCCAACGGACGCCAGAAGGAAGCACTTGATGCGCTCGATCAATACGATGCGCAATTCCGCGGTCACCCCAAGCTTGACCAGACCCGTGAGGCTATCAGCAGCGGTGAGATCATTCCGCCGCTCGTTACTGATCCGGCAGCTGGCATGGCGGAAATCCTCTATGGCCTTGGTGCCGTAATCGGCCGCGATGGCGGTGAAGAGCTTTCCACCTCCTATCTGCAGCTTGCGCTCTACCTCGATCCGAAGGCTGAATTTGCAGCCATTGCTCTCGGCAGTGTCTTTGAGCGGATGGAGCAGCCGGAACGGGCCATCGAAGCCCTGATGATGGTGCCCGATGACAGCGTGCTGAAGCGCGAAGCAGAAATCCAGGTTGGCATGAACTACAATGCCCTGGAGATGGTGGATGAAGCCCGCAGCCATCTGGAAGAGCTGATCAAACAGGATCCCTCGGATCTTGAAGCCGTGATCGCACTTGGCAACATCCTGCGTGCACACGAAATCTACGAGGACGCCGAGGCAACCTACACCAAGGGCATCGACACCATTTCCGAACTGCAAAGTCAGCATTGGCTGATGCTTTATTTCCGCGGTATCGCCCGGGAAAGACTGGGAAAATGGGAACTTGCCGAAGCCGACTTCCGCAAGGCGCTTGAACTCAACGAGGATCAGCCACTCGTGCTCAACTATCTCGGCTATTCCCTGGTCGACCAGGGCCTGAAGCTGGATGAAGCCCTGGGCATGATCAAGAAAGCCGTCGAACTGCGGCCAACAGACGGATACATCGTCGACAGCCTTGGCTGGGTTTATTTCCGTCTTGGTCGCTACGAAGAAGCGGTGAAGGAACTCGAGCGGGCTATCGAGCTTCGCCCGGCGGATCCGGTCATCAACGATCACCTGGGCGATGCCTACTGGATGGTCGGTCGTCGCAACGAGGCAAGGTTCCAGTGGAACCACGCCCGCGACCTGGGTCCGGACGCAGAGGAATTGCCGAAAATTCTGGAAAAGATTGCCGAAGGCCTGAAGGAGGTTCCGGGAACGGATGCCGCCAAAGCCGAGACCGGCAAAAACGGCGGCTAACCGGACACGCCCATGGCCCTCGCCTCAAAGTCTTCCCCCCGGGTGGAGCTGGCCCGGGCCAAGGTAAATCTGGCACTGCATATTACAGGTCGGCAGCCGGACGGCTATCATCTGCTGGATTCGCTCGTGGTCTTCCCCCAGATCGGCGACAGACTGGCGATAGAAGCTGCCGGTGAGCTCGACCTGCAAGTCGAAGGCCCGTTTGCGCGAGACCTGACGGGCCCGGTCGAAGACAACCTTATCCTGAAGGCCGTGCGCAGCTTCGCCGAAAAGGCCGGTATTGATGTTCCACAGGTTCGTCTGACACTGACCAAACGCCTGCCTGTCGCTTCCGGCATCGGCGGCGGCTCCAGCGATGCCGCTACCACCTTGCGCCTCCTGGAGGACTTCACCGGCACCTATCTTGCCGAGGAGGATCTGCACGCACTGGCGCTGACGCTTGGGGCGGATGTACCGGTTTGCCTGTTTCCGGAACCCCAGATCATGCGCGGCATCGGCGGCGACCTGAGTGCCGGTCCGGACCTTCCGCCTTGCGGTATCGTGCTTGTAAACCCGAGGGTCGGCGTATCCACTCCGGAAGTCTTCAAGTCCATGGAACAGCGGGACAACGCTCCCATGGATCTCATGCCGGAAAAGTTTGAAACGCTGGCCTCGCTGGTCGCCTATCTGGCAAGCTGCCGCAACGATCTGCAGGACCCGGCCAAGGGTCTGTGTCCTGAAATCGGTCAGGTTCTGTCCGAACTTGAAGCCGATACCCGCATCGACCTTGCAAGAATGTCCGGCTCCGGTGCGACCTGCTTCGGCCTGTGTGAGTTGAGTGCCGCCATGGACATCGAACGTGCATTGCGCAGCAGCCATCCCGACTGGTGGATCGCTTCCGGGCCGCTCTCCTGACAAAACTTAGAGTTGGCTTTTAAAAAACAAAGAAAAAGCCGCCATTTACGAAATGGCGGCTTTTCAATTTCGTCAGAAAAACAAATACTTGTAAGCGTTAGCTCACACGCGAGATGCAGAAGGCAACAGCATCACCCAGCGCATCGCTATGCGCACCGGACGGCAACGTGTCCAGTGCAGCAAGAGCCTTGTTGCCGTAGTCCTTCGCCCGCTCGACCGTTTCAGACAAGGCGTCGTATTTCTTCAAAAGCTCAATGGCCTGTTCCAGATCACCATCCTGGATTTCCTCGCCTTCCAGGCAACGTCGCCAGAAGTCGCGATCTGCATCAGTGCCACGGGCAACGGCCAACACCACCGGCAGTGTGATCTTGCCTTCGCGGAAATCGTCGCCGACATCCTTGCCGAGATCTGCGGAAGAGCCACCATAGTCGAGCGCGTCGTCAACTAGCTGGAACGCATAGCCGAGTTCCATGCCGTAGGTCCGCGCGGCCCGCTTCATTTCGACTGACTGCCCGGCAATCACGGGGCCGACTTCGGCAGCAGCGGCAAACAGAGCGGCGGTCTTGGCCTCGATCACCCGCAGATAGTCTGCTTCGGTCGTGGCGATGTTCTTTGCAGCGCCAAGCTGCAGCACTTCGCCTTCGGCAATGACTGCGGATGCCGTGGAGAGGATGCGCAGCGCTTCCAGCGAACCGACATCGACCATCATCTTGAAGGCCTGTCCGAGCAGATAGTCGCCGACAAGAACACTTGCCTGGTTCCCCCAGAGCTTGCGCGCTGCAAGCTTGCCTCGACGCATGTCGCTTTCGTCCACGACATCGTCATGCAACAGCGTGGCGGTATGCATGAACTCCACGCTGGCCGCCAGCGTGACATGACCATCGCCCTGGTAACCGAACATCTCGGCACAGGCCAGCGTCAGCATCGGCCGGAGCCGCTTGCCGCCTGAGGAAATCAGGTGTTTGGCGATTTCCGGGATCAATTCAACATTCGATCCTGCCTTCGACAGGATCAGATCGTTGACCTCGCCCATGCCGCCGGACACCAGATCAACGAGCGACTGAATGCTCGGACGGCGCGGCTGATCGTCTGTATAAGTTGCAACAACGGCCACTAATGGCACTCCCTGAATATTTGTGCGGACAATATGTTGCGAACGCCTTCGGGGCAAGCCGCCAATCCATTGACAAACTGTTGAAATGCCGCAATCAGCTGGTTTTGCTGTAAACGGGTCGGATGAGGCTTTCTGTTCGACCGCAGGACATGGACCGCTAACGCCGGGAATCTTATGGAAGAACTAGTCAGAACAAACGATCCCGTCCTGATTTCCTTTCTGGAAACGATTCTTGAAGATGCCGGCATCAAACATTTTGTCGCAGACGGCAATATGAGCATTCTGGAAGGTTCGCTGGCCATGATCCCGCGCCGCATACTTGTCGATTCAGACCAGATCCAGTTGGCGCGCAAGCTGGTGCGAGACGCCGGTCTGGAACATGAACTGCGTCCGGAAAGCGGCCGGGCCTGACATGACTTCGCCGACGGACAGCACCGAATGCACATCACAGGAAACGACCCATGACGCCTTTCTGGGTGGCAAGGTCTATGTGCATCAGCCCAAGCGTGGCCGGCACAGGGCGGGCCTTGACGCGGTTTATCTGGCGGCGGCCCTGCCGGATGGTACCCGGGGACATGTCATCGACCTTGGCGCGGGTGTCGGAACCGCCGGGTTTTGCGCCGCGGCGCGCTTGCCGGAAATTCAGGTAACGCTGGTTGATATAGACGACACCGTGCTTGCCCTCGCCCGTCGCGGCCTTGAAGACCCCGCCAATGGCGCGTTTTCCAGCCGTGTCTCCCTTCTGGCGGCTGATATTACGGCCAAGGGAAGTGCGCGCCACGCAGCCGGTCTTACCCCCGCAATGGCGGACCATGCCATCATGAACCCGCCCTACTATGAGGCGGACCGCTTCCGGGCATCGCCCAACAGTGCTCGTGCCGGCGCGCATATGCTCGATGACCGGGGACTGGAGCCATGGGCGAAAACAGCAACGGATATTGTCAAGGAAGGCGGCAGCCTGACCGTCATCTTTCGGGCAGACGGTCTGCAGGAACTGTTGAGCGTTCTCAAGGGCCGGTTCGGCGCAATTGAAGTCATTCCGCTTCGTCCAAGACAGGAAGCGGCAGCAACACGTGTTCTGCTGCGCGCCATTCGCGCCAGCAAGGCCCCCTTGCGGCTCATGCCGGGGTTCGTATTGCATGAGGGGGACGGATCCGAATTCACCCCTCAGTCAAAAGCCGTCATGCGTGATGGCGAAGGACTTGGCCTCAGCGCGCGCTGATTCCTGTCCCGCCTACCTCAGTGCACCACGATTTCTCCGTCCGCATAGCGGAAATCAACCGGCGAGATCAGGGTCTGGTGCGCAACGCGAACGGAATGGATGCGACCTTCTATCTCCCGTTCCCAGAACACGAGAAACCTGGTCAATTCGGGAAATTTCGGCGCCAGGTCTTCCGTTTGCCACAGGAAACTCTGCAGCAACTTCGGATGATCAGGCAGACGGTAGAGGATTTCCGCCGTCATCAGTCCATAGCCGAGAAGGCGTTTTTCAAAGTCAGAGCTGGTTTTCATGCCAATCCTTTCTTCTGTGCAAAGAAAGATTGTCACGGAAATCTGGTTAACCAAACCCGACTTTTGGATATTTACTGTTTAAAAACAGCAATTTAGCAGCACTCGTCAGGAACTGCTAACAACAGGAACCTTGGGCCGCAAATAGCATCATTTCACTTGGATGGTGGTCAGATACCCCAGAAAGGCGTCAATGTCATCCGGCTCCAGCGCAAATTCCGGCATGTTGTCATGTGCCGTCACGATGCCTTCCGCCAATGGTTCTTCCAGGCTTTCCAGCGGATACCGGCTGGAAAGATCACGAAAGGCGGGCGCACCGGCCTGTGCACTCTGGTCGTCCCTGCCGACTGCATGACACGTAGCACAATGGATTTCCGCCAGCTCCCGGCCGGTCGCAACGCTCACCGGATCCGTCGGATAAGCTCCGTCAGAAGCCAGGGCGGACGATGCTGCAAACAGGATGACGGCGACACCAAAAAACGGCTTGCTGCACGACACTCTACTTCCCTCCCTTGAATCAGTTTCGCTTTTATAGAAGGTTCGGAAACAGAAACCCATTAGGGGGAACACGGTGGCCACGAAAAATGTGCCTTCAACACCAATGTTCTCGACGCCAGTATCTCTATATAACCGGGATCACCACCCGTTCACCGGAGGAAACATGAACCAGCTGCCGGCTTCCATTGACGACACTCTCGCCCTGATGGATCAGGCGGGCTACGTGGCCGACCGGTCGCTTGCCACCGTTCTGCATCTGGCCCTGAAGATGAAACGCCCCCTGTTTCTGGAAGGCGAAGCCGGTGTCGGCAAGACGGAAATTGCCAAGGTCCTGTCATCGACCCTCGGAAGAGACCTGATCCGCCTGCAATGCTATGAAGGCCTCGACGTCGCCTCAGCGGTCTATGAGTGGAACTACCCCGCTCAGATGGTCGAAATCCGTGTCGCGGAAGCAGCCGGCGATACTGACCACTCCGAGCTTTCCAAATCGATTTTCGACGAACGCTTCCTGATCAAGCGCCCCGTGCTGCAAGCTCTCGAACCTTCGCTGGCAGGCGCGCCGGTGTTTTTGATCGACGAACTCGACCGGGCGGATGAAGCGTTCGAAGCCTTTCTTCTGGAAGTTCTGGCCGATAACCAGGTGACGATTCCCGAGCTCGGCACCGTGAAGGCAGCCGAGCCGCCCATCGTCATCATCACCACCAACCGCACGCGTGAAATTCACGATGCCCTGAAGCGCCGCTGTCTCTACCACTGGGTCGACTATCCCGATGCCGAGCGCGAACTGGAGATTGTCCGCCGCAAGGTTCCCGGCGCCGCCCAGCGCCTTGCAAGCGAAGTGGTTGCCTTCGTGCAGAAGCTGCGTGCCGATGAGGATCTTTTCAAGCAACCCGGTGTCGCCGAAACGCTGGACTGGGCGACAGCTCTTTCCGAACTCAACGAAATGGCGCTCGATCCGGACATGGCATCCGACACACTTGGCGTTCTGTTGAAATACCAGGACGACATCGAACGCGTCCGCGGCTCCAAAGTGCGCCAGATGATCGACGACATCCGCAAGGACGCTCCGCACCAGCAATCCATGCCCGCGGTTTGAACAGGTGACAAGAACACAATGGGCCCGTCGCACTCATCCGGGAGGCTGCAATGACGCCCTCTCCTGAGTTGCGATCGCGGATCACGGACAACATCGTCTATTTCGCGCGAACGCTGCGCAAGGCGGGCGTTCCCGTCGGCCCCGCCTCCGTGGTGGATGCGGTTGCGGCCGTGGAAGTCTCCGGCATCGAAAGCCGTGAGGACCTATACTGGACACTGCATGCGGTCTTCGTGCGCAAACGCGAACAGAAGGTGCTGTTCGACGAGGCTTTCCGGATCTACTGGCAAAGCCGTGGATTGATCGAGAAGATGCTGGCGATCCTGTCGCCGGTCGCGCCGCCCAGAGGTGAGCCTGAAAAACCGAAGGCCGGCCAGACACGGGTCTCGCAGGCGTTTCAGGCAGCGCAAGAGCGGGTCGCAGAGGAAACCGTTCCCCAGATCGAAATCGATGCAAAGTTCACCGTCTCCGGCAAGGAATTGCTGCAGACCAAGGACTTCGCGCAGATGACGTCGGATGAAATTACCGAAGCCAAGCTGGCGCTCAGGGCCATGACAATGCCTTTGGACAAGATCAGGCTTCGTCGCCTCAAACCGGCGTCCAGAGGAAAAGTCGATCCACGCCGAACCTTGCGCGCCTCCATGCGGGCCGGTGGTGACATAATTGACCTGAAGTTCCGCAAGCCGGCGGAAAAACGGCCGCCGCTCGTCGCCCTTTGCGATATCTCCGGAAGCATGAGCCAGTACTCCAGGCTTCTGCTGCATTTTCTGCATGGTCTGACCGTGGAACGGCGGGATGTACACACATTCCTGTTTGGCACCCGTTTGACGAACGTCACGAGACAATTGCGCATGAAGGATCCTGACGAGGCCCTGGAAGCTTGCTCGTCAGGTGTCGAGGACTGGTCGGGTGGCACCCGCATCGCCTCTGCGCTGCATGATTTCAACCGGCATTGGTCTCGCCGCGTCTTGTCGGGACAGCCGACCGTACTGCTGATCACCGACGGCTTGGAGCGCGATACGGACGAGGATCTTGAGCGGGAAATGGACCGGCTGCACCGCTCTTGCCGTCGTCTAATCTGGCTTAATCCCCTGCTGCGCTTCGAAGGCTTCGAAGCGAAGGCAAAGGGTATCCGCGCCATGCTGCCGAATGTGGACGAATTCAGAGCGGTTCATTCGCTCGACGCGGTTGCCGATCTTGTCTCTGCGTTGTCGGGTTCAGGCGGTCGCGAAAGCAGTGCCAATCCGAAGCGTTGGCTGAAATCGTAAGTTTGGTAGCCCATTGCGCAGACGTGTCCAATTGACACTCAAAAGTCTGGAAGACGGCACCTGACTGGCCTGGTTTCATGCAGGCTGGAAGCAGGTGATTTTCTGCTTCAAAATGACGGCATGAACAAAGAGACCCTGCCAGCTTCGTGTTGGGGCACTAGAAGTTGACAGGGTCATTTGAGAGGTCGTTTGCAGGCCTCGGACCCACCATATATTCAATTTCATGAAACTAAATGCGACATGCTGCCTCTGCGGCAGGGTGTGCGCTGCCGCATGAACTTGACCTCGAAAACGCGATTAAACTGCGCTACACTTTTGTGGTGTGAAACAGACGTTACCTCTTGAATTTGCTGCCGCGTTATGACCAGGAACAACAATCAGGATCTCGACAAAACAGTCTACCATCAAGTGATTGGCTGTTCGCTTCTGCTCGTCATCCTGTTTGGTCTGGGACACAACGTCTATCTTTCTTCCGGCGATCCCTTTTCCGGCCCAAAGCCGTCTACTCATCCAATCACGGCACTTGGTTTTCTCATTCTGGCCGGAGCTATCTTCTTTCGCCTGCAATGGGCGCGCTCGGTCTGGCTCAGGGGTACCCTGTGCTGCCTGATGATCCTGTTCTCGGGCCTTCGTATTGCCGAGGCTCTGTTTCCGGATCAGATCACGCTATTTGCCGACAGCTGGCTGTCCCATTCCCTGGAATCGATCAATATGTACGGCCGGTTCTCGATTGAAACGGCTCTCTTCCTGTTTTGCTGCTTCAGTTTCGAGCTGTCCCAGGAACGGCATACTGTCGTCAGGCTGCTCCTGGTATCTGTCTGCCTGGCCGTATTGTCCTTCGGCTTTGCGGAAACAGTCTATGCGTTCTTTCTGTGGGGGAACGAACTGTCGATGATCACGCAATTCGGCATGTGGCTGGTGTCGGTAGACCTCCTGGTCCAGATGCGCAATCAGGCTCCTTTCCAGAGCGTGATGCAACCAGGCAGGTCAAATTTCTACCGCCAGTTCACCGCGCTTGCTCTTTACCTGCTGCCCATGATCATCGGCACGGTCGTGCTTCATAAAATGCAGATTTCCCCCTCCGAGCAGGCGCCGTTCGAACTGTTCTTCGCGGGAACAAGCTGCCTGCTGCTGGGTGTCGTCCTGATGCTGGGAACCTATCTGGACCGAAAGAAACCCCCGGAAAATGCCTGGTCGGCACCGTCATCCGGACGCAATGGCAAGCGAGACAGGTAAGACTGATCTCCTCGCCAGTTACCGGCTAGCCAGTGAATGCACCTGGCTCGCTCACGGCAATGCCACCACAGGCGTGCGAACCGTTACCCTTTGAAACAGGTCCTCGATGTCGTGGTTGGCCATCCGGATGCAGCCATACGAAACCGCGCGCCCGATGGAGCCCGGCCGGTTGGTGCCGTGAATGGCGTAGTTTCCGTTGGACAGCGTCATGGCGGCAACGCCCATCGGGTTGTTGGGCGCGCCACCGCGAATGACCGTCGGCAAATGCGGAAAGTCTCGACGGACTTCGTCCGACGGAGCCCAGTCGGGCTTCACGTATTTAGCCGTTATGAATGCCTGTCCGGTCCAGGATTTTTGCCGTTTGCCGACTGCAACCCTGTAGCGGATCGCCCTGTTGGCGCCGAGCACCAGATAAAGCCGTTTTTCGGAATTCTTTATCACGATAGTTCCGGCGCGAAAGCGGGCATCGGAAAAGCCCACCACTTCGGCGGCATTGGCAGACTTTGGCGGAACACTGATTGCAACAAGCATCATCAAAGGAATGAAAACGCGGAACAAGGAGACCAGACGCATTACAAACTCCATGCAGTTGCGCCGAGATTACCTTGCCCCTTCCCTTGAAAGAACCGGGACAGGCCTATTTTCTTACCAAAAGGTTAATCAGCACTCCAACGTGAAGAGACAATACGGCCAGCCAACTGGTATCTGAGGGTGAGCGAATACCGGTCGAACAATCGCATCTTTGCCTGTGACGGGCGTCACCGCGTCTGACGGAGCCTCATGAGATAGTGCGTCCATGGCTCGAAGAGAGAGCCTGAGTTTAAAACTTGCGGAACATGGCCGCACCAGTTGCATCGTTGATCTTGTTCAAGGACCTGTCGAATGACCCAAACATCTGCCACGACACGCGGCTTCAAACGCCCCTTTCGAAAAACCGTCGCAACCTTCGCCTGTCTTGTCGCACTCGCCGCGGCACCTTTGCCTTCATTCGCCGGATCCCTGACTGGCACCTACCTGCTGTCACCGGCTCAACTGGCGACCGGCTTTTCTGTCCGGGTCCTCGGACGCGGCCCTGTCACGGGTGAATTCAAGACCGTATCCGGCAAGATGACACTGGACCAAAACCGCCCGGAGAAGAGCCAGGTGGTCGTGAAGGTCGACCTGAGAAGTGTTCACACGAACAACGACAAGGTTACAGGTTTTCTGAAGAGTTCGGCCATGTTTGATGTCGCCAACCACCCGGTGGCCACATTCCAGAGCACCCGGGTTCATATTACCGGCCAGAACACGGCGGAAGTCGAGGGTGTCTTGAACCTTCGCGGAAAACAGAAACGCACCAAGCTTTCGGTGAAGATTACCGACAGCAAGGCCAACGGTCAGGTCGGGTTCGAAGTGTCAGGCGGGTTTTTCCGCAGCCTCTACGGCATGGATGCCGGTTTGCCGATCTACGCCGACAAGGTCAATCTCGAGATCAGAGGCACCGGAAAACGAAGCTGACTTACACCATTTGCCTTGTATTCCTGAGAAGCACGCGTGCCTGCAAAGGCCGCGTGCTCTTGTATTATGGGGCAGATCTAGCGGGCTTCTGGCACACCATTGCGCCACTCATAGACAATGTAGTCCGGCAGATTGCTGTCACCGTTGCCGTCGAAGGTTACATCTCCGAGCACCGTGTCGAAGGTTCCGTCCTGAAGAGCAGTCGCCACGCCTTGCAACGCCGTACCACCAGCGACCTCGACAGCCTGTGCCCAGGCCTGAATTGCGGCATAGGTCGTCAATGTGAAGCGATCCGCGGAACCTCCCGCCTCTTCCAGATCAGCAACCAGTTCCTGCGCTTCGGGGCGATCCCGAGGGATCTCCGGATAGGTCAGCAAGGTTCCATTCCCCGCCTCACCTGTTACGGACCAAAAATCTTCCGTCATCAGTGCATCACCGGCCACCAGCACCGCGCTCAACCGCTGACGGTCCATCTCCAGCTTTATCAGCCCCGCTTCCGGGTGATAACCGCCCAGATAAACAACATCGACAGCCTGAAGCTTAAGTTGTGACACGAGGCTGCGGAAATCGTCACCGCCTGCGTCAAACCCCAGCGCCATGCTCTCGCTGGTTCCCAGCTCGTTCACGACCGCCTTGACCGCGTCGGCAAGACCTTTGCCGTAGGCTGTCTTGTCATGCAGAATTGCAATTCGTTTGTCACCGAATTCATTCACCAGCAACCTGCCGGCCACGTCCGCCTGCCGGTCATCCCTCGGGGCGAGACGAAAGATGCCTTCGCCTTGCCGCTCATCGGTGAATTTCGGCAAGGTTGTTGCCGGTGACATTTGAACGATCCTCGCTCCGGCATAGACTTCAGCGGCGGCAATAGAGCTGCTGAAACAAAGATGGCCAGCAACAAAGACAACGTCTCTGCCGATCAACTGGTTGGCCACGGCCACAGCCTGGTCCGCATCACAGCCATCGTCGACGGTTTCCAGCACCAGTGTCTCGCCGTTGACCCCGCCGGCCGCATTGAGATCGGCAACCGCCTTTTCCGCGCCAATACGCATTTCTTCACCGAAAGCAGCAAACTGCCCTTTCATCGGCCCGGCAACAGCGATCCGGATGTCGGCGACAGCAGGTGTCGCAACGGCGCTGTAAGCCAGGAGGCCAGCACTGGCCAGAAACTGCTGAAAGGTCATTCGTCTCCCCAAGATCCGGTGATCGCCCCCTACCCCTAGCGCGGCCCTGTCCGCAGCTCAATCCGCACTTGTGGCTTAAGTGGCAAATGCGGAACACCTGCCCCATATGAATTCATGAGCTTTTCGGCCCAAGACTTCGGTTGGATGGGTTTACGAGACCTTCCGACGCGCGTTCATAAGGTGTTGACCTTGAAATATCAGAAAAACCCGTCTGCCTCGTGTCGAGCACAGCATGGTCTAGGCATCCTTTCCGTGGCCGCCTAAACTCCCGTCCGCGTCCGACAGACGATTGATTCCCGCTGAGCCGCCCAGGAGCCGACTTGATGTCCCCAACCTCTTCAGAATCCGAAGACCAGGACAGGCTTCCTCTGGAGACCGCCATTTTCCGGGAAGCCATGAGCCGGATTGCTGCAGCCGTCCACGTGGTGACAACTGACGGCCCCGGCGGCCGCATGGGTGCAACCGTTTCGGCTGCCTGTTCGGTCAGCGACGAGCCCGCCAGCATTCTGATCTGCCTGAACAGGAAAACACGCATCCATGGCGCAGTTCTCGAAAACCGCTGCTTCTGTCTCAACACGCTCAGCGACGATCACGAGGAAATTTCCGACACCTTTGCCGGGCGAGACAAGCTGGACATGCCGCAACGGTTCGAGAAAGGCGACTGGACAAGTCTGGCCACTGGCTGCCCCGCCCTCGACAGCGCGCGTCTCAGCGTCGATTGCGAAGTCTATTCAGTCACCGAAATGGGGACGCATTCGATCATCGTCGGCACCGTGACCGACCTTCGGATGACCGATCCCGGCAAATCCCTTCTCTATGTCCGCCGCGGCTACAAAAGCCTCGACACCTGACACGCAGCCGATCACACTCCTTATCGTCCACCTTCAATCGAGGACCGTCTGCCCATGGCCGGTTTACGCAACCTGATCACCGATGTCCCGGGCCTCAAGGTCGGCAATGCTTCCGATCTTGAACTGAAATCCGGGGCGACCGTGCTCGTACCGGACGAACCCGCGGTCACCTCGGTGGCCATTCACGGCGGTGCACCTGGCACCCGTGAAATCGCGCTCTTGGAGCCGGAGCAGACCGTCGAGAAGATCGACGCCATCGTGCTGGCCGGTGGATCCGCCTTCGGTCTGGATGCCGGTGCAGGTGTCCAGGGACGCCTTGCCGAACTGGGTTACGGGTTCCAGGTCGGCCCGGTCCGCGTTCCGATCGTACCCACCGCCATCCTGTTCGACCTCCTGAACGGCGGCGACAAGAGCTGGGGACAGGCAGCGCCTTACCGGGATCTCGGCCGGTCTGCACTTGATGCAATCGGCCATGATTTTTCCCTTGGTTCCATCGGTGCCGGCACCGGAGCCACCACCGCAAATCTGAAAGGCGGCCTCGGGTCTGCCTCCCATGTACTGGAAAACGGCATCACGGTCGGCGCCATTGTCGCGGTGAACGCGCTTGGGCGAGCAACCGTGGGGGACAGCGCGCACTTCTGGGCGGCGCCGTTTGAAATCGGCGATGAGTTCGGTGGCCTGGGAATGGCGCATCCGCTGCCGCCGGACAGCATCACGGTCCGCACGAAACTTGACGGCCTCAAGGCCGGTGCCAACACCACGATCGCAGCTGTTGCGACCGATGCCATCCTGACCAAGGGCGAAGCGAAACGCCTCGCGGTCATGGCGCATGACGGGCTCGCGCGGGCTCTCTGGCCCGCCCACACACCGCTTGATGGCGATCTCGTCTTCGCCCTCTCCACGGGCCAACGCCGAATGGAAAACGGACTGGAAGACATGGTTCAGCTCGGTGCGGCAGCCGCTTCTTGCCTGGCACGTGCCATCGCCCGCGGCGTCTATAATGCAGCCCCGGCAGCCGACGATCCGGTCCCAACGTGGCGAGAGCGGTTCGGAAGCTAGTCACCAGATCCGACGCGCGCCGACCTGCGTAAACTGGGCAGATTTTCCTGAAGGAGGTTCTACCCATCATGACCCGCGTTCACCGTTTTCTGCTTCTCGCCATGTTCGCCATAGGTGTCGCTGCTTCTGTTCCGGCCGACGCCAAATCCCTGGTGCTGGAAGAATTCTTCCGCGGGAAAACGGTGGGCAAGGGCGTTTTTGAAAGCAAGATCGCCGGTGTCTACCGACCATTCACCGTCACGCTGACAGGAACCTGGAACAGCAAGACCTTTACGCTCCGGCTTCGCGAGGACTTTGTCTACGAAGACGGTGAACGTGATACCAAGACCTGGTTCTTCCAGAAGGTTGCCGAAGACCGATACATCGGCCAGAGAGCCGATGTGCTGGGTCCGGCAAACGTTCGTACTGACCAAAACGGAGACCTTCGTTTCTCCTACGTCGCAAGCCTGGAGACTGAGAACGGGCCATTGCTGCTTCGTTTTGACGACACGCTGACACAGGTCGACAGAAACACGGTCAGGAACACCGCCAAGGTCATGAAGGCCGGGATTACGGTCGGTACGGTTTCGCTGACATTTAAAAGGTAAAGCTTCCAGGGCTCAGGTACGACTTGGCGCTTGATCGGGAGTGATTTCAAGCCTTTACTCTGCGGATGAAATTGTCCGTGGGGGCTTCATGATACCGATCCGGCACTTCCTGCCACATCTCCTGAACCTGATGTTTTCAATGGCTCTTGTGGTAGCGGGCCTTGCAAGCCAGTCGACCTTGGCAAGCGCGATGGGCACGGGCCTTGCCGAAACGCTTGAAAACAAACTGCTTGAACCGTTCGACGGCGACTTCGACGCCTTGCTCAAGCGTGGCTACATTCGGGTCCTGATCCCGTTTTCAAAGACCGGTTACTTCATCGACAAGGGCGTCCAGCGCGGCAGCTCGGTTGATCTCATGACCGAGTTCGACAAATACCTGGACAAGATCCACGAGAAAAAGGCGAAGGATGCAAAGCTCGTACTTGTTCCGACCCCGAGAGATCACTTGTTTTCAGATCTTGCCGCGGGCAAGGGCGACATCGCGATCGGCAATCTGACCATTACCCGCGAACGGGAAGATCTGGTCGCCTTTTCGTCCCCTTTACTGAAGGATGTGCACGAAGTACCGGTCACCGCCGCAGGGGTTGCCGACCTTCCCTCACCTGAAGCCTTGTCAGGTCAGACCGTTCACGTCCGTGCTTCGTCTTCCTATTATCAGAGCCTCAAGGCACTTAACGACAGGCTCGGCAAAAAAGGCGCCAAGCCGGTCGACATTGTGACCGCTGACGAGCACATGGAAGACGAGGATCTTCTGGAAATGGTGTCAGCCGGCGCCATTTCCATGGTGATCGTGGACCAGCACAAGGCCGAGCTCTGGCTGGAAGTTCTGGACGGCCTGAAGATGCATCCCTCGGCAGCCGTGCGCACGGATGGAGAGATTGCCATAGCTGTTCGCAACAATGCGCCGGACCTTCTGAAGGAAGTCGATGCTTTCGCCGCCACCGTGACAAAAGGCACCCTGCTCGGCAACATCATCCTGAAGCGATATCTGAAAGAGGCCGACTACCTCCGGGACATGCGCAGCGCGGACTACAAGAACGACCTCGCCAGTCTCCAAACCATTTTTCAGAAATACGGCGACGAGTATGAAATCGACTGGCTGTTGATCGCCGCGCAAAGCTTTCAGGAATCGCGTTTCGACCAGAAAGCCCACAGCCGCGCGGGCGCTGTTGGACTGATGCAGATCAAGCCGGCTACGGCCAAGGGCGACCCGATCAACATCAGCGGAATTGATGCAGATCCGGACAAGAACGTTCAGGCAGGCGTCAAATATCTTCGGTACCTTGCCAACCAGTATTTTGCCGGTCTTCAGACACGGGATGCCAACCAGACCTTCTTTGCGCTTGCGGCCTACAACGCCGGCCCCAGCCGGTTTGCCAAACTGCGCGAAAAAGCCAAGCAACAGGGCTTTGACCCGGACAAGTGGTTTGACAACGTCGAGTGGATCGTAGCTTCCGAAATCGGCCGGGAACCTGTCGATTACGTCGGCAACATCTACCAGTATTACGTCGTTTTCTTCAACGAACAGCAGCGTCGGCAAACGGAAGCCGCCGAGAAGGCGGCAGCCGGAAACTAGGATCTCTCGCGAGCCACATGAGGACGTTCAACGAAGGCCGTTTGAACGTCCACCATGACCGATGCAAAACGCTTCAGGTAGCCTTGCGACCAAGGGCAGCGGCCCGCGCCAGCATCTTCCGCTTTGCCTCGTCGCTCGATCCGCGGATCGGCGAGAACATATGGTATCCTTTGGGCTTGAGACCGCAGAAATCGAGGATCTGCTTCTCGGTCTGCTTTTTGGCACCGGCACCGTAAATCCAGGTGAAGTACCAACCCGGTGTGTCGGAAGTCACCAGAACCTGCGCGGTGCGGCCCTTGAGCAGTTTCTCAGGCAAGGGTTTTCCTTTCACGTATTGAAAGGACATGCCCGGCAGCAGAATCCGGTCGAGCAACCCCTTCAACCTGCCCGGCAGACCGCCCCACCACAATGGGTGCGTGAGCACGAAATGTTCACACCACAGGATATCCTGCCACAGTGCTTCTAGGTCAGGCTCCAGAGGCTTCGCATCCTTGAAGGATGACACTCCGAAATCCGCGTCGAAGTCCAGGTCGGCCAGATGCCTGACCCGCACTTCGTTTCCACCCTTTTGCGCATGATTTGCATATTCTGCCGCGAGGGCGCCGCAAAACGTGTCCTTGGCCGGGTGTCCTTCCAATACCAGTACTCTTGTCATGTCCAACCTTGTGAGCTTGCAGGCGTCAAACGCCAAAATTGACCGTGGTCATTTTTTGACATTCCGCATCACATCCGTCAAGATATTTTTTGACCACGGTCATTTTAACGGAAAATCATGACACGCAAACCACAACAGCGGAGCATTGCCACAAGGGCACGGGTCCTGGCTGCCGCACGCGATCTCAGTCAAAAACACGGATTGGACCTGGTTACCGCGGAAGCGGTTGCTCAGGAGGCAGGCGTCGCAAAGGGGACCGTGTTCTCGCATTTCGGCGATATGGACGGCCTATTGTCCTACGTGCTGCTGGACCGGCTGAATGCCCTGCGTGCGGCGACGTCTGACGAAGCAGCAGAACCCGACCAATTGTCCGACCCTGTCGGACTGCTGACCCGGCGCATGATGGCCCTGATCGACGTCATCACCGACAGCCCGACAATCCTAAGGCTGTTCCTGGACAATATCGGTGTAACCAAACCCAATTGCGCTGCTGAATTTGTCGAAACTCTGGACGCCCTCGATGCGGAACTGGAGCATTTCCTGACGTTCTGGCAACAGGAGGCCAGCCTGAAGCCGGAGCTGAGGCAGGACCGGTCACCCAAGGAAATGGTCGATGGCCTGATTGCCTTCATGATCCATGGAGCCATCCTGGTCAAAAGCCATCAACTGACTGACCGGGCGGAACTGGAACACCGGCTCCGCCGCCATGTCGAGGCTTTCCTGATCAGACAATGAGAGTGATCAAATCAGGCTCGAATAGTGTGACTGCATCCTGATCGGCAGGGTTAGCTCAACCCTTCTGGTCTTCCGGCTTTTCCCCCGGCCAGAACACGACGTGGTTCTCGTAGTCTTCCAGAGCCATGCCGTCTTCGGGGATCGTCCGCCCGCGAACGGAAATGCCCGCCTGATGGACTGTTTCAGGATCTCCCGACACCAAAGGATGCCACCAGTAGAGATCCTTGCCTTCCCGCACCAGCCGATAGGCACAGGTTGGCGGCAGCCAGGTCAGTGTCCTCACCTCACCCGGTGTGAGCTGAATGCAGTCCGGCACGATGGTTGCCCTGTTGTCGTAATCCTTGCAGCGGCAGCTGGTGCCATCAAGCAACGTGCAGGCAACATCTGTCCAGACGATTTCGCCGGTGTCCCAGTCCTCAAGCTTGTTGAGACAGCAGCGTGCGCAGCCGTCGCAAAGCGATTCCCACTGGGACTGCGTCATGTCTTCCAGTTTGCGGGTTTTCCAGAACGGAAGCTCGCGTGAGGTATCGTCCACAATCATGAAGTCTTGTGCGCCTTTCTTGGGCCGGAACAATCGGCGCCTATCATGCTACAGGCTGTCGGGCAACCCGGGCGAAAAAACGGGCTGTTTTTCCTCAATGAAATTGCAAGAACTTTAGGTAAACTGTTCCAATGAAAGGGGCACGCTGGCAACCAGTTTGCACGACCTCGAAAAACGGCTAGCTTGGGCCGATCCTTTTTGATCCGGAGACCTTGTTCGCGTGACGGACAAACCGCAATCAGATGATGTCGAAACCGGCAATCCGCCGGCGCAGAAGCCGCCGAAAAAGCGCAATCGTATTCGCCGCTTTTTCCTGGCGATCGATGCCCTTATCGACACGGCCCTGTGGAAGAGCGGAACAGCTATCCGCCGGATATTCGAAGGCTATGACGCCTTCTTGCGGCGGTTCCGGGCCAAGGGAATCTGGCGCGTTCTAGCCGAGCTTTCGTCTGACGGTCTGACTTACGGCCTTGTCGGTTTCATCGTGGTACTGGCCTTCGCCCAGCCTGCCTTCGAGGCAACGCGCTATGCCGACTGGAAGACCACGGACGATTTCGCGGTGACCTTCCTGGATCGCTTCGGCAAGGAAATCGGCCGGCGCGGCATCGTTCTCAACGACAGCGTACCGCTTGAGGAAATTCCAGACTCCCTGATAAAGGCAACGCTCGCCACCGAAGATCGCCGCTTCTTCAGCCACTTCGGGATTGATTTTTTCGGCACCTTCCGGGCCATGGTCGAGAACGCACGCGCAGGCGGTGTCGTCCAGGGCGGTTCGACGCTCACCCAGCAGCTGGCCAAAAACCTCTTCCTGACCAACGAGCGCAGTCTCAGCCGCAAGATCAAGGAAGCCTATCTGGCGCTGTGGCTGGAAGCGAACCTTTCCAAGCAGGAAATCCTGAAGCTCTATCTCGACCGCGCCTACATGGGCGGCGGCGTCTTCGGGGTGACGGCTGCTTCCGAATTCTATTTCAACAAGAATGTGCGTGAGCTGACGCTTGCCGAAAGTGCCATGCTGGCAGGTCTCTACAAGGCACCGACCAAATACGCACCACACATCAACCTGCCTGCAGCCCGCGCGCGCGCCAACGAAGTCCTGTCCAACATGGTACAGGCCAGTTTCCTGACCGAAGGCCAGGTGATCGGCGCGCGCCGTAATCCGGCCCTGGCTGTCGACAGGTCTCAGGAACAGTTGCCGGAATACTTCCTCGACTGGGCGCTTGAAGAGGTCAAGAAACTTGCACGCCGGTATCCGGCACTTGCCCGCGACCGCATTGTGACCGTCCGCACCACACTGGACCCGGCGCTGCAGCGCCAGGCGGATCTGGCCGTGGAAACCGTGCTTCGGGAAAACGGAAATTTGCGCGACGCTCGCGAAGCGGCGATGGTTTCCATGATCCCGGACGGGGCCGTCGTTGCCATGGTCGGTGGCAGTTCCTATGGCGAAAGCCAGTTCAATCGCGCCGTCAACGCGCTGCGCCAGCCAGGATCCTCGTTCAAGCCTTTCGTCTACATGACGGCTTTCATGAACGGCTATACTTCGGACAGCGTGGTCTCCGACCGGCCGGTCTGGATCGGTAACTGGTCGCCCAAGAACTATTCCAGAAGCTACCGGGGCGCCGTCACTCTGAAAACCGCGCTCACCAAGTCCATCAACACCATTCCGGTGATCCTTTCCCTGGATTTCGGCCGGCAAAAAATCATCGATACGGCGTATCGCATGGGCCTGACCCACGAACTGGAAAACTCCGTGTCGCTGCCTATCGGTTCATCTGAAGTCTCCGTCATCGACATGGCATCGGCCTATTCCGTTTTCGCCAATGGCGGAACCAAGGCAGCGGCCTATGCGGTTCTGGAGATCAAGAACAGCGCCGGCAAGGTTCTCTACCGGCGTGAACGCGACGAGCCGCCTGCAGTTCGTGTCCTGCCGGAGGAGAAAGTTCAGGAAATGAACGAGATCCTGGTCAATGTGGTTGAGGCCGGCACGGCCCGCCGGGCGCAGATTGACGGCGTGGTCGCAGCCGGAAAGACCGGAACCACCAACGCTTACCGTGACGCATGGTTTGTCGGCTACACCGGCAACTTTGCAACGGCCGTCTGGTTCGGCAACGACGATTTTACCTCCACGCGACGTGTCACCGGCGGCAGCCTTCCTGCCATGGCCTGGCAGAAATACAACGCCTTTGCCCACAATGGCATCGAGCTTGCCCGGATGCCCGGTGTCGATCCGGAAAGCCTGCCGCGTCTGGCCCGAACAGCTCCGGCAAGGCTGGCTACAGACACCAGCGACACTGCGCAGCCACGGGTCCTGAAACGGCGCACCCAGGATCTCCTCTTGCAGATCGGTCAGGATCTGCGCCTGCTGCTTGAACAAAAGAGCGCCGATGCCGCCCCTGCTCAAGGGCCTGCCAACACCGATGTCGCGGCGGTGCAATGAGCGATACAGGATTCCGGCCCGCACATGGCGAGGCAGACTGGTATGACGAAAGGCTTCCCCGTGCCATCCGCTCGCATCGGGGAAATCCTTTTCGCACGCTCGCCACGGTGACGCTTGTCGTCGTTCTGGCCTCCTTGCTCGGCATAAGCTCCGCCTATCTGATCATCGAGCGGGAACAACCGCTCAATGCGGTCACCATCGGCCCGTGGCACGCCTATCCGAAAGCCGGCACCTCCGAAGCCGATCCCTATTCCGTGGCGATCTACACAAGAGGCGCCGTCATTCCCCTGGCATCGGGCGAAGGGCTTGCTCTGGTCGCGCGCGAAGACAGCAACGGCCACCAGCTTGATCCGACATGTGAGTACCGTATCGCAGGCCAGACCCCGTCTGCACGGCTTTGGACCATGACCGCGGTCGATGGCCACGGCCATCTGGTCAAGACGATGTCCGGCCGGGTGAACCTTGCAAGTGACGCCTTGCTGCGAAACGCGGACGGCACTTTCGAGATCGTCGCCGCCACCCGCCCCCACTCCGGCAACTGGCTGCCCCTGGCGAGCGATGCAAGGGCCGCGGACGGTCTGCGCTTCGTGCTCAGGGTCTATGACGCTCCGGTCACGACCGGTGCAGCCCTAGATGGCGTCAGCATGCCCACCATCGACAGGTTGGGCTGCCCATGACCCTTTCTTCACGTTTTTCCCTTACGGTTGGCCTGCTGGCTACGCTGTGTCTTGCTGCCATCATTCACATCCTGGTGGTGCTGAGCATCCCCCAGAACGTTCTGCACAGTGCCTATGACAACATCGGCAACCACGGGCCGGACCGGCAATTCAATCTGCTGCCGGATGTCCACCCCGGCGAGGAGGCCCTGCCCGATCTCGATCCGGCCATGAAACACGCTGCCTGCCGGTTTCAGCTCGCCGACGGGCCGGTTCTCTTCGATGCCAGCATTCCGGTACCCTTCTGGTCCATAGGACTGTTCAACGCGGCTGGAGAGGCCGTCTACAGTCTCAACAACCGCACCGCAGGTGCCGAGCGCCTGTCAATGCTGGTGCTGACCACGGAACAGCTGTCGATCCTGCGGGAGAACCCGCCGGAAAACCTGGAAGACCTCATCGTCATTGAAACGGAAGAGCCGCTAAGCGGTTTTGCGTTGTTGCGGGCCTATGTGCCCCACCCGACCCGCGCGGACAGCATCGACCGCGCTCTCAGGGCCGCAAGCTGCGGCTCCATTCGCTAAGATACCCAGAAATCGCGAAAAAACGGTCAGGCCGGGACGCTGTCACACCCGACGCCGCAACTGGTCACGATATCGGAGAAACCGCGTTCCGCAGGTGAGAAATGTCGTTGTCGGGCATACCGGTTGCAATCGTCTGTTGCTGACCGTAGCTGGAACTATTGCCGACCGGTGCAGCCTCATTGAGCGGTGACAGCGGACCGAGCGCCTCGAACAGATCTCCCAAAAGATCCTTGTGACGCTTCCACCGACCGATCGATGATCTGAACATCGGCTTTCGTACCTGGAGATTGGAGAACGTCGTCACGGGACTGTCGCCGTTATAGAACTCCAGGCATTGTTCTTCCCAGTCCATGCCTGTGCACGCCAGCAGCGCCTTGCTTTCCTTTTCCTGGTTATGAACCAGGTCTTCGTAGGAAAGTGTGTGGATGCGAACAGGCAGAACCTTTTCCCAATGTTTCATCAGACCGTCGTAGGCGACGAAATAGCTGCCCAGTGACTTCTGCGTCATGGCGTAGTTATGCGCGGGCGAAAGCGAATGCGACAGGAGCGAAACGCATGTGTCCGCAGGACAGCGAACGCAATGGATGAAAGCCGCTTTCGGAAACAGAAGGCTCATAAGCCAGAGTACTTCGAAATTATGCGGCATCTTGTCGGTGACACGGTCTGCCCGCCGATCGATTGCACTCAGTTCTGCAAGGTACTGCCGTGCAAACTGCTTGAACTCACGCGGCCCAAGGCTCTTCAACCGGTTTTCCAGGACAGCACTTGGCGTCCCCCGCAAACCCAGGTCCTGCTGCAGCAAGCGGAAATACGGAATTTCCGCACCGCTGGCGATGCGCGAGTGCCGGCTCACGATCTGCTCGGCCAGGGTCGTGCCTGATCGCGGCATGCCGAAAATGAACACCGGCCGCTCCGAGGGATCCTCAAATTCCGTCCGTTCGGCGAAAAATGCCTCGTTGAACACCTCCTTCATAAAGGCGATGCGTTCTTCATGGGCTTGCTGATCGAACGACTGGTAACGCAACCGGCGGGCGGAGCGGTAATGCTGCGCAGCGCGCGCGGTGTCTCCCAGGTCGTAGTGGATCTTGCCGGCCGCCCAATGCAGGTGAGCGTGCTCCGGAGCAGGCAGTGCGCTTGCCTGTTTCAACAGGTCATCGATCTTGGCAAGTTCAGCCGGCTCTTCCCTGTAGGTGCGTGCCATCGTCAGGCAGTGAAGGGCCGAGGGCAGTTCCTTGCCCAATGCAATGGCTTTTTCGAACCAGGCGACAGCCTCGTCGATCTGGCCGACAGTGATATCGAGCTGGCCCATGCCGACAAGGGCATAACCATTTTCCGGATCGATCGCCAATGCACGCTGAAAGCTCTGTCGTGCCAGCACCGGCTGACGCTTGAGCGTGTAGAGGTCACCAAGATGGGCGTGGAAATCAGCGGCTTTAGGCGCAAGGGCCACGGCTTTCTTTAGCGATTTCAGCGCGCCGGCCAGATCGCCAGCGTTCATGAGGGCCAGACCGAGCAACTGATGCACCTGCGGGTGCTTGCCGGCCTTGCGCTCAGCCTTCCGCAGCATCTCGATAGCAAGCCCCACGTCACCGTTCTGGTAAGCAGCAATGCCCAGCGAAAAATTTGCCTGCGGGTTCTTGGGGTCGAGCTTCAGTATCTCCTCAAACATGCTGAGCGCGATTCCAATGCGTCCGGCATGTTGATGGGAGAGCGCTTCTTTGACGAGAAGCGTGATGTTCGGACTCATTCGACCACCTTCAGGTTCCCGGGAGTGACTACCCTGTAAACTAAACGGTTTAGTTCGACGCCTGAAGAACGGCAAGCCACAAAACCCCTTCAATGACATCCTTTTGCCGGAAAAACGACGAAAATTAGGCTAAGAGCTTGTGATCACGTCTCTTTTTTCAGTGTTCACATTTTTTTGCATTGCAATAAACAAAACTTATGCGCGCATGCCTTTAAGGCAAGTCAATCTGACAAAAAGTGAAGCAGAACAAGTAAAACGAGATTTTGACTGTCGTGGTTTGGCAAAAAAATAATACCGAGCGGTATCGTTTAAAAATTTTGAATACGCTTAGCTTACGAAATAAATTCTCATCGTTTTCTTGCAAAAGAACCCATGCAGAAGTCGTATCAAAGATGTTTTTCAGACCTTGAACGGCCGCGCCTCCAGCCTGTGGAAAAGCAGTACCGCCTTTACAGCCGAAAATGTGTCCGCGCATCAGTAGATCTGACGTGGGCAGAATATAGCACTCAATAAAATGTCAGAATTCAGGCCTGAAATTCGGGAGCGGGCTATTTCACGACCGGCGCGCGTTCAGTTCCCCACCCGGTATAGATCCGGGACCTGCGAACAGGCTTGTCGTCCCCATAACGCTTGTCCGGATCGCAACCGGCTTCGGCAATGCGAACCTGGCCTTCCAGTTCCCGAATGGCGTTATTGACCTTCCAGACGCGATCGCGGGTCGGCGTTTCGATCTCCAGTCCGTCGAGCGCCTTCTTGTAGGCGATGATCCGATACCGCAGCGCCTGACCCACCCATTTGATCATCACCCGGTTTTCCCAGACGCGCGCCTTCGCGCCTTCATAGGTTTCCTCGGACTTCACCGGCTTATTCTGCAGAACTCGCAGCCGCTCGTCATCCGCGGCCTTCACGCGCAAGGCCACTTCGCAGAAAGGCATCACCAGCTCCGCATCGCCGGATGCGTCAGCGGCAATCTTGTCATAGCGGGCATCGGAAGACTGGAATTTGTCTGAGCGCAGATAGATCAGATAAAGATCGGGCGGTACACGCCCCTCAACTTCCGGAAGAACGCGTGTTCGCGACAGCTCAACCATGGTCCCGCCGATCCAGTCCTTGGTCCATGGCGGACGGATCAGCGTCCAGCCGCGGTTTCGCATCAGCTTTTCGTCGTTCGTGTAGTTGAACTTGGAAACCGGATCACCGCGCAGGCGTGCCGCTTCGTCGCCCGCCGCCGGCATCACCCTGTCATGAATGACGGAAGGCCTGGCACGATCAAAATCCCCTGTCGGGCGCGTACAGGCAGCGAGGCTGACGGCAATCAGCACGGCAGCGACGGCAATGGCGCCCTGCCCTGATCTGCAACCGCTCTCCGCAAGGGATGCGGTGGCGGATTGTTCCGCTTTGCCTTTGCCCATCGGGCGCTTCTCCAGGCCGCTAAAAAGAAACTTCTCCTGCGCGGCTGGAGTGGCTTGGACCGTCAGTCCTTGTCGGAGCCAGCAGGTCCGGCCGCTTTTCCGATGGTCGCGATTCGTGCGGCAAGATCAAGGTCATGGCGCTCGTACCGGACACCTGGGAAGAGGATAACTTCTCCAAAGGTCTCTCGGCTTGCCATACGGCGCTGATTGGAACGATAGCCCACACGTGCTGCGGGGCGTTGAGCTGATGTAAAGTCCAACAAGGTGCCCATCGTCTCCTCCTTCGGTTCCGATCTCCCCTGACGGCGTATTACCGGCGGGGAACGGTCAAACGGGCGACGCATTACTTCCTGCTCTTCATTAAGAAGCTGTCAGGGTTAACAGCATGCTAACGCTTTTCCTGCAATTTGAACGAAGCAAGTTCCTCCGGTGGTCCGGTCTTTCGTATTTTGTAGACGGGTGTCATGCGCCAAACCCAACATTTCAGTCAGTCTTTGCCGAATTCCGCTTCTCCGGACAAATCCGCGTCCACAAAGGGCGATGATCGCGGTGTCCTTCTGGCCGCAAGCGAGCTGTTTGCCGGACGTACTCGGCATGATGTTGAAGAAAAACGCATTTTTCTGGAGTTGGCGTCAAACTTCCTGCCTAAAACCTCACTGCCGGACAGGCGCCGGATCGCAAATCTACTGGCTGCGCATCCGGAAATTCCCGACGACCTCCTGACGCAGCTCGCATCCGACGAAGACGAACTGACGGCCTATCCGGCCCTTCGTTACAGTCCGAGGCTTTCTGTGGATCTCCTTTTGAAGGTTGCGGAGGCCGGTCCGGATTCCCTCCGCAAAGCGGTCGCCAACCGGCCATCCTTGCGCGAATCGGTGATCACGACATTGTGCGAACACGCCGGAGCCCCTGTAATCCGTATCCTTCTCGACCGGGAAGACGTCACCCTGACACAAGCTCATCAGGCAAAACTCAGTTGTCGTAGTGACATCGTTGCCACTCTTGGTTTAGAATTGGCAGGTCAGGACGCATTAAACCCGGATGGACTTATGGGACAATTCCTGCATTTACCAGCTCCGCTCAAATCGAAAGCGATCGCCGCGGCGGAGATGACCAGCCTGGTCAAACAGGCACAAACCCCAGGTTCCGCAACCGACAGACGCACGGACACCGCGCGCCTCAAATTGCGGGACGCACTGGTGAGCGAAGCCCTTTTCCAGCAGCGGTCCCGTTTTGCGGATCTCCTGGGCCAGGGGCTCGGACTGCCACAGACCACTTGCGATCTGCTGATGCATGACGATCAGGCCGAAGGTCTGACCGTTGCATTGAAAGCGCTTGGTATGTCGGCGTCCGAAGTCACGACCGTGATGATCCGCATGCTGGGTGAAAACCTGTCACTGGAAAGACTGCGCGGCCTGCTGCGCCTCCATCGCACGCTCAGCCAGGGCGCTGCCGAGGTGCTGGTCGGACAGTGGATCCTGCATGACCAGGTCGCTCAGCCCGTATCTGCACAGCTTGACTCGCAATATCAGGAAGGTTCGCGCCGCGATGCGGCGACAACGGACGGACAGCAGTTTGGTTTCGTTCAATCCGAAACCACTCGCAAGTCGAACCGTTCCTGAGAATACCCGCGAAAGCACTGTGTTGCGGGAGGGCTGAACGCCCATATTTAAATCTGCACTAAAAGCGGAAGAGATTTGTGTCGGGCTTCGGCTCTTCCTGCACCAATGGCAGGTCAATCCTGCCGTCGCGTGCTTCGATGTCCACCAGCCAATAGTCCGGATCCATTCGCGCTTCGCTCGCCAGCCGCGCGTCTATCGTTTCCCTGTCCGCCCGTTCGAAGACACTTTCGAACAAGCGCCCCTGTGGCAGACTGCTGAACATGGCTTGCGGCGCCGGGCCATAGAAGTCGAAGCTACCGTCAAGACGGTCCACACAGATAAAGACCGCACCCGCTTCTGGAGCCCCTTTCCTGGAAACAGCTGCAAAGCCGCCCTCGCCGAATACGCGTCGGACCAGTGCACTGACGAAAAACTCAGATGTAACCCGCATGCTGACCGCCTCTGCCGAACCCGCCGGCACTCCCGAAGATGGAGAAGGAGGCCCTGCTCTACGACAGTTGCGCTCACGCGGCAACTCGCCGTCCGGCAATCTAGCCGGACAGCGACCGGCCACTGACCATTTCCAGGCGCTCAATGACCTTGGTGCCGGGTTCGCCCGTCAACGGCAGGCCCCTGTCAAATTCAAACCGCCTGATGGCAGCGGTGGTGTTGGCTCCCATCACGCCGTCCGCCTTCAGTGGACCGTAGCCGAGTTCGGACAATGCCTGTTGGATCTTCATCAACTTCGGGTCGGACTCTACACCGGCATCGCCACTGTCGTTGGCACCGGCATCAAGAACTTCAGCGCTGTCTTGTCTTGTCGTGCCCGAGAACCCGGGCTTCGGACGGGGCACGGGACCATTCACGGACGTTACGGGGCTTTCTCCCTGCATCAGCACAAGAGCAAGCAGCGCTTCCGTTGCCTCTCCGGTCTCGATCTGTCCGGCGTGACGTTCAAAACCACGGATGGCACGCTCGGTCGCCGGGCCGTTCAGTCCGTCCAGAGGGCCTTCGTACAGGCCGATCTTGCGCAGGGAAATCTGCAGGTCGAGCACAAGGGTGGAGATCTCCTGCACCTGAAGCCCGGGACTTCTGCCATCCGGTTCCGGCAGCTGCATGGTATCCGGTCGATCTCGTGTCGTGAACAGCGGCGCCGGATGCCGGCCAGGCTGCAGGCCGACCGCATTGGCCACGATCAGGCATGCCGTCAGCCCCATCACCACTGTACCACCCGCTGCGACAGGATTGTCGAGCGCCATATGACCGGCCTTCGCCATCAGGGATTCCGACGACTTTGCTTGCTGCGCCTTGGTCTGCTTTGTCGTTTTCTTTGCTCTTGCCATTGCGCCTATGCCGATTTTGCCAATTGCTCGACACGGAGTACCTCGCCGGTCCGCCCGGCGCTCTGCTGCGCTTGCGTCCGAAGCGGCAGGGTCACAGTCACGCTTTCCCCCTGTCCCAGAATGGTCTGAACAGTCAGGCTGCCGCCCATGCGCTCCAGAAGGGCCCTTGAAACGCCCAGCACGGTTGCCGCGGCCTCGGCGCTCCAGCAAAGGCTGGACTGGCGGTTCTTCACCGAAAACACATAGTCGGTGTAGCCTGTACCGAGATCGACACCAACGCTCACCACGGCGCCAGCCTCGGAAGTTTCCACCATATCCACCAGCAGGAAACACAGTGCCTGCCGCAGCAATTTTCTGTCGGCAGCAACCAGCGGACTGTCCTGGCCGGGCTCCATTTCCAGAGCAACACCGCGACGCTCGGCCACCCTTGCGACCATGTCAATGCATTGAACGAGACAGGTTTCCACATCAACGCCGGTAATCTCCGGTTCGCCGGGAGACCTGTCAGTCGGAACCAGTTCCAGAGCCGCTGTGAGCGAGGCCAGGCCCCGTTCGCCGTTTTGGCGCAGGGACTGTACCGCCAACTTGAGCACAGGATCAGAGGTATCACGCCCAAGGCGCTCAAGCCGTTCGGATTGCGCCAGAATGTCCGACAGCGCCTGCGAAGCTTCAACGCCCGCCGTTTCAAGCATGTCCCGCGAAATTCGGTCCGCGCGTGCGCTTCCGTCTGTGGCGGATCCCGTGGTCTTGCCTGCAGACGGCTCGATGGGTTCAAGAGGACGAAGCGTCAGCAGAAGTGCCGCACCGTTTGCAGAAGCCAGACTGTTCTGCCGGCTGGCCCGCAGCTGCACTTCCAGACGCCGGTAGTCGGCCTGCCCTGCTTCACCCGGACGATTTGCGCCAACCCTCAAACGTGCCTCGAAGGTTCTTGTGGCGCCACTCAAACGGGCTTCGGAAAGACAGGTCAGATAAAGCGGCCGGTCTGCAACGTGAAGGCGCGGAAACAGCCAGTCCTCCCCGCTTTCCACCGGCAGGTGCCCAAGCACATCCTTCACCGGGCCGCCAATGACCTTGAGGCCACTGTCAGGCCCGAGTTCACAATAGATGTCGGAGACACTCTGACTGATCTGGAGGCGTCTTTCCTCCGTTGCCCTCACAACTTTTTGCGCAAGAGACCGGTCAAGCGCGATGCGGAGCGACAGCAAACCGACATAAAGCAGAGCCGCCAGGGTCGCAAACGGCGTCGCCAGCCCTGGAAATCCGGAAGCCGGAAGGACAGGCAGCGGAACAAACATCAGGGCAAGGACCAGGGCACCGCAAAGCCCCGTCACGGCGAGTGCCGTCCGCCGGCTTGCTGCGAGCGCAGCCTCCATCGGCGGCACCAGCAACCAAGCCAGCGCAAAGGACAGCGCACCGCCGGTAACCGCGCAGACGCCGGCAACAAACACCGCGAACAGGGAAGCAGAAAGACCGGCAGCCTTGGACAGCGCCCCTGACTGGGACAGATAAAGTGCCAGAGGCCATTGGCTCAGCATCCAGGCGAGCGCGAGAAGAGTGGCTGCCTGAGGCGGTCCGGCCAGCGCCAGATGCAGTGGCAGTACCACCAGAGCCGCAGCGCCGCTGACGAAACAGCTGAGCAGAAACGAACGATGCAACGGTGCAAGAAAAGGATCGGAAGCAGCTTCGGGATGAATCATTCCATCCACGCGAGCCACCCAATGCCCCCAGATATTTTGCATGTTTTTCAGAAGGTTACGCAATCTACTCTACCACACAACAATCGCGGAAACATCCGCTCGCACCTTTTGTACGGCCATTGTCGGTTGCAGCACTTAAGGAACGATAAAGGATGAATCCAAATTGCGTTTTTTTCCGAAAAACCCATTGGCCTCAATATCTTGACCGGAATTAGCTAAAATTTGAATCAATATTTCAGAAAATACGATTTAAATACCTGATTTATTTTATGAAAATTGGCTTTTCCCGCTCAACCGGGGATTCTCATGTCGCTGGTAATGTGCCCTCATAACAAGCGTGCCAACGGCACAAAGGCACGCAAGACAGAACAGACTATGGGTAGCGATATGTTCTTTCTCTTGAGGACGGCCTTTTGGCTCACCTTGGTGCTCGTCCTGATTCCCCTCGGGTCAGATCAGGAAGACACTTCGACGGAAAACATCGATCCGGTGTCGGCCTTCCTGGCGGCACAGGCAACGATGTCGGACATCGGCGGCTTTTGCGGACGTAATCCGCAGGCCTGCGAAACGGGAGGCGACGCACTGACGGCAATCGGCAGCCGCGCACGCGACGGCGCTCGGATTGTCTATGAGTTTCTCGACACGCAGATTGCCGAGAAATCGGGAAGCGAACAGCTGGTAACCGGCTCGACGCCCGTACAGACTGCTGGCACGACGTCCGCCCAGCCTTCAGGCCAGGAACCTCAGGTTTTCGCCGGCACACCATCCTGGCAGCCGGTCTTTGATAACGTCTCTTCCAAAGAGGCAGTGCTTGGGCCGGTGCCACGGCCCAAACCACGCTCAGGCCAAAAGACCTGAGCACACTGGTCGTTCAAGATCCTACGACCTCCTGGATCTGAAAACGGCCGATTGCGCCCCCGCTGGAGCGCTGCTGCACGGCAGCAACGCAAAGACGGCTTCACTTCAGCGGATTGTTCCGCTGCGCCGCAGATGGAAAGCTGCCCATTTCATCTGCGGCGTATCTTTATTCTCCCCCCTCTCGCGCACCTGTCGGCATTTGCACTTTGCCGCTCACGAGTTATATGAAGGCGGACAAGACCTTCAAAGACCGGTGCCATGACCACAACCTTGAGCGAAATCCTTGAGACGTTTGATTTTCTCGACGACTGGGAAGATCGCTACAAATACCTCATCGACCTTGGCAAGGAGATGCCTGATCTTGCCGACGCCGAAAAGACCGATGCCAACAAGGTGCGCGGTTGTGTGTCGCAGGTCTGGCTGATCACCTCCATCGACAAGACGGGCGACGGCACACCTGTGCTCAGTTTCCGGGGCGACAGCGATGCGCTTATCGTGCAAGGGCTCGTAGCCATCGTCACCTCTTTGTTCAGTGGCAAGACCGCGCAGGACATTCTTGACACCGATGTCGAAGGTATTTTTGCCAAACTGGGTCTGCAGGAGCACCTGACGCCACAGCGCTCCAACGGTCTCAAATCGATGGTCGGACGGATCCGCAGCGACGCGCAAGGAGCTCTGGCAGCAGCCTGAGAACCCTTCAGTTTGATCACTCTGCTCTTTCGGCAAGTGCTTCAGTTGCGCTCACACCCAGCGTCATCCGCAATTAACTGAAGATCTCCATCACAAAACAAAAAAAGAGCTGCCCATGGGCAGCTCTTTTGTACTTCGACCTGGGCCGAAGGATTTACTTGGAGCGCTTGCGCTGCTGGCCGAGGCCCATCTTCTTGGCCAGTTCCGAACGGGCAGCCGCATAGTTCGGTGCAACCATCGGGTAATCGGCACCCAGATCCCACTTCTCGCGGTACTCTTCCGGGGTCATGTTGTAGTGCGTGCGCAGGTGGCGCTTCAGCGACTTGAACTTCTTGCCGTCTTCCAGGCAGATGATGTAGTCCGGCATGACCGACTTCTTCACCGGCACAGCGGGCTTCAGCGGCTCCGGCTCCGGCTCGGTGGAAGTGCTGGCAGTTCTCTGCAGCGCGCCGTAAACTTCGTTGATCAGGCCTGGCAGATCTGTTGACGCAACGGTGTTGTTGCTCACATAGGCTGAGACGATGTCTGCCGTAAGATCAATCAGATTCGCATCCACCGGACTGTCAGTCATATTTCACCCGTTCTCTACTGATTTCAAAATTAGCTTTGTGGTTTACCTGCAAAAAATGTCTGCCGAAAGCGGAACTAGAAATTCAGTTACTTGCGGGCCCAGAAATCAAAAACGATTCTACTTTGCAGGCAATCGTCACAGCCTTATATCGCCGCTTTCGTTGAACGACAACCCCGTAATTCAAATAAAAATCGATCAGAAGCAATAAAAATCAAATTGTACAAATATTGGCTTTACCTAACGCACCTATTTCGACAATGAACCGATAGTATTGTCAGGAAATCTGTCTTTCAGGACCATTGCCACACACCATGCCTCAGCTTTTCGGCCGGACAGTTTTTGCAAGGGCATCTTCCTTGGTATCGGCACAGGGACGGTAGCCGGCTGCGTATGCAGCTTTTGCCAACAAATGAGCCGAAATTGGGGCGGTGAGCAGGAAGAATACGACTCCGGCGATTGCCCGTGTGACAACGGCCAGATCGCCAGCATGAACTGCCAGCGCAAGCAACATCACGCCCGACCCCAGAGTACCCGCCTTGGAGGCCGCATGCATTCGCATGTAAACATCTTTCAGACGAATGATGCCGATCGATGCGACCAGTGCGAAGGAAGCACCGACGACCAGCATGATACCGGTGATGATTTCAACGGCAGCATTCATTGTCCCGCCTCCCTGCGCTTAATGCTCTCTTCGACTTCGTCCATGATCGTCTTGTCGCCGGCAAGGCCGCGGTTCAGGACGAAGCGTGCGAAAGCGACGGTTGCCAGGAAGCCGACGAGGCCGAGCGTAATCGCAATGTCGATGTAAAGATAAAAGCCGGTGGAAACGCCGATGGCCGCGATAAAGCCGATCCCCACCGCGACCAACATGTCCAGGGCGACAACACGGTCCGGAAGGCTCGGTCCCTTGACCGTCCGTACGACGATGATGATGAAGGAAATCGTCAGCAGAGCCAGCGCGATCTTGACACTGATTTCCAGGAAACCGGAAGAAAAGGTCTCAAACGGTGTCATCTGAACACCTCCAGGATCTTGCGTTCAAAACCGTTCTTGATGTCGTCGATCGTGGCTTGCGGGTCAGGCACGTCGATACAGTGCACATAAAGCGTCTTCCGGTCGTCGGAGACATCAACGGACAATGTGCCCGGCGTCAGGGTGATCAGATTGGCCAGCATCGTGATTTCGAAGTCCCTGTCCACTGTCAGCGGAAACGCGATGATGCCCGGCTGCAACTTGATCTTCGGCTTGAGCACGATGATCGCAACCCGCCAGGCCGACAGCACCAGTTCATAGACGAAGAGCACAGCCAGACCGAAGCCCTTGGAGACCCGCTGGAAATAGGCGGCAGTACCGACCTGTTCCCGGATCAGGTAAAGCGCGCCGAAACTGAGCACGAAACCGAAGGCCAGATTGACTTCAGAGAAGCTGCCCGTGACAGCTCCCCAAGCCAGCATCAGAAGAATGTTGATGAGAAAGAGACTGGTCATCCCTGGCCCCCAAAGACTGAACGCAGGTAGCCGAGCGGTTCAACAATGCCGCTTGCCCCTCGCGTTGAAAGCTCCAGCATCCATTCCGGCTGCAGGCCGAAATAGACAACAAGCGCAGTCAGAATGCCGAGTGGCAACCAGACTGCGGCTCCAGAAAGTTGCGCGCCGCCCTCGCCCGTCACGGCAACTGCCTGCCCGTCAGTAGTGCCTTCAGGTCCACCACGCCAGAAGGCGAAGATCCAGACTCGGCCCATCGCCATGGTTGTCAGGAACCCGCTGACAAGAATGGCAGCACCCAACCAGGTCCGGCCGTCTGCGAAGGCCGCATCCACAAGAATGACCTTGGGCCAGAAACCGGAGAATGGTGGCAGACCCGAAACGGCAAAACCAAGTACCAGGAACACGGCTGCGAACACCGCACTCTTTTGATAGAGCCCACCCAGCTGCCTCAGGTCGTAGGAACCGCCCATCATGTTCATGATGCCCGCTGCCATATAAAGTGCCGTCATGACGATGATCGAATGGACCGCGTAGAAAATGGCACCCGAGACTGCCAGCGTCGAACCAACGGCAACACCGGCGAGCATCGACCCGATACCGGCAATGACCACATAGCCGAGCAGCCGCCGCACTTCACTCTGCGCCAGAGCTCCGATCGCCCCTGTCAGCAGGGTGGCGATGGCAACCAGCGCGATCACATCGGCCATATAGCCGCGGGAGGCCGGCAGGATCAGAACAAAGATGCGGATCAGCGCATAAACGCCAACCTTGGTCAGAAGGCCTGCAAATACCGCCGACACCACCACGTTGGGCGTGTGGTAGGACGCAGGCAACCAGAAATTGACCGGGAACGCGGCCGCTTTCATGGCAAAGGCGAGGAAATAGAGCGCGGCAACCGTTGCCAGCGTGCCGGAAGCCGGATTTTCCAGGGCGGCAACCTTCATGGCGAGGTCCGCCATGTTGAGCGTGCCGAAAATTCCGTAAAGCAGACCTGTCGCGATCAGGAAAAGGTTCGTGCCGATCAGGTTCAGGACACCGTATTTGACCGCGCCGTCAAGCTGGATCCTGTCGTTGCCGAGGACCAGAAGTCCGTAGGACGAAATCAGCAGAACTTCGAACCAGACATAGAGGTTGAAGACATCCCCGGTCAGGAACGCGCCGCAAACACCTGTCATCAGCAGTAGCAGGAATGGATAAAACCCGTATCTGCGTCCTGTGCTGTCAACGGTGGCTGCGCCGAAAACACCCGCACAGAAGGCTACGATTGAGCCGATCAGTGACAGCGTGACACCAAGCGTATCCACTGTGAAGGCAATGCCGAACGGCGGCAGCCAGCTGCCCATCACCATGGTAATGACACCATGATCGAGCACCCGGATCAGCAGGGCAAGGTTGGCCAGCACCAGCAGTGCCAGGAAACCTATGCCGACTTTCGGCTGCAGATCGGTGTTCTTGCGCAGCATCAGGCACAGCGCACCGCCCAGGATTGTGATCAGCGAAGGCGCGACCACCAGCCAGTCACCCGCCGCAACGGGCGTAGTGACCATGGCCTGGGAAAGATCGACGGAAACGGAAGAACCGGCCATGTAGCTTAGTACCCTTGCGGCGGAGTTTGGTCGTGTTCGGGTTCGGCGATGCGCATTTCGTTGACTTCATCAGTGCCAAGTTCCTGGTAGGCCCGGAAGGCCAGCACCAGCAGAAACGCAAAGAACGAAAAGGAAATGACGATAGCCGTCAGCACCAGTGCCTGCGGCAACGGATTGGCCGTCGCGGTTTCCGGAGCATAGAGATGTTCCGGAATGAGCGGCGGAACCTCGCGCGTCAGGCGCCCGTTGGTAAAGATGAGCATGTTCACGGCATTGCCCAGAATGGCGATACCCAGAAGAATGCGCACAAGCTGCTTGGACAGCATCAGGTAGACGGCCACGGTGAAGAACAGGCCAATCAGGATGACAACGCCGGTTTCCATCAGTCGGCCTCCCTTTCTTCAAGCGCCAGTGCAATGGAGCCGATGGCACCCACCACCACCAGGTAAACGCCAATGTCGAAGAACAACGGCGTCGACAAGGCGATCTCCACGCCGAAAACATGTACCTCCAGCCATTGGCTGGTCATGAAGGCCTGCGCCTTGAATATCGACGGGATGCCTGCCACAGCCGCCAGGAACAGTCCGAAACCGGATACCCCCATCGGGTGGAATACGATGGCGCGGCGAACGGAAGCAACACCGCAGGCGATACCAAAAATCGCCAACGCCGATGCGGCAATCAGGCCGCCGATAAATCCACCACCCGGCTCGTTATGGCCGCGCAGCAGCACAAAGATCGAAAACAGGACCATCAGCGCGGACAGATAGGGCGCAATGGTGCGGAAGATGATCGTACGCATCAGTGAGCCTCCCCAGTCTGGGCCGGTGTGGGCGGTGCGACCGTCTTCGGTTTCTCGATCGGTTTTTCAGGCTTCGTCCGCACCCGGATGAGCGCCAGAACACAAAGCCCGGCCAGAACCACCACGGCGATTTCACCCAGCGTATCAAAGCCGCGGAAGTCGACGATGATCACGTTGACGATATTCCGGCCATGGGCAATGGAGCGGCTGAACTGGGCGAAGAAGTCGGACAAACGGCTGTCGAAGGGCTGCTGCGTGATTGCAAGCAGCGTCAGCGTCAGGCCGAGACCGACACCGATCGCAACGATCCCGGTGACAATCGCGGCAAGACCATGCCGGTGGTCACTGGGCGACAGGTTCAGTCTGGTCATGACCAGAGCAAGGATGACGACCGACAACGTCTCCACCATGAACTGGGTGAAGGAGAGATCCGGCGCGCCGAACATCATGAAGATCAAGGCAACCGCAAAGCCCTGGATGCCGAGAGACACGATGGCTGTCAGGCGGGTGTTGGCGACAAGTACGGCGATCAACCCGAAGAAGGCGATCAGCAGGATGCCCCATTCATAGAAGCGATAGTCGGGCATCTTCGGCATTGCCGGCAGGCTGTCCGTCAGGAAGCCCGGCAACAACACGGCAGCGCCCGTGAAGATGAAGGTCAGCATCATGTAGGTCTGCATCTTGCCGGACTGCAGCAGGCGCGTGATCCGCCAGGACAATCCGACAATACCGGCCACGAACTGGTCGAACCCCTTGTCCGGTCCCCAACCGATCGTTGTCAGGACAGAGCCGATCAGCCCGCGCAGGCGGTCGATCTGAGTGAACAGAGCAATCCCGAGACCGATGGTGACCAGCGACAGCAGCAGCGGTGCGTTGATCGACGTCGGCAACAGATGAAGTTCGATTTGCGTCGTCTTGCCGAGAAGTGAAGACAGGGTCGGCCCGATGAACAGTTCACCAGTTGTATGCGCAATTAGGGCCAGCCCGAGGCCGGTCACAGACAGGAACACCGGACCGGCGAACAGCAGAACAGGTCCCTCGTGCGCATGTTTCGGCGTTTCCACTTTCGGACCAAGGAAGGGCTTGATGGCAACCGCGGCTGCAATCACCAGCATCAAGGCATTGCCGATGACAGCAGTGATGGTGATGGGCAGACCGAGTTCCAGCCAGCCCCAGGTGCCGTAATAAAGTACTTCCTTGGCAATGAAGCCAATGAAAGGCGGCAGGCCGGCCATGGAAAGCGCCGCAAGACAGGCAGCTGCAAACGTGATCGGCATCGCCGAACGCAAGCCGCCCAGCTTCGTGATGTCACGCGTACCGGCTTCGTGATCGATCGTGCCGGCAACCATGAAGAGCGCGCCCTTGAACAGGGAGTGCGCGAGAAGATAGAGGACAGCGCCTTCGAGCGCCTTTTCCTGGCTGGTCCCGGTCAACATAACAAGAAGCCCGAGCGATGCCACGGTCGTGTAGGCAAGCATCAGCTTCAGATCGGTCTGGCGCACCGCCAGGATCGTGCCCACCAGCAGTGTTATGCCACCGAACAGCGGCAGGACCGTTGTCCAGAGTTCTGTCCCCCCCAGCAGCGGATGCATGCGCATCAAAAGATAGACGCCGGCCTTCACCATGGTTGCCGAATGCAGATAGGCGGAAACAGGTGTCGGCGCTTCCATGGCGTTGGGAAGCCAGAAATGGAACGGAAACTGCGCCGACTTGGTGAAGGCGCCGCCCAGGACCAGGAAGAAGATCGGCACGTAGAGCGTGGTATCCTTGATGATGTCCGGCGAGGCCAGCAGCACCGACATCTCGATTTCGCCCGTGGCGGAGATAATCAGGATGAAACCGGCCAGCAGGGCCAGACCGCCGCCGCCCGTGACCACGAGCGCCTGCAGCGCGGCCCGGCGGGACGCGGCGCGCAGGTGATCGAAGCCGATCAGCAGGAAGGACGTGATCGACGTCAGTTCCCAGAAGATAAAAAGGGAAATCAGGTTGTTGCCGAGCACGAGGCCGAGCATCGACCCCATGAACATCAACAGGAACGAGAAGAACCGGCCCTGTTGCGGGTGGCCTTTGAGATAGCCGCCGGCATACAGGATAATGAAGGTTCCGATGCCTGAAATCAGCAAGGCGAACAACGTCGACAATCCATCGACATAGACGGAAAAGTTCACACCATAGCTGGGCGCCCAGGGCTTTGCCGCAACGAAGCTTTCCCCTTTTGACACGGGTTCGACGAACCCTGTGAAATGCAGAAAGATCAAAGCCGGCACGATAGCAAGCAGCCAGGCCGCATTGTGCTTGAACCAGCGGGTCAGAAAAGGCGCAACCACAGCCGCAGCAAAGGGCGCGAGGACGGCATAGAGAGTGGTGTCGTCGATCAAGGCTGGCGTCATGCTGATCTTTCGTCACGGTTTTTAAAGAAACGACGGAAACGGGCCTGCTCGAATCAGCCCCGATCCGCCGGATAATAACGGTCCCGATGGGTTATGACATGTCTTAGGCAGTTGAATTTACGTGTTCAAGCGTATGTCTGTCGATTTTCGGTAAATTCACCCGCGTCACATGAGCGCTTTTGTCAGGGGCAGGACTGACAAGTGGGGATCTCACAGATTTATTCTGTGCTGAAAACGTATCACGGCCGAAACTTGAGGTATCGGCGCCCGCAATACACCCGACAACATTCACACTCGGGTCAAACCACCTCCGTCTGCATCCAAGAAAGGCAGCTTGCCACTTGATTTCAAAGCGTGAATACCGTTCAGTTTCAATTCGGGAATGCGTTGCCACGGAATTCGAGCGAGGCACAGAAGATGGTGTTGGGTAGCAATAGGGATACGCCTTCGGGAACGGATCTGCTCCGCCCGTCCAACATCGACTTTGAAACGCTCGTCAAACTTGGCAATGAAGCCATTGTTCTGATCGGTCTGGACGGCACGCCCGCTTTCATCTCTCCCGCAACCGAGCGCATGTTCGGATGGAGTGCGGACAAACTGGTCGATCACCTGAGCGACCTGGTCTATCTGGCCAGCCCGAACACCGATGCAGATCTTCTGCACCGGATCCTTTCCGGCAGCGGTGATGCCAACGCCCCCCTTCCCCATGCCGATCTTCAGCTCCGTTCCGCCTTCGGCCCTATGGTCTGGGCGGAGGTGACCACGCATCTTCTGGAAGATGCCGCCGGCAAGCCTTACGCATTCGCGGTCTATTTCCGCAGCATTTCCAAACGCAAGGAGCTGGAAAGCCTGCTGGATGCGGCAACCCAGACGGATCCGCTCACCGGACTTCTCAACCGCCGTGCCTTCGAGGATGGCCTGAAACGGGAATGGGCAATCGCCTTGCGTGAAAAGACCCACACCAGTCTGATCAAGGTGTCTCTCGACCGTTTCGAAGCTCTGGTGGAGCGGTTCGGACTGAGCGCTGCCGAGGATTGCCTGACCAGGGTAGCCGATACCCTGAAGGAAACCGCGCGGCGTCCGGCAGATATCGTCGCACGAACGGCAACGGCGGAATTTTCTCTCCTCCTTCCAAGAACTCACGAAATGGGCGCCGAGACGATCAGCGCGTATCTGCACGTGGCCATTCAGGACCTTGGCATTCCCAACCCGGAAAATACCGCCGGCAATGGCGTCATGACGGCCTCCGTCGGTGCGGCTTGCGCGGTCGTGGAACAGACGGGGGTCTCGGAAAGCTCGGAATTTCTCCTCGCCGCTGCCGAAAACTGCGTTTTTCAGGCGAGACAGGAAGGCGGTAACCGGGTGAAGACGTCCTTAAGCCACCTGGCTCGCTAGCCCCGGACCTTTCACGGCGACAATCAAGAGCACCTTCCAATCCACGAACGGATGAAGCACGGCCTGGCTCCGCAGGTGACGATTGACGAAACCGTTATCTGCTCCGGCTTGCAGCAACCTGTGCACGCCCCTATTTCTGGGAAAAACATCAAATAAGGAATGCCGAATGAGCGACGAAACCACCCGCCACGAAAAAGCATCTCCCCCCATCAGGAAGACCACCGCCGAATGGATGGAGCAGCTTACACCCGAGCAGTTCTATGTGACCCGCCAATCCGGCACCGAGCGCCCTTTCACCGGTCCCTACTGGGACAACAAGCTCATCGGCCGTTACGATTGCGTGTGCTGCGAAACGCCGCTGTTCATGTCGGATACAAAATTCGATTCCGGCTGCGGTTGGCCCAGCTTTTTCGAGGCAGTCGACCCGAATGCGATCCGGGAACTTGAAGACCAGTCCCATGGCATGATCCGAACCGAAATCCGTTGCAGCAGTTGCGACGCGCATTTGGGTCACGTCTTCCCGGACGGGCCACCACCGACAGGCTTGCGCTATTGCCTCAATGGCCATGCAATGAATTTCGTTCACGGCGGCCGGCCGCCCGCCAAGTCAGAATAGACCGTTCATCTGCCCGCCTCGGCTACAGCTTCGGGGCGGGCAGATCTAATGCATGCATTAAAAAGCCCGTTTCAAGAACAGTTTCCAGTTTTAGATTTCAGTTACACACCCCTGATAATAATAGCATCACAAACTTCAAGAACATCGGGGTGGGACTTGTCTGTACTACGGAGTTTTGCTTGCACCTGCGTGCGCGCACTGGTTTTCGGCCTCGGCTTGGGACTTGCCGGCCAACCGGTCCTGTCTTCACCAGCTGCCGCAGAAGAGCTGGTCGCATTCACCGGATATTTGCCCCCTCTCTCCATCAATGAGCAGGAGAAGGGCATTGCAGTCGAGCTCATGGAGCTCGTTGCAGAAGAGGCCGGCCTGGATATCAAGATCCGCTTCGCCCCCTGGAGGCGCGCGCAGCTACTGGCTGAAAACACGCCCGGTTCACTTCTCTTCACTGCTGCCTATTCCAGGAACCGCAGTGAGAAATTCCAGTACATCGCACCCCTGCTTTATACGGAAAGCGCATTCGTAACGCTCGACCAGCCGTTGGATACCTTTGAAAAGGCTATTGAGAGCGGCAAGGTCATCGGGGTGCATCTCGGCAGCCAGCGCAGCCAGATCCTCCAGCGGTTCGGTGTTCGCAACGTTGAGGAAATACCATCAGCCGAACAGATGAGCGTCATGCTCAAGACCGGCAGGATCGATGCCTGGTACACCATGTCTGTTCGGGCCAGCTACATGTTCCGCCAGCAGGGATACGACCCGGGAAGTCTCGTCATCGGCGCTCCGGTTACCCACGGCATCCAGTGGCTGGCGGCCAACAAGGATCTCGACCCGCAGATCAGAGGCCGACTGTCGGCTGCCGTCTCCAGGGTGTGGCGCGATCCGAGATACTGGCAGATCGTCGACCGTTATACCCACTGACGGTTCATCTCCCGATCAAGGGCCGGAAAAACGCCTCAAATCCTTATTCCGCTGCCACGGCCTCCTCGTGGCCGGATTTGGCGGACAGGATCCTGGCGATATTGACCTCGATCCAGTCAGCGAATTCTCGCACTTTCTCTGCAGCCTCCCGGCCGATCGGGGACAGGCTGTAATCGACATGCGGTGGCACCACCGGGTGGGAATACCGGTTGACGAACCCGTCGGCCTCCAAAGTCTGCAGCGTTTGCGCCAGCATCTTTTCACTGACGCCGCCCACGGTGCGGCGAAGTTCTGAAAACCGCTGATCTTTTTCCAGAAGCGCAATCAGCACCAACACGCCCCAACGGCTCGTGAGATGCCGCAGGATTTCGCGTGATGGACAGTTCTGGTTGAGCAGTTCCCCCTGCTGCATCAATTCGGACAAGGGCGCGCCGCTGTTCAGCACGCACTTGGGGGTTATTTCTGCCGTGTCGCTCATCCTGTTTTCCAGTTTTTTGTCCGAGATCCGATAAATCTCAAAACTAACCTTTTTGTACGTACTAACAAAAAGTAAGTGATCCGTCTACATGGGCAGCATCCGATGCATTTTCGAACGATCAACCTTCAAGGAGAAACACAATGATCGCAGTCACGGGTGCCAATGGTCAGCTGGGCCGTCTCGTCCTCAAACATCTTGCCGGCCTCACCGCCGAGCCAGTTCGCGCGCTTGTCCGCTCACCGGAAAAAGCCGGCGATCTTGCCACGGACCAGGTTTCGGTGGTGAAGGCTGACTACGATGATAGCGCCACCCTGCCGGCTGCGTTGGAAGGTGTTGAGCGTCTTCTGCTGATCTCCGGATCGGAGGTCGGCAAGCGCGCGCCGCAACACAAGGCCGTCATCGATGCAGCCAAGGCAGCCGGCGTCCGTTTCATCGTCTACACCAGCCTTCTCAACGTTCCGCAGTCCAGCCTCCAGCTGGGTGTGGAACATGCCGAAACGGAACGGATGCTGCGCGAAAGCGGCATTGCCCATGCCGTGCTGCGCAACGGCTGGTACATCGAGAATTTCGGCGGCACTGTAGCGGCTGCCCTTGCCCATGGTGCCGTTGCGGGCGCAAGCGGTGACGGCAAGTTTTCCGCCGCTGGACGCGAAGATTACGCAGAAGCCGCAGCCCGCACCGTTGCCGGCAGCGACCTGAGCACGCGAGCACTGGAACTTGGCGGATCACCTGCGTTCAGTCTTGCCGACCTGGCAGCAGAGCTCTCCAGCCAGTCCGGCCGTGAGATACCGTTCAACAACCTGCCAGAAGCAACCTATGCCGGCATCCTGGTCCAGGCAGGTTTGCCGGAAGGCTTTGCAAATGTCCTCGCTGATTCCGACAGAGGCGCGTCTCAAGGCGAGCTCTTCACGACTTCCACGGCCCTGGAGGACCTGATCGGTCATCCGACCCGGTCGTTGAGTGATTTCATCTCCGAAAGCCTGAAAGCGAACGCCTGACGTCCGCTAAACGTCTGCTCTTGCACGAAGGCGGCCCTTTCGCCTTCGTGCAATCATTTGAATTTGTGGTCGGTTGGTTCAAGGATATTTGTTGGTTCCCCATCGGCGAACCTGTTAGGCAGATGGTTCTGCACTTTCCCGGTACCCGATCATGTCCCTTGCCAACGCATCCGATCCATACGTCCAGGACGGGCCTTACGCCTGGTTCCGGTTGGCGATTTCGATTTTGCTGAGCACCCTTGGTGGTGCCGGCATGTGGGCGGTTGTCATCGTTCTGCCCGCCGTCCAGACGGATTTCGGGATCGATCGTGCCGGAGCGTCCCTGCCCTACACCGCGACGATGTTCGGGTTTGCCGCGGGCAACTACCTGCTTGGCCGCGTCGTCGACCGTTACGGCATTGTCATACCCGTCATCGGCTCTGCTTTTTCGCTTGGCGCAGGGTTCGTCCTGGCCGCCTTTGCGCCGGATGTCTGGAGCTTCTCTCTGACGCAGGGCCTACTGATCGGTCTGGGCACCGCGGCCACATTCGGCCCGCTGATCGCCGACATCTCACACTGGTTCCTGAAACGGCGCGGTTTTGCGGTCGCCTGCGCCGCCTGCGGAAACTATCTTGCCGGTGTGCTCTGGCCATCGCTGATCCAGTGGAGCCTTGCGACCTCCGACTGGCGCCAGACCTATATCCTCATCGGCGTCATCTGCCTTGTCGCCATGGTGCCGCTGGCCCTTTTGCTGCGCCGGCCTCCTCCGGACACATCCCTGAGCACCGGTGCGGCCACGGCCCGTTTCGGTCGCCAGGACACCAGCCTGCCGCCTGCCGTCCTGCAGGCTCTTCTCGTGGTCGCGGGTCTTGCATGCTGCGTCGCCATGTCGATGCCACAGGTTCACATCGTCGCCTATTGCGTCGATCTGGGTTATGGCGTTGCCCCCGGAGCGGACATGATCGCACTGATGACCGGTGCCGGTGTCATCAGCCGGCTGGCATCCGGATATATTGCCGACAAGATCGGCGGTGTCATGACCCTGCTGATCGGTTCCGTGCTGCAATGCGCCGCGCTGTTCCTGTTCATTCCCTTCAACGGCCTGGCTTCACTCTACCTCGTGTCCCTCATCTTCGGCTTGTCGCAGGGCGGCATCGTGCCGAGCTATGCCGTGATCGTGCGAGAATACCTGCCGGCCCGCGAAGCTGGACAGCGTGTCGGCCTGGTGATCATGGCGACAATTCTCGGCATGGCCCTCGGGGGCTGGCTGTCCGGCTGGATCTATGACCTCACAGGCTCCTACCAGGCCGCGTTCCTGAACGGTATCGCCTGGAACTTCCTCAACATGGCAGTGATGATCTTCATCTTCATGCGCGGCAAGATGAGGCCGACGGGCGCAGCGGCTTAAGACTGTGGTTTCGATCAACGGCCAGAGGACGCCAGTTACTTCAGAACGCTGAAGTTGCTGGTGATCAACCAGATCTGCGACAGCAGGACAACGCTGACGAGACCGATGTGATAAGCGGACTTGCGGATCCTCGTCGCGGCCAGCACCAGCACGATCATCACGATCTGACGCACCAGATACGCGGTTCCAAGATCGTTGAAGTAATCGATCCCCTTCAGACGCGAGTCCACGATGTCGAGCACGAACATCAGGGCAAGCAAGCCGTAGATCCAGGTCTGCCTGGCGTGAAAATAATCCTTGTAGCTGGCGTATTCGCCCATCTTGTCCGGATAAAGCACGGCGGTAATAAAAAAGTAGAGTGCGGCAAAGGCGATGACGAACAGATAGCTTTCGAACGTCCAGACCTGAATGCGGCCAAGTGCGAATTCGAACCACCAGAAGTGAACGACGGACAAAAGCATGAACAACGACCACCCAAGGTGCACGCTGTAGATCTCTTCGCGTTGGGGATGCTGAACATACCGCGCGAGGCCATTGAGCAGCCGCGCAACACCCAGCCCGATCACCATGCCGATGATGATCCGGATGTGTGTGAATTCCGCAAGATTGGTGGGAAGTTTGTCCATGTGGGTCCGTTTTGGTCTCGATAAAGCAACACTATACGAATGCTGCCTGATGGAAACCGTCGAGATCTACCACAACGAACCTTGAGCCTCGCTCTGACCAGCGACCGTTCAACCAGGCCCGGTTGAACGGCCGGCAGCGGACCATGCGAGGTTCTAGTGTGCCTGACCCGTGCGGGAGCGCAGGAGGAGCACGAAGAAAATGCCGCCAATCAGCCCGGTGACAATGCCGATTGGCATATCCTCGGGGGACAGGAGCGTTCGTGCGATGATATCCGCCCAGATCAGGAAGATTGCGCCAAGCATCATTGATGCCGGCAGAACCCGGCTATAATTGCCCCCTACCAGAAAGCGGGCAATATGCGGCACCATCAGCCCGACAAAGCCGATGATGCCTGAAAAGGCGACCATCACACCGGTGATCAGAGCTCCCAGCACAAACACCGTGAGACGGAAACGGGCCACCGGAATGCCGAGCGTCGACGCTGTTTCATCGCCGATGGTCATCGCATTGAGATCGGCAGACCGCAGCAGAAAATACGGCGCCACCAGCAGCAGAATGCCAAGCGGAAACGGCAGTTGAGCCCATTGGGCAAGACCGAGACCACCCAGCATCCAGAAGACAACCGTATGCGTTGCCCTCGGATCGCCCAGGAAAATCAGGATATTGGCGATCGCCATGATGATGAAGGACACGGCCACACCGGCCAGCACCAGCCGGTCGGCACTGGTTGCAGATGCAAACCGTGTCACCCCGAGTACAAGAAAAGTTGCCGCCAATGCCCCGGCGAATGCCATCAGTGGAACGGTCATCAATCCCAGAAACAGGCCTGTATGCAACAGGGCAAGAATGGCGCCAGCCGCTGCACCGGACGAAATGCCGAGCAGATGCGGATCGGCCAGTGGATTGCGCGTGACGGATTGCAGGGCTGCGCCAACAACGGCCAGACCTGCACCGACAAACCCGGCCAGCAGCGCCCGCGGAAACCGGATCTCCCAGACGATAGCCTCCCGGCCCTTGGACCAGTCAATCGCGAACAGATCCGGCATCACACCGTTGGCCAGGATCTTGAAGACAGTGCCGCCCGGGATCGCCACCGCACCCGCACCGATGGCGGCTACAATGGAAATAGCCAGCACCAGCACACCGGCCAGAAGCAATATCCCATTCCCCCGCAACCGGCGCAGGCCAGCGCTTTTGTCCGTGAGCACGCTCATGCGGGCCCATCGTTTCTGCCTGCAACGGCAGTTCGAAGCATCTTCTGCAAGGCTCACTCTCCCCAGAACGCTTCGGTGAGCTTTCCGATGGCCTTGAGGTTCCGCGGCCCCGGGGTTGCCTCGACATAGTCCAGGACGACAAACCGGTCGTTCTTGACGGCTGCAATATTGGCCAGGGCGGGATTGTGTTTCATGAAGTCGCGTTTCTGGTCAGCCGTCACTTCGCCGTAGTTGACGATCACAACCATGTCCGGGTCTTTTTCCACCACGGTTTCCCAGTCGACGGTCGCCCAGCTCTTTTCAAAATCGTCCATCACGTTGACGCCGCCGGCTGCCTCGATAAGCGCTGTCGGCATGGCATACCGTCCGGCAGTGAAGGGCTTGTCCTCACCGCTGTCGTAGACAAAGACCCGCAGCGGCTCTTCACCAGCAGGCACCGTTGCCGCGATCCGGTCCAGCTCCAGCTTGTAGGCCGCAACAAGATCGTGGGCTGTATCTTCGACACCGAAGATCTTTCCGAGGTTGAGGAGGTCGTTATAGAGATCCTGCAGAGACGCCTTCGGCTTGTCGCCGATATGAATACAGGATTCGGTCAGCTCGTAGACCTTGATGCCGAACGGCTCCAGCGTTTCAGGCGTCACTTCACCGCCCACCTTCATGCCGTAATTCCAGCCGGCGAAGAAGAAATCGGCGTCGGCCCCGATCAGCACTTCCTTGCTCGGATATTTCGACGCGAGTTCGGGAAGTTCGGCAACGCCCTCACGCATCTCCGCGTCCAGCGTCTTCCAGCCTGAAATGCCGGTATATCCAACCATGCGGTCGCGCAGGCCAAGTACCAGCATCATCTCGGTCAGGTTGACGTCATTCGAAACAGCTGCTTTGGGCGGCGTGTCGAAGGTCACCGTGCGGTTGCAGCTTTCCACACTCGTCTGCGCAAATGCCGGAACAGACAGAAAGGTGAGCGCGAGGCCCAGGGCAAATTTTTTCATTTTAAGTCTCCAGAAATTCAAAGATGGAAGGTCAGGTAGCGTTCGCGGCTGGCAGACAGTTGCTCCAGTCGGACCTGTACCGAATAGGCTTGCTCAATGTTGCCGGGGGTCAGCACCGTCTCCGGCATTCCCTGGGCAACCAGTCGGCCCTCATGCAACAGCAAGACCTTGTCGCAGACACGGCTTGCCAGGTTGAGGTCGTGCAGGCTGGTGACAATGGTAATGTCCAGATCGGCAATCAGCTCGACGATCTCGAGCTGATGACGGATATCCAGATGGTTCGTCGGCTCATCCAGCACCAGAAGCCTTGGTTCTTGCGCCAGCGCCCGGGCCACCATCACCCGTTGCCTTTCCCCCCCGGACAATGTGCCGAAGGCTCTTTTGGCATAGGACAGCAGATCCATTTTCCCGAGACAGTCATCGACGATCTCGGCGTCCCGCTTGCCTGCGCCGGCAATACCGTTTGCATGGGGACGCCGGCCGAGTGTGACGATCTCGCGCACGGTCAAGGCAAAATCGGTCGGCTGCTCCTGAAGCACGGCGGCGATCGTTTTGGCGGCCTCTCTGGCACTGATGTGCCAGAGATCCGTGCCATCCAGAAGGATTTCACCCGTTTTCGGTTTCAGGAAACGATAGAGCAGCCGCAACAGGGTGGATTTGCCGGCACCATTGGCGCCGGCAATTCCAAGAACCTCACCGGCAGGCAGATCGAAGCTGAGCGGATGCAAAATGGTTTTGCCCTGCCCCGTCTTCCAGCTGACCTCCCGGACAAACAGATCGACCCCCGTCATGAGAACGCCGTCCCGTCTTCTTCCGAAACGATCATCGCTGCCGGAAGCCGGCCTTGCGATGCGCTCCAGCGCTTGCCGTGGCTTTCCTCGGTCACCTCGCATCCATTTTCAATCTGGCGATACCGATTGGCGTAGTCGACAAGGTCATCGATGTCCGTATCGTCCTCAATGTCCCCAAAGAGGTAGATCGCCTTGTCGGTGGCCTTGAATGCCAACGTGCAAGGTCTCGAACAGCTCTCCATGTCGGCTGTTCCACTGATTTCGAATTCGTCTCCAACCACAGGCACTGCCTGTGCCATTGCACTTTTCAGCTTGCAGATCAGCCCATATCCGGGATGGCAAGTCTGCCCATTGTGACGACAGGTCGTGCAGACAAATATCTTGTGCGGATCATTGCTCATGACGCGCCTCCACGGCTTCTGCCAGTGAACCGACAGGAGGCTGCGGAAAAGCAAAGGCATTGCTTTCCTCGTTGCACTGGGCACGGCCGGATCGGGTACGTTTGGAACAATCATCATGTAATGTTATTACATTACCTATATTCTCGCTGACAACAGATTTTTGCAGCCCATCGGGAACCATCGCGCGTGCTGCGCGCGTCGCCAGCGGATCAGCCTCGGTCAGGAGGTTAGCAAGTCTTGAGAATTCAGCAGAAAATTTCCGGTTCATATCGCCCTCCGCGATTTCGCGGGGCAGTCAGGAACCGAATGTGCAACTTTGCCGGCAGGTGCCGATTGGCCATGTCACTCACTCCTCCGGGGCACCCCGCCCGGGTTAAGGTTTAAGGTGAAATGGCAGGTCTCCTGACTTGCGGGTCATTGCTTGCCTGATCCTTCCCGGGGTCTCCCCAGTGGCGCTTTCAGGTTTGCTCACCGCTCACAGTTGCGGGGGCAGTCACGGATTTGCAGCCTTTCGGGCTCGTCGCACCGTGTTCCCTTTTAATCCCGGTCCGGAGTTCGGAGTCGGGAACCATCTCTTCCTAAGTGCGCGAACGCCTAAAAAATGTCAAAGACTTTTGCGGGTCGCTGCTCTTGTCTGAAAGCACGACAGGATTGCCTGGAAGCGGAAACACCCAGCCGCCTCGGCAGTATTGACCCTTGCCTTCAAGGCTCAAAAATCTTACCTCCGATCCATGAAACAGGACGCCCTTCCCCCGCGCGCCGCAGCGCGCCCCCTCACCCTTGAGACCCACGGCATTACCCGCCAGGACGACTTCGCCTGGCTGAGGGCGGACAACTGGCAGGAGGTCATGAAGGACCCGTCCGTGCTGGATGCCGACATCCGCAGCTATCTGGAAGCGGAAAATGCCTATCACGAAGCGCAGATGGCACCGACGAAGACTCTGCAGGAGAAGCTTTTTGCGGAGATGCGCGGCCGCATCAAGGAAGACGACAGCTCGGTTCCGGCGCCCGACGGGCCTTTCGCTTACGGCCTCAAGTATGAAACCGGCGGCCAGCAACCGGTTTTCTTTCGCACCCCGCGTGACGGCGGCGCGGAAACGGTTCTTCTCCATGGCGACAAGGAAGCAGAAGGAACGGCATATTTCCGGATCGGCGGCGTCAGCCAGTCGACGGATCACGCGCTCATCGCCTGGGCCTATGACGACAAGGGCTCGGAATATTATTCACTGAAGCTGCGCGACGCCCAGTCTGCCAAGGATTTCGACTACGCCATCGAGGACACGGGCGGCGGCGGCGTCTTCTCGGAAGACAGCCGCTATGTGTTCTACGTTCGCCTCGACGCCAACCACCGGCCCTCGAAACTCTTCCGTCACGAAGTCGGTTCCGACCCGGCGAGCGACGTTCTCGTCTACGAGGAAAAGGATGCCGGCTTCTTCATGGGCGTCGGCAAGACCCAGTCCGGCGACACCATCGTCATCGACATTCATGATCACGAGACGTCCGAAGTCTGGATGATCCCGGCCACCGACCCGACCGCCGAACCGGTGCTTGTCGCAGAGCGCGAGACCGGTATCGAGTATTCCATCGACGATCACGGCGACACACTCTACATCCTGACCAACGCAGGCGGCGCCGAGGACTTCAAGATCGTCACTGCGCCGAAAGGCAATCCCGGCCGCGAAAACTGGTCCGATCTTGTGCCCCACAAGGCAGGATGCCTGATCCTGTCGCATTGCGTCTACAAGTCCTTCATGACGCGGCTGGAGCGCGAAGACGGCTTGCCGCGCATCGTGATCCGCCGGCTTGCAGACAACATCGAGCACTCCATCGCCTTCGACGAGGAAGCCTATTCGCTCGGCCTTGGCGGCGGCTACGAGTTCGACACGAGCACGATCCGCTTCACCTATTCCTCGATGACAACGCCATCGCAGACCTTCGACTACAATGTCGAGACCCGCGAGCGTATTCTGCGCAAGGAACAGGAAGTGCCTTCCGGCCATGATGCGGACGATTATGTCACCCGCCGGTTGATGGCTCCCGCAGCCGACGGCGAAACCGTGCCGGTGTCTGTGCTCTACCGGAAGGACACCAGGCTCGATGGCTCCGCACCTCTGCTGCTTTACGGGTATGGTTCCTACGGCATCACCATTCCGGCGAGCTTCAACACCAACTGCCTGTCGCTGGTCGACCGGGGGTTCGTCTACGCCATCGCCCATATTCGCGGCGGCAAGGACAAGGGCTTCCACTGGTACAAGGATGGGCGGCGCGAGAACAAGAAGAATACCTTCACCGACTTCATAGCCGCGGCAGACCATCTTGTTGCGGAAAACTTCACATCGCACGACCGTATCGTCGCTCAGGGCGGCTCGGCCGGCGGCATGCTGATGGGTGCGATTGCCAATCTGGCACCGGAAAAATTCGGCGGCATCATTGCCGAAGTTCCGTTTGTCGACGTTCTGTCGACTATGCTGGACGATACGCTGCCGCTCACGCCGCCGGAATGGCCCGAGTGGGGCAACCCCATCACGGACAAGGCAGCCTACGATTACATCGCGTCCTACTCTCCCTATGACAACGTTGAGGCAAAGGCCTATCCGGCCATCCTGGCGGTAGGCGGATTGACCGATCCGCGCGTAACCTACTGGGAGCCGGCCAAATGGGTTGCCAAGCTGCGGGCAACCGGCACAGGTGACAAGCTGCTGATGTTGAAAACCAACATGGAAGCCGGTCATGGCGGCGCTTCCGGCCGTTTCGACCGGCTGAAGGAAGTCGCCGAAACCCAAGCCTTTGCCCTTTTGGTGACCGACAAGGCCTGACACCTCGTCAGACCCGAGGATTTTCCGGGCGTGCGGAGCAGTTCGCACGCCCGGGAACCTAAATTCCTTTCACACGCCCTTGCGGGTACCACCCGAGCGAACGTGACTTGATTTTGACCAAGTCTTCGGCTCATGTGAGAGTTGTTGCAAATCAATCAATTGAACGGTCCTGGACCGTACCGATGCTGTTCACTGGAGCCCGTGATGACCTGCTACCGCACACTTCCGCACCGCCTTGCTGATGGGCTGAAAAAGGTGTTGCGCCTGGTACCGGTCATGGCCGCCACGCTGAGCCTTGCCGCATGCCAGTCCTACGACACGACCGGCGGCAATGTGGTGGAAACGCTGCTGTTCTCCCCCACCTTCACCAAGAACCGGCAGGACATTCCCAGCACCTACAACACAGCTTATGACTGCCGCACCTTTACCGGCAGCGGCTGGAAAGGCATTGCCGGTGGCAAGGTCTTCAATTTCAGCCAGAAATACATCATTTCCCAGGCCGGTTGCTTCAAGACTCAAGGCGAATGCAACGCATGGCTTGCGGTCATGTCCAGCTACATCGATCAGCCGCGCTACATCCGCTGCAATCCCTACACTGCGTAGGACATCAAGCGGATCTTGCAGGATCACGCTGGACGACAGTCCCCTGAAACACGGGAAGCGCTGCCATGAACGGTTCCATGTAATCAAGCAGGCAGCGCGCCCGGGCATTGAGCAGCCGCCCGGTGGGCCATACCGCAAAGATATCCCGTTGCTGCCCTTGCCAGTCTGCGAGCACAGGTGTGAGGCGGCCTGAAATCAGGTCATCGGAAATCTCGCTCACAGGCAACAGAGCGAGCCCGTGACCATCGCCGGCCAGTTGCCGGGCAAGACTGATGTCATCGACAACGACACGCGCATCGACAGGCACGGTCTCGCGGCAGCCCGTTTCCCGATTTGTCAGTTGCCATTGCGGAAGCGTGGACACCCGCACCACCTTGTGCCGGCCGATCTGGTCCGGATTTTCCGGGGCACCCGCCTGTTGAAGATAAGCAGGCGCCGCAACGAGAACCGTTGCCACCACCCCGAGACGCTTCTGGTAAAGCCGCTCATCGGTCTGGGGTCCGGCTCGGAGGGCAATATCGACCCTGTGTTCCAGCAGATCCTTGTTCTCGTTGCTGAGCGTCAGCGTCAGCTGGATCTCCGGAAAGGTCTTGAGAAAATCCGACCACATGGGCTGCAGGATGCCGATGGAAATATTGGTGGGCGCCGCCACCTTCAACGCTCCCCGAAGACCGTGCAGATCGGTGCTTAGCCCGTCCAATGTCGTCTCAGCGTTTTGAACCAGGTCGGCAAAGGCCTCGAAATACGCTTCACCCGCCACCGTCAGATCGAACTTCCGCGCGGAGCGGAAGACCAACTGCGTGCCTATGGTTTCCTCCAGCTTCGCCAGGCGCCGGGTCACCGTTGCCGCAGGCAATCCGAGATGCGCAGCAGCCTTTGCCAGGCTTCGATTACGCGCGATATGAACGAACAAGGCGATGTCGTCGAGCATGATTTCATTTTCAAAATTTAAACTCTCATTATTCGATATAGATTGATATTAGAGAAATCAATAAGTCTGTCTTCGTCCTTAAACGCAACGGAGACACTCATGGGCAATTACTTCATCAGCGCTGGTATCGAACTGCAACAGGGTGCGGAGCGGACCAGGGCAGAGACGGAACTGCGCCGACTTGTGGCTGAAACCCAACACGAACCCGGCTGCAATTTCTTTGAAATCCGGCAGAACCTGCAGGATCCCGACAAGTTCACCCTCTGGGAAAGCTGGACAGACAAGGACGCCCTGGCCGCCCATTTCGAAATGCCGCACACCAAGGCCTATCTCGCGCAGAACCTGACACAGGTCAGCTACATTGAAGAACTGGGCGAAATCGGCACCAGCGAAGCGATCAAAAGGTAGGCGACCATGAAGAACCGATTGATCGCGACGTTCCTGATGTCGCTGGGTCTGTCGCTCTTGATGTCGTGCTGGGTCACATTCCTGAACCTCGGCTGGAGCGACAGGTTCTTCTGGCAATGGATGAATGCCTTTCGCCTGGCATGGCCCGCCGCTGCCGTCATCGCCTTCTTTCTTGGCCCGCCCGTGCAAAGGGCAACACTGTTCCTTTCAGCCCGCCTGCCGTAATCAGAAAAGGAAAAATAATGCCTCTTGCTCGACAGAATTTCGAGGAACTGGGCCTGCCCGCCGGCCCCTATACTCACGCCGTTCGGCATGGACAGACGGTCTATACATCCGGTTTCACAGCTTTCGGCACACCTGCTCAGGCCGATTCGGCCGGCCCGCAAATCAGGGCGGTGTTCGCTCAGCTGAACACGATCGCTGCCTACTACGGAAGATCACTGAAAGATCTGGTGAAAGTAACCGTGTTCGTCACCGGCATGACCGACTTGCCGGAAATCCGGTCAGCCCTTGCAGAACTCTATGAAAATGAGGTTCCTGCTAGCTCGCTGGTCTGTGTTGCCGCACTGTTTCACCCACAGCTGAGGGTCGAAGTTGAAGCGATCATTGCAACCTGATCGATGAACGACTTGCAACCGGATTGAGAAATACGTATTATCCCTTAGTTGAATAGCAATGGACCGGCTCTACAACTTTCTGGAGATACGCGTTCCAATTTCTCGAATAACTGTGCACGGGCAAAACGACCCAATAATAAAAAGCGAAACTTGACCACCTGCTCGCAGGTGGTTTTGTTTGAAAGCGTCAGTTGTTTACCCGTTCAGTTGCTTTCTGAAGAAAACCGTCTCCAGGATCGGCGTATCGTAATAGGCGCCAACTTGCTCAAACCCTGCGGCTTCATAGAGCTTGATGGCACCCGTCATGCTTGGCAGCGTGTCCAGCAGCATCTCCCGGTAGCCGGCGGCAACCGCCGCTGCGATTACAGCCTCCACCAGCGCACCACCAACACCCTTGCCGCGTCCGTCCGGCAGGACGTAAAGCCGCTTCATTTCACACGCACCGTCTTTTCCGAACGCCCGCAGGCCAACACAACCGAGAACCGAGCCCTCCTCATCCTTCGCCAGGAAAAGCGCCCCGGACGGCGGCGCGTATTTCCCCGGCAGACCTGCAAGCTCTTCTTCAAAGCCCTGGTAGGAAAGGTCGATGCCGAGCCAGTCGACATAGGCCCGAAACAGGTGCCGGATCGGCGCCAGGTCGCTTTCGGTTGAAACGGGTACGATCGAAATTTGCTGCGATTGAATCATGGAATGACAAAATATCCGCGTGATGTCGTCAGTTGGCTGTCGGCGCAACGGGCGGGATGGCTTTCAGGTAGGCGGCGATCGCTTCACGATCACTGGCAGGAAGCTTGGCCATGTTTTCCTGAACATGCACCATTTCACCACCGACGGAATCGTATTCAGGCGTGAAGCCGCTTTCCAGATAATAGGCAATATCGCTTGCGCTCCAACTGCCGAAACCACCATCAACCGGCGTAATGTCCGGAATACGGCCTTCTCCTGTGGGAGCCGGTGCGCCACCGAGCCATTTCGCCAGATCCAGTCCCCCTGCAAAATTTCGAGCCGTGTGGCATTCACCGCAGTGGCCGGGCCCTTCCACCAGATACCGCCCGCGGTCCCAAAGGGCAGCGTCGACTTCGTTCCCGCCTGAAGGGGCGGCTATGACGGGTGACGGATCCAGGAACAGCCGTTTCCACAGCCCCAACCCCCGACGGATATTGAACGGAAAACCGAGCTCGTGAGGTGGCGTCTTGCCGTTGACGGATGGCAGCGTTTTCATGAAGGCAAATAGATTGCCGATGTCTTCGCCAGACATGCGGGCATAGGAAGTATAAGGGAACGCCGGGTAATAGTTTCGCCCGTCCGGTGATGTGCCATGCGTCATGGCATTGGCGAAATCAGCAAGCGACCAGGCTCCGATACCGTCTGCCGTGCTGGACGAAATGTTCGGGGCAACAAACACCCCGAACGGCGTCTCCAGGCGAAGGCCTCCGCCAAGCTTCAGCTTGTCGTCTCCCGCAGCATCCTTGGCCGCATGGCAGGACGTGCAACCGCCGGCCCAGAATACAAGTTCCCCTTGCGACGCATCCCCTTCCGCAATGGCAGCAAGCTGGGCTTCGCTCAGCTTCGTCGGCGCGGACAGGAACCAACCCGCACCTGCCGCAACAACGGCAAGAACGACGAGGACGATGACAGCCTTTTTCATGAGGTCTCCCTGGGTCTTCCTGGCACCGAAACGCCAAAACAGCGGCTCTTCAACCCGGACAGGGTGAAAAGCCGCTGATCTGTCTCACAGTCTGGAGCCTGCCTGTTGCAGTCTGTGTGCGGTAGACCCCGGAATGCCGCCGGTCAGTTTTTCTTACGGTAAGTTTCGTGACACGATTTGCAAGAGCCGAACACGGGGCCCATCGCAGCCTTGAAAGCCTCGACATCCGCAGGACCGTCCTTGCCGGATGCTTCGAAGGCTTTTGAAGTCGCGTCCGCAAACTTGGCCAGCTCAGCGGAAAATCCGTCCGGATTTTCCCAAATGGCGGCAGCGGCACCGGTTTCACCCTGATCGGAACCTGCAGGGAAATAGTCTCCGAATGTCAGGGCTGCAGCATTCATCGTTGCGATGGCAGCCTTACCGGCAGCAGGAGAATAGGCGATCTCCCCTTTCATCAGGCCTCCACCGAGCCCGGCGGCCGCGCCGACCGACGACATGATAGCCTGCCGGGTCGCAATCGGATCGTCAGACGCCTGAGCAATGGAACCGGCAAGGCCAATCCCGGCCGCAAGACCCAATACAACAGCCGATTTGATCATTCGCATCGTTCTCTCCCTCTCGTGGAAATTGCCTTCGGCAATGATTCACCAGTGCGAGTACAGCCCATGTACCGCTCGGTCTGAAAATCACGGTCGCGTGAAGTGCGCCATGTTCGGTGAACACAGCGTCAACGCTGACGAAACAGCCAAACAAAAAACCCCGACCTTTTCAGGCCGGGGTTTCGCAAAACGGGATGTATCCCGAATTACTTCGTTGCAGCTTCGTACATTTCCAGCACGTAGTCCCAGTTGACCATGCTGTCGATGAAAGCTTCGAGGTACTTCGGACGCGCATTGCGATAGTCGATGTAATAGGAGTGTTCCCACACATCGCAGCCGAGAATCGGCGCTGCGCCGTGTACCAGCGGGTTTTCACCATTCGGGGTCTTCATGATTTCCAGCTTGCCGTCCTTGACTGCGAGCCAGGCCCAACCGGAGCCGAACTGGCCAACACCGGCGGCGATGAAGTCGGCGCGGAACTTGTCGAAACCACCAAGATCACTGTCGATAGCGGAAGCCAGCGCACCCGGAAGCGAGCTGCCGCCACCGTCTTTCTTCATCCACTTCCAGAAGTGAATGTGGTTGTAGTGCTGACCGGCATTATTGAACAGCGGAGCGTTCTTGCCGAAGCTTTCCTTCACGATTTCTTCCAGGGACTTGCCTTCCAGGCCGCTGCCGGCGAGCAGCTCGTTGCCTTTTGTGACATAGGCCTGGTGGTGCTTGTCGTGGTGAAACTCGAGAGTTTCAGCAGACATGTAAGGGGCCAGCGCGTCATATGCATACGGCAGGTCAGGCAATTCGAAAGACATGACAAACTCCTTAAAAGGTCGGTGACCGGCGGCGACGTTCCTGCCTCAAGAATGAATTCAGGAACGGCCGCGTCGAGCGGCAAAATAGGATTGCTGGGCCGTCACGGCAAGCGCCGATCCCCAAAATAAAGAAATTTTTTCTTTTTATTTTAGGACGTACGATCTGCCATTGACACTTCCCACGAGGGGAACGCGTCCACACGGCTGCAGTTGCACCATTCACGGGAATGTGATCAATAATTTTCGAAAGAAAAGCACCGTCATTTTTAATTAAAACACCTTAACAACATAGAATTACATAATGATATTCAGTTTATTTCAATCATTATCTAATTTATATCTAGCATGATATTAAATAACAAATAGACAATTTCACTTATTTTCTCAAGAAATATTCTCCTTGCTGCCACGATCACCTCTCAGGCCAGTCTCTGAAACGGCAGTGCTCTTGGCGAATGCTAAAAGAACTGGATTTGATAGTGTAACGACAAGACCTGCCGCTACCCGAACAGTTGCTACGGTGGAGCATGGTTCATTGCGACTATATCCATAAGGCCTGCATGACCTGGGTTCCCGGTTCCAAGGTCCAGTCGGTGCGAACCAATGCCCTGCGAAAGGCAATGCGCACCAATACTCGTCTTGTCGCCCCTGGTGTCCGCACCGGAAACTGATCGCCTTCACCCTGCCCTAGAGACCAACCCAACCGGAACTCGTTCCTGGAAATGACAAAGCAGAGCGATCGTGCAAGATAGCAACGACTGCATGTCAGTTTTCAGCTATCGCCTCACGACCGGAACCCCATGTCACCCATCTCGCGCTCTCCTGCCGCATTGGCTTTTGGTGGTCTGCTCGCCCTTGCTGCCGCGATGGGCATTGGCCGGTTCGTCTATACCCCGATACTGCCCTTCATGACCGACGGCCTGCAGTTGCCACCTGATGATGCCGGCCTGATCGCGTCCGCAAATTTTCTCGGATATCTGGCTGGAGCTCTTGCCGGCGCCTCAAGGTCCCTGCCCGGTAATCCCCGGCTGTGGTTTCTCGGTGGGCTTCTTGCCAGCGCCCTGACCAGTGCCGCCATGGCGCTGACCACTTCCCTGTCGCTGTTTCTGTTGATCCGCTTCGCCAGCGGCGTCGCAAGCGCCTTTGCGCTGGTCTTTTCAACCAGCCTGATCCTGGAGCGGCTGACGGCAGCCGGTCGCGGCGGCTTGAGCGCCCTCCACTTTGCCGGGGTCGGCTGCGGCATTTCCTTTTCCGCTGTTCTGGTTGCCCTCCTGGCGCATCTGGGGGCAGACTGGCGTGGGCTCTGGCTGGCCAGTGGCGCTGCCACGCTTTGTTTTCTTCTGGTGGCTGCATTTCTGGTGCCGTCCGAGCCGTCTCCCCAGCCGGTCACCACACCTGCGCAAAGCTCCCCCGACGAAGCCCCGGCATCTCCGCCGGCATCTCCGTTTGGCTCTGCCAGTCGCATCCGCCTCATTCTGGCCTACGGTCTGTTCGGTTTCGGCTATGTCATCACCGCGACCTTCGTCAATACGATCGCACGCGCCAATCCGGCGCTTCAATCAACCGAAGCCTTCGTCTGGTTGACAGTTGGGCTGTGCGCTGCACCTTCAATTTACGTCTGGAACAGGATTGCCGCCCGCATGGGCACTCGAAAGGGCTTCGCTCTTGCCTGCGTGCTGGAAGCGGCAGGGGTTGCCTTGACGGCGGTGAGCACAGCGCCTGCGCTCTTCCTCTTCGGAGCAGCGCTCCTCGGGGCAACCTTCATGGGTATCACCGCGCTTGGCCTGATGGAGGCACGGCGCGAAGTCAGCCGGGACGGACCGGCAGCAATCCGTCAGATGCTTGCGGTACTGACGGCAAGCTTTGGCGTCGGGCAGATGGCCGGGCCCTGGGTTGCCGGCCAGATGCACCATCTGACCGGGTCCTTTACTGCTTCATCCCTGGCAGCCGCCGCGGCGCTTGTGGTAGCCGCGGCACTGGTCGTAAAATGAAACTCCCCACTCAGGCGTGGGAAAATTCCCAGTAGAGTTCTCTTGCGCGAGCCGCGATCGGACCCGGCTGCAGGTCGCGTTCCTCGATCCGCTTGACCGGCGTTACCTTGCTGTAGTTCCCGGTCGAGAAGATCTCGTCGGCTTCCAGGAATTCGCCATAGTCCATGGTGCGCTCGAAAACGTCATAGCCAACGGACCGCAGCAGCTGAATGACGCGCTGACGGGTAATGCCGTTCAGGAAGGTGCCGTTGGGAACCGGCGTGTGTACCTTGCCTTCCTTGGCCATGAAGATATTGGCCGATGTCAGTTCAGCGACATTGCCCAGCATGTCGCGAACGACCGCGTTGTCGAAGCCACGCCCTTTGGCCTCCAGCATCGCTCTCGCATTGTTGGGATAAAGGCAGCCGGCCTTGGCGTTGACAGGCATGCATTCAACAGTCGGACGGCGGAATGGAGACAGCGTGATGCTCATCGCCGCATCCTTGGGTGCCATCGGCGCATCGAACAGGCACAGGCAGAACCGCGTGCTGTCCGGATCGCCCACGATCACCCCGGGTCCGTCACTTTCGACCCAGTACATGGGCTTGACGTAGATCTGCTGGTCACCACCGAATTTGGCGCAGCCTTCCTTGGTGAGCTCGACCATTTCACCAACCTTCATGGTCGGCTTCATGCCCAGCGCCACGGCACTGTCGTTGACGCGTTTGCAGTGTAGATCGATGTCCGGCATCACACCTTCAAAGAAGCGGGCGCCGTCAAAAACGCTGGAACCGAGCCAGGAAGCGTGTGTGCGCGGGCCCATGATCGGCGGATTGCCCTCGTGCCAAGTCCCGTCGATCCAGGTCCAGGTGTCACTCCATCCGCTCATGTCTCTTCCCTTTTCTGCGCTGCGGTTGTGCAGTCTGTCCGCCGAAACAACACCGCTCATCCCGGCAGGTCAATAGCTTACCGCGAAATTGAGGAAAGTTGCTGTCATTCTTCGCAAGATACGGTGATATCAGGATAAAAATCACCAAAACACCCACTTGAGCGACATCAATTTTTCAAGTCGGGTTCTGCAATGACAAGATGTGGATCCCCTCACCGACCCTTGGCTTGGAAACAATGCCCCCGCCCTCGGACCATTGACTCTCGCCACACAAAGTTCACTATATGTTCTTGTTGCAATTTTGGGAGTTCAGAATGGAACAGCGCATTTCCGTGACGACGCTCGTTGTCGAAGACGTTGCCGAGGCACGCCGCTTCTTCGAAGACGGCCTGGGATGGCAGGTTCATTCCTCGCCGGGCCCAGAAGTGGTCTTTTTCCAGGTTCCCGGCAGTGTATTTGCCCTCTATGGCCGCGCCTCCCTGGAAGAGGAAATCGGACGCTCTGTTACCGGCAGCCCCACCGGTGCGGTGACGCTCGCCTGGAACGGCAGGTCGGAAGCCGAGGTGGACACAAGCTTCCTGAAAGCGCTCGCCGCGGGTGCCCGATCGGTCAAGGAACCCCAGAAAGCCTTCTGGGGCGGGTATTCCTCTTACGTGGAAGTCCCCGGCGGTCACCTGCTCGAGATTGCCTATAACCCGTTCTGGCCGGTGGAAGAGGATGGCGCAATCACCCTGCCTCCAGTCCAATAGCAGGGCACAATTGTTGTATAAGTCTTGCCTGCGACCTTTGTCGCAGATAGCTGCGCTTGACGCAGGAGGCCGCAGGCTGTTCTCTTCCGCGGTTTCGTGAAAGGGCTTGGAGGTCTTGAAGATGGCGCATGCAGCTTACGTGTTCGATGCGTATGGAACCTTGTTCGATGTGCATGCCGCCGTCCGCAAACATGCGGAGAAGCTTGGACCGGATGCCCAGAGGCTGTCGTCTCTCTGGCGGGAAAAGCAGCTTGAATATTCCTGGGTGCGTGCCCTCATGGGCAAGTATCTGGACTTCTGGGAACTGACCCAGCAAGGCCTGGACACCGCATTCGCCCTGGTGCCTTCCGCTGACAAGTCGTTGCGCGAAGATCTTCTCAGCGCCTATTGGGAACTTGATTGTTACCCGGAAGTGCCGCAGGTGCTGACCAACCTCAAGGCAACCGGCGCTAAAATCGCAATCCTGTCCAACGGATCTCCGGCCATGCTCGAAGCTGCCGCCAAGGCCGCCGGATTGACGGAACTTTTCGACGAGATCTTTTCCGTCGACGCGCTTCGAACCTTCAAGACCGATCCGCAGGTCTATGAAATGGTCACGACCCATTTCCGGATCTATCCGGAAGAGGTTTCCTTCCAGTCTTCAAACCGTTGGGATATTGCCGGTGCTACCGCATTCGGGTTCCGTACCGTGTGGATGAACCGGATGGGCATGCCTGACGAATATCCGGACCTTTCTCCCAAGGCGGTTCTGGCGGATCTGACAGGGCTCGCCACACTCGGCTGACCTGACACCACTTCCCTTCAGGAAGAGGAGACAGCGTCAGCTTTGTGTTTCTCTATTTTCAAAACAGTTCCGGCCATTTTTTCCAAAAAGGAAAAGATGTTTTGAGCGTCTGGCAAGGTTGCAGGATTCTGTAAGTGTAATATCCTTCCCTTGGTTGGGAGGAAAAGAAGAGCGACAGACTTCCTCGAGGTCATCCTGAACCAGTTACAAAACAACTGCTTAAGAACACAAACAGCTGGTTTGTCTCCGCGAAGAAGAAGGGGCGTTGAAACACTCCCCGCGCGAGCGCTCATTTGCTCCCAGACCTATTTGGGAGGATACCATGAAACAACTTACGACACGCAGGCAGGCCCTGCGGACGCTCGCAGGTGCCGGCACGGTCGGAGCAGCGACACTCGCTGCGCCGCATATCGCTTCGGCACAAGGTCAGACGACGACCTGGAAAATCCAGACGTCCTGGCCAGGCGGCGCCGGTTTGCAGATCTTCAAGGACTGGTGCGCAACCATTGCCGAAAAGACAGGCGGGGAGCTCGCCTTCCAGCCATTCGGCGCCAACGACGTGGTGGGCGATTTCCAGCTGTTCGACGCTGTCAAGAATGGCGTTCTGGACGCGGTCAACCCGTTCACGATCTATGCGCAGGGCATCATCCCCGCGGCCACCTTCCTGACGAGTTATCCGCTAGGTATGCGCAACCCGCACGAATGGGACGTGTTCTACTATTCCCTTGGCGGTCTCGAAATCGCCCGTGAACTCTACGCCGCACAGAACATGATGTTTGTCGGACCGGTGCATCACGGCCCCAACATCATCCACTCCAAGGTGCCGATCCGCTCCATCGATGACTTCCGCGGCCGCAAGATGCGTCTGCCCGGCGGCATGGTCGCCGAAGTCTTCACCGAGATCGGCGCGGAAACGACGGTGCTTCCGGGGTCGGAAATTTTCCCCGCACTTGAAAAAGGCACCATCGACGTCGCCGATTATGTCGGTCCGGCGGTCAACTATGCCCTCGGCTTCAGCCAGGTCACCAAATACATCTCCATGGGCCCTCCGGGCTTCATGTCGCTGTATCAGCCGGTCGACCTTATGGACATCACCGTCGGCATGGATGCCTGGAATGCGCTCAGCCCGCAGATGCAGCAGTTCGTCGAGATGGAAACACACGTCTATTCCGACATGCACCATGCAGCCATCCAGAAGGCAGACCAGGAAGCCTGGGCGAAGTTCGAGGCCGACGGCACCGAAATCACCCGGCTCAGCCAGGACGATGTCGAACTGATGACCGAAGTCGCCGTTCCGATCTGGTTCAACTATGCGAACCGGGACAAGGACAGTGCGCGTCTCTTCAAGATTCAGCTCGACTACATGATGTCCGGTTCGCTCGGCTACGTCACGCCGGAGCAGGTCGAAGGCCTCGAACTCGACCTCTGATCCCAGACGACGTCTCGGGAAACGGACCCGCGCGGCCAGCCGCGCGGGTCCTGTTCAACTCAACAGGGGCCTATTTCCCCTGGGGAAGGGAGAGGCATGCCTCATCTGGACTTTACCCTGCCGCATTGGGCCTATTGGCTGGGGCTGATCATCTTTCCGCTGATCGCCGCTGCCCTTGCCAAGCGGCCTAAGCCGACTGAACGGCGCTACTCGCTGGTGCTCGGCTATTTCATTCTCGTCACCGGCGGCATCCTGGGCCTGCATCGGCTTTACCTGAAAAGCCTGATCGGGCTGGTCTATATCCCGGTGTTCGTGCTGATCCTCTACGCCAACGCGCAAAGCCAGGATGCGCGCGCGGTTGTCTCGGACATGGCCAACGCAGTGCGACAGGCGGAGCGCACGCTCGAGCGCGAAGGCGAAAGGGTGAAGACCGCAGAGGCCGATCTGCCTGCCTTGCGCCAAAAGCTCGCCGAGGCGGAAGCGCAGGCCGAAGAAGGCAGCTTTGCCAAGCGCCGTGCGGAACGGGATGTCCAGCGCGCCGAACAACGTGTCGAACAGGGCAAGACCCGGGTTGCCGAGGCCGAGGCAACTCTGGAGACCGCCCGCCCGGCTGCCGTAACAGCTCGCGAAACCCTCGATTTCTGGGGCAATGTTGCCAAATACGCCTTCTGGCTACTGCTTGCAGGTGTGGCGGTCGACGCACTCCTCCTGCCCCGGCTGGTTTCCAAAGCGAACGAAAACCTGCCACCGGACCCGGAACTCAGCGAGGCGGAAAAGAAGCTCAAGGAGCTGGAAGAAGCCGAGCGCAAGGACGATGCGGATCACGTCTCTTCCGGCTGGACCGGCTGGATTGACAGGCTCTCACTCTACTGTGGCGAGTTTGTCAGCTACTGGGCGGTGATCGCCGTTCTTGTCTACTACTTCGAGGTCATGAGCCGCTACGTCTTCGGCAGCCCGACCAACTGGGCTCACGAGGCGATGTACCTCATGTTCGGCATGCAGTACCTGATAGCCGGTTCCTACGCCATGCTGACGGAATCCCACGTACGGGTCGATGTCTTCTATGCGCCGCTCTCGCCGCGCCGCAAGGCAATTGTCGATCTGCTGACATCCGTCTTCTTCTTCATCTTCGCCGGCACCCTGCTGGTGACTTCGTGGATCTTCGCGTTCGATGCCATCGCGGTTCCCTCCGGCAACTCGCTGGTTTCTGACTGGGCGCGCGGTGAAATCGGCTTCAGCGATGTCGTTGCAAGCTGGAACCTGGCCCAATGGACCGATCCGAACATCCGCTGGGGCGAAATCAGCTTCAACGAATGGGAAGTGCCGCTCTGGCCAATGAAGTGGGTCATGGTGCTCGGCGGGTTGCTGCTGGTGCTCCAGGGAATCTCCAAATTCGCGCAGGACATCCGCGCAGTGATGGGCAGGGCTTGATCGATGGGACTTGAAATCGGAATCGAGTGGCTGACACTCATCATGTTCGGCTCGCTGCTGGTCCTCTTGATGGCAGGGCTGCCGCTGGCCTTCGTTACGGGAGGGCTCGCCTGTGTGTTCCTGTTCGTCCTGGGTGACGAGCGGGCGCTCAACATCGTGCCGTCGCGCATCTTTCCGCTGATGACCAACTACCAGCTATCGGCAATCCCGCTGTTCATATTCATGGCATCGATGCTGGAACGAGCCGGCATCATCAACGACATGTTCGATGTCATCTACAAGGTGCTTGGCGGCGTGAAGGGCGGCCTGGCGGCTGCCACCATCATCGCCTCCACCGTACTGGCGGCCATGGTGGGTGTCATCGGGGCGGCTGTTGTCACCATGGGCATCATCGCCCTGCCCGCCATGCTGAAGCGAAACTACGATCCGAAGATCGCCATGGGCTCGATCATGGCCGGCGGAACGCTTGGCATCCTGATCCCACCGTCGATCCTGGCAATCATCTACGCCGTCGTGGCCGAACAGTCCGTTGGTGAGCTCTTCATCGGCGCGGTCATTCCCGGCCTGCTGCTGTCCGGGCTCTACATCCTTTATGTGATCGTCAGCTGCATGATCGACCCCAGAAAAGGCCCGCCGATCCCGGAGGAAGAACGTATTCCGTTCAAGGAAAAGGTCCGGCTGCTGTCGAACATGTCCGCTCCGATCGCGCTGATCGTGATCGTGCTGGGCGTGATCTTCACCGGCGTCGCAACTCCAGTGGAAGCAGCCGGCATCGGCACCTTCGGCGCCATAGTCGTGGCCGCCATCCACCGCAATCTCGATTGGCAGACACTGCGCGAAGCCTCGCTGACCACCTTGAAGGCTTCGGCCATGGTGATCTGGATCATGTTCGGCGCGACCATCTTCGTTGGTCTCTATGTACTGGAAGGCGGTCAGCAGTTCGTGCAAGGCGCGCTGGAAGCCACCGGCCTCGGCCCCTGGGGCATTCTGATCATCATGCAGATCGTGCTTGTCGTCCTGGGCATGTTCCTGGACTGGGTCGGCATCCTGCTCCTGTGCGTGCCGATCTTCGTGCCGATCATCAAGGCGCTCGGAGCGGCCTCCTTCGGGCTCGACAGCCCGGACGATCTGGTGCTGTGGTTCGGTGTTCTCTATCTGGTGAACATGCAGATGAGCTTCCTGTCACCACCGTTCGGTTACGCACTCTTCTACCTGCGAGGCGTCGCTCCGGCGGACATTCCGATGACAGACATCTTCAAGTCTGCCCTGCCCTTCCTGGCGCTTCAGGTGCTTGGACTGGCATTGTGCATGCTGTTCCCCGGACTGATCACCTGGTTGCCGAACCTGGTCTACGGATAACAGAGCCAACAAAGACAAAGGGAAACGGCTGCGCTCAGTGGGAAAAGCGCAGCCGTTCCATGCTGCCGGACAAATGTGCCCGACAGGGTTGGCTTGTCAGGAGACAGATCAGAACGAACGGGAGAGCCCGATCATGAGCCGATGGTTACCGGCCGTCCGATCTACCTTCGCACCGCCATATCCGGCCTTCTCGTCCAGGATCCCGGTCATCGAGTAGTCGGCCCTGAGATGCCACGCATCCGTTACCGCAACCTCGACACCCCCGCCGATCACCGGACCAATCGAAACGGAGTTTCTCTCCGTCCCGTTCGCCTTGAGGCTGTGTTCTGTCGCGGCAATACCGAGGCTGAGATAAGGCATGACGTTGTTGATCGGCACGCCGACCCGGGCCTTGGCATTGATCGTCCACTTGGATCCTGTCTCGATGGTGCCCAGCGTCGGATGGTTGCCTTTTTCACGGCCGCCGAGATAGGCCGCACCGCCTTCGACACCCAAGACGAAGCGGGAGACTTCCCAGTTGTAGCCGCCGAAAAGACCGAACGATGCGTCGACCCCTGAAAAATCCTTCGATCGACCGCCTGATTTGACGTCTGTCACGGTCTGCGAAACACCTGCTTCAAAGCCGAGATAAGGCCCAGCCCAGAGCGACTGTGGCGCTTGCGAATAGACAGGAGCGTCAAAAGTCTCCAGATCGGCAGCACTCGCCCCAACGACAAGCACACCAAGAACGGCGCACAGAACCAGCGGCTCCAACAGCCAGTGGCTCCGCAGAACACGCCTGATCACACCGGGGCGTTGCCTGGAGCGACCGCGCCCGATGGCCGGCGGCGCACGAAAAACATAATTGGCAAAGGAACTTACCATCAGTGATCTCACTTCATGTATGACAATCTCATCGCCTCACAAATTTAAAAAATTAATGTAAAACGATAATTTGAAAATTGATTGCAATAATTTTTTTGTCAATAGCAATGTTTTTGAATTTGTGTTTTCCCGACAGATGAACTAGATACGATGCCGCAATGACACGATGCGGAGTAACCGATGAGCGAACTTGAATGGGCGGAACGGGAGAAGCGGCTGACGCGGATCCGGCGTGTATCCGCGTTCATGAAATGGGCCGTCACCATCATCCTGTTGATCCTGCTGGGTCTGGGCGTGGTCGTAACGATCGGTATCGCCCTGCCGAACGAGTTGATGATCGGTGCGCAAGAAACATTTGATGTCGCCGATACCGAACGCATGCTGGGTGACATTCCGCAGGTTCAGCGCATCGGAATATCCATACTGGCAGCCATTGCCTTCAGTCTGCTGCTGGCGGTGGGCTGGAACATCCGTCAGGTCTTCAAGCGGTTTCAGAAGATGGAGTTCTTCTCGCCTAAGACGCTTGCAAACGTGTTTTCCTTCGGCATCTGGCTTATCGTGTTCGCGGTCTTCGACCTGATCAGCGATCCGATCGGCTCGGTCCTCCTGACCTATGACTTTCCCCCGGGCCAGCGCACCGTCGACATCAGTCTGGACGGTGGCGAGATCTTCTTTCTCGTCCTTGGTGCCTTGATGCTGCTGTTCGGCTGGATCCTTCGCGAGGCTGCCCTGATTGCAGACGAGAACCAGCAGTTCATTTGAGGTGGACCATGGAGCGTTGCGAATGCTGAACATCAATGGCGTTACCTGTCTCCGGCAACTTGGCCTCATGCACGGTGGCACCGAGGTGGGCAGATGTCTTCAGCCCCCGCACCTTCTCTCAGCGTTTGCAAGCAACAAGGCTCCCGGTCATCCACGGCCAGTCGCGTTTGCACGCCGGAAGCTTTCACAAGAACAAAGGATTGTTGACGCCGTGGCTGATGGCAGTGAAATATCAGGCATGATTCTCGGGACACTCATGCCTTGCTCATCTCTCTCTTGCGTAAGGCCGTCCAGCTCGCAGAAGAAAATCGAAAAATAAGCAAGCGACAGCGCCGGGGGTCCCGTCATGCCCATCATCATTGAACTGGACGTAATGCTCGCCCGCAGGAAGATGCGGTCCAAGGAGCTTGCCGAACGCATTGGCATCACCGAGCAGAATGTTTCGCTGCTCAAGTCCGGAAAAGTGAAGGGTGTCCGTTTCGAGACCCTGGAAAAGATCTGCGACGTGCTCGACTGCCAACCCGGTGACATTCTGATTTACGAGCCCGAAAAAACTCCGGAAGATTAGACAGAAACACGCCGCCAGAACCACAAAAGTGCAGCCAACGCCGCACCGATCCAGAGCAGTAGAACCAGTACTGCCGCCATTTTGCTGGCAGGCAGCTTTTCCGATCTCCTGTCAGCTTCCACCCGACAGTCCTCCATCACCTGCGGTGGAATGAGCTTCACCACCAGGTAGATGCCGAGAGGCACGAGAAGCAGATCGTCGAGATATCCGATCACCGGAATGAAATCCGGTATCAGGTCGATGGGTGACAGAGCATAGGCTGCGGTTGCGATGGCCAGGGCCTTCACATACCAGGGTACCCTCGGATCCCTTCCAGCCAGATAAAGGGCATGGAGATCTCGCTTGATGCGCTTTGCCCAGGTCTTGATGGTGTCCTTCAGCATGTCAGCCCGCGTGAATTGGAAACAGTCCCTGCGACACGGCAGGCCCTGGGCAGTGTCGGCCGGAAGGTCATCGGGCCCGAAACACCTTCCAGTCCTGCGCAAGCTACGCTGCCTAGAACATCCTCCGTAATTTCAACAGGTCCGACGGAGCGAGCGGTCTTTAGCCATGACGCGATCAAATTCCCCCCTTGAAGGCAGGCCGGTGCCTGCAACAAGAGCGCGGCTGCGATCAGGCAAGCTGCTCAATCTGGACAGCACGCACTTGAGCGAATGCACGCTTTACGACCTTGAGAACGGCGACATCGGCATCGTCGTTCAGGACCCGGACCTGCCGGTGCCGGACCGGGTGCTGATCGATGACGACAAGGAACTGACCCGGGTCTTTACGGAAATCCGTTGGCGCATGGGTCCTTACCTCTTCGGCATGTACCTGGAACCACCGGTCCCGGTGAGCAAGTTCCAGGATACCTGACGACTGCCGACACGGGCCTTATTCAGCTGCTTCAGCGGAGCCATATCCCAATTGCTCGTTGAGTTTGCCGATCAAGCCGATGGCCGCTTCCGCAATCACGGTTCCCGGTGGGAAGATCGCCGCCGCCCCGGACTTGTAGAGTTCGTCATAATCCTGTGGAGGCACGACACCGCCAACGACGATCATGATGTCTTCCCGGCCTTCTTCCGCCAGCGCCCGCCTCAGAGCCGGCACCAGTGTCAGATGGCCCGCCGCCAGAGATGACACGCCGACCACGTGAACATCGTTTTCGACCGCCTGGCGAGCAGCCTCTTCCGGGGTCTGGAACAAGGGCCCGATATCAACGTCGAAACCGAGATCGGCAAACGCCGAGGCAATCACCTTCTGACCGCGGTCGTGTCCGTCCTGCCCCATCTTGGCGACCAGGATACGCGGTCGGCGGCCATCGTTGTCTTCAAAGGCTTCCACCAGCTTCTGGACTTTCTCGATGGTTCCGGACATGGCTCCGGCCTCCCGTTTGTAGACACCGGCAATCGACTTGATCTCCGCCTTGTGCCGGTCAAACACTTTCTCCATTGCCAGGGAGATTTCACCCACGGTTGCTTTGGCCCGTGCGGCCTTTACCGAAAGGTCCAGCAGATTGCCGTCACCGGATGCGGCACATTGGGTCAACGCTTCCAGGGCGGCCTGGGTCTCAGCCTCGTTGCGCTCTTCACGCAGGCGCTTGAGCTTGTCGATCTGGGCGGCGCGCACCTGGGCGTTGTCGACCTTCAGGACGTCGATCGCCTGTTCGCTTTCCGGCTTGAACTTGTTGACGCCGACTACGGTTTGCGCACCGCTGTCGATGCGCGCCTGTGTCTTGGCGGCTGCTTCCTCGATCCGCAGCTTCGGAATGCCCTTCTCGATGGCCTTCGCCATGCCGCCAAGCTCTTCCACTTCGCGGATGTGCGCCATGGCCTTCTCGGCAAGGTCTGCCGTCAGCTTCTCGACGTAATAGGAACCGCCCCAGGGATCGATCACCTGCGTCGTGCCGCTTTCCTGCTGCAGAAACAACTGCGTGTTGCGGGCGATACGTGCGGAGAAATCGGTCGGCAGAGCCAGCGCCTCGTCCAGCGCATTCGTGTGCAGCGACTGCGTATGCCCCTGCGTTGCAGCCATGGCTTCCACACAGGTTCGAATGACGTTGTTGAAGACGTCCTGTGCCGTCAGTGACCAGCCGGAGGTCTGCGAATGGGTGCGCAGTGACAGGGATTTCGGGTTCTTCGGCTGGAAGTTTTCTTCCATCAGGGTCGCCCAGATCAGGCGCGCGGCACGCAGCTTGGCCACTTCCATGAAGAAGTTCATGCCGATCGCCCAGAAGAAGGACAGCCGCGGTGCGAACTGGTCGATGTCCATGCCGGCGGCGACACCGGCGCGGGCATATTCGATGCCGTCGGCAATCGTATAGGCCAGCTCCAGATCCGCCGTCGCCCCCGCTTCCTGCATGTGGTAGCCGGAAATGGAGATCGAATTGAAGCGCGGCATGTTCTGGGACGTGTATTTGAAGATGTCCGAGATGATCCGCATGGAGTGCTTGGGCGGATAGATATAGGTGTTGCGGACCATGAACTCCTTCAGAATATCGTTCTGAATGGTGCCTGACAGGTCCTTCTGGGCAACGCCCTGCTCTTCCGCCGCCACGATGTAAAGCGCCAGCACCGGCAGCACTGCGCCGTTCATGGTCATGGAGACGCTCATCTTGTCCAGCGGAATGCCGGAAAAGAGCGTACGCATGTCATAGATGGAATCGATCGCCACCCCTGCCATGCCGACATCACCCGAAACACGCGGATGATCGCTGTCGTAGCCGCGGTGCGTGGCAAGGTCGAAGGCCACCGACAGGCCCTTCTGACCGGCGGCAAGGTTACGCCGGTAAAAGGCGTTTGAATCTTCGGCCGTTGAGAACCCGGCATACTGGCGCACTGTCCAGGGCTGCTGGACATACATCGTCGGGTAAGGACCGCGCAGAAACGGCGGCAGGCCCGGCCAGGTATCCAGATGTTTCAGTCCATCAAGATCCTGCGCCCCATAGACAGGCGGCACAACGATGTCTTCCGGCGTTTGCCAGCTCTCCTGCGAGCCGGCGTCCGCAGCCTTCACGATTTTCCGGAACGGCTTGTCAGCGAAATTCGGGATCCTGCTCATGATTGGACCTCCAGATCTTTCGGCTCGACCCCTTGTTGGGTCTCCAGCCGGTCAAATGCATCCTTCAACAGTGCAAGCAGATCGCATCCGGCAAAGACGAAAGCGTCCACACCGGCTTTGCGATAGGCATCTTCCCGGCCTCCAGGGCGCCCTGCAAGGTAGAGGTAATCCACCCCTGCCGTTTTCAGGGCTTGAGCTGCCTCTTCCGCCTGCGCCTCGTAAACATCATCCGTGGAGACGAGACAGGCAAGCATCGCCCCGCTTTGCCGGAAGGCCTCAACGAGATCTTCAAGCGAACCATAGACAGCCGGTCCGACGGGTTTCAACCCGCCCGCCGCAAAGGCGTTTGCCGTCCAGGTGGCTCTCGCCGAGAACTGGGCCAGACTGCCGAGAGACGCCAGGAATACCGCTGGTATTGTCGACGCGGCCTGCTCGAAGGCTTCTGACCTGCTACGAAGCTGCTCGAAGGGCTCCGCTATCCGGGCCGTTTCCAGCTTCGGAAGGGAATAGTCGCGCGGCAGAAGGTCAAGCCGCATGCCCAGCTCGCTCAGGGGCACTCCCTGAAGGGCAAGCTTGCGCAGGGTCGCAAAGCGCTCGCCGTCTCCCGGTTCCGGCAGGTCCTCACGCGGTGCGCTCACGCCTGCGAGATCTTCCTTGCTCGACTTCAGCACCGCAACAGGCTTTTCAGCAAGGTCCGGGAACTCGCTTACGCCGGTGATAGGACGCTTCCTGGTGGCGATGTTCTTGGCAAGACCGGCCCTGGCAGCTCCGATGCGATCATGCACGAGGCCCGTGCGCACCGCCTCGAACAGGCCACCGGCCGCCTCGATTTCCTGGAAGAGGCTCCAGGCAGCCTCGCAAACTGTATCCGTCCGGTCTTCAATGGCGCCAGAGCCGGCGGCCGGATCGGTCACCTTCGCAAGGTTGCTTTCTTCCAGAAGGATAGACTGCGTATTGCGCGCCAGCCTGCGGGCAAAGCCGTCGGGCAAACCGACAGCCAGCGTATGTGGCAGAACACAGACACTGTCTGCACCACCGACACCGGCTGCAAAGGTTGCCACGGTGTTGCGCAGCAGATTGACCCAGGGATCCCGACGGGTCAGCATTCTGTAGGAAGTCGACATATGCAACGGCAGACCTGCTTGCGGCAGTCCTGCACCGTCCAGTACCGACGCCCAGAGCGAGCGGATCGCGCGGGCCTTGGCAATGGTTCCGATCTGGTCGGCTTCCGCGATCAGGCTGAAGGAAATTCTGTCAGCCCATTGTTCGGGCGCCAGTCTCGTGCCTTCCAGCAAGCGCATGTGAGCTGTGGCGGAAGCCAGAACAAGCGCAAGCTCCTGCGCAGGCGTTGCCCCCGCTTCGTGCCATATGCGGCCATCGGCCTTCATTACCCGTGCCGGGATGCCAAAATCATGCGCTGCGACCACCAGATCGCGGAAATGCCTGTAGGCGTTTTCCATGTCGGCAAGCGCGACACCATTGACTGCCACCCAGCCATAGGGATCGATCCCGGCCGTCAGGCGAACGCTGGCCGGATCGATCTTGCGCTTTTCGAGCAATGCCAGAATGGAGGCGAAAATCTCGACATTTTCCCGCCCTGCCTCAAAGCGCAGGTCAATCAGATCCAGTTCGACGTCTTTCAGGAGGCGGTCGACACCGGATAGATCGTCTACCCGGATGCCATTGCCGTATGATGCGGCAGCACCGCGGAAAACCAGGTCAAGGCCGCTCGCGCCACCCTCCAGATCTTCCAGAATTTGTGCGTTTGCGGTGGCAGGATCGGGAATGTCGATCCGCTGGACCACGGACCAGTTGCCTGCGGCAGCCCGAAGGGCGCGCGCCGGACTGTTTGTCCTGCGCTCATAAAGCGGCGCGATATCCAGTCCATCTTCGGTTTTCCCGTAAAGCTTCTGCCGGGCACTCCCCTTCAGGGCCTTGTCGACGGCAGCCCACCAGGCCTCCGCGTCGGCAGAATAAAAACTTTCAGGTCCAGTAAAGCTGTTCGGCATCGCACGTACTCCCTGGCCCCGTTTTAGTCCCTGGGCCCGAAGCTTGGCAACTCAGCAGAATGGGTAAGGATTTGAAGTTCACAAGGTCTCGGACAGTTGAATCAGGTGAAACCGGGAGCCAGTTCCGACTTGCGATTCGCTCGTAGAATTAATTAGACGCGCAAAATAAAAATTTATCTACAAATTGCGTTTTTCGACTTACACTTACGAAGACGTTAAACACTTCTCAGAAAGACAATTTGGCCTCTTCTAAGCGCCAACTTGTCAATTTTTTGGCGGAATAAGCTAAATTTGCCAGTTTTCCCTATTGGTACGATCATCAATTGTATTGTAGCGTATAGGTGCTGACGCATGGGAAATTCTACCCTCATAAGAAATGCGCGGCGTCCGGATCCGACACTTACCTAAATAGGTTTGGCGGGAACGGGTTTCACCCATCAGCGGATGTTCCGGCTCGCGTACGGACACCCGCAAAGACGCGGCCACCCAAGCCGCAAAGGATGTGCACAATGCTTGATCAAACGGAATTGAAGAGCAAGCTGAGAGCAATCTCGGAAGCAAATGCCGCCCATCATGTTCTCGATATTTTGGAATCGAACCTTCGACGCATGGGGGCGACGCATATCCTCATTACCGGCCTGCCGATGCCGAACCGCCCGATCGACAACCTCGTTCAACGGTTCCGGTGGCCCGATCAACACAATGACGGAATTGAAAGCACTTCGCTTTCTGCAAATGACAGCGCCTTGATGCTTGGCCTCGGTTCAAACCGGGCTCGCGTCTGGACAATCTCCGCCGGTGACATGGAACATTCCGACCTTCTGGCGTCAGCCGGGGAAGGAAGTCAGGTTCTCGTGATACCAGTGACGGAACTCTATCCTTTCCAGGCATTCGTGTTTGCAAGCGGCCCTGCTCTTCAGGTCAACAAATACGATCTTTCCAATCTGGAAGCACTTGCAGCTGCCGCCTTCTCGCGTCTGCGCGAACTTGGCGTGATTTCCGGACAGCGACCGGGCGCATTGTCGACCCGTGAGCGCAAGGTTCTGGAACTGACGGCCTATGGCAAGACAGCCGGCGAAATCGCAGACGTGCTCGACATCTCCCAGCGGACTGTCCACGCTCACCTGCAGAATGCCAGTGTCAAGCTGAACGCTTCCAACAAGACCCACACCGTGGTCGAAGCGCTTCGTTACGGCCAGATCAGCGTATAAAGCTGCTTCTCCAGGCAACAGCTTCCAGGGGCTAACAACAGGCGCACTTCGGTGCGCCTTTTTTGTTCTGGCGCGGCTGCAAAACAACATGCGTCAGAGGAGACCACGCCAGGCAACAACGTCAAAATGCCAATCGCCAAAAGGAAAAGGCGCGCTTTCCGCACGCCTTTTTTGTCATTTCAATTTTCGGCTTGCCGACCTCAGTAGGTCATCATCGGCGGCAATTCCTTGGCCTGATCGACCCATTTGGTAACCTGGCTTTCACTCGGCACCTGGCGAACAAGTTTCTTGGCTTCGTTCACTTCCTGCATCTTCTCCGCCAGGTTGGCGGCATTGCGATGCTTCAGTTCCTTCACCGTGTCGACGCCGGCAGCTTCCAGGAGTTCGGAATATTCCTCACCAACGCCGCTGATGCGCATCAGATCCGCCATATTGGCCCATTTCAGGATCCGCTTGCCGTCGATGCCGGTTTCTTCTTCCAGCGCCTTGCGACCTTTCGGGTCCTTCGCACGCTCCAGATAAGCTTCCGTTGTCTTGATGCCGACTTCACCCAGCTTTGCAGCATAGGTTGGGCCGATACCTTCGATTTCATCGATGGAATAAGACATGCGCTCAGAACTCCCTAATCAACCGGCAACCGAACCTGGGACAGTCAGACGATCTGGCTCAGTCCCGGAATTTGTGAAACCACTTCATTCACAACATCGTCCCCTGCTTTTTCCTTAGCATAGGAGACGAGTTCTTTGACAACACTTTGCACGCCATCCATGTCGAGGCCCGCATTTGTCAATTCATTGAGTGCCGCCATGGCGCCCATGCCACCGCCCATCATGCTTCCAAGACCGCTCAAAAACCCGCCGCCGGAACCGGCTTCCGCACGCGCATCGACAAGATCCTTCGCTCCAGGCAAAGCGTCGAAGATGAGCTGCATCTTGTCTTCCGGACCTTCCTTGTTCAAGAAGCCCAGAATGATGCCGATGGCGTTCTTGGCGACATCTTCCTCGATGCCTGCTGCCGCCATGATCCGCTGGATGAGCTCGTCCATGAAAATCTCCTGATTAAATGACTGACGCCCTGTCATCCGGCGCCCGTTTGGCTTCTCTATACAAGTCTCGAGGTGCCCCCGTCGATGGGCAATGTCTTTTCTGCTCGACTATGCCGCATGCAGGCCGCACGCTCGTCCAATGCCGCCCGGCAACAGAATGTTTCAATCTGGCAGCGAAAGGCTCTAGGCTGCGGCAAGATGCAGGGATTCGGGGGTAATCGTGACGGTAAAAGACAGTATTTTCATCGGTGCCAGCACCAGGGAAGAAACCCTCACGCTCAAGCTCGCAAACCGCCATGGCTTGATTGCCGGAGCAACTGGCACCGGGAAGACCGTTTCACTCCAGATCCTTGCCGAAGGCTTTTCCAAGGCCGGTGTTCCCGTGTTCTGCGCCGATATCAAGGGCGACCTGTCCGGACTTGCAACCGCGGGTGTTTCCAAGGACTTTCTTGAAAAACGTGCCAGCGATGTCGGGATCGCCGACGAATACACCTACGAAGCGTTCCCAGCGGTGTTCTGGGACCTGCTCGGCGAGCAAGGCCATCCGATCCGCACCACTGTTTCCGAGATCGGGCCCCTGCTCCTCGCCAGACTGCTGGAACTCAACGATACGCAGGAAGGTGTACTGAACGTCCTGTTCGAGCTGGCCGACGATGAAGGCCTGCTGCTGCTGGATCTGAAAGACCTCAGGGCAATGCTTGCCCACGTGGCAGAACGTGCCTCCGAGCTTTCCACGATCTACGGCAACGTTTCCAAGGCGTCCGTCGGAGCCATTCAGCGCAGGCTTCTGGTGCTGGAGCGCCAGGGCGGAGAACACTTCTTCGGAGAACCGGCCCTCGACATCCGTGACTTCATCCGCACCGCACCGGACGGCCGGGGCGTCGTCAACATTCTCGCTGCCGACAAGCTCATGTCCGCCCCCCGGCTCTATGGCGTTTTCCTGCTCTGGATGCTGTCTGAACTCTTTGAGGAAATGCCCGAAGTCGGTGATCCGGAAAAGCCGAAGCTGGTGTTCTTCTTCGACGAAGCCCACCTTCTGTTTTCCGATGCTCCCAAGGCACTTATCGAGAAGGTGGAACAGGTTGTCCGGCTGATCCGCTCCAAGGGTGTCGGCGTCTATTTTGTTACACAGAACCCGCTGGACGTACCGGAGACCGTGCTTTCCCAGCTCGGCAACCGCATTCAGCACGCCCTGCGTGCCTTCACGCCGCGCGACCAGAAGGCTGTCAGGGCAGCTGCGGAAACTTTCCGTCCCAACCCGGATCTCAACACCGAACGGGTCATCACGGAACTCGGTGTCGGCGAAGCACTGGTCTCGACCCTGGAAGGCAAAGGCATTCCGTCCGTCGTTCAGCGCACGCTGATCCGTCCACCCTGTTCGCGGCTGGGTCCCGTCACTCAGGCCGAACGACGGGCCTTGATCCAGTCCAGCCCCGTCTTTGGCACTTATGAGCGCACCCGCGACCGGACGTCGGCATACGAAGTCCTGATGGGACGCGCGCAGGAAGCGCAGAGACAGGAACAGCGGCGCCAGGAAAAGGAAGGCAGCTACGCCAGGAAACATGGCGAGCCACGGCGCTCGCGATCCGGTTTTCAGCTGCCCGACTTCGGACGCGATGACAGGCCGCGTCAGGAAAGCCGGGAACGGCGCAGCAACCGCCGTGGCCAGCGTGACACGGCCCTGGAAGCCGGGCTCAAGTCCGCAGCCAGAAGTCTCGGCTCCTCGCTCGGCCGTGCGCTGGTTCGGGGCCTGCTCGGTTCGCTGAAGAGAGGCAACTAGACAAAGCGATGCCGGCAACCGCGGCCCAAAATCTGGAGACCGAGCGCAAGGCGCTTGTCATCGGCAAATGGGCCAACCTGTTCATGGCGGCCGCCGGCCTACTGACCGCCTGGGTATCACGGTCCGACGCCATGCTTGTGGACGGGCTTTATTCGGCCGTCAACTTCATCTCTGCCATTGCGGCCGCTCGTATCGGGGCAAGAGTTGGCCTGCCACCAACACGCTCCCGACCCTGGGGACACGATTTCGACGAGGTGCTCTATGTCACCTTCCGGAGTCTCATCCTCATCGGCGTGCTGGTCTTCGCAGCCTTTGTCTCCATCTCGAAAATCTGGACCTTCTTTTCCGGAGGCGTTGTCCCGGAACTGGTGTTTGGTCCGATCGCGGTCTACGCAGTCGTCATCGTCAGCATCTGCCTTGGCCTTGCATTCAACTTTCACCGTGCCTACCGGAAAACCGGCAAGCGCAGCGCCATCCTGAAGACCGAAGCCCGCGCCGCCCTAATCGACGGCGCGCTCAGCGTCGGATCGGGAGCAGCCCTTCTGTCACTGCCCTCTCTGGAAGATACGGTTCTCGGACCATTTGTCCCGATCGGTGATGCCGTCATCGTTCTGGTGTTGATCCTGGCGATCATCTGGCAGCCGCTTTCGACCTTCCGCACGACGCTGGCAGACCTTGCCGGCGTCAGCGCCCCCAGCAGCACCTATGCCAAGGTCGCCCGGGCTGCCCGGGACCTTGCCCGCGAAAAAGGCTATCGCCTGCATAGGGCAGCTGTCCTTCAGGCAGGGCGCATGCACTGGGTGGCCGTCTATCTCGACCCCGAAAAACCCGTTCGTGCCGAAGACATAGACACGTTCCGCGACATACTCTCAGCCCGGCTGGAAGATGTCATCGGGCCAGCAAGGGTGGAAATTGTCCTCACCGCAAGCGATTACACCAATCCGGTTCAGGAGTGATGCGCCCCCCATTATCCCCTGAGTAACAGGATAGTTACCCCTTCCCGTTAAGGCTGCGATCGAAACAACGGCAGACGGGGCAACATGCGTTACCGAGAAAACCGGCCACAACCGCAATACAAAGCTGAGTGCTTGCAACAGCGCCTCTTCGGTTCGCCTCTGCACTTGCTTTTCCTGCTGTCCCTGGTTGCTGTTCTCCTGACCGGAGCGCCGATGGCCGGTGCGCAGGAAGTTCGTGCACAGGAGCCCGGCGCTGCCCCCACCAGTACGGAAGAGCGGGCAGGATCACTGGATCAAAATCGGGTGACGCGCGCCCGGGAGTACCTGCGCGACAACCCGATTTCTCCACCCGACACGTCCAGTCCGCGTGCGACACTGGAAAGCTTCGTCTACATCATGAACGAAGTGAACACGCTCTGGATGTCGGTTCGGGACAGCTATGATGACAGCAACCGGTTGTTCCTGTCGGACAGCGAAGAGGAAAAACTGGTTCTGGTACGTGCGCTTCTTTCAAAAGCCTCGCAGACTTTCGACCTCAGCGGCATTCCCGTGACTTCCCGGGAAAATGCCAGCGTCGAGATTGCACTGCAGCTTCAGGAGATCCTGGACAGGATCCCGGCGCCGCTTTTCGAAGACATTCCCGGCTCGCCTGCAGGCAGCTCGCGAAAGGCCGGCAACGCGGCGGATTTGCCTGACCATTGGACCATTCCCGGCACCAGCATCAACCTGCTGCGCCAGGATGAAGGGGAACTGCGCGGGCAGTACCTGTTTTCCAGGTCCTCCGTTGAGCGCATTCCCGAAGACTATGCAGTTGTACGGGTTCTGCCCATCACCGCGGATCGCGGGGAAGACCTCTTTGAATACTACACCTACACCCCCGGCAACCTGATTGCACCGCTCTGGTATGACGTCATTGAAGCAGGGCCAGAACTGCTTCAGTATCATTTTGCCGACCAGGCGTATTGGCAATGGCTGGCACTTGCCGGACTTCTCGTCCTCTACGCGATCGTGTTCGGATATTACGTCCGCTGGCGCAGGTGGCGTGCGGTCTCCGTGAACGAAGGTACCCGCATCGTCCACGCGATCCTCAATCCGGTTGTCGTCATCCTTGCCGCAAGTCTCTTCCGCTATGTTTGCGAAGATCAGATCAACATCACAGGCATGCCTTTGGTGGCAGTCGGCACGTCGACGACAGCCATCATCTGGTCGGCGACCGCCTGGATGGTCTATCAGCTTCTGCAACTGTTCTACGTCTGGTTTTCCAGCAGTGCCGGGGCTGCAAGAGACGGACTTGACGTCAGCCTTCTGCGCACCGGCTTCCGGGTTTTCTCCCTTGCCATCGCGCTGATCGTGCTCGGGTATGGCGCAACTCAGATCGGCATTCCGATCTACGGTGTCATCGCTGGTCTTGGCGTGGGCGGTCTTGCAATTGCCCTTGCCGCCCAGCCGACAATCGAAAACCTGATCGGTGGTATCATTCTCTATGCTGACCGGATGGTGCGTGTCGGCGAATTCTGCCAGTTCGACGATCTGGCGGGCACCGTGGAATCCATCGGCATCCGTTCAACCCGTATCAGGGCGCTCGACCGAACACTCATTACCGTTGCCAATGCCGATCTCGCCAAACGAAAGATCATCAACTACAGCTATCGCGACCAGTTTCACTTCCGACACAAGCTCAAACTGCGGTATGAGACGAGCCCGGCATCGCTGAAGCGCGTTCTGGCAGCGATCCACGACTATCTCCTCGCCCACGAAAAGGTAATCGAAGATCCGCTTCGCGTGCGTCTGATCGGTTTTGACGATTACGCTGTCACGGTCGACGTCTATGCCTACGTGCAGGCAGCCACCGTCGCAGCGTTTCAGGAAATCCAGGAAGAGCTTCTCTTCGGCATAAGGGAGATCGTCGAGGCCAACGGATCAGAAATCGCCTATCCCTCCTCGACCGTCTATCTGTCGCAAGACAAGGGTCTGCAGGACGAACAGACGGCCGGTGACGCAGCACCTGCCACCGGTGAGAAAGAGATCCAGGCCGCCTGATGGATCGGCGGCCGGCGCTTTGCGGGCCGTCTTCTGCTTCCTGAATAAGCAATTGCGCAACGCGCGCCGATATGGCCTGTTAGGGCCTTCTCACATTGCCCGAGTCCATCGGGCCTGCTCCTATCTGTTCAAAAATTCAAGGATCCGTCATGAGTTCCATCGACAAGGTCTTGGCGCGCATCGATGCCAATCTCGACAACAGCCTCGACCGACTGTTCGACCTCCTCAAGATCAAGAGCATTTCCACCGACCCTGCGTTCAAGGCTCCGTGCCGTGAGGCAGCTGAATGGCTGGCAAGAGAACTGAACGACATCGGCATTGAAGCATCGGTACGCGACACGACCGGCCATCCGATGGTTGTCGGTCACCGCAAGTCCGGCAAGCCGGGACCGCATGTCCTGTTCTACGGCCACTACGACGTTCAGCCGGTCGATCCGCTGAACCTGTGGAAGCGCGATCCGTTCGACCCGGCCATCGAGACAAAGCCGGACGGCAGCAAGATCATCGTTGCCCGCGGTTCCGCCGACGACAAGGGCCAGCTGATGACCTTCGTCGAAGCGGCCCGCGCCTATCTCGAAGAAACCGGTGACCTGCCGATCGACGTGACGATCCTGTTCGAAGGTGAGGAAGAGTCTGGCTCTCCGTCGCTTCATCCGTTCCTGGAAGCCAACAAGGACGAACTGTCCTGCGATCTTGCGCTCGTGTGCGACACCGGCATGTGGGACGCTGAAACACCTGCTATTTCCATCATGCTGCGCGGCATGGTCGGCGACGAGATCATCGTCAAGGCGGCCAGCCGCGACCTGCATTCCGGCTCCTATGGTGGCTCGGCTCAAAACCCGAACCACATCGTCGCCTCGATCATTGCCGGCCTGCACGATGAAAACGGCAAGGTGACCCTGCCCGGTTTCTACGACGGCGTCATCGACATGCCGGAAGAAGTCACCAAGATGTGGGACGAGCTCGGTTTCTCGGTCGAGGAATTCCTCGGAGATGTCGGCCTGAAATATCCGCGCGGTGAAAAGGACCGCATGCCGCTTGAACACCTCTGGACCCGCCCGACCGTTGAAGTGAACGGAATGTGGGGCGGTTACCAGGGTGCCGGTTCCAAGACGGTGATCCCCGCCGAAGCACATGCCAAGTTCACCTTCCGCCTTGTCGGCGATCAGGACCCGGACAAGGTCCAGGAAGCTTTCCGCGCCTACGTGCGCTCGAAGATCCCGGCAGACTGCACGGTGGATTTCATTGCCAAGGAAGGCAGCCCTGCCCTCAGGCTCGACTTTGCGATGCCTGCGCTGGAAAAGGGCAAGACAGCCCTCAAGGCGGAATGGGGCAAGGATGCTGCGCTGACCGGCATGGGCGGTTCGATCCCGATCGTGGGTGATTTCAAGCGCATGCTGGGTATGGATTCCCTGATGATCGGCTTTGGTCTGGAAGATGACCAGATCCATTCGCCGAACGAAAAATACAACCTGACCAGCTTCCACAAGGGCATCCGTTCCTGGGCCCGGGTTCTGGACGAGTTGGCCAAAGACTGACCTTGAAGATGACACGCGGGCCCACGGGCCCGCGTGTCATGGATCGAACACGATCAAAATTCCTGAGGGCAGAGCCTGCCACCTCAGCGACCGGAGAACAGACATGAAATCCATTTGCGTCTTTTGTGGCTCCAGCTACGGCGCTCTCGAGGCATATGCGGATATTGCGCGCGAAACGGGACGCGCCATCGCCGAACAGGGCTACACACTTGTCTATGGCGGCGCCAAGGTTGGCCTGATGGGCACCGTTGCCGATGCGGCACTTGCAGCCGGTGGCAAGGTGATCGGCGTGCTGCCGCGATCTCTTCAGGACAAGGAAATCGGCCACGAGGGTTTGAGCGAACTGCATCTCGTGGATTCGATGCATGAGCGCAAGGCGATGATGGCAGACTTGTCCGACGCCTTCATAGCCCTTCCGGGCGGCGTTGGTACGCTGGAAGAGATTTTCGAAGTCTGGACCTGGGGCCAGCTCGGTTATCACAAGAAGCCCTGCGGTTTCCTCAATGCCGAAGGCTATTACGATCACCTGATCGCCTTCCTCGACCACCAGACAGAGCAGGGTTTCACCAAACAGGTGATGCGCGACATGGCGCAGATCGCCAGTTCTCCGCTGGATATGATCCGCCAGTTCGAAAACTATACGCCCCCTTCCGCTCCCAAATGGATCAACCGGGACGAGACCTGACAGGCACGCTGAAACGCAAGCCTTGATGCCCCTGCGGCAGTTGCCTGCAAGCTTCGGGAACTGTCCACAGGGGGCATCGCTCTCTTTGCAAACAAGACGTTACTTGGTAAATCCCGTATCGCTTCTGCGCACTTCGGCGCAGCCCAATCAGCCCGAGTATCATCATGCGTCTAACTGCTATCGGTTTTGCCTGCCTTTTCGCACTTACGGGAGCGGCCTGCGCACCGACGGCGGATCTGGACGGCACATCCGGGCGCCTGGTGCGGACATCCAACATCACGCTGGTGCAAATCGCTGAAGATCATGTCGGCGGCATTACCGGTGAAACCCAATACGGCCAGAAAGCCATTGAGGCAGCCCTGCCCGGCTTCACCACCGAAGGCATTCAAACCGCCAACGAAAACTCCACCGAGTGGGCACTTGCAGCTTTCAACAGTGACGGCTTTCAGGTGTTGCAGGTGTTCAAGGGTCAGAACGGCAAGGTCCGCACCGTCCACGGTGTGACACACCACCTGCAGGGCCCGAACGGCGAACGGATCGGCATGACCTTTTCGGAAATCGGCTCCTCACGTGCCGACTGCCGCGTCGGCCAAAACCTGTGGCGTGGCATGGCGATCTGCCATTCCGATGGCCATCCGAATGTGGAACTGGTCTACGCGATCCCGGGTTACGACGGCCCGTTCGACCGCCTTCCGGCTGAAAACGACCTGTTCGATGCACAGCTCCAGCGGATCCTCTGGACGCCGAAGAGCTGACGGTTACACGGCCGGCCAGCTTCATTCCGACAGATCACCCCCAATTTCCCCTCATCCTGAGGAAGCGCGAAAGCGCTGTCTCGAACGATGGGCGGCACACACTTGAGCAAGTGGCCCATCCTTCGAGACGGACCTGATGGTCCTCCTCAGGATGAGGTTGGATGGGAACAATTGACTATCGGATCTTTGAAACGAAGAAATCAGAAGACACCTCAGCCCTCACACGTGCGGCTGCGAGCGCACCATGACTTCGCCCACCTTGCGCCACACGTTGCGCTGCTTCAGCGTCTTTTCAGCCACATCCGCAAGATCCATCAGAACCGGCATGCCGCGATCCTTCAAACCCGGCATGGATTTGAGGTCGCCGCCGGTCCACGGCAGGAACGGATTGCGGCGCATGTGCCAGTGGATTTCCGAACGGACTGTCGGTTTGTCGGACGGCGTGCGGCCGTGAAAGGCAAAGGTATCGGCCACGATCAACGTGTTTTCCGGCACCGCCATCTTCTTGGGCTGCGGCAGGCCAAGGGAGGCAAGCTCATCCGCCTTGATCCGGAAAGACCCGCTGGCATGGTGGGACCTCAGGTCCTTGGCTGCGCTCAGGGAGCATTCATACTCCCATTCCAGCCGCTCCTTCGTGAGCTTGTGTGAGCCCGGCACGAAGAAGAAGGGCCCGTCGTCCTCGCCGACGTCCTGCAGGAACAGCCAGGCCTTGGACGTCGCGTGAAACGTATCGGCGTGAGCATCGGACTGCGGATCTTTTTTCTTCACCTTCAACGGTTCTACCAGGACCGTCTGAATGAAGTTGAGTGGCTGTCCGCCCTGCGAGGCGGCATATCGGATCATGTTGATCGCACGCGGATCACGCACCGCCTGAGCCAACGCAGCGTTTTTGCGCAACACCTCCGGCGGCAGCAAGGTCATCCGTGTCACCGCCTGGCCCTGGCGCATCTCCCGCGATTCGAACGGTTGGTTGAACACTTCTTCCTTGAGCTGGCGGAAAGTTTCTTCCGGCAGGAAGTTCTTCACCAGGAAATAGCCGTTCTCATCGAAGAAAGCCTGCTGGTCCCGATCAACCAGATGGGCCAGCTTCGCGCGTCTGCGGGCTGCAAGATCGGCCGCAAGCTGCACTCTTTTCTTGTGCAGGCCCCAGGTATTCAGCCTCTCGCTTCCCAGAAGCGGATTCTTGCGCGGAGACTTGTCGGTTCCGGCGAGACCCAGAACCCAGAACGGGGCTTTCAGATAGGACAAGGGTGTCATGCAGCACCAAAAATGAATTTCATCGAAGTGGCGTGTATCTAACACGTTTTTGCCTGCGGGTTTCAATGTTTCCATCCGTTTCGGCGCTGTTTTGCGCCGTCAGAACGCGTCGCGAATGCGTCTTCACCCTTTGGCGGCAGTGACCTTTGCCGAATCCTGCGCTAACACCTTGAGGCATGATGACAACGGCACGAAATCTCGACCCCGCGAAGCTGGCGGACGGTCTGAAAGCCGGACAGCGCGCTGCGCTTGCCCGCGCCATCACGCTTGTGGAATCGCGCAAGCGCGAGCATCGCCGTCTTGCCCAGCACCTGATCCAGGAACTGCTGCCTCTCACAGGAAAGGCTCTCAGGGTCGGCATCACCGGCGTGCCAGGTGTCGGCAAGTCCACGACCATCGACACGCTGGGGTCCAACCTGACTGCCGCCGGGCACAAGGTCGCCGTTCTGGCAGTCGATCCGTCATCCACCCGTACCGGTGGGTCGATTCTGGGTGACAAGACACGAATGGCGCAGCTTGCGGTGGATCCGAACGCCTTCATCCGCCCTTCGCCTTCCGCCGGCACACTTGGCGGGGTCGCCGCGAAGACGCGCGAGACCATGCTGTTGTGCGAGGCCGCCGGGTATGACGTGATCCTGGTTGAAACCGTCGGTATCGGGCAATCGGAAACCACGGTTGCCGACATGGTCGACTTCTTCCTGGTCCTGATGCTGCCTGGCGCCGGTGACGAGCTTCAGGGCATCAAGAAGGGCGTTCTTGAGATCGCCGACATGATCGCCGTCAACAAGGCCGACGGCGACGGCGCTACCCGTGCCCGTACCGCTGCCTCGGACTATCGCGCAGCGCTGCATATTCTTGCTCCCAAGTCACCCACATGGACACCGCCTGTCATCACGGTATCTGGCCTCGCCAACGAAGGGCTGGACCACCTGTGGGAGCAGATTACGGTGTTTCGCGAGCGCATGCAGGCCAGCGGTGAATGGCATCAAAAACGCAGCGGCCAACAAGTCGCCTGGATGTGGGATATGCTTCAACAGCGCATGATGGAAGCCCTGACATCGAACACGCGTACCGCCGACCGTCTCAAATCCCTGGAGGAGGAAGTGCGCGGCGGCAAGACCGCTGTCTCGCTCGCGGTGGACGAATTAGCGACCTTGATGGGGCTTGGCGAATGAACACTTCAGGACGCAAGACCGTTCTGGTGACCGGTTTTTCGCCGTTCCCGGGGGCACCCGTCAATCCGACGGAGCGCCTCATGAGACGGCTCGCCAAACGCATTGGGGCGCATCAGTCAGGTGTCGACTTCGTCTTCCATGTCCTGCCGACAACCTGGGCAGGGCGTGAGGATGTCACAGACCGGCTCCGCACCACCCTTTCGCCAGACGCCATTGTGCACTTCGGCGTCGACGGGACGCGGAGAACGATCAATATTGAAACAAGGGCCGTCAACAAAGCCGTACGCGTGCGTCCGGATGCGTTGGGCAGAGCACCGGTCAGGCCGGAACTGGCAATCTCTCAAGAGCGCGCGCGGAGCTCAACCCTGCCTGCCAGGGCACTGCGCGATGCTGCGCTTGCCGCAGGTGCGCCCGCACAGCTTTCCACCAACGCCGGAACCTATCTCTGCAATGCCACTTTATGGGATTCCATCGGCTCGGGCATTGCCAGCATCTTCGTTCACGTTCCGGCTTTGCCGAAAGGTCCGCGCGATACGAGACCCGCCTACCCTGTCATCGAGGAAGCCGCGGTCCGTATTCTGCGCGAACTGGCAAGGCGCCTGCGATAGGGGGAAGCTCGGGACACTCTCCTGAAGAACTTTCCCCTCATCCCATCTCCCTCATCCTGAGGAAGGCTGAAAGCCCGTCTCGAAGGATGGACCGCTTGCTCCGGAATGTGTCGTCCATCCTTCGAGACAGCACTTCGTGCTCTCTCAGGATGAGGTGGTATTGGGTTATCTGAAATTCAGTATTTCGCGGCTTAAAAGTCCCCGAGCTTCAATATAGCACTTGCTCCAGCTCCTGCCCCTGCCTCAATGCATACGGCCAAGCAATCTCTCGACCTGGCGGATGCAGTCGGCCGCCATGTCGGCGGACAATCCCGCCCTGCCGAGAACCCGCAAGCCGAAATAGGCTGTCAGTACGCCGCGCGCGGTGCCGCGAGCTTCCGTTCCCTCAAGCCCATCGTCCTGAAGCGCGCGGTAAAAACCGTTTTCCAGACGCCTTGTCATGGCCTGTAGCCTTGCCTCTGCTTCTGCACCCCCCGCCTTGTCGACCAGGGCATTGCACAGAAAGCAGCCAAGCCTGTCGCCATCTTTCTGGGCGAGGTCGGCAATGCGGCCGAACAAGGCAAGTATCCGGTCCCGTCCAGCCCCTTCCGAAGGATCACCGAGAAAAGCGACCGTGTTGCTGACAACCTGATCGTTGTACCTGTCGAGTGCCGCCAGATAGACCGACTGTTTGTCCTGGAACGCCTTGTAGAAAGAACCCTTGGTAATGGCCATGGCATCGAGCAGTTCGGACAGCGAGGCTTCGTCATAGCCAACGTCCCAGAACAGCTCCATGGCTTTTTCCAATGCCTCATCGGCGTCGAATTCCCGAGGTCTTGCCATGCGATCTCCCGTCAAACCACTTCACAAAAAACTCAACCGTGTGTCACGCGCTTGTGTTTTGTACCATTCGGTTCCTAACTCTATTTAGGAACCACCGGCAGGGTTGGTCAAGTGCGACCGATTAGGAACCAATCGGTTCCTATTTCAAGATCGCTTGAACACGCTTTTGCCGGACCAATTCAACCCCTTGGGAGTGTCTCCAGATGTTTGCAAACCTCATTCGCGGCTCAGTTGCCGCCCTGGTCGTCGTCACCGGGCTTGTCTCCAGCGCTTTCGGTGCCGGTTTTGATGTCAACGCCACCATCACCGGCCTGGCCCTGCGCGGTGTCGATCCGGTTTCCTATTTCGTCAATGGCGCCCCGCAGGACGGCGACATTGCCATTACCGAAGTTCACAACGGCGCCACCTACCGTTTCGCCTCTGAAGAAAACCGCAATCTCTTCAAGCAGAACCCGGAAAAATATCTTCCGCAATACGGCGGTTTCTGCGCCTTCGGTGCTGCCATGGGCGTGAAGGTCGATGGTGACCCGGACCTGTGGAAGATCGTCGACAACAAGCTTTACCTGAACCTCGCACCGTCGATCCAGGAACGTTGGAACAAGGACGTACCGGGCTTCATTTCCAAGGCTGACGAAAACTGGGTTGGTCTGGAAAGCGTTGACCCGAGCAGCCTCTAATCGCCTCTGACCGGTCTCTTCTGCCCCTGTAGACCGGTTACCTGACCAGCCAGGCCATCTGCCTGGCCGGTCTCTTTTTTTCCGCCGGTTACAGCGTGCGGTCTCGAAAATGCCAATCCGGCACGGCTCTTGCCATTTCAGCCACAGACACTTGAGGCGCATCCCAATCCGGGACGTCGGAAAGCAATTGGCCGGATCGATGACACGTAATCTTTCAAAACTGAACCGACGCGCGTTTCTTGCCGGGACAGCATTGTGTCTTTCCGGGACAGTCGCCACGGCCCAGATGAAGGTTGCAGACCTGCGCGGTTCTATCGACTCAGAGGATCTTGGTCTTCTACCCAACGCGGCAGATGACCAGACCGCTCAATTCCAGAATGCCGTCAATCGTGCCGTTGAGCGTGGCCGCGCGCTGTTCCTGCCTGCCGGCACCTATCCGGTCGCCAATCTGCGTCTTCCCTCTGGCACATTGATTGTCGGGGTTCCCGGCAGAACACGGCTCGTCTACCAGGGCGGCGGCGGTCAGTTGATCCGTGCCGAGGATGTTGCCAATGTCGGCCTGACCGGGATTACCTTCGATGGCGCCAATCGATCGATCGGCGATTTCACCGAGGGACTGCTGCATTTCATCAACGTCAAGAACGTCACGCTGGACAATTGCGAGATCACCGGTTCTTCCAAGATGGGACTGTTGCTGGACCGCTGTTCAGGCCGGGTCGAAAATTGTCGGATCTCCGGTGCCGCGGAAGCGGGACTGCGTTCGAACGAGGCCAACGGCCTTGCCATCACCGGCAACACGGTAACCGACTGCGCCAACGGCGGCATCTGGGTGCACCGCTGGCGCGAAGGCGAGGACGGAACCATCGTTTCCGGCAACCGGGTGGAACGTATCGGCGCCCGCTACGGCGGCACCGGTCAGTTCGGCAACGGCATCAATGTTTTCCGCGCTCATGGCGTCATGGTGTCCAACAACCGCGTGGCGGATTGCGCCTTCTCCGCAATCCGCTCCAATGCAGGTTCCAACGTCCAGATCATCGGTAATTCCTGCCTGCGCTCCGGAGAAACGGCGATCTATTCCGAGTTCGGTTTCCAGGGAGCAGTCATTGCCAACAATATCGTTGATGGTGGCACGATCGGCATATCCATCGCCAACTTCATGGATGGCGGCCGTATGGCGGTCTGCTCCGGCAACCTGATCCGCAACATCAAGAAGGAAGGCCCCTACCCGCCGGAAGTGGCCGGCTTCGGCATCGGCATCGCCGTTGAAGCGGATACGACATTGACCGGCAATGTGGTGGAGGGCGCACCGAAATTCGGCCTGATGCTCGGCTGGGGCCCCTATATGCGCAACATCGCAGCCTCCCAGAACGTTGTTCGGGACTGCGGCACGGGCATTGCTGTCACCGTGGTTGATGGCGCGGGCGCTGCCGTCATCACCAACAACATCGTTCAAGGTTCGCAACAGGGCGCGATCAACGGCTACCGCTGGCTCGAAAAAGCGACCGGTGAACTGAACAATGTTTCGGAATTCGACAATCTCACCGTTCACGGCAACCAGATAGCCGCCTGACTAACCCGACCGCCCGGCACAAACGCGCTCATCCTCTGAGACATCCTGTAGACCGCTCTCTCCACAACTCAGGTTAAAACCTTACGAGCGGAAACGGAATGGATGCCATGGTCATGCCATGGCATGACGAGAGAGATGCACACGCCGAGGGACAAGATCCAGCCAGCGCAAGACGCTTCTCAAACCAAAAGACTGACCACTTCCCAATCCCCGTCATTGCAGGGCTTGACCCTGCAATCCATGCCGTAACAGTGCCTGAAACAAAGGTCGTTCAAGCAGAAACGGAACGGCGTGGATGCCATGGTCAAGCCATGGCATGACGAGAGAGATGCGCACGCTGAGGGACAAGATCCAGCCAGCGCAAGACGCTTCTCAAACCAAAAGACTGACCACTTCCCAATCCCCGTCATTGCAGGGCTTGACCCTGCAATCCATGCCGTGGCAGCGCCTCAAACAAAGGTCGTTCAAGCGGAAACGGAACGGCGTGGATGCCATGGTCAAGCCATGGCATGACGAGAGAGATGCACACGCCGAGGGACAAGATCCAGCCAGCGCAAGACGCTTCTCAAACCAAAAGACTGACCACTTCCCAATCCCCGTCATTGCAGGGCTTGACCCTGCAATCCATGCCGTAACAGTGCCTCAAACGAGGACCGTTCAAGCAGAAACGGAACGGCGTGGTTTCCATGGCGAGCCATGGCATGATCAAGGAGTTCGAAAACCTGATGCTTCTCGGCAAACTCATCCCGAGAACACACTTTCACGCATTCCCAGGATCGAGACGAACAGGTTTAAGAACTGCAAAGCTCCAGAGAGATCAGTCCAGCGCAAACCGCAGCGACAGGCATGACAGGCCACCATCGACCTTGCGGGCTTCGTGGGTCGGCAGGACGACGGTCGTGAAACCGGCCGCCTCGATGGCTGCCAATGTCTTCGGGTAGCCTTCCGGCACCATCACGACATCATTCACACGGATGACGTTGGCGGCGTAGTCTTCCCCTTCCGGAACGACCACGATTTCGCGGTCACCGAAAAAGCCGCTGTCTGCCATGACCTTGGTCGCCAGGATGACGCCGTCGCCAAGGGTGGAACAGGCTGTCTTGAAATGCAGCACGCCATCCGGCGTTTCGCAGACTTCGGCCTTGTAGCCCCACTCGCCCAGCAATCCGGCAAAGGCATCGGCGCCCTCCCGGTCGGTGCGGGCGGACAGGCCGATCAGGATGACGTCATCCAGCATCAGGACATCGCCGCCGTCGACATGACCGTTCCCCGGCAGGTCGACAACCTTGCCGAACCGGCTTTCCAGCGCCGCACGGATCTCCGCGCCTTCGCCTTCCCGGCTGGCCGTGCCCGGCCGAAGCTGGATGGCGCCTTCAGGCAGGCAGAAGGCAGGATCCTCGACAAAACAACTGTCCGGGTAGGTCTCAAGCTGCGGCAGAACGTCAACCGTCAAGCCGGCTTCTTGCAAGGCAGAGACATAACGCTCATGTTCTGCCCTGAATTTTTCGCCACTCGGGTTGCCCGTGTCCACCGCACGGATGCCGTCGGCCACGCTGTCGGCGGGCGTGCGCGTGATCGCGTGGGTGAAACGGAAAGACAAATCGGGACGATGTGCCATGAGACAACTCCTGTGACAGAACCAAGCGCTCAACCAGCCATCCGCATGGCCAAATTGCAAGACGTCCCGGCCCTGAAAACATGCATCGACAGGGCCTATGCACCGGTAAAATCAACCTTGCCGGACCTGCCGGACGTCTCTTCCGGCCTGAAGGAAGACATCGAGCAAAACCAGGTCTTCGTCGCCGAAACGGATGGCCGCATTGTCGGTTGCGCGATCCTGGGTCTGTACGGTCCAAACGCTCATCTCATGAACATAGCCGTCGATCCGGATATCAGGGGAATGGGCATCGGGCGTCTGTTGATGGAAGCCATCGAGGACCTCGCCAGTGAGAGCGGAGCCACCGAGATACATCTGGCAACCCATGTCGCCATGCCTGAGAACGTTGCTCTTTACGCACACCTTGGTTGGAGTGAAATGGAAAGAAACGGCAACGAGGTGCTGATGAAAAAAGACCTTTGATCCAGTCCATAAGCGCTCGTCACACGCCTCTGCCTCAAGAGCCGAAAAAGCGGCATCTGAAACCAGACGGAAACAGGTGAGAGCCAGGAGTGAAGCCTGAGAGTGCGCCGGCTTGTTAAGGCAGCGCTGCTTTCAACTCGGTCAGGAACTCTTCGCGCGGCTTGATGTGTCCGGCCTGGATACCGACCCGGGTCAGGATCGGCGGGTTCACCAGTCCGTCAAGCAGAGCTGCCTCATCATCATTGAGCTCCAGCATCGCTTCCAGAACGGTTGCCATCATCACTTCGGACGCCCGGGTTGCACCGTCGTCGCATTTCAGCGCGACACCGAAACCAAGCTCGGGAATGGAAGCACAGAAGACACCTTCGGCTCCGGTCTTGACGAACACTCGGCCACGGAAAGCTTCCATCACCCTGGTGCAAAAACGGCCTGTCCCGGCAACCATGTAAGGTTCGTTGATGCACGCATCAAACAGCCGTTCGGCAGCCTCTGCCCGAAGCGGCTCCAGCCCCTCACCAGTTCCAAAGGCGGCAAAGGCGCGCGCGAAGCTGCGCAAAGGTGAAGCGTAGGTCGGGATTGAACAGCCGTCTGTTCCGCAGACATCCTCGGACAGAGTGTCGCCGGTCATCTGTTCCATCACATTGCGAACTTCACGTTGCACAGGGTGTTCCGCGTTTACATAGCCGCGTGTCTCGACACCCATAACCTTGGCCAGGCCAAGGAAACCGGCATGTTTGCCGGAGCAGTTGTTGTGCAGGCCGCAGGGCGATTCATCAGCCAGGATAAGTTTGGCTGCGTCTTCCATGCGCTGGGGCCATTGCGGGCCGCACTCGAGATTGTCTTCGGCAAGGCCTGCCTTCATCAGCATGACCCTTGCCGAATTGGCGTGAACTTCCTCGCCGTTGTGAGACGCACAGGCAAGTGCCAGTTCGGCATCTGAATAGTCGAGCGCTTCCGCCGCTCCCGATTCAACCAGGGGCAATGCCTGAAGTGCCTTGATGGCGGAGCGCGGAAACACTCGGGCTTCCACGTTGCCGATACCGAAAACCAGCTTTCCGGCGCTATCGACGATCGCAATGCTGCCCCGATGCAGGCTTTCGATCACGGTGCCGCGGGTGACGTCGACCAGAGCCGGATTGTCCATGAAGTTTCTCATTTCCAAGGTTTCACACTATCAGGCTAAGCGGATTCGGCCCGGGCCGCAGTCAAAAATACGGAAAGACGGGCGAGCGCTTCGTCGATCACGGCATCCTGCTTGCAGAAGCAGAAGCGAATGTAGCCCTCGGGCGCGTCCGATCCATAAAAGGCAGACACGGGAACTGCCGCAACACCGGCGGCCGTGACCAGGGTTTCACACGCCTCGACGTCGGTCCGTCCAAGCCCCAGCCCTTCGAACCCGCAAGTCAGGAAGTAGGTTGCATTGCAAGGCAGAACGGAAAATCCGAGGGCGGCAAGGCCTGCCGCCATGCGGTCGCGCTTTGCGGCAAGGTCTTGCGACAGGCCATCGTAGTAGCTGTCGTCCTTGCGCAGACCATAGGCAACAGCCTTTTGCAGATGTGGCGGTGTCGTGAAGGTCACCCACTGGTGCGCCTTGGCAATCGGGTCCATCAGCGCGGCAGGCCCGGTGACATAGCCAACCTTCCACCCGGTGAGCGAGAAGGTCTTGCCCGCAGAGCCGATCCGCACCGTGCGCTCGCGCATGCCGTCCAGCGTCATCAGCGGTGTGTGCCGGTGACCGTCAAAGACGAGGTGCTCGTAGACTTCGTCACAGATCGCATAGGCATCATACTGGCGGCAGAGAGAGGCGACCAACTCAAGCTCTTCGTCTGAAAACACCTTGGCCGTCGGGTTCATCGGGTTGTTGATGAGAACTGCCTTGGTCTTGTCGGAGAAGGCTGCCTTGAGAGCTTCAGCATCCAGCGACCAGTTGGGCGGGGTCACCCGGACGCGCACGGGAATGCCGCCGGCCTGCTTCACCAGCGGCAGGTAGCAATCGTAGAGCGGTTCGATCAGCACGACCTCGTCACCCGGGGATACCAGCGCGAAAATGCAATCCGCCAACGCCTCGGTCGCACCGGAAGTCACCATCACTTCCGTTTGCGGATCGACCTCGAGACCGTAGAAACGGCGATTGGCCTCGGCAACAGCCTGGCGAAGGTCCGGTATTCCCAGCATGGGCGGATATTGGTTCGGCCCCTGCAATATCGCATCAGCCGCCGCCTGCCGGATATCCACCGGCCCGTCGACATCTGGAAACCCTTGTCCGAGGTTCACGGCCCCATGCGCCATAGCCAAGCGCGACATGGTCTCGAACACGGTGGTGGCAATGCCGGTGAAGACCGGATTGGTCGGCTTCATGGTTCCTCCCGAGCGTCTTTTCGCCGGTTCTAATCCTACCCGCGTTTGCCGTCGAGCTTTTTCATTTGAACGAGGCCCAGGCGCAGTTCGACCACCACGTGTCATATGAGTGTCGTTGACTCAGTCCATCACCCGCAGTCAGATAGGTTCCGCATCGGAACCTTGGCGGAGGAAACGTGATGCTCGGCGTTATTATTGGAATTGTGGCGATCCTTCTGGGAGCCAGCATCATTCTTCGACGAGCCGGAGTTCCCGCCGGCGGTCACAGGCTGGTTCAAATTTTTTCGAGCCGGTTCATGGGCATCATTCTGGTGCTGATAGGCGGCTTCATGCTCCTGTCCTCTTCCTTCATCTTGGTGGACGCCAACAGTGTTGGTCACCTGAAGAGGATCTATGCGTTTGAGGAGTTGCCTGAGGGCCGCATCCTTGCCCTGGACGGCGAAAAAGGCCCGCAAGCCCAGATCCTCGGGCCCGGCTTTCATTTCATTCCGCTTGTCCGGGTGCTCTACGATTTCGAGGAATGGGACGTCGTCACCATTCCCGAAGGCTATTATGGCCAGTTGACCGCACTCGACGGCGACGCCATGCCCTCCGGCATGTTCATGGCACCGGCAATTGCAGATGCAGATGTCGGCGACATGCTGAAGGCCGACAGCTTCCTGACAAAGGGCGGTTTGCGCGGACCGCAGGAAACGGTGCTGAAACCCGGGCAATACCGTCTGAACCGGTATCTCTTCGACATTCGCCTCGATGAGAATACCAACGCGACGATTATCCCCGCCGGGCATGTGGGTGTGGTCAAGTCCAATGTCAGTCAGCCCGGCATCAATTGCATCGAGGAAGAAGTCTCTGCCTCCTCTGTTTCCCGCGAGGCGCTTACCGTTCCCCTGGTACCCAGGGGCTGCGTCGGCATCTGGAAGGATCCGCTCTTCCCAGGGGCCTATTACCTCAACCGGCAGGCCTATGAAGTGACGCTGGTCGATACCCGCGTCCAGACCTGGGAATACAAGGGCGGCTACGTAAAACGCATCATCGATCTCTCGGTCGATCAACAGGGCAATATCCAGCAGAACGAACGCTCCGTGCAGGAACAGATCCCCAGCGACGCTGCCGACCGGGCGGTCTACGTGAAGGTGGAAGGCTGGGACATTCCCCTGGAACTGCGCGCCCTCGTCCAGGTCGACCCTGACAATGCTCCCGTGGTCGTCGGCTCCGTCGGTGGACTGGAGGAGATTGAAAACCGCATCCTGACACCGGCCATCCGTTCGATCGTGAGGAACGTCGCCGGTGCCTCGATCCGCGTGCAGGACAAGAATGCCGACGGGACGCCGGTGCAGCCCGCGACCTACACCGTGCGCCCGACAAAGGTTCTCGATCTCATCGAAAACCGCGATGCCCTGGAACAGACCATCGAGCAGCAGATCAAGATCGAAGGCAACAAGGCCGGCGTCGACATTCGCGAGATCCGTCTGGGCGAACCGGCCATCCCGCCGGAACTGCTGGTTTCCCGCCTGCGCGTGCAATTGGCCGATCAGCTATCCACCGCCTACGAACGCGAAACGGATGCGCAGCAAAAACGCATCGAAACGGAACAGGCACGTTCCACGGCGGACGAACAGCCCCGCCTCGTGGAGGCCCAGATAGCTGTGCAGGTGGCCAATCAGCGCGAACAGGAACGCGCTGCCCTTGGCCGCGCCGAGCGCCAGTATCTGGAGGAACTTGCCCGAGGCCAGAGAGCGCAGGTCGACGTTCTCGGCCAGGACCGCGTAGCTCTGCTGCAGGCGCTGGAGAAACTGCTGACCTCGCTGGAACGCAAACCGGAGCTGGTCGGCCTCGTCGGCAAGCTTGTTCCCAATACAGTTGTCGGTGGAGACAGCGGCTTTGCCGGTGCGGCCGCCCTTCTCGGTGCTAGCCTGGGACAGGCCCAGCAACCGGCAGCTAACCGGACATCCGGCGGGCAGTAATCCGGATCAGCGGATTGGCCCGCCTAGCTCGGGCCATCCCCGGTATCCTTGTCCTCGTCACTCAGGACGGCGCGCAAAGCCTCCTCCACCCGAGGCACCAGATCCCGGTGCCGCTCGTGAAGGTAATGATAGAAGGCATATTCCTTGCGGCTGGACGGGAGAGAAAAAGCATCCTCAAGACCGAACCTCTCTATCATCTCCTTCGCCCTCAACTCGCGGACGAAAACCAGATCGAGCCGCTTCTGTTTCAGCATGAGAAACAGCTGCTCCGGTTCTTCAGCCGACCAGACCTCTGCAAACCCGCTGGCAGCCATTTCGCCAAAGACAGCCCCGCGCACATGCCCTGCCCGCAGGGATTTAAGATCCTCCAGTGATTTGTCCTTCAGGTCTGCGCGGTTGGTGTAGCCATAGGCCACAACAGAAAGCAGCGGCACATCCACCCTGACGAGGGTGGGATAACGGTCCCCCACAGAGCCGATCCGGATCACTTCGCCATCGGTTTTGCCGGAGGTGGATTCCACCAGTGCCCGGCTTGGCGTGTTTTCGACAATCTCCAGTTCGATCCCAAGGCTCGAATAGGCTTTTTGCAGATATCCGACCGCCACCGGGGTCAAACCGGGAGCCTCAAACCCGGACAGCACAATTCTCTCGCCCGCGGAAGCGGCAGTAGCCAGAAGGAACCCGGCCAGCAGACAGATGAGCCTCTTCGTGCGCATAGTGTTCCTCGCAGCGTCTCGTCGGCCGTGCAGCCCGCGTAAAACCTTCAGCTCAAGCCGGTCTTGTGCAGAACGTGTCCATCTTTCTCCGGCGTCGTCTCACCGACACCGTCGGTTTCCTCACCCACTGGTACCGCCAGCATTCTTTTCAGAACGGCCTCGATCCTGGGCACCAGATCCGCATGTTTTTCATGCAGATAGTGATAGAATGCGACCTCCTGCAAAGACGGTCGCAACGGGAAGACACCCACCAGCTTGCGGTCGCGGATAATGCGCCGCCCCGTGCTCTCCCCGGCTATGACAAGGTCGATCCGGTCTCGCTGGAGCATCTCGAACAATTGTTCGGGCGTATCTGCGGTCCATACCTCTGCAAACCCATCTGCCAGTTCAGCGGCGAACCGTGCGCCCGCCACATGGCCGACCCGCAAATGCCGGAGCTGCTTGAAGGACTTGCCGCGAAGCTGAGGCTTGTTCGCATAGGCGAAGGTTCGAGCCAGGATAATCGGAACATCGACACGCAACAGGCTGCTGTGATCGGCTTCGATGGTCCTGATCCGCACCAGTTCACCGTCGGTCTTGCCGGAAGCTGAATCCAGCAGTGCCCTGCGAGGGCTGGTGATAACCTTCTGGATGCGGATGCCCAACTCCCCATAGGCCTGACTTAGAATACTCTCGGCAACGGGGGTCAGGTTTGGGGCTTCAAAACCGGACAGCTTGAGAACGTCCTGTGCCCGGGCGCTGGACATCAGAAGAAGAACGCTCAGCATGGCGCAAAACATGAGCCGATGCATTCCGCCCTCCTTAAGCTGCCTGCACGACAATTTCGTTCAAAACAAGCCGTTTGACTGCGGTCACGTCCTCCGCAGTCCCGTATCTAGAGCAATAACCCTACGGGACAATTTGCAGACTTTCCAAGCTGATTGCAATGCGGTTGTACAATCTATTATGAATAACCAATAACGTGCGCTTGCATGTCTCTCCTTCTGCCAGTCAGGAAAAGACTTCAAGGATCAGAGGATTTGGCAACGTCAGGAGTGCGTGCCGTAATAGTCCTCTGCAATCTTGTCGATGAAGCCTTCGTCGACAAGCTCCTTGATGACACGGTTCAGTTCATCGAGCTTTGCCGCCCAACCCGATTTCTTGGAAACACCGAGATACAGATCGACCGAGTTTCCCGGATTATACGGCGCCTTTTCAATCTTGTCGGCGAACCCCTGGCGTTTGATCAGGTAATCCACCTGGCAATCCGTACCGATCATGATACCGAAACGCCTCTTCATCAGCATGTCGATCAGGATCTGCTCCTGCGCGACGCCGACCTTGTCCAAAGACCTGTCCTTGTCGAACCTTTCGAAGTAGGCCGAATGCAACACGTAGCCGACCTGGTATGGCGCCAGGTCTTCGTAGCTCCGGATTTTGTCGGCCTGTCCCTTGATGGTGTAGAAGGCGGTCGTGCATCTGAAATAAGGCGTATCGGTATAGGCGATATATTCTGCCCGGTCCGGACGGAAAGCCAGCCCGGTCATGACATCGACGCCGCCCCCTTGCATTTCGGTGAGCGCCCGCCCCCAGGGCAGTTTGGCAATCCGGAGTTCGGCTTCTGTGCGCCTGGCAACTTCGTCCATCAGGTCCAGATCCAGCCCGATGAAGGTATCTCCCTCCGAAATCCGGAAGGGCGGCCAGTCATCGGTGGCCATGATCATCTCGTCCGCGCGTGCGGCGCCTGCTGACACGGCAAGCAAAAAGGAAAAAGCAACGCAACAGATACGAGAAATTGACACAACAACAACCCCAAATAATCAGAGAATTAAAGTTGTTACCCAATTTCATCAAATATTATCGCTCGTATTATTGCAACATCGTAAATTGTATCCAGTAAGAACTAATTCCTCTTCCTTAACGGAAAACTCCTGTCTTACACGCGTTTTACTGGCTCAACAGGCAACCATCGAACCTTTATCAAGGAAGAGCCCCGGTCAACGCATGGCTGCTCCTGCCTGGCCCGCCTTGCTGCGTTGCAAAAAATCGATTAGAAGGTGGCAACTTGATCCAGGTCAAAAGTGGAAATCCGGGCAGGGATTGGCGCTGACCTAAAAAACCACACCAAATATCCGGAGCAGCCCGTGTCAGCACGCGCGGAGGCCGTTGCGCCTGAACAACCGTTGAAAATGGATGCGTCCCGCATCAAAACCGAACTTCTGGCCGGGCTTACAGTTGCCCTGGCGCTCGTTCCCGAAGCCGTGGCCTTTGCCTTTGTTGCCGGCGTAAATCCGCTGGTAGGTCTCTATGCGGCGTTCTTTGTCGGTCTGATTACGGCCTGTATCGGTGGTCGTCCCGGCATGATTTCCGGCGCGACCGGCGCACTGGCCGTGGTGATGGTCTCGCTCGTCAGCCAGCACGGGGTGGAATACCTTTTCGCTACCGTCGTGCTGATGGGCCTGATCCAGATCGTGGTGGGCTTGCTGAAGTGGGGCAAATTCATCCGTATGGTGCCCCATCCGGTCATGCTTGGTTTTGTCAACGGCCTTGCGATCGTGATCTTCCTTGCACAGCTCGGCCAGTTCAAGGTTCCAGATGGCGCTGGCGGACTGACATGGATGGAAGGCTCCCAGCTGTATCTGATGCTCGGCCTGATAGCGCTCACCATGGCTGTTATCTGGTTCCTGCCCAAGATCACATCGTCTTTCCCTGCGCCGCTTGCAGGCATTCTGGTTGTCTCCGCGCTCGTGCTCGGCTTCAACCTCGACACCCGCTCGGTTGGCGATCTCGCCTCGATCGCCGGCGGCCTGCCGGATTTCCACATTCCCATGGTGCCGCTGACGCTCGACACATTGCAGATCATCCTGCCTTATGCCGTGATCCTGGCAGCCATCGGCCTCATTGAATCCCTGCTGACGTTGAACCTCGTGGCTGACCTGACGGGCACCAAGGGCGGCGCGTCCAAGGAATGCCTTGCACAGGGCACGGCAAACGTCGTGACCGGCTTTTTCGGTGGCATGGGTGGCTGCGCCATGATCGGCCAGTCCATGATCAACGTGAAATCCGGTGCACGTACCCGGATTTCCGGCATTGCCGCAGCTCTTTTCCTGCTGTCCTTCATCGTCATCGCCTCGCCCTTGATCGAACGGATCCCGGTCGCGGCCCTGGTCGGCGTAATGTTCATGGTGGTCATCGGCACCTTCGCGTGGACCAGCCTGAAGATCATGCACAAGATCCCGCCGATCGACGCGCTTGTGATGGTCATTGTCACCTGCGTCACCGTTTATTCGGATCTCGCGGTCGCTGTTGTCGTCGGTGTGATCATTTCCGCGCTTGCTTACGCCTGGAATGCAGCCAGCCGGATCCGTGCCCGTATCGGCACCAGCAAGGAAGGCTGGAAGGTCTATCGTCTGACCGGCCCGCTGTTCTTCGGCTCCACCACCGGCTTTGCCGACCTCTTCGATCCATTGAACGATCCCGAGGACGTCGTCGTCGACTTCATCGACAGCCGCGTGGTCGATCATTCCGGCCTGGAAGCAATTGACGCCCTCGCCTCGAAATACCTCGCTGCTGGCAAGCGTCTGCACCTGCGCCACCTGTCGCCGGACTGCAAGAAGCTGCTGGCCAAGGCTGGCGACCTTGTCGAAGTCTCGGTCCTTGAAGATCCGGATTACGAGATTGCCGTGGACTACGGTCACACGTTCGACCGGGCAGAAAAGACCACCTGACGCAAGCTTTTTCAGAGACGATAAGACAAGACCCGCACGGTTTCGCCGTGCGGGTCTTTTTGTATCTGAAACAGGTTTCAAGCTTCCTGTGCTGTTCCCCGATTGCTACGTGCGGCGTAATTTGAAAGAGATATCGGCTTACGACAACACAGTTCACAATCGGGACGTCACGGTGCCAGCACGCAGGAAACTCTTCATCACACCGACCCTTGCCTCCGTCATCGGCAGCTTCGTGCTGGTGACCGCGGCTGCGATCCTCTTCATCCAAGCCGTCACTTCTTCGGAAGTCGTCAGGAGAATGGGCGGTGAATTGGTCGATATCGGCATGGATGCGGCCGAAACGGCGTTTGTTGAACAGCTTCATGCCATCACCGAAACCGCCGAATTCACCCGGCTGACCTATGAGCGCAAGGAACTGCCGGTCGATGATCCCGATCTCATCCTGTCTTACCTTTACGGCGCGCTCGCCCCGATGGAGCAGGTCTCCTTTCTGGTTCTGGTAGACGAAAATGGCGAAGGCGTTGATGTCGACAGGGGCGATGCGGACGGCAAGCTAATGGGCGGCAACGTCAATCTGGCGAAGGATATTCCGATCCTGGCTCCGCTGGCGGAACGCGCGAAAAAGCAGTCTGGTGCTTTCTGGAGCGAGCCGTTCTACATGCCGAACCGCGAGCACACCTATTACGTCTTTGTGCGCCCGCTGCATGAGGGCAAGACCTACCGTGGCAGCCTGATGATCGGCATGTCGCTCGACAGAATGTCCGAAATCACCTGGCACGTTTCGACAGACGACATAACCGTCTTTCTCATGAAGGAGGGATCAGACGAAATCGTCGCCCATCCCGACCTTCACAAATCCTTCGATGACCTGACAGAAGAAATGCCTCTTCTGAATGTCGATCGTTTGCCCGATGCCTTTCTGGCTGGCTTCAAGGACATGCCGAGGGTCAAGAATGAGTCCTTCGACATTTCCGAGAAACTGGCTGTCTATTCCGGCACTGCCCCTGACGGTGCCGAACGGTTCGTGATCCTTGAACAGAAGAACGAAAACCTTTTGGGGCTTCCGGTCAGGATCGGTGTTCACTTTCCTGCCGAGTACCTTTCCCAGCCGCTGAAACAATTGCTGATGGCGCTACTTGTTGGTGGCGGACTGCTCGTGCTGTCCCTGCTTGGCGCGGTTTTGCTGGCGAGACGGATTGCAAGACCGGTGCAACGTGCTTCGGTCGCGGCAAGAGAAGTGGCGGACCTGAACCTTTCGACCGTAGCCCCACTGCCTTCCAGCATCATCCGGGAACTGGACGACCTGTCCAAGGGCTTCAATGCCATGTTAGGCGGCTTGAAAGCCTTCAATCGCTACGTTCCGGGCACACTTGTCAGGAAACTTCTGAGCGAAGGCCGGGCGGATGCCCCGCCGGAAGAAAGGGAGGTTGCGGTGCTGTTTACCGACATCGCCGGCTTCACCTCTGCCTCCGAAGGCATGACGGCAACCGAAACCGCTGCCTTCGTCAATCATCACCTGTCCCTGCTCGGCGCCGAGATCACAAAGGAAGGCGGCACCATCGACAAATACATCGGCGACAGTGTCATGGCATTCTGGGGCGCTCCGGAACGGCTGGAAAATCCGGCAGAACCTGCCGCTCGTGCGGCAATCGGCATGGCCCGTGCCATCCGGGAGGACAACACGGCACGCGTCGCCCGCGGTGAAGCGCCTGTGCGTATTCGCATCGGCCTTCACATGGGACCGCTTGTCGTCGGTGACATCGGCGCACCGGAGCGGGTCAACTACACGGTCATAGGCGACACGGTAAACGCCGCTTCCCGGCTGGAGAGCCTCGGCAAGGAGATCGACGGCGACGCCGATGTTGTGATTCTCGTCTCCAGCGAGATCGCCAAGCGTCTCGACAGCAGCATCGAGCAGGAGGCCATCGGACTGCACAAGGTCAAGGGTAAATCGGCAGCGGTCGAGGTCGTTCGGCTGCGTGGCTAGCTCCGAGCCGATCATCCATTGCAATCCTCACGGTTTCATCCGGTCTCCCGCGCTTTGCCTCGCCACGTTATCAGGGTATGGGTATTGCGTCGAAATTCAGTACGCAGGCCAAGCACTTGCCCTTTAACAGGCGCCTTCACATCACGCCGACGCTCACGACGGTCATCGGTGGTTTTGTCTTCATCACCGCAGCGCTTGTCCTGATCGTTCAGGCGGCCACGTCCGAAAAGGTCGTGCGCAACCTGGGTGGCTCACTGATCAACTCGGGCATGCACTCCCTGGAGCAGGCCTTTTCCGCCCAGATAGAAGCCGTCGAGGAAGCAAGCTCCTTTACCGCGGCAGCGCTTTCCACCGGCAGCATCCTGTTGCGCCGTCCTCAGGAAGTCGCCGACTACATGTTCGGTGCGCTATCGGCCATGGAGCATGTCTCCTTTGTCATCGTCGCCGACAGGAACGGCAATTTCATCCAGGTCGACCGGGGCCGTGCTGACGGAATTCTGGTACCGCAATTCGTGCCGAAGACTGACGAAACGCATGCCCTTGCGGGTTTGATCTCGTCTTCAAGGGACAAGACAGCCCCCTTCTGGTCTGGCCCGGCCTTTTATCCTCAGCGTCAGCACACCTATATCGCTCACGTTCAACCGATCCTGTCCGACGGCCCTGACGGCAGTGATTACGAAGGCCTCGTCCTGATGGCCATGTCCATGGAGCGCTTGTCGGAAGTCACAAGCGACATCTCCACCGGCCTGGTTCAGGTGTTCATGATCAACCCGCAGACCTACGGTCTGATTGCTCATCCTGCGTTGTCGGAGGTCTTCAATCTTCTGTCGCCGACAAGCCCGCTGATTGAACTCGAGAACGTCCCGGACACTTTTTTGCAAACCCTCAAATCGACCGAAACAGTCGATGCATCAGGCTACGGGATACGCCCGGGACACGAAATGCGTGCCGGCTATGACGCCCTTGGCAACAAGCGGTTTGTCGTCCTCCAAAGCCCGGATCTCGGCCCGACAGGGTTGCCGATTTCAATCGGCGCCCATTTTCCGGCGGAGGTTCTTGAGCAGCCGCTTGAGCAATTGAGCGATGCGATACTGATCGGCATCGCCCTTCTCGGACTGTCGCTGATCGGCGCCGGCTTTCTTGCCCACCGCATCGGCCAGCCGATCCGTCGGGCAGCGCTTGGGGCAAGGGCCGTCGCGGATCTTGAACTGGACTCTGCCGAGCACCTGCCAGGCAGCTTCGTGCGCGAATTGGACGACCTGGCCAACGGGTTCAATTCCATGGTCAGCGGCCTGACCGCTTTCAGCCGGTACGTCCCCAAAACACTGGTCAGGAAACTCCTGCGTGAAGGCCGAGCATATGCGCCGCCGGAAGAACGTGAAGTCGCGGTTATGTTCACCGACATTGCCGGCTTCACCTCGGCCTCCGAAGGCATGACGGCAACCGAAACCGCTGCCTTCGTCAATCATCACCTCTCCCTGCTCGGCGCCGAAATCACAAAGGAAGGTGGCACCATCGACAAATACATCGGCGACAGTGTCATGGCATTCTGGGGTGCTCCGGAACGGCTGGAAAATCCGGCAGAACCTGCCGCCCGTGCGGCAATCGGCATGGCCCGTGCCATCCGGGCGGACAACATTGCACGCGTTGCCCGCGGTGAAGCGCCTGTGCGAATTCGCATCGGCCTTCACATGGGCCCGCTCGTGGTCGGCGACATCGGTGCACCGGAGCGGGTCAACTACACGGTCATCGGCGACACGGTGAACGCCGCTTCCCGGCTGGAGAGCCTCGGCAAGGAGATCGACGGCAGCTCCGATGTGGTGATTCTCGTCTCCAGCGAGATCGCCAAGCGACTTGGCAACACCGTTGAGTACCGGTCCATCGGCCAGCATCAGGTAAAAGGCAGAGTTGAGCCCCTGGAGGTGGTGCGGCTGATCGATTGACGCTGGCCACTGGAGGAAGCGGCCAGCGCTACCGAGCACTGGCTGTTCGGTTCAGAGGATCCGGTAGAGTGTCCGGTCACGCCTCAGAACGTGGTGGAACAGTACCGCGCCAATGTGAAGGGCAAACAGTGCCAGCAAAGCCCATGCGCTCCAGGAATGAATGGCCGACAGTGTCCCCGCAATGTCTGGCGACTTGCCGATCGGGCTCCAGACCGGAACCAGTCCGAACCAGCTCAGCGGAAATCCGTGGGCGTTTGTTGCCAGAAACCCGCTGACCGGCATGACGATCAGGAACAGATAGAGAAGCCCGTGAACGACGCTGGCCGCCAGTCGTTCCAGTGCCGGGCCCTCTTCCGCCGGCTTTCGGGCAACAAGCTTGTTGCCGACACGAACCAGCATCAGCCAGAGCACCAGAAAGCCGAAACTTTCGTGCAGCAGGTAGAAATCCAGGGACACATCGCTTTTCACGAACTTGATCACGTAACCCAGTGGCCATGTCGCCAGAACCAAAGCGGCAATCATCCAGTGCAGGATCCTGGTGGTCCCCGCATGACGGCTTTCCGGTCCAAGGGGATGCGCATCGGTTTGCGAAGTCGTTTCCATGGAATTCAGCACTGTCATTGTCCTTTTTATGCCTCAACAGCCCGGGTTCGTTTTGCGCCCGGTTCCTTCACGGTCGGCTGCCCGTCAGGTTCGGGTAGATGGCAACCGTTGTCACCAGCGTTTGAACCCGACACGAGCCCTGTCACCGTCTCTTGTTAGCTCATCCCCTTCCCGGCCTCCTGTGACCAGCGACACTGCCCGAACAGCAGGCGCAAACGGTCTTGACATGAAACCGGGGGAAACAATGCAATGCGGCCCGGGTCCGGCAAGATCAGCGACAACGGATCCAGTATAAATCTGTCAGGCATTCCGGATGGCAAGAGCTTCGCAGGTCAGCGAAGACGGAAGAAGCAGAACCGCTCGACCAGCCGCAAAAGGTCTTTCTGCGAGCGGCAGTTGGCCTTGGCCATTGTATTCTTCAGGTGTTTTCTTGCGGTGTCGAGTGAGATGCCGCGCTCAATGCAATGTTGCGACAGATCCTGCCCGGACGCGATTGCGCCAACCACAAGCTCCTCGGAAGGTGTCAGGCGGAACAATCCGGCAAATTGCCTGATCTCCGATGGGTCCGGCCCATGCTGCATGTGGAGCGGAATACACAGGACAGCCAGCATCGAACCGCCACCACCGATCCCTCCGGGAACGGGCAGGAAGCGGACCCCGATCTGATGATCCGATGTATCGGTGAGCGTAACGGTCTCGCCCGAAGGAACGCTCGAACGGAAGTGAAGGGCATCCAGGGCAAGCGCAAGACGCCGGTTCAAGGCCCTGTCCCGGAAGACAAGACCCCGGCTGCTCATTTTCAGAACCTGTTCTTGCTGCAAGGCTTCGGCCTGATCGTTCGCGAAGACGATCCTGCCCCCTGCGGTCACCAGGATTATCCCTTGCCCGCGTGCCGTCAGGAGATTGCCGAGCGTTTCCGTATTCGCTTTTGCTTCAGCCAGTGTCAGATGGATCCGCAAGGCCTGCCGGGTATGGCCGAGGATCAGCTGCTGAGCCTCGAGCTGATCTTTTTCCCAAGGCTCCTCTTCATAGAGAGAAAAGCCAAGCCAGCTCAAGCGATCGGGCATGGCGAGCTGGGCGCCAGTTACCTCGTAGAGTTCGAAAGGCAGCAGGTTCTCGTGATAGACGGGACTGGCCATCCGCTCTTCGTCGGTCCACAGGAGATCTCCGTGCAGAACTCTTCCGACCGGAGCTTCCAGAATGCGCGGATACCTGACATCAAGCTCTGCGTAAGTGCCCATGTAATCCTTGTGAAAATCAGGATCCATGCGAACCGTGACGAAGAGGTCGTCCCCCGCATTTGTCAGGTTGTTGGAGAAGAAGTGACAACTCTTTGCCTGGAGGGCGTCGGTCACCTCTTCCATCGCCGGCTTCCAGAGCTCCGCCGTAACCGCGGCCTCATAAAGGCCCCGGATGGCAGCGTTCAGTCTTGCCTGATCGACTTTCACCTTGCCCTCGCCGAATGGTTGCACCCTATGACGTATATTCTGCCAAGATCTATTTCAAGAATGTTATGTAGATCACAAAGTTTTCGCGTTCGGCGACTTTCCGAATTCCAACAAACAACAAAAAAGCCGCCGGAGTTATCCGGCGGCTATATTCACCAAAGGTTGCTCTTTTTCGCTATCGCACCAGAATGTTACGGAACTGCCAGGGATCCTTGGTGTCGATATCTTCCTTGTAGAAGCCAGGCCGCCCTTCCAGAGGTGTCCAGTCTGTATAATAGCCTTTGACCGGGCCAAGATACGGCAGCTGAATTTCGAGGCAGCGCTTGTAGTCCATCTCGTCCGTCTCGACGATGCCCGCTTCCGGGTTCTCCAACGCCCAGACCATTCCGGCCAGAACCGCCGAAGTCACCTGCAGACCGGTCGCGTTCTGATACGGCGCAAGGTCCCGGGCCTCCTCGACAGACAGCTGGGAGCCATACCAGTAGGCGTTTTTCTTGTGACCGTAGAGCAGGACGCCAAGTTCATCGATGCCGTCCTGCAGTTCACTTTCGTCGAGAACGTGCAGCGTCTCCTGAACCTTTCCTGCGGAGCCGAACAGTTCATGCAGCGAGAGCACGGCCACGTTCGCCGGATGATAGGCATAGTGGCATGTCGGGCGATAGCTGACCTTCTTGCCGTCGCTCACGGAGAAGTAGTCGGCGATGGAGATTGCTTCATTGTGCGTGACGAGGAAGCCATATTGCGCGCCCGGCGTCGGGCACCAGGTCCGCACACGGGTGTTGGCGCCCGGCTGTTCCAGATAGATCGCCGCCTTGCAGCCTTTCTTGTGCTTCTTGGCGTTCGCAGGCTTCCAGGTTTCATGCGTGCCCCAGCCGAGTTCCGCAGGCTGGAAACCTTCGGAAAGGAAACCTTCCACCGACCAGGTGTTCCAGAACTCGCCGAATGGTTTCGGTTCTTTGGCCCGCTGAGTGTCACGCTCGGCAATATGGATGCCCTTGACACCCACCTTCTTCATCAGCTTGGCCCAGCCCTTCTGGCTGGACGGTTCCTTGAACTTGACGCCGGTATCGGTCGCGATATCCACCAGCGCCTTCTTCACGAACCAGGAGACCATGCCGGGATTGGCGCCGCAGCAGGAAACTGCCGTAGTGCCGCCAGGATGTTTCTTCTTTTCGCGTCGTACGGCCTCTCGCAGCGCATAATTGGTCCGGTCGGCTGCCGTTGCGGTGTCGTCGAAGTAGAACCCCGGCCAGGGTTCGACCACAGTATCGATATAGAGCACGCCAAGCTTGCGGCAGAATTTCATCAGGTCCAGCGATGAAGTGTCGACAGACAGATTAACGACAAAACCCTGCCCCTCGCCCTCCGTGAGCAAAGGCGTGAGTATGTCCTTGTAGTTTTCAGGCGTCAGGGCGACTTTTTCGAACCGGTATCCCCGGTCGGTCACCAGCTTGGCATCGCCATCAACCGGGTCGATGACGGTAAACCGGCTCTTGTCGAATTTGAAATGACGCTCGATCAGCGGCAGCGTTCCCTTGCCGATGGAACCAAGACCGATCATCACAAGCGGGCCGGTGATCGTTCCGTGAACAGCGCCTGCTGATGCAGTGGAACCTGCTTTCGGTTCAGCGGCCTTCGAAGCTGCTGCCTTCGGTGCTGACGCTTTAGGAGCGGCTGTCTTCGCCTTAGAAGCATTCGCTGCTTCCGGTTTCACCGGAGCCGCTTTTTTGGCAGCCGGCTTGGCTGGCGCTTTTGCCGCAGCAGGTTTCGGTGTCCTGCTTGTCGAAGGTTTTGTGGCCGCCACAGACTTTGCGGGCGCTTTCGCGTCAGCTGCCTTGGTGGCGGAGGCGGACGGCTTGTTGGTTGCGGGTTTCACAGCAGCAGGCTTTGCAGAGGCTGTTTTGGCCTGAGATTTTGCAGCAGCCGGTTTCGCAGCCGCCGATTTCGCAGCCGCCGGTTTCGCGGCAGCAGGTTTCGCGGCAGCAGGTTTGGCGGGCGCAGCCTTCGCTGCAGCCGATTTTGCAGACGATGATTTGGCAGGTGTGGATTTGGAGCTTGCCGGCTTTGCCGATGCGGCTCTGGAAGCAGGCGTACGCGATGTGGTCTTGCGCCGTGTTGTTGGCTTTGCGGCAGCTTTTACCGCCGGCTTCTTCGGCGCACCGTCGTTGGTGTCGTCGGTCATATGCGTAACTCCAATCCTATCCGATATGCCGCCCACATCGCTTCCAGAGGGTCCGGCCCGTTGGGAAATCCTTCAAACAGCAAGGCGCACTTATTGCGCCTTTGTTAGGTGTGGCTGGTTTCTGCAGGAATTTCAAGTCTACTCGGTGAAAGCCCGTTCAAGGAAAGACAAATGACCGTCTCAACCCTGTTATTTTTAAACAAACAAGCCTGTGCTTAAAAAACAAGAGACGGCGGCGAAAAACTTCGCCGCCGTCTCCAAGTCTAAAGCTTCAAATTGCTTGCGAAACCGAGAAGACGTCTTCCCGGGCAGCCGGCACTGCCATCGGATCCAGTACACCGCATGCCGAAAGCACACCCTCCAGGCCGTCAATGTGCCCTGGAGTGAACTCCAGTGCGAGGAAACGGTGATAGTCCACCGGTCCCGGCATCCCGACCTTGTCGAGAAGGCCCGCAGCAAAACCGAAGCGGGTATAATACGGCTGATCGCCGACCAGGATCACGGATCCATGGCCAAGCACGGCAGCCTGGTTGAGGGCGTGCCGCATCAGGCGGTCTCCGACCTTCAGTCCCCGGCAAGCCGGATCGACGGCAAGGGGTCCGAGCAACAGGCTTTGCGAGCCGTTGCGGTCCGCCACAGACCAGAGCCTTACCGTGCCAACGAGCTTGCCAGATTCGTCGATTGCAGAAAATGCGAAGACCGGAAGCCGGCCTTCACGCAGACGCTCGGAGGTTTTCCTGAAGCGGTCCTCGCCGAAACAAAGGTCAAGCAGACCCTCGCGGGCGCCGGTGTGATCCGGCGCCTCGTCCACAATATCAATCATGGCACTTGCCTCAGATGACGAAGGACGCCAGCGGCGCGAAGCCGTTGAAGCCGACCGTGGAATAGGTCGTGGTGTAGGCACCACAGGCCTCGATCAGCACCTTGTCGCCAATGGACAGGCTCACCGGCAGTTCGTACGGCGTCTTTTCGTAAAGAACGTCGACGCTGTCGCAGGTCGGGCCGGCCAGCACGCAAGGTGCGGTGGTGTCGCCGTCGCGCGGGGTGCGGATCGGATAACGGATCGCCTCGTCCATGGTTTCGGCCAGGCCGTGGAACTTGCCGATATCGAGATAGACCCAGCGTACTTCGTCGCTTGCGGATTTGCGGGAAATCAGCACGACTTCAGCTTCGATCATGCCGGCATTGCCGACCATGCCGCGGCCCGGCTCGATGATGGTAGACGGCAGACGGTTGCCGAAGTGCTTGCACAGCGCCTGGAAGATCGCTTCGCCGTATGTCGAAACGCCCGGGACGTCCTTCAGGTAACGGGTCGGGAAGCCCCCACCCATGTTGACCATTTTCAGTTCGATGCCGCGGAGCGCCATTTCCTGGAAAACGCCTGCTGCCATGGCGAGAGCGAGATCCCACGCCGTGAGGTTGGCTTGCTGGGAGCCGACATGGAAGGAAACGCCATGGGCGACAAGGCCGAGCCGGTGCCCGTGTTCGAGGACGTCGGGCGCCATTTCGGGGTCGCAGCCGAATTTGCGGGAGAGCGGCCACTCGGCGCCGACACCGTCGCACAGGACGCGACAGAAGATTTTGGAGCCAGGGGCAACGCGGGCGATTTTTTCAACTTCTTCGACGCAGTCGACGGCGAAGAGGCGGACGCCATACTGATAGGCACGCGCAATATCCTTCTCCTTCTTGATCGTGTTGCCGTAGGAAATGCGGTCGGCGGATGCGCCGGTTGCCAGCACCATTTCGATTTCGCCGACGGAGGCGCAATCGAAGGAGGAGCCGAGGCTTTCCAGGAGCGACAGGATTTCAGGTGCCGGGTTGGCTTTCACTGCGTAGTAGACGGAGGTGTCCGGCAGGGACTTGGCAAAAGCTTCAAAGTTGTCGCGCACGATGTCGAGATCGACAACAACGCACGGGCCATCTTCGTCACGTCGGCGGAGGAAATCGCGGATACGGTCGCTCATTGGGGGGCTCCCCTCTTTCTCAATCTCAGCCGCAGGCGCGCTAATCCTTGGCGTGCGCGCTGCGTTCACGTCGCAGGGTGCTGCAATGCGCACCGGGCCTCCCCCGGGATGGAACCGGAGGCCGGGTTGACTGCAGCGACGGTTGGGCTATGCGACTGCCAAGCAGCACAAAGCTTTCCCGCGTCGGGAAATGCCGTTGATTGGATCGGGAGAACCGAACCGCACGTCGGGCAATGATGTAACAAGTGCCTCTTCAGTGACGCCGGAGGTTGGAAACCCCGGCAGAGACCAAAAAAGCCCTCTTACGTCGTTGCTTTAAGCCGTCCGGATCTCAACTGCCCCGCCCCTTGGCGGATTGTCTGGCAGCGGCCCCTTAAGAGATGTCTTGTTGAACATCCCATGGACGACCACGGGCACGTGCGAATTTGGGCAAGGCGTATATGCGCCCGTTCGCCCCCCGATGCAATAGGAAATTTTCAGTTGCAGAAGGTTTTTTTCACGCTGAACCGGACGAGTGGTCTTCAGAGCCGAAAGCCTTGCCTGGCCTTAACTATTTGCTAAAAATTGTGACAGTCCCGGCAGACGTTTCGCGGTGCCTTGCACGGTCCCTTGGATGCCGACCGGCATTGACTTGCCAGCCCTCGAGGGTCAGACAGCAAATCACCACTTACCGGACCAAACGGACCGCTCGTGAAAGGCCAGCGCATGAAGATCGGAAAGCTTGACCACGTAAATCTTCGCACCACGCGGCTCGACGAACTGATCGCCTGGTATGGCGACATTCTCGGGATGGAACCCGGACCGCGTCCCGATTTTTCCTTTCCAGGTGCCTGGCTCTACGCGGGTAACGATGCGGCCATTCATCTGGTCGGCGTTGAGGGGCCGGAAGCAAACGGATCCGAAGCCAAGCTGAAACTGGAACATTTCGCCTTCACCGCTTCCGGACTGGAGGCTTTCGAAGCAAGACTGAACGAGCGCGGCGAACGTTATCGCCGCTCCGTTCAGCCCGGCACGGGGACGGTTGCCATCAACGTCTGGGACCCGGACGGCAACCATATCCATGTCGACTTCACCCCGGAAGACTGAGTACCGGATCGAAACGCCCGGATCGCCCTCAGAAGGCTTCAAAGTGGATCCGCTTCTGCGAAACACCAAGCTGTTCCAGCCCGGACTTCAGATCTGCCAGGAAGGCAGACGGACCGCACAGGAAATATTGCGTCTGCAGTTTGGGTGACAAGTCCAGCAGATCTTGTGCCGTTATCCGGCCGACCGCATCATAATCCTGACCTGAAACGTCCGAAGGCTGTGGGCGGCTATAACGGATCTCGTGCCGAATGTTCGGCCTCCCCGCCGTCAGGCTTTCGACTTCCTGCCGGAAGGGATGATGATCGCCATCCCTGACACTCTGGACGAACCACACGGGCCGGCTCCCATCCTCACCTGCCAGATGATGCAGCATGCTCAGGAGCGGCGTGATACCGATGCCCGCACTTGCCAGCACCACCGGGTCATTCGTCTCCGGCAGCGAAAAATCGCCAGCCGGCCTTCCAGCGTCTATGTATCCGCCAACCTGAAGCACGTCATGCAGGAGACGTGAGACAAGTCCGTTCGGCTCGCGCTTCACGGATATTCGATAGCGGCCTTCGGATGGATCGCCGGAAAGCGAATAGCTTCGCTGGATCTTGCCATGGCCGGCAGGAAGGCTGAGTTCGATCGGCAAATGCTGACCGGCCTTGAACGAAGGCAAAGCTCCCTCGTCGCGAGCCTCGAACACAAACGACGTCACGTCGGAACTTTCCCGGATTTTCTCGGCGAGCCTCAACGACCGGATTGCCGATGCATCTTTCTGCCAGCGCAAATGCAAGACCGACGTCAGCTCAACGATTTCGTCGACCTCGAAGGACACGAGTTGACGTGCACCAGGCACTTTCGCCACTTCTTCCGCATCCCAAACGATCGTTGCCCGGCCGGTCACCTGCAACAGGTTGCCGCTTGCAAAATCCAGGAACAACAGCCCTGTTCGCGCATCCGCCAGAATGTTGCCGAGCGTGTTGTAGAACCTGTTGCCCGCATAGTCCGGGAAGATCAGCCGGCGATCATCCAGAACATGCACGAAGCCGCGTTCACCACCCCGGTGAGACACGTCCATGCCGAAGGCCTCGTCATCGCCCTCTCCCCGGTAGCCGGTTGCGATGAAGAACGTATCGGCAGACCTGATCCACGCCGTTTGCGCCGCGCTCAGACGCGATCCACGAACAGCTTCTCCCGAGGCAGCTTCCGTGCTCCAACGCACATCCCGTGCCCGGATATATTGCGGGCAATTTCCGAACGACTGCCCGACAGCAAACCGGAAACCGTCGGACCCTGCTGACGCGACTGTCCCGTTGACGCGGTTGCGCCGCCGGGTCGCAAGTTCGATCCCGATGAAACCGACATCCGCACCTGCGACAAATGCCTCTTCCAGGGCGTCTCCTGCGACAGGACGCGCTGAAATCGTCAACGACCCGGGATCGGGTGAGCGTACAAATCCGGGCCAGCCCTCCAGCACGGTCGCCCAGGGGCGACCGGCAGCATCGCGCGCCGAGGCGATCATGAATGGCTGGTCCTCGAAGAAGGCCCGATGCTGATCAGGCATGAAGCCGCGGATGGCACCACGCGCCCAGCGCTCCACATCCCTGTCGCCAAGTCGTTCTTGCACCTGGCGTTCGCCGTCATGAAACGGAGAAGGGATGACCGTCCGGTTTGCAGTCTCATCGATCTCAGCCATCGTCAAATCCTTTCAGTACCTTCAGGAACGCTAGACGCAGGCCCTTGCTCGCAAGGACCTGCAGTTCGGGGAAACGTTACGCGGCAAGGCCTGCCTTGGTAGCCGGCATGGCCACAAAGCCCGGCAAATCCTCGATGCGCTTCAAAAGACCGCGGATGCGCGGATAGGGCTCCAGCGAAACGTTGCCTTCCGGCGCATGCGCCGTGTAGCTGTAGATGGCGATGTCGGCGATCGTCGGCCGATCGCCAACGAGCCACTCGCGGCCGTCCAGATGGGCTTCCAGGTTATCGAAAGCCACCTTGGCGACAGACTTCGCACGTTCCGGATCAAGCGGCCGTCCGAAGACCGTGATCAACCGCGCCGCACCCGGGCCGCTGGCAAGTTCACCGGCGGCAAAGGCCAGGAAGCGATGAACTTCCGCTTCCAGATACGGATCTGTCGGCAGCCAGTCCGGCGCATATTTGCGTGCCAGGTAGACGAGGATCGCGTTGGAGTCAGAGAGCACGGTCGAACCATCTTCGATGACCGGAACCAGGCCCACCGGATTGAGTTTCAGGAACGGATCGCGTTTGTGCTCGCCATTGGCCAGGTCGACCTCGACCAGCTCGTAGTTGATGCCGGTGAGGCTGGAAAAGAGTTCCACCCGGTGGCAGTGACCGGAGAGCGGAAAACGGTGGATCTTGATTGCATTGGACATCGCCAGCTTCCTCTTGCCTTGAAGGATCTTCCTGCGGCCGAAGCGTTTTGGTCCGGTCCGCTGCCTGCAATATGCCTCCTGACCTGAATGGAAATAATCTTCGAATTCATTCAATGATTATGTACAAATAGGGGATAAACAGCTGACGGGAGCAGGACCCGCCGAGGACAATAGTGATGGACAAGATCGAAACCATGCGAGCCTTCATTGCCGTCGCACAGGAAGGATCCTTCACAAGCGCGGGGCGACGGCTGGGCCTGTCGACCAAACTTGTCAGCAAATATGTCCAGCATCTGGAAGGCCAGTTGAAGACCCAGCTTTTCAACCGGACCACGCGCAGCGTGTCACTGACTGATGTGGGCGCAGCCTATCTGGAACATTGCCGGCCGATCCTGGAGCAGATCGATGATCTGGATTCGCTTGTGCGTGAACGTCAGGGCGCCCTGGCCGGCCAGATCAGGCTGACGGCACCGACAGGCTTCGGCAGCACGAGGCTGAGCGAGGCGCTTGTCCCTTTCCTGCGCAAGCATCCGGATGTCGAGGTGGATATGCGCCTGACCGATCACCGGCTTGCCCTGGTGGAGGAAGGCCTCGACCTGGCGATCCGCATCGGAGCCTTGCGGGATTCCACACTGATCGCTCGCAAGCTGGCCGGCATGCCGCTGGTTCTTTGTGCCTCACCGGATTATTTGAAGCGGCACGGCAGACCGCAGGACCCAAGAGCCCTTTCAACCCATGTCTGCCTTGTCGACAGCAATCAGACCGAACTCAACACCTGGCGGTTTCATTCCGGGCACGAAGAGCAGGTCATCCGGCTGCATGGTGCCGTCCGCTCCAACTCACCCGGAGCCCTGGCCCGTATGGCAATGGGCGGTCTCGGCCTCACAATCGCGCCGCTCTATGCCATCGAGGACGCCCTGGCAGACGGACGGCTTGAGCACGTGCTGCCGGAATACAAGACCGACACGTTCGGCCTCTATGCACTCTACCCGCCCAACCGGCACCTGACTCGCCGTGTGCGTGCACTGCTCGATCATCTGGCCGCAGTGTTCAGTTCCCGCTGGCCGGACTGATGGCAGGCGGCCTCACCGGAAAGGAGAGCTCGAAGGTTGCGCCACTGGCCCCCGGCAGCAGTCGGATCGCTGCACCATGGGCCTTCAGGAGCGCCTGGACGATGCCAAGCCCCATGCCGGTGCCCCCGCTTTGCCGCCGGGTGGTGAAGAAGAGTTCGAAGACCTGGTCCTGATTGCCTTCGGAAATACCGTCACCATCGTCTTGCACCTGAACCGTCAGGCCTTTCTCGTCGGGCACAGCAACAATCGATACCCTGGACGCGGCGTGGCGACGGGAGTTGTCGATCAGGTTTTCAAAAACAATCCGGGCGTTTTCCGCCGACATCGGCAAATCCGTCTCGCCGGACAGGTCGATTTCGAGTCCTTCGAAACGCCTCCTGAGCGCGGTGACAACCTCGCTCAGCCGGCAACTCCCGCCGATCTCGACGCTGTCGGCCCGGGCGAGATCACGAAGCCGGTTCAAGAGCTTCGAGGCACGTTCGGTATCGTGCAGGATATTGCTCAGGAACTTCTCCCTGTCCGCATCGCTCAGCTCCGCCCCTTCATCCTTCAACAGCTCCGCCGCTCCCTGGATAGAGGTCAGCGGCGTTTTCAATTCGTGGGTCACGTGGTTGGCGAAGGTGGAGATATAGTCGTTCCGATCGAACAGCTTGCGCGACATGTCCAGCATGCTTTCTGAAAGCGCATGGATTTCGCGGTTGCCGTGAATGGCAAGCGGCACCAATGCCTCCCGCTCGCCATTACCGATCGCCAGAGAACGTCGGGTCAGTGCCTTGATCGGTCCGGTGATGGCGCGTGCGAAAATGAACCCGACGACAAAAGTCGCAGCCAGCACAAAGACCACGACCCAGAAGACGGCCTCGCGCTTAACGAACATTTCCTTAAGGATGTTGCTGGGTGTGCGCGAGGCATAGACAACGCCCGCGACCCGGTCGCTCACGATAATCGGCATCGCGACAAAAACGCGAACGCTGGTTCCCCGGCTGATGGAATAGATCGGCTGCGGATTGTCGACGATGCGCTCGCGCAGCGCACTGGCATAATGTCCCGTAAGCGCTCTTTTGATCTCCTCCACATGGGCAAGCGACAGGCCGATATCCTCACGCCCAGCGATGATCACACCATTGAAATCCAGCACCCGGAATCCGGCTAGGGTCTTCTTCTGAGTTTCCTGCAGGATGCGGTCCACAGCTTGTCCGGCACTCAGGTATTCGAGAAGCGGTGGTTCGGCAGCCGGCCGTGGCGCCCCTCTCCCGGGCAAGACATTTGTGCGCGTGAGATCGAGTTCCGGAAGTTGCGGCGTCCAGCTTCCGCCCGGGTTTCGCAGATAGATGCTGCGACTGCCAGGCACCTCAGTAGCCTTCGCAACCTCCGGCCCCAAAGGCAGGTCGGCGCCACCGATCTCCTCAAGGCGCTGCGCCATTGCCGCGGCAATTGCCGCCGACTGCCCGATCAGCTCCGCTTCTGTCGTCTCGATGAGCTGGTTTTCATAGACGCGAAAGAAAGCGACACCTGCGAGAGGCACCAGCAGCATGATGCCAAGAACACCCGCCACCACGAGCGACAGTGGCGGACGCCATTTGTCTCGGAAGGTGCGCGACAGGATCATCCGCCGTTTCCATTCTCGACCCGGCAGGGCCCAAGCCGGAATCCGACGCCGTGCACGGTCTCGATGGCATCGCCGCATCCAGCGGTTCCAAGCTTGGCGCGGATGTTGCGGATGTGGCTGTCGATGGTGCGATCGGAGACGTGGATATTGTCCCGGTAGGCATTCTGGAGGATCTGCTCGCGGGTAAAGACGATCTTCGGCCGGGCCAGCAGGGTAGCCAGGATATCGAACTCGATGGCCGTGAGCGTGACAGGCGTTCCATCGACTGTCACATGGCGCTGCGACCGGTCAAGTTCGACTGCACCGAAACGCAGCGCAGGCAAGTCTTCGACCGTTTCGGCAGCCGAGGGGGCGCCGTAGCGCTTCAGGATCGCGCCGACGCGGGCGATCAGTTCGCGCGGGCTGAAGGGTTTGGTCACATAGTCATCGGCGCCCAGCTCCAGGCCGACGATCCTGTCGATCTCGTCATCGCGTGCCGACAGAAACAGGATGGGTACCTCCGACGTGCGGCGCAGGTGCCGGCAGACGTCCAGCCCGTCCATTTCCGGCAGGCCGATGTCCAGAACGATCAGGGACGGATTGCATAAAAGCGCCTTGTCGAGCGCTTCCTTCCCGTCAGCGGCAACTTCGAACACATAGGACGCTTTTTGAAGCGCGAAACAGATGACGTCCCGGATATGCGGGTCGTCATCGACAACAAGAATGGTTTGACCTGGCAAATGTCTCTTCCCGAAAAATGGCTCCCGCAGTTGCCTGCGGGAGCGTTACCAATAGCGAAGCACGGATCAGGTTTCCAGCCACCAACCATCCCGGCGCAACGTACGGGGCAAGGCAAGATCCAGCTCGCCAGACGCAGCTTCCTCGTCGCGTGACCGGAACCCCCGAACCCTTTCCCGCAACTTGCGGAAGCTATTTGCCAGTTTAAGCCGGAACCGGGCAGCCACAGCCAGGAGGACCAGCATCACTCCCAATATGCCTTCCGGTTCCGGCGCGGAACTGCCGGAAAGGTTCAAGGACGGATAGGCATTGGTCGAAACGCCTGGAACCTGCGGCAAGGGCACGTTTCGGTGAGAGGCGGTTGCCGGTGCGCCGTTCACCACCTTTTCTGAGACGGCGACAAAGGACGTGAACCGGGTCTGAAGCGAATAGGTCAGGCCCAGATCGACGATTTCGTGCTTCAGTTGCGTGTCAGCGCTGCCACCGATCGTATAGGCACGCTCCTTGTCGAATATCTGCTCGCGCGCCCAGATCAGCGGCAGGGCCCGGCTGGAAACCGCACTGCCATCGACAGAAGACTTCAGGTCGATTTCAAGCGGCAGTCTGGCAGCATGTCCGTTGACCAGACCGTTGATGAAAATCGTATGCTTGCCGCCGGCAGCGTATCGCCCCATCACGCGCACCGAGCCGCCTTCGAACAGATCGGGTATCCTGGCCGGGCTCTGTCCCTCGACCTTGAGACCGTTCCAGTCGATGGTGATGTCTGTCAGGAGCGGTGTCTTCAGGTTTGCGGCAAGGCTTTTGGCAGCTTCGCCCGCGTCTTCTCCCAAAGCCACATAGCGGGCATAGCCCCTGCCCTCCGTGGCCATCGCATCCAGCAGAAACCGGTTGACCGAGTTGCCGACGCCGAAGGCATAGATACGCGCCTTGCCGACACGGCTCGCGACACTCGAGATCACGGTCGCCTCGTCGCCGATATAACCGTCGGTCAGAAAGACAACGATGCGTGTGGTGTTTTCCGGTTGTGCCTGATCAAAGGCGGTGTTTACGGCCTGGTTGATTTCCGTCCCGCCACCGGTCGAAAGGCCAGCCACGAACTTCAAGGCCTGCCGCTTGTTTCGCTCCGTTGCCAGAACGGCATTTCCGGCAAATTGGGAAGTGTTATCGGAAAAGCGGAGGATGCGGAAATAGTCATCAGGGCGCAGAGACCTGATCGCTGCCGTCATGAAGGTCTTGCTCGCTTCGATCGGCTGCCCGCTCATGGACCCGGATGTATCCAGCACGAAGACAAGCTCGCGCTGGCCAATCATGTCTTCAGCCGGCAGTTTCGGCGGCTCGATCAGCAGCGAAAAATAGCCCCCGCCATCGGCTTCGTACCGGGACGAGACACCGGCAGCAACATCGCTCTGTGCGGCAAGCTCATAACGCAAAACGAAATCCCGATTGTCGATGGCCCTGCCGGACTTGAAGCGGACTGTCCGCATTTCGCCCTGGCTTGAAACCTCCAGTGCATGGGTATCGCTCGACAGCCGCGAGACAGGCATTGGTGCCTTGAGAGCAAGTTCCAGCGACACCCGCCTCGGATCGATTTCCTTCGGAGCATTCTGCCCGATGACCTCCGGATAGGCCGGAAGCTTGTCAATCTGCCAGCCGGAGACTGTTTCACTGTGCTTGAAGGCAGCAGGTTTCGCAGAGACGGGTTCATCGCTCGCATATTCGGTATCGCCGTATCCGTGACTATCGTCCTCCGGCGCACTCTTGTCCGCGATGTTTTGCGAATGCTTCAGGGCAGCTTGCCCGCCCAGCCCCTCGTAACGCGGCCCCACAACCATCGGCATTACAAGCTCATAGGCGCCGTCGATCTTGGGGACGGTCTGGGCGTATTCCAGTGTCACCTTCACCGGGCGACCGGGCATGAGATGCGCAATATCCTGGGTGAACATGTTGGGCCGGTGCTGCGTCAGAAGGGCAGCGGCCTTGCCTTCCCGCTTCGCCTTCTCGAAGGTTGCCTTGGCATCTTCCTTCTTCTTCATCCGCGCCACGATGGTCTCGCCGTCGAGATCCATCCGCATGGCGTGAATGGCCGCCTTCTGGTTCAGCGGAAACAGGTAGGTCGCGTTAAGTGGCAGCTGGGTCGGGTTCAGGAAGGTCTGCGTCAGTTCCACATGGGCAACATCGCCGTCAACCTCGACCTTGTAATCGGCCTTCAGAAGCGGCAGATGGATCTCCTTGCCACCGGCAGTGGCAACCACGGTGCCGGACAGATCGTCGAGGTCTGGCTCAGCTGAAGCCGGCAGCGCTGAAAGCGTGCCAAGGACGATGGCCAGTGAGGCTGCCAAAGTGGCTTTCAGAGTTGGTTTTAGAGAAATGGCAGACGCCAATGGGGACAGGAACGTCATATGCGTTTCTCCTTTTGGGCAGGGAAAATACCGGAAGTGCGGGTGTTGAGATCGAGCGCAGCCCCTGCGGCGGCCTCAAAGGCGGCGCGTTGCGGCTCGTCTAGTGTCCACGGGGTAATTCGCTGAATGCTGGTCCAGGTGGTGCCGGGCCGTTTCAGCCACAGCCAGATCGCCTCGGCGATGTTGTGGGTCGTCTCGCCGGTGCTGGAGGTAAAGGTGACGGCAACGCGCCAGTCACCTCCGGTTTTCGACCGGGCCCGGTAGAGCGCTGTCGGAACCGGTTCGAAACGGCTGCCGAGAAAGGTCACATCGAAGCCCAGCCCGCGCAGGCAATCGTCCGGGGCGTGCAGATGGCGCAGCGGCGAAGAGGTGTGCACCAGCGTCAGTGCCATCGGCCCGTAGCGCCGCTTCTGGGCGTGGCCACCGTATTGCCGGAAATATTGCTCCTCGATCGGCAACAGCGCTTCATCGACACCGACCTCACCTGCCAGTGTCAAAGGCAGCGGCTGAGGTCGGGACGAAGCCGAGACATCAAGCGCGTGCCTCGGCAGGCTGACGATGAACAAGGCAAGGCTCAGGAACACCAGAGCAGACATCTTCTGCAAGGGCCGCGACATCACCGGCAAGCTGAAGACAGCCCGGGCAGCGCGCCACTCAGCAGGACGTGGCTTGTAGAACGCCAGCACCGGTGCCATCGACAGAAGAAGCGTCAGATAACCGATAATGTCGTGAAGCGGCTGCGCCATGACATCGGCCTCCAGGACACTTTCCGGATAGGCAATGCCGACGGCAAGCAAAGCGATGCGCAGAGAATTGCCGATCAGAGCCAGCCCGAGCGCAATGCCAATCCAGAGCACGGCAGTCAGCAGGTTCGGCCGGTAAAGCGCAGTCAGGATGACCAGAAAGGCCATGGCGAGCATCAGCCCGGATGTGCCCGAGCAAGGCAGGTCCACCAGAACGTCCTTGCCGGCAAGTCCGATCCGGATGCCTGAGCACGAGAGATCCGAAAAGAAGAGGCCGAGACCGCCGCAGGAAAGCTTGGCCGACAGTTCCTGCAGCGGATAGCCGAGCAGCCGTTGCAGAATGCGCTCGACCGGCAGAGTGAACAGAAACAGGACGGACAGCCAGAAGGGGGAAACGGCACGCTGCCTCTCCCCTGTCCGCAATAGGGTCGCCAGCGCGAAGACATCAATTGCCAGCGCCACCCCGCCGATCACGTTGATCGCCAGAACCTGGCTTGCCAGCCGGATCAGCGCCGCCGCCAACAGGAGCAGCACTGCCATTTGCCGGTGCCCGATCGAGTTCTGCCGAACCGGGCTCGTCATCGACCAGAGCACCAGGGCTGCCACCGCGACCAGATAGAGCGCGCCGGTGGATGGGTAGGACGGGTCAGTCCATGTGCCGATCAGCCAGCGCAGCGGCTCGTAGGCAAGAAGCAGCGAGGCCAGGAGGAAGGCCAGTGAGGTCGGGGAAGAGGTTGCCAGGCGGGTCATGGCACCTGTTGTGCCAAGCCCGCTTGCAGGCCATTGTCAGCCTATGTGCAGATTTTGCGCATTTTGCCGGACGACAGGCCGGAAACGCCCGCGCCGGTGGCCTTGCCCCAGGAAACGATGACCGGTCGTTCCAACCCGTCCAGGGGCATAATCCTGCAGGCGATGCCAAATACGGAAGAGACGGTCGCTTCTGTCAGCACTTCAGTTGTCGGACCATTGGCGGCGATCCGTCCCTTTTCGAACAGCACAACGTGATCGGCGTAGCGCATGGCCATGTTGAGATCATGCAGGACAATGACGAAGCTTCGGTCCTCGGAGCGGCTCAGGTGCTTGACGAGGTCCAGCAACTCAAATGCATGGGCAATATCCAGATGGTTGGTCGGCTCGTCCAGAAAGATCCGGGGCGCATCCTGCGCCAGTGTCATGGCAACCCAGGCACGTTGCAGCTGCCCGCCGGAAAGCTGGGCGAGAGCCCGGGTTTTCAGCTCGGTCATTTCGGTGATTTCAAGCGCACGGTCGCAGGCAGCCCTGTCCGCTGCCGATGGCCCGCCGAACCGGCTTCGATGCGCAAACCGCCCCATCAGCACCAGATCCTCAACCGAAAGATCCGACGGTGCATCGGGCGACTGGGACAACATGGCGACCTGGCGCGCAAGATCCTTCTGCGACCAGTCGCCAAGAGCCCTGCCTGCGATTTCCACATTGCCGGCATCTGGCCGGTGCAGACCGCGCATCACTTTCAGGGCCGTCGATTTGCCGCTGCCGTTCGGTCCGCAAAAGGCAATGATCCTGCCGTCGGGCAGGTCGAGACAGACCTCGTTCAGCGCAGGGGCGCCGTCATATGCGGCACTGACACGATCGAGACTGGCCAGAGTGTCAGGCATGGGATTGCCGTCCTTTTACAAGCAGATAGAGAAACAGCGGCGCACCGACGAGCGCAGTCAACGCGCCTGCGGGCAATTCCAGCGGCGGTGCGATGATCCGGGCCAGCGTGTCGGCTGCCAGCACCAGGAAGCTCCCGGTCAGAGCCACGGAAACCAGATATCCGGACCGGAACTGACCGTGGAAGATCCGTGCAACATGCGGCGCGACCAGACCGACAAAACCAATGGCACCGACATGGGCCGTTGCGATGGCCGTCAGGAAAACGGCAACTGCCAGCAGGCAGAACTGGGCCTTGTCCAGCGACAGGCCGGTCACGGCAGCGCTTTGAGGATCAAGTACGAGTTGCCGAAGTGTGAGCCGTTGCCACAGCAACACCGGAATGATTGCGACAAGGCCGAGACCGACCGCCAGAACGTCCTGCCAGTGGGCTGCACCAACCGAGCCCGTCAGCCAGGTCAGTGCCTGACTTGCCCTGTAGACAGGCCCGAGAATAATCAACAGCGTGACCGCGGCCTTTGCGAGTGCCGCCAGGGCAATACCGTACAAGATGATCTTCAGCGGCTTGCTGCCTGCCCGATCGAGCGATGCCAATGCGATCACCAGGGCACCGAAGACGGCCGCCCCGGCGATGGCGGCCATAGGCTGCCAGTGAATGGAGACGGTCAGATTGTTCGCTTGATCGGAAAACAGCCACAAGAACAGCACGACGCCAACCGCCGCGCCGTCGGTAATGCCCAGAACCGAGGGCGACGCCATGGGATTGCGCACGACCCGCTGCAGCAAGGCACCCGCAAGGGCAAGCGCCGCTCCGGCCAGTATGGCAAGGGCAACACGGGGCAAGCGGAGGGTCCAGACGATTACTTCATCCATGCGGCTGCCTTGCCCGGCCAGCGCCGCGACAACACGTTCCGGCGGCATGAAGCTGGACCCGATGCCCGTTGCTGCCAGCGTCAACGCAAAAACGAGCAGCATGACCGGCAGCAGCCTGAAAAGTGGAAATGCGCCTGCCATCACGCTGCCAGCCCTTTCCGCCTGTGAAGCAGATGTACCAGCATCGGCACACCGACAAGCGCAAGAACGGCACTCATCGGCGCTTCACCGGGCGCAACGACAATACGCGCAAGAATATCGGCAAGGACTGCGATCAGGGCACCGGTCAGAACGGAAAGCACGATCAACTGCCGTGTCGACGGCAGGGCGCCGTCGGTCAGACGCCGGGCAAGATGCGGGGCAACCAGCCCCAGAAACAGCACCGGCCCCGCCATCGCCACCGCGCCCGCCGCAAGCAGGGCAGCAAGCCCGAGCGCCCTCAATCGGACTGCGCCAACATTGACACCCACAGACCGGGCACTGGCATCGTCGAGGCGCAGCACATCCAGCGGTGTTGCCAGAAGAAGGCTGCCTGCGACCCCGATGGCAAGCAACGGCAACCCGAGTTGCAACAACCCGATCGGCCTGTCGGAAAAACTGCCCGACAGCCAGAACAGCAGTGTCTCAAGAGCGCTTTCGTCGATCAGCAGCAAGGTCTGCGTGAACGACGCCAGCAGCGCGGCGACGGTAAATCCGGCCAGCAATGTGGTTGCCGGATTGCCTGCACCGCCAGTGGACGCTGAAATCGAAAAAACCAGGGCCGTTGCCGCCAGCGCGCCCATCACTGCTGCCATGCCGATACCGGCAAGACTTGCCACGCCGAAGACCGTCACCCCGAAGGTCACGAACAGCGCACCGCCTGCATTGACCCCGAGCAGTCCCGGTTCAGCCAGCGGATTGCGCGTAACCGATTGCATCAACAGGCCGGAAAGGCCGAGAGAGGCCCCGCAAACCAAGCCGATCGCGGTTCTTGGAAGACGCAACGTCGTCACAATCAGCGCATCTGCGCCCTCCACCCCCAAGAGCGCGGAAAGGACCGTATGAGGCGCATAGAAGGTTAATCCGGCATGCAGGCTGAAAATGACAGCCGCGCACAGCGCCAGACACAATGCAATCGCCGGCCGCCTCATGCGCCCTCTCCCCTCCGATTGACAAATCAACGGCCCGTCCATACACGGGTTTAATACTGGAGGCAAATATTCAACTTTTTGGAGTCGTTCTAATGAAGATCTGGTCACGCCTGCTGTGCGCCCTGCCGCTGTTTGCAATGCTCGCATCAGCCCCTGCGATTGCTCGCGATGTCACCGACAGCATGGGCACCGTCACGGTTCCGGACGCCCCGAAACGGATTGTTGTCCTTACCAATGAAGGCACGGAAGCGATGCTGGCACTGGGAGTGACGCCAGTGGGCGCGGCCAATTCCTGGAATGGCGATCCCTGGTGGGACCATATTTCCGATGCCATGGACGGAGCAGAACCTGTCGGCAAGGAAAGCGCGGTGAACCTGGAACTGATCGCGGCTCTGGAGCCCGACCTGATCCTGGCAAACAAGCAGCGGCACGAGGAAATCTATCCGCAGCTGACTGCAATCGCCCCGACCGTCATGTCCAAGGAGCTTCGTGGTGACTGGAAAATCAACTTCCGCCTCTATGCCGAAGCGCTCGGTAAGGAGCAGGAAGCGGATGCAGCCATCGACGATTACGATGCTTCAGTCGCAGACCTTCGCGAGAAACTTGGTGACCACCTCAACGAGGAAGTTTCCGTGATCCGTTTCGTGCCCGGCCAGATCCGCATCTATCAGCTCGACAGTTTCTCCGGTGTGCTTTTGAAAGACATCGGCTTCCACCGGCCGGCAAACCAGAATGTGGAAGAATTTGCCATCCGCACCGGCAAGGAGAGCATTCCGGATATGGACGGCGACCGGATCTTCTATTTCACCTATGACTCTGGCGATGGCAAAGGCACGTCTCTGGAAGAAGAAGTGCTTGCCGATCCGTTGTGGCAGTCCCTGTCCGCCGTCAAGGCGGGCAAGGTGCATCAGGTCAGCGATGCGATCTGGAACACCGCCGGTGGCATTCTGGCCGCAAAGCTGATGCTTCACGACATTGCCGGCATTTACGGCCTCGACTAGAAAAACGTTCGGCTTCCGCTTGAACGGAAGCCGTTCCCCCACAGGCACCGCCCTGAGATTGCGGATAAGCGGGTTCTCACCGGCACCGACCGGTTGCCTTGCTGTCCGTCATTGAAAACAGAAGGGTAAGCCATGACCACCGACACTTCCTCGCAGCTGCGGCTCGGCCGCATCGCCGCAACACTGGGCGTCAGCGATATTGAACGTTCCCGTACACTCTACCGGGAAATCTTCGGCCTGGAAAAAGTGTTCGAAAACGGCAGTCCGGTTGGCTTCATGATCCTGAAGAAGGACGAGGCCGAATTGCACCTGACACTCCAGAAAGGTTACCGGGCTCCGCCATTCAATCAGGCCCACATCATGGTGTCCGACGCGGACGCCGCCTGCCGGGCCTGCGAGCGCCATGGTTTGCGCATCGTCAAGCGCCTCCAGAACAAGGACTACGGCCTCAGAGCCTTCGTCTTCGCCGATCCGGACGGCAACCGGATCGACGTTGCCGAGGAAATCTGACCTGGCCGACCCGCTATCTGGTCGCCAGCTGGTGGGCGGCGAATTCGCCCATCAGCTTCATGAAGTCTTCCGGCGGCGGAAAGCCTTCATAACGGTGCCTGGCAGGCGTTTCCGCCCAAGGCAACTTGCTGGCAGTCATTGTTTCCATGAAAGGTTCTGTCCAGTGGAGGTCGTCGAGCAGGACCGAGCGGACATTGACGATTTCGTCGTACCCGGGAATACGCGTGAACATCCAGGTCTTGCAGTCCGGGCAGAAGTAATGATCCGCCTCAGGTCCCTGCAATCCCCCTTTGACCGGCGTACCTTCGGTCACCTTGAACGAGGGCGCCGGCATGATCGCAGTCAGGGAATAGGCGCTGGAACTCATTTGCTGGCACCCTCTGCAATGGCAGGCACAGGTGATCAGCGGCGGCGCGGATACCTCGAAGCTCGTGTGACCACAACGGCATGTCCCCTTGAGTGAAAAAGTCTCTTGCGTCATGTCCGGCTCCATCTGGTTCGGCTGGCCGTTTGGCCATTGGCGACGGCAACTTGCAGAGGTTCGCGTCTCCTTTCAAGTGTCTTCTGGCCTGTGGCAATTGCTGACGAGCCTGGCCAGAACATTCACCACAAGGCTGTAATCAGCCTCGGAGATTCCCTGCATCGCCTTTCTCCGCAAGGCGGTTTGGCGTTCCACCGCACTTCTGTGGACGTCCCTGCCCTTGTCGGTAAGCCGCCAGAAATCTTCCTCGGACCGAAGAAGCCGCCGGTCTGCAAGACTGATCAGAACCTTGTGCAGGTCCCTTACCTCCAGCATGGGATCAAAGGTCTCTCTCAGCCGACCAAACGACATTCCTGCTGCACTTTCGGCAAGCGTATTGAGCACCTGCCAGTCGGCTCGCTCAAGCCCCAGGTCAGACTGGATGGCCTCGATCGCCTTGGTAAGACATCTATCGGCAGAGCGGATCCAGTACCCGATCGGGCGCGTGGAACCCTGCGTTTCAAATGGGATCGTCATGACATGCTCCCTCGACTTCGCAAACGCGAAGGGGGCGGCATCTCCGCCGCCACAGTCGGGGGTTCTTGCCGGACAGCGTTTATGCCGCCTGACCGAACAAAGCCTTCACGTGTGAAGGGACCGGGGCTTACCCGGGCGACAGGCCCAACCGGTCAAGCCTTTTTCGACAACCTTCAGGTAACCGGACCGCAGCATTCTTGCAATATTGACGACGTGCCAAGAAGCCGGGATGGAACAAAAAACGTTGGCCGGACTGGTACCCGGTCAAACTTTCTCCAGCAATGGCCGGAGAGAGGGATGAATGTTCGGGCTTTCTTCCCGGATGAACCGCAGCAGGGCCTTCTCGTTTTCATGCAGGATACCGTCGCGGCCAATGCGCTCCACCAGCCAGCTGGCTTCGTCTTCCGTCACCACTTCATTGGCGGCAATCTCCGCAAGCATCTCGTTTCCGCGGGCGGTGAACGGGTCAGGCGTGTCGCCATAGGCGTCACGAATGCCGCCGACACCACCGCTGAACATCTTCTTGAAAAAACCGCCGAGCCCACCTTCAAATCCGCCGGGCTGTTCCAGCCAGTTTTCACGCTCGAGGGCAATCTTGCGGGAGGGTGGCGTGAAACCGGACATCGCCATCATGTAATTGGCGACCGCCTTGGCAAAGAGCTCCGACCAGCCGGGAGCATTTTCCGCCTCTATTGTCGCGTCGTTGAGATCGAACAGTACCTCGGCTTCAGCCTTCGAAATGGCAACGCCGCGACTGCCGGCACCGGCATAGAGCACCCGGCGCAGCAGCTCCACTTCAGCCTCGGCAATGACGCCGGGCTTGAGGTCCAGGCCCGAGCGCGTCGGACCTTTCCCCGAAATCACGCTGTCCGCCACAGCCCGCAGTGCAAACTGTTCGAGACTTTCCGGTGCTTCGCGGGCTTTTTCCAGCACATGCAGCACGGCGTCCAGCTCGGTTTTACCGCAGATATGACCATCCGCCATGATCTGGGTGACCAGCCAGGCAGCCTTGTCCTCGGATACATAGCCCTCGGGTTTTGCCTGGTGCACCAGGATATCGAGGATGGCTTCGGGAAAGAGTTCGTACCAGGTGTCGTGATAGGTGATGTCGGCATTGTTCAGCCGAAAAAGAGCCTCGCCTTCTTCAACGGACACAGCCATATCGCCGTAAACGTAGCGGCGCACGTTGATGACATCATCCTCACTGAGATGTCCCGCTGCTATTCTGGCAGCCACGAATTCATTCAACGTCGGTTTGGCCATGCTGTCCCCCTTGAAAACCGGAACGACTATTGCCGAAATTTCTTGAAGTTACCCTAAAACCGAACCGACAAAAAAAGGGAGCCGCGAGGGACGGCTCCCTTATCCGTTTCCCGTGCGCGGGGTGGGGCCGCCGGGGGTGGGAAACGGCTCCGGCCGGTGTGATCGGCCGGAGTTTTTCAGGTGTTCTGCGCCAGATCAGCCGCGGTGGTGTTTACCCCATCCCTGACCCTGACCACGACCTTCGCCATCACCATGGCCGTGACCTTTCTTCCAGCCGTGGCCCTTGTCCGGACCATGGCCACCTTTCCGGCCACCCTTGAAGTCCGCCTTGGTGATCACGCCGTCGTTGTTGCGGTCGGCGCGCTCCAGCATGCGGTCCTGGTGTTTGCTCTGTTCTTCCGCGGTAATCCCGAGGCTGCCGTCGGCATCGGCACGCTGGAACATGTCGACCACCCGGTTCTCGTTGATCGAAAGCCACAGCGGACCGAAATCCTGAAGCGTGAACGAGCCGTTGCCGTCGGTGTCGGCCAGAGCAAACAATTCACCGCGCCTTGCATCGAATTCCTCGCGGCTCACCTTGCCGTCCGCATCGGTGTCGAACATGCCCAGGAACATGCCTCCCGGGCCGCCGTGACCACCACGACCCATGTGGTGTCCGCCCTGTCTCATTTGCGGACCACCGCGCCAGCCGTGCTCACCACGGCCGCCGCGCTCGGCGCGCTCTCCGCGCTCTTTACGCTCACCCCGCTCTGCTCTTTCGCCGCGCGGGCCACGATCATCGTCGTCATCGTCGGCCATAGGGCCACGCGGACCGCGAACACGTTCAACGGTTCCGTTGCCGTCACGATCCAGCATGTTGAACATGCGGTTGGCGAGAAAATCCGCTTCTTCCTGGGTTACAGTGCCATCGCCGTCACGGTCGAGGAACTGAAACGCCCTGACCATGCGGTCATTGGAACGGGTGAGAAATTCGGCCTTGAATTCCTCCAGACTGATCTCGCCGTTGCCATCTGCATCGGCCGATGTGAACTCCTGCGTCCGGACTTCCTCGATTTCAGCCTTGGTGATGACACCGTCTTCATTGACATCGAAACGTTCGAACAACCGCTCGGCGCGTTCCTTGCCACCGCGCATGCCATGACCCCGGCCGAAGCCGTATCCCGGACCACCGCGCCCATCCATAAGCGCAACACGCTGTCCGTCGGCCTGCTGAATTTGTTGCCCCCCGTCCTGGTTTGCAGTCGCGTTCTGGGCGGAAGCGGACAGGCCGGCCGTCAGCGCGGTACCCGCGACGCTCGCAGCCAGGGCGGCAATTGCAATCTTCTTGAACGGTTTCATTCCAACAACTCCTTGGTTCGTTGATAAGCTGAAGGTAGGCAGCAATTGTCGCAGGAATACCGTCCGAATGGGCCCGAAGTGTCGCCATCTGTCCCGGATGGGCACTGCGACACACTTTGTTACAAGTTCCGGTCGCGCAAGCGCGTTCTGGAGACTATTTTTACCTTAGAAACAGTAGGATCACAGCGCCCGGCCGGTTTGAGACCATTCCCGGCAGGCCAGATTGGAGAGACACTTGAGCGATCCGAGCCCGCATATCCTGGTGGTGGACGATCACCGCGACATCCGCGAAACTCTTGCGCGCTACCTCGTCAAGAACGGACTGCGCGCAACCGTGGCGGAAAATGCTGCACAGGCGCGCAAGACCCTGAAGGCGGCGTCCATCGATCTTGTCGTGCTGGATATCATGATGCCGGGCGAGGACGGACTGTCCCTGTGCCGTCATCTGGTGGAAACCGGCTCCATGCCCGTGATCCTGCTAACCGCGATGGCAGACGACACAGACCGGGTGATCGGTCTGGAAATCGGTGCCGACGATTATGTTACTAAGCCCTTCAACCCCCGCGAACTGCTCGCGCGCATTCGCGCGGTTCTGCGCCGTACATCGCTTGTGCCGAAGGAACGCGATCCGATCGAGCACGACAGGCTTCATTTCGACGGCTGGTCGCTGAATGTCTCGCGTCGAGAGCTTCTGGACCCGGAAGGGACTTCTGTTGCCCTTTCCAGCGGTGAATTCCAGTTGCTGTGCGCCTTCCTCAAACGTCCGAAAATGGTGCTGAACCGCGACCAGCTGATGGATCTGACTACTGGCCGGACACCCGCCGTCTTCGACAGGTCCATCGACAACCAGGTCTCCCGTCTGCGCCGAAAGATCGAGATCGATCCGAAAGACCCCAAACTCATCAAGACCGTCTGGGGCGGCGGCTACATGTTCACCGCGGAAGTGAGAGACACGGCCGAATGACGACACGTCCGACGCCCCGCCCGATCCTGTCCCGTCTCTGGCCGAGCACCCTTGCCTCGCAGCTGATCATTCTGCTGCTCGCAGCCATCGTCGCGGCACAGGCCTTCAGCATCTGGATCTTCCAGGACGAGCGGCGCATCGCGCTCGTGGCGGCGGCCCGTGACAACCTTCTGTCGCGCGCTGTTTCCCTGGCGGAGCTGATGGAAGATACACCTGCAAACCTGCAGGACAGGATCCTTGTGGCCAGCAGCAGCCGGTTCGCAGTGTTCTGGCTTGGCGACAAGCCGCTGGCACCGGCGCCCGGCAACTCGCGTTTCGAAAAACGCCTGCAGGGCTACATGGCCGAAAGGCTGGAACACGGCCAGACTGTGCATCTCAACATTCTTGCCGACGAAAAACGTGGACCGCGTGGCCGCGAGGCAGACGACGATGATCATCCGAAGTGGCGCGACGAGCCGCGACACGAACGCCCTTCGAAACTGCGCAAGATCATGAACAAGCCGGAAGACCTGTCGCTGTCTATCCAGATGAGTGACGGACGCTGGCTGAATGTCGCCACCAGCTATCGCCCGCCAGCCGGCGATTTTCTGCCTCTGGTCGTGCAGCTGTCGATTACCGCCCTGCTGATGGTGCTCATTATCGGTTTTGCCGTCCGCCGCGTGACCCGGCCCTTGAAGGAACTGTCCGTGGCTGCCGAGAAGTTCGGCCGCGGCGAACAACAGAAGCCACTGACACCCAGCGGGCCGAGCGAAGTCCGCTCGCTGACGAACGCCTTCAACGACATGCAGGACCGCCTGACACGGTTTGTCAGGGACCGCACACGGATGCTGGCCGCCATCAGTCACGATCTCAGAACCCCGATCACTTCATTGCGCCTGCGGGCCGAGTTCATCGAGGACGAGGAAAACCGCGACAAGATGATCGAAACCCTGGAAGAAATGGCCGCAATGACGGAAGCCGCGCTGCGTTTCGCCAGGGACGACGCCCAGGCGGAAACAGCGGAAAACGCCGATCTTGGTGCGATCCTGGAGGCACTTGCAGGCGACCAGCAGGACCTTGGCCATAAATGCACCGTTGAAACGGAAGAACGCATCGTGCTTACTTGCCGTCCGGTGGCCTTGAAACGGGCCCTGAGGAACCTGATAGAGAACGGGATCCGCTACGGAGACGGCGTCTCGGTCCACGCGGCCAGATCCGCCGGCGAAGCCATCATCCGCATTACCGACAAGGGTCCTGGCATTCCCGAGGAAAAGTTGAAGGACGTCTTCGAACCCTTTGTCAGGCTTGAAGAATCCCGCAGCGAAGAAACAGGCGGCATCGGTCTGGGTCTGGCGATCACCCGTTCGATCATCCATGCACATGGCGGCCGGATCGAGTTGAAGAACCGTCCGGAAGGCGGTCTTCAGGCCGACGTCAGATTGCCGCTCGGGGCGGGCAAATAGACTGGGTCAAATACCGCGTGGCACAAGCGTTCCAGAGATCAGATGCGACAGCACCGATGGAACGGGCGGGATCCGGCTGACAGGAAACAGCACATTGTCGCGCAAAAAGGGCAGCAACCTGCTGTCACTTTGATAGGCTGGCGTGAACATCGCGCTGAACGCCTGATAGACACCCACATGCCAACGTCTGGCCTTGCCGTAGGCAGGGAGAGCCTGGTCAAGTGGCAGGGTCTCCAATGCCTTTGCCAGGGCGGCAGCGTCCAGCAGAGCCATGTTCGCGCCCTGCCCGAGCTGCGGGCTCGCCCGGTGGGCGGCATCGCCGACAAAGGCAATCCTGTCACCCCAGGGCTGGCGCAAGGTGCCATGGCTGTAGCGCGCCATGGTCATTTGCTCCGGATCCGTGATCTGCTCCAGAAAGGGTCCGGCATCGGGCCAGATCGACAGCGCCGTGTCCTTCCAGGCTGCCAGCCCGCCCTTGAGCCAGTCTTCATAAGCGTCGTGGCGAAGTGACCAGAAGAACGCGGCCTTCCGCCGGTCCTGTCCCGGCATGAGGCCGACAGGCAACACACCAATCATGTGGTCTGCACCGCGATAGCGCTGGGAAAGATGATCCTCGGGCAGACCGCCGGAAACCCAGTCGACAGTTCCCCAGATCGCACCGAACGACAGTGCGCGTGCTTTCAGCGGCGACAGAACCGAATTTGCACCCGACGCATCGATGATCAGGTCGAAGGCCTCGGAAAAGCTGCCATCCGCGAAACGCAGTTTCCCGTCCTGGTGACCGGTGATCCGGCAATCCGTGTGCCAGTAAAGCGCACGGGTCAGCACCTTTTCATAAAGCGCCGAAAACAGAGCGGCCCGGTGGATACCAAGCCCCGGCACTGCGCCATAGTCCACGTCAAGAACCCGTCTGCCGGTTTGCGATGACCTGCCAAGCACACGCTTGATCGGCGTTGCGTGCTTCTGCACCACATCCGCGACACCAGCCAGTTCCAGGACTTCCAGCCCGACAGGCTGGATCATCAAGCCCGAACCGATGGGAACCGGTTTGCGGAATTGTTCAAACAGGGAAATCCGGTGGCCCAGACGCTCCAGAAGAATGGCTGTGGCCAGTCCTCCAATCCCGGCCCCGACAATGGCAATGTTCATCGGGCAATCACTTCATGAATGGATGGATCCTTTTGACCAGAGTCTGCTGGCAAGCACAATATGCTCCGGCACCCCGTGCCGCGGAAGAGCTCAAGACGTCCGCCGAGAGGAGTCGGGGCAACTTTGGCACCGGACGCTCAACGCCGCGCCTGAAGGCCACCGGCGTAAGTGGCCTCATCGACCGGTTCGAGCCACTCCGCCGTCGCACCGTCCTGTTCTTCCTGTATGGCCAGATGGACAAGTGAGGTGTTCGGTCCGGCGCCATGCCAATGTTTGACGCCAGGCGGGATCCAGATGACATCACCTGGCAGTATCGACAGTTTCTCCTGCCCCCACAGATGCACAAAACCTGCCCCTTCCAGTATCTGAAGGGTCTGCCCAAGCGGATGGGTGTGCCAGTGAGTACGTGCCCCCGGTTCGAACGTCACCCGCAATGCGCGCACGCGCGCTGGCGCGGGCGCCTCGATCACCGGGTCCTGCCAGACCGTTCCAGTGAAATAATCCGGATTTGCACGTCGCGATGGCCTGGAACCGGCCTCGAATACGGTCAGGACACTCATGGACACCTCCTCGCAAGTCTCTGCCACCATGCGCACGGATCGGGCCGCCCAGTTTCCTGCCGGCCGAATGCCCTCTTACTTGGCGGCAGATACTGGAGCCGAAACGTCTTGACGCTTCACCGCACGTGGCCAGTTGATCAGAACAACACCGAAAATGGCAAGGCAAATTCCGGCAAAGGTCTCCAGATCCAGCGTCTCCGACAGGAACACGACACCGAGAAAGACACCTACGCCTGAGCGCAGATAGGCCTGACTGGCCGTTCCCATTGCCCCAAGGGTCGACAGCAGACGGAAATAGATCAGAAATGCCAGCGCGGTGCACGCGAGCGAGAGCGTCAGCGCGGCAACGATGCCGGTCGTATCCGGCGTCAACTGCCAGGGCCGGTCGACGATGAGGCTTGCCGGGACCAGCACAACCGATGCGCAGATGAGCGTTCCCGCAGCCGGCACTATGGGCGGCAGACCCGCAAAGACACGGCCGCGCAGGGCCGCAATGCCATAGAGCGCAGCCCCGAACAGGACGACAAGCTGCGGCACAAGGTTCCTGCCGATATCCTCAAGCGCACCGACACCGACGATCAGCACGATACCGGCAAAGCCGAACAAGGCGCCGGTGAGTTGCCGGGCACCTGGCCTTTCGCCATGGTTCAGCAGCAGGAACGAAAAGGCGAAGACCCAGAGCGGCGAGGTTGAATTCAGAACGCTGGAGACGGCCGTCCCGGCATATTGCTGGCCCCAGGCCAGCATCAGCCAGGGTCCTGTGCTGTTGACCAGGGACTGGATGAAGAACTGCTTCCAGTTTTGCCTGTCCAGCGGCATTCGAATGCCCCTTGCTGCCATGATGACCAGCAACGCCAGCGCAGCAAGAGACACACGGATGGCAATCAGCGTCGCAGGAGGAAACGATGGCAGCGCCAGGCTGATCCACATGTAGGATGAGCCCCACAGCAGAGCGAGCACGCCCAAAAGCGCCAGTTCGATGGATCTGTTTTGCATGGCTGCCGGCTTAACCGTTCACGTCGCGGCTGTCGGCGGGAGCCTCGTCGCGCTCGTCCATGCCATAGTCGCGCAGCACCTGCGCCACCCGCAACCGGTAATCCTTGAAATAGCTGTTCCGTCCGGCACGCTGCGCCTTGCGATGCTGCGTGAGCTGCCGCCATTCATTCAGCGCGGCTTCGTCGCGAAAGAAGGAGACCGACAGTAATTTCTCCGGATTGGTGAGGCTCTGGAATCGCTCGACGGACAGGAACCCGTCGATCTGTTCGACCAGGGGCTTCATCTCGGCAGCCATGTCGAGATAAGCCTGTTTCTTGTCCGCATGCGGGATCACTTCGAAGATGACGGCAATCATTTGAGTTTCTCTCCCATGCCATGCGGTGCGGAGGCCAGTTTCAGAAACGTGCGGTCTTCCCGCAAGATGAATTTTTCCTTCATGGCAAAAGCATAGTTCTCCTGCCCCAACGGGTCCGCGGCAAGCCGCGCCCGGTAGGCTTCATATGCCGCAAGGTTCTCGATGGAATAAACACCGTACGCCAGCGTCGTCGAGCCTTCGTGGGGTGCAAAATAGCCGATCAGATCCGCACCGCAACGCGGGATCGCCTGCCCCCAGTTTCGCGCGTATTGCTCAAAGGCGGCTTTCTTCGTCGGGTCGATGTGATAGCGGATGAAACAGGTAATCACCAAGGTCTCCTTCAAGGCTGTGTCGATTGCGCTTGTGTGCCACGGTCCATGTCTGCAATGCTTCGACACAGATCGAACCATGGAGGAGATCCCATGAAGGATGGACCGGACATTGCCCGCATCGGCGCCTTGATGGGTGACCCGGCCCGCGCCAACATTCTGAGCGCGCTGTTAAGCGGCAAGGCCCTGACGGCGACGGAACTGGCAACCGAAGCCGGCATCACCGGCCAGACCGCCAGTTCGCACCTGAAGAAACTGATGGAAGGCGGCTTGCTGACCCAGGCCAAGCAGGGCCGGCATCGCTATTTCACGCTCGCGGGCCCGGAAGTTGGAGCCGTGCTGGAAGCCGTGATGGGCCTTGCCGCCCGCAAGGGTCACCTGCGCACACGCACCGGCCCCAGAGACCCACAGATGCGGGCCGCCCGTGTGTGTTATGACCATTTGGCTGGCGATATGGCGGTGCGTATTTTCGACAGCCTGCAGAAGCGCGGGTTCCTTGCCGTCTCGACGGACAAGGGCGGCCTCGCCCTGACCGCAGATGGTGAAGGTTTCGTCTCAGGCATCGGCATTGACCTGGATGCCCTCACAGCAAGCCGCCGCCCGATGTGCCGTGCCTGTCTGGACTGGAGCGAAAGGCGCAATCATCTGGCGGGAGGTCTGGGGGCCGCTCTTCTGACGCGCTTCACCGAAAGCGACTGGCTGCGCCGCGAACCGGCGGGACGCATCGTTCATATTTCGCCGAAAGGTGAAGCGGAACTGAAGAAACTGTTTCCGGTACCCTGAGCAACACCCCCGCCCCTTTCTGCTCATCCACAGATAACAAAAAACCCGGCCGAAGCCGGGCTTTGTAAGGAAGTGGGCAGACGCCAGGGGCAAACGTGGCGCCCAGTGATCTTGTTCTTGTTTCTTGGGGCCAATTTCGGGGTGGGCCCAGCTCAAAGAGACCGGATGGTCTCCTGAACCTTCGGAAGGGCTTCACGCCAGGAGCGATAAAGCCGCGCCGGCAACCACGCAAGGCGGTCCCGATTGTAATCCTGGCGATGCTGAACCAGCAAAATTCTAGCGATTTGCACAGTCATGTTTTTTTCTCCTTTGGTGTGCGCAGAACCTTTATCGGCGCTCACCTGATAGAGCATATGTTAGCGCACTGCGTGCACATTACAAGAGTGCACAGTGTGCATATTCTCAAAAATTTGTGTTATTTTCCTTACGTCATTTAATTCATTGGAGAAAATAAATGGCCTCCCGCGTGCGACACGCGGGAGGCCATCTGTTTCCAGTCGGTTTTGGTGGAGCGGACCCTACTCGGCAGCGACCATCCGGGCCGGATCGTAGTTGAGAATCGGAGCCAGCCAGCGTTCCGCGTAGGCCAGATCCCAACCTTTGCGTGCGGCGTAATCCTCCACCTGGTCCTTCTCGATCTTGCCGACACCGAAATAATGGCTGTCGGCATGACCGAAATAGAGCCCGGAAACGGAAGACCCCGGCAACATGGCCCTGCTCTCTGTCAGCTGAATGCCTGTCAGGCGTTCCGCATCGAGCAGCCGGAACAGGGTATCCTTTTCCGTATGGTCCGGCTGGGCCGGGTAGCCCGGTGCCGGACGAATGCCCTGATATTTTTCCGAGATGATATCGTCGACGGACAGGTCTTCGGCGGCGGCGTAGCCCCAAATGTCCTTGCGTACGATCTGGTGCAGCTTCTCGGCAAAGGCTTCCGCCAGCCGGTCTGCCAGGGCCTGGGAGAGGATCTTGTTGTAGTCGTCCGACTCCCTGGCGTAACGCGCCGCCAGCTCGTCCTCGCCATGACCGGAGGTAACGGCAAATCCGCCGATCCAGTCGGCAATGCCGCTGGCCTCGGGCGCAACGAAATCGCTGAGGGCGATATTGGCGCGGCCACCTGCAGTCCGGCTCATCTGCTGGCGCAGCGTGTGGAAGGTCGCCAGCGTTTCGCTCCGGCTTTCGTCGGTGAAGACACGCACATCGTCACCAACCGCATTGGCCGGCCACAGGCTTGCAACACCGCGTGCCGTCAGCAGCTTCTTTTCAACGATTTCATCGAGCATCCGCCGGGCATCGTCGAAAAGCGCCTTGGCCGCCGGGCCGTAGCGATTGTCGGTCAGTACCGCCGGATAACGGCCCTTGATCTCCCAGGTGGAGAAGAACGGCGTCCAGTCGATGAACGGCACCAGTTCCTCCAGCGGGAAATCGTCATAGACAGTCGTGCCTGGCTTCTTCGGCGCAACCGGCTGTTTGCCCTTAAAGTCGGCCTTGAAGGCATTGTCCCGCGCGGCTTTCAGCGACGTGCGCTGCTGAGAACCCCTGCCGGCTGCATGCTTTTCGGCAATATCGGCATATTCGGCACGCACATCGGCATAGTAAGGCGCGCGGCCACCTTCGCTCATCAGCTTGGAGGCAACACCGACAGCCCGGCCCGCATCGGTGACATAGATTGCCTGGCCGCGGGCATAGTTCGGGTGGATCTTCACCGCTGTATGGATCTTGGACGTGGTCGCCCCGCCGATCAGCAGCGGCACATCAAGCCCTTCACGTTCCAGCTCGGCGGCAACGTGGCACATTTCGTCCAGCGACGGTGTGATCAGGCCGGACAGCCCGATCATGTCGACCTTTTCCTGACGCGCGGTATCGAGGATCTTCGCTGCCGGCACCATGACGCCGAGATCGATCACCTCGAAGTTGTTGCACTGGAGCACGACGCCGACAATGTTCTTGCCGATGTCATGCACATCGCCCTTGACCGTCGCCATCAGGATCTTGCCGGCGGAAGAATGACCCGTTTGGCCAAGCTCTTCCTTTTCCTTTTCCATGAACGGCATCAGATAGGCGACCGCCTTCTTCATGACGCGGGCAGACTTGACCACCTGCGGCAGGAACATCTGCCCGGATCCGAAGAGATCGCCGACGACGTTCATACCGTCCATCAGCGGGCCTTCGATCACGTGCAGCGGCCGGTCGAAGGCCTGGCGGGCTTCTTCGGTGTCTTCTTCCACGTAATCGGCAATGCCGTGAACGAGCGCGTGTTCCAGGCGCTTGGCAACACCCCAGGTACGCCAGGTGAGATCGGCTTCCTTTTTCTTGCCGCCCTCGCCTTTCCAGCGCTCGGCCGCTTCCAGCAACCGGTCGGTGCTGTCCTGCCGCCGATTGAGGACAACGTCCTCGCAAAGCTCGCGCAATTCGCGATCGAGATCATTATAGACCGCAAGCTGACCGGCATTCACGATGCCCATATCCATGCCGCGCTTGATGGCATGATAGAGGAACACCGAATGCATCGCCTCGCGCACGGCTTCGTTGCCGCGGAACGAGAACGACAGATTCGATACGCCGCCTGACACATGGGCGTGCGGCAGGTTCTCGCGGATCCAGCCGGTCGCCTCGATGAAGTCGACGCCATAGTTGTTGTGTTCCTCGATGCCTGTCGCGACGGCAAAGATGTTCGGGTCGAAAATGATGTCTTCCGGCGGGAAGCCGACCTTTTCGGTCAGGATCTTGTAGGACCGTGCGCAGATCTCTGTCTTGCGCTCGAAGGTGTCGGCCTGTCCGCTTTCATCAAACGCCATCACCACAACGGCAGCACCGTAACGGCGCACCAGCGTCGCGTGCTTGATGAACTCCTCTTCGCCTTCCTTCATCGAGATGGAGTTCACGACCCCCTTGCCCTGGATGCATTTGAGGCCCGCTTCGATGACCGTCCACTTGGAACTGTCGATCATCACCGGAACCTTGGCGATGTCCGGCTCGGCGGCCACCAGGTTCAGGAAGGTGACCATGGCTTCCTCGGAATCGAGCAGGCCTTCGTCCATGTTGATGTCGATGATCTGCGCGCCGTTTTCGACCTGCTGACGGGCAACTTCGAGCGCGGTTGGGTAGTCCCCTTCCTTGATCAGCTTGCGGAACCTGGCCGAGCCGGTCACGTTGGTCCGTTCGCCCACGTTGACGAAGTTGGTCTCCTTCGTCACCACGAACGGCTCCAGGCCCGACAGACGCATGTGAATGTCGATGTCCGGGATCTCGCGCGGTTTCTTGTCCGCAACGGCGTCCGCAATCGCCTTGATATGCGCAGGCGTGGTACCACAGCAGCCGCCAACAACGTTGACGAGACCCGCCGAGGCAAATTCCTCGATCAGGCCGGCCATATGTTCCGGGCTCTCGTCATATTCACCGAATTCGTTCGGCAGGCCGGCATTCGGATAGGCGCACACAAGCGTGTCGGCGACGCGGCCGAGCTCGTCCACATGCGCACGCATTTCCTTGGCGCCAAGTGCACAGTTGAGACCGATGGTCAGCGGGCTGGTGTGACGGACGGAGTTCCAGAAGGCTTCCGGTGTCTGTCCGGAAAGTGTCCGGCCCGAAAGATCGGTGATCGTACCGGAAATCATCACCGGCAGGATCTTGCCGGTTTCTTCGAAGACCTCGTCAATGGCAAACAGCGCCGCCTTGGCGTTCAGCGTGTCGAAGATGGTCTCCACCAGGATGATATCGGCCCCACCCGCAATGAGACCGCGGGTAGCTTCGGCATAGGCAATGCGCAGATCATCAAAGGAAACAGCACGGTAGCCCGGATTGTTCACATCCGGCGAGATCGACGCGGTCCGGTTGGTCGGACCGAGCGCCCCGGCGACGAAACGCGGCCGGGACGGATCCTGTGCCGTGACCTTGTCGCAGGCTTCACGCGCGAGTTTCGCGCTTTCGAAGTTCAGCTCATAGGCCAGCTCTTCCATGCCGTAGTCGGCCTGAGCGATCGTCGTGGAGGAAAAGGTGTTGGTCTCGACGATGTCGGCACCGGCTTCCAGATAATCGACATGGATCTTCCGGATCGCGTCCGGCTGGGTCAGGCTCAGCAGATCGTTATTGCCCTTGATGTCGCTCGGCCAGTCCTTGAAGCGGTCACCGCGGTAGGCCGCTTCATCCAGTTTCAGAAGCTGGATTTCCGTGCCCATGGCACCGTCAAGGACGAGAATACGGGTCTTGGCGAGGTCACGGAGGCGCTCGAAGGCGTCTGACTTGATCACGGGGTTTCCTTCCGGAAATTTCTGTTGGTTTGGCCGGCGGAAGCCGGCGTGATTTAACTGTGCAACCGGACAGCGTGTCAGCTGTCCCGGTCGGTATCGTTGTAAGAGGCGTCCCAGAACTTGGTGCGGCTGTGAACGTCGTCTTCGGTCGGGTGCCAGTCTTCGCCGCGTGCCTCATAAACGGCCAGGAGCCCGAGAATTTCGAGGGCCGAATGCCCGCGGAACTCGTGGTCCTTGTCGGTGGCGACGATCAGACGATTGTTGTCCGCGCCCATGTCGACGACATGAAGCTCGAAGCCCTTCTCGCGCAACACCGCATAGGCGGTCGATTCAATGGCATCGGCAGTGCTTAACTTGATCATCTCGCTCCGCTTCCCGCTTGGTTTCCGGCCGTTCCTGTCCTGAATGACAGCAGCGTGTCCCGGCTGCGCCGATACCCCCAACCCCTGTC
>NZ_JAAZTM010000016.1:0-580507 GCF_012395805.1 Labrenzia sp. 5N | reverse complement strand
ACCCAGGTAAGGGTAACGGGCTAAGAGGGGGCATCCGCTCTAAATCCAAAACAACTGGCTCGTTTCTGCGCCCGGCCCGGCCGCCTCGCCTCCCTCAGGCCGCCAGGGTTTCCTTGGTTTCCGGCTGCCCCATGCCAAGCATGTGGCAGATGGCAAAGGTCAGGTCGGCCCGGTTCATGGTGTAGAAATGGAAGTCGTTGATGCCGCGGTCGACCAGGTCCATCACCTGTTCGCAGGCAACCGAAACGCCAACCAGCTTCCGGGTTTCCGGATCGTTGGTCAGGCCGGCAAAACGCCGAGCCAGCCACTGCGGAATGGAGGTGCCGCACTTGGCGGAGAACACCATCGTCTGCTCGAAATTGTGGATCGGCAGAATCCCCGGGATCACCGGAATATTGATGCCAGCGGCCGCAATCCGGTCGAGGTAATCATCGAACAGGTCATTGTCGAAGAAGTACTGGGTAATGATCCGGTCCGCACCGGCGTCGACCTTGCGCTTCAGATTGTCGATCTCTTTCTGCCAATTGCCGCTTTCCGGATGCCTTTCCGGATAGCCGGAGACGGAAATGTCGAAATTGGCGATCTTCTTGACGCCTTCAACCAGGTCGGTCGCATAGGCATAGCCCTCCGGATGCGGCACGTAACGCGAGCCGATGCCGTCGAGCGGGTCACCGCGCAGCGCCACCAGATGACGCACGCCCAGATCCCAGTAGTCCTTGACGATCGCATCGATTTCGCTGCGCGCCGCACCGACACAGGTCAGGTGCGCCGCCGGTGCAAGGTCGGTTTCCTTCAGGATCCGCTCGACAGTGCGATGCGTACGCTCGCGGGTGGAACCGCCGGCACCATAGGTCACGGAAACAAAGGACGGGCTGAGCGGCGCCAGTCGCTGAACCGTCTGCCACAGCGTCTCCGCCATCTTGTCGGACTTCGGCGGGAAAAATTCGAACGAAGCCGTGATTGGCGAAGGTGCGGCCTGGTGAGACCGGCGGTTGGAACAGGTTGTCATGTTAGGCGACCTCTCGGGACGTGTCTCGGGCAGGCAGGTCGGTGACAATTCGGCGGTCACGCGCAAGCCAAAGGGTTACGGTAAGGTTGGTGTCGTTGCCGTCTCCCGGAACAAGATCGGTGACCTGTTCCAGGTCCAGTTCGAGCGCTTCAAGCCAGCGCTCCATCTGGTCATGGGCAAAGCCCAGGCGACGATGCGCGTGTTTTTCGCGCAGGAACTCCAGCTGATGCGGAGCAAAATCGATGATCAACAGGCGGCCGCCGGGACGCAGCGCGCGGGCAGCCTCGTTGAGCGCCCTTGCCGGTTCCTCAAGGAAGTGCAGCACCTGATGGATCGCCACGACATCGAAGGACCGGGGCGGCACATTCAGCGCGTAAACGTCGCCGTGGCGTACCTGGGCGTTTGAAAGCCCGGCCTTGGCGAGGTTCGCGCGGGCAACGGCAAGCATGTCATGCGAGGCATCGACACCAAGTGCCGTCGCATACTGGTCCGCAAACACTTCCAGCAACCGACCGGTGCCGGTGCCAAGGTCGAGGAACGACTGGAACGGCTTGTCGCCCAGTGCCTTGCGCATCGCCTTTTCGACATCGTCTTCGGAAACATGCAGCGAACGCTCCCGGTCCCAGGTAAGCGCGCGGGCTGCAAAATATGCAGCCGCCTCGTCCGCCTTGGCCTTGCGGATCGCCCGGAACCGTTCCTGGTCCGCCGCCAGCACCGGGTCTTCCAGGGAAATACGGGCAACAAGATCGCGTGCAAGCTGGCCTTCAGGACCATCCGCCAGCCGGTAGTAAACCCAGGCCCCTTCCGGGAACCGCTGAATGAGATCCGCTTCGGCAAGCAGCTTCAGATGACGGGAGATGCGCGGCTGGCTCTGTCCGAGGATCGCCGTGGCATCCTTCACCGTCAGCTCGCTTTCCGCCAGAAGCGCAATCAGCCTCAGGCGCGTCGCCTCGCCGACAGCCCTCAGGGCGGCCAGGGTATCGTCAACGGACAGGGTCTGTTCTTCGGTCATGCGCTTCGCCATCAATGTCGATATAAAGATATCTTTATATGAAATCGAAGCGCCATGCAAGGGATCAAAACAAATACGACACTGATTGGTCCGTATTCGTCGAAATTACGCCCGCAGGAGAAAAACGAGAGCCGACCTGCGCACCACCTCGCATCCACTGAGCGAGGCCATCAGCACAAATGGAACGAGCCACTTCAGGTCAGGTGAGCTGCCTTACGCGGTCTTGAGCCCGGGCAAGGGCAATAGCCCAGCCCTCGCGTGACACGCCGAATTGCACCACCTCCCGCATCTGAGCAATGCGGGAGCGCTGACCTAGAGCGTCTGTGCGGCGTTGATGGAGGAAACAAACCGGCGGGTGCGCTCGCGCTCGGGATGACGGAAGATCGCGTCCGCATCTCCGGTTTCCACCACCTGCCCGGCCTCCAGAAAGACGACATGATTTGCGATCTGCGATGCCAGTCGCAGGTCGTGCGTCGCCATCACCATGGTGGTCCCTTCCCGGGCAAGCTGACCGAGTACGTCGACCACCTCACCGGCCAGTTCCGGATCGAGCGCGGAAGTCGGCTCGTCGCATAGAAGCACCTTGGGCGAAGGTGCAAGAGCACGGGCAATCGCAACACGCTGCTGCTGACCGCCGGAAAGATTGGCCGGCCAGGCGTCGGTCTTGTGCGACATGCCGACCTTGTCCAGCAGATCCAATGCCCGCTGCCGGGCCTTTTCACGGGGCCATTTCTGAACCACCAGCAGGCCTTCCATCACATTCTCGATCACTGTCCTGTGCGGAAAGAGCTGAAAGTTCTGGAACACCATGCCCGTCTCGCAGCGGATCTTCTGAACCGATGCCTGCGGCACTGATACGCCCTGCTTGAACGTGATCTTGTGTTCACCGACCTGAACGCTGCCGGAGGTCGGTATCTCCAGCAGATTGATACAGCGCAGCAAAGTACTCTTGCCGCCGCCCGACGGGCCGACAAGCGCGGTGACGCTGCCTTCGGGAAAACGCAGCGAGATATCGTCGAGGATAAGCGCGTCACCGAACTTTTTCTTGATATTGGAAAGCTCGATCATCTAGAGGTCTCCAGCATGCCGCCATATCGCGCAAACCGGACTTCCAGCCGCTCCTGCAGCCAGGCAAGCACTGAACTCATGGCAAGATAGATCAGGGCAGCCTCGATGTAGAGGATCAGTGGCTCATATGTGGTGGCAACGATGCGCTGCGCCGACTGGAACAACTCCGGCACCGTGATGGCAGCGGCCAGAGACGTATCCTTGACCAGCGAAATGAAAGTGTTCGACAGCGGCGGCACCGCCACGCGCCCGGCTTGCGGCAGGATCGTGCGCATCATCGCCTGGCGCCATGTCATCCCGGTGGAAAACGCGGCTTCCCACTGTCCCTTCGGCACGGAGGAAATGGCAGCCCGGATGATCTCCGACGAATAGGCACCGACATTGAGCGTAAAGCCGATCAGGGCGGCAGGAAACGCATCCAGCAAAATTCCGATACTGGGCAGGCCGTAAAAGATCACGAAGAGCTGTACCAGCAGCGGCGTTCCCCGGAAGACCCAGACATAAAAGCGCGCGACCAGCACCAGCGGCAGCGGCGCGAACAGGCGTGTGACAGCCGTGGTCAGACCAAGACTGAGCCCCAGTGCGAAGGACAACAGCGTGAGCGGAATGGTGAATTTGACCCCAGCCCACAGAAGCGTCGGCAGGGAATCGATCATCAACTGAAGCCAGTGAGGCACGATAAAGCTCCAAAAAAACGCGCCCGGCGCGAACGCCCGGCGCTTTTCGTTTAGGTGAGAAGGGCCGGTCTAGATCTGCGTTGACCGGCCTTCATCATGTCAGTTGGACACGTCCTGACCAAAGTACTTGTCGGAAATCGCCTGGTAGGTACCATCCGCCTTGATGTCGGCCAGCGCCGAATTCAGGGCGGCAACCAGTTCTGGGTCACCCTTACGCACCAGAATGCCGGAATAGTCGGCATTTGCTTTCTCGGCGACAACCTTCACCGGCGCATCCGGTTTCTGCTTCTTGAAGTCCAGATAGGACAGGCTGTCGTTGATGGTCGCATCAGCGCGGCGTGTCAGCACCAGCTGGATTGACTGGTCGAACCCGTCGGTGCCGACCAGTTCCGCTCCGGCTTCTTCCGCCAGCTTGCCGAAATTGCTGGTCAAGGACTGAGCCGCCTTTTTGCCGGTGAGGTCTTCGAAGCCATTGATGTCGTCATTGCTGCCGCGAACGATCAACACTGCCTTGGAGGCGATGTAGGGGTCGGAGAAATCGTATTTCTGCTTGCGGGCGTCAGTGATGCCGACCTGATTGATGACCACGTCGTAGCGCTTGACGTCCAGGCCGGCGATCAGTCCGTCCCATTTGCCTTCAATGAACTCGGCCTTGACGCCAAGTTTTTCGGCAACGGCCTCGCCGATTTCGACATCGAAACCGACCAGCTTGCCTTCCCCGTCGTGGAAGGTGAAAGGCGCGTAGGTGCCTTCGGTGCCGATCTTCAGGACACCTGCCGATTTGATCGCATCGAGGTTGTCACCCGCCTGCGAGGGAGAAAGGGTAAGTACCTGCAGCACTGCGGCCGCGGCAATCGCTTTGAACCAGCTCATATCAATTCCTTTCCGGCATGATGAGTGAGTGGCCTTAGTGCCGGAATGTGGAAGCGATTGCAGGAGAAGAAAGAGCAAAAATGCAGAAAGAGGGAGAATATTTTACTCTCATATCGCGGATCGGCAGCACACGACACAACACCGGCCGCAGCCTCGACCGCCCTCTCTGGAAGTGTCCTGGCGGCAACTGTCCGCCGCTGAAACTGTTCCCGTGACCGCTCCTATCGGTGCCGTCAGTCGCTAAAGCGGCGGAAGGTTCATGGATACCTTCTCCAGGCCAGGCTCCAAATCGGCTAAATGTGAATATTGCCCACAAGAAGACGACGCCGTCTCCTTGGGCGAGGAAGCATCCAGCCCGCATCGTGTAGAAGCACGATCGGATTAGTCACATGGCTGCGATCATCGAGCGTGCCCTCCCGAACGGATCAGGTTTCCGATTACCAATGACCGAATTCGGCGGAACTCGTCAGCTTTCCGCAGGCACAGCACCTTGATCCAGCATGTGATCGAAGCGCCCCTCGCGCACACAGCCCGGCAGACCTTCGCGCGGGATGATCTCGGTGCCGACCAGCTCTTTCGCATAGAGCCTTTCGATATCGCTGGTATCGACAGTCTGACCATGGACGACAGATGCCAGTTTGGTCCGGAAGGCTTCCACGCCGCCCATGGAGGAAAAATGCCAGCCTGCATCGGGCAGGATTTTCACCGGGCGGCTGATGCCCGACAGGTTGTTGTTGCGGATCCTGAGAAGCGGTTGGGCGACAAAACCCGGCACGTAGGACTTTTTCGTCATCCGGGCCTTTGTCCGGCGCAGTTGCTGCGGCGTGGTCAGGTATTTCTTTTCAATCATCCGCGACCCCAGCAGCCAGGTCTTGCCGGGAACGATCCGGTCGAGATGGTGTTTGTGCAGGCTCTGTTCGAACACCAGCAGCCGCCCCTTGTAGAGCTTCTCGTCCAGCACCTTCTTCAGAACATCCGCCCGCACGATCTCGTCGACATCCGACAGAAGGATGACGTCGTCCGGCGCACAGGCGTCCAGTCCCCGTGCAATGCAATTGCGCTGATAGTTCTCGCGCTCCCAGTCCGCTTTCCGGCGATTCTTGTAGACGCCGAGCGCCGGTGGCAATTCATCGGGAAACTCGACCTGAAGATCGATGATCTTGTCGGCCCAGGGCGCAAACCGTTCGCGATTTTCCGCAAAGTAGAACGGCTTGGGACCACCGCGTTGCGTCTGGTTCGCTTCCACCAGGACAAACTTGTCGACATGGTTCCCCATCTCCCGAAGACGGATTTCCAGAAGTTCGAATTCGTTATGGAAGACAAAACAGTCGTAGAGCTTCATGCCTGGGCCCGGTTTCCTCGATCAGCGAAGGGTGGCGCATCCCGGCTGCCGGATGGCAGCTCAAGTCATGGCAAGCCTCTTCCTGGTGCCTGCCGGGACCGATATCGGATTTCAGTCAAGAGGTCCACGGACCTGGCGCACAAAAGCGAATAGACCGCCCCTCACCCTGTTGCCGATGCACCTACTTGATCGAAAAGGGCATCCGGACTTTCGCGGAATTGCCGCTGAATTCATCGTTGACGGTGAGTTCCAGTACATAGTCGCCCGCCGGGGCCCCGCTGACATTCAGGGTCAGGTTGGCCATGTATTCGGTATTGGGCACGTGGCTCTTGAAGTCGAACCGGCCGAAGCCCTTTTGCCCAGCCAGCACCTTGCCATCGGGCGACGCGAGGTCGAAGTCGACGGTCAGAAGGGATGTGAACAGGCCATCCTGCTGTTTCCAGTCGAAGCCAACCGGCTCCAGATAGATGCGCAGCGGCTCGTCCGCTCCGAAAGCTGCATCTTCCCTGGGTTTATAGATGCCGAAGCCGTCGGCAGGGGCCATCACGAACAAGGCGGTTGGAATGGAAATGGTGGCTTTCGACCAAACGTCGAAAAGGGCCCCGCGCATCAAAGAGATGGCTTCCCCGCCCTTGCCGGCATCAAGCGCCGCCTCCGCTTCAGCCGCCTTGTCCTGCAAAGGTCCCGCAATGGCCTGGCATGACAAGGCAACTGCAAGCGCAGCTCCCAGAAACATTGGTTTCAGCATAGTCTCCCCCTTCACATTTGCGATCCGAGAAGTGAAGCACACCATTATGGCGGCCTCGCCGCAAGTCCAGGATCCGGCGCTGCGACACAGCGGGTGCTAGAGCTGGTCCTCGGCGCTGCCGCCGGTCTCGTCACCAATTCCCTCACCCAGCATTCCAGCCGCGGCAGCACCAGCCGCAGCAGCTTCCCTGGCGCCGGGTGTCACGACCTCCTCATCGCCGTCAGACCCGGCAACACGCACGGTCACCTGGCGATGTGCGAACCTGATGCCGTTCTTTTCGAAGAGGTCGCGAAGCCCCGCATAAACGACCTTGCGAAGCTCGAACTGCTTGCCAGGCTTGGTGGTGAACTTGACACGCGCGATCATGGCACTGTCTTCCATCGACATGATGCCCTGAGATTTCAGCGGCGCCAGGAACATGGGCCCGAAATACTCGTCCTCCAGCAGTTCCTTGCCGAAGTTCTTGATGATCTTGCGCATCTTTTCCACGTCGGTGTCGTAGGTAACGCGGAACGCAAGTTTCATCACCGCCCAGTCTCGTGAGAAATTCTCCACTTTCTGAATTTCGCCAAAGGGAACCGTCGTAAGCGCGCCGCGGTGGTGCCGCAGTTGCATCGACCGGATCGAGATCTTTTCGACAACGCCCTTGGCGCTGCCGATATCGATGTATTCCCCTTTCCGGAACGCATCGTCGATCAGATAGAAAGCTCCGGAGAAGATATCCCGGATAAGGGTTTGAGCCCCGAATCCAACTGCCAGACCGACGACACCGGCACCGGCGAACAATGGCGCGATATTTACGCCCAGTTGCGACAGGATCACCATCGTGGCGATCACCACGATCGTGATGAGCAGGAAATTGCGGAAGATCGGCAGCAAGGTGGAAATCCGGCTCTCACCGGTTCCCCCGACTTCCGCCTCTTCGTCTTTCTCGGCGGGCGCTTCCTTGGCAATTTCCCGGTCAATGACGATTTTCACGGCCTCATAGGCCATGTAGCCAAGGAACATGACCAGAAGCACCTCGACGAAGGAACCGATCAGCGAGCCGCTACCGGCAAGCGGCAGTCCCCATTTGGAAGCCAGCATGTCCAGCGAGGTGAACACGACCAGAATAGTGGCCCCCCGGTCGAACAGGTCCCGGAAGGGTGAGCGCCGCGCTTCCCGCTCGGCAGCTTCCGCGCGCGCCTGGGCCAATGTGCTGGCAGCATCCTCTTCGCCGCCCTCGCCTGCTTCGGCACGTTTGATGTCCTCGGCAATCTTCTCCTGTGCGGCGGCCGTGTCCAGCCGCGGCAACAGAACCCGGTCGATGAGCAGGATCAGCAGCCCATAGGCAACCGCAGCCATCAGCAGCACTTCCAGCGGCGCACCGACCAGACCGATCGCGTCCGGCAAGTCGAGCAGGATACGCACTGCCGAAATCCCCCAGGCCAGGAAGAAATAGGCAACGGCAACAAAGTGCCAGCCGCTGGCCAGAACCCTTCGCCAGATCGGCGCTTCAGCCCCCTTCTTTCCCCGGATCAGCCGCGCAATTACCCTGCGATAGACAATCGCGATGCCGGACAGGATGACCATCGACAGCGCTGAGGCCGCAATCAATGCCAGCTTGTGAATGTCAGGCGACAGACCCAGTCGCTCCATCCAGAGGCAGAAGGCAACCGCCGCAAGGGAAATGGCGGAGCCGACCAGCAGTGTCCTGTAGAGCCCGGTCGCTTCCTGATTGGAAAGCGCCAGCAACCGGTGGCTCTCCGCGTCGGGTGCCAGCACATTCAGCCAGACAACACGGAGCGCCAGAAAAACCGCCATGGTTCCGACAACCACAAGTGCTGTCTTGTTGGATGCATCAATGCCCGTTCCGACCAGAAGAAATACCCCGGCCGCTACGGCAAAGAAGAGCCCGACACCGACGAACATCAGGATCGCCCGGGCATAAAGATAGATAATCTTGTCAGCCCGTGTCGTCGCGTCCGGCTGGTACCAGGACGCGAATTGCCGCCGGCCCCACCGGTTCACCAGGGCAGAGGCCACAAGGCCGAGAACAACGGCTATCAGAATGTCCACCAGCGTCGACGACATCCAGTTGAGACCCCGTTCGCCCCCCTGGGCGCGCAGGGTCTCCACCATCACATCCTGGATCTCGGGAATTTTCTGAACGATGGATTTGAGAACATCCCGGGCCTCGACGGCATCTTCGGTGAACTCGTCCACGGTCTGAAGAAGGTTTGCGCCTTCACCCGCGCCGTCGGCCGGCGCCACTGCAGAGCCAGCCGCTTCCGGTTGCGCATTTCCATCTGCTGTTGTTTCAGCGGCCGGAGCCCCAGTACCGGTCTCGGTCTTGGTAGAGCCCTTTCCGGAAAACAGCCCGGGTATTCCCTGTGCCTGCGCCCCTGAGGCCCCCCCCGCCAGACACAGAAAGAGTGCAAGCAGACCTGACAGAAGAAGGAACGCCTTGCCTGACCTCTTGCGGCCACCATCGGCAAGACAGGATCGGCGATAGGTTGGATGTGAAAAGCGCATGTCAGCCCCAGGACGAGTCGCGAAAAGGATCCCCGTCTTTCTTGGCACGGATCTGTGCCATTTGAAAGAAAGCCGGCTTTTCGCAAGGCGCTGAAAAAGAAGAGGCCCGATCCTTTCGAACCGGGCCTTACATGCAGGCAGGAGGCGCCTTGCTTAATTGTGTCAGTGCAGAACGGTGTTGTTCCAATGAGCCATCTTGCGCTTGGCTTCGGCGATCGTCATGCGCTCGAACATGGCCATGGCATCGCTGCGCACATCCGGTGTCAGGCGATGGCGCCAGGGGCCGATGGCCAGCAGGGAACCCACGGTGATGGAGGAGAACCCGGAAGCCTTGGCAAGAATGACGAACGGCTCCGGATCGGGGCGCACCATCCAGTGGCTGACTTCCTCGACACCGCATCTCACCAGCCAGGCAAAGGTGGCGACCGCTTCCGCGAACCGGTCTTCCGAGGCGAACCGGCGCAGGGCCGCCTCATTGACCATCCCGCGTTTGGCCAGCAGCAGTACCCGGCTGCGCGCTGTTTCGAAGTCGTAGCGGCCCAGCCAATACTGGTTGGACATGCGCTGTGCGGCGATATCGGCAGCTTCCTCTACCCGCTCGGCTTCGTGACCACGGCCGGTTGCATGCAGCTTCCGCCGGACTTCCTCGCTGGCAACCGAGATCAGGCTGGCGATATGCGCTTCGGCAAGATCCGCACGCTCGCTCAAGGAAAGCTGCAGCGTCGCATCGGAGGCAGCATCGCTGATCAGGGCCATGATCGATGCATCCGACAGGCAGGCGCCGTCGTTGCTGGCCACCTTGCGCTTGACCTTCAGATCACCGCGACGCACCAGCACATCGGTCAGCTCTTCAGACAGAACTTCACGCTGTGCGATGGCGAACCGGTGCGCATTGCCGCGTTTTTCGGCGATCTTGATCAGATCGGCCTCCCGCAGCACGGTGGAGCGCAGCAGGATCGGCTCGGCCACCTCGATCTCGTCATCGGCCAGACGGCGGATGGTTTCTTCCGGACCGCGTCTCAGGCTGGACATCTGGTCAGCGACATAACGGCGAACTTCGTCTTCCACCATGTCGACAAGCCGCAAGAGAACGGAGTCATAAATATCGACCTGCTCGTCGGAGCACCGATCGGAGGTCAGGGCAAACAGGGTTGCGACATGCCGGGCCAGTTCGGCCCTCCGGGCGCTGCCAGCTTCACCGGTCAGCTCCGAGAAGTTCACCAGTTCTGTTTTCAACGCTTCAGTCATGTTCCATTACCAATTTTCACAAGTGTGCCGGTTTGGCGTTGGTACAGAAAATGACGATGAGTTTTAAAGAAGGTCGAAACGCGCTTTTCCAGAATGTAATTGTCTTTTTTTAAAACTTGAGAACAATTCTAACTATATCGCATGTATTCATTACATATCATTGAAATGTAACAATTTTGACCGCTTCGCTCCCCGCTCGAAGTCACTTTTTTATCCCGTTGAAATCCGAATATTTTTTCCGAAAAAAGATTTTCAGGGGCCGTTTCAATAGCCTCCGAAGGTCAGAAATTGCGACTGGTTTAAATACATTCGCTGCGCCGCAAGGCCTCTGGACAGGGGCGTGCCCATCGGCAGCGCACAAGATAAAGAAATATTTCCCTTTTCTTATTGACCCATCACCAGGCGCAATCTAAATAAAGAAAGCAATATATTTCTTTATTGGAGCCAGCCATGTCCTCCGTGGTCCGTTTTCCCCGTGTCGCCGCCATACCGCCCTCCCGCACCCGCGGTCTCTATCAACTGGCGGCCCTCCTGCGACGGAAACTCGGCAAGGCCCTTTCCCGCCGATCCAGCCATCAATCCATTCCGGACGATCTTCTTTTCGATGTCCTCAGCGACAACGATTTGAGAGCCCGCGAAGAAAACCGGCGGCGGCCGATCATTAGCGGCCCCTGGCGCTAGCTCGTCCATGGACTTGCCTTCCGTTTCAGGATTGCAGCGCCTTCACCCGGAGCAAAAGACATAAAAAAACCGGCACCCTGCGGCGCCGGTTTTTTGCTGTTCCAGATCGGCCTTTATTCGGCAGCAGCCAGAAACTCCTTGGTGCCGGTCTTGTTGTCCGAGCCGCCGTCATTGCTTCTGTCGAGCTGCTCCAGAAGCACACGGCGCTTTTCAGTCGCCTTTTCGATGTTGTCATCCTTGATCGGACCAAACCCGCGGATAAGATCCGGAACCCGGGCGAGCTCGACCAACAGGCCGTAGTGTCCTTCCGGCAGCCGCTTCAGGATCTCGGCAATATCGCCCTCATACTGACTGATGAGCGCGCGCTCTGTCTTGCGTTCCGCCGTACGGCCGAACGGATCGTACCATTTGCCGCGCATGCCCTTGAGCTTCGCCAGGAAGCTGAACGCGGAGAAGATCCAGGGTCCGAAGGCAATCTTCTGCGGACGGCCGGTCTTCGGATCCTTGCGATGCGCGAGGAATGGCGGTGCCAGATGAACCTTCAGCTTCTTCGGGTCTTCAAAGCGCTGCGCGATCTTCTCCTTGAAGGCAAGATCGCTATAAAGCCGCGCGACTTCATATTCGTCCTTGTAGGCCATCAACTTGAAGAGCATGTCGGACACAGTCTGCGTCAGGCGGAACGTGCCCGGACCATGCGCTTCGTCAGCCTCTTTGACCTTGCCGACCAGATCCAGATAACGCTGTGCGTAGGCCGCATCCTGATAGGCAGTCAGCTCCTGGGCGTTGAAGGCAATCTTCTCATCGACGGTAAAGACACGCTGTTTTGCTTCCGACGGCAGGGCCTTGAGCAGTTTTTCCGGATCTGCAGCCAGCACGCGGCCTGCACGGAACGCCTTGATGTTGTTCTTCACCGACGCGCCGTTGAGCTCCAGCGCGGTTTCGATGGCATAGTCCGAGACCGGCAATGCGCCACTCTGGAAAGCCATGCCGACCAGCAGCATGTTGGCATAGATGGCATCGCCCAGAAGCTTCTCGGCAATGTCTGCAGCATTGACAGGCAGATATGTGCCGGAGGCTTTGCGCAGGGCGCTGTCCATCTGCTTTTCATCGAAGGAAAGCGTCTGCTTCAGCACGAATTCCGCAGTCGGGGCCACCTTGGTGTTGGCAACGGTCATCGTGTGACCACGATGGGCGAGCGCGAGCTGATCCGCGTTCGCGGCCACCACCATGTCACTCGCGATCAGAAGGTCGAGGCTGGCTGCCGGAACCCGCGGACCTTCAATCGACCTGTTGCCCGCCGCAAAACGCACGTGAGACGTTACCGGGCCACCCTTCTGGGCAAGGCCGGTCATGTCCAGCGTGGAAGCCTGCTTGCCGTCCACATGGGCCGCCATAGCCAGGATCGCGCTGATCGTGGTCACACCCATGCCGCCGATACCGGCCACCAGCGTGTTCCAGGTGCGGTCAAGCGAGGCAAGTGTCGGCAGCGGCAGGGTTTCCACCAGGGTGTCGATATCGACATCCGCCTTCTTCGGCTTCTTCAGTGCAGCGCCGTTGATCTCGACAAAGGACGGGCAGAACCCCTTGATACAGGAGAAGTCCTTGTTGCAGCTCGACTGGTTGATGACGCGCTTTTCACCGAATGGCGTTGCCAGTGGCTCCACCGACAGGCAGTTGGACTGCACGGAACAGTCTCCGCAGCCTTCACACACCCGGTCATTGATAAAGAGGCGCATGTCCGGATCGGGAAACTGCCCGCGCTTGCGTCGGCGGCGCTTTTCCGCGGCGCAGGTCTGGTCGTAAACGATCACCGACACGCCCTTGAAGGTCTGGAACTCTTCCTGAACGTCCATCAGTTCGTCGCGGTGGTGAATCTTGGTTCCCGGGGCAAGCGGTGTCCAGGAGCCGTAGCTGTCCGGATTCTCCGAAACCACCGCGATCCGCTCGACGCCTTCGGCTTCCAGCTGACGGGTGATCTGCGGAACGGTCAGCTGGCCATCCACCTTCTGGCCACCGGTCATGGCAACCGCGTCGTTGTAGAGGATCTTGTAGGTGATCGGAACGTTGGAGGCGAGCGCCTGCCGGATCGCCAGGATGCCGGAATGGAAGTAGGTGCCGTCGCCGACGTTGGCAAAGACGTGGCTGTCGCCGGAGAAAGGCTGCTGCCCGACCCACAAGACACCCTCGCCGCCCATCGCAATCTGGCCTTCCGTTGTCCGGCCGGCCATTTCCGTCATCGCGTGGCAGCCGATGCCCGGCAGCGAGCGGGAGCCTTCCGGTGTCTTGGTCGACGTGGAATGCGGGCAGCCTGAGCAGAAGTAGGGAATACGGGCAGCGCGTTCCGCATGGCCCTGGGCCCACATGGCCTGTTTGGTCATCCGGTTGGCAACGGCGCGCATTTCTTCCGAAACCACATCGCCCGGCAGCCAGGTCATGAGGCCTTCGATAAGCTCGGCAACGGACAGTTCCAGAACATCGGACAGGAACGGTGTCCCGTCCGGACGGCGTTTGCCCCAGATTTCCGGCCGGCTCATTTCCGGCCAGTGATAAGAGATGTCCTTGATCTGGGATTCCATGAACGCGCGCTTGTGCTCCACCACCAGCAAACGTTCTGTGCCACGGGCGAAATCACGCAGGCCGAGCGGCTCCAGAGGCCAGCTCATTGCCACCTTGTAAACCCCGAGGCCCAGCGCTTTGGCAAAGTCCTCGGTAATGCCCATCAGGTCGAGTGCCTGCAGCAGATCCCGGTAGGCCTTGCCGGAAGCAACGATGCCGTATTTGGGATTGGTCCTCGTTCCGAAGGTGACCCGGTCCAGACCGTTTGTCCGCACATAGGCCTGAGCCGCAGGAATACGAAGATCGCGCACCAGACGCTCTGTCTCCAGGCGGTTACCCAGAAGAAGATCGCGGTTCTGGTGATAGTCCTTGCGCGGATCGCCTTCCAGCGGACGCACCATGCGCAACCTGTTCGGAGAGATATTGATCGTTGCCGATGCATCCATCGTGTCGGCAACGCAAATCAGGGCCGTCCAGAGGCTGGTGAAGCGGGACATTTCCAGGCCGTGCAGGCCGTAGTCGAGAACATCCTGGATATCGGCCGGGTTCAGGACCGGAATTTCCGCATGCTCGAAATAGAACTCGCTCTGCGCCGGCAGGATGGAGGATTTTGCAAGGTGGTCATCACCGGCCAAGGCAAGCACCCCGCCGTTGCGGTCAGTGCCCGAAGCGTTGGCCTGACGCAGCACATCGCCGGCACGGTCGACGCCCGGCGCCTTGCCGTACCAGATGCCGAAGACACCGTCGTAAGAGGTCGCCCGTCCAACACCGCCCTCGCCGCGCAGCTTCTGGCTGCCCCACACTGCGGTCGCGCCCAGCTCTTCGTTGACGCCCGGCTTGAAGACGACGTCATACCCCTTGAGGTGGCGATGAGCCCGCATCAGCTCTGTGTCGTAACCGGCAAGCGGCGATCCCCGGTAGCCGGAAATGAAGCCGCCCGTTTTCAGGCCGGCCAACTGGTCCATGCGCGCCCGATCGAGCGCCAGCCGGACAAGCGCCTGTATGCCTGTCAGATAGACCCGTCCTTCCGTGGCGACGTATTTGTCCTCCAGGGTAACGGTTGGCATGTGCACGTTCATCCGAATTCCTCCTCAACCGACATCTGGGGCAATGTCCCCCGGCGGCAACCTCACATAATAGGTAATATCATCCTTTTCTCAGGCAATTTCTGTGCTATCGTCACGGCCAATCACCCAGAGGCAGAATAAAAATTCCTAAAATATCCAATGACAGATAAATATCTTCTCGACCCGTCGGACATACGTGTTCTGCGTGTACTGCAACGGGATGCGTCGCTCTCCATTGCCGAAGTGGCAAAGGAAGCGGGCATGAGCCAGACGCCTTGCTGGCGCCGGATCAAGCGCCTCAAGGAACAGGGAATCATCCGCCAGATCACTGCCATCATCGACCGCGAATCCGTGGGTCTTGGCTTCGTGGCCTACTCGTTCGTCAAGCTTGCGGTTCCCAGCCGCGAGAACATGGAAACATTCGACAAGCTGGTCCACCATTGGCCCGAGGTCGTGACGTGCGAGCGCATCACCGGTGCCGTCGACTATCTTATCAAGGTTGTGACGGATGATATCAAAACCTACGACAATTTTCTGCGTCTGAAGCTGCTGGACAATACGCTCGTGTCCGATGTGCAGTCTCGCATCGTCGTCAATACGGTGAAGGATACCGTCGCCCTGCCCTTGCGCGAGAGCTGACATCCGACCTTGATCGGCCACCAGGTTAGACGCTCAGGTGGCGAACCGCAACGCAGACAGCCCCGCCGGGTCCAGGAAAGGCTGCTTGCCCGCAATCATGCTGGCCAGCAGCCGTCCCGTCACCGGTCCGAGCGTGAAACCGTCATGGGCATGGCCGAAGTTGAGCCACAGGCCCGGGATCTTTGCAGACGGACCAACCACGGGCAGCGAATCCGGCAGGCACGGCCTGCTTCCCATCCACGGCTGTTCCTGTAACGCCCGTCCAAGCGGAAAAATTTCCTCGGCCCGTCGTTTCGCCAGCTTGACGATCACCGGATTGGGCGGGGCATCGCGCTCGGCCAGTTCGACGCCAGTGGTCAGGCGAATGCCATTATCCGTCGGTGTCAGGGCGAAGCCGTTTTCGACATCCACAACCGGTCGTGACAGGGACGCCCCGGATAACGGACGATAATGCATGTGGTAGCCACGCTTGACCGCAAGCGGAAAGGTTTCTCCAAGGCGTGCCAGCAGATCCGCTGACCAGGCTCCAAGGGCAACCACTGCCTGACGGGAAAACAATGTGCCGCGTTCCCCCTCGATTTGCCAGCCGCCACGCTCCTGCTTCAGCTTCATTGTATCGGCACGGAAATATCCGCCCCCGTCATGCACGAATCCCCGCCAGAAAGCATCGACCACGGCACCGGGATTGGAGACCGAACAACTTTCCGGCCAATGAACGCCTCTCAGCCCCTGCGCCGTCAGGCCAGGCTCCAGCGTTCCGATCTCGCCAGCCGACATTTCCCGATAGGAAACGCCAAACACCCGCGCGTACTGGCGTTCGGTTTCGCTTGCCTGGAAGGCAGTCTCCGAGCGGTAAAGATGCAGCCAGCCCCCTTGGCGGTAAAAGCGGTTGGCATTGGTCGCATGCGCCAGGTCCAGATGCTCCTCGACGGCGAAGGCTCTCAACGGAGCAACCGCCCGCGAATAGGCTTCAACCCCGCGGGCATTGCCTGCTGCGTGGAACTGGCGCAGCCACGGCAACATGCGCAGTACGGTGGCCATGTCCAGCGAAACGGCACTGGAGCGGCCGAAAAGGATCCCCAGAAGCGTGAGCGGATGCGTGGGCACCGCATGCGGCACGAAGCCGTTCCGCTGGACAATCCCGGCATTGCCGAAGGAAGCTTCCTCGCCCGGGTGCTTGCGGTCGATCAGCGCAACGGACAGGCCCAGCCGCTGCAGATGCAGTGCCGTCGACACGCCGACGATACCGGCGCCGAGCACCATCACGTCGAAGGATTGCGTTTGCCTGGTTTTTGCTGTCATGCCTGTTCCGGACGGTGCCCTAATACTGGCGTCCGAGGTCCGGATCCTTTAAGAGGCGCGGAAGTGCCTGCCACAACTCGCGGTTCAAAGGACAACTTAAGATGATTCGATGGTGTGGTGCAGGCTTGGCATGGATCGGGCGCAACGGAACGGCCGCCCTTGCTGTGAGTATCTTCATCGGCATGGCCTTGCCGGCGCTGTCCGCCTATCTGCGGCCCTACCTGACCGTTGCCGTCTTCAGCCTGTTGACCCTGGCTTTTCTGCGGGTCGACACCTTCGCGATCCGCATGCGCCTGCGTCGCCCCACGCTTCTGATTGCCGCCCTCCTGTGGATGATGCTCGGCGCGCCCCTGCTGACGTGGCTGCTGATCGACCTCTCCGGCCTGAAGGCTCTTGGCCCCGATGTGATGCTGGCCCTTTTCATCGCAACCGCCGCTCCCCCGGTGATGGCGGCTCCTGCCTTCATCTATTTGCTCGGCCTTGATGGCACCCTCAGTCTCGCGCTTTCTGTTGCCGCTCTGATCATCACCCCGCTGACGGCCCCCTTCATCGGCGAGTTGATGCTCGGGCCCGCCCTGCCTCTCAGCGTCGGAGGGCTAGCCATCCAGCTCTCCTTGCTGCTCACAGGCGCTTTTGCGGTCTCGGTCGCCTTTCGCAAACTGGCCGGTGAAGAGCGCCTGGCTCGCTCCTCCCACCACATCAGCGGTCTCAATGTGCTGCTGCTGCTGGTCTTTGCCATAGCTGCCATGGATGGTGTCGCCGCGAGCTTTGCCGCAAAACCACTGTTCACGCTGGGCCTTACCGCCATCACCTTCTGCCTCGCACTGGTACAGATTGCGCTCAGCCTGCTGCTGTTCTCACCGGCGAGCCGAGAAGACGCCTATGCGATCGCCCATACCTGTGGCACCAGAAACATGGGACTGATGGTCGCCGCCTTCGGTGGCACCCTGCCGGAATTCACCTGGCTCTGGTTCGCTGTCGGCCAGTTTCCGATCTACATCCTGCCCCTGTTCCTGAAACCGTTTGTACGGGTGTTCTGCCGTCTGAACGTGAAAACTGTGACGTAGCACACCTGACAGGCGAACGTGCTAGGCTTACCACTTGCCAGGTCAAACACTTCGCGTGAGGTAAGTGCCGTGCCCGTTCTGCCATCCACCGTCAAATCCCTGTGCTCATCGGCGGGCCGCAGTCTTCTGTGTGCCGCAACGCTCCTGCTTGCCGGCGCGAGCTTCGCCCCGGTTGCACAAGCCGGAGACACCGCAGAGCTTCAGCTTCTCGGCTTTTCCAGAAACGGCGACTTCTTCGCCTTTGAGCAGTTCGGCGTGCAGGACGGCTCCGGCTTTCCCTATTCGGAAATCTTCGTTGTGGACGTGATCGGCGACACCTGGGTGCCGCCGTCCCCGTTCCGCCTGCGCAAGGACGTCGACACCGGGCCGGGTGAAGCGGCCGACAATGCCCTGTCGGAGACCAGGGCGGAGAACCGTCTTGCCGCCCAGCCGCTGCTCCAGAACAAGGCCATTGCCGGTAAAGGCCAGACCGTCGGCTTCAATCCACGCACCGAATTGACATCCGATCCCCACAAGATGCTGGTTGCCACCCGTACCGCCTTCCTGTCCGGTGACGATCCAATCGACCTCACCCTGTCGGAATATCCCCTGCCGAATACCCAGTGCCAGAGCTACGGTGCCGAGACCAAGGGGTTCCGCCTGACCATGGTCCACAATGGTGTCACCCGCATCCTCAACGAGGACAACAGCGTGCCTGAAAGCCGCCGTTGCCCGCTGGCTTACCGGATTGAGCGCATCGTCACCCATTTCCCCGATGAAGCCCCGCCCGTCTTTGCCGTGCTGATCCAGATGGACAGCCTCGGCTTCGAAGGACCGGACCGCAGATATCTGGCGATAACGGGACGTCTTTGAGCTTCTAAACCGATTGAGGCCGGCTCGGGTATCTTGCCCAGTCGCATCAGAAGTGCTAGCGCGGCGGCAACATCAGAAAACGGGACGATAACGGCCCGTCTGGCCTGTCCGGGAGTTTGCCATGCCGCGCGACGTCAAGATTGCCCCCTCCATCCTCGCCTCCGATTTTTCCAAACTCGGCCAGGAAGTCCGCGACGTGGTGGAAGCGGGAGCCGACTGGATCCATCTCGACGTCATGGACGGCCACTTCGTGCCGAACATCACCTTCGGCCCGGATGTCATCGCCAAGCTGCGCCCGCACACGGACAAGATCTTCGACACCCACCTGATGATCGCTCCCTGCGATCCCTACCTGGAAGCCTTTGCAAAGGCAGGATCCGACATCATCACGGTTCATGCCGAGGCCGGCCCCCATCTCGACCGGTCTCTGCAGGCAATCCGCAATCTGGGCAAGAAGGCCGGTGTCTCGCTGAACCCGTCGACCCCGGAAAGCGTCATTGAATATGTTCTCGACCGGCTGGACCTCATTCTGGTGATGACGGTCAACCCGGGTTTCGGCGGTCAGAAATTCATCCAGTCGCAGGTCGAAAAGACCCGCCGCATCCGCCAGATGATCGGTGACCGTCCGATCGACCTCCAAATCGACGGTGGCGTCACCCCCGAAACCGCCCCCCTCGTTGCAGCGGCTGGTGCCAATGTGCTGGTGGCAGGGTCCGCAGTCTTCAAGGGCGGTACGGTGGAAAGCTATGCCGGTAATATCTCCGCGATCCGCAAGGCCGCGGAAGAGGCTTGAAGGCGGCGCTAGCTCTTATCGAGTGCCCGGGTCATACGTCGTGGACTAGGCACCCCTAAGGCAACCGTTTTTATAGAGGAAACGCCGCCACAGGCTGAGCAAGCGGCCCATCCCTCGAGACAGGCCTTTGGCCTTCCTCAGGATGAGGTGGAGGGAGGCATCAAGGCTGGGAGGCTGGGAGGCTGGGAGGCTGGGAGGCTGGGAGGCATCTTGCACCTCAGACATCCCACACAAACACCCTCATCCTGAGGAGGACCGCCAGGTCCGTCTCGAAAGATGGGCCACACCCCCAACCGGCCCGTCCATTATTTGTCCAAGCCATGATATCCAGCATCGATGAAGGTTACTTTCTATATCCTCAGATGTTCGAACGGCAGCTATTACACAGGCGTCACGCGAAAGGATCTCGCGAGCCGAATTAGTGAACATCAGCAAGGCACGTACGACGGTTACACAGCGCGCTACCGACCGGTTGAACTGGTGTTCAATTGCGAGTTCGAGCAGCTCACCGACGCGATTGCCTGCGAACGCCAGGTAAAAGGATGGCGGCGTGAAAAGAAAGAAGCCTTGATCAAAGGTGAGTTCGACCTGCTTCCCGCGCTGTCTAAACGGGGTGAAACCGCATCAAAAAATTGAGCAAGTGGCCCATCCTTCGAGACAGCGCTTCGCGCTTCCTCAGGATGAGGTGGTGGGAAGCTCTGAAGCTCTGAAGCTCTGAAAGTACTTTCACTTCAGACCTCCAACAAGCACTTCCTCATCTTGAGGAGGACCGCCAGGTCCGTCTCGAAAGATGGGCTACAGATACCGTTTTCACCCACGACTTCCAGTCGCGAAGCAATTACTTCCGCAACGCGTCTTTCCGTCGAGACATTCCCTCGGTTAAGCTCTCCCCGTTAAAGACTGGGGGAATCGTCTTGGCGCATATGCAACGCAGTATCGGTCTGCTGAGCCTCACCTTTGTGGCGATCAGCGGAATTCTCGGATCTGGCTGGCTGTTCGCGCCCTTGATGGCTGCGCAAGCTGCCGGGCCGTCATCACTCATCGCCTGGATGATCGGCGGCTTCGCGATGCTGCTTCTTGCCGCGACCTTCGCCGAGATCGCGGCGATCCTGCCGGTTGCAGGCGGCATCGGCCGTGTGCCGCATTTCTCCCACGGGTCGGTCGTCTCCATGACAATGGGCTGGACGGCCTGGGTTGGCTACAACACCACCGCCACCATCGAGGTGGAGGCAGTACTGCGCTACTCCAAGAGCCTTGCCCCCTGGCTTTACGGGTCAGACGGACTGCTCAGCCCTGCCGGTCTGGCCGTTGCCTGCGTCCTGCTGGCGGTCTTCACGGTTCTCAATGCCTTTGGCGTCCGCTTCTTTGCCCGTCTCAACACGGCGCTCACCTGGGTCAAGATCCTTGTTCCGGCCGGACTGGCCGCCGTTATCCTCACGTCCGAGTTCCGATACGCCAATTTCAGCGAATACGGTGGCTTTGCCCCCGAGGGACTGAAGGGCATCCTGTCGGCGATCTCAACCGGCGGCGTGATCTTCGCCCTGATCGGGTTCCGCCACGTGATCGACATGGCCGGGGAAGCCCGCAATCCGAAGGTGAACGTGCCGCTGGCGCTGGTGATCAGCCTGGTCGTCTGCCTGCTGATCTATGGCGGGCTGCAGCTCGCTTTCCTAGGCGCCCTTGATCAGTCACAGCTCAAGCAAGGCTGGGCGGCGCTCAGCTTCCCGGGCGAGCTGGGCCCCATGGCGGCCCTTGCGACCGCCGTCGGCGCACTCTGGATCGTCAGCATTCTGGACAGCAGTGCCCGCATCTCCAGCTTTGCCTCGGCGCTTGTGTCCGTCGGCTCGAACGCCCGCCTCGGCCTAGCCATGGCCCAGAACGGTCTCTTTCCGAAGTTCATGGAAACCCTTTCGGCGCGCGGCGTGCCGCTGTTCGCTTTGCTGATCAACTTCGTTGTCTCGGCTCTGTTCTTCTTCATTCTGCCATTCAACGAAGTGCTCGCCCTCAACACGTCATCCATCGTGTTGTCTTTCGTCGTCGGCCCTGTCGCCGTGCTGGCCTTCCGCCAGCTGATGGCCGACGCGCCGCGCGCCTTCGTGCTGCCGGCCGCTCCTGTCACCGGGTGTCTTGCCTTCGTCGTCGCCAGCCTGATCATCTACTGGAGCGGCTGGGACACCATGCTGCATCTGGGCGTCTGCCTGGTCATCGGTTTCCTGCTGATGATCTACCGCAACAGCAGAGGCGGCTTCGACAGCCTGGACTGGCGCGAGGCGGCCTGGCTTGCTCCCTATCTTGCAGGTCTTGTGCTCATTTCCTGGCTTGGTTCCTTCGGCGGCGGTGCGGGCTACCTGCCGGTCGGACCGGATATCGCCGTGGTTTCTGCTCTGGCAGTCGCGGTCTACATCCTGGCAGTGCGCCTTCGCCTTCGCCAGGACAAGTTCGATCTCTACATGGCCGAGGAAAAGGCTGACGAGCGGATGGAATACGGCGACGGCGCGTGAGGCCTTTCAGGATCCAGCCTAGCTGAAACGGCGGCCCGGCACGGGTTTCCCGGCCTGCCCTGGCAGCTTGTCCTTCAAACCGGAGGGGTAGAGCTCAAGACCCTTGGCGGCCAGTTCGTCAAGCGTGATCCAGCGTGCCGTCCCGACCGTGTCATCATTCACCTCGTAAACGATGGTATCGGTCCGGTAGTAGCTGTTGTCGGTAAAATGGGCGTGGCACAGGAAAACGATCTCGTGGCCTGCGACGCCATGATGATCGTAGATGTTCTCCATGACGATATACTCGTCGAGCAGAGTGATCCTTGCTCCCAGTTCTTCCAGGAACTCGCGCTGGAGCGTATCGCGCCAGGGCTCGCCAAACTCCACGGTGCCGCCGAGCGGCCGCATGCCGGTGATACGTCCCGTATCGTTCCGCACGTCTGACAGAAGCAGCGCGTCATCCTGCCAGATCAGGGCAAGAGCCTTGACCGCAATCGTGTTAGCCGGCCGCCAGATTGTCATCCGTGTCTCCTCAAAGACAGTCGCATCGCGCTCGTGTGCACCGTAAAATTCACATTCGGGCACTTTGCTGCAAGCAAAAACCGCGTCTCCGCATTGAAGGGGCAGCGCCCCTCTGCTATTCCGCAGCCAGATTTTCCACATACGAGGTCCATTCGCCGATGATCCCGCGCTATTCCCGTCCCGACATGGTTGCCATCTGGTCGCCGGAATCGAAGTTCCGCATCTGGTTCGAGATCGAGGCCCATGCCTGCGACGCACTGGCCGAGCTCGGGGTCATTCCGAAAGAAGCGGCCAAGACCATTTGGGAAAAGGGTGGCAGCGCCACGTTCGACATCGACCGCATCGACGAGATCGAGCGCGAGACCAAACACGACGTCATCGCCTTCCTGACCCATCTGGCGGAAATCGTTGGCCCGGATGCCCGTTTCGTGCACCAGGGCATGACCTCGTCCGATGTGCTCGACACCTGCTTCAACGTCCAGCTGGTCAAGGCAACCGACATGCTGCTGGCCGACATGGACGCCCTGCTTGCCGCGATCAAGCGCCGGGCAATGGAACACAAGGACACCGTCTGCATTGGCCGCTCCCATGGCATCCATGCCGAACCGGTAACCTTTGGCCTGAAGATGGCCGAAGCCTATGCCGAGTTCGACCGCTGCAAGAAGCGCCTGCTGGCAGCTCGTGAGGAAATCGCCACCTGCGCCATTTCCGGTGCGGTCGGCACCTTCGCAAACATCGACCCGGCCGTGGAAGAACACGTCGCCAAGGCCATGGGCCTCCAGGCCGAACCGGTCTCCACCCAGGTGATCCCGCGTGACCGTCACGCGATGTATTTCGCAACCCTCGGCGTAATCGCCTCCTCCATCGAGCGCGTGGCAACGGAAGTCCGCCACCTGCAGCGTACCGAGGTTCTGGAAGCCGAAGAATTCTTCTCCAAGGGCCAGAAGGGCTCGTCGGCAATGCCGCACAAGCGCAACCCCGTCCTGACCGAAAACCTGACCGGTCTTGCCCGTATCGTCCGCGGCTTCTCCATTCCCGCAATGGAAAACGTGGCTCTCTGGCACGAGCGCGACATTTCGCATTCGTCCGTCGAGCGCATGATCGGCCCGGACGCGACCATCACCCTGGATTTCGCTCTGGCCCGCCTGACCGGCGTCATCGACAAGCTGCTGGTTTATCCGGAGCGCATGATCGGCAACATGGACCGTCTCGGTGGCCTCGTGCATTCCCAGCGTATCCTGCTCGCTCTCACCCAGGCCGGTTCGTCGCGCGAGGACGCATACCGTCTGGTCCAGCGCAACGCCATGAAGGTGTGGGACAGCTACCAGGTGGCAGGGGCCGCCTCGGTCGACTTCCTGACCGAACTTCTGAACGACGCGGATGTGCGCAAATATCTGTCCGAAGAAGAAATCCGCGACCGCTTCGACCTCGGCTACCACACCAAGAATGTCGATGTGATCTTCGAACGGGTGTTCGGCGAAGCGTAAGGCTTCCCTGAAACGCCGTGGGTTCGTCATCCCGGACGCAGCGAAGCGAAGATCCGGGATCGGAGACCCAAAGCAGAACCAACATTGGGAGAGCCACGGCAAAACCTGCGGCTCTCCGATCCCGGCTCGCACTTCGTTTGGCCGGAATGACCCCGGAAGATAAAACGAAGGCAGCGAGGACCGGAGGCATTCGCCTCCCTTTCCTCTTTGGTCGGGAGATTGCACATGTCCGGCGAAAAATCCCTTGTTGCCTGGCAGCGCATCGAAGCGCTTTTTATCCTGATTGCTTCATTGGTCCTCTATTTCTGGACAGGGGCGCCGTGGCTGACGTTTGTCATCCTCATTCTGGTGCCGGATCTGTCGATGCTGGGCTATTTTGCCAATCCACGCGTTGGCGCCCTGATCTACAATCTCTTTCACACCTACATCGGCCCGGCCCTCCTGATGGGGCTTGGCGTCCTGCTCACGGATTATGATCTGGATCCCTACGCCTTCTGGGATTTTGCTCCGATCGCGATCATCTGGACCGCCCACATTGCGTTCGACCGGGTTCTGGGCTACGGCCTGAAGAGCCCTGAAGGGTTCAAGATCACTCACCTTGGCCGGATCGGCCGTCAGGATAGCTGAATCATGAAAATCGCTGTCGTCTCGGACATTCACGGCAATGTCCTGGCCCTTGAAGCCGTGCTTGCAGACCTGAAACTGGAAGCACCGGACCTGATCGTCAATCTGGGTGACTGCATTTCCGGTCCGCTCTGGCCGGAGGAAACTGCTGCCATCCTGCGTGAGACTGCCTGGCCGACCGTTCGCGGCAACCATGACCGCATCGTCCTGGACGATCCGATCGACAAAATGGGACCGACCGACGTCTTTGCCGCTGAGCGTCTTTCCCAGGCAAGCCGCGACTGGCTGGCAACAAGCCAGCCGACCATACGCCTGACAGACGAGATTTTCCTGTGTCACGGCACCCCGGACAACGATGACCGCTACCTGACTGAAAAGGTGGATGGGCCGAAGGGACACCTGCCGGACGAACAGACCTTGCTGGACGAGTTGAAGGGCGAACCCGCTCCCGTCATCTGCTGCGGTCACACGCATATTCCCAGGGTCATCCGACTTCAGAAAACCGGGCAGATCCTGCTCAATCCGGGCAGCGTCGGCTTGCCGTCCTACGAAGACGACCATCCGCACCGGCATGTCATGGAAGCCGGCAGTCCGCATGCCCGCTATGCCCTGATGACAAACAATCACGGAGCATGGAACTTTCAGGAAAAGATCCTGACATACGATTGGGATACGGCAGCCGCCGAAGCGGAAAAGAACGGGCGTCCGGGTTGGGCCCGTGCCCTGAAACACGGATTTTACGGCCCACTTTCCTGAGATCTTCTCGATCACAAATGACGGAGCATGACCATTTTGGGGAACGAAGCCGGGCGTTCCACGTTTTATGTCCATGATTAGCATGGAGTATGTGATGTCGATCTGGAAATCCGTTTTAAGTCACGCCGCCATCGGTGGTCTTGCCGTGAGCCTGGCTTTGCCGGCCTTCGCCGCTCCGCTGCCGCTGCTCAAGACCGCGCCGGTGCCGGTTCAGACGCACTCGGAAGCCCCGGCGAACGTCCTCAAGGTCGACCACAGAAGAGGTCATAACCCGCATCGCGGCTACAACAATCGTAACGGACGTCACTATTACAACGGGCACCGGGGTTACCGGAAATATCGCCAAGGCTATCGCCAGTATAACGGCTGGTGGTTCCCGCCGGCAGCTTTTGCCTTCGGCTTCGGCGTTGCTCCCGGCCCCCGCTATGCGGCCCCACCTCGCTACGCAGCTCCCCCGCGCTACGCCGCCCCGCCTCGCTACGGCCGTGGCTACAGCCCCGCGCACTATCAGTGGTGTGGTCAGCGTTATCGGTCTTACCGCCCTGGCGACAACAGCTTCCAGCCCTATCACGGACCACGCCGTGTGTGCGTCTCGCCCTATGGGCCGTGATTTAAGCTGACGGCGACAAACATCGAGCCGGTCCTTTGGGCCGGCTCCCTTCATTTGCCTCAGCCGTCACCTCGAAGGCTTTAAATGCAAACGGCGCTGAGATCCGAAGGCCGGTAGCTTGCCGGTTGTTTCTTCCAGCCTTCCGAACATCCGGCTCCTTCCTTGCCGCGATTGACAAGCGCCCGGAAAAACTGCGAGACAGCGGCACATCTTCGACAGCCACGCAAAAGGTGTAGCCCGTGAAAATTTCAGACACCGATATTCTGCTTGTTCCAGGTTACGGTCAGTCACTGCCGGGCCATTGGCTGTTGCGCTGGCGCGACAAGATGCCGACGGCCCGCGTCGTGAAACAGGCAGAACTGCATCGTCCGAGCAAGAAGGAATGGCTGGAAACGCTGGTGAAAGCGGTTGATGCCGCCGAACGGCCGGTTGTGCTTGTCGCACACTCGCTTGGCTGCATCCTGGTTGCCCACGGTGCCCATGCGCTGAAGGACAAGATTGCCGGCGCCTATCTCGTCGCTCCTTCCGACTGGGATCGAGAGGGGCTGGTGGCGGAATTCGATGGCGGGGACTTCAAGCCCATTCCCGAACATCCGTTGCCCTTCCCCGCGCACCTTGTCGCCAGCCGGGACGACCCATATTGTGACTACGCCCGTGCCGAGCATTTCGCCAAGGTCTGGGGCACCACCTTTCAGGACGCCGGAGCCGCCGGTCACATCAACCTGGAAAGCGGCCACGGCCCCTGGCCGGAAGGCATGATGTCCTTTGCCCATTTCATGAAGAAGCTCGGCTGACGGCTGTCAGGTCCGTGCAGAGGAAGCGTCCATCAACGCTCCGAGGCGCGTGGCCACCCAATAGCTCACCGGAACGGCGATGGCGGCGCCTGTCGCCGCGCCGCCGACCAGCAGCAGAGCATTGAATGTGCCGACACCGTAGATCGATAACGGAACCAGTGCACCAAGGCCGGCAAGCGTCGGGCCGATGATGATGAACAGGATCATTGCCAGTTTCCACATGAGGATCTCCCATCGGGAAAGCGGCGGTTCTCCGTCCTGAGCAACAGCGGCAACAGTGGTTGATTATGAGACATAATCAACTTTGTCGTTGAAGCTCAGAACCGTCGCGGTTTCGATATCTGAATACTTTCGCAATATCGAAAGTATAACATTGACCCAGGTCAAGCTTCCGCAAGAAGAGCAAATCAATATCCGGCGGCAGGTCCTGTCCCCTGCTCCGCCAGCCAGGCCACTTCCTTGAGCGCAGCCCTGGCGGAATGATCAAGAAAGAGCGTATCGACGCCGTGTGACATCAACCGGAACCCCTGATTATAGGCTTCCTCGACCTTGTCGGCGTTGAGGCAGAAAATCCCGGCAAGTTTCCCGGCTGCAAGCGCCTTTTCCGCAATCTCACCGGCAACTTCGCCGGTATGTACCCCGTTCGGATCGAGCGAAGCGCCTTTCGACAACGCAAGGGAAAGATCGCTCGGACCGACAAACACGCCATCAAGACTGTCGACGCTCAAGATCTCGTCCAGCGCGTCGATCGCGTCCTGGGTTTCGATCATGGCAAAGGCAAGGGTCTGTGCATTGGCGTTTTCGAGATACTGGTCCCGCGTCTGGCCGCTCAGCATGGCTGCCCGGAACGGCGACCAGCTGCGGTCGCCGATTGGCGGATACTTGACAGCCCGCGCAAAGGTTTCCGCGTCCCGAAGAGAATTGATCATCGGCGCGATGATGCAATCGGCCCCCATGTCGATCAGCCGCCCCGCAAGGGCGTTGTCACCGACGGGAATGCGGGCAATGCGGTGCGCCCCGGCAAGAGCAATGGCTGCCATCGCCTCGCACGCCGATGCAAAATCATACATGCCGTGCTGAAGATCGAGCGTAACCGCCTCGTATCCCGAGCGCGCGAACAACTCCGGAACCATGGGCGCGGACAATTGGGACCAGCCGGTAATGACGGCTTTTCCGGAACGCAACTTGTCGGCAAGAAAGGCATTATCTGACACGGGTCGTCTCCTCCGATAGAGGAGGTATCAAATCCGTCTGCCGACACAACCGCAAGCGCTGTTTTTGCAATTCTGGGAGCTTGGTTGACGCAAAGGGAGATGGGGATTTTCTTCTTCCAGGCCGGAAAAGCGCCAACTTGCCAAACATCATGCCCGTCAAAACAAAAACGCCCACCGTTTCCGGCGGGCGTTTGAAACTGACAATCGAAGAAAGCTTCGATCAGCCTTCTTTCTGCAACTGGTCCACAGCCGTGTGCATCAGTTCGTCCATGGTGCGACGAATCTGATGATCGGACTGCTCGACCTTGTTTGCGTCGAAATCTTCGCGAAGCTTGCGGAAAACGTCTTCCTCGCCCGGCTCTTCGAAATCGGCCCGGACAACTTCCTTGGCGTATTCGTCGGCCTTCTCGCCTTCAAAGCCCAGAAGACCTGCCGCCCACAAACCCAGCAACTTGTTGCGGCGTGCGGTTGCCTTGAACCGCAGCTCCTCGTCATGCGCAAACTTGTTTTCAAACCCCTGCTCGCGCTTGTCGAATGTGCTCATACTCATCGTCTCCTGAACTGCGCTGATGCACTTCCCCCCATATGGGGCTGATTTGGTCTCTTGCATATCCCCGCAAGCCGATCAAATCAACGCAGTACGTACACTCATGCGTCAAAAGCATAACCGCCCTGCGAACTCTCCGGAAACATAAGATTGTACTTTTGCCCGGCTTCGGTTAAGTTCCGCGCCGCAAAACAGGGCCTGCTGCCTTCAAGCATCGGCCGGTTGACGACAAACGTCCCGGTGGATTTTCAGACAAGGTAAGCATGTTCCGTCAAAGGTTTCTCTAAAAGATACGGTATAGCCTATGAACCGCCGCCGGCGCATTTACGAAGGTAAGGGCAAGATCCTTTACGAAGGTCCGGAACCGGGAACCCTGGTTCAGCACTTCAAGGACGACGCAACTGCCTTCAACAACAAGAAACACGAGATTGTTGACGGCAAAGGCGTGCTCAACAACCGGATTTCCGAATATATCTTCAATCATCTGAATGCCATCGGCATCCCGACTCACTTCATTCGCCGCCTCAACATGCGCGAACAGCTGATCCGGGAAGTCGAGATCATTCCGCTGGAAGTGGTCGTGCGCAACGTCGCCGCCGGTTCCATTGCCACTCGTCTGGGCCTGGAAGAAGGCACGCAGCTGCCGCGCTCCATCATCGAGTTCTACTACAAGAACGACGAGCTCAACGACCCGATGGTCGCCGAAGAACACATCACCGCCTTTGGCTGGGCCACCCCGCAGGAACTGGACGACATGATGGCGCTTGCCATCCGCGTCAATGATTTCCTGTGCGGCCTGTTCCTGGGTGTTGGCATCCGTCTTGTCGATTTCAAGATCGAATGTGGTCGTCTGTTCGAAGGCGACATGATGCGCATCGTCGTCGCCGACGAGATTTCCCCGGACAGCTGCCGCCTGTGGGACATCGAGACCAACGACAAGATGGACAAGGACCGCTTCCGCCGTGACATGGGCGGTATGCTGGAAGCCTATCAGGAAGTTGCCAAGCGGCTGGGGATCATGATCACCAGCGAACGTCCGGCAGGCTCCGGACCGACCCTGGTCAAGTAAGACCCGCTGCTGATGCAGTATTGACACAGGCCGGCGCAATCGCCGCTAACGGCCCTAACGTCAGTATTGCAACCAAAGGTATTGCAAACTATGACGCCCCCTTGTTCAACGAGGGGGCGTCATGTCTTTTAGATTTTCTTTCATTTTCAAAGCCGTATCGATTGCACTTCTGTGCGGCTTTCTTGCAGCCTGTCAAACCACGGGCCTGAAGCCCGGCAGCATATCCTCCAGCTTTGCACCCAAGGGTTGGGCCAGCAAGCAGAACGGCAACAAGGCCGTCTATGTTTGTCTGCCATCCACCTGCAAATCGCCTGAAGTTGTCGTTGTGGGTCCGATCGAGGTCAAGGGCGACACGGAAACAGCCATCCGGCAAAACCTGATCTCTGCCGAATTGATGAATGCCGTCGGCAACATTGCGAACGTGGCCTCGAAGGGGCAGGTCCGTCTCAAAACCAATCGCCGTGTCGTCACCAAATCCTATTCCGGCTTCGATATGACTGCCAGGTACCGGACGGACAAAGGCAACGTCTATGTTGCCGCACGCATCATCATTCAAAACGACCGCGGCAGCACCGTTGCCTCCTTTGCGACATCAAGCTCCAGGGCAAAGACAAATCTCGACCGCTTCCTGAAGCAGACAACGATCAAACGCCTGCCGTAAATCGCAGGTTTTCTGCACACAGGCCTTTCGCAAATGGGGCTCCTCGTGTATGGGGAGCCCCAAAGTCATTCAACTGCAGAATCTGCAGTCTGCTGCGGGGATCCCAATCATGAAAGCACGTGTGATCGTCACCCTGAAAAACGGTGTTCTTGATCCTCAGGGAAAAGCCATCGAAGGCGCGCTCGGCGGCCTCGGCTTCGGCGACGTCGGCTCCGTTCGTCAAGGCAAGGTGTTCGATGTCGAACTGACCGGCACCGACAAGGAAGCCGCCAAGGCTGAACTGGAGCAGATGTGCGAAAAGCTGCTCGCCAACACCGTCATCGAGAACTACGCGATCGAGATCGCCTGACCGAAACTTCGACACCGGGGCACCACCGATGGATGACGATACCCGCACGGCCCTGATCTTCATGGCCACCAAAGCGGCGATATTCATCCTGGTGCCCGCAATCGCGGCCTTGATAGCCGTACTTGTTCTGCTCTGAACCGACTGGATTGCCCACATGAAAACCGCAGTCATCGTTTTCCCCGGCTCCAACCGCGACCGTGACATGTTCCACGCACTGGAACTGATCACCGGCACCAGGCCGCAGAGCGTCTGGCACACGGAAAGCACCCTGCCGGATGTGGATCTTGTGGTTGTTCCCGGCGGCTTTTCCTACGGCGACTATCTGCGCTCCGGTGCAATTGCAGCCCGCTCCCCGATCCTCAAGGACCTTGTTGCCAAGGCCGACAGCGGCGTCGCCGTACTCGGCGTTTGCAACGGCTTCCAGATCCTGACCGAGGCAGGCCTGCTTCCCGGCGCCCTGATGCGCAACGCCGGCCTCACCTTCGTCTGCCGCGAAGTCCTGATGGAAACGGTCAACACCGCGACGAGGTTTTCCTCGAAGTTCGAAAAAGGCCAGGTCTGGCGTTGCCCGGTTGCCCATCACGACGGCAACTACTTCGCCGACGCTGACACGCTGAAGCAGATCGAAGACAACGGCCAGGTCGTTTTCCGCTATGCGGGCGACACCAACCCGAACGGCTCCATCAACAACATTGCCGGCATCATGAATTCCAAAGGCAACGTTCTGGGCATGATGCCGCACCCGGAAAACCTGATCGAGCCGCTCAATGGCGGCCTCGACGGGCGCCTCCTGTTCGAAAGCCTGCTGGAAGCGGCCTGAAGCCATCTGGGAGGCGGACATGACGGACCTGACACTCGACAAGGACGCCAGAACCCGCCTCGCCTCCAAGATCAAGCATTATCTCGAAACAGACCTGGACATCGACATCGGCAACATGGATGCCGAATTGCTGATCGATTTCCTGACGCCATCCCTCGGGGCCAGATTCTACAACCTCGGCCTCAAGGACGCCCAGGCGCTGCTCGCCCGCAAGGTCGACGACATCAACGACGAATTCTACGCCCTGGAAAAACCGGTTCAAGATCGCGGTTGAGCTGCACTGGGCGACGTGGCGTTGGTTCGTACCGTTCACATCGATTTCCGCTGCGCCGGGCGCACCCTCCCCCCCAGCCTCCTTGTCATCCCCGCGAAGGCGGGGATCCAGTAACCGGCTGCCTTGGTCACATCACACTATCTTGCCAGCTCCCACGACTACTGGATCCCGGTCCTGGCGACTTGCGCCAAACCGGGATGACAAAAACGGGGGCTAGTGAGGTTCAGCGAACAAACGGTTCAGGCCGCCTGGCTGCGCTTTTGTTTGGGGGAATAGCCGAAACGGCGGGAGAAGGCCCTGGAAAAGGCCGCCGGACTTGCGAAGCCGCAGAGGCTCGCGACGGCCTTGACCTGCCTGCCGGTTTCCAGCTCCGAGCGGGCAATATCCAACCGCCAGTTCGAGAGATAACCCATGGGTGTTGTCCCGACGAGCTCCTTGAACGTCACCGCGAACTGGGTGCGCGACATGCCGGCGGTCTCGGCCAGTTTTTCCAGTGTCCAGTGTTCTCCGGGCACCTCGTGGATTGCCACCAGAGCGGCTGCGATCCGCGGGTTTGCAAGACCGTTCAGGAGGCCGGTATCGGCCTTGCCTTCTTCCATGGCATGACGCAGCAGACGGATCACCACCACTTCGCACAAACGCTGGAAGGCTGCCTGCCCACCGCACCTGGGCATAGTCGCCTCCTCGATCAGCGGCGTCACGACAGCGGTGAGATATGGATCTTCCGACATCGGCACGGAAATGCAGTCCGGCAAGGCACTGACCAGCTGCCTGCCGACACCTGATATTGTGATCCGGGCAGCGACAAGCGACGTTTCGTCGGGGGCTGCTTCCATGCCGGCACGCACGGCAGATCCGTCCCGCTCCGGGCAGAAAACCAGTCTCAGCCCTCTCTCAGGACTGTCATAGACCCTCAGGTTGGCATCGCTTTCGCTCCCGTCCGCTGCCAGTGAAATGTCCACCTGCACGCGGAGCCGGTCGATGAGCGAAGACAGCCGGTCCAGCCTTCCATTAAAGGACGTGCGATAAGGGACCGACATTTCCGTACTCCTGAGCATATTTTTTGAATGTTTATAGCGCTTGCGTTCACTACCTTACAGCCATCCGCAGGGAAATGTGAAGCCTTGCCTAGCCAAATGAGGAAAACATGCTCGTTCCACGCCAACCGGTACCCGGCCTCACGGTCGAAACCCTGAGCTCAGACACCTTTGATCTGTCCAAGGATAACGCCGACTTTGCAACGCTGGTAGTGTTCTACCGCGGCCTTCATTGTCCGATCTGCGCCACTTACCTCAAGGAACTCGGCCGTCTAACCGCCGACTTCGCGGCCAAGGGCGTCAAGACGATCGCAATTTCGTCGGACGACAAGGACCGTGCGGAAAAGATGGCGGAAAAGGTCGGCCACGCGGATCTGCGCTTTGGCTACGGCCTGCCGCTGAGTGTTGCGAGGGAATGGGGACTTTATGTTTCAACCAGCCGCGGCACTACCTCGATCGGCATCGAGGAGCCTGCGCTGTTTTCCGAGCCGGGAGTATTTCTTGTCAGACCGGACGGCACGCTCTATTTCGCCTCCGTCCAGACCATGCCTTTCGTGCGTCCGCACTTCCAGGAAATGGTCGGTGCACTCGATTTCGTTCAGAAGAACGACTATCCGGCACGCGGCGAATATACCGGTGCAGTCTGACGGCACCTTGATACGGAATTGAAAACAAGGATGCCGGACACGGGCTGCATCGTGTCCGGCATCAACAAAGACTCGCCAGGGGTAGCAGGTCCTTGTTTGGTGGGATCGCCAAAGATCTCCGCATCAATACCGGCCCTTGCGCCGGCTTTCGGTATCCCAGAAGGGGCGCATTGCCTCGGCAAGCGCAGCTTCCCGGGTCAGTCCGAGGTCCTCAAGGGCCGCGTCTGACAATTCCAGAAGTTCCAGGCGGGTCCGGCGCCTGACAAACCAATCCTTCAGATAGCTGAAAGCCGTTTTGGTAAAACCGCCGGGAATCCGGAGCCGCGATATCGGGCGCCCGGATATTGTTTCGATTGAACTCATTTGAGACATCTCCAGGGTGACAATTGCATCAATTGGGCGCATTGTTGCGCTACAATCATATGAATTGACTCCATTCGGGATGCAATATATTAAATTGTCACCATGACAAATTGGCACCCAGAGATTCCCGAGGGCCAAGGGCCCCTCTACATCCGGCTGGCGGACCGCATCGCCGAGGATATTGCCACTGGCGCGCTTGCTGCCGGTTCCAAACTGCCGCCGCAGCGCGACCTTGCGTATGATCTGGGTGTCACTGTCGGCACCATAGGACGCGCCTACGCCCTGATCCGACAGCGTGGCCTCGTCAGCGGCGAAGTCGGGCGCGGCACATTCGTGCTCGGCAGCACGTATGAACCCTCACTCGAAGAAGACACCAAACCGGACCTAGACCGGCCGGCACAGCAGACCAACGGCTCCGCCGCGCATGACATGTCTGCCTCTTCGTGGACCCAGGGTGCGATGCACATGCCTAAGGATGTCGCCTTTGGCGGCACCAGGGTCATGGTGCCTTCGCCGGAGGCAATCCGCTTCGACAGCACATCCGCTCCCGAGATCGGCCAGGCCGGTGTCATCGGACGGCTGACGGCAGACATCACCCGTGATGCGCCGTACGAAATTGCCAGCTACACCCGCTCCGTGCCCGAAAGCTGGCGCCAGGCCGGGCGGATCTGGCTGTCCCGTGCCGGCTGGCAGCCACCGGAAGGCAGCATCGTGCCGACGACAGGCGCCCAGGCGGCAATCATGGCGATCATCGCGGCAACGACAGCGCCTGGCGATCAGGTCGCCTTCGAGGAACTGACCTACAGTTCGATTGCCCGTGGCGCGGCTCTCTCCGGCCGCCGGCCGGTGCAGATCGCAAGGGACGACGAAGGTCCCCTGCCCGAAGATCTCGCAAGGGTCTGCGCGCAGAAACACCCGAAGCTGCTGTTCGTGATGCCGACCATGCATAATCCGACCCTCGGCATGATGGGTGAACAGCGCCGCGCGGACATTGTGACCATCGCCCGTCAGTACAATCTCTGGATCATCGAGGACGAGGTCTACGGTTCCTTGCGCGAAACCTCGCCGCCCCCGCTCGCCGCACTGGCACCGGAGCGTACCTTTCATGTCGGCTCGCTGTCCAAGTCCGTGACGGCAGGCGTGCGTGGTGGCTGGGTTTCCAGCCCGCTGTCTCACGCACAGCGGATCTACACCGCCCACAAGATGCTGACCGGCGGCATATCCTTTCTCCTGTCGGAACTGTCGTCCCGGCTGGTTCTGTCCGGCGCTGCCGACGAATTCCGCCAGAAAATCCTCGCGGAAGTCTCCGCCCGTTTCGAACTGGTGCAGAAATATCTCGGCGCCTACGACATGTTTGCCGCCGCCGACGCGCCGTTTCTCTGGCTGAAGCTTCCCGAACCCTGGCTCTCCGGCACCTTCAAGGCGGCGGCCGCTGCCGCCAATGTGCTGATCGACGATGAAGACGAGTTCAAGACCGGCCGATCCGGCAAGGTCTATCACCGCGTTCGCATCGGCATCACCAACCCGATGACCCGGCAGGAAACCGCGAAGGGTCTGCTTATCCTGCAAAATTTGCTGGAGGACAGCGGCGCCTGCTACGACAGTTTCGAATAGCGACCCTCTGACGGCGGAGAAACATGTCTGAAACCAGCTTGCTCTTCTTGATCCTGCCAGCCTTCGCAGTCGTCTTCGCCCTGTTCTGGTCGCTGATCGTCTTTGTCATTGCCCATACAGGTGGCTGGGCGGGACTGGCAAAAGCCTACCCGGCCAGCCAGAAGCCGGAAGGCCGCACCTGGAGCTGGCGCACCATCCGCTTCGGTCTCTTCGGCAACTACCGCAACAGCGTGGATGTGACCCTGTCCGATGCTGGGCTCCACATGTACCCGATCTTTGTCTTCAGGATCGGCCACAAGCCGATACTCATCCCCTGGACCGCAGTCTCGGACGCATATCGCCGCGATCTCTGGTTTGCGCCAACGCTGACACTTTCAGTTCCTGTGACGGGAAACGGCAATGAAAGGCGGGTGTCCTTTTACGGTGCGGAGTTCGTCGAGGCGATCGAGGGCTGCCTGAGGCGCAATGGCAAAGGCAATGCTCTCCGCAAGTAAGCAATCCGCCGGTTTGCCTGCCTCGCACCGCTTGATACCGGACACACGTTTTCCTTGTCCTGCACCGGCGCTGCTGACAATGTGAACTGACTACCGGGAGGTTGTGATGACAGGGTCTGTGCCTTTGTGGGTGAAACTGGCCGGCGTGGCAGCGGCTGTCTATTGCATCGCCGTCTTCGGAACCGTCTACCGCTACAATCAGTCCATCCTGGAAAGCGCCAGCTTCGCCGAAATCACCGGCGGTGGCTTCATCTACAACTACCGCATCGCCGACATTCGGGCGGGCATAACGGTTGGCCTCGTAAAACCCCTGCCCCTTGGCACCCGGCTCATTGCCGAGTTTGAAAGCCCGCAAGGTGGCAAGATCGAGGTCGAAAAGGCCGTTTCCCACGCCAAGCGCAACTACAGCTTCGAAACACCGTCCCTCAGCGATGTTGAAGCCGAACGCACCTATGCGGCAGTTCTTCATGTCATCGACGCAAAGACGGGTGAGGAACTAGAGCGCCACGAAAAGGGTCTCAAATCCAGCGTCGCGCCAAAGGCGATGCCGGTAAAACCGCTTACCATCGGCCCCGGGTATCACGTCAATCCGGATATCCGGCCGGCGCCAAAGGGCTAGACCGATTGCCGCCGCGGGAAGTCCTTTTGCAATCGCGCGAAAAAAGTTTGCGCGACACCTAAAGAGCCATTGTGCGGTGCAATCCGGCACACCATCTGCCAGCGACGTGTCCTCGGGATCTCCAAAATGACTGTCTTTGAAATTGCGCTCGGCCTGGTTCTCCTCGTGGCCGGTGGTGACGTGCTTGTGCGCGGTTCTGTCGGCCTTGCAAAGCGCTTCGGCATCTCCGAACTTCTGATCGGCCTGGTCCTTGTGGGCTTCGGCACGTCGACACCGGAACTGATGACGAGCGTGCTGGCGGCACTCAACGGATCTGCTGGCCTTGCGGTCGGCAACGTCGCCGGCTCGAACATCGCCAATATCCTACTCATTCTGGGGCTGACAGCCGTCATCTCTCCGCTGCTGGTCGACCCCAAAGCGTTGCTACGCGACGGTCCGGCCAACGCTCTGGCAGCTCTCGCTTTCACGGGCCTCGCATTGTCCGGCTTGATTGGACGGGAAGCAGGCCTGGTCCTGATACTCGCACTGGCGGTCTATCTTGTTGTCACCTACCGGATGGAAAAAGGCACGCATACGCCTTCGGCGGAGCTGCACAGGGGGGAAGTCCAGCTGGTCGCTCCCAAAGCCGGACAGCTGAACCTGCTGCTCAATCTGGCGATGGCATTTGGCGGACTGGTAATGATCCTGGGCGGAGCCCACTTTCTGGTGTCCGGGGCAACCAGCCTTGCGCAGGCTGCGGGCATCAGCGACGCGGTTATCGGCGTCACCATCGTCGCGGTCGGCACGTCCCTGCCTGAGCTGGTCACCTCGGTGATCGCAGCTCTCAAGCGTCAGACAGATATTGCTCTTGGCAACATCCTTGGCTCCAACCTCTTCAATATCCTGGGCATTCTGGGCATTACCGCGGTTATCACCCCCCTCCAGGTCCCGCAGGAAATCATGAGCTTCGACATCTGGGTTTTGTTGGGGGCTACAGTGATCCTTCTGGTCTTTGCCATGACGGGCGGCCGTATCTGTCGGCGCGAGGGCGCCATCATGCTCCTGGCCTATGCCGGCTATACAGGTTACGTCCTCCACAACGCCCTCGGGTAAACCTCCTCAAAAAAGCCAGCCCTACTGCAAAAGGAAGATCTTCTCCTGCCCGCCCAAGCCGGTGGAGGCTTTTGCTCCACCGGCCAGAAGGACAGTTTCAGCGACTGCTTCTGATGGGGACCGCAATCGGGCGGATCGGCGAGCCGGTGGCGCCACGCAGTTTCAGCGGCGAGGTAATGAAGGCAAATTCATGCACCTCGTCCCTTGCCAGGTCTTCCAGCCACAAGAGCTCGATAAACGAGACACCCTTCTGTGCCAGCAGATAGGAATGAACAGGTGCGAAATTGTCCGGGTTGGTGGACGGGAAACTTTCCAGACCCAGGTTATCCGCGCCCAACACCATCGCCTTTTGCTCCTCGGCCAGCCACCTTGCGGCATCAAGGCCAAGCCCTGACTGGCTGAACAGCGCCAGTTTCGACTTGTCCGGCCAATGCTGCATCTGGCCTGTCCGGATGAGCACCACATCACCTTCCTGCAAGCTGGTTCCCTGCGCATCCAGCGCGGTTTTCAGATCATCCACCGTAATGGCGTAGGACGCCGGCAGCACATCCACACTCTTGGCCTTCGCAACGTCGATCAGCACGCCGCGCGCAATGATGGGTGGATACTTGTCCGCACCCGATTTCGCCCACCCGCGCGCGCCCTGCGCCTCGTCGGCGCTAACGTTGTTCCAGATTTTCCCGTGAAGCCCGAAGTGACTGAGCGTGTCGATATGGGTTCCCGTGTGGGTATTCATCGAAATCGCTTCGCTGGAATGCGAAAGGAGCTCCTCGCTGCCATCCCCGCGCGCCGGCGCATGAAGCATCATCATCTGGTAAGTCGGATCTCCAAAGGCGGCACTGCAACAATCGGGCATGCCGACAAAGAGATCCACACCGAGATCATAAATCCTGCCGGCATCGATGCGCTGCAAGATCTCCAACCGGGAGGCATCGCTCATCATGTTGAGCGTGCCGATCTCGTCTTCCGGTCCCCATGGACTTTCACCCACCTGATCGCCTTCCGCGAAAACCGGTGAACCGGCAAGGGTCGCGGCCATGAGCGTGGCTGCAAAAAGCTTACGGGTCTGATTCATCAAGTCTTGCACCAGTGGAATTCCTTCCTCTCAAAACCCCGTGCATGCAGGAACGACCGGCAAGGCGATTCCGTTCGCGGAGGATTGCTCCTCCACGTTTCAGCAGGACGGATTGCCTGACAGGGTTTTCGGTTTTCAGAACGGGCGTATTCGAACGCGCCCGGCACGATTAGGACAATTGCCCTAAAATCGAATTAGGACAATCGTCCAAATCTGTCAAGACTGCAACCAAATGCACTGAAACACCCGCATTGCAGCCATCTCCGCTTTGCCGGTAAGACTTTTACGAACCGTATTTTCCCTTGATACCGGGCTTGAAATCGAACTTGCGCCGGTTGGAATGCACTGCGCTGTCAGGTGGAAGAACGTCTGCAAGGCCAATCGCATCGCCCGCGATCAAATTTGTCGAATTTCTTTGCACCGCAAGGCTCCCAAATTGGGGGACAATCTGCTAAACGGCGGCATCATCGTCTGCCCGTGCCGTCGCGGCCCCACCCATTGGCCAGAAACACTGGCCAAAAACAGTGAAACGTCATGATCCCGAACGACATCAAGATCACGCCCGACCTGATTGCTTCCCACGGTCTGAAGCCGGATGAATATGAGCGCATCCTGGAACTGATCGGCCGCGAGCCGACCTTCACCGAGCTGGGCATCTTTTCAGCCATGTGGAACGAGCACTGCTCGTACAAATCCTCCAAGAAATGGCTGAAGACCCTGCCGACCGAAGGTCCGCGCGTGCTTCAGGGCCCGGGTGAAAACGCGGGTGTGGTCGATATCGGCGATGGCCAGGCCGTGGTCTTCAAGATGGAGAGCCACAACCACCCGTCCTACATCGAGCCTTACCAGGGCGCTGCGACTGGTGTCGGCGGCATCCTGCGTGACGTCTTCACCATGGGTGCGCGTCCAGTTGCGGCCATGAATGCCCTGCGCTTCGGCGAACCCGATCATCCGCGCACCCGTCACCTCGTCTCCGGCGTCGTTTCCGGTGTTGGCGGCTACGGCAACTCCTTCGGCGTTCCGACCGTCGGCGGCGAAGTCGAGTTCCACGCCCGCTACAACGGCAACTGCCTGGTCAACGCCTTTGCGGCAGGCCTTGCAAAATCGGATGCGATCTTCCTGGCCAAGGCCGAAGGCGTCGGCCTGCCGGTCGTCTATCTCGGCGCCAAGACCGGCCGTGACGGTGTCGGCGGCGCAACCATGGCCTCGGCGGAATTCGACGATACGATCGAAGAAAAGCGCCCCACCGTTCAGGTCGGCGACCCGTTCACCGAAAAATGCCTGCTGGAAGCCTGCCTTGAGCTGATGGAAACCGGTGCGGTCATCGCCATCCAGGACATGGGTGCGGCCGGTCTTACCTGTTCCGCCGTCGAGATGGGCGCCAGCGGCGACCTCGGCATCGAGCTGGACCTGGACAAGGTTCCGGTGCGCGAAGAACAGATGAGCGCCTACGAAATGATGCTTTCGGAAAGCCAGGAGCGCATGCTCATGGTCCTGCGTCCGGAAAAGGAACACGAAGCCGAAGCCATCTTCAAGAAATGGGGCCTCGACTTCGCCATCGTCGGCAAGACCACCGACACGCTGCGTTTCATCGTCAAGCACCAAGGCGAAGTCGTCGCCGATCTACCGATCAAGGAACTCGGTGACGAAGCCCCCGAATATGATCGTCCCTGGGTCGAGCCGAAAAAGCGCCCCGTTCTGTCGGTGTCCGAAATCGAGGAACCGGCGGACTATGCCGAAGCTCTCAAGACCCTGGTCGGCAACGCCAACGGCTCGTCCCGCCGCTGGGTCTATGAACAATACGACACGCTGATCCAGGGCAATTCGGCCGCGACGCCTGGTGGTGATGCCGGTGTCATCCGCGTGGAAGGCACCCGCAAGGGCCTGTCTTTCTCCGTTGACGTGACACCGCGCTATTGCGAGGCGGACCCGTTTGAAGGTGGCAAGCAGGCCGTTGCCGAAGTGTGGCGCAACCTGACCGCCGTCGGCTCCGAACCGCTGGCTGCAACCGACAACCTGAATTTCGGCAACCCGGAAAAGCCTGAAATCATGGGCCAGTTCGTCGGCTGTATCAAAGGCATCGGCGAAGCCTGCCGGGAGCTAGAGTTCCCGATCGTCTCCGGCAACGTGTCGCTCTATAACGAGACCCATGGCGAAGCGATCCTGCCGACCCCGGCCATTGGCGGTGTCGGCCTGCTGCCGGACGTCACGGTGCGCGCAGGTGCGGCCTTTGCAAACGAAGGTGACGCAATCCTGCTCATCGGTGGCAAGGGCACCCATCTGGGCGCATCCCAGTATCTCGCGGATATTCTGGGTCGTGAGGAAGGCGCTCCGCCGCCGGTCGACCTGGCGGCAGAAAAGCGCCGCGGCACGCTGGTTCGCCAGCTGATCGGCGCGGCCCGTCTGACGGCTGTACACGATATTTCTTCCGGCGGCCTGGGTGTCGCTCTCGCCGAGATGGCGATGTCCGGCGGCATCGGCGCAACGGTCAAGATCGATGGGCCGGCCCATGCCGCGCTCTTCGGTGAAGACCAGGGACGCTACGTCGTCACCGTTTCCCAGGACAAGGTGGAAGCCGTTCTGGAAGACATTCTGGACGGCGGTATCGACGTTCAACAAATCGGCACCACCGGTGGCACGGATTTGACTGTTGAAGGCATACTCACCATATCCGTTGCAAACTTGAAAAAAGCGCACGAAGATTGGTTCCCGAATTACATGGCAACGGCATAAGCCGTTTGACCTTCAGGAACTTAACAACAGGACGGACGCACGATGCCGATGAACGCAAATGAGATCGAGACCCTGATCAAGGCGGCTTTGCCCGATGCTCAGGTCGAGATCCGGGATTTGGCTGGAGACGGCGATCACTATGCAGCGAATGTTGTCTCGGAATCCTTCCGGGGCAAGAGCCGCGTGCAGCAACATCAGCTGGTTTACGAGGCGCTGAAAGGCAACATGGGCGGCGCTTTGCACGCCCTCGCGCTTCAGACCAAGGCACCGGATTGAGTTGACACATTGCCGCGCAGGCAGCGCGAGCACTTGAATCTGCCGCCGGATCTCGCCAGATAGGCGGCAAAGAGACAAAGGACGGACCCATGAGCATCCAGGACTGGATCAAGAACGAAGTCGACACCAACGACGTTGTGCTTTTCATGAAAGGCACGCCGAACTTCCCGCAGTGCGGTTTTTCCGGTCAGGTCGTACAGATCCTTGACTATGTTGGCGCTCCTTACAAAGGCATCAACGTTCTGGAAGACGACGATCTGCGCCAGGGCATCAAGGAATTCACCAACTGGCCGACCATTCCGCAGCTTTACGTGAAGGGTGAATTCGTCGGTGGCTGTGACATCATCCGCGAAATGTTCCAGAACCAGGAACTGCAGGGCCTTCTCACCGAAAAAGGCATCGAGACCACTCAGCAGACCGCCTGAGCCGGCTGCAGGTTCCGATCGAGGCTTTCAAGGGGCGGTTCTACCGCCCCTTTTTCGTGTCTCAGAGGGTTCCCGCACTGGTGATAATCCGGAAATGGAACGCCGGGCTGCGGCATGAAACGACCGGGATCCCTGACCGCAGGTGACTCTCCGATCCCGGCTCGCGCTTCGCTTGTCCGGGATGACGATGGTGAGGGAGAGGATTGGGCGACGGTTCAAGATGCGCTTTTTGGCGTATTGAGTTGCGCCTCACCTTCCCGTCATTCCGGACAAGAGAGGCAACGCCGAACGCCGATCCGGAATCCAGACATATTTCGCGCCCGAGGCGCGGCATTCGATTGAAATAAAGAGTTCGCTTTGCTCGCGATGACATCTGATTTCCGGATCGGCACGCAGTTTCGCTACACTTGTTCGGAATGACGGGTGCCATAAGGCACTCCGGAACCATTCGCCGGGTAAATCAGAATGATGCCAATCGGGCTCAAACCCCGTCAAAACCACTTGGACTTGCACTTTATCCAATGTTAACCGGAATCGGTTGCGGTCGAATGCAGGCACCATCTCGGCAAAAATTGCCGAATCACCTAAGCTGAACGCAAGGTGAATGCGGATTTCAGGGTGAGTACAGGTGCGTTCCGCCATTCTCCGACCATATCGCAGGGCTCCATCAAACAACGGGGCCGGGAAATGGGACCGGGGACAATGAACAAGATTGCAGTTGCTGCCACCTCCACTTTCGTTCTGGCACTTGTCGGAGCCGGCATCGTCATGTCTGGTGGCGTAAAGACCGATGGCGAACTGCGCCGCGTCGACTGCCAGGCGCTCACCATGTTTACACCAGCCAAAGCCAAGAGTGCCGAAGAACTTTGCGCCAACTACGGCGGCGTTGCACTGAAGGATGCCGAGCCCAGCAAGGAAGGCCTCGTAATCCTTGTCCGCAACCAGCCGATGGGCGGATTTGACGGAGAACACACCGTCCGCTGAATTCCGGCGCGCTTCAGGCTGAGCGTTCACTTGCTCAGCACCTGGCAGATGGTGACAGGCATCCCCTGAAACGTTGCCGCTTCCCGAAAAGATCTCCGAAGCAAGAGTGGCAATGGTCTTTGTAAGCTGGCCGACTTGAAGAATTCAGGTCTTTTGCTCAGTCATCCCGCGTCGTGACCGCATGCGCTGCCACAGGCCCGGCGACATTGTGCAGGTCGACCGATCCGAGCGGGATTGAAGGCAGCCCAGCTTCCAGGGCCACTTCCGCCGTCGCAACGATCTCCTGCCCGATAACCTTGCCGTAATCCCCAAGTCGTGCCGCGATGTTGGCTGCATGGCCAATTACCGTGAAATCAAGCCGCTCCCTTGACCCGACATTGCCGTAGGTGACCTCACCAAAGGCGATGCCGATCGCACAGTGCATGGAGATGCCCTTTGTATCCGGGTCTGGCACCTTCAGACGGCGAACGATCTCCTCGGCACTGGCAACTGCTTGCCGGCAGGCCTCTTCCAGGCCGACGCCCGCAGGGAAAATCGCCAGCACTGCATCGCCGATAAATTTCAGGACCTCGCCTTCATGCGCGTTGACGATGTCTGTCGTGACTTCGAAGAAACGGTTGAGTTCACCGACATAGGCTTGCCGGCCAAGCTCCGTTTCGAGCCGAGTGGAATGCCTGAGGTCGCAGAACAGGATCGCCGCGTCGATGACATCACCGTCCCCACGCCGGATATCGCCGCCCAGAACCCGCGCGCCTGTCCGCTTGCCCAGATAGGTTTCCAGAAGGGATGTCGCATTGGAGGTCAGCGCAAATACCTCGAATAGCCGGCTGATAAGGGCCGAACATTCGAAAACCAGTCCGAGGTTTGCCGTGGTGAAACCGGCAGGATGATCCGAAGCGAGGGTCATCACATTGATCCGCCCGTCGGAAAAAGGCAGCGGCATGGCGACGTAGTCGGTAACGCCCTGCTGCCTGAGGTCTTCCATGATCGGGAAATTGAACTCGTCGGGGTTCGAATCGATCTTTTGCCGAATGCCTCCCAAACCGTCGGCCACATGCTGAAGCGGGCTCAGGCGAAAGGCCGGGCTCTCCAGTGTCTCGTAGGACGGAGCAAAGCTCTGCACGGTATCGTCGTCGCGCGTCCACACATAATGACGGCCGGCAATCATCGGGTGCAGTGACCAGATCAGGATGCTGATTCGGCAGACGGCTATCCCGTCCTCCACCAGTTTCCGGCCAAGGGCGGCTGTAAGTTCTTCCGGCGTTTTCGCGGCCCAGGCTTCGCGCAGCAGCCAATCGACTGTCGGCCCCGTGATGTTCCCGACAGGCAACGGATCAATCGGGGCGCCCTGAAAATCGACCCGGCTCGCCACACCCGGCATGAAGGCCACAAGGCCATCAACCGCCTTTCCTTCCGGCAACGCATTGAGATAACTCCAGGCGCCGTTCTCCAGCGTTTCATTGCCGATCCGGACGTGGCTGTAGCTAGCCGTTCCCTTGAACGGGCAGAAGGTTCTGCGCTCCGGCGCCGGTTCGAGGTCTGCCAGAACGTCGTCGCGCGGGAAATAGATCGCAGGTGCAAGCCGGGTTTCATACATCACCCGCGCCTTTGAAGACCGCGCCAGCAACTGGTCCCCCCGCCAGGCCGTCACTTCGCCGGCAAGCGGTTCCACAAGGATCCCGTAGTCGTTCGAGGTTTGCTGCGCGTGCACGGTCATAAAAAAGAGATATGGAACACATGGCGAGCTGTCCAGTGCACATGCACGCGCCCCCTCTGCTCACACCTGTGTGGCGCCTCAGTCGCCGACACTTGCAAAAAACGCATAGGTGGTACCCGGGGCAGACTTCGTGGCAAGCCACGGTTTGACCTCAATTCGCGATTACGCGCTTGTGAGTAGCCAAGGTATGGAAATTGAGACTCCTGTCGGGTACTGAGATTGAATGCGCAACGTCTTGATCACATTGTTGATCTGCTTTTTTGCCGGGGTCACAACCGCCGCAGCCTACACGCATGTTCCAAAGAGCATTCGCGCTCTGGAACGCTCTATGGCGGTGGAAACGGACCTGGCCGCAAAGACGGTGCAATTTACCGCGCATCATGCCCAATGTTGCCAACCGGACAGCCAGACCGGAAAAACCACCAAACCCTTCGGGTGCGGCCCGGATTGCCTGTCTCATTTCTCCGTTGTGGCGCTGCAATTCCAATCCGCGGTGACCGGGCCGGAAACCACGTCACCTCCCGTCCTGACGGACGCTCTGCCGTCCGCGGAAGATCAACCTCCCATTAAAGGCTGACAATCAAACGGAACACAAAGTTCCGGCTTAGCCAACACTATTGGAAGGTTGAACGACATCTTGCCGGGGCACAATTGACCGGCATGAGAACAGTTCGCCTGAAAGACAGGAAAAAATCATGAGTCTTCAGGAAAACGGTACACAGACATCCTATGCCGCGCCTGTATTTCGAACTCAAAAATATCTGAACAGGAACAATCTCTTCATGTTCGGCTGCTGCCTGCTGATGGCGGTGGTGACCGGTCTGCTGATCGTTTCCGCACCGACCGGACTGACGGCTGGTGAAGCGTTGCTGCTGGCCGTGCCGACGTTCGGCTGCGTCGCCATGCATGTGATTCTGCATCGTGTCATGGGCAAGCCATGCCATGTGCACGCACGAAAGGAGGCCGACCATGTCTAGAAGACCTTTCGCTTTTGCACTTGCCGGTGGGTTCCTGGCGTTGACCTCGGTCGCCTGGGCTGCGGAAGACACCACAATCACGGTCTACAAGTCACCCTGGTGCGGTTGTTGCGAGCTGTGGACCGAGGCTGTCGAGGCTGCCGGCTACAAGGTCGCCGTTCACGATATGGAAGACCTGAGCTCCATCAAGGCGCAGGCAGGCATTCCGGATGACATGCAGGCCTGCCACACGGCGGTGACCGGCGGTGACCGGAAATACATCATCGAAGGACACGTGCCGCTGGAAGCGGTTGAAAAAATGCTGTCGGAGCGTCCGGACATTCGCGGTATCGCGGTTCCAGGCATGCCCCAGGGGTCGCTTGGCATGGGCGACGACCCGACGGCGCAATACACGGTTTACACCCTCGGCCAGAATCCGGCCGATCCTCCCGTCCCTTATCTAGAAACAGGCCAGTAGCCTTCAAATGACGAACCTTACAAGAAGATCATTTCTTGCCGGGTCGGCGAGCCTTACAGGGCTCGCCGTCAGCGGCTGTATGACGACCGCTCCCCAGCAGCCACTTGCCCCCTGGCAGGATCCGTCCGTCCTTGCCATGTACCGTGCGATGCCGGAAGAGCAGTTTCCGATCCCTGCTCCGGATTTGAAGAAGGTACCGGAACGCTACTATCGCAAACAGGTCGACTATCAGACCAGCGAGAAGGTCGGTACGCTGGTCGTCGATACCAGCAACTACTACCTCTACCTCGTCCAGGAAAACGGCAAGGCGATGCGCTACGGCGTCGGCCTGGGTCGTGCCGGGTTCGAATGGTCCGGCCGTGCGCGGATCGCCCGCAAGGCCGCCTGGCCCAAATGGACACCGCCGGAAGAGATGATCCAGCGGCAGCCGGAACTGGAAAAATGGAGCTGGCGTAACGGTGGCATGCCCCCGGGCATCGAAAACCCGCTGGGTGCAAGAGCGCTCTACATCTTCCAGGGCAACAAGGATACGCTCTACCGTATCCACGGCACGGGCGAATACTGGACCATCGGTTCTGCCGTTTCCAGTGGTTGTGTCCGCCTGATCAACCAGGACGTCATCGATCTTTACAGCCGGGTTGCTGACGGATCCCAGATCGTCGTTTTGTAAGGTTCAAGACACGCTTGCGGAAAAGGGGCCGGCCAGCCGGTCCCTTCGCCATCTCCAGCCATCAGCAATGGCTGGTGCGTCCGCTGCCTGGTATCAGCCTGTAATGGCTTTCAGTTCCAGAAAGTCTTCCAGGCCGAATTCCCCATATTCGCGGCCATTGCCGGACTGCTTGTAACCGCCGAACGGCACATCCCAGTCCGGGCTGTTGCCGTTGATATAGACGCTGCCCGCACGCAGTTTGCGGGCTACGCGCTTCGCCCGTTCCGGATCGCCGGTCTGGATATAGGCGGCAAGGCCGTAAGGCGTATCATTGGCAATCGCGACAGCCTCCTCTTCCGTCTCGAACGGGATCATCACCAGCACGGGCCCGAAGATCTCGTTACGGGCAATCGACATCTGGTTGGTGACATCGGCAAAGACTGTCGGCTGAACGAAATATCCTGTCTCGAACCCCTTCGGTTTGCCCGGACCTCCGGCAACAAGGCGGGCACCGTCTGCCAGACCGCGCTCGATATGACCCTGGATCTTTTCGTATTGCAGGTCACTGATCACCGGCCCGATGTGACCTCCCTCCTCCGCCGGATCCCCGACCTTGGTTTCCGCCGCAATCTTTCCGGCAAGCGCAATAGCCTCGTCATAGACGCTTCGCTCCACGAGCAGACGGGTCGGTGCATCGCAGGACTGACCGGTGTTGGAAAAGCAGCCCGACAGCGACGTGCGCAGGGCCGTTTCCAGGTCCGCATCCGCAAAGAGCAGATTGGCCGACTTGCCGCCGAGCTCCAGAGCAACACGTTTGACCGTCGGTGCAGCATTCTGACTGACCGCGACGCCGGCACGGGTCGAACCGGTAAAGGACATCATGTCGATATCCGGATGCGAGGACATTGCAGATCCGACACCCGGTCCATCGCCATTTACCAGATTGAAAACACCAGCCGGGCAGCCGGCCTCATCCAGGATCTCGGCGAAGAGAAGCCCGGAGAGAGGCGCAATTTCACTTGGCTTCAGCACCATGGTGCAACCAGCAGCAAGCGCGGGCGCGACCTTTGCCGCAATCTGGTTGATCGGCCAGTTCCAGGGTGTGATCAAGCCACAAACGCCAATCGGTTCGTGCCGCAGCACGCTGCCGCCACGCGGGCTGGGACGTTCGAACACATGATGCTTCAGGGCTTCCAGTGTCGCTTCCAGGTGGCCGGATCCGGCAGGTGTCTGGCTGCCGCGCGCAAAGCTGCGCGGCGCCCCCATTTCAAGTCGGATCGCCTCGTCCATTTCCTCCGACCGGCGTTGGTAGATCGCGATGACACGCTCAAGAAGCGCGGCACGTTCCTCGACACTTGTTTCCGACCAGCCTGCAAAAGCGGCCTTGGCTGCAGCAACCGCCTTGTCCACATCGGCGGCACTGCCCAGGGAGATCACGGCAACCGGCTTTTCCGTCGCCGGGTTGATCACCTCGAGCGTTTTTGCCTCGACCGGATCGACCCAGGATCCACCGATATAGAACTGCCGCTTTTCAATCATCCGCCTGCTGCTTCCCGTCTGTTCAGTTTCATGTCGTCGCCACTTCTTGGCATAACCTCATATCCGGCTTCTTCCGGCTCCTCGTCAACCATCTCATCCGGAAAACCCGGTGCCCGGATATCAAGACCGGTTGCATCTTCAAGGCGTTTGATGATGTTGGGCGACAATTCCCGCGGACCGTAGCGGTCGATCCCGTCTGCAAAAATCCGGTTGAGAAGCGGTGACACTTCCAGCGGCACCTGATGATCGTCTGCGATTTTCTGGAACAGGCCGATGTCCTTGGCAACAAGATCCATGGTGAAGGAGATGTCGCGCGAGCCGTTGAGGATCACCTGGCTCTCCGTTTCATGGACGAACGAATTACCTGAGGAAATCCGGATTGCCTCGTAAGCCGTGCCAAGATCCATTCCGGCTGCCTTGCAGGTGGTCAGCGCTTCGACCAAAGACACCAGATTGGCCGTTGCCAGATAGTTGGTGACGACTTTCAGAACAGATGCCGAGCCGATCTCGCCGGTGTGCAGCACGCGCCGCCCCAGAACGGTCAGGAGCGGCAGCACGCGCTCGAAGGTTTCCCGCGGACACCCGGCAAAGATCGAGATATTTCCGGTAGCAGCCCTGTGGCAGCCGCCCGACACAGGGCACTCGATCGCCTCCGCCCCTCTGGCGACAACAAGCCCTGCCAGACGGCGCACTTCGCCGGCATCCGTTGTCGACATTTCCGCCCAGATCCTGCCCGGGCCAATACCTTCCAGAATACCGTCCGGACCTTCCACGACCGCAGCACAGGCTGCCGGACTGGGCAGGCAGGTGATGACGACATCGCAGCTTTCTGCAAGCTCCTTCGGGCTTTCACCGCGTCTGGCTCCCCTGGCCGCAAAGCTTTCCATAAGCAGCGGATTGAGGTCCAGCACCATGACCTCAAGACCATTGCGCAGCAGGCTGCCAGCCAGTTTGCCGCCGACATTGCCCAATCCGATGAAACCGACCCGCATGAGAGGCGCCTTTCGTGAAACAGAGTTTGATGCCTTCACTTTGCGCCTCGCCTATGAAATAGAGAAATGATATTAATTCAGCCAATTACCAAACTAATTTTATGAATGAAAAGAATGTCGGCACTCCCCAATCTCGTATGGCTGAGAAGCTTCGAAGCCGTCAGCCGGCTGGGCGGCTTCACCGCAGCGGGCGCGGAACTCGGCCTCACCCAGGCCGCTGTCAGCACGCACATCAGCGCACTGGAAAGCCAGCTCGGCCATCAGCTTTTCGAACGCACGACGCGAAAGCTGGAGCTTACCGCCAGCGGCCGGGCTTATCTGCCGTCGGTACGCAAGGCCTTGCAGGACCTTGCCGTATCCACGGACAGGCTCTTCGGCAACCGAACGGCCGGCTCCGTAACCATTCGCGCTCCGATTTCCGAAACTGTTCTCATCATCGCCCCTGCCCTGGCGGAGTTCCAGAAGACCCATCCTGAACTGGACATCCGGCTCTTGTCGGCAATCTGGGCCGACACGGCCCTTGAGACCGGCACCGACATCGAGATCCGCCTCGGCACAGGCAATTGGCCCGGTGTGCATGCAGAACCGCTGGGACCGGAAAAGATCGTGCCGGTGTGTCATCCAGCGCTGGCCGAAAGATTGAAGGAACCGGCGGATCTGATGGATCTTCCACGCATTCACATTCTCGGCTTCGACGATCACTGGCCACGTTTTTTCGAAGCTCAGTCCCTCACGCAGCCATCCGGACACTCGGGCGTCACCGTCGACACCTCCCTCGCGGCGGTTGAACTGGCGGCTGCCGGCGGCGGTGTCGCCCTGCTGCTGGGCAAGGTTGCAGCCCGGCTGGCGGGAAGCGGACGGCTGACGACCCCTCTGGCCCCGGGGCTGCCTTCCATGCGCACCCATTACCTGCTGAACCGGGACAATTCCTCTCCGCGAAAACCGGCGGTTCAACGGGTGGAAACCTGGCTGCGAGACCTGTTTGCAGCATAGGCCCGTGGCTATTCCGGTCAGGTCAAGCGCTCACCTGCGCGCTGGAAGTGGGCAAGAGGCTCATATCGTTTTCAATAGATGCACGTCTCCGCGCTCACAGGCCTCACCCCAGCGGAAAACCGATAAGATATTGAAATACATTTCTTTTTAGAAGTCCAATTACAGGGCATACTGGATCCCGGTCTTGTCGCTGGTGCGACAAACCGGGATGACAAGCCAAGGACGTGTGACAATTATGGAGCAGGCTGAGCTGCGAGATCATCCCTTTCCGTGCCACACCCTCGTCATGCCATGGCTCGACCATGGCATCCATGCCGATGCAAAACGACACGGCAACGCCTATCCATTTTGAAAGGCCAGGGAATGGATTGCCGGATCAAGTCCGGCAATGACAGGGAGCGTGGGGGGATAGGGAATGGGGCTATCTGAACGCTGTTGTTACCGCGGATACGCCTCAGAAGGTCACTCCGCTGCGAACAGCTTTGCCGTCATCGCCAGGCTTGCGCCACAGGGCTCTTCTGCTTCGCCGCTCACCTCTACCCCACCCTCGGCAGGGCGCAGGTTGACGAAGTCGTAGAGCGAGCGGTCGAGGAGATGCGACGGCCGGGTGTGGCCGAGGGCGCGGGCCATGACGCCAAGGCGACCGGGGGTTGCCTTTTCCCAGCCCTGCAGCATGCGTTTGACTTCCTCGCGCTGCAGGCCGTCCTGCGAGCCACAGAGATTGCAGGGAATGATCGGGAACTGCATGCCGTTGGCAAAGCGTGCGATGTCGCTTTCAGCAGAATAGGCAAGCGGGCGGAGCACCAGAAGATCGCCCTCGTCGTTGATCAGCTTGGGCGGCATGGAGGCCAGACGGCCACCGTGGAAGAGGTTCATGAAGAACGTCTCCAGAATATCTTCCCGGTGATGGCCGAGCACGATGGCCTCGCAGCCCTGCTCCCGTGCGATCCTATAAAGAATTCCGCGGCGCAGGCGCGAACACAGCGAACAATAGGTGCGGTGCTCGGGGATCTTGTCGGTGACAATGGAATAGGTGTCTTCGCGCACGATGATGTGCTCGATACCGTTGTCCTCGAAGAATTTCGGCAGGATGTCCGCCGGAAAACCGGGCTGAGCCTGATCCAGATTGCAGGCGATCAGGTCGACCGGCAGCAGACCACGCCATTTCAGTTCGATCAGCACCGCCAGCAGCGTGTAACTGTCCTTGCCACCAGACAGGCAGACCAGCCACTTCGGCCGCTTTTCCTGCGAAGCCCCTTCCGGCAGCATCCCGAAGTCGGCAATCGCCTCACGCGCCTGGCGCAAAAGGCGCTTTCTCAGCTTCTTGAACTCGACGCTCGCAGGTGCATTGCGAAGCAACGCGGGTACGTCGATGTCGGTACTGTCGGCAATATCGTTCATTTGAGAAGCTCGGCGGCTTGTTGGGTTCGCTGTCTTTGCGCTGACATAGCGGATCAAGGCTGCCGGGAAAAGGGAAAAGCCGTGCGTATCAGGGGATGGCAGTTCGCTCACTGGAGCTGTTCTTGCCATTTCCCAGCGTATTGCTTCAGCCGAGAGAGACGTTCGCCGCCGCGTCCGCGTGGGCCAGCCTGCGGCCGTTTTTCCGTATCACCGTCTGCTACCAGCAACGCGGCGCCGATACTGGTTCCGGTGAGCGACCCTGCCGATGCTTCAACCGGCCGCCCGGTCGCAGCCTCCAGCATGTCAAGGTAAAGCCCGTTCTGAGCGAACGGCCCCTCCACAACAATTGGACCTTCTGCTCCGGTCATCGCCAGGCACTCTGCCGTCACCAGCGCCAGATAGAAGGACAGAGCCGCAAAGCATTCGCCGTCGCTCAGGAGCGTCTCATCCACGCTCCAGTGATACTCGCTGCCCTGGAAAGGGCCGGAACGTGGGTCGACAGCGGGAAAAAGCATGATCTCGCGAGAAAGCACGGTATCAATCTGTTCTTCCGAACAGCCCTTCTCACGTCCCTTCAGGATCATGTCGAACTCACGTCCCCCCATGAACCTTGCCGAAGGCACAGGATCACCGAAAGCGTTGACGTTGATCAGCGTGTCGCGGGACGGGTCGAGGAGCACCCGGCCGCCTCCTATCGCCAGCACGATCACCCAGGTGCCGGTAGAGACGACCGAAAACGGAGGCTGTCGCAGGATCAGATGCGGATAAAGCGAAGCGTTGGAATCGTGAATGCCGCAGGCGACCGGAATATCCTTCGGCAATCCGGTCCGGGCCACAACCTCCGGCAGGACGGACCCGAGACGATCACCCGCCTTGCGCACGGGAGCCATATTCTCCTCCAGACCGAGCCGGTCCACAAGCGAGGAGAACCGGTTTTCGGACGGGCACCAGAGGTCGGTATGGCAGCCGAGCGAAGTCACCTCGTTGGAAAGAACGCCGGTGAGCTTGAAGGTCCAGTATTGCGGATAGGTCAGAACCGTCGCCACCCGGTCAAGCAGACCCGGGTCCGTTTTCAGTTGCCAATGGAGTTGCGCCCCCAGATTGAGGCCCATGCCGAGCCTGGGTGACCCGGTTTCCGCGAAGTCCGGCCGGATCACATCATAGGCGGCCGCCAGGTCGTCCGGGCCGGCGAATTCATAGTCCAGCATCGGCGCGGTAAGGTTCCCTTCCGCGTCCAGAAGAACGGCGCTGGCACCATGCGTCGTCACCGACAGGGCATCGATACCATGGGCCTTGTGCAGCTCCGCCAGCGCCTCGCAGATGAAATCCCAGTGGCCTTCCAGGTCGAAATGCGGATAGGGCGGCCCCGGCAGGACCGAGTTGGGACGCGTCAGGACGCCAAGTTCCCTGCGCTGGTCCAGATCGACCACGGCAACCTTCGCATTGGTCTTGCCGATATCGATGACGCCCACATTCCGGATCGCTGCCATCAACGCTCAATCCATGTGAAAGACGGTTGTGAGCGGTGTTGCCACTGGTTCGTTGTCCGGCTTGGTCGCCATTACATCGGCCATATGTGCCCACCATTTCCGCATCACCGGGTGGTTCGGCAGATCGTCCATCTTGTGGCCATCCTGGCGCCAAAGCACGCCGAAGAGGATGTCGGTCTCGGGATCCAGATGAATTGAATAGTCGCTGATGCCTGCGTCTTTCAACAAGGCCACCAGTTCCGGCCAGATTTCGTCATGGCGCTTCCGGTATTCCGCTTCCATGCCCGGATTGAGCTTCATCTTGAAGGCATATTTTTCCATGGTTCAGGCCTTCCGTTTTGCGAGAACCCGGTGGGCGATGCGCGGCAAGGCAATGACGGCAATCAGCAGCAGACCGATGAAGATCGACATGACGATGCCCGGTACGTTGAGCAGGCCAAACCCGAAGGTGACCATGCCCATGACGAAGGCAGCGATCACCACACCCGGAATGGAGCCGGAGCCACCGAGAATATTGACGCCGCCCAGCACCACCATTGTCACGATCTCAAGCTCCCAGCCGAAGGCAATCGATGGTCTTGTCGCCCCGAGACGCGAGGTCAGGCATATGGCGGCAACACCCGACATAAGGCCCGTGAGCAGGAAAAGTGCGAATTTGACCCGCGGCACGCGAATACCGGAAAAAAGCGCACCGACCGGATTGTTGCCGACAACATAGACCGCCCGGCCAAAGTTCGTCTTGTGCAGAATGACAGCGAAAACAATGGCCAGCAGCGCGAACAGGACGAACTCGAAGGAGATCACCCACCAGACGTAGCCCTGCCCGAAAAAGGCAAAGTCGGACGGATAGCCGGTGTAGGCCTTGTCGCCGAGCACGATATAGGAAATGCCGCGGAACAGGCTCATGGTGCCGATGGTCACAACGATGGACGGCAGGCCGAAGCCGGTCACCAGGAAGCCGTTGAAGGCACCGCACAACAGCCCTGTGCCGAGGCCGATCAACACCAGAACCGGCGTATCGGCCCCCATCTGGACGGCAAAGCCCATGGCCGTTGACGAAAGTGCAATGATCGAGGCAACCGAAAGGTCGATCTCGCCAGAAATGATCAATAGCCCCATGGCAAAGGCGATCATCGCCTTTTCGGTGAAATTGAAGGTCGCGTCGGAGAGGTTCCACGGGTCGAGGAAATAAGGCGAGGCAAAGCTGTTCAGCGTGAAGACGGCGACGGCGACCACGAGTAGCAGCAGTTCCCAGCTCACCAGAAACCGCTGCAGCGGCGACTTCAGCCTGTCCGGAATCTGACGCCCATGCGCGCCGGTGTCTGGGGTGGCGAGGCTCATGCTGCGTGCTCCGCTTTTTTCAGGATCACCCGGCCCTTGGTCCGGTTGGACGTGGCGTTGAAGGCTACGGCGATGATGATTGCGCTGCCGGAAATCGCGAGTTGCCAGAAGGGCGAGATATTGATCACCGGAAGGGCGTTCTTGACGATACCGAGGAACAACGCACCGAGCAGGGCCCCGCCGACAGACCCGATGCCGCCGGCAATCGAGATCCCGCCGATGACACAGGCCGCGACCACCTCAAGCTCGAAGCCGCCGGCGATATCGACATAGGCAACAGCATAGCGGGCAACCCAGAGATAGCCGGTGAGACCGGCAAGCGCGCCGGAAATGACATAGGCCGCGCATTGGGTGAGGCCAACATTGATGCCCGTATAGACCGCCGCGTGCGGATTGCCGCCAACGGCAAAGAAAGCCCTGCCAAGTGGTGTCCGCCCGACCAGAACGATGAACCCGATCACGACGGCGATCGCTATCCACGACAGAACCGGCAGACCGAGCACGACCTCACGCGGGAAGCCCTTGAAGGCGTCACTCATCTCATGGGCGTTGATCCACTCCCCGCCGGAAATAACGAAGATGATGCCCCGGTAGATGGTCATGGTGCCAAGGGTGACGACAATAGGCGGAATATCCAGCTTCCAGACAAGCAGTCCGTTCGCGAGCCCCATCAAGGCCCCAAGACAGATCGCCAGGGCCAGGATAACCGGCACCGGCAGACCGGGCATGGCCATGTTGAGCATGGCGACCACCATGCCGGTGAGCGCAAGGTTCGCGGCGACGGACAGATCGATACACCGGGTGAGGATCACCACCATCTGGCCGAGTGCCAGAATGATCAGCGGAGCCGTGTCGTTGAAGACATTCGCCAGGTTGGACGGCGCGACGAAGCCGGGAAAGCGAGTGGCGATCGCGAGCACCAGAACCAGGATGGCTCCGGCGAGAATGGTCTCGCGCGATTTCATCAGCGATCGGATCATGTGCGCACCTCCGTGATGCCGGCAGCTGCCCGCACCAGATGTTCCGGCGTCAGGTCAGCACCTTCAAATTCGGCGGCGATACGCCCCTCCCGCATGACAATCACTCGGTCGGACATGCCGAGAATTTCCGGAATTTCGGACGACACCATGATGACCGCCAGACCTTCGGCGGCCAGTTCCGCCATGAATTCATGCACCGCGGCCTTGGAACCGATGTCGATGCCCTTGGTAGGTTCGTCCAGGATGATCACCCGAGGTTTGGTCGCAAGCCATTTGGCGATGACAACCTTCTGCTGGTTGCCGCCTGAAAGTTCGCCGATATCCTGGTCAAGAGCTGCTGCGCGCAAGTCCAGCCGCCGCGTGTAGTCGCGGGCCAGCTTGAATTCCTCCGCAAGCCGCAGGAACCCCTTGCGTGAGGTCTCCTTGAGCGACGGCAGCGAGACATTCTGGAAAATGGGCAGGCCTTTGATGGCCCCCTGTTTGCCCCGGTCTTCCGGGACATAGACGATGCCCTGCCGGATGGCTTCGTTGGGATCGCGAATGACGGCGATCCTGTCGTCTATCCGGATTGCCCCCTTGGAAGGCCTGGTCACCCCGAACAGCGCCTGCATGAATTCGCTGCGCCCGGCCCCCACAAGGCCGTAAAACCCAAGGATCTCTCCCGCACGAAGCGTGAAACCGATGTCCTCGAATTCCGTCGGGTGGCAATAACCGACAACCTTCAGCACTTCCTCACCCAGTTGCGATGCCCGTTTCGGGAAAACCTGGTCGACCGACCGGCCGACCATGAGCTTGACCAGCTCCTGTTCGGAAACAGCCTCGATCTTGCCCTTGCCGACCATCTGGCCGTCCCGGAAAACCGTGTAGCGGTCCGCGATGCGGAAGATCTCGTCGAACTTGTGGCTGATGAAGAGGATCGCCTTGCCTTCCGCCTTCAGGCGTTCCACCAGCTCGTAGGTTTCCTCAATTTCCTTGTGGGACAGCGAGGCGGTCGGCTCATCCATGATGACGATCTTGGCGTCGATGGAGAGCGCCCGGGCAATCGCCACCAGGTGCTTGTTGGCAATACCGAGATCCTTCAGCGTGACATTCGGATCGATCCTGGCGCCGACCCGGTCGAGCAGCGCTTGTGCCTTGCGCAGCATTTCCTTGCGGTCAATCAGCCCGAAACGGGTTTTCGGCGCATGGCCGATGAAAATGTTTTCTGCCACCGACAGGTCGTCGAACAGGACGGTTTCCTGGTGGATCGCCGTCACCCCTGCCCGGCCCGCGTCCTGGGCAGTGGGAAAGGAAACCGGTGTGCCATTGATCGCGATTGCGCCCTCGTCCGGCTGATAGATGCCGGTCAGGATCTTCACAATGGTGGATTTACCCGCGCCGTTTTCCCCCACCAGGGCAGTAACTTCCCCCGGGAACAGCTCCAGCGACACTTCGGAAAGCGCCTTCACGCCCGGGAACGATTTGGAGATACCGCTGAGCGTCAGTACCGGCCCCGCGCCGTCTTCCGTTTGCGGATGCGTGTCCGCTATGCCCTGCGTGTTCGCAAGCATGACCATTTCCCGGAGCCTGGAGTTTCGTTGCTGGTTTCAAAGACCCGGTGCGCATGGCACCGGGTCTGACATGTTTCTATAGTCCGGTCCTGGCGACTAGCTTAGAAAATGTCCTTGAAGTCGTCGATGTTGGAGCTGTCATAGACGAACGGGTCCGCCATCGCGCCTTCGTTGCTGTCGTTGAGCGTCAGCGTGCCCATACGGCCCATCGGGATTTCCGCGCCCGGCTTTGCTTCCGCGGCGCCGGTGGACAGGTTGTAGGCCAGCATGGTTGCCGAATAGCCAAGGTCGATCGGGTTCCAGATAGCGAACGACTTGGATGCACCGGATGCGATGTGGCCAGCCATTTCTGACGGCAGGCCGAGCCCGGTCACGTTGACCTGTCCTGCTTTTTCAGCGTCAGAGACCGCCTGAGCTGCGGCAACGATACCCACGGACGTCGGCGCGATGATCGCCTTCAGGTCCGGATAGGTCTGCATCAGGCCCTGGGCTTCACGGTAGGACTTGTCGGCAAGGTCGTCGCCATAGACGGTAGCAACCACGTTGATGCCCGGATAATTGTCCTTCACCTTGTTCATTTCCTCGATCCAGATGTTCTGGTTTGTGGCGGTTGCGGACGCGGACAGGACGGCAACATCACCGCCATCGGGCAGATGATCGGCGGCCAGCTTGATGATCATGTTGCCGATCAGCGGATTGGACGACGGATTGAGGTGAAGCTGGCGACCTTCCGGCGCAACGCCGCTGTCCCAGGAAATAACGGTAATGCCGCGGTCCATGGCTTTCTTCAGTGCCGGAACCAGGGCGTCCTGATCGTTGGCGGAGATTGCAATGGCATCCACCTTCTGGGCGATCAGCGCGTTGATGACCTCGATCTGACCTTCTGCGGTCGTGTCGGTCGGGCCGGTGTAGATGATCTCGACATCGCCGAGTTCCTTGGCAGCCTCTTCAGCGCCCTTCGCGGCAGCTTCAAAGAAGCCGATTCCGAGCGCCTTGACGACAAGGGCGATGCGTTTTTCCGCGGCACTGGCCGGTGCGGCGATGCAGACGGCGGCGACTGCTGTTGCCGCCAGAAGTGACTTGAGCAATTTCATGGTCTTCCTCCCTAAAGTGCTGCCGGCCCCTCCCAAGGTCCGGACAGTGTGCCGGCTACCCGTTCGAGGTTGCCTTGGTCTGTGCGGCGCTTGTTTCCGCCACGATCAGATGGATGTCGGCCTGTTCCAGCATGTTGGCCGCGCTGTCTGGGATCCTGTCATCGGTGATGACGGTGGAAATCCGCTCGAGCGGGCACAGGATCAGGCTGGAACGCGCGCTGAATTTCGATGAATCCGCCAGAACCACCAGTTCATCCGCCTGGCCGATCAGCTTCTGCTCGGCCTGAATGAGCAACGGATCGGCCTCCATGAGCCCAAGCGGCCCAAGCCCCTGGGCCCCCATGAACATGCGCGTCGCGTAGAAGTTCCGGGTCACGTCATTGTCGAAGGGGCTCAGGATGATGTTCTGTTCACGATAGATCACCCCACCCGAGAGCATGATGGTGTTCTTGGAATTCTTGAGGAGATGCTCGGCAATCGGAAACGAGTTGGTGAACACCTGGCAGCGCTTGGTTGCCAGCGGATGCACCATCTGAAAGGTGGTTGTGCCGCCGTTGATGATGATGGCATCGCCATCCTCGCACAGCTCCACCGCCTTTTGCGCGATTGCGCGTTTCTGAGCGATGTTGATCGTTTCGTTGACACTGAACGGACGCCCCGCCAGCCCGACGAACTGCGGCGGATGAATGCTCTCAGCCCCACCCCGCACGCGGCGCAGCTTCTTCTGCACATGCAGCTGGGCAATGTCGCGACGGATGGTCGCTTCTGAGGAATCCGTCAACGCCACCAGCTCCTGCACCGTCACGACCGGACGATCCTGGACTGCGGACAATATGATCCTGTGGCGTTCTTTCTCGTGCATCTGGTCCTCCCATTGATCAAACGTTTCCACCAACACCGGTCAATGTCAATCATAAAAAATCAAAAATGATCATTTTGCAGCGCAATATGATTGATATTGATCGTTTTTGATTGACAACCCGATCCGTTCAAGCGAGTTTCTAGACAACGAGACGCAAGCCGTCAGGCTTACCTGGGAGGAAAAGATGTTGAATTCCGCTGCCGGTTCCCGGCTTGCAAACCTGTGGGATGACCAGAAGGCTTCCGGCATGAGCGAAGCGGAGCTGCTGCTCTATCGCTCCAACCTCCTGGGCTCCGACAAGCGCATCACCAACTACGGTGGCGGCAACACCTCCGCCAAGGCGATGGAAAAGGATCCCCTCACCGGCGATCAGGTCGAGGTACTGTGGGTAAAGGGCTCCGGCGGCGATGTCGGCACCATCAAGATGGATGGTTTTGCGACACTCTACATGGACAGGCTGCGGGCACTTAAAGGGCTCTATCGCGGTGTCGAGTTCGAAGACGAGATGGTCGCCTGCCTACCCCATTGCACCTTCAACCTGAACCCGCGCGCCGCCTCCATCGATACGCCGCTTCATGCCTATGTGCCGAAAAGCCATGTCGATCATATGCATCCGGACGCAATCATCGCCATTGCAGCGGCGAGCGACAGCAAGGCAATCACGCAGGAAATTTTCGGCGCCGACATCGGCTGGTTGCCCTGGAAACGACCAGGCTACGAACTGGGCCTGTGGCTGGAAAAATTCTGCCTGGAAAATCCGGAGGCCCGCGGGGTCGTTCTGGAAAGCCATGGCCTCTTTACATGGGCTGACGACGCCAGGACCTGCTACGAAACCACCCTGGAGATCATCAACAAGGCGATTGCCTGGTTTGAGGAAAAGACGGCAGGAAAAGATGCTTTCGGCGGCTCGAAACACCGCGCCCTGGCTCCATCGGACCGGCGTGGGGTTGCCGCCCGCCTGATGCCTGCAATCCGGGGGATGGTTTCCGGCAAGCAACATATGGTCGGTCACTTCGACGACAGCGACGCTGTGCTGGAATTCGTCTGCGCCAATGACATGGAAGCCCTTGCCGCCCTCGGCACAAGCTGCCCGGATCATTTCCTGCGCACCAAGATCCGCCCGCTCGTGGTCGATTTCGATCCCGCGACCCCGGACATCGAGGCAACGCTTGCCGGGCTCGGTCAGGCAGCGGAAGCTTACCGTGACGACTACGCGGCCTATTATGACCGTTGCAAGCACGACGACAGCCCCGCCCTTCGCGACCCGAACGCCGTTGTCTACCTGGTGCCGGGCGTTGGCATGATCACCTTCGCCAAGGACAAGGCGACGGCACGCATTTCAGGCGAATTCTATACCAACGCCATTAACGTCATGCGCGGCGCTTCCAGCGTCTCCACCTATCGCGGCCTGCCGGAACAGGAAGCCTTCGACATCGAATACTGGCTTCTGGAGGAAGCCAAGCTGCAGCGCATGCCCAAACCCAAGAGCCTTGCAGGCAAGATCGCGCTGGTCACCGGCGGCGCCGGTGGCATCGGCTCGGCCACCGCTGAACGCTTCCTGCGCGAAGGCGCCTGTGTGGTGCTGGCCGACATCGACGCGGACGCACTCGGGGCCGCTGCCGACAATCTCACCGCCCGCTATTCCAGAGACGTTGTGCGCACGGTGACGATGGATGTCACCAGCGAAGACGCAGTTGCAGATAGCTTTGCCCGAGCGGCGCTGGAATTCGGCGGTGTCGACATTCTCGTTTCCAACGCCGGCATCGCGTCTTCCGCCCCGATCGAGGACACCACGCTCGACCTGTGGAACCGGAACATGTCGATCCTGTCGACCGGATACTTCCTGGTGTCCCGTGAGGCCTTCAAGGTCATGAAGACGCAAGGGGTCGGCGGCTCCATCGTGTTCATCGGATCGAAGAACGGCCTCGCCGCGTCTCCCGGTGCCAGCGCCTATTGCACGGCCAAGGCTTCCGAACTGCACCTCGCCCGCTGCCTTGCCCTGGAAGGTGCTCCGGAGGGAATCCGCGTCAATGTCGTCAACCCGGATGCTGTCCTGCGCGGCTCCAAGATCTGGTCCGGTGACTGGCTGAAGGAACGCGCAGAAGCCTACGGCAAGGACACGTCGGAGCTAGAGGAACACTACCGCCAGCGCTCGCTGCTGAAACTGTCCGTGCTGCCGGAAGACATCGCCGAGGCAACCTACTTTTTCGCCTCCGAGTTTTCCGCCAAGTCGACCGGGAACATCATCAACGTCGACGCCGGCAACGTTCAGGCGTTCACGCGGTAGCAATCTTCAAGGTAATCGAACCACATCTTCCCTCATCCTGAGGAGGACCGTCAGGTCCGTCTCGAAGGATGGGCCACACGATCAGAGCTTGCCGCCCATCCTTCGAGACGCGAGCAAGCTCGCTCCTCAGGATGAGGAAGTGGCTTGGGGGAAGTGATCTTGGAACAAACGGATCGAAGAAAATCCGGGAAAGGATCTTCTCATGATGATCGACACATCGCTGGTTGCCGGGGAAAACGAGACCCGCACAGCCGACCTGAAGCGTGACTATGAAACCCTGGGTGAAAGGCTCGACCGGCGCGGCGTTTCCATCGATGCGATCAAGGCGAAGGTCGCCGCCTATGGCGTCGCGGTGCCGTCCTGGGGTGTCGGCACCGGCGGCACGCGCTTTGCGCGGTTTCCCGGCAAGGGCGAACCGCGCCATATCTTCGACAAGCTGGAAGATTGCAGCGTCATCCAGCAGCTTACCCGCGCAACACCAAACGTTTCGCTGCACATTCCCTGGGACAAGGCCGACCCGGCAGAGCTGAAGGCCAAGGCAAGTTCGCTCGGGCTTGGCTTTGACGCCATGAACTCCAACACCTTTCAGGATCAGGACGGCCAGCCTCTTTCCTACAAGTTCGGCTCGCTCAGCCATACGGATGCCGGCACGCGCAGGCAGGCTGTCGAGCACAATCTGGAATGCATCGAGATCGGCAAGGCCATCGGCTCCAGGGCCCTGACCATCTGGATCGGCGACGGATCGAACTTTCCCGGCCAGGCCAACTTCACACGTCAGTTCGAGCGGTATCTGGATGCGGCAAAAGCCATTTATGCGGAACTGCCGGACGACTGGCGGCTGTTCACCGAGCACAAAATGTATGAGCCGGCTTTCTATTCCACCGTGGTGCAGGACTGGGGCACCAACTACATGATCGCGCAAGAACTGGGTGAGAAGGCCTACTGCCTTGTCGATCTCGGCCACCATGCCCCCAACGCCAATATCGAGATGATCGTTGCCCGGCTGATCCAGTTTGGCAAGCTCGGCGGTTTCCACTTCAACGACAGCAAGTATGGCGATGACGATCTGGATACAGGCTCCATCGACCCCTATCGGCTGTTCCTGGTGTTCAACGAACTGGTGGACGCCGAAACGCGGAAGGCGCCAGGCTTCGACCCGGCGCATATGCTCGACCAGTCTCACAATGTGACCGACCCCATCGAAAGCCTGATGGTCTCCGCCATGGAGGTGCAGCGCGCCTATGCCCAGGCACTGCTGGTCGACAGGTCTGCCCTGGACGGTTTTCAGGACACGAATGACGCCTTGATGGCGACAACCACGCTGAAAGCCGCTTTCCGCACCGATGTCGAGCCGATCCTGGCCATGGCAAGACTGGAAAACGGCGGCGCTGTCGACCCTGTTGCGGCCTACCGGAGTGCAGGATACCGGCAGAAGGTCGCGGAGATCCGCCCGGAAGTTTCCGGGGCCGGCGGCGGGATCGTCTGACCCAGGAGTATTGACCAGAAAAGACAGGCCGGGAGGGTTTCCCCTTCCCGGTCAGACAGAGGCGCGAATGAGCGAGACCAGGGCCTCGACTTCCGGATCGAATTCATCCTTGTTCGGGATCAAAAGCCCGTATCGGCTCATGTGCTCTTCCAGCCTGACCGGCAGAATCCGGATCAGGCCGTTTTCCTGATAGTAGTCGGCAACCGATTGCGGCAGAACGGCCAGCATGTCGCTTTTTCCGACCGCCAGCGTCGTCATCAGCATCGACGACGTTTCAAGGCCGTAATGCGGTGCGGGCAGATCCGCATGAGCAAAAGCAAGCTCGATCGACATGCGCATCGGGCTGGGCCTTGGCTGAAGGATCCAGCTGAAATCACCAAGGTCCACCAGACTGAGCTGCTTGCTTGACACCAGAGGATGCGACGGCGCCGCCACGACAGCGAGCCTCTCCTGCCAGAGCGGTTCAAACCGAATGCCGGTCATGTCGAGATGTTCCACTGGCCGCCCCAGCACGATATCCAGCGCACCTTCGTTGAGCGCGGAAATGAGATTGTCGGAAGTCGACACCATCAGGCTGATCTGCGGGCCGACGTTGGTTTCCATCAGGTTCATCAGAAGCTCGGATACCTGCCCCGGCAAGGCTTCCATGATCGCGCCAAGCCGCACCTTGCCATATTCGCCGCGCTGCATCGCCGACAATTGCGCCTTCAGCCGCCCGGTCTCGGAAATGATCTGGCGAGCATGCCGGGCAACCACCACGCCATAGGCCGTTGGTTTCATGCCCCTGGAAAGACGCTCGAACAGCGTGACCCCGAGCGTGTCCTCCACTTCCTTCAAAAGTTTTGTCGCCCCGGGCTGGGAAAGGTTCAGCTCGCGCGCGGATTCGTGCAGATTGGTCGTGACTTCCAGGCTCGCCACAAGGGCAAGCTGTTTGAACCGCAGGCGAGACAGGATCGCCATGTCGAAGGTTCCATGCATATCGATCGATCCGCTCAGTCGTTGGCGTACCCGCTTGGCGGTCTCAATCGATACCGGATTTTTTCCTTTCCAGACAGTCAAATACCCGGCCTCATGTCTTTAGGTGGATCAAACGACGGCTGATCGCCCCGGAGTTCTCCTCACTGCCCCCAGCGCAAAACCAGGGGATCGAGCCGGCGCAGAAGCGTCAGTAGCCTCTCGCGGACCGGCTGCGGCAGCGGGTCGATCGGATGCCGGCAGAAATCGGACTTGATGACACCGCCTTCGACCATCGCCGCCTTGCAGGAGCGCCAGCCGCACAAGCGGTTCTCGTGATTGATGACGGGCAGAACCCGCGCATAGGCATCTGCTGCCTCGTCGGTTTGGCCCGCGTGATAGAGCTCGATGACGGGCTTGATCTGGTCGACGATCATCCCCGAGGTCATCGATCCGCGCGCGCCTGCGTCCAGATCCGCCAGCAACGTGATGCCTTCTTCACCATCAAATGGGCCTTCGATGGCAGGGCCGCCTTCAGCAATGAGAGACCGCAACTTGTTGGCAGCCTGCGGGCATTCGATCTTGAAGAGCTTCACCATCTCGATCTCGCGGGCCATCTTCACCAGAAGCGGCACCGGCAAGTCGACGCCGGACAGGGGCGCATCCTGGATCATGATCGGAATGCCGACCTCGCCAACGGCAGCGAATTGATCGAACGTCTGCTGGGCGTTCCCTTTCAAAAGAGCACCGTGATAGGGCGGCATCATCATGACAATGGCTGCGCCAAGCGACTTCGCAAGCTGCGCCCGCTCTACCGCGATCCGTGTCGCGAAATGGCTGATCGTGACGATGACAGGAACGCGGCCGTCGATATGCTCGATGCAAAGCCGTGTCAGCAACTCGCGCTCTGCATCCGACAACAGGAACTGCTCGGAGAAATTCGCCAGGATGCAGATGCCATCCGCGCCCTGGTCGATAAGGCAATCCAGCACGCGGCGCATGCCCGGTTCATCAAGCGAACCGTCTTCGTGAAAGGGTGTCGGGGCGACAGGCCAGATACCGGAATAAGAGGTCATGGGGCTACATGCTTTTGTTTTTGAGGATAATGGATGAGCTTCCTGCCCCGGCTTGCGGGTCGGAGCAGGAAACCCGAAAGGTCACTCGGCAATGTCGAAATGCTGGAGATGCTTGTCCGAGATCGTGATGCCGAGGCCGGGCAGATCGTCGTCGAGCTGCAGATAGCCGTCCACGGCTTCCTGGTCGCCTTCGAAGATGTAATAGAAGAGCTCGTTGCCGACCTCGACGTCGAACACCGGAAAATACTCGCTGATCGGACAATTCGTGTTGGCCATGGTCAGATGGTAGTTGTGCATCTGGCCCGCATGGGGAATGACCGGGATCTGGGCAGCTTCGGCAATAGCGTTGATCTTCTGGGCCGCCGTGATGCCGCCAACCCGGTTGGTATCATACTGCAGGATGCTGACGGCCTTGCGGTTGATGAGCTCCGCACAGCCGATCACCGAAAACTCGTGTTCGCCACCGGAAATCGGCACGATGTTCATAGCATTGAGTTCGGCATACCCGGCAACGTCATCCGCAATCACGGGCTCCTCTAGCCAGCGTGGCTCGTAAGGAGCAAGTTTCGGCAACATGCGCTTGGCATAGTCGAGGTTCCAGCCCATGTAGCATTCCAGCATGAGGTCATTGTCGTAGCCGATGACCTCGCGAACCGCCTCGACCCGCTTCAGGTTTTCCCGCATGCCCGGCATGCCGTCCTTGGGGCCAAAGCCAAAGCGGGACTTGAAGGCCTTGTAGCCGCCCTTCATTGCCTCCTCGGCTTCCTTCTGCATCGCCTCGATCGACCCGGCGTAGAGCTTGGAATAATAAACCGGGATCTTTTCCTTGGTGCGGCCGCCCAGAAGCTTGAAAACCGGCTTGCCGACCAGCTTGCCCATCAGATCCCAGATCGCGATATCGATGGCCGAGATAGCCGTCATGCCGATCCCCTTGCGCCCCCAGGCGTGGCTGCGCCGGTACATCTTTTCCCAGATGTAGGCATAGTCGAACGGGTCTTCGCCGATCACCAGTGGTGCATACCAGTCGTCGATGGCCTTCTTGACGACCGAGGGAGCCAAGGCGGCGTTGCCTATGCCGATGGTGCCGTCTTCCGTCTCGACTTCACATGTCAGCCACTGGTGAAAGCGGAAGGACGACATGGCATCGCCCTTCATCCACAAGGCATCGGAAGCGTTGGTGCAGAAGTTGCCCTGCGGCGGGACCGTCGGACCTTTCCAGGTCCAGACGCGCGTGCGTACGGATTTGATTTTCATATGACTGATCCACTCAATTGGAAATTCGGGAAGTCCGGCGCCGCGTTCCCATGGCGCAGGCAATGTTCCAGGCGTTGCGCATCGGGCCGACATTGGCCGTTCCCTTGCCGCGAATGTCGAAGGCGGTTCCGTGTGCCGGTGTGGTGATCGGGATCGGCAGACCGCCCTGCACCGTCACCCCCTGCCAGAAGCCCAGCAGCTTGATCGCGATCTGCCCCTGATCGTGATAGAGCGTCACGATGGCGTCGAGTTCCTTGGCGACCGCTTTCAGGAAAATGGTGTCGGAGGGATAAGGCCCTTCCACAGGCAGGCCCAGCGCCTTGGCACGTTCGACTGCGGGCGTGATGATCTCGATTTCTTCCGTTCCGAAATTGCCGTTGTCGCCATTATGCGGATTGAGGCCACAAACACCGATCCGCGGGCTCTCGAACCCGGCATCCTTCAAGGCCGAATGGATCAGCCGCGCAGCCTCGATGATCTTGTCTTCGGTGATGAGGTCGGCAACATCGCGCAGGGCGATGTGGCTCGTCACCCGGCTGGTCCATAGACCGTCCATCACGTTGAGTTCCGAGACACTGCCATTGTGGCCCAGCCGGTCGGCAAACCAGTGCAGCTCGTCCGACTGGCTCATGCCGGCCGAATGAAGTGATGCCTTGTTGAGCGGGGCGAAGACCAGCGCATCCGCCTTGCCTGCCCGAACCATGTCGACCCCCATGCCAAGCGTTTCCAGGCAATGTGCGCCACCTTCCGCGCTCACCTCGGCACGTTTCCAGCCACCTTCCGGAGCCTTGCCAACCTGCAGGAATGCCGGAACCCCGGACCCTTGCTCGGGCAACGCAGCCGATGAGACGACCTGATAGTCGAAACGGACACCGGCGATCTCCATGCCGGTTTTCAGCTCTGCCTCGTCTCCAAGGATCAGGATATCCGCCGCCTGGCGGGCTTCCTCCTCGGCGAGAAGCCGGGCGACCAGTTCAGAGCCGATACCCGCCGGGTCGCCAAGGGTCAGAACCAAACGCGGTTTGGGCGTCGTCATTGAATAAACTCCGTCAAAGCAAGGGAAACCTGGGGAACGTAGGTCACCAGAAGCAGGATCAGGGCGAGCACGCCGATGAACGGCAGGTTGGCACGGGAGGTTTCCCAAATGCCCGCCTTGGCAATCGAGCAGGACGTGATCAGCACCGAGGCGACCGGCGGTGTCTGCTGACCGATTGCAAGGTTGAGTGTCACCATGATGCCGAAATGGATCGGGTCGATGCCAACCGCATTCACCAGCGGCATGACGACCGGTACGACCAGGATGATTGCTGCCGCCCCGTGCAGGAACATGCCGAGCACCAGCAAGAGCAGGTTGAGCAAAGCCAGCACGATGAAGGGATTGGTGGTCAGTTCGGTGATCTGCGCGGCCAGTTGCTGCGGCACCTGGGCCTGCGTCAAGAACAGCCCCAGCGCGGCGGATGTTGCCACCAGCAGCATGACCACACCCGTCTGGCTGATACCTTCCAGCATGGTCTTGCGCAGGCGCCGGACATCGAGATCCCGGTAGATGAACAGGCCGATCACCAACGCCGCCAGTACCGCCAGCCCGGCGCCTTCCGTTGCCGTCACGATACCGGAGAATATGCCGCCCAGGATGATCACCGGCATGGTGAGCGCCCAGAACGCTTCCCGGAAGGTCCTGGCAACGTGGCGAAGGTCGAAGCCTTCGGCGCGCGGCAGGTTGTAGCGAACCGCCAGAATATAGGTGACGATCATCAGCAGTCCGCCGCCGAGAACGCCTGGAACGATACCGGCCACGAACAGCTTCAGCACCGAAGTTTCGGCAATTGCACCATAAAGGATCATGGGAATGGACGGCGGAATGATGATGGCAAGGGACGCCGAAGACGAGGTGATTGCCGCCGCAAGCGTCCGGGAATAGCCGCGTTTCTTCATTTCCGGGATCAGCACCGTTCCGGTGGCGGCCACATCGGCCACGGCTGACCCGGAAATTTCGGCAAAGACCATCGAAACACCGATGTTGACCATGCCCAGCCCGCCCCGGACAAAGCCGATGAGAGCAGTGACAAAGTTGATCAGCCTGACGGAAATGCCTGACGTGTTCATCAGGTTGCCGGCAAGGATGAACAGCGGGATGGCGATCAGCGGAAATGAGGTCGAACCCGAATAGAGCGCGATGGCCATGTCGTAGAGCCGGTCCGTACCCGAAGTCAGGACGAACCCGCCGAGAGCGACAATCCCGATTGCCACGGCAATCGGCACGTTGATCAGGATCAGTCCGATGAGGACGATTGTTGTCAGAAGAAGGATCATCGCGTGCCCTCCCGTGCGTGCATGGCCTGGGCCTCTTCTTCAGCCTCGGCAATTGCGTGTTCGATTTCCGCGTGTTCCCGATCAACCCCGGCGGCAGCGTCGCGCAGCGTGCGTGGCAGCGTCAGCAGCGTTCCGATGATCATGAGACCTGAGGTGATGGGGATGACCGATTGTACGATGTCGAGCGTCATCCACGGAAGGCTGAGGAGCGAATCCCACTTGGCAACCGCCAGAACCGCATAGCCGTACCAGGCAACAATTGCGAAGAAGGCGATGACGAGCAGCTCCGAAAAGGCTGTCAAGGCCACCGCCAGCCCTCTCGGCATGGCAGTCACCAGGCCGGAAAAGGACATGTGATGCCGCATGAAGACAGCGTAGGTCGCGCCGAAGTAGGTCAACCACGCCAGCATCACGCTGGCCAGTTCGTCGTACCAGGACGGCGAAGCCCCCAGGTAGCGCATTGTCGTCGAGTAGATGACCGCTCCCGTCAAGGCGAGCAGAAGTGCGATGCAGACAGCCTCGATTGCGCGCAACAAAAGGCGCTCGAACAAAGCAATCATGGCTCCTCCCAGAGAAATTGCCGGCCGGTTGACCCGGCCGGCTGTTTTGTCAGTGTCTTGTTTGATCAGTCGGCAAGTCTCTGCGCCAGCCCCACCAGCTTGTCGCCACCCTCAACCTTTGCTGCAAAGGCTTCGTAGATCGGCGCAGACGCTGCGATGAAAGCGGACTTGTCGGCCTCGTTCACCTCGACCCCGGCGGCACGCACCTTGTCGACCAGCTCCCTGTCCGCAGTCTCGCCTTCATTGAGCGACCAGTCCTGCACCGAAGCTGCAACTTCGGATACGGCCGTCTTGACGTTTTCCGGCAGCTTGCCCCAGGTTCCCGCACCCGTCGTCAGGTAGGTCGGCGAATAGACGTGGCCTGTCAGGCTGAGATACTTCTGAACTTCCTGGAAATTGGCGCCGACAATGTTGGTGAGCGGATTTTCCTGCCCGTCCATGGTGCCAGTCTGCAGGGCCACGAACACTTCCGAAAATGCCATCGGAGTCGGGTTGGAGCCCCACTCCTTGAACATCGCGACACGCCACTCGGAAGACGGTGTACGGATCTTCAGCCCGTCCAGGTCGGCCGGTGTGTTGATCGGGCGGGAGTTGTTCGTGATCTGGCGGAACCCGTTTTCCCAGGTCGAAATCACGTGAAGACCGGCGGCTTCAGCCTTGGGAGCCAGTTCCGTCTTGACCAGATTTGCGTCGATGGCCTTCAGATGCTCGCGGTCCTTGACGAGGAACGGCATGTCGAACAGGGCGAATTCCGGCGCCACGTTGGTCATGATGGACGAAATCAGGGTGAACTGCACGGTACCGAGACGCAGCTTCTGCATCAGCTCCTTCTCGTCGCCCAGCTGCGCGTCGGCATAGAATTCGACCTTGTCGGCATCGCCAAGGCGCGCCTGCAGCTCCTCGGCAAACTTCTGCGCGCTGCGGCCCTGCAAGCTGTTGGAAGCTGCGCCAACGGCAACGATGTAGGTCTCGGCCTGCGCGGGCAGCGCACCGAAAGCAAAGACGGACGCGAGCAGGCCTGCACAAAGGCCCTTGTGTATCTTGTTCATTGATGTCTCCTCCACTTGACGGGACCGACGACCGGCGACGGACGTCAACTCCCACCTAAGGGAACCTAGTGAAAGTCCGTTGCCAAGAATAATGGGAAGACAGGATCGACCGATAACCAAATGGAATTGATCACACCTGCTGCGAAAACCATGAGAGCAAGTGCCGGCACCTACTGCAAGCCCGATAACGGCGATTTCCGCCCCTTGTCCCAAGCCGAAATGCAGCGCTCTGTAGCCTGATCAACCGAACTTTGGCACAGTCTGGCACTGCCAGAAATCAACCGGAAGGCCCATGGCGTGAAAGCCCAGTATGTGGAACTGATCGACGCTGTCGCGACCCTTGGAAGCCTGGCGGCCGCCGCGAAGGTCCTTGGAAAATCTCAGCCTGCAATCACCAAGGCGTTGAAGAAGATCGAGGGCGATCTCGGCGTTGTTCTGTTTCACCGGGTGCCGAGCGGCATCGTGCCGACACTGGAAGGCCAGACCGTTATCGACCGTTGTCGCCGCATCCAAAGCGACCTGAAAAAGCTTTCGGAAGATGTCGCCCAGTCACGCGGGCAATATGTCGGCATGATTTCCGTGGTGGTGTCACCGCTGGCCGCGCTCAAGATCATTCCGCCTGTGCTGCGCCGGTTTCAGAACCGGTTTCCGGGCATTGAGCTGAACATCACCGGAGGCCACGCCCCGAAGGCCTTTCACGCGCTGAGGTCGGGCGAAGCGGATTTCGTCATCGGCCCGGCTCCTGACGGACAGCCCAAGGCAGGGCTTCATGTCGAACCGCTGCTGACGACATCGGTGACCTTCCTTGCGGGCCAGCAGTCCTACCTGAAGGACCTTTCAAAACCGCAGGACCTGTTGAACGCACGTTGGGCCGTTATCGGCCCGAGCAGCCGCCGCCCTCTTTTTCAGGACTTCTTCCGCCTGCACGGCCTGCAAGGGCCCGCCCCTGTCATCCGCTCCGATTCGATCCTCAGTATCCTGTCCGTTCTGGAACAGTCCGACATCGTCTGTTCGTTTCCATCGCTCATTGTGGACGAGGTCAGGGAACGGTGGTCCGTGACGGCGCTACCTGTCGACCTGAGCATGCTGACGGTGGATATTGCCCTTACCTGGACCAAGGAAAGACTGCTGACGCCTGCGGCCCTCGCCTTTGCAGACATCGTTCGCGAGGAAGGCCGCAATTGCGCTCCCCAGACATGAATGGATATAACCTGAAGTTATATCCATGAGTTCGAGTTAATTGAGGGATATACCTCCGGAGTGCTAGTCTTCCCCCCAAGAAGGCCGCAGAAGCGGCACCTTGGGAGGACATCTGAGTGAATATTCTGTTCGTCATGTACGACCAGCTGCGCTTCGACTATCTGAGCTGCGCGGGACACCCCTTTCTGCACACACCGAATTTTGACCGGGTTGCCGCCAGGGGCGTGCGCTTTACCAACGCCTATGTGCAATCCCCAATATGTGGCGCCAGCCGGATGAGCTTCTACACCGGTCGCTATGCGTCCTCCCACGGGGCACAGTGGAATGGCTACCCGCTCCGGGTCGGCGAACACACGCTCGGCGATCACCTGCGCAAGGCCGGCATGGACTGCTGGCTTATCGGCAAGACGCACATGAAGGTGGATGCGGAAGGCATGACCCGGCTGGGGCTGTCCCCGGACAGCATCATCGGTGCCCGGCAGGCCGAGTGCGGATTTGATGTCTGGGTGCGGGACGACGGGCTCTGGGGCGAAGGGCCGGACGGCTTTTATGACGAAAAACGTTCGCCTTACAACGAATACCTCAAGTCCCGCGGCTATGCGGGAGAGAACCCCTGGGCGGATTTCGCCAACGCCGGCGTCGAAAACGGCGAGAAAGCGTCCGGCTGGATGTTCGACAATGCGGACAAGCCCGCCAATATCCGCGAGGAAGACAGCGAAACACCCTGGCTGACGACCCGCACGCTCGAATTCATCGAACAGGCAACTACACCCTGGTGCGCGCATGTCAGCTACATCAAGCCCCATTGGCCATACATCGTGCCGGCGCCCTACCACGACATGTACGGGCAGAACCACGTTCCCGCCGCGATCCGCGCCGATGTCGAGCGCGACAACGCTCACCCTGTCTACGCGGCTTTCATGGCCAACAAGATTGCGGCCGCCTTTCAGCAGGACGACGTGCGCCGGAAGGTCATCCCCGCCTACATGGGCCTGATCAAGCAATGCGACGACCAGCTCGGCAGGCTCCTGGACTACCTGGAAGAGACCGGCCGGATGGAGGACACGATGATCGTGCTCACCTCCGACCATGGCGATTATCTCGGGGACCACTGGCTCGGCGAAAAGGACCTGTTCCATGAGCCTTCCGTCAAGATCCCAATGATCGTCTATGATCCGCGTTCCGAAGCCGATGCCACAAGAGGCACCACTTGCGACGCACTGGTGGAGGCGATCGACCTTGCCCCGACATTTCTGGAAGCTGCCGGCGGGGTCGAAGCCGGTCACATTCTGGAAGGCCGCAGTCTGAGCCCCTGGCTGCGCGGGGAGACGCCCGACTGGCGAGAGGCGGTCATCAGCGAGTACGACTATTCCGTCACCCCCATGTGCGCCTCCCTTGGCGTCACCACCAAGGATGCCCGTCTCTTCATGGTGTTCGACGGCCGCTACAAGCTGATCCATGCCGAAGGCGGTTTCCGGCCGATGCTTTTCGACCTTGAGAACGACCCGGAAGAATTCCACGATCTGGCCAAGGCCGACGGCCATGAGGCCGAGATCGACCGCATGTACGACCTTCTGGCCCGCTGGGGCCGGCGTATGTCGCAGCGTGTGACGCGGTCGGATGCCGATATCGCCGCCATGCGCGGCAAGTCCGCCCGGCGCGGTATTCTTCCGTTCCTGAAGGATGGATCGGAAGTGCCGGAGGAACTGACCGAGGCCTATCGCGGCCCTGCCCTGCAGGATCATGTTTCGCCCGAAAAGGGAGGACGTTGAGGTGAGCACGGCAACAGGCGACACCCCGGCTATTGCCCGTAGCGACAAGTGGATTGCCGACTGTCTCGCCGTGCTTTTCGTGCTCGTGATCGTTACCTATGCGGCCTCCGGCCCGATCACGGATTTTGTCCGCTGGTTCATCGAGACCACAACACAAGGCTTCGATGAACTGTCGCGCCGCGATCAGCGCGCCCTGCTTCGCGACCACTGGCTTGGGGCTGGTTACCGCTCGTTCGAACGATCCTTCCTGCTGCCGACCGGGCTGATCATCGGCCTGCCAATCGTCTTTTCCTTTGCCATCTGTCTGCTGACACTGCACCGGGGCCGCGCCTGGCGCTGGCTCAACTGGGCGCTGACGCTGCTCGCGCTCGCCGCCTTTGTGTCCTGGATGCTGAAGATCTTCGCGACTGACGGCGGTGCGCTGCCAAGCGCCAGCCCCATCGACTTCGTGATGTTCCCGATCGCCACGGCCATTACGCTTTATCTGACCTGGCGCATGTTCGGCGGCTTCATCGTCGCCTTCTGCCTGTTCTGGGTGGTCTATTTCTTCATTCGCGGTTACCTGCCGGACTGGACCGGTATTCTGGCCGGATCCGACTCCACATTCGGGCAGAGCCTGCGCGCCATGGTGTTGAACTTCTGGGCCCAGACCGGTGGCCAGTTCGGTCAGCCCCTGCAGGTCGTCTCCGGCAGCGTGCTGATCTTCATCGTTTTCGGTGCGGTGATGATGGCCTCGGGCGCGGGCGACCTGCTGTTGAAGATCGCCAACCGGCTCACCGGCGGGCTCGTCGGCGGTGCCGCTCACGCGGCGGTCGCCTCCTCCGCCCTATTCGGCACGCTTTCCGGCGCCGCGATTTCCAACGTGGTCTCCACCGGCGTGATGACCATTCCCGTCATCAAGAAGTCCGGCTTCAAGCCGGCCTTTGCCGGGGCTGTGGAAGCTGCCGCTTCCACGGGCGGTCAGATCATGCCGCCGGTGATGGGGGTTGTCGCCTTCTTCGTCGCCGGACAGATCGGGCTGGAATACCGCTACATCGTTGTGGCTGCCATCCTGCCCGCGATCATGTTCTACTTCGCCACCTTCCTGACGGTCTATTTCGAGGCCCGGCGTCTTGGCATCGGGGCCCTGCCGAAAGAGCAACGGCCGCCACTGACAGGCAAGGAATGGGTGCAGTGCCTCGTGTTTGTCGTGCCACTGGGTGTGCTTACCTATTTCCTGTTCAGCCAGCCGTCCGTACCCAAGGCAGGGTTCTACGGCTTTGTTGCCGCCATCGTCTCCGCGCTGGTCCTGTTCAGCGAATTCCGGTCCCGCACACGCCTCTGGCAGGCGTTCGTCAACGCGGGTCGCATGGCGGCTACGATCGTCGTCATCGTTACGGCGATCGGACTGATCGTCGGCCTGATCCAGGTGTCCGGTTTTGCCGGTCGCCTTGCACTGTTGCTGACACAGCTCGCCAGCGGGCCGCTGCCGCTCGTACTGGTGGTCGTTGCCCTCGGCGCCATCGTGCTCGGCATGGGTCTGCCGCCTGGCGCAACCTATTTCATTATCGTGATCGCGCTCTCTTCCGGCATTGATGCGGTTGGTATCCACGAACTGACGCTGCACCTGTTCGTGGTCTTCTTTGCGGTCATGTCCACGGTTACCCCGCCCGTTGCGCTCGCCGCCTTTGCCGCCGCCCCGATTGCCGGGGCAGACCCGATCCGCACGGGTTTCGAAGCGGCCCGGATCGGCATTGCCGGCTTCCTGATCCCCTTTGTCTTCGTCTATCACCCGGCGGTTCTCTACAAGCTGCAGGTGCTGTTCGCCTGGTTCGGCACCGGCGCGCCGGACAGCAAGGCGATGGTCGATCTCGCGACAGTCTCCTGGGGAGCGTTCTTCTGGATCATCGCCGCTTTCGCGCTCGCCATGTGGTCGATCGCTTCCGCTTTGGCCGGGTTTGACCGGGGGCGCCTGCCGTACTGGGAGCGTATTTTGCGCATTTGCCTCGGCCTGCTGGTTCTGGTGCCGCACGTGGCCATTGCCGGTGCAGCCGCGGTTCTGATCCTGGCGGACCTCGCCTTTCACGCAATGCGGCACCGGAGCCCAGCCGCCGCGCCCAATCCATCACAATGAAAAGAGCAATTTTCCACGGGAGGACGGAATGAAACGATTTGCCTTTACAGCCCTTGCGGGCCTGATACTGGCCGGCTCTGCGTCGGCTCAAGACACCACGCTCAAGATGCAGACCATCGAGCCAAGCCTCGGTCAGGCAATCACCATGGCGACCTTCGCCAACATCGTGACGGACAAGCTCGATGATGTTTCCATCGAAGTCGCCGGCGGCGGCGCGGCAACGCTGCACCAGATGGAAACCGCTCGCGGCAACCTCGACATGTACATGATCTCGCCCACCATCCACATCCTGATGAGCAACGGTGCGGCCATGTACAAGAACGAGCCGGAAGCCCCGGAACTTGCCAAGAATGTGCAGGTGCTGATGTGGTTCCCTTACGGCCAGTATCACTTCGCCGTTCGTGGTGACAGCGACATCACCGTTCTGGATGACATCGAAGGTGCAACGGTCTTCCTCGGACCGCAAGGTGGCGGTGCCTACAACGCAGCCAAGGGCTGGATCGAGGCCACCACCGGACTTGTCGCCGGTGAGGACTACGACGCCATCAAGGCCAACTGGGCAACCGGCTTCCAGTCCTTCCTGGACGGCAAGGTGGAAATGTATGTCAACGGCTGCATCGACCCGTGCCAGCAGTTCATCCAGTTCACCGAAACCGAGACAGTCCGCTTCATCGGGCCGGAAGACGACCAGGGTGAAGAAGTCGACAAGTTCCTCGGCAAGTTCCGCCAGCGGGCTGAAATTCCGGCAGGTCTCTACGAGAACCAGGTGAATGACGGTCCGGTCATGTCCAACGACACGGCTGTCGGGATCGGTGTGCGTGCGGACCTTGACGAAGAACTCGTCTACCGGATCACCAAGGCCTTCTGGGAAAACCTTGGCAGCATCACAACCGATGCCCCCTGGGCCAAGGCCTTGTCGCCAGACTATGCCGCCCAGACACTCGGCACGGCCACGTTCCACCCAGGCGCTGCCCGTTACTACAAGGAAATCGGGGTTCAATAACCGGCGTTGGCCCTGGCCGACGAAAAGCGGCCGGGCAAATCCACCAAGACCGGGGGTCTCCAGCCGCGAGCGCAGACCCCCGGCAAAGTTGCATCTATCGTTTTTCCGCCAAAACGTTGTACCCTTGTCAAAGCCGGCTGGGGGCAGCGGAAGATACCTGAGACTTTTTACGCGGAAGGTATTGATATGACTGTAACTCTGGATATTCAGCAACCACAGCCGTTTGATTTGGTGGGATCAAGAATACTGATCGCGGGCAATGCGACCGCATTCGAAGGAACCTTGAGCATTCGGGTTTCCGAAGGACACGACGAATATGCCTCCTTCACGCAGGTTGGCTCACTCGGCCTCAAGCAGTTCCAGGGATATATCGATATCCCGGACACCAACCAGTTTCAGCTCAATCGCCTGTTCCTGACCCTGGCCGACGACACCGGCAACGAAAATGGCCCGTCCGTCGTCATCCCTGTCCTGTTCGGCCCCAGGATCCTGGCGGGATACGGTGGCTGGCAGCCCTACACGGTGAAGTCGGGTGATACCCTGACCAAGATCGCGCAAGACCAGTATGGAAACGGCGACTATCAACCGATCTTCGATGCCAACCAGCACATCCTGAGCAGTCCAAACGTTATTTTCCCGGGCCAGGTTCTTCGAATACCGCGCAACGACATCTGACGCCCGGCATCCGTCTCAAACAAAGGCCGGCAAAAAGAAAAGGCCCGCCAGAGGCGGGCCTTTCCGTCAAACCGTATTCGGCGCTGATTAGCGCGAATAGAACTCGACCACCAGGTTCGGTTCCATCTGTACCGGGTACGGTACGTCAGAGAAGCCCGGAACGCGGGAGTAGGTCGCGGTCATCTTGTTGTGGTCGACGTCGATATAATCCGGAACATCACGCTCTGCGGACTGGGTTGCTTCCAGAACCAGGGCGAGCTGCTTGGACTTTTCACGAACTTCGATCACGTCACCCGGACGGATCTGGTAGCTCGAGATGTTGACGCGCTTGCCGTTCACCTTCACGTGGCCGTGGTTGATGAACTGACGTGCTGCGAAAACGGTCGGGACGAACTTCGCACGGTAGACGATGGCGTCCAGACGGCGCTCCAGCAGGCCGATCAGGTTTTCGGAAGTGTCACCTTTCATACGGGACGCTTCAGCATAAACCTTGCGGAACTGCTTTTCGGAAATGTTGCCGTAGTAGCCTTTCAGCTTCTGCTTTGCGCGGAGCTGAACACCGAAGTCGGACAGCTTGCCCTTGCGGCGCTGGCCGTGCTGACCCGGGCCGTATTCACGCTTGTTGGCCGGGCTCTTCGGGCGACCCCAGATGTTTTCGCCCATCCGGCGGTCAATTTTGTACTTAACGCTATGGCGCTTCGACATCGCGGTTTCCTTTGAATTCGCGTTGTTATTTAAAAGGAAACGCGCCCTCCTTTATCGTCACAACCCGTCTTGCGACGGAAAGGTCAGATCGACAGGGACCCGGCTAGACGGCGCCGGCCGGATGCCCACGGGTGCGTAGATCCGGAAGACATTGCCTGCCGGACCGCGCGGAGATACAGGCAGAGCCTTGAAATGTCAATCCGTGCACCCGGTCCGCATCGGAAAAGACCCGCCGAACCCGGCCAATTCTGCTTATTTTGTCGGACAAGCAGGCATATTTAACGGTTCAGATGGAATTCATTGCCATAATTTATGACGTAGCGTCCACAAAATGGGGAAAACAATGCATACATTTAGAGATTTTTAATTGCAGCTTTTCACTATGCAATCGCCGTTGCAACCATAGCGAATAATATCAGTGCAACGGACTGTTCCGAGACCCCATCAAACAACGGAAGCTTATCGGCCGGACCTCGGCAATAGGATCTAGAATGTCAGCGAATCGTCAACCAGTTCTTCAGACAGTTCCGGAAGCGCCCGGCTTGCTCTGTCGTACGCCGAAGGACACGCTGGCGAAACTGGATTATGCCCTTCAGCCGGTCGTCGATATCGGCACCGGTGTTGTTTACGGCTATGAGGCCCAGATCCGGAACTGCGATCTTGTCGGTGCGCAATCTCCTGACGAACTGATCGATTTTGCCCACGCCGAAGGGTATCTGCCCCAGTTGGAGGCCCATCTTCTGGAAAAGGCGATGAACCGCTTCGGCAGGTTGAAGATCGCCCAGGGCACCAAACTCTATTTCAAGCTGGATGGACGCGACCTCGGCCAGGACAACGATCCGCGCATGCGGCTGGCAGGCCTTGTGGCGGAAGCCGGCTTGCAGGTGAACCAGATCTGTCTGGAATTTTCCGAGCGGCACCAGCAGACCTTCACCGACGTTACCCACCACGCCGTCAATGACCTGCGCCAGTTGGGCTTCCTGATCGCGCTTGACGATTTCGGCCGGGGCTCCTCCGAGCTGCGTCTGCTGCACGACATGTCGCCCGACTACGTCAAGATCGACCGTTTCTTCCTGAACGGCATCGATTGCGACGCAAGGCGCAAGCTGTTTGTCACCACGGTGGCCAACCTGGCGCACGTGCTGGGCGCAAGGGTGATTGCCGAAGGTGTTGAAACGGAGAGCGAGTTCAAGGCCTGCCGGGAAGCCGGCTGCGACCTGATCCAGGGCTACTTCGTCGCCAAGCCGTTTCAGGAAGCTTCTTCCGCCAAGCTCTTTTATGACCATGTGCGCGCGCCGGGTGTCGGCCGCAAGCGCCGGGAGGAGCTGGACCGGATCCGCAACGAGCTGATCAAGGTACCGACCATCCAGTCGAACGCTTCCATGAACGACCTGCTCGACATGGTGGTCCATAACCAGGAGGCCAGTGTGGTTCCGGTTGTGGATGCCAACAACGAGCCGCGCGGCCTGATCCACGAACGCGACCTTAAGGCCTATCTTTATGCGGGCGCACCGGACGACGACGATGCCAAGGCGGCCCTCGATTTCCCGCTGCGCTCTTTTGTGCGCGCCTGCCCGATCGCCGACATCGATTCCAATGCGGACATGCTGCTCGTGACCTTTGCCTCCTCGATCAATTCGGATGGCATCATCATCACCGAGAACTTCCGCTATGCCGGTTTCCTGTCAGCCACCTCTCTCCTGAAGATCATTCACGAAAAGCGTCTTCAGGAAGCGCAGGACCAGAACCCGCTGACCCGCCTGCCGGGCAATGGCGCCATTTCCAGGTTCATCGCCGAAAGCGGGCGCAAAGGCACGTATGACCGGCACATGTGTTATTTCGACTTCGATAACTTCAAGCCGTTCAACGACACCTATGGCTATCGCCAGGGTGACCGGGCGATCATTCTGTTCAGCGAACTGCTGCAGCGCCATATTTCGGGGTCAGGCACGTTTTACGGCCATATCGGCGGCGACGATTTCTTCGCCGGTTTCCAGAATGTCGACCAGACCGATGTTGCTGCGCGCATGCTGGCGCTGAAACGTGCATTCCGCCTGGATGTCGAAAGCTTCTATGAGCCCGAGCACCGGGAACGCGGCTTCATCGAAGCCCAGGACCGCTTCGGCACGACGCGGCAGTTCCCGCTGCTGCAGTGTTCCATATCGATCCTCAGCCTGCCCAAGGGCCTGACGCTGCATCCCGATACGCTCAACCACGAGATCATGGAACTGAAGCGCGCCGCCAAGCGCTCCGACGACGGCCTGGCCGTCAAATGCCTGGCTGCGTGAGGCCAAGCCACACTTCTACACTTCCCAGGGAACACGTTGCACGTTCTCACCTGACCGGCGGGACACGGCTCTGAGCGCACCTCTCATAGGAGGGCACGTTCGGGATGATGCCTTGCGCTGCTCTGTGGCTCGATCCGGGCGACCGATGGCCAGGGAAAAAGGCCCGTGCGACTACGCTGCCAATCAGTCCAGTACCAGGCCAAACCCGGCCAACAGCCGTGACACCCCCGCATCCTTCGTACCGGAGGTGAAGACAGCCCGATCTGGCAGATGGCGGGAAGGTTCACTTGCAGCCCCCTCCCCAAGAACTCGGACCAACTGGCGGGCGATGGCTTCCGCCGGATCCAGCCAGTCGACCGGCCAGGGAGCAATCCTGCGGAAACGGTTGGCAAGAAACGGATAGTGGGTGCAGGCCAGCACGACGATGTCGGTCCGCTTGCCGTCCTGTTCCAGGAAACAGTCAGAGATTTCCGGCAGAAGGTCTGCGTCGGAGACGGTGTCGCCACGCAGATGTTTTTCGGCAAGTTCCGCCAGCTTGTCCGATCCGACAAGCCGGACATGGCACTGGCTGGCAAAACTCTCGATCAGGCTTCGTGTGTAGGTTCTGCGCACCGTGCCAGGCGTTGCCAGGACCGAGATCAGCCCGGATGAAGTGCGCTCCGCCGCCGGCTTGATTGCCGGAACAGTGCCGACAAAAGGCACGTCTGGATGTCTCTCTCGCAAGGCGTCCCCAGCGAGTGTGAAGGCTGTATTGCAGGCGATCACCACCGCCTTGGGGCCATGTTCGGCAATCAGATCGTCGAAAAGGGATACGATCCGTTCTTTCAATTCCGCTTCCGGCCAGCGGCCGATGGGAAAGGCCGCATCGTCGGCGACATAAAGGAGCGGCTCATAAGGCAGCAGATATCGCGCTTCGCGCAGCACCGTGAGCCCGCCAAGACCTGAATCGAAAAAGAGTACCGGCCCCGAACCCTGCAAGATCTGCCTCTATTCTTCGCTGCCTGAACCTGATCTGTCCTTGCGCGGTCGCGTTTCCCGTTTTTCCAGCGAGGCCACGACACCGCGCAGCGCGCGCACTTCCTGGTCGGTCAACTCGGCCTTCTGGAAGATGTTGCGCAGCGTGCGCACCATATGCGGCCGCCGCTCTGGCGGACGGAAGAAGGTAGCCTTGTCGAGTGCCCCTTCCAGGTGCTCGAAGAAACGCAGCACTTCGTCCTTCTTCGCCGGTGGATGCACTTCTTCCGACAGGATAAAGGGCAATGCACCGGACGTCGCGGTCTTGCGCCATTCATAGGCACACACCAGCACGGCCTGCGCAATGTTCAGCGAGGCAAAATCCGGATCGACAGGCAGCGTGACGATCTCGTCGGCGAGAGCCACTTCCTCATTGTTGAGACCCCAGCGCTCTCGGCCGAACAGATAACCGGTCGCGGCGCCCTGTTCTCCAAGTTCGACGGATTTTTTGGCAGCTTCATCCGGCCCCCGCACAGGCTTGGGCACTTCGCGCGAGCGGGCCGTGGTGGCGAAGACGAATTGCAGATCGGCAATAGCCGCCTCGACACTGTCGAAAACCTGCACCTTGTCGATGACGTGATCCGCCCGGCTTGCCGCGGCTCTTGCCTTCTCACTCGGCCAACCGTCGCGCGGATTGACAATCCGCAGATCCACCAGACCGAAATTCGCCATCGCCCTTGCCGCCGTGCCGATGTTCTCGCCAAGCTGCGGCTCGCAAAGGATCACCGCCGGCGGCTTGGCCGTCACGGCGCGGGCTTCGTCTCTGATGTGTGCATTCTTGCTCATGAAGCGGGGATTTAGCGGAAGCAACGTCGGATGAAAAGACCGAAAGGCCTGCACCGCAGCTGCGGTCGGCCTCATTCCTCCGATAAATGCGATGATTTTTGAGGTCCGTCTGCGTTCCGTGCATCTTGGCCTTGTCAGACGCATCTCCGCCACTGCTCGGAAGGTCTCTCGTTTTCCGAGGGGAAGCCGGTTCGCCGGCACCACAATCTGGCAGCCGGAAAGCGTCAAAGCCTGAGATTGAAACATGTGCGTGTGGGTGACCCAACGCTTTCCCAAGGCCGGGAAGTCCAGACATCCCGAAATCACGCGATTACCCCTAAGATTAAACAACACTGCAAATATTACCCAGGGACACAACCATCTTATTGTTAATATTTGAGATAAATTGCAGGAAAGATACAACCTCAACTTTACACACCCTCAATAAGTGCATGGGATACTGCTTTTCACGCTTCAATTAGGGTGTATTTCGTGCGGAAATCAGCAATCCTCTTCCGGACTTATTGTCCAGCAGTTTCAATGCTTTGCGTTGCCGTGCTGTTCAGTGCGGGACTGCTTGTGACAAAGAACGCCGGTGCGGTGGGACTGCAGGCAGTGGCTGTATTTCCGCCCTGGTTTTCTGAACGACAAAGCTTCACTTCGATAGCGCTTACCGGAGCCCCCATCGCAGCACCCGGACCTTTCGACTGGATGGTGGTTGCCATTCCGCAATCCGCGCAACAGTCGCAAAGTCTGAAATCTTCCAACGCACTTTTTCTGCTCAATGCCGAATTTGCACGGTTGTGCGGGATCGACCAGCACGGCCCCAGACTATCGGAGGCACGACCGGTCGAATGAAACCTTCGTTTTTGAATAATTTCTGGGTCGATGTTTCGGCACTGAATGTGCAGCGGCTTCGCCAGGCAGTGAGCTGGATTCTCGTCTGGTACTTCTGGCTGGCTGCAGCAATAGCCGTTATCGCATCTTATCTTACCGGCGGCTCAGTGCTTTTTGTTGCCCTTCCTCTGGCCCTGATCGGTGCCGTTACGACAGCAACCGTCATGGCCGACGCGTCGGCCTTGCGCACGCGGCTGATCGTGACTGTCGCGATCAATTCCACATGGATGTTCGGTCTCTACGTCGCCTCCGACATCCACAATGGCGAGTATATGCTTGAAGTGCATATGCTTTATTTCATCAATACGTCGATCATCATTGCCTACGTCTGCTGGCGATCGGTGCTGATGACCACTGTTGCCGCCCTTGTCCATCATTCGGTGCTGACGCTCCTCCACCCGGAACTTGTCTGGCCTTCCTCCAGTTATTCCTGGTGGCATCTGATGAACCACTACATCCTGGGAACGATCAATTGCCTGGGCGGCATCTATATTGCCGCTTCACTCAAGAGATTTCTCGACCACATGGAAAGCGCAAGGCTTGAAGCGCACCATCGCTCGATCCACGACGATCTGACCGGCCTGCTGAACCGCCGCGGACTTCGCCACGCCATCGGAAAGTTGCACCAGGACGACGGCACCCTGCCCGACATGACCCTGTTCCAGATCGACCTGGACGGTTTCAAGAACATCAACGACACAGTCGGCCATGCAGCCGGCGACAAGCTGCTTGTGCTGGTGGGGGAAAGACTGAATGCGATTGCTCCCGTCAACTCGATCATCGCTCGTATTGGTGGCGATGAATTCGTGGTGGCGTCTCCTGCGATCGGCGCAGACCAGCAAAGCGATTTTCTTGAGGGACTGAAAAGCTGGATGCAACGTCCCCATGTCGTCTCGAAAACCAAGCTTCGCGTGGGCGCCTCGGTTGGCGTAACCCATTCCAGCATAAGCGGCGGCAAGCTCGACAGCATGATGGTCGACGCGGACATAGCGCTTTACGAGGCCAAGAAGGCCGGGAAGAACAGGGCCGTGATGTTCAATCCGGGCCTGAAGAAAGATGCGCAGCATCTGATGAAAACCGCCGAAGCGGTCCTCTACGGGTTGGAGAACGACGAGTTCGAGCCCTATTTCCAGACCCAGCATGACACCCGGACAGGTGCTGTTGTGGGGATTGAAGTGCTCGCCCGCTGGAACCATCCCAAGCGGGGCATTCTGGGTCCCGCCGCTTTCCTGGACGCGGTTCAGGAAGCGGGCAAGGCGGCTGCCTTCGACAGCCACATCATGTCGAAAGCAATCGATCTTATCCTGGCCCAGGAACGCACGGGGGTCGTTTTTCCGAAGGTGAGCTTCAACGTCAGCTACCAGAGGCTGGCCGAACCCGGACTTGCCGAATACATCCAGAACCTGCCGAAGGTCCGTGCCGAAATCGCATTCGAGCTGGTCGAGTCGGTCTTCTTCGATACGCTGTCGGACGATGAAGTCGAAACCGTCAACGCCCTGCGCAAGCTCGGCATTCGAATAGAAATCGACGATTTCGGCACCGGCCACGCATCGATTATCGCACTCACAAAGCTCAAACCCGATCTTCTGAAGATCGACCGGGCCCTGATTTCTCCGCTGTCCAGCAATCCGGAGCAGTTCAAGCTGATCAAGACAATCGTCGACATGGCACACGGGCTCGGCATCGAAGCCCTTGCCGAAGGAGTCGAAACGGAAGACACGATCAACAAGCTGCGCATGCTCGGTGTAAACTACGTTCAAGGATATGCCTTCAGCAAACCAATGAACATTGTCGACCTGCAAGGCTTCCTCGTTCGCAAGTCAGCCTGACGCGGGCGGTCCTTTCCTTCAGCCTAATGGATATTCCGATCCCGATCGGAAAGCTTCGGCAGATCGCCCATAACTGCCGGCCAACCTCCGCCGGAACGCCGGTCTGCCCGTTGAAAATCAGGCCATGGCCGATGCCGCTCCCTCCACTCCTGATTGCCTTTTCCAACGGCTTTGCTAGAACACCTGCGGACTTCACACCCTTCGCCTTCCGGAGGGCTTTCAATTGATTGCGTACAATTGTATACGCATGTCGAAATTCATCGGGAGCGGTCCCGCACCACTCCTTTGACCAATGTTCGAACGCTAGGAAATGTGACTGTCATGGCCGACATTATCTACACCAAGGTCGACGAAGCACCGGAACTGGCCAGCGCCTCGTTCCTGCCGATCATCCGCTCCTTCACCAAGGCAGCCGGTTTGACCGTCGGTACCAAGGATATCTCCCTCGCAGGCCGTATCCTGGCGAACTTCCCCGAGTATCTGACGGACGCACAGAAGCAGTCCGACGATCTCGCCGTCCTCGGCGAAATGGTCAAGCAGCCGGACGCCAATGTCATCAAGCTGCCGAACATCTCGGCATCGCAGCCCCAGCTCAACGCCGCCATCAAGGAACTTCAGGCCCAGGGTTACAAGCTGCCTGAGTATCCGTCCGAGCCGAAGACGGACGAGGAAAAGACCGTCAAGGCCAAGTATGACGCGATCAAGGGTTCTGCCGTGAACCCGGTGCTGCGCGAAGGCAACTCTGACCGCCGCGCGCCGAAAGCAGTCAAGGAATACGCCAAGAAGAACCCTCACCGCATGGGTGAATGGCTGCCGTCTTCCAAGACCCACGTCGCCACCATGGGTGAAAACGACTTCTTCTCCAACGAAAAGTCGGTAACCGTTTCTGCCGGCTCCGCGGGCAAGGCCAAGATCGAATTCGTCGGCAAGGACGGAACTGCAACGGTTCTCAAGGGCGACTTTGCCCTGGACGAAGGCGACGTCGTCGACGGCACCTACATGAGCGCCAAGGCGCTGTTCGCGTTCCTGGAAAAGGAAATCCAGGATGCCAAGGACATGGGTATCCTGTTCTCGCTGCACATGAAGGCAACCATGATGAAGGTCTCCGACCCGATCATCTTCGGTTACTGTGTGCGGGCGTTCCTGAAGGACGTCTTCGACAAGCACGCCGCAACCTTTGCCGAGCTCGGCGTCAATCCGGACCTCGGCATCGGTGATCTGGAAGCCAAGGTCGCCACGCTGCCGGCCGACAAGGCCGCCGAGATCAATTCCGACATCAAGGCCGCTCTCGACAACGGCCCGGCCATGTACATGGTAAACTCCGACAAGGGCATCACCAACCTGCATGTCTCTTCCGACGTCATCATCGACGCCTCCATGCCGGCCCTGATCCGCGCAGGCGGCAAGGGCTGGGGTCCGGACGGCAAGGAAGGCGACGCCAAGTGCGTGATCCCGGACAGCTCCTATGCCGGCGTCTACTCCGCCGTGATCGACTTCTGCCGCGAAAACGGCGCGCTCGATCCGGCCAAGATGGGCACCGTGCCGAACGTCGGACTGATGGCCCAGAAGGCCGAGGAATACGGCTCGCATCCGCAGACCTTCAAGGCTCCGGCTGACGGCACCATCCGCATCGTCGACGCTGCCGGCAACACCCTGATCGAACATGCCGTCGAAGAAGGCGACATCTGGCGCGCATGCCGCACCAAGGACGCCCCGATCCGCGACTGGGTCAAGCTCGGTGTCACCCGCGCTCGTCTGTCCGGCATGCCGGGTGTCTTCTGGCTGGACAAGACCCGCGCTCATGACGCGGAACTGATCAAGAAGGTGGAAGCCTATCTGCCGGAACACGACACTTCCGGTCTCGACCTGCAGATCATGGCTCCGGCCGATGCGGCGAAATATTCCACCGAGCGTATCGCCCGCGGTGAAGACACGATCTCCATCACCGGCAACGTGCTGCGTGACTACCTGACCGACCTCTACCCGATCCTGGAAGTCGGAACCTCGGCAAAGATGCTGTCCATCGTTCCGCTGATGAACGGTGGCGGTCTTTTCGAAACCGGCGCAGGCGGCTCCGCTCCCAAGCACGTTCAGCAGCTGATGGAAGAGAACTACCTGCGCTGGGACAGCCTGGGCGAGTTCTGTGCCCTCGGTGCATCGCTGGAACACCTGGCCAACGTCAAGGGCAACGACAAGGCACAGGTTCTGGCGGACGCGCTTGACAAGGCCGTCGAGAAGCTGCTCGACAACGACAAGTCCCCGTCCCGCAAGGTCGGTGGCCTGGACAACCGCGGCAGCCACTTCTACGTCGCGCTTTACTGGGCACAAGCACTGGCCGCACAGGACAAGGACGCCGAGCTGAAGGCGCATTTCGCACCGATCGCCGAAGCGCTCTCTGCCAAGGAAGATGCGATTGTTGCCGAGCTCAACGGCGTTCAGGGTTCACCCGCCGACACCGGTGGCTACTACCATGCCCCGCAGGAAAAGGTGAACGCCGTCATGCGTCCGAGCGCAACGCTCAACGCCATTATCGGTTGATTTGCAAATACACCCTTGGGTAGAAGTAGGGCGGCTCCGGCCGCCCTCTTTTTTTGCGCCAGGGAGCTCATTTCAAATGGTCCTTCAAAACGAAAACCATCAGCCGGTTGTCCGGAATGGAGCCGGGGAAGAGTTCACGCTCTTTTCGGCGACAAACGACCCTCAATCCGCCAAATGGTGGCCGGACACGAGCTTTCTGGTGCATGCGCTCAGCGATGGCGATTTTTCGACCCTGCGCGGCGCCATACAGCTCATGGACGATGAGCACGAACCAGTCTTTCTGACCGGGCCAGGCAGCGTCACGAACGAACTTTATGCCCGCCTGGAACACCTCGGCTACATGAGGACCACGGAAAAGCCCCTGCCCGAAGAAATGCAGGGGCTTGTGGTCGAGCGCGGGCTGACCGACTACGGCAAGGAACATATCGCCGACTTTGTAATCGCCCAGCGCATCCAGATGGAAGAGCTGGATGGCAGCAGGGAAACGCTGGAAGACTTCTGCACGAAATTCGACAATCTGCGGGAGCATCACACGGGTTTCCCGCTCGAGGCGCTGCACACGTTCCGGATGTTCTTTTCCGATCCACGCTACGATTTCGATCTGGACCAGTCTTCGAACTATCTTTTCCGCCTCTACAAGATGTTCGGCATTGTGGAGATCTCCGACGAAGGTGTCGCACGCGCGAGCCGTTTCGGCTCCATGAATGTGCCGTTTCTCTTCGATCTGCTTCTCAACGAGCGTGGGGCAACAGTCAGACACTAGCCCGGAAAAGCGCTATTGCCTGGGTGCAGGAGATCCCCGGGGCTCATGACGATCGGTTGCCTTTGTTGGCCTTCCCGAGCCGCAGATCCGGGTCCGGTTATTTGTTGCGCTCCGTGCGGGGAGACGATTTGAGGCTGGCAACGAAAAAGGGCGGCTCACCGAGCCGCCCGTTTTTTTACCGACGCCGCTTATCCGCGGATAAATGCCAGAACGTCGTTGTTGAACTCCTCGGCCTGCAATTGTGCAAGACCGTGACCGCCGCCAGCATAGATCTTCAAGGTGGCATCGTCGACGATTTCCGCCGCCCGGTGGGCAGAAGCCTTGATGGGCACGATCTGGTCGTCGTCGCCATGCACGATCAGCGTCGGCACCTTGATGGCCTTCAGGTCACCGGTGTAGTCGACTTCCGAGAACTCGCGGATACAGTCGTACTGACCCTTGATGCCGCCGGCCATGCCCTGCAGCCAGAAGCTTTCCTGCAGACCCTCGTTGGTGTCGACCCCATCACGATTGAAACCATAGAATGGCACCGACAGGTCCCTGAAGAACTGCGACCGGTTGTAGGCGGTTCCCTGGCGAATACCGTCGAACACTTCCATCGGCGTGCCGTCCGGATTGTCTGCCGTTTTCAGCATCAGCGGCGGCACAGCACCGACGAGAACGACTTTGGCGACCCGGTCATTGCCATGCCGGCCAACATAATGGGCAACCTCGCCACCACCGGTGGAATGACCGATCAGGATCACGTTCTTCAAATCCAGATGCTCGATCAGTTCGGCCAGATTGTCGGCGTAGCGGTCCATGTTGTTGCCATCCCAGGGCTGGCTGGAGCGGCCGTGGCCGCGGCGGTCATGGGCAATCACCCGAAAACCGTTCTGGCCGAAAAACAGCATTTGCGCGTCCCAGGCATCAGCCGACAGCGGCCAGCCGTGGGAGAAGACGATCGGCTGACCCTGCCCCCAGTCCTTGTAGAAAAGCTCTGCACCATCGGATGTCGTGAAAGTCGTCATTTTCAGATTCTCCTGTTCAAGCAGTTGTTTTGCGGCACCGAACTTCGGTGCCATCACCAGACCGAGCCCAAGGACACCGCCGCCAATCAGCGCCTGGCGACGGTTGACCTGCGGCCCAACGATCTTGTTTCCCATGGGATGATCTTCATTTAACTCGTGCACGATTTAATCGTGTGCGATGTATATGTATCGGCAAGTTCGCTCTGTCAACGCTTGCCAAGAAAAAAAATGCTGCTTAGGAACGTTTCATGTCAGAACGCACTGAAAACAAAGGCGCCTCGAAGCCCTTGAAGAACGCCGGCCCGGACGCCTTGGGCGGAGATCTCGACGATTTTCTCTGTTTTGCCGTCTATGAGGCCAATCTGGCCTTCAATCACCTTTACCGGTCTTTGCTGGAAGAGCTCGGCCTCACCTATCCGCAGTATCTGGTGATGACCCTGCTTTGGCGCAGAAACGAGAGAACGGTCAAGGATATCGGCGACGCGCTCAGCCTGGAATACAACACGCTGACACCGATGATTAAGCGCCTGGAAGCAATGGAGCTTGTCTCCCGCGTCCGCGATCTGGAAGACCAGCGCGTCGTCAATGTCTGCCTGACAGCCAAGGGTAACGCGCTTCGGGAAAAGGCGGCTGCCGTGCCGCAATGTGTTGCCGAGGCATCCGGTCTTTCGGAACAGGCTTTCGAGGATTTGAAATCCGCCCTCGACACATTGCGGTCCAACCTGAAATCCACGGGAGACCGGACTTGAACAACCTCACAGGCAACATCACCGCCATCCTGTTTGACAAGGACGGCACCCTGCTGGATTTCGACGCGACATGGGCACCGGCCTATCGCGAAACCTCGCTCCATGCAGCCAGAGGCGACCGCGCCCTGGCCGACAGGCTCCTGGAACAGACCGGCATGGATCTGGTGACCGGAAAGTCCGCGGCCGGGTCTCTGCTTGCAGCCGGCAACTCTGCGGAAATCGCGGCTGCCTGGATTGCCTGCGGTGCTGATTTTCAGGAAGGCCCGCTGACCGCAGACCTCGACCGGGTGTTCATCGGCTGCATGCATGATGCTGCGCCCCTTACTGGCATTCCGGAAGCTGTCGAGACCTTGAGCGGAACCGGGTTCACTTTGGGTGTTGCCAGCAGCGACAGCGAAGCGGCCATAAGGGCCTTTCTCGCCGGCACCGGGCTTGCGCCCCGATTTGCTTTCGTCACGGGTTACGACACAGGTTTTGGCCCGAAGCCGGAACCGGGCATGGTTCGCGGCTTTGCCGAGGCAACAGGTCTTGCACTGGACCGGATCGCCGTTATCGGTGACAACACGCATGATCTGGAAATGGCCCGTTCGGCGGGCGCCGGACTTTGTATCGGTGTCCTGACGGGCACAAGCGCGCGCCACGACCTGGAAACCCTGGCAGATGCCGTTCTGGAGAGCGTTGCCGATCTGCCGGCCTATCTGGCCGCCAACTGATTCAAATCAGGCCGGCACTGACGCGCCTTGCCGTCGCACCTGTCCGGGTGTCTGGTTGAATTGACGCTTGAAGGCCCGGTTGAAGGCGGCTTCCGAGCTGTAGCCGATATTTTCGGCAATATCGATCAGGGGCAGATCCGTCTCCCGAATGTCGCGCCGTGCCCGTTCCATGCGCCAGTGGGTGACATAGGCCAGCGGCGTCATGCCGACGAGGTTCGTAAACCTGTCTGCAAAAACCGTCCGGGACATGCCGGCTTCCCGGGCAAGGCTCTCCACCGTCCAGGGCTTTTCCGGCGCCAGATGGATCTTGGACATGCTGCGCCCAAGCTTCGGATTGAGCACCGCCGCCAGGCATCCGGCCCTGTCCCCCTCCCTGTCGACGAACGTTCGCACCACCTGGATGAAGATGATCTCCGTCAATCGGTGGATGATCGCCTCGGACCCCGGCTGCCCGGCGCGCACCTCGCTGGCAACAAAACGCATCACTGCTTCCAGCCAGAAGGCGTTCATCGTCTGTGTGTTGGGCAGATGAATGACCGATGGCAAGGCATCGAGCAGCGGATGTACCGAGCCTTCCTCGAATTCGAAATGGCCACAGAACAGTTTGCAGGCCAGTTCCTCGTCCGGACCGCCGTAATAGAGCGCACCTTCCCCCGTATAACCGGATTGCCGCACGACCTCGTCCACTTCGGCGGCGGGACGGCCCGGTTCATCACTCAGGATATGAGCGGCCCCGTGCGGAATGACGGCCAGGTCACCGGTCGCAAGGCGGATCGGCTTGTCAACACCGTCCACCGCCAGCCAGCAGCCACCACGCATTGCCATGTGAAACCTCGCGACATTGCCGAAAGCCGGCACCCGCACGGCCCAGGGCGGCGAAAAGCAGGTATGGAAATAGACGGATCCCCGTAGCTTCAAGGCATCCAGGATCTGGGTCAGGGCGTCATGTTTCATGAAAGGCCGGTTCCGGTTGAAGTCTCATTCCCGCATTTTTGCCTCAACACCGCAAAGCGCAAGGCTCCCGGACGATTGGTCAATTTTCAGGGACTTTCGTGCATGGATGGAACCGAAGTCGACCAACATCTTTGGGCTCGTGGGCAATCCGCCCGCAGGAAACCAACCTGGAGCACCTGAAAGATGTCTGTTCGCTTCGTCACCAAGACCATGCACGCCTATCTCGATTATCCCGTCGCGATCGGCCTTATTGCCCTGCCCGTATTCCTTGATCTCGGCCAATCCAACCCGATCGCCTTCTGGCTATCCTTCCTGACAGGCTTTGCGGCCCTGGCCCTGACGATCCTGACGGATCACCAGACCGGCATCATCCGCATTCTGCCCTATTCGGTTCATCTGGCGGTCGATTTTGCCGTCGGCATCGTGTTCCTGGCAGCTCCCTTCGCACTCGGCTTCACCGGCCTCGACTTCGCCTATTACCTGGTCAACGCCATTGCCGTTCTGACAGTGGTCAGCCTTGCCAAACCGCAGGAAACGGTTGCACAGGCCGCTTGACAGCCCCCGTCAACGCACAATGACACCGGCCCTCACGCCGGTGTCTTTTTTTGAACTGCAATCCGGACGATCTGCAAATCCTCGGGAACTTACGAACATGGAGACGCCTGAGCTTCGGACGCAAGGTAGAGGCACCGGAGCAAATCCGGCCTTCAACCTTCATACCCTTTCAGGAGTAGAACATGTCCTTGATGAAATCCGCCATTGCCGCAACGCTGCTGTCTCTTGCCGCTCTCTCTGCCCCGGCAATGGCCGCGGACGAATACAACACCTCCAGCGGCCTGACGGCCGCCGGCAGCCCGCTCGGTCTTCATGGTGTCGATCCCGTGGCCTTTGTCAGCCTGGGCAACCGGATTGACGGAACCGCGCAATATACGGCCGTCCACGACGGTGTTGCCTATTACTTCGCATCCCAGGAAGCCATGGATGCCTTCACCGCGCATCCGGATCAGTACCTGCCGCAAAACGGCGGCTTCTGCACCTTCGGTGTTTCAGTCGGCAAGAAGTTCGACGGCGATCCGCAGTTCGCAGCTGTTGTGGACGGCAAGCTTTATCTGTTCCTGAACGAGGCCATCTTCCGCGAGTTCCAGAAAGACCAGTCCGGCACGATCACCAAGGCGGAAGCCAACTGGAAGAAGATCCGCTCCACCGAGGCAACGAAGCTCTGATTGTTCGTTGTCAAGGCGTCGGAACGACAAACAAAAAGGGCGGCCCCAGGGCCGCCCTTCGTCACTTGATTTCGGCAAAAGCCCGAAGACTTAAGCCGCGTTGTGCAGCCGATTTTCGAAAGCAAGGTTCCGGGTCAGCGGCGCCAGGGTCTTGGCAGCGGCCAGAACAGCCAGGTCAGCCAGCGGCTCGCCCAGGATCACCAGCATATAGGCAAAGCCGAAGGAACCGACGGAAGCCATGTTCTCGGCACCGAAGCCCTGGCCGTAGAATGCCCAGAAAGCAACCCAGCCAACGATACCAGCCTGGAACGTGGTGGAAAGAGCCAGTGCCTGAACGTAGGAAACGTCAACATAGGCGGTCTTTTCCGGAATGATGCGGTTTGCCAGCATGCTGACAGCCCACAGCGGCACGAGCAGCGTGGTGACGTTGATGCCGTACTGCGGCAGGTCGAAAGGAGCAACCAGCGTCCCCTGGAGCAGAAGGCCTGCAGCGAGGCCGATTGCTGCCGGACCAGCGCCGAACATCAGGAACAGGGTGGAGCCCAGGATAAAGTGCACTTCGGAAACACCGACCGGGTAATGCGGCAGGATTTCGAAGAAGCAGAATACGGCAACCGTCGTGATGACGGAACGGACGGCAAGGCTGAGCACGCCGCTTTTGCGGATTGTGTCGAGAGCCATTTTGCCCAGAAGGCCGAAGGAAGCAGCCGCGGTGCCGTAGCTGAGTACGATTTTGGCACCGTCGACGATGCCCGGTTCGATATGCATGTCATTTCTCCTTTGCGCACCCTCCGTGCGCGAGCAGATGGTGTGAACCGGCCCCGATGGGACCGCTGGATGGCAGGTTTCCTGGCTCGCGAGTCTCTGCGCTGCCCGCCTTCCCGGATCGCTCCAGTGGCTTGAAGGGCTTTGCTCGTCGCATACAGTTGCGGGGGCAGCCACGGTATTGGTCCCTGTTGGGTACGCCTCACCGTGTTCCCATTTCATCCGCCCTTACGCTTGTTCGGGCGAAACCATCGCATCGTCTAGATTTGCAAGGATTGGCGATATTCTGCAAGCGAATTTTCGCCATATTCGGTCTGAATGCGACATTGCACCGAAATTTTGCCGCCTGAAGACCGCCACCGAAATCAGCCGGATCAGCATCACCGACAAGCTTCAGATCTCAAAACACTTCTTCAGGAAATTGCGTCAGCCACCTGAAAATTCTGAACTTTGCAGAATCCAATCAAAGATGAAAATCAAAACCTTTGTTTATTAAACTTTTCTGTATTTAGGGTAATTGTGATTTTTACTTGCAGAAACCCTAACGAAAGATAACCTCACTCGAATACAAAGCACATCATGAGAGTTTGCAATGCCCTTTACCAAATTGGGAACGCTTATCGCTGGTGTCGTCTTTTTCCTTGGCTGCATTCAGCTGGCACTTCTGGCCGGCGTTACTCTTGGAGCAGTCACTGAACCAAGACCGGGTTTTTTCCTTGGCAATCTGACACGCGAACAGGCGCTCGACAGCGGACTATTGAAGATCATGGCCGCCGTCGCATTCGGCGTGATCACCGAGATTAGTCGCTCGGTTGAAAAGAAGTAGACCACAACCAAAGACTTGCCGCAGGCGGTGACCTGTGAAAGTCTTCGACCATGTTGAAATCGATCCCCCTGACCGCTCTTGCGGTATCTCTTCTTGCTTCCACCGTCACTCCTGGCTGGGCGGCACCTGACAAGCTTTTCGGCGCCATCAACGAACGTCTGTCGTTCATGCAGTCGGTTGCAGCCTGGAAAGCGGATAACGACAAACCTGTCGAGGATCTGCCGAGGGAAAAGGTGGTGCTGGATGCTGCCCGCGAAAAGGCAGTCGAAAACGGCCTGTCGGCTGACAATGTCACCTTGTTTTTCCAGGCGCAGATCGATGCGGCCAAGGACATTCAAACCTGCTGGATCGAACGCTGGGAGAGCGGTGAAGCTCGTCCGCAGAACGTACCCGACCTGATCAAGGATGTCCGTCCGGAGCTGTTGCGCCTCGGCAACGAGATCCTGACGCTACTCGCAGAAAGCCCCGTCGAAGCCTCTGACCAGCAGGCCTTCACGGAGGCGCTGACCGTGGAATGCCTGTCCGACGGTTCGAAGAGCGCTCTGTTTGAAGGTCTGGTCGACGTACACGACTAGACACATACGGCCATCAGGACATCCCTCATCGGAGTTCAGGAGGCTGCCTGCCTCCAGGGCTCGGCCGCATTCGCCTCTTCTTCCCGCTTCATGACCATTCGCGAGAACTCGCCGAACGGCACTGCCGGGCTCCACAAGTAGCCCTGGCCGAGCGTCCCGCCCCACAGATTGATGTAATCCATCTGCAACTGGGTCTCGACCCCTTCGGAAACTGTGTTGAGATTGAGCTGCCTCGCCAGCATCAGGATCAGCTCGACGATGGTCCGTCGATCCTCGCAATTGGCAATGTCCATGATGAAGGACCGGTCGATCTTCAGCGTGTCGAACGGCATGCTTGCGAGACTGTGCAGCGAGGAATAGCCGGTGCCGAAGTCGTCGATTGCAAATTTGACGCCTTCTTTCTTGATCGGCAGGATCTGATCCAGAAGGTTCTGCGAATAGTCGACAAGACTCGATTCCGTCACTTCCAGTTCCAGCTTCTCCGTCGAGAACCCGCTCTCGCCAATGATCCCGAGCATTCTGCCGGTAAATCCCTTCGCCTGCAGCTGCGCCGGCGCAACGTTCACGGCGACAGATACATCGATATTCTGCCGGTGCAGGGATTTCATGTCGGAGAGCGCGGATGCCAGCACGAATTCTCCGATCGGAACGATCAGACCGCATTCTTCTGCCACGGGAATGAACTTGTAGGGCGGTACGGATCCGAGTTCGGCATCGTTCCAGCGCAGCAGCGCTTCTGAACCGACAATCTTGCCGGACGAAATGTCGACCTTCGGCTGGTAGTGAACGGATAGCGTGCGGTCTCTCAGCGCGCTTTGCAGCCTGTGCCGGATCTGTTCGCGCTCGGTCATCCGTTCGCGAATGATATCGTTGTAGGCGATCGACTGAGCCCTGCCGGCACCCTTTGCTTCATACATGGCCATGTTGGCGTTTCGCAGAACTTCCTCGGCCGTTGTACCGTGCTCCGGGTATCTCGCGATCCCCGCGCTGACGGTCAGCGAAAGGGAAAGCCGGCCAATTCTGTAGGCCCCACCCAGCCGCTCGACCATCGTTCTGGACAACTTGGCAAGCGTCTGCAGATCATCGACGCCGGGTAACAGTACGACGAATTCGTCGCCGGAAAACCGGGCAACGCAGGGGGGTTTTAACGTCAGTGGCTTGGCCAGCTCGTCGACCAGGACGGCCAACCGGTTGCCGACCAGCCGCAACAGCTTGTCGCCTACGGCATGTCCGTGCATGTCGTTGATCAGTTTGAAGCGGTCCAGTCCGATGTAAAGAACGCTGCCCGTTTCCTTGGGTCGCAGATCGATCAGCGTCATCGCGACATTGTCCAGCTTGGCCCTGTTGGGCAAACCGGTAATGCGATCGGTGTAGGCGAGTTCCTCGATCCGCAGAATATTCTCGCGCAGCTTGACCATCATTCCGCGGAACGCGGTTTGCAGGTCACCCACCTCGCCTGGTGCATCAGTTTCCAGATTGCAGTCGAGGTAACCGGCTGCGGCCTCATTCGCTGCCTGCGTGACGCGGCTGACACCTGCCGTCGCCCGGTACATCAGGGCAGCAATCACCGGAACGAAGGCAAGAAGAAGAACCGCCAGGATCAACACCACCTGAACAATCTTTTCCCTCAGAACGCCCGCAAGCTCGTGCTTCGAAATGCGCACCAGCACAGACCCCACCACTTCCCCGCTGCGGGAAACCGGCAGGATGTATTCGATCGTGTCGACGGTTTCCGAATACTGAGCCTTGCCCGACTGCGCGACATTCAGGGCGCCTTCATTGAACTGCACGGCACTCGAAGGTTCTGCGGAGGTAAAATCGCTGGCGAACTCCTGACCGAAACGGCTATAGGCCTTGGCTGCGATAATGTATTTGTCGCCCGCAATCGCATTCAAAAGCCGCTCGACTTCACCATAGTTCTTGTTGGCGATTTCGCGCGCCGCGATATTGGTGACAAACAGCGCCTTGTCGTGAGCAGTCCGAGCAAGGCGTTCCTCGATCTTGTCCGTCTGGGTCAGATAATCGATGCCGATCAGAACCAGCGAAAAAGCCAGCAATCCGAACACGCCATAAAGCGTTGCCCGCACAAAGACGCGCTTGAACAGCGCGTTTCCTCTTGATCGAACGGTTTCGAGCACGAAACAAGCCCTTTCGGTCCATTGCGTTGCGCGGGTCGAAGTGCGACCCGATACCAGCAGTGTTTCGGCAGCCGCCTCAACAAATTCTGAACCTGAAAGAGGAAACACGACCCTATTCTGGAACTATTGAACCTACGAGCATCTATTTCTTTCACACCGGCCAAATTGCTCGTCAAATTTTCCTAGGCACTACTGAATTCACGAGAAACCCTGTCCGCGTAGAATTACCAAGCCTGACCGGCATCTACGGAAGATTTGAATCGATCACACTCTCAACTTGGCCCGATTTCTGTACCGAAACGTGCGATTTTCAACCAACACCCCAAATCGACGCGCGTCTGAGCAGCTTCTGAACATACTGTTCTTGACGTTGTCGGTTCGTGGGCAATTTTCGTGGTTTGTTGTCGAGCAAGGGCAACTATAAATAGTTTTTGCTTTACCGGGACAGGATTCGACATATTGGCAAGGGCGCAGTGCAGGCGCAGCCCTACGTGGACACCTGGATTGCAGAAGCCCAGCTGCCGCGCGGTGAACCTGGTGCGGCCTTCAATCGCCAGATCGAAGTGCGCCGGTTCGCCGGCCGGTCAGGATCTGACCTGCAGCTCTCGAATGTCCTGCCCCATCTCATCAGTTTTCTCGCGATTTAGGTCCGGCGCTAGATAGATTGCCGTTGTCCAAATTCACTTTCAAAGGCACTATTTTCGTATCTGGAATATCAATCCTGGGCGGGAGGCCAAGGACATGTCCGGCAATGCGAAACACGATTCCTGGAGTGCAGGTCGCAGTTACGATCACTACATGGGCAGATGGAGCCGATTGATCGCAAGAGAGTTCGTGTCCTGGCTCAACGCGCCTGCTGATGCAGACTGGGCGGACATAGGGAGCGGCACCGGAGTCTTGACCGAAACCATACTCGATATGGCCAAGCCAAAATCGGTTGTCGGTCTCGATCTTTCGGAAGGCTTCGTGATGCATGCGCGGGAAGCGATCACCGACGCGAGAGCCCGCTTTGAAGTCGGGTCTGCACAGGACCTGCCGCTTCCCGACAACTCCGTTGACGTATCAACGTCAGCCCTCGCGCTCAACTTCGTTCCGGACAAGCTGCAGGCACTTGCCGAGTTGCGTCGCATTACCCGCCCTGGCGGAACAATATCCTTCTATGTCTGGGACTACCCGGGAGGTGGCATGGGCTTCATTGACGCCTTCTGGAAAGCAGCCGCTTCAATCGACCCCGCAGCCGAAGAACTTGATGAGGCGCTTCGGTTTCCCTTTTGCACTCCGGACGGGCTCCGCCAACTTTGCACTGAAGCCCGGTTGCCGGGTGCCAGTGTTCACACCCTTGAAGTCGACACCGTGTTTCCGGGGATTGAAGAATTCTGGCATCCGTTCACGCTCGGGGCCGGGCCCGCACCCGGCTATTGCATGAACCTGCCACGGGAAAAACGTGATGAGCTGAAGGCAAAGCTCCAGGGTCAACTCGATACCGGCGGAGAAATCCGCTTGCCTGCACGCGCCTTTGCTGTCCGCTACCAGCAGCCGTGAACACGCAGTTCATCCAGAGCGGAATTTACAGGCAAGACCAACGGCAAGCACAGCAAGCGCGAAACACGAACTCGCCGGATAGAGCAACGCTGCAGCCGCAGCATCCCGGTACAGAGCCTCACTACGACCAACAGCCAGAACCTGGAAGAAGATCTGGCCCTGCACCGCGATACCAAGCGCCATGCCGATCTGCTGGAAGGCCTGGAGAACACCGGACCCCGCTCCGGCATCCGGTCCGGAAACCCGCGACAACACGAGCTGGAACAATGCTGGAATCATCGTTCCGGTACCAAGTCCGACAATCAGGAATGGCACCACCAGCAGGCTTGCCGATAGTCCATCGGAAACAAGCAGGCGCACCGCCACCAGACCGCAGAAGACCGCCAGCATGGCAAGGCTGATCCTTGCCGCCTGAAAGCGGGTTCCGAAGCGGCCTGTCATCGCGGACGCAAGGATGACACCAACCGGATGCGGCGCCAGGATGAGCCCGGCTGTCATGGGCGATAGTCCAAGGCCCGCCTGCAGGAAGAGCGCCATCATGAAGAACATGCCTGCAAGACCGGAAAAGAACAGCGCGACAAACGCGACGCCCGCAACAAAAACGCGGTCCCCTGTCAGAAGCACCGGCAGAAGCTGCGCCTGGCCGAGGCGAGCCTTCTGAACCTGCAGCCGGTAGAACAGGAAAGCCAGTACTGCGCTTAGCCCCATCAAGGCAAAACACCAGAACGGCCAGCCGAATTGCCTGCCTTCCACAAGCGGAAACACCAGCGCCAGCACCGCGAGGGCAAAAAGAAACGTTCCGGACCAATCCGGCATCACCCGGCTCTCGTTTTCGATATGCGGCAGAAAGCGAAGAGCGCCGGCCAGCGAGATCAACCCGACAGGCAGATTGATCAGGAAGATCGGCCGCCAGCCCAGCCCGAAGATATCGGCCGCCACAATTGCCCCGCCCACCAGCGGCCCCGCCACGGCCCCAAGTGCGCTGATGGAGCCGAACAGGCCGATGGCCTTGCCTTTTTCCTCTGCCGGAAAGATCACGTGAACAATGGCGAGTACCTGCGGCACCATCATCGCCGCGCAAAGCCCCTGCAGGCCGCGGGCGGTAATCAGGGTGCCTATATCGGGCGCCAGTCCGCATGCCAGGGAACTGGCGGTAAACCCGGCGACACCCCAGCGGAAGACCCGACCCCTGCCGACCACGTCTCCAAACCGGCCGAAAGGCAGCAAACCGGCGGCAAATGCCAGCACATAGACAACCAGCACCCATTCCAACTGGGTGTCCGTGGCGCCAAGTCCTTGGCGGATGGACGGCAGCGCCAGATTGACCACCGACACATCGAGAATATTCATGAACATGGCAAGGTAGAGCGCGGCGAGCGCGGCCCAGCGATTGCGCCTCTCCCTGGTCGCACCGTCAAACAAAAGGGACATTCAGAACTCCTGGCAAGGCGTGAACTCGATTTTGTTACTTATAAAGTTACATATTCACACACGTCAATCTCTTGTGCCTTGAATTGTCACGTAATCGAATCCGGCATAAGGTTTTCCAAACGGAGATTTCCATGCGAACCGACAGCCGATTGCCGCGCGTGCTTCACGTGCTCCTGCATCTGGACCAGACTGAAGACCCGGTGACGTCCGACCAGATCGGGAAGATGCTCAACACCAACCCTTCCCTGGTCCGGCGCACCATGGCGGGGCTGCGGGAAGCGGGTTTCGTCGGGGCCACCAAGGGTCATGGCGGCGGTTGGGTGCTGGCCAAGAGCCTGGACAGCATCTCGCTGGCCGAGGTCTATGCCGCCCTCGGCTCACCGCAGCTTTTTGCCGTCGGTCAATCCGCCGACGCCCCCACCTGCCTTTTGGAACAGGCCGCCAACCGGGCAACTTCAGCCGCGCTGAAGGCGGCACGCGAAACATTTCAGGAGAAGCTTGGGCAGGTCACGGTGGCCGATCTGGTACGGCCGCATGCGCAGGAAATCCGGGAGCATCAGGAAAAACTTTAGGTCCGAAATTTAGTCGCAAACCTTGGGCAATCTTCGGAGCACCTGTGAAGACATCCATTAAAGAACCTTCTTCGAGGCATGGTCCGGGGCAAACTGAACAGCCCCCTTGCCTCGCGGCGCAACATTGTATACAAGCGCACACAATAGAAATCAGGTACAACTCGCACCATTCAGATTTCCGTTTCACCGTCCCATTTTCCAGACCCGCGAGGCAATGCGTCCCATGGCAAAGATCAAAGTCGACAATCCGGTCGTCGAGCTCGACGGCGACGAGATGACCCGGATCATCTGGGCCTTTATCAAGGACAAGCTGATCCACCCCTATCTCGACATCGACCTGCTCTACTTCGATCTGTCGATCCAGAAACGCGACGAAACCGACGACCAGATCACGGTCGATGCGGCCAACGCCATCAAGGAACATGGCGTCGGCGTCAAATGCGCCACCATCACACCGGATGAAGCGCGGGTTGAGGAATTCGGCCTGAAGCGCATGTACCGTTCGCCCAACGGCACGATCCGCAACATCCTTGGCGGTGTCATCTTCCGTGAGCCGATCATCATGCAGAACGTGCCGCGCCTCGTGCCGGGCTGGACCCAGCCGATCATCGTCGGCCGCCATGCCTTTGGCGACCAGTATCGCGCCACCGACTTCCGCTTCCCCGGCAAGGGCAAGCTGACCATCACCTTCACCGGCGAAGACGGCCAGGTGATCGAACACGAAGTCTATGACGCGCCGTCCGCCGGCGTTGCCATGGCGATGTACAATCTCGACGACTCGATCCGCGATTTTGCCCGCGCTTCGCTGAACTACGCGCTCAACAGGAAGGTGCCCTGCTACCTCTCCACCAAGAACACGATCCTGAAAGCCTATGATGGCCGCTTCAAGGACCTGTTCCAGGAAATCTACGAAGCCGAATTCAAGGACCAGTACGCCGAAGCCGGCATCTGGTACGAACACCGGCTGATCGACGACATGGTCGCCTCCGCGCTGAAATGGTCGGGCGGTTACGTCTGGGCCTGCAAGAACTACGACGGTGACGTCCAGTCCGACACGGTTGCCCAGGGTTTCGGCTCGCTCGGCCTGATGACATCCGTCCTGATGACACCGGACGGCAAGACCGTGGAAGCGGAAGCAGCCCACGGCACGGTCACCCGCCACTATCGCCAGCACCAGAAGGGCGAGAGCACCTCGACCAACTCCATCGCCTCGATCTTCGCCTGGACCCGCGGGCTCGCGCACAGGGCCAAGCTCGACAACAATCAGGAGCTTGCCCGTTTCGCCCAGACGCTGGAAAAGGTCTGTATCGACACGGTGGAAGCCGGCTACATGACGAAGGACCTTGCCCTGCTCGTCGGTCCGGATCAGGCCTGGCTCACCACCACCGGCTTCCTGGACAAGATCGACGAGAACCTGGCCAAGGCCATGGCCGCCCACTAAAGCTTGGCCTGCGAAGGCCGAAGGAGCGACACCGCGGACATTGTCCGCGGTGTTTTGCTTTTCGGCCCAACAACAACCTGCCGATTGTCCCTCTTCCCGGCCCGCGCTAGGCTCACCTGGCCGGTAGCCAGAGGAGAGGACGGTGTTGACGATCCGCGAATTGAAGACGCCTCTGATCGGCCCCCTGGACCTTGCCTTGCAGGCGGGTGAAACCGTTGCGATTTCAGGACCCTCCGGCGCAGGCAAATCCCTGTTTCTCAGAGCAATTGCCGATCTCGATGAAAGCACCGGCCATGTTGCCCTGGATGGCACGGAGCGCGAATCCATACCGGCTCCTGAATGGCGCCGAAAGGTGGCTTACGTGCCTGCCGAAAGCGGCTGGTGGGCGGACCGTGTTCAGGATCATTTCGCCGAAACTTCCGACCTTCCCAACCTGCTGCACCAGGTTGGTCTTGCCGATGCACTTGCCTGGGAGGTCACTCGGCTTTCCACCGGTGAGCGCCAACGCCTTGCTCTTGTGCGCGCTCTCCAGACAGCACCGCAGGTTCTTCTCCTGGATGAACCCACCTCCGCGTTGGACCCCCCTTCCGTTGACCTGGTCGAAACTCTCCTGAAACACCAGCTTGCTGCCAATCGCGCTCTTCTGATCGTCACGCACGACCCCGGCCAGCCCGAACGACTCGGAGCACGACGGCTTGTCATGGACAAAGGCCAGCTGAAGGCAGGTGCTGGCCAGGGAGCGCCCGCGTGACCGGTTATCTCGCCCTCACCTATTGGGACCTCGTGGCTGCCTCGGTGTTCCTGCTATTGAACGCGGTTTTTTCGATCGTGCTTGATCTCGGCCTCACCCGCACGCTCATCATCTCGGCCTTGAGAATGAGCGTACAGCTGATCCTGGTTGGGCTTGTCCTCAAGGCAATCTTCTTTGCCGGATCCTTGTTGTGGACACTGCTGGCTGCTGCAGTGATGCTGGCTTTTGCAGGGCGCGAAATCTGGGCGCGGCAGGACCGTCGCCTGGCTGGCCTCTGGGGCCCGGGGCTGGGCGTTGCCGTCATGCTGGTCGCAGGCACCCTCGTCACGATCTACGCCCTGGCAGGGCTCATCCGCCCCGACCCGGTCTGGATGCCGCAATATGCACTGCCGCTTTTCGGCATGGTGCTCGGCAACACCATGACCGGGGTCAGCCTCGGCCTTGATACGCTTCACACGTCCCTTGCCCGCGGGCGGCGCGATGTGGAAGCCCAGTTGCTGCTGGGGCGCACCCGCTGGGAAGCGACACGCCCCTTCTCCCGTCAGGCACTGCGGTCAGGTTTCACGCCGATCATCAACGCCATGGCGGCAACAGGCGTCGTGTCATTGCCCGGAATGATGACAGGGCAGATCCTGTCCGGGGTCGATCCGCGCGAAGCAGTCAAATACCAGCTCATGATCATGTTTCTGCTTGGCGGCGCTACCGGCCTAGGTGTCCTTGCCGCTACCTTCGCCAGTGTGTGGCGCCTGACCGACAACCGTGACAGGCTGCGTCTCGACCGTTTGAACGGAGGGTCTCGATGATTGAACTTTATGGTGCGGACTATTCGGTGTATGTGCGCTCGGCCCGAATGGCACTTATCGAAAAAGGGATCGCCTACGAGCTTGTCCCGATCGATGTGTTTGCCCCGGGTGGACCGCCGGAAAGCTATCTTGAGCTGCAGCCTTTCGGCAAGATCCCCACACTGAAGCATGGCGACTTCACCCTGTTCGAAACAGCGGCCATCCTGCGTTACATCGACGAAGCCTTCGACGGACCTCCGCTTCAGCCAGCCTCTCCGCAACCGCGGGCGCGCATGGCTCAGCTTCTCTCCATACTCGACAATTACGCCTACAAGACCCTCGTCTGGGACATCTTCGTCGAACGGGTGTCAAAGCCCTCTGGCGGCGCCCCCGCAGATGAAGTCAAGATTGCCTCGGCGCTCGGCCGGGCAAGAACGATCGTCAAAACACTGGAAGCGCTTGTGACGGAAGGTCCGTTCCTGATGGGGGATCAGCTCACCCTCGCCGACTGCCATGCGGCCCCGATGCTTGCTCTCTTCGAGCTGTCAGAAGAAGGTCAGCTGCTGCTGCGTTCGGCGCCGAAGCTGTGCTCATGGCTGCAGATGTTCAAGGAACGCGACAGTTTCAGAAAAACCGGATTGTCTGGTTGAGCGCGATTACGCGTCAGGCCTTTATCTTTTCCGCAGGTCAGAAACACTGCAAACATGTTAGTCTTTTGCCGTTCCACGACGCCCGTTGCTCCATTTATCTTCAGGCAGGCGCAACATTGAATCATTTTATGAAGAAAGGGATTTTTAGATGAGGTTTCAAAAGCTTGTAATTGTTTTCTTGAGCAGCCTTTTGCTGATGTGTGCCGGTCTGTCAGCATCGGCACAAACCGTCCACGAGCCTTCCCGCGGCACTGCCGAGCGCAAGGACATACTCGATGCAATGCGTCCGATGATGGAGGCAAGGGTGGGGCCGCCGGTCGAGTTCGTCGTCAACTGGATGCGTTCCGGCCATGGCTGGGCTTTCGTCCAGGTCTCGCCGCAGCGCCCAGGTGGTGGCGCCATTGACCTGTCCCGCACGACTTTCGCCTCGCAGGCGGAGTATATGGATGGCCTCGTCACCTTCGCCTTGCTGCGCTACCAGTTCAACCGATGGAACCTGGTCGACTTTGTCGTCGGCCCGACAGATGTCTTCTGGCAGGGCGATCCGCTCTACGCCCAGGTACCCCGCGGCCTAACACCCTACTGAGCGCCTTTCTGACTGGCCTACTTTGCCGGATCCTTCTGCGTTCCGGCAACTTCCTCCATCATGTCATCTTCGGAGTCGGCATCTTCCTGGGAATCGTTCCCCTGGAAGAGCTCCGGCTCCTGGTCGGTGTTCTCTGAAGATGCAAACACGCCCGACTGCTGAAGTTCCTCTTCCGCCAGCTCGCCCAGCACGCGTTTTCCCGCCGCCACACGGTCGCGCGCTTCATCCATGATCTTCTTGGCCAGCCCTTCATCCCTGTCCATCAGGTGTTTGAGGGCTTCCGCCTCCAGCACCAGAAGCTGGCAATCCTTGTAAGCGACCACTTTCGCGGTTCTGGGTGTCTGATTGATCAGTGCCAATTCGCCAAAGAAACTGCCTTCTCCCAGATAGACCGTGTCGTGCTGCAGCCGGATTTCGACTTCTCCGTCGGCGATGAAATACATCTTGTCCGCAACATCGCCCTGCTCTGCAATCGTGCCGCCCTTGCGCACGCGAAGCGACTGCAGCAGCTTCGCAACTTCGGCAATCTCCGTCGCCTTCAAGTCTTCGAACAGAGGCACGCGCGCCACCATCGACCAGGTGACGACAAAATCCCGGCTATGGATTTCCCGGGCAAAGGCCGAAGCAATGATGCCGACCGGCAAGGCTATCAGCCCGTAGCCCATCAGCATGACGATACCCCCAACCGTCTTGCCGAGATTGGTGACCGGCACGACATCGCCATAGCCAACGGTCGTCACAGTGGTAATCGCCCAATAGATTCCGTGCAGAATGCTGCGGAACTTTTCCGGCTGGTCGTCATGCTCGATCAGATACATCAACGTGGCGGCCATCAGGATGACACCGCAGATGATCATGCTCGATCCGAGCAGCGCCCTGCGCTCGTTGCCGACGGCGGAAATCAACGAACGCAACGCCGGTGAATACCGGGCCAGCTTCAGGAAGCGCAGCAGCCTCAGGATGACGACCATCGTGACGGCCTGATTGGGCAAGAACACCACGAACAACAGCGGCAAGGCCCCGATCAGATCAATGATCGCATCTGGCTGGATCGCATAGCGCAGCCTGGAAAACACCGGCCCGTAACGGCGCAGCGGCGGATGGAGATCGGCCACGTAAAGACGCATGACGTATTCGGCCAGAAAGACAAGTCCGCTGCCCAACTGGATCAGACGCAGGTGCGTGCTCAGAATGTCACGGATTTCCGGCACGGTTTCCAGCACCGCAAGCGCGATGTTGATCAGAATGAGGACGATCAGGAAGTTCCGCAGCACGCGCGCGCCGATGCGGCGTTTGCCCGTGTCCTCAAGCACCTCATAGAGCGCCCGTTTGAATTCGTGGCCGGACACCGAGCCCCCCGTTTCTGATTTTGCTCGCGTTTTCATGAATAGCCGAAAGACAGGCTACGACAAAGCTCTCCACGCGGACAGCCCTCACCATGCCGCACGAAGCTGTGCATAGGGGTGAGCGGAACGTGATTGGGCAATTTTGTCGCAGGCCCCATCTCCATGGATAGCCAACCGAACTGAAGGAGGACACCATGACCATAGACACCGACAAGGTTCGCGCCGCGGAAACCACGCCTCACCACATCGTGCTGAAAATGTTGCTGGTCTCGACGTTCTTCGCAGCAGCCGCGCTGGCAGTGACTGCTTTGCTGAACTGAACCAACCGGCAGGCTGCCGGAGGCAGACCTGATCAGGCCACCTCAACCGACGCCCCCCTCCTCGTCATCCCGGCCAAGCACAGCGCGAGCCGGGACCGGCGAGCGACAAGTCTTGCAGGACCTCAAGGGGCCATGCCGAGAGCAATAACCCCCCGATCCCGGATCTTCGCTTCACTGCGTCCGGGATGACCAAAGAGGGGTTTGTTTGAACTCGGTAGCGAGGAAGAGACCTGATACCTTCAGGCGAGCGGGAAAAGCGCCAGTAGGGCCGCCTTCCCCACAAAACAACCAATATCCCCTCCGTCGTCATCCCGGCCAAGCGAAGCGCGAGCCGGGACCGGGGAGCGACAAACCTTGCAGGACCTCAAGAGGCCATGCCGAGAGCAATAACCCCCCGATCCCGGATCTTCGCTTCACTGCGTCCGGGATGACCAAGGAGGGGCTCGCGTAATTTCTCCCCGAGAAGTGACCGAGCGCCTTAAACGAACAAGGGCGGCCCTGATGGGACCGCCCTTTTCAATTTTGATTGCCTGTAGAACCGTCAGAGCCCCGTGAGGTGTGCCTCGATTGCGGCAACGGCTGCGTCGGCCTTGGACCCATCCGGTCCACCGGCTTGCGCCATATCAGGCCGACCGCCACCACCGCGGCCGCCGAGTGCTTCCGAACCGATCCGCACCAGATCCACGGCGCTGACCTTGTCGGTCAGATCCTGCGTGACGGCAGTCACGATGGCGGCCTTGTCGTCTTCGGCAACGCTGATCAGAACGACCACGCCGGACCCGAGCTGGGTCTTGGCCTCGTCGGCCATGCCTTTCAGATCCTTCGGGTTGATCCCCTCGACGATACGCGCCATCAGCTTGAACGCGCCGGCGTCCTTCACCGGCGTGCCGCCTTCCGCTCCACCGCCCATGGCGAGCTTCTTCTTGGCATCCGCCAGTTCGCGCTCCAGCTTCTTGCGATCTTCAACCAGCTGGGCCACGCGAGCCGGAACATCATCGGCGCTGATCTTCAGCAGGCTGGCCAGTTCGCGCATGCGCTTGTCCTGGGCATCCAGATATTCACGGGCTTCTGCGCCGGTCAGCGCTTCGATCCGGCGAACGCCGGCAGCAACCGCACCTTCGGAAACCAGCGTCACCAGACCGATGTCGCCGGTACGCTTCACATGTGTACCGCCGCACAGTTCAAGCGAATAAGGCTTGCCCTGCTTAGGGCCATGGAGAGCGGTCCCCATGGACACGACGCGAACCTCGTCACCATATTTTTCGCCGAACAGAGCCATGGCGCCAGCTTCGATTGCGTCGTCGACCGCCATCAGGCGGGTATCGACGGGCGCGTTCTGCAGCACGATCTCGTTGGCAAAGCCCTCGACCGTTGCCAGCTCCTCATCGCTCACCGGCTTGGGATGCGAGAAGTCGAACCGCAGGCGCTCCGGCGTTACCAGCGAGCCCTTCTGAGCGACGTGATTGCCAAGCACCTCGCGCAAGGCCTCATGCACAAGGTGCGTTGCCGAGTGGTTGGAACGGATCGACTTGCGGCGGGAATGGTCGACCTTCAGTTCCAGGGCAAGGCCCGGAACCAACTCGCCTACTTCCACGGTGACCGAATGAACGAAGAGACCTTCGGCCTTCTTCTGCGTATTGGTCACGGCAACCTTGACGCCATTGGCCAGCATCCAGCCGGTGTCGCCCACCTGGCCGCCGCTTTCGCCGTAAAACGGCGTCTGGTTGAGAACCACGAAACCGCTTTCACCTGTGGACAGCTTGGCAACTTCCTTGTCGTCGGCGGCAAGACCGGCAACGACGCCTTCGGCCGTCTCGGTCTCATAGCCGAGGAAGTCCGTGGCACCGTGCTTTTCCTTCAGTGCGAACCAGACTGCCTCCGTCGCGGCGCTGCCAGACCCGGACCAGGCCGCACGGGCTTCCGCCTTCTGGCGCTCCATTGCAGCATCGAAGCCATCCGTATCAACCGAAATGTCACGCGTTCTGAGCGCGTCCTGGGTCAGGTCCAGCGGAAAGCCGTAGGTGTCATAAAGCTTGAACGCGGTTTCCCCGTCCAGACGACCGCCGGCCTCAAGGCCTTCGGTTGCTGTGTCGAGCAGGCCGAGACCACGCTCCAGCGTCTTGCGGAAACGCGTTTCTTCCAGCTTTAGCGTTTCTGTGATCAGATCTTCAGCGCGGCTCAGCTCCGGATAGGCACGGCCCATTTCACGCACCAGCGCCGGAACCAGCTTGTGCATCAGCGGTTCGCTCGCCCCAAGAAGATGGGCGTGGCGCATGCCGCGGCGCATGATCCGGCGCAGTACATAACCGCGGCCTTCGTTGGACGGAAGCACACCATCGGCAATCAGGAAGCTCGTGGACCGCAGATGGTCGGCAATCACACGGTGGCTGCCGGTGGCGTCGCCTTCTGCTTCCACACCCGTGGCATTGACGGAAGCCGCGATCAGCGCCTTGAAGAGGTCGATGTCGTAGTTGTTGTGGACGCCCTGCATAACGGCGGCGATACGCTCGATGCCCATGCCGGTGTCGATGGACGGACGCGGCAGGTCGAGACGCTTTTCCGGCGTCTGTTCATACTGCATGAAGACGAGGTTCCAGATCTCAATGAACCGGTCGCCATCTTCTTCCGCTGAACCCGGAGGGCCGCCCCAGATGTGGTCGCCATGGTCGTAGAAGATTTCAGAACACGGGCCGCACGGACCGGTATCGCCCATGGACCAGAAATTGTCCGACGTCGCGATACGGATAATCCGGTCTTCACTGAGACCTGCGATCTTCTTCCAAAGATCGAACGCCTGATCGTCTTCGGCAAAGACGGTTACAAGCAGCTTGTCCTTCGGCAGGCCGAATTCCTTGTTGACGAGGTTCCAGGCCAGTTCGATCGCACGGTCCTTGAAATAGTCACCAAAGGAGAAGTTGCCCAGCATCTCGAAGAAGGTGTGGTGGCGCGCAGTGTAACCGACGTTATCCAGGTCGTTGTGCTTGCCGCCGGCGCGAACGCATTTCTGTGCCGTGACCGCACGGGAATAGTCGCGCTTTTCCAGACCGGTGAACACGTTCTTGAACTGGTTCATGCCCGCGTTCGCAAACATCAGGGTCGGATCGTTACGCGGCACCAGCGGCCCGGACTCGACCACTTCGTGGCCGTTTGTCTTGAAATAGTCCAGAAAGGCAGAGCGGATTTCATTTACGCCGGTCATTCGGATCTCGCATCGGTCACAGCCCCGCATATGAGGGCCTGTTGAAAATCTTGAAGGCGCTGGATCTGGGTCGCCGATCCGCGCCGGAACAGCCTTTTAACTTTCACCTCCAACCCTGTCCAGCGGTTGCACGGACCCGACCCAACGGAAAGCTGCCGGGAAACAGGCGATTTCCGGAATGAAGGCTACCCTCACGCGCAGGACAACTGCTCCGACGGGATCTGACCTCTTCCAATTTCGCTTCGTTGCGGGACCTGAAAAGCAAAAGGCCCCCTTCCGGAGTGCGGAAGGAGGCCCTTGGAAGACCGGACAAACGTCCGGAGCTTTTGTAAGCGCTAACCGGAAGCTGAGGATCAGTCCTCGGCTTCTTCCGATGCAGCGTCCGGATCAATGATCGCATCGGCGATCAGGCCGGCGTTCTGGCGGATCGCCAGTTCGATTTCATCGGCAATTTCCGGATTATCCTTCAGAAACTGCTTGGCGTTTTCCCGGCCCTGGCCAAGACGCTGGCTGTTGTAGGAGAACCAGGCACCCGACTTTTCAACGATGTTGCCCTTGACGCCGAGGTCAATGAGTTCGCCGGTCTTGGAGACACCTTCACCATAGACGATGTCGAATTCCACCTGACGGAAAGGAGGCGCAAGCTTGTTCTTGACGACTTTCACGCGGGTCTGGTTGCCGACCACTTCGTCCCGGTCCTTGATCGCACCGATACGGCGGATATCCAAACGGACGGAGGCATAGAACTTGAGCGCGTTACCGCCGGTCGTGGTTTCCGGAGAACCGAACATGACGCCGATCTTCATGCGGATCTGGTTGATGAAGATCACCATGCACTTCGACTTGGAAATCGAAGCGGTCAGCTTGCGAAGAGCCTGGCTCATCAGGCGGGCCTGCATGCCCGGCAGACTGTCGCCCATCTCGCCTTCGAGTTCGGCCTTCGGCGTCAGCGCTGCAACCGAGTCGATGACCAGAACGTCGATGGCGCCGGACCGCACCAGCGTGTCGGCAATTTCAAGCGCCTGTTCACCAGCGTCCGGCTGGGAGATCAGCAGATTGTCGATATCGACGCCAAGCTTGCGCGCATAGATCGGATCCAGCGCGTGCTCCGCATCGACAAAGGCGCAGATACCACCGGTCTTCTGGGCTTCGGCAACCGCATGCAGGGCAAGCGTGGTTTTACCTGAAGACTCCGGCCCGTAGATCTCGACGATACGGCCGCGCGGCAGACCGCCGATCCCGAGCGCGATATCAAGTCCGAGTGACCCGGTCGAGACGGCTTGCACCTCAACCACTTGGCCCTGACCCATCTTCATGATGGAGCCTTTGCCGAAGGCGCGTTCGATTTGGCTGAGCGCTGCGTCCAGCGCTTTTGTCTTATCCATCTGGCTGCTTTCTACGAGACGAAGTGTACTTTGCGACATGGCTTACGCTCCTTATTCCACGATGGACGCGCCGTTTCAATGAGAGCCTTTGTACACATTTTGTTCTCACTTGACAAGTCGGCAAAACCGATTGGTATTAAAATGAAAATGGCTGTTTGTTTCCAATATGTTCTCACTTATCGATTTTAGAACTTACCTAGCGTAATCTATTGATCGGAACATCCCGTGATTCCGCGATCGTGCAGAATCACCGTCGCTTGCCTGCCACCAGTTGCCGCCCCCCGCTTAATCTGCTAGCCCGCGCTTTCAACGGTTGCCAGCACCGGCGCATCGAACGCTTCTGTTCTGATCCCGGCTTTTCATGAGACAGTCCAGAACGTGACTTCAGACATCTCCTCCCCCGTCATCGCAATCGGTGCGATCCATTACGATACGATCGCCCATGCCAGCGAGCCGATCCGCCCCGAGACTTCGACCCCATCGAGGTTGAACGCAAAGCCGGGCGGCGTTGCCACGAACATTGCCCGTGCACTGGTTCGGCTAGGGGTTGGAACACGCCTCGTGGGAGCAGTTGGAGAAGACGGCGCTGCAGACATGCTTTCCCGCCAGCTCAGCCAGGAAGGGCTCGAGCTGCATGTGAAGGCCCGGAAAGGTTTCGCAACGGGCCAGTACCTCGCGCTGCATAATCCGGCAGGTGATCTAGCGGCCGCCTGCGTTGACGACCGTGTTCTGTCCGAAGCTCCGGAGGATCTCTTCGACGGTATCGTCACGGATCTTGCAGCAAACGCGACGGACGATACGATCTGGTTTCTGGATGCCAACCTGCCCGCTGCAATGCTGGTCCGGCTGACGGGGCGTGCCTTGCCCGGGCGTCTTGTTGCCAATGCCGTTTCGGATGCCAAGGCAATCAGGCTGCGTGGGGTTCTCGGCAAACTGGATTGCCTGATGCTGAACCGCGGCGAAGCGGTCACGCTTACAGGGCTTTCCCGCGACACGTCTTCCGAAGACCTGGCGGCGGCCTTGTCGCAGACCGGCCTCAAGAGTTTTGTCCTGACCAGCGCAGCATCTGATGTGCTGGTGCTCGAAAGCGGGAAACTTCACCGGTTCGCACCGCTTCAAACAGATATCGTCGATGTCACCGGAGCAGGCGATGCATTAAGCGCCGGAACGGTCGCGGCGCTCGCCAGAGGCTATGGCCTGACGCAAGCAGTCCCTCTTGGCCTTGCAGCTGCAGCCCTGACCCTGCGCAGCACCGGCGCCCTCGCGGAAGAGCTCTCCTGGGATGCCCTCGCCAACTTTTGACCATATGGACAAATTCCAATCTTGGCGCTGCTCCGCCTTGCGCCTATAAGACCCGCAGAATTGAACCGGCCCGAGCAGCCGGACGAAAACAGAAAGGCACACGCCGTGACCACTCCGACAACGCCCTCCGCCATCAAGGATCTAATCGTTTACAGCGATGAAGTGCGCGAGGCACTTGCGAACGGCAAGCCGATCGTTGCGCTGGAATCGACCATCATCACCCATGGCATGCCTTTTCCGAAGAACGTTGAGACCGCCCGTGAGGTGGAAGCCGACATTCGCGCGGAAGGCGCCGTTCCGGCCACCATCGCGCTGATGGACGGCAAGATCATGGTGGGCCTTTCCGATGAGGATCTCGACCGCCTGGCACAGGCCAAGGACGTGATGAAGTGTTCACGTGCCGACATGACCTTCGCACTTGCCACCGGACGCTACGGCGCGACAACCGTCGCCGCCACGATGATGGCGGCGCATGCGGCGGGCCTGAAGGTTTTTGCCACGGGCGGCATCGGCGGCGTTCACAAGGGCGCGGAAGAAAGCTTCGACATTTCCGCCGACCTCGACGAGCTTGGCTGCACGCCGGTCTGTGTGGTGTCCGCCGGTGCCAAGGCATTGCTCGACATTCCCAAGACCCTGGAAGTTCTGGAGACCAAGGGCGTTCCCGTCATTGCTTTCGGCACGGAAGAACTGCCGGCTTTCTGGTCGCGGGCCAGTGGTCTCAAGGCCCCCTACTCCCTGAATTCGGCTGCCGAAATCGGTTCGCTCCTGAAGATGCGGTCCCGTTTCCCGGATCATGGCGGTGTCCTGATCGCCAACCCGGTACCGGAAGCCGACCAGATCCCGCGGGACGAAATGACTGGTTATATTGATGCCGCCATTGCGGATGCCACTGCGAAGGGTGTTCGCGGCAAGGACGTGACCCCGTTCGTTCTCGGCGCCATCCTGGAGCTGACCGGCGGCCGCAGCCTCGACACCAACATCGCGCTGGTGCGCAACAATGCCCGCCTGGCCGCGCGTATTGCTGCTGAACTGGTCTGACGGCACATTTTCTCCAGAAACCAACTGGATCCAAATAATCTCCGGGCTTTCAATCCGTTTGAAGTGAAAGCCCGGCAGACTTATCAGGACGGTTTGTCTTCCACCGGTTGAGGCACTTCCGGCGCCTGACGGCGCTCAAGTGCCGCCGCCAACCGGTCGATGTCCTTGAAATGCAGGTCCCGCTGCGGGAACGGTATCTCGATACCCGCCTTGCCAAGCTCGTTGTAGACCGTGAAGTAAAGGTCCGACTTGGTAATCATCACATTGCCGATGTCTTTCAGGAAACATCTCAGTTCGAAATTCAGCGAGCTGTCGCCCAGCCCGATGAAAAGAACCTGCGGCGTCGGATAACGCGCGATCGTGCTGTGCCCGCGTGCTGCATCGAACAGGATGGATTTCACCTTTTCCAGATCACTGCCATAGGCAACGCCAACCGGCAGGATGAGCCGGCCCGACTTGTTGGTCAGCGTCATGTTCTTGACCGTGCCGGCAATCAACTCCGAATTTGGAATGATGACGTCATGGCGGTCGAAGGTTTCGATGCGCGTTGAACGGACAGAGATCTTGCGGACATATCCGGATTGCCCGGATACTTCTATCCAGTCCCCTTCCTTGATCGGCCGTTCGATGAGCAGGATGATGCCGGAAACGAAGTTGGAAACGATGGTCTGAAGACCAAAACCGATACCGACCGAAAGGGCACCGGCCACGACCGCAAGACTGGACAGGTTCAATCCGGCGGTGGAAATCGCAATCAAAGCCGCCAGCGTAAGCCCGACATAGCCTGTGCCCGTCACAACAGCATTCTGAGCGCCACTGTCCATCCGCGTTTGTGGCAGCACGGTCGCCTTCAGCAGGTTCTGCAGCCAACGCGTCACAACAACGCCAATGCCGAAAATGGCAACCAGGACGATGAAGGAGTCCAGCGACAGGTGAATGTCGCCCAGCTGTACCCCGTTTGTGAGCAGATACCAGACCTCGACGATATCCGTTCCGCGTGCGCCCCAAGTCATGGCGATCAGGGGCGCGAAAATCAGTGTCAGAACACAGATCAGCCCAAAGGCAACGAGGACCGGAGCGGGCTCGTCTTCCCGCTTGCCGATAGCCGTTTTCACGACAACGAGAATGAGATGGTAAAGCATGAAGCCGAAACCGAGCTCCGCAACCGTCATGATTACCGGCAGGATCGCAACCCGGGCAAGCTGGACATAACCGACCAGCGTTACGCAGACGGCAAGAACGGCGGATGTCTTCATGAGCAGCGACAAGAACAGCAGAAAGCCAGATTCCTGGGGTTTTACTGATGCCTCTTCGGGTTCTTCCGCTGTCTGCTCGCTCTCCACGGCATTGCTCTCAACGGACTTGTTGGATCTGATGACGCTGGCCAGAGACCAAAGCAGTACCGCCGCCATCGCAATGGGGGGAGCCGAAAGCACCGAAATCGCTGCCGTACCGAAGGCGTTATCGAGTTCGAATGCCTCGACCGCCACTTCAAGGGCCATGAAGACGCCCAGTCCCTGGCAGAGACGCAACCCGAGTTTTGCTTCCCGGTCCCCCAGCTCCAGCAGACGCCAGCGATCCTGCCCGGGGGCAAAGATCGTGTGACCCAGCCAGTTCGCTATGATCATCACGAGAGCCATCACCGGCACGGCGATCACTGCCGTGCGGACCGAGTTCGGATAGATGTCGAGAATGGGAAATATGGAGATCAGAGCGGCGGCACCGATGGTCGGCAGCACGATAAAGCTGGCATTGTAGAGCACCGCCAGCATCAACGCCTTTGCACCGGTGGCCGGCTTTTCGCAATAGAGCTTCAGTGCTCGCGAAATCGGATGCTGCAGAACCGTCAGGAACAAGATCCCGAAAATTGCCAGACCGAGGGAAAGCGGCACTGTCTCATGCAGTTTCTTCGAGACGCTTGGGCGGGCCAGTTCGTTCTGCACACCGCGTTCGAACCGCTTTATGAATTCCCCTATTTCCTGAAAGCCCGCGGCCCAGGTCGACGGCGCAAGCGGCGAAGGATACCTGTCCAGCAGTGTCGAAAGTTGCCGTGCGCGAAGCTGCCTGTCGACCTGGCGAATGTAGAAGATAGCCTGATTGTTGATTTCACCGGCCACTCGGACCGGTGCATTTGCAGCCGCCAGCGCATTGGTAAGCTCAAGACGTCTTGCGGCAACTTCGTCAGCTTCCTTCTGCCCGTCTGCGGGTGGTGCACCGAGGCTGTTCAGTTGGGCTTGCAGGGCGCTGGCCCGAATGTTCCCGCGATCGATGACCGCCGCACTGGCGTCCCGAACCTCGACGAGCTGAGACCGGAGCTGATCGAGGGTCTTTGGAGAAACGCTTCTTTCTTCGAGCGCCGTTGCCGCCCGGTTGAACAATTCGGTCGACCGCGCGATGGGCTCCGGCGGAACCTGCCCGGCCTCCTGGGCAAGCAGTGTTCCCGCCGGCATGCCGCCGGAAAAAGTGATGGATAAGGTCAGTACCAGCAGGATACACTTGAGAAACTTCATGAAGACGCCATCACTTTTGGGACAAGGCCCCGGTTCCGGTTCGCAGTCCGATCGCTTCGCCAGGGAAGCCAGCTGGGCTTCAAGGCTTATGCATCCATCCGCGGTCCGATTCGAGCAATCAGCTTATGCGCGAATTTCGGCAGATCTTTCACCATGGAAACACATTTGTCGCAAAACGGGCCTAAGGAAAGGCTCTGGCAGGTTTCAAGGCTGCCCGGCTTTGGCCCGAAATCCGTGCCAAGCCGTTGACAGAGCGGCGTAAGCCTGCCCTAACATGCGAAATTATGACGTTAACAGGACGTTGCGGCAAAATACCTGAAAACAAGCCGCGTCCTTCAAGGAGGTCAGACATGACAGACGCGGCAACCCCAGAAAACCCGCAGACTGCAACGGCTCCGGCAGGAAGCTTTTCCCCGCTTCAGTACCTCGACCGTGCGCTGTCGACCCTCCGCGACATCGGCATTACGCCGGAAAGCGAGCAGGACGCACCGATCAACGCCCTTCTGGAACAGATTACCGATCTTTCTCCCGACAAGGTGCTGATCATCACCCGGACCCTGGCCCAGGCTTCCAATTTCAACGAGGTTGTTCGCTCGCAGGTTCAGCAGATGGATATCGGCGAACGCTACGAGCAGATCACCGAGGCATTCAATTCCATCCGCGATGACGCGAAGGCGCTGGTCGATCAGCTGGCCGACGGCAAGATCTCTTTCACCGAGAACCTGTCCAACAAGTGGCGCGACTTCCGCCGCGGGACCATTTCCGATCGTTTCGATGATATCCGGGGTACCTACAAGGACGTTGCAAAGGCAACCAAGGACCAGATCGAGCGGGAACAGACCATTCTGGAAGCCTATCGCGATTTCCGCGGTGCCTTGAAACAGGCGGAAGTCACCGCGCTGGAACTGCTGAATATCGCAACAGGCAAACTGGACGCCGCCAAGGGCGCCCTTGAAGCTGCCTCCGGAGAAGTCGAAGCCTACACCGGTGACGACCCGGCGCAGAAGGCACGCCTTGAACTGGCACGCGACGAGAAGCTGCGTGAAATGCAGGACGAGGAAAAGCGGTATCAGATCGCCAAGGACCTCTCCGACAACCTGACGATCGGCTACAATACGTCAGAGGTCATCATGGCGCGCCTGGTCCAGACGACCAACGCCAAGGAGCGCGTTTACGCCCAGTCGGTCAGTTTCTTCTCCACCAATGAATCCGTTCTCACCGCACTCAACGCCTCGTTCACCGGCCTGCAGGGCCTGCACGAAAGCACCGAGACGCTGAATGCCATGAAGGACGGCATCAACAAGAGCCTGGAAACGCTGGCGGACATCGGCGACGAAGTGCAGAAAAAGGCACTCGAAGCCGGCTATGGACCGACCGTTGCCGCAGCCTCGGTGAAAAAGCTGGTCGACTCCGTCGTCAACTTCCAGGTCCAGTCGCGTGAAATCATCGACGAAATGCGCGAGATGTCGACCAAGAATTCCGAGGAAATCCGCAACGCCGTGGAAGACGGCAAGCGGCGGCTTGCCAAGCTGACCGCCCAGGGCAAGGCCCTTTGATCTGACGATAATCCGGCAGGCCGGACCCTCCGGCCCGCCCTTTTTCAAGAAGACATGCATTCATGGCAAGCAAATCCGACGCCCCGCTTGACGATCTGATGATGGCGATGGACGTGGTCGACACGCTGCGTCATGAAGAAGGTCAGGTGGCCCGCGAGCTGAAGACCGATGAACGCGATGCCGCCATGGTCGAGCGGCTGCGTCAGGTCTATGCGTCCCAGGGCATCGATGTTCCGGACCATATCCTGAAGGCGGGTGTCGAGGACCTGAAGCGCGACCGCTTCGTCTATTCTCCACCTTCCGCAGGCTTCCAGCGCACGCTGGCGATGATCTACATCTCGCGCAGCACCTGGTCAAAATGGCTGGCGGCGGTCGTTGCTGTCGTCATCGTTTGCATTGCGGCCTGGTACTTCATCGTCAAGCTGCCGGCACAACGTGCGGAAGCGGACCTGCTGGCAAGGCTTCAGGCTCTGCCCGCGACCTATACCGAATTGGTCGGGCGGATCGATTCCCTGACCGAAAATACCGAAATCGAAGCCAACGCCGCACGTCTGGCCACCGACGGCAACCTTGCCCTTTCGGACGGCAACAACGAGGCAGCCTTCAAGGCGGAGGCCGACTTGCGCGATCTTGCCGGACGGCTGCAGGAAGTGTTCGAGGTCCGGATCATTTCCCGCGAAGGCGTGCCGACCGGCGTTTCCCGCATTCCCGAATCCAATCCAGACACCGAGAACTACTACATCGTGGTCGAAGCCGTGGACGCAGACGGCAAGATCCTGGAGCGCAGGATCGTGTCGGAGGAAAGCAGCAAGGCCGAACTTGTCGACAAATGGGGCCAGCGTGTTTCGGAAACCATCTACAACGCCGTTCGCCGCGACAAGATGGAAGACGGCATCGTGCAGAAAGGTGTCCTGGGGCAGAAGCGGCGTGGAGAGCTGGATATCAAATGGCGCAGCGGCGTTCAGGACGGAGCAATTACGAAATGGTAGCGGTTAGGATTGCACCGCCTCACCGGGAGGCACCGGCATGCTGACGGGACGCCAGACCCTGGGCACCATCGAGCAGTCGCTTGCCGATTTGCGCCGTGAAGAAGCCGAGCTGAGCAAGCGGATCGAGCGTTCGACCCGTGCCCTGACGGACCTGCAGGAACGCCAGAGCGAAGCCTACCGGGATCTTGCCCGGTTCCGACTGGATACCGACAGTGCCGGTGCACTCAACACACGCCTCGACAGCGCCGCGCGGGAAGCCCGCAAACTTCTGGACAAGCGCAATGCGGACTACAAGGTCCTGACCGACCAGTTGCGCCAGTGCGAAAGCGACCGCAGCCAGTTGCAGAAGAAGCGCGTCGAGCTCGATAGCGCCCGTGATGCCGCCGAAAACCAGATGGACGAGTTGATGGAGGCTGTCGACGGCCGTCTGGAAGGCGATGCCGGTTATCAGGCACAGCGCGAGAAGACAGAAGCCGCTCTTGCGACTGCGGAGGCAGCCGCCTCCAAGGCGGCTACGTCCGAAAAGGACCGAAAGGAAAAAGGCAAGGCCTATGAGGCCGATCCGCTGTTCATGTATCTGTGGCAACGCGGTTTCGGAACACCGGCGTACGCGCACCGCGGTCTTGTGCGCTCGCTCGACAGATGGGTGGCCGGCCTTGTCGGCTTCAACGACGCCCGCGCCAATTTTGCCATGCTGACCAGCATTCCGGACCGGATGGCGCGCCATGCGGAGCGCTGTGCCGAAATCGCACTGGAAGAACAGGACAAGCTCGCGGAGTTCAGCCGCAATGCGATGACCGACGCTGCCGGAACGGATCTTGTCGGCACCATCGAAACCCTCAGCGCGGACATCGACCGTATCGACGGAGAACTCGACAATCTGGACAGGCGGATCGAAACGCTGTCCTCGGCCCTCGCCGAATTTTCCAGCGGGGAAGACACCGACTTCCAGAAGGCGGAAGAGCATCTGTCCGTTTCTCTGCAGGCGGATGACCTCAAGGATTTGTGGCGCGCCGCGCTCGATACCCCCTCGCCCGAGGACGAGAAAATTGTTCAGCGGATCGAGGATCTGAAGGAGCGCATCGACCAGGTTACACGCGAGATCCGTCAGGACAGGGAACTGCAACGCGATATTGGCCGACGTCGTGCGGAACTTGCAGACGTTATCAAGCGTTTCCGTTCCAGCGGCTATGGCAGCTGGGAGTCCACCTTCTCTGACGAGAAGCTGACGACCGTCCTGTTGGGCGAGTTGGTCAAGGGTGCGATTACCGGTGCCGAATACTGGGCCCGCGCGGAGCGTTCGCACAAACGCCGCAAACCGAAGGGACGCCAGGTCGCGTTCCCCAACGGTTCGGGTCTTCCCAAGTCCATGGGAGGCTTCGGTGGCGGCTTTGGCGGAAGTTCCGGCAAACGGTCCGGCGGCAGTGGCGGCTTCGGCGGTGGTGGTTTCAAAGGCGGTGGAAGTTTTGGTGGTGGCGGTTTCAAGACAGGCGATACATTCTGACCTTCACCGATTGAAATCCCTGCCCCCGTGAGGCCACAAGGCTTCGTTAGGAGTGTTATGTCAGTTTACTGGCAGAAGATGGTGGCGGACACATGCAGTTTTCTTGTGCTTTGTGAAGACGTGTTCTAGACCGGCTCTTAAGTTGACCATTTTAACCTTGGGACTGCCCATGCGACGTATCGTTTTATCCGCTTTTTGCGCTCTTGCTCTTGCCGCCTGCCAGTCCGGGTCCTCTCAGCGCCCCACGCAGCCGGATCAGCCAAGGCTGGACGTGCCGGCCGGCGCGCAATCGGTAAATATCGCAGCCGATCCGGCAAGCGTGCGGTCCGCACTGGTCTCCAGTGCCCAGGAACGCGGCACCGTCGTACTGCAGGACCAGCCGAACATGGTGGTTCTGGAACGGCCGATGACCGGCGCGAACCCAGCGCTCGATTCCGAATTCGGCCCGTCCGACAACGGCCAGCGCGTGATCCGCATCCGGGTTCGCTTCACCGGAACGCCTTGCCAGACGCTGGCTGTTCAGGATCTTGCCGTGATCAATAACGTGCGCACGGCACTTGAGCAGAGCTTCGTTCTGCCGGGCAACCCGAACACGATGCAGAGCCTGCAGGGTCTGAAGTCGCGCGCCGAACAGGGTAGCTCCTGTCCGCCGGTTTCCTCCTGACGCATCAACAGTCAGTCTTGAAAATGACGAGGCGTGGCCGGGTTTCCGGCCACGCCTCTTTCATGCCGGCCTACTCCGAAGCGGATCACAGCAGTGGGAGACTTCCTTCACTCCGGACGCATTCACCGGCATGACTGTCGACACGTCAGGCAGGCACAGCTTCAGCGGCGAACTGCTTCAGGAACTCTTCGCTGGGCGGGATTGGCTTGATCACGTCGATCAGCACTCCGTTCGGATCACACGTGATGAAATGGCGCTGGCCAAAGGCCTCATCCCGCAGCACCTGCAGAATGGGTAACCTGTTCGCCTGAGCGGCCTCATAAACCGCATCAACATCCTCAACCTCGAAATTCAGCAGAAGTCCTCCTGCGCCCCGGCCACGACCGGCTTCCGGAATGGTTTCGTGGTTCTGGTCGAGGATCGCGAGATTGACGCTTTCGTCCTCCTCCGACTGCAGGTGCACGTACCAGTCTGCTTCAAACATCGGCTTGAAGCGGAAATTTTTCGAATAGAACCGGGCAGTCTCCGCGACCTTGTCGGTCATGAGGACCGGATAATACTGGGTGCATTTCATCGTTTTTCTCCTGTTCCTCGCCAGTTTCCGATGTGGATTGCCAGTGCCATCCGGCTTCCGGCTGTTTCCGAGGCTTTCCAATCACAACAAAAAGACATACAGTCTGTATGTATTTTTCAACTAACATACAGGCTGCATGTATGCAAGGCAAAAACTCCGAGAAATCAGGTGAACGCCGTACACAGGCGGAAAGGCGCGCGGAAACGCGCAAGGCCCTGCTGGATGCGGCAAGGGCGCTGATCGTTGAAAAAGGCTATGCGGAAACCGGAACACCTGAGATCGTCAAGGCGGCAGATGTCACCCGCGGCGCGCTCTATCATCACTTCGCCGACAAGGCAGACCTGATGCGGGCGCTGGTTCACCAGGAATCGGAAGCGATCGCGGCGAAGATCAACAGTCAGACGAACACGGGCCAGACACCGCTCGATGCCTTCATGTCCGGCGCCAGCGCCTATTTCTCGGCCATGTCCGTTGCGGGCCGGGCAAGGATCATGCTGCTGGAAGGACCGACGGTGCTCGGCCTGTCGGAAATGGCGGAGATCGATCGCCAGACCGGCGGTGCCACGCTTCTGGAAGGACTGCGGCATGCAGCCAATCACGGTGCACTGAAAGATATTCCCCTGGAGCCTTTGGCCGACCTGCTCTCTTCCGCTTTCGACCGCGCGGCGCTGGCAATCGCAAATGGCGGTGACAGGAAAGCGTATGAAGCGGCGACCCGCAAGCTATTGGCAGGCATCCTGGCAGACTGACAATCGGCTCTGATGTCGTGATCCTTCAAGACGGCCTTGCACCAACCTTCTATGGCTGGCGCCAAACCAACCGACCGGGAGACCCAAGTGATTCTGAGATACACCATCCTCTACGTTGAGAATGTCGCCGCCGCTCTCGACTTTTACGAGAAGGCCTTCGGACTGGAACGTCTGTTCCTTCATGAATCCGGAGACTACGGCGAACTGGCGACGGGCGAGACAAAGCTCGCGTTCTCATCCAAAGCACTGATGAACCAGCTTGGAAAGACACCCGGCACCCCCGAACCGAAGTCACCTGTGTTTGAACTGGCGTTCGAGACGGATGACGTTGCAGCCTCCCTTGCCCGTGCAGTCGCCGCCGGTGCAAACAAGTTGCAGGATGCACGCGAGGAACCCTGGGGGCAGATCACATCCTATGTGAGCGATCCTTTCGGCTACCTCGTGGAGATCTGCTCGCCGATCCAGTTGCCCAGTGCTGGTTGAGACAACAGCGACAGACTATCGGGGTCCCGGCGCAATTGCGCCGGTGACCGTCCGAACCAGCGCTGCAGGTCGCGCGTCATATGGGCCTGATCGCTGAAGCCGCACACAGCAGCGATCTCCACCAGCGGCACCTCCGTCGCCAGCAGTCCTGCAGCCCTGCGCGCTCGCGCGAGCAAGCGCCAGTATTCCGGTGGTGGCAGGCCCTGCTCCCGAAACCGCCTCTGCAACGTTCTCACCGACACGCCTGCCTGTTTCGATGCCCGCTCGACGGTCGACTGTGGCAACGTCAGGGCAACGATCACGTCATCCAGGTCATTGGTCTCGTCAAGTACGTTGCCAAGGATGTCTTCTGCCCGTTCGCAGTCGCGTTCAATGGCCTGAAGAACCTCGTCCTCAACGACGCCACCCGGGCGCAACCGGAACCCCGTGATATGCGTCCCGGCCGCGAGTTCGGCGATGCGCGGCTGGAAATCGAGGTCCGTCAGCAGAACCTTTTCCCGCTTGCCCTGCTCACGCACCACCAGCACATCCCGGCAACCATCCGGAAAGATCAGCGCATTTTCCGCTGTGTCGATCCGGTGATGCCATTTTTCAAATCTGACGGTGCCACTCATGGCCAACCTTTAGCAGGTGGCGGCAGCGCAAGCGAGATTGTTCAACGTGGCGTGGGCAGTTGCGAGTAAACATCGATCGAAAATTGTGATTGAAAACACTACTTTCAATTCCCCTGGTCAAATGTCATGAAACATGGACCTACCCACTACTGACCGGTTCGGAGCCTTTGTGATGATCGAAAAGCTGGAGATGTTTCTTGCCGTGGCCCGGGAAGAACATTTCGGCCGTGCGGCCGAAAGCCTCGGCATCGCCCAGCCGACGCTCTCGACAGGCATCAAGCAGCTTGAGGATCAGCTTGGTGTTCAGCTGTTTTTCAGAGGCTCCCGGTTCGGCGGTCTGACACCGGAAGGCCAGCGTGCCCTGGTCTGGGCTCGACAAATCGTGGGGGACGCCCGCCAGTTGCGCGAGGAGATGCGGTTCTCCCGCGACGGCCTAACAGGACAATTGCGCATAGCCGTCATCCCGACCGCCCTCACCTGGGCAGCCAAACTGACGACATGGTTCGGCAACAAGCACCCAAACGTGCGTTTCACCATCTTGTCGCGAAATTCGATGGAGATCCTGTCGATGCTGGAGAACCTCGATATCGATGCCGGCATTTCCTACCTCGACAACGAACCGACCGGCAGGGTCAGCACCGAACCGCTCTACAATGAAAGCTATATGCTGGTATGCAATGAAGCTTCGTCCTTCGCTGGCAGAAAGTCGGTCAAATGGAAGGAGCTGGCCGAGGAACGGATCTGCCTTCTGACGCCCGACATGCAGAACCGGCGGATCATCAACCGTCATTTCGGAGAAGCCGGAATCATGCCGGAAGCCCGGATCGAGTCCAATTCCACGGTCGTGCTGGTGGCAAATGTGCTGGACGGCGGCTGGATAACCGTCCTGCCAGCGGATCTCGCAGAATTTCTGACAGCCGGAAAACCCTTGAAGACGATCCCCCTTGTCGGCGTTCACACCGGTCACACTGTCGGCCTCGTGGCCCCCTATCGCGAACCGCACACCCCGGTTTTGCGGGCTCTTCTGTCCGAAGCAAGGCGTATTTCCGAGGTCTGACCGGAAGTTAGCCGAAACGGTCAAATCATGTTCGATCATGATTTCCAATCGATCAACGGAAAATCATTATTGATATCAAATCAAACTTAATGGTGTGATGCGCCTCGAAATATACGGGAGGACGCGCATGCCGTATGCGACGGGAGAGCCCACGGCCGAACAGATCTCGGCCGTGATGGAAGATTTTATTACCTTGGAAGGCCCACTTCTGCCCATGCTGCACGGTTTGCAGGCGGAATTCGGCTATGTGCCCCAAGCAGCGGTCGAGCTGATTGCAGAGGCGCTCAATCTGTCCAAGGCGGAAGTTCACGGCGTCATCTCCTTCTACCATGATTTCCGCAAGGCCCCCGCCGGGCGCCACGTCGTCAAGATCTGCCGGGCAGAGGCCTGCCAGGCCGTCGGCGGCGAAACCCTTGGCGAGGCGGTTCTGGCGAAGCTCGGCCTGGACTGGCACGGTACAACCCGCAACGGTGCCGTCACTCTCGAACCTGTCTACTGCCTCGGCCTGTGTGCCTGCGCCCCTGCCGCGATGGTCGACGGCAAGGTCATCGGCCGTGTCACCGAAGATCGCATGACGCGTATCCTCCAGGAGGCCGGTGCATGAAGATCTTCGTTCCCCTCGACAGCGCTGCCAAGGCACTGGGTGCCGATGAAGTTGCCGCAGCAATTCAAATCGAAGCCGGCAACCGTGGTCTCGATGTCACCGTGGTGCGCAATGGCAGCCGTGGCATGGTCTGGCTTGAACCGCTTGTCGAAATCGAAATCGACGGCACCCGCAAGGCCTATGGCGCCGTCACAGCCGAAGACGTTCCCTCTCTTCTGGATGGCACGCTGGAAAGTCTCGGTACGGTGGAAGACATCCGCTTTTTCGCCCGCCAGACCCGGCTGACTTTTGCCCGTTGCGGCCTGATCGATCCGCTCAGCCTCACCGAATACGAAGCCCATGGCGGACTTGTCGGCCTGAAACGCGCTCTTGCTCTCGGCGAAGAAGAGATCGTTGCGGAAGTCACCAACTCCGGCCTGCGCGGTCGCGGCGGCGCAGGGTTTCCCACGGGCATCAAGTGGGACACGGTCCGTAAGGCAGTTTCTGCGCGCAAATACATTGTCTGCAACGCGGACGAAGGTGACAGCGGCACCTTCGCCGACCGCATGCTCATGGAAGGCGATCCCTTCACGCTGATCGAAGGCATGATCATCGCCGGCCTCGCCACAGGCGCCACCACGGGCTTCGTCTATATTCGCTCCGAGTATCCGGACGCCATCGCAGTCATGGAAGCCGCTGTCAGGATCGGTCTCAAGGCCGGCCTGCTCGGCACGAACGTTCTCGGGTCCGGCAAGGCTTTCGACCTGGAAATTCGCACTGGCGCAGGCGCATACGTGTGCGGTGAGGAAACGTCCCTCCTCAACAGCCTGGAAGGCAAGCGCGGCATCGTGCGGGCCAAGCCGCCGCTGCCGGCGCTTGAAGGCCTCTTCGGCAAGCCGACCGTCGTCAACAACGTGCTCTCGCTGGCAACTGTTCCGGTCATTATGGAAAAAGGCGCGGAGTTCTATGCCGGCTTCGGCCTCGGCCGCTCCAAGGGCACCATGCCGATCCAGATCGCAGGCAATGTCCGCTACGGCGGTCTTTTCGAGACCGCTTTCGGCATGCCTCTGGGTGAGCTGATCAACGATATTGCCGGTGGCACCGCCAGTGGCCGGCCGGTCAAGGCTGTCCAGGTTGGTGGCCCCCTCGGGGCATATATGCCCGTCTCCAAGTTCAACACGCCGTTCGGTTATGAAGAATTCGACGGCCAGGGTGGCCTCATCGGACATGCCGGCATTGTCGTCTTCGATGACAGGGCGGACATGCTGAAGATGGCCCGCTTCGCCATGGAATTCTGCGCTGTGGAAAGTTGTGGCAAATGCACACCGTGCCGGATCGGCGCCGTGCGCGGTGTCGAGACAATCGACCGGATCGATGCTGGCGATGCAGGGGCTGTCCACCTCCTGACGGATCTCTGCGACACGATGAAAGACGGCTCGCTTTGTGCCCTCGGTGGGTTCACGCCCTATCCGGTCATGAGCGCCCTTACCCACTTCCCTGAAGATTTTGCCCGCCAGAAGGAGGCCGCCGAATGACGGATCTCGCCAACATCCATGACGATCGAGACATGGGCACTCCGGCAAAGGAAGGCGCTCCGGTCACACTGACCATCGATGGCTTCGAGGTCACGGTGCCGGAAGGCACATCGGTGATGCGTGCGGCCTCTGAAATCGGTCTTCAGGTTCCCAAGCTGTGCGCCACGGACAGCATTGACGCCTTCGGCTCCTGCCGCCTCTGCGTAGTCGAAATCGAGGGCCGGCGCGGCACACCCGCCTCCTGCACCACACCGGTTGCGCCGGGCATGGTCGTTCACACCCAGTCCTCCAGGGTCAAGCAGATCCGCAAGGGCGTGATGGAACTCTACATCTCCGACCATCCGCTGGACTGCCTGACTTGCGCTGCCAATGGCGATTGCGAGCTGCAGGACATGGCCGGCATGGTCGGCCTGCGTGATGTCCGTTACGAGCCGGGCCGCAACCACTTCGAACAGCGTACCTCTGTTGGACCGAACCCGGAGTATATCCCGAAGGACGTGTCCAACCCCTATTTCGCTTATGACCCGGCCAAATGCATCGTCTGCTCGCGTTGTGTGCGGGCCTGCGAAGAGGTTCAGGGCACCTTTGCCCTGACCATCGAGGGCCGTGGTTTTGAAAGCCGTGTTTCGCCCGGCGCGGCGTTCGACGATTTTCTGTCTTCCGACTGCGTTTCCTGTGGCGCCTGCGTGCAGGCCTGCCCAACCGGCACGCTTCAGGAAAAATCCGTCATCGAACTGGGAACGCCGGAACGTTCCGTCGTCACCACCTGCGCCTATTGCGGCGTCGGCTGCTCGTTCAAGGCTGAACTCAATGGCGACGAACTGGTGCGCATGGTGCCTTACAAGCACGGCAAGGCCAATCGCGGCCATTCCTGCGTCAAGGGCCGCTTCGCCTATGGCTATGCAACCCACAAGGACCGGATCCTCAACCCGATGATCCGCGACAGCATCGATCAACCCTGGCAGGAAGTTTCCTGGGACGAGGCCCTCAGCTTCGCCGCCAATCGCCTCCGCGGACTGCAGGAAAAGCACGGCCGCAAGTCCATCGGCGTGATTACCTCCAGCCGCTGCACCAACGAGGAAACCTTCCTGGTGCAGAAGCTGACCCGGGCGGTCTTCGGCAACAACAACACCGACACCTGTGCCCGTGTTTGCCACTCGCCGACCGGCTATGGCCTCGGTCAGACCTTTGGGACCTCTGCAGGGACGCAGGATTTCGATTCCGTCGAACATACCGACGTCGTCATCGTGATTGGCGCCAACCCGACCGACGGTCACCCGGTCTTTGCCTCCCGCCTGAAGAAGCGTCTGCGCGCCGGTGCCAAGCTGATCGTTATCGACCCGCGCCGCATCAATCTGGTGAAATCGGCTCACATCGAGGCGTCCCACCATCTGCAGCTGCGCCCCGGCACAAACGTTGCCGTGGTAACCGCCCTCGCCCATGTCATCGTTACCGAAGGTCTTTTCGACGAAGACTATATTCGCGACCGTTGCGACTGGGACGAGTTCCTGACCTATGCCGACTTCGTCCGCGATCCGCGCCACAGCCCGGAAACCAGCGAAGGCCTGACCGGCGTTCCGGCGGAAGAACTGCGCAAGGCGGCCCGCCTGTTCGCGACCGGCGGCAATGGCGCGATCTACTACGGCCTCGGCGTGACGGAACACAGCCAGGGCTCGACCACGGTCATGGGCATTGCCAACCTAGCAATGCTCACGGGAAATGTCGGGCGAAAGGGTGTCGGCGTGAACCCGCTGCGCGGCCAGAACAACGTCCAGGGCTCCTGCGACATGGGCTCCTTCCCGCATGAACTTCCGGGCTACCGCCATGTGAAGAACGAGGACGTCCGCGCGATCTTCCAGGACATCTGGGGTGTGGAGATCGATGCCGAGCCGGGCTTGCGCATTCCCAACATGCTGGATGCCGCTGTCGATGGCAGCTTCAAGGGGCTCTATTGCCAGGGCGAGGACATTCTCCAGTCGGACCCCGACACCAAGCATGTGGCGGCCGGCCTTGCAGCCATGGAATGCGTCATCGTTCACGACCTCTTCCTGAATGAGACCGCCAACTACGCCCATGTCTTCCTGCCCGGTTCCACGTTCCTGGAAAAGGACGGCACCTTTACAAACGCCGAACGCCGCATCAACCGCGTGCGCAAGGTGATGGCGCCGCGCAACGGCTATTCCGACTGGGAGATCACCCAGATGCTCGCCAACGTCATGGGTGCCGGATGGACCTATAGCCATCCGTCCGAAATCATGGCTGAAATCGCTGCAACCACGCCCTCCTTCGCCGGTGTGACTTACGATCTGCTGGAGGAAAAAGGGTCGGTGCAATGGCCCTGCAACGAAGCTTCGCCGGATGGCACGCCGCTCATGCATGTCGATGGTTTCGTGCGTGGCAAGGGCCGGTTCATTGTCACCGAATATGTGGCGACGGACGAGAAATCCGGACCTCGCTTCCCGCTGCTTCTGACCACCGGCCGTATCCTGTCCCAGTACAATGTCGGTGCCCAGACCCGGCGAACCGACAACGTTATCTGGCACGATCAGGATCTTCTGGAAATCCACCCGCATGACGCGGAAAATCGCGGACTGAAGGAAGGCGACTGGGTGAAGCTGGCATCGCGTTCCGGAGAAACCACCTTGCGGGCCCATCTCACCGACAGGGTCAGCCCCGGCGTCGTCTACACCACCTTCCACCATCCGGACACCCAGGCGAATGTCATCACGACCGACTTCTCCGACTGGGCCACAAATTGTCCGGAATACAAGGTGACGGCGGTTCAGGTCAGCCTGTCCAACGGACCGACCAACTGGCAGGAAGACTATGCCGCCCAGGCAGCTATGTCCCGGCGGATCCTGCCGGCTGCGGAGTAACTGGTGATGGATCGCCCGCTCTCCCGCTCCATGCCCGGCCGTGCCGTCCACGCGGACGGCCAGGTGGCGGTCGCGCGAAGCCTGCCGGAGGAAAGCCCTGTTGCGCTCGTCTTCGATGGCACCACGCAGGCGGTGATGATGGCAACGCCGGGCGATATTGCCGACTTCGCCGTCGGTTTTGCCCTGAGCGAAGGCATCATCAGCTCGATCACCGAAATCGAAGCCTTCGAGGAGGTCTCTCATGACCGCGGCATCGAGGCTCGACTTTGGTTACGCGCAGACCGCTCGAAACGGCTTCTTGCCCGCCGCCGTGCCATGGCCGGTCCGGTTGGTTGCGGCTTGTGTGGCATCGAAAGTCTGGATCAGGTCCTGCGGCCTTTGCCGACGGTCGACGCAACAACAGTCCTGTCCCGCCTGGATGTGGCCAGAGCGACCGATGCGCTCAGCCGGCTGCAGCCGCTTCGGGACCAGACGCGCGCCACCCACGCCGCCGGTTTCCTCCAACCGGGCAAGGGCGTGGTCGTGGCGCGCGAGGATGTTGGCCGCCACAATGCGCTCGACAAGCTGATCGGCGCCCTTGCCCAAGCTGGGACCGCCCCTGCAACCGGCGCCTTCGTCCTCACCAGCAGGCTGTCGGTGGAACTGGTGCAGAAATGCGCCTTCGCCGGTTGCCCGGCCCTGATTGCCGCCTCGGCCCCGACGTCGACCGCACTCCGCCTCGCCGACGAGGCCGGCATAACGGTCGCCGCATTTTCAAGGGACGGCGGGTTTGATCTTTACGCGCATCCAGAGCGCGTCTTATCCGGAGTTGCAGATGTCGCCTGACAAGATGGTCTATATGGCCAACCAGATCGCCACCTTCTTCAAGACCCAGCCAGGCATTGACCAGGCGGAGAAGGTCGCGAACCATTTGAAGGACTTCTGGGAGCCGCGCATGCGCGACCAGTTGAGAGCCCATGTGGAAGCCGGCGGTGCCGGTCTCGACGCGGTCGTCCTGGAAAGCGTGCGCAGGCTCTGACGGGAGGGTTTCCCTCTTCTTTGCCACGATACTGAAATTCGGAAAATCTGCCGCTGCGAATTTGCGGCCCATCCTTCGAGACGGACCTGACGGTCCTCCTCAGGATGAGGTCGAAAGGAAGATTTCGGTCTCGCAACAAATACAACCTCATCCTGAGGAAGCGCGAAGCGCTGTCTCGAAGGATGGTCCACAAACTCCGGCCTCTTTTCAAATAAGACTACCCGCCGGCAGATACCCCGGCCGCTCCGCTGCCCGCAAGCGCCCCATCCCCGCGCCGTTCCCGCCCCCGGTAACGGACAAAGGTCTCCAACCCGACCAGGGCATTCGTTTCAGACCCCTGAACCGATCTCGCCAGCAATCCGGCGAGATGCGCTGCCGCCGCGCTGGCGCCGCGAATATTCTCGCGCCCGGCAGCCATTGGACAGGCACCGAAGGTGGCCTGCGGCAGATCCAACTTTGACAGCTCCGCGGGGCCACAGCGGGCATCGCCCTGAACGGACAGAACGCCGTCATACGCAGCCGGGTAGGCCTGCCCGCCACGGGCGGGTGCCGAGGCAACCATCAGGCACCCGGCGCGCTGCAGCCTTGCCACGGCAACGGACAGTTCAACGGAAGATCGCGCCATGCCGAAGGCACACAGGACAATGTCGGGTGGATCCTCAGCCAGCCAGCTCAAGGCAGCGCAGATGGCGTCAAGCGTGGTCGAGAGCTGCCCCGGAAACACAACGGCGTTGAGAAGCAAAACATCTTCCGCGTGAGTGCACACGGTCTGCGTCATCGCTTCGGCATGCCCTGAGGCAAGTTCAGCGCCGTCCGGCCTGCAGAACCATTCCTGTCCCACAAGGCCCGGCCAGTCACCCGGCAAAGCGCCGTCTATCAGCCCGACCCTGATCAAATCCCGACCTCTCTTGCTTGCAGCACCAGCTCACTGTCAAAGGTCCCATACCGTTCCGCGTCCCCATGCGTGACGACAAGGCGGGTACGATCACCAAATCTAGTATCGATTCTGGTCATGATCCGTGCCACCCGGTCCGCATCAACCTCCGAAAGGCTTTCATCCAGGATTAGCACCTGGAATGGCTGTAACAGGGCGCGGGCAAGGCACAGCCGCTGACGTTCTCCGCCTGAAAGGTCAAGCCCTCCCTCGCCAAGAGCCGTTTCAAGTCCCTTGCCAGAAAACCGGTCCTCCAGCTCCACGAATTGCAGAACGGCATGCATGTCTTCCTCGGCTGCCTCAGAAGACCCGAGACAGAGATTGTCCGCCACCGTTCCGGAAAAGACATGCCCCTTTTGCGGCACGAGGGCGACAACCGTGCGGAGATCTTGAAGAGAGAGATGACGTAAGTCCGTACCATCCAGAAGGATCGTTCCGACCTTCGGGTCGTCATGGCGTTGAAGAAGCGACAGAAGCGACGTCTTGCCGATGCCGGATGGACCGCTCAGCCGGATTTTCTGTCCTTTTGGGACGATGAGGCTAACATTCTCAAAAAGCGGCACGCCGCCATCCGGTGCATAGGCAACACCTGCCAGTACCAATTCACCACCACCGGCAGTCAGTGGCACAGGTGATACCGGGTCCTGGACATCCGGTACGGCACTCATGATCCGGTCGAGCCGGTCGAGCGCCGCCTTCATGCGCGCCTGTCCGTGCCAGAGGGAAATGAGCGACTGCATCGGCCCGATCAGGAAGGCGAGATAGGCGGTGAAGGCGATCAGGGACCCGAGCGGCATGGTGCCGTCGATCACCGCGAGCCCGCCAACCAGAAAAACCGCACCACGCAGGAGCGCCGTCAGCACCATCGGCACTGCCCGTGTCACCTCGTTCCACATCTGCGCAGACATCAATGCTGCGACAAGGCCCTGTTGCCGTGTTTCGATCCGTTTTGCCGCAGCTCCGGTCGCATTCAGCGCCCGCAGCGCGGAAAGCCCGGTGATCGTCTCCGCAAGCCCGGATGCCAGCACACCCCGCGCTTGCCGTACCTCGCTTGCCTTCGCCTGGGTGACGGGTCGGGCGCGGGCGAAAAACAACAGTTCGACCGGTGCCAGCGCCAGTGCAAGAAGAGCCAGCTTGGGCGCCAGCACAAACAACATGACGAGGCCGCCGACCAGTCTCAACAGGCTGCCACCACCGTTCACCAGCACGGCAAACGTGAATTGCTGTACTTCCCCGGCATCGCCATCAAGGCGGCTCATGAGTTCGCCGATGGATTGTTTGGCCTGCCAGCGGGGCGACTGGGCAAGGATCCTGTCCACGGCCGACCGGCGCAGGTCCTTCAGCAGCCTTGCCGAAAACCTCAGGTGCAGCAAGGAATTCAGTGCGCCCAGCGCCAGTGCCGCCAGGCCAACCCCAAAAAGGATGGCCACAAAAACCACAAGTGCGTGCTTGTCGCCAGCCATCAGGCCCCGATCGATGACAAGCTTGGTCAGGTAAGGCGGCACAAGCGCCGCACCTGCCGCCACAAGGGATAACAGGAACAGCATTGCCAGTGGCCAGCGGTATGGCGCGACCAGCGGCACCAGCCACGCCGCCTCACGGATGCCGAAGACCCGGTTGAACAACCCACGCAGCAGCGAATGCCGGGTCGACATGGTCCCGGCCCGGTCTGCTCCTCTCAAGGAAACTGCCTGTTTCATCCGTGTTCCTTGTTTGCAACCTCCCCATTGTCATCCCCGCGAAATCGGGAACCCGGTAATTACCGGCAATGAGATTGGAGCACTTCAGTCGCCATCGGGAATACCGGGTCCCGATTTGCCGCTGACGCAGCAAACCGGGAGGACAACCGGGATCCTCGCAGGTTCGGTTCTCTCCTAGCTTCCGGTGCTGATCACCTGCATCGTACCGGCGGCCATGTCGCCGCCCGAAGGCAGGAGGATTTCGCCGATGCGTTCCAGAGTTTCCGCATCATAGACGCCAATGTCGTCATTGGTGCCGCCGACATAGATCTCCTTGCCGTCGGACGAGATGTTCACACAGTAATAGGTGTGTGGCAGGTCGACCCGCTTGATCAGCTCTTTCTTCTCGACATCATGCTTGGAAAGCTGGGTGTAGACACCGTAAAGCTTGCTCTTGTCGTTGGGGTCACGCACCGCGGAGAACATGATCACTTCCAGGCTGGCGAAATCCTGGATATCGCTTTCCCCAGTCGTCAGATCGACCGACTGGTACCCCCAGACGAAATCGGCAATCTCGCTCATCGACTCGTCGGTGAACTTGGCGGCCGAATAAAGCAGCATGAACTCGTCTGCCTGTGTACCTATGGGCCAGAAGGCAAGGACGTCCGGCGGAGAATAGGTCGGCCGGTCCCAGGTGGCATTCTTGATCTTGATGGAGATTTCGCCGGTCTTCGGGTCAATCGCATAGATCTCATGCCCGGCGGCATAGAGCATGCCGTCACGCCCGGTTGCCATCACCGTCATGCGGCGCGGGCTCGGGAACGTGCGGGCCGGTTTGGCGTCAAGACCGGCTGCTGTCTCATAGACCGCGATTTCCGGTTCAAGAACCTCGTATCGGTCGGCAAGCAGCCGAACCGGATTGCGCACCGTGTAGACCTCCTTGCCATCCTTGGAGACGGCCAGCGAGGCAATCGACTTGCGCCGGATGTCGCTTTCTGACTGATGCGCGGAAAACACCGTCTCGCAGGTGGAAAGGTCAATACCGAACACATCCTCCCAGCGATTGCCGAGGATATAGGCGATCTTGTTGTCCGGCGAGACGACGATGACACCGGGGATCAGGTTGAAGTCGAGCTTGCAGTCGGTCTCTATCGTCCGTGCCTTGGCGTCGATCACGTAAAGCCGGTCGGGCTTTGCGGCCGTGACAATCAGATCCTTGGCGAGGGCCGGCAGAGCGGCAAGGCTCAAGGCCAGGGCTGCGCTTGCCGCAGCAATAAGGTTTCGCATCGGGTTTCTCCGAATATCTTGAAGGGCGTCTGCCGGTCAGGTTTCGCTGTCGGACGGGAAAACCGTTCCGAGCGAGCGCCAGTCCTTGCCGGCATTGTCGGCATCGGCGTTCCAGTCCCGATAGGAATTGATCGTGTCCGGCACCTGGGCCGGCCACCAGCAAGGGTCCGAGCAGCCGTAAAGATCGGCCTCCATCGGTTGGCACAGGGCGGCGACACCGCCGAACGGGTCGACTTCCCAGCCGGGATCGAGGGTCGATGTGCAGCCCACGACCACGGTCTGCATGGCCCGCACTTCGTCCATCTTGTCGGTTTCGACCGCAGTGACGACGCGGTCGGCTTTCTGGTTCAGGGGTTTCAAGTGTCTCATTTGCCGAATGCCCTCCGAGGCATGATGTGATCCGAAAAGAAGGCCGGAGCCCCGGCGATCAACTCGCCATAGACGCCGATGCCAAAGTCCACCCAGTCGCGCATGAGGTCGCAATAGTGGTAGGTCGGCTTCATCGGATCGGAGAAATGGGCGTAACTCTCGTGGTAGCAGCCACCCGCGCAGATGTTGCGGATGCGGCAGGTGGAGCAGCCCTTGTCGGTGCGATCCGCCCGGTCCTCGATGAAACGGGCGAGCTTCTGCTTTTCGATGCCGCCGTCGACCGTGCCATAGGTCTCCATGTCAGACCCGGTGAACCGATGGCAGAGATTGAGACCGCCCTCGTGATCAACCGCCAGCATGCCGAGCCCTGCCCCGCAAGGCAGTGCCTTTGACCGGCCTTCGTAAAGGTCGTTCATGAGCTGGTGCATGTTGGAAAAGCCGATGTTGCGGCCAAGAAGCGCTTCATCCCGGTAGTGCCGACCGAGCCGTTTCATCTCGTCGAACACTGTCTGAAGCTCGTCGCCAGTCAGGTTGAATGGCGCGATTGGACCGGAGGTCACTGGCGAGAAACCGACTTCATGAAAGCCGATTTCGTTTTTCAGGTGATCCCAGATCTCGTAGACGGCAGTCACGCCATGGGTCAGCGTCACTCGCCCGCCGACCGGGCGGGAGGTGTAGCGTTCCAGCAGCATCCTGGTCTTGGAGGCAACGACGTTGTAGGTGCCCTTGCCGCCGACTGTCTTGCGGTTCTTGTCGTGAAGCGCCTTCGGCCCGTCCATCGAAACGGTCAGACCGAACCGGTGGGCATTGAGCCAGTCGACGATCTCCTCGGTCAGAAGCGTCGCGTTTGTCGTCAGGGTAAAGTCGACGCGCTTGCCGAGATTGCCGAAGCGGTCTTCCGCATAGGCAACGACTTCCTTGATCAAGGCCAGGTTGCTGAGAGGCTCGCCGCCGAAGAAGACAACATTGTAGCTGTCCCGGTCGGGGCTTTCCGCCAGCAATAGTTCGATCGAGCGCTTCGCCGTTTCGAACGCCATGCGGCGGCCCTTGGACGGCGTATCCAGATCCTCCTTGTAGCAATAGGTGCAGGAAAGATTGCAGCCCGTGTTGACGTTGAGAACGATCGTCGTCAGCGGGAAGTTCTGGATATGGATAGGCGGCCGTTCCGCCCGTGGCGGGCGGCCGTCGGTGATGATGTCGAGATCGAGAAACGAACGGATCCGCTCTGTCACCTCGAGCGGATCGACGCGGCCGCTGAACCGTTCCCGGACATCGGCTTCGGAAACCCTGGTCCGGTCTCTGAAGAGGTCGATCACGTCATTGTCGAGCCGGTCGATCTCGAACAGAGATGTCGTCGGCACGTGGAAGAGCAGATGGCGTCCGTCCACTTCGACCCGGTGCGCATTCTGCGGCTGAAAAAAGAGATATCCCATAATTACAAACTCCTGTTTCAGCGGATCGGGGGATCGTTCCAGCGCTGCACCGTGACGATGAGCTGACCTTCGCCGGTCGCCTCGCCGCTGGTTGCCAGCACCTTCAGATTGCCCGCATTGTTGGTGGAGAACGGACGCTCGGTATTCGGACCTGCAACGCCAGGCATGAAGATGCCGAGCGTTTCATCCATCACGCCTGCATATTCCGTATCTTTCAGGTGCTCGGCCTCTTCGTTGAAAGGCGCAACCGACCAGGATGCTGGCACGGAGCCGATGCGGATATCGTCCTCGGTCCCCGGCTGACCGTCCGGACCATTCCAGTAACCGACCGCATCGAAGCGGGCGGGAACCTTGCCGGCAGACCCGCCACCGCCGCCGACACGGGCAACGGCAAAGGCCGGCTCCACCTTGAGGCTGTCGACATGGCTATAGACCGCCAGCGTCTCATCCGTGGTGGCGTCTCTGGACGCAACGGTGATCAGGCCATCGGTATCCGCCGCGGGAGAGACTTCAATTGCGGATCCATAGGCGTTGGTAGCGCCGCCGGTGGCTTCAAGCGCACCGCTGAGGGCAACATCGCCAAGCCCTGTGCCGACGATCTGGACCGTAGCGCTGCTGCCGGCCGGAACCGTGGACGGAACGACGCCGACGATCGCAGGAGCACCGCCAGCCCTGGCCGCCCTGAACGCACCACCGAGGCTGTCTTCGGCATGCAGGAACTGGCGGCCGCTCAGGCTGCTGCCGTCTTCGGAGATCGCCAGGATCTGCCGGTACTTCGTTCCGCCGATGTCCAGGTTGGCGCGCCATTCGTAGCCGGTATAGACGTTCAGCTTGCCCTCAAGGGTCAACTCCTCGCCGCCGACGGTCATCAGCGTACCGGAAACCGTATAGGGCTGGCTGTCACCGGAAACCTCAAGCGTGCCGTAGGCCTCGCCCTTCTCCGGCAGGCTGGTTGCGAACACCCAACTTCCAGCGGCCTCAGGCTTCTGTGCCTCGAGCCACGTGTTCCAGGCGTCGGACTCGAGCGGATAGCGCTCAGCCAATAGCGGCACCACTTCCTCGCGAGCCAGTTTCAGCCATTCACGATCACGCCCGAGCGCCTGATATTCCAGGGTTGGCCATTGACCGACATGGAAATCGATATGGAGCGCCCATTCCTCCTGGGTGCGCCGCTGAAGCTTGAAACGAGCGGCTGAATGGCAACGAGAGCACATTTCGCCGAGCGGGGCCTCGACCTCTTCCATATGCGCAGGTTCACGTTCCAGAACGTAACGCAGCCCTTCGGTCTCGCTGGGGGCAAGACCTTGCGTGTCCGATAGGTAGTGCACCAGCTCGCTCTGCACGGCAGGCTCTATTTCCATGCCATGGAAGAGCCGCATGCGCACGATGGTCATCAACCAGCCTTCCGGCGTCTTTCGCTGACCGCTGATGCGGCTGAGCGCACCATTGTCGTCGGCCATGTGACAGCCGCTGCAATTTTCTTCCAGAAGCGTGGCACCGTCCTGCGCCCCCGCCGGAAGAGGCATCAGAAGCATGAGTCCGGCAAGGCCGGCCAGATGCCCCTTTCGCATTCGTTTGATCATGCTGTTTCCCTCGTTTTGGTCTGCTGTTGTTTTGTGCGGCTCATCGAGCCATGCAGTAGTCCGCGACTCTCAAGCCAGCCGAAGGCGGCCTTGAGCGCGGGAGACGGTGCGCCTGGCGGTGGCTGCGCCAAGGCGGAAGACGGAAAGAAAGGCTTCAGGTCGCCCACTGGAATGCCCGCGACATAAGCAACGCCGCCGGGATCCTGCGGCGTCACCAGCACTTCGCGCTCGACCAGGCGGTTATTTTCGACGACAACGCGCTTGTGCAGGCTGGTCTCGAACACGGTCGGATGGGAAGGTTCGTCATCCGGCCATGAGACCCGTTCCGCCCAGAAAGGATTGCCGGAAAGGCCTGTTTCCAACCGGTAGAAATCGCGCCCGGTTCGTGCCTGACGCCAGAAGGTTTCCACGACGCGGTCCCGGTAGAACCGGGTGGCAAGATGGCTTCCTTCATCCAGGTTCTCGAGAATGGTCAACACGCTCGGCACCGCAGAAAGCGCGGACGACAGGGCCCAGAACAGGCCGTGCCCGGACAAGGGATCGATAGCAACCGCGGCATCGCCAACAGGGATGACCGGCAGCTTCAACCGGGGAGCTGCCAGAACAAGACCAGCCGAGCAGGCAATCAATGGATCCTGGAAGACGAGGTCAGAGAACCGGCCAGCAAGTTGGTCCTGGGAAAGGAACCGGGCCATTCGTTCCCGCAAGGCTGCTTGTCCGGCTCCAACGAGATCATCCGCGCCAACGGAAATCTGCAGCCAGCGGCCAAAACCCGGATCTTCCGCAACCCAGAGCCAGCCTTCAGGGGTGGCCTCCACATGGGTGCCGGCGGCACCTGCAGCTTGCGTGGCCAGTCCTGCAATTGCCAGGGTCTGTGGTCCCTTGAGGCGCTGGGCGGTAGAAGTCTGCCGTCCGCGTGCGTCGATCAACAGGCGAGCCCGGATCTCCTCACCAGTCGTAAGCTTCAACACGACGCCCTGCTGTTCGTCGGATTTCAGGATCCGGCCAAGGCGCGCCTGCCGGGTCTGTGCGCCTGCCTCAATGGCTGCACGCCTCAGGGCCTCGTCGAAGACATGACGTCGAACCAGCCGCTCGCCATTGGCCGTTCCGGTGAGGCCAGCCCATGTCACGTGTCGGGGTAAGGGGTCGCTGGCAGCACCCAGCGTGTTGCCAAGTCCCTTGGCAATAAGAAGCTGTGCCACCCGCTCGCCGAGGCCTTCCAGCCTGGGCCGGCAGGTTGCCGGGTCGATCAGGAGCACGCTGAGCCCGGCACAGGCCAGCTCACGCGCTGTGAATGCACCGGCGGGTCCACCGCCGGCCACTGCCACATCGATGCAGGTCACCAAATCTGTTCCCTCGTCCGGACGCCCAAGTTTTCAAGGTGCTGAACCGGATCTCTCTGTACCTGCCATTAGAGAGAGGGCTTTTTCGTACTTCTCGACAATTTCGGCCAATCTTTGCCGGCCTATTGAAATCCCGAACTGGTCAATTGCAACAACTCCGGAACTCTGCTGTAGTTGAAGCTTCCACTTGCTGTTTACTGCGGCAGGTGGGCCAAGCGGGACTTTCGGGAGAGGCGGGGGTCATGCCAACAGGTGCCACGATCATCGCAGGTGCCTTGAGCGGTCTGCAGTCAATGCTGATCGACAAGGGGCTGGAGCCGGCAGCTCTGGGACGCCAGAGCGGCGTGCCTGTCGACGCCTGGCAGGACGCACACTTCGAAATCCCGCTTTATGCGTTTGTCGAGATCTACGAGCACGGCGCCGCCATGCTTGGCCAACCCGGCATCGGCTGGCAATCAGGCCCCAGGCTCAACCTTCACGACCTCGGCGAACTGGGCGAAGCCCTTCTGACTGCGTCCACCGTCGGTTCTGCGTTGCGAACGTTCGAACGCTTCATCAAATTCATCCAGAGTGAGACGGATCTGCAGCTGACCGTCGAAGACGGCGTTGCCACCCTCACCTACCGTATCCTCAATCCGGATATCTGGCCGCGCAGGCAGGATGCGGAATTCACGCTTTCCGTTCTGACAGAGCTCATCCGGCGTGGTGCCGGACCCAACTGGCAACCGGACCTCATCTGCTTCGAACACACGGCGGCGCGCCCGCTGTCGATCTGGGCCGAAACCGCGGGCAGCTTCTGCCTGTTCGACTGTGAAACGAACGCGCTCAGCTTTCCTGAAAAGGTCCTGTCCGCCTCAATGCCGCGCGACAGTGGCGGTGGCCATCGCAACGCCCTTGCCAGCTTGAGCGAGGCGCTAGCCAACAAGGCCCGCACCAAGTCTTTGATCGCACGCACACGCACAGCCATCTACGAAGGGCTCGGCGCCGGGACGTCCGACCAGGAAGCCGTTGCCCGGCGCCTCGGCCTGTCGCGCCGCAGTCTGCACAGGCACCTGGGTGAGGAAGGCTTGCGCTTCTCCACGCTTCTGGACGACTGCCGCTACCGCATAGCCCGCCATGCCCTTGTCGACACCAGCCATTCCCTGGCGCAGATCGCCTTCGAACTGGACTATTCCGACCAGACCGCTTTCGAGCGGGCGTTCAAGCGCAAGACCGGCATGACTCCGAAGCAGTATCGGCAAAGCTACGGCCGAACGCCTGCGCGCTAGCTGACGCCTGAAAGACAGACCAACGACACGTATCTCGCCTCCACGCCACTTACAGCGCCCCTGCCAGTTCGGGATGCGAATAGGCCTGCGGATAAGGCATTGGCCGGAACGGCCCTAGCGGCACGACGTTGTTCCAGGAGCGCCCGAAATACCCCTGCCTGCAATGGACCAGCGAAGAACTGTCGGCAACACCCGGCAAGGCATGCACCCGGCACAGCCAGTGCCAGAGATTGGGATAGTCCAGGATTCGCGCGCCGTTCAACTTCATGCGCACAAAATAGACCGGGTCGTGCCGGTAAAGCGTCGGAAACAGCCTCAGGTCGGCTTCCGTAAAGCTCTCCCCGGTGAGAAACGGTCCACCATTCGCTGCCAGCCGGTCTTCCAGCTCTGCCAGCATTGTGAAGTAACTTTCGTATGCTGCCGCATAGACGCTCTGGTTGGAAGAAAAACCGGCCTTGTAGGCGCCATTGTTTATGCGTGTGTAGATTGCCTCGTTCAGGGCATCGATCTCCGACTGCAAATCCACATCGTTCGGATAAAGGTCAGGCCTTTTTTCCTGGACAATCGCACTGCCCAGCGCCCCGGCATGCGCGTTGAGCATGCGGATGATCTCGGCGCTTTCGTTGTTGACGATGCGCTGTTGCTTCTTGTCGTAAAGAACCGGGACGGATCGTTCATCAGATCCTTCGGCGCGGTATATCTGTTGCACCAGGCGCAGCCCCTCGCCCGTCGCCGTTTCCTCAGTGCATTCCGGCAAGGGCGTCCCCGTCAGGCTCGCAATCCGTCCGGGATTGAATTCCCAAAGGTTCTCCCCTGCCGGATCGTCTTTTTCAGTCCGGCCCGGAAAGGCGACATCCATGGAAACGCCGGACTGAAGCCCGAGGATGTTTCGGGCAAGGGTTACACGGTGGCACCAGGGGCAATTGAGCGCCACAAACAGATGATATCTCCCGGGTTCGGCCGGGAAATCCGCATCGCCGATTGCAGACCGAAAGCCGCTGACACCGCGCACGAACTCTCCTTGCGCACGCCGGCTAGCCGCATCAGACTGGTTTTCTTCCTTGGACAAATCGGCATTCGGCTTGGGCATCGTCTTCCTCCGGGGCTGTCAGTCTAGAACCAACTAGCGGCCGGGAGCAAAACCGCACCCGGCCGCTTGTTGCTGTTATCCGCGCAGGCGATGGTGAAGAATGATCGGCACTGCCAATTCCTCTTCATCACTCAGGTGGCGCGCCAGCAGGCTTTCAATCGTCCCGGTTACCGGCTGCAGCTTGCCGGCTTCCTCGCGCGCCTGCGCTTCGTCCAGCTGGACCAGCTTGATGGCGCGATTGGCGGTGCGCGAGAGCTGGAACAGCATCGCGTCCAGCGCCTCGTGGTCCTTCTCCAGGATCTCCAGTCCCTTCTCGAAACGCGGGTCGGCCTCACAGAGTTCCGGAAAGTAGCTCTTGTCTTCCCAGGTGTGGTGGCCATGGAGATTGCGTACCAGCAGATCGCCGTAACGAGAGAGCCTGGCAGCAAAATCGTCTGGGTCTCTCAGCTTCTCCAGATAGGCTTCCGTTTCGAGACGAACCAGTTCCGCCAACTGCCGGAACATGACATGTGCCCCCAGCCAGTTGCTGGTTTTCTCCTTGAAACCGGGATGTGCCTCCCAGGTATCGCGCGGATACGCATCCAGCAGAATGCGCATGTCCGCGGGCATTTCCGTGGTGCGAATTTCAATATCTGCGTTCATGACGTTTCCAATCTGATTGTTGGCGGGCCGGATCAGAAGGCACCTGGCGTGAAACGGTCCGGCACTTCAGGTCTTGCCACAGATAGGAAGTTGCAATTTTCATAACCAGATATCAAAATCAGAGATCAACGTTCTGATTTGGAGAACACTTGGGACAGATAGAAGACCTGCGCCTGTTCGTTCAGGTGGTTGCCAGCGGCAGCATCTCGAAAGCCGCTGGAGAACTCGGCATTGCCAAGTCGGCCGTCAGCCGTCGCCTGTCCCTCCTGGAAGATCGCTATGGGACACGTCTCGTCGACCGCTCGCCCGGCCATTGGGACCTGACCGAGCCCGGGCGCGAACTCTTTCAGCGCGCGAGCCGCGTCGTCAGCGATGTCGACGACATCGAGGACGATTTCCTGAGCAGCGGAACAGCCCCTTCCGGACCCTTGTCGATTTCGATACCCAGAGATTTCGGCCACGGTTTCCTCAATGCGGCGCTGATCGATTTCCAGGCTCGCCACGCGGATATCCAGCTGACCGTGGATTTCGATGACCGGCTGGTCGATCTGGCCAGAGAGAACTACGACTTTGCGATCCGTATCACCGAAACGCGGCCCGAAGATGCCATCACGCTGAAACTGGGCACCGTGGAGCATTGCCTCTTTGCCAGCCCCGACTACTTGCGCCAGCACCCTGCACCGCAATCGATCGAAGATCTGCAGCAGCACCGGCTTCTTCATTTCGGCTGGGCCAGGCGGACCGTTTGGGAGTTCCAAACGCAAAAAGGAAAGCGCCAGCAACTTGAGTTTCAGCCCGCACTCAATTCCAACAGTGGCGCGTTCCTGCTGGATGCAACCATCTTGGGGCATGGCATCAGCCGGCTGCCGGATTTCATCGTGACGGGCGCACTGGCAGCCGGAAAGCTGGTTCCCCTGCTACCGGACATCGCTGTGCCGGCATGGGGCATCTATCTGCTCCACGCCCGCGAACGTCGTCTCAACCGTCGTATGCGCCTGTTTGCGGAGGAGATCCGGGCAGCTTGTCTTTCCGGCCTTGGCAACGAGCCGCAAGTCCCTGCCCCGGACTGAAACCCTTCCGGACTGAACCCCTTGCAACGCGAAGTCTAGATCAGCCACGCCCCACGAACGGCATGCCGGTTGCCATCACCGTCAACGTCAGTACATTGGCATCCAGCGGCAGGCTGGCCATGTAGGTGACGGCATTGGCGACGTGGGCCGGATCAATGGTCGGCTCGGAAGCGGTTTCCCCATTTGCCTGCAGCACACCACCGCTCATTTTGGCCGTCATGTCACTGGCCGCGTTGCCGATGTCGATCTGGCCACAGGCAATATCGAAGGGACGCCCATCCAGTGCGGCCGATTTCGTCAGGCCGGTAATGGCATGTTTGGTCGAGGTGTAGGGAGCCGAATTCGGTCTTGGCGTCGTGGCCGAAATCGAACCGTTGTTGATGATGCGCCCGCCTCTTGGTTCCTGCGCCTTCATCATCCGGAACGCCTGCTGGGTGCACAGGAAGGCACCAGTCAGGTTTGCTGCCACGACAGCGCTCCATTCCTCGAAAGAAATATCTTCCAGTGGAACGGACGAATTCGAGATCCCTGCGTTATTGACCAGGAGATCGAGCCTGCCGAAAGTCTTCGAGATCTCGTCAAAAAGCATCTTCACAGATGCCGGGTTACCGACATCCGCGGCAATCCAAGAGACTTCATTGCCGCTATTGCGGGAGAGTTCGGTCGCAGTCTTTTCCAGGACATCCTTGCGGCGGCCAGTGATCAGAACCCGCCAGCCGGCGCGGCTCAAACCAGCGGCAACTGCCTTGCCTACCCCCGTGCCGCCACCGGTCACAAGCGCGATCCTTCCCTTCACGTCAAATCCGTCTGCGGTCATGGATTTCTGCCTTCCAGTTCATCTTCGATATGTATGCGGATGATGTCGTCAAAGCTCGTTTCCGCCTGGAACCCAAGCTCCAGCGCACGCCTGGCATCGAAATTCCTCGGCCAGCCCTCAACGATCCGTGCAATAGCCTCATCCGGTTCCCGGCGGATAAGCCTGACAGCCTTTTCCCCCGCGACCCGCCGCAAGGCCTCGATCTGCTCCCCGACAGTGGCGGAAAGCCCCGGCAGCGTGACCGTTCTACGTGGACCGATGCCAGCAGCGTCCATCCGTGCGGCATGAACGAAAAAGCCGACCGCGGCACGTGGGCTGGCAAACCAGTGGCGTACGCTGTCATCCACCGGCAGAACAGCTTCCTGCCCGGCAAGCGGTTCGCGCATGATGTTGGAGAAGAACCCCGAGGCCGCCTTGTTTGGCCTGCCCGGGCGAATGCAGATGGTTGGCAGGCGCAGGCCTATGCCGTCAAAAAAGCCCTTGCGGGAATAGTCGGCCAGCAGAAGCTCGGTGATCGCCTTTTGCGTGCCGTAGCTTGTCAGCGGCGTTGTAAAGAATTCATCGCCAATCTTTTCGGGAAACGGCTGACCAAACACTGCAATCGACGATGCGAAGATCACCTTCGGAAAATACGGCTCGCGAGCGCCTTCGATCCGGATCGCCTCAAACAATTCGCGGCTGCCGTCGAGATTGACCGCATAGCCCTTTTCAAACTCCTGCTCCGCTTCGCCGGAGACGATCGCCGCCAGGTGAAAGATGACATCGGGGCGCGAAGCGACCAGCGTCCGGGCGGCTCCTGCCTTCGAAAGATCCACGGTAACTGCCTCGGCAATACCGGGCAGCGCCGCTGGTGCGGTTGGCGAAACAGCATCGGCCAGCGTCAGCCGGGATACCTCAAAACCAAGAACCTCCGGCTGCGCAGCCAGCTTTTCAACCAGCTTGCGGCCAACCATACCGGCAGCGCCGATGACGAGAACATGCATGGAGGGTCTCCGCGGAACTTGATGGCAGGAACGTTCCTCGGGAGACTTGCGGAGATTGGACGGAAGGGCAAGGCGGGTTAAGCGGAAAGGTGTTCTCCCGGCCGAAACACAACCTGAAAGACTTTACATTCGGCCAGTGAGCGGCCCGCAATAAAAGGGATCCCCCTGAGCCGCTTGCGCAGATCAGGGGGACAACGCGGTGGCTCAACCCGCCTTGATGAAGTTTTCCAATTTGCCCAATGTCTGCTGTCCAAGTTCCACAGCGCCAAAGCCCTTGGCTTCCTGGAATTCCGCAGCAGTGCTGAAGACCATGCCAAGCGTGACCTTCGTTGCGCCGTTCTCTTCCTCGAACGAGGCCCAGGCGTCGGCATGCTTCGGGCCATTCTCGCCCCAGAGCAGCGTATAGCTGAGCCGTTCATTTGGCCGGACGTCCGTATAGAGATGGTGGTTCGGAAAAACCGTACCGTCAGGTGCGATCATGTCGAACACCCACTCGCCGCCCGCGCACAGATCAATCCGGGTGGTGCGGCAGGAAAAGCCGTCCGGCCCCCACCATTGCGGCAGTGTTTCGGGGTTCATCCAGGCACCCCAGACAACGGATCGTGGTGCACGGATCACCCGCTGCAAGATCATCGTGCGCTCGGCAGCGCCTGCCAGATTGTCCAGGCCAACATTGAAGCCGTCCCGATATCCGCCTTCCATATTCGCGGCCAGCGAGGAAAGCTGCACGGTTACGGACAAGCGGCTGCTTTCACCCAGATCCGCGATCGACGCCGTAACCAGCGCGACGGACTGAGTTTCACCTTCGCACGAGATCACCTCGTAATTCACGCTGCGCAGAGGTGGCTGAAGGTCCAGCCAACCGCATTCGCAGCGCATATCCGGCTGACCATCCACCTTGCAGAGCGAAATTTCGCGTCCGCCTACCCTGGTGTCGGCTTCGAGAAATTCCACGGTAACGGCAGGTGACGGTGCCGCCCAGACTGCCCTTGCCGCCGGAGCGGTCCAGGCCTGCCAGAGGGTTTCGGCAGGGGCAGCCATGTCGCGCTCGAAGACAAGCGTCGCAAATCCGTTTCTTCCCTCGCCAGCCGCGTTGGAGGCAGTGTTGTTCAGAACCACGCTCTGCGTCATTCTCCGTTCTCCTTCATCACGTTCATTACAAACGCATCCAACCTGTCGAGGCGAGCCTCCCAGATGGCGCGCTGTTCATCGATCCATGTCCGCACCGGCTCCATGGCCTCCGGAACGATGGCGCAGGTGCGTATGCGTCCATCCTTGGCGGTGGTGATGAAACCTGCCTCCTCCAGCACGGAAAGGTGCCTCATGACCGTCGGCAACTTCAGCCCGGTCGGCTCAGCGAGGTCCGTCACCCGCGCCGGGCCACTTGCGAGCCTTGTCAACATCGCGCGGCGCGTCGGGTCGGACAGCGCGTGGAACAACAGGGAGAGATCAGGATCATGCTTAGCCATATTGCTAAGTATTTCCAACTTCACATCAGGCGCAAGAAAAAACTTCGTCAATTGGCTAAGTTTTAGCCTGCGGCGAGCAGCACGACTGAAAGAAAAGTCTTTCAAGTCATATAGTTATAACCGAACCTTGAAAATTAATCGCAAGAACGAACCTGGCCAATCTGCCGTCCGTCTCCCTGACTGCAGAAGCCAACGTGCTTCGCACCCCGTCATCCCATCAGCAAAACCCGAGCCGGCATCCACAGCCCCATGGCCGTCATCATTAGGCTTTCGGTCAATGAAACAAAGCCGAGCGGAACGGAGGAACTGCCGCCAACGCAGGCGCATTTCAGTTCTCGTTTCTCCAGATAGACCGCCTTGAATATGCTGATAGCGCCAATCAGACCAATAAAGAAGGAAACCGGCGCCGACAGCCAGACCAATGCACTGGCCGTCATCAGGATACCGGCGAAGGCTTCGGCATAGGGATAGATTCTGGAATAGGGAACCCAGCGCCGCGCCAGCAGGTCGTAGTTGAGAAACATCGTGGAAAAACTCTCCACGTCCTGCAGCTTCTGGATTGCGAGGATTGTCATGGAAAGCGACACGAACCATTCCACGACCCGCAAGCTGAGCAGCGTTCCATATTGATGCCAGGAGAGGCCAAGCGCCAGAAGCAGGGCCACTGAAAAGATGGCGATCACGGGCCGATAGGTCGTGTCGCTACGCTCTTCCTCGGGTGGATCGAGTTTGAAATAGACGCGCAAGGAGTCATAACCCCCGATCCGCTTGTTGCCGACGAAGGTTTGTGGGGTCGTCTCGACACCGTGTTTTTCCATGAAGGCGTCTGTCTCCTCACGGGTGGTGAGGTGATGATCTTCAACCTCAAAGCCCTGCCGTTCCAGAAGGTCCTTCGATTTCAGGCCATAGGGACAGATGTGCCCAGGCATGACCATTCGGTAAAGCCTGGCGGTCTTTTGCTCGTCAGTGCCGTTCATCGGAAAAGCTCCTCAGTCAAACGGGATCCGACCGGGAAACGACCACTCACTTCGACATGATATTGATTGCGCGAGCATGCCTGTTCCGCACCGGCCGGCTGAAGTTTTCTGACAGGCAAACGCGGCGAGCCACGGATGGTTGCGAGGCTCAGCCTCCACCTGGCTTCATCGCGCTTTCCAGCACGTCATAAACCTGGCGTTCGCCCATCTGGCTGACATTGAACCTCAGGAACCCGGTCATCGTCTGCGAAACGCTGAAGACGTTGCCGGGGGCGAGCACGACGTTCCGGCGCAGCGCCGAGCGGGCAATGGCGGCTGCATCCCGGCCGTCCGGCAGACCGCACCAGAGGTAAAAGCCACCCTTGGGGCTGAGCCAGGGCGTTATACCAAGCCGCTCCAGCCTACCGGCAACCTCGCGCCGCTTCTTCGCAAGGCGCACCCGCAAGGCTTCCATGTGCTTGCGATAACTGCCGTCGCTCAGGACGCCATAGACAAGATCGCTCGCAACCGGTCCCGGGCCACCGAAATTGGTGGCCACTTGCAGGTCAACAAGAGCCTCGATCCAGTCCGACCGAGCTGCAATGTAACCGCAGCGCACGGAGGCAGACAGGGTCTTGGAAAAGCTGCCGATGCGGATGACACGCTCCAGTCCATCGAGAACGGCAAGACTCGGCAAGGGTTCCGGCGCAAAGCTGCCGAAAATATCGTCTTCTATCACCACCAGGCCGTGGGCTGTCACAAGGTTCAGGACCTTGTGCGCAATCTGGGGCGAGATCGTCGCGCCGGTGGGATTGTGAAGGCCGGAATTGGTAATGTAGAGCTTGGGCTTGTGCCGGGTCAGCGCTTCTTCGAACAGCTCGGTATCCGGTCCGCTGCGCGTGAACGGCACACCGGCAACCTCCACCCTGTGCGCCTTCAACAACGCCTGAAAGTTGAAATAACACGGGTCATCGACCAGAACCGTGTCGCCCGGCCGCAAAAAGAAGCGGCAAATGAGGTCGATGGCCTGTGTTCCCGATGGTGTGAGCAGCACCTGCCCCGGGTTCACCTCAAGGCCTTCCTCCGAGAACTGCCGGGCAAGCAGGTGGCGCAGGTTCAAAGCACCCCGTGTTTCGCCATAGTCGAACAGGTGGCCACCGCCGGTACGCGCCAGCGCTCGCAAGCCACGCTGCATAGCCTCGCTTGGCATCCAGTCCGCCGGCAGCCAGCCGCAGCCGGGTTTCAGAACATCCGGCCCGGCATCGAGCGACTGGCGCGAAACCCAGAACGGGTCGATTTCCCGGTCAAGCTGCGGTCCGACGTCGGCGACCGAGAACGGACGGGCGGCATCGGCAACATAAAAGCCGGAGCCTCGACGGGCATAAATGATGCCCTCTGCCGCCAGCCTGTCGTATGCGGTCACGACTGTTGACGGCGACACCCGCATGGTCGCGGCAAATCCGCGGATGGACGGCAGCTTTTCACCAGGTTGCAGCAAACGGCTGGCGATCTTCCGCTTGACAGCTTCCATTACCGTGGCCGTCCGTGTGTCCTGTTCCATTCGTTTGCCCGCTGAAGTGTATGGCAAGTGTGTGCAGTACAGTTTTGCAAAATTGTATTGCACTGTCTCTGTCCTGACCAGCCCCTCCGGATTATTCCTGCCCCTGCAACGTGTCGTCATGGACGTTCAGGAAGAGGCTACGTTCGGCAAGCCTCGCTTTGTCTGCCTGCTTCTCGGCTTCGCAAGAGAGCAGGACGGATGCCGCAGCCTCCCTGACACGTCTGGCACCTTGAAAAACAAGACAGCAGAAAGACCAGATATGCAGGCATCGATGGCAGGATGGGGCAGCGGGCTCCTGGGCGTTCTCATTTTCAGCGGCTCCCTGCCGGCAACACGGATTGCGCTCAGTGGTTTCAACCCGATGTTCCTGACGTCCGCCCGTGCCGTTGTCGCGGCGCTCCTTGGCATTGCCTTGCTGCTACTGTTGCGGCAGGCCCGGCCGGAGCGGCGCGACGTGATCTCGTTGCTGATTGTTGCAGCCGGTGTCGTCGTCGGCTTTCCGCTGCTGACGGCACTTGCCCTGCAACATGTCACTGCGGCCCATTCGATTGTCTTCATTGGCCTTCTGCCCCTGGCAACCGCCCTGTTCGGCATGTTGCGCGGGATGGAGCGCCCAAAGCCCCTGTTCTGGGTATTCTCCTGTACAGGCAGTGCGGCTGTTGGCGCCTATGCGCTGTCACAAAGTGCGGACCTTTCACTCAAGGGCGATCTCCTGATGCTGGCGGCGGTCATTGTCTGCGGCTTCGGTTATGCAGAAGGTGGCGCCCTCTCCCGCCGCCTTGGTGGCTGGCAGGTCATTTCCTGGGCGCTTGCCCTTTCGCTTCCTGTCATGGGAACGCTTGCACTGCTGACATGGCCGGACAGTTTGACAGGCATCGAAATGCCTGCCTGGGTCGGGCTCGGCTATGTCTCGATTTTCTCGATGCTTGTGGGCTTCATCTTCTGGTACCGGGGCCTCGCCATCGGCGGCATTGCAGGTGTTGGCCAGTTGCAACTGCTGCAGCCCTTCTTCGGGCTGATGCTGGCCAGCCTGCTGCTGCATGAACCGGTGTCTTCAACCATGCTCCTCGTCACCACCCTGGTGGTGGGCTGCGTTGCCGGTGCCAAGCGCTTCGCCTGAAGCCTCTTCTTTCCGGCCCGCCGCACACGTCTTGCCCAACCCGAATTCGCTTCCGCCCCCCGGAGAATTTTGCAATATGGTTCCGTATCGTGAAATTGCCTCCGCTGGGGCGTACCGTCGGATTTCGGCTGAATTGACTTAAAGGAAAAATGACATGGGTTTCTTTGATTTCGTGAAGGATGCGGGCAAGAAGCTGTTCGGCGATGACGAAGCGCCGGAAGCAAGCGCGGGAGCCATCGAAAAGGAAGTTGCCGACCTCGGTCTCGATGGCGACGTCAAGGTTGAAGTCAGCGGCGACACCGTCAAGATCGCAGGCGCCGCCCCAACCCAGGAAGCCCGTGAAAAACTGATCCTTGCCGTCGGCAACGTGCTTGGCATTTCCAAGGTCGAGGAAGAAATCACCGTCGAGAGCAGCGAACCGGAAGCCAAGTTCCACACGGTGGTCAAGGGCGATACGCTCTGGAAGGTTGCCGAGGCGGCCTATGGCAACGGCGCAAAGTACCAGGCGATCTTTGAAGCCAACAAGCCGATGCTGTCTGATCCGGACAAGATCTATCCGGGTCAGGTGCTGCGCATCCCCGCGCTCTAAGACCGAATTTCCGCAAGCCACGGCGTCCCCGTGGCTTGCCTCCTTTTCCCGCCGTTACCCGTTGCGCTCCATGTCCGCCCGCAGGGCCGGCACCGCTCAGAACCTCTCTCCAGGTATATTTTCCGAGATGCCCGGTGGCCATACGTCTGGGGCAATCTTGCAGCTGCGCCCTCGACTTTTCCGCTTTTCAAAAGGCAGCACAAAACTGTCGGATAGAAATCTGAGTATTTTTTTCAAGTTTTTTACAAACCAGCCTCGACACCACCTGTAAAATTATGATTATAAAGCTCAAGTTTTCTCATTCAGTGGATTTGGGGCGGTTTTCGGATGGTGCGCCGGCTGAGCCACAGGCTTGTCCAATCGGTAATACTGCTGTTCCTGGTGTCCGTTGCCGGCTTCGCCCTGTTGCGCCTGTTGCCGGGGGATTTTGCTGAAGTACTGCTGTTGTCCCAGATGGACGGCACCTTGCCGGATGCGGCTGCGGTCGAGCGATTTTCAGCCGAAAACGGCTTTGACGATCCCCTGCCCGTTCAATACCTGCGCTGGCTTGGCAATGTGCTGACAGGGGATCTCGGCACTTCCTTCGTTACCGGAGAAAGCGTTTCCGCCGATATCCTGCTGCGGATACGCCAGTCACTGATCCTGGCACTGCTGTCGATCGGCCTTGCCCTTGTCCTTGCAGTGCCGATCGGCTGTTTTTGTGCCTATCACGCCGGCGGACTTGCGGATCGTCTATTGGCGGCGGCAAGCGTTGCCGGCCTGTCCATTCCCAATTTCTGGTACGCGCTGCTGCTGGCGCTTCTGTTCTCGCTTACCCTCGGCTGGCTGCCGAGCTCGGGCCACGGCACGATTGCACATGCGGTGCTGCCGACGCTGGTCATCGCGACCACCATGACTGGCGTGATTGCGCGCTTCGTGCGGGCCAGGCTTTTGGACGAGTTCCACCATGCCTACATCCGCACGGCCAAGGCCAAGGGCCTGAGCCAGACGCGGATCCTGCTGCATCACGCCCTGCCCAACATCCTGCCTTCGCTCCTGACCCTGACCGGGCTGCAATTCGCCCGCGCCTTCGACGGCATGATCATCGTGGAAACGATCTTCGCCTGGCCGGGCATCGGCAGCCTGCTGGTCGCTTCGTTGCTCAACCGTGACTACCCGCTGATCCAGATCTGCTTCCTGGTGATCGCCTGCGGCTACATCATCATCAATCTCCTGGTCGATTACCTGGTGACGCTGGCTGACCCCCGCGTTCAGGAGGCGATCTGAATGGCAAGATCCCGACGCCTGTTTCAGACAAGACCTGATGCAAAGAGCCGAGAAACGCGTGCAGGACTGCTGGCCCTTCTCATACTTCTGATCGTGATGGCACCGCTCGCAGCGCCCTACCCGCCAGACCAGATAGACATCCTGAACCGTCTTGCGCCTCCGGGCTGGCAGCATTTTCTGGGCACCGACCAGATGGGCCGCGACGTCTTTTCCCGCCTCCTTTACGCCGGCCGCCTCACAACCGGCGCGGCCCTGCTGGTGGTGCTGGCGTCCGCGCTCACCGGCACGCTGCTCGGCTGCATCGCCGGCTATCTCGGCGGCTGGTCGGATCAGCTTCTGATGCGCTTTAGCGAGGGACTTTCTGTCCTGCCAGCACTGGCGATTGCCATGATCATCGCCGGTGTCATGGGGCTTGGCCTTGCCGTCGTGCTTCTGGCACTCACTGCGGTGCACTGGACCGAATATGCCCGGCTGGTGCGCAACATGATCCTGGTGGAACGGGCCAAACTTTATGTGCAGGCGGCTGAAGCGCTCGGTTCGTCACGCAAACGCATTGTCCATCGCCATCTTCTGCCGAACATTACGGCGCCTCTCCTGACCATGGCCGCCTATTCGCTCTCCTGGGTCATCCTCGCCTTTGCCGGGCTCAGCTTCCTTGGCCTTGGCGTGGAACCTGGAACAGCCGAATGGGGCCGGATGATCGCCGATGCGCGCAACCACATGCGCAGCCATCCGCATCTCGTCCTCGCCCCGGGCCTGACGATCACCGCCTTCGTCATGCTGGTGAACCTGCTGGGCGACGGCATCGGCGACCGGATGCGCGCCCGCCACACCAACCTTTTGACCTTTCGAAAAACAATCCTCAAACCAAGGAGCTGATCCTCATGATCTCCCGCAGAACCCTGGGCCGTCTTGCCGTTTCCGTGGCAACGGCCGCCATGCTGAGCCTGCCGCACATGCCGGCGCAGGCCGAAGGCAGTTCAACGCTGACCGTTGCCACAATGTGGGAAGCCCTGCCGCTGTCGATGAAACCGCGCCGCAGCCGGTTCTTCAACGAAAGCGAGATACTGGACACTCTGGTAAAACTCGATTTCGACATGAAACTTGTGCCCGGTCTTGCCACGTCCTGGGAACGCGTTTCACCCAATGTCTGGCGCTTCCAGCTGCGCGACGGCGTCACCTTCCATGACGGCAGCGCTTTCGACGCGGAAGCCGCAAAGTTCTCGCTGGAGCGTGTGATCGCGTTGCTGCCCTATGCATCCGACCTGCTCAACATCAAGGAAATCCGCGCCGTATCCGGCCTCGAACTGGAAATCGAGACCAACGAACCTTTCACTGCCCTGCCAAACCAGCTGACCGACGCCATCACCGTCATCTACGGCAAGGCCTCGTTCGATAACAACGGCGAGTTCGTGAAGCCTGTCGGCACCGGTCCTTGGGTGTTCAAGGAGTACCAGAAGCAGGACCGCACCACGGTTGTACGCAACGATGACTATTGGGGCGAAGCACCCAAGCTGGAAGAAATCGTCTACCGCTACATACCGGACCACAATGCCCGCGCGCTGGCGCTGGAAACCGGCGAGGTCGATTTCGTCGTCCACCTGTTGCCTTCCGATGTGGAACGCATGAAGGCCGACGAGAAATTCGAAGTCTATGCCGAGCCGAGTGCCGGTCTCTATTACGGCGCTTTCAATGCCGGCGAAAACAGCGTGCTGCATGATCCGAAGGTTCGCCAGGCAGTCAACCTGATGGTTGACCGGGAAATCCTGGTCAAAGGGGCGCTCGACGGCATCGGCAAGCCGGCCTGGACTTTCTTTCCGCCGGAATTCCCATGGGCCGCACCAGAGCTTTCAGCCTATTCCTTCAACCCGGAAAAAGCAGCCGGGCTTCTGACCGAGGCCGGTTACGAGAAAGACGGCACCACCTGGCAGAAGGACGGCGAGCCTTTGAGCCTGCGTATCCTCAGCTATTCCAGCCGCGCCGAAATGGCCACGATCAGCGAGACAATGGCTGCGCTTCTGCAGCAGCAAGGCATTGCCACGAAGCTGGAAATGTACACCTGGGAAGGCATGCTCGATCTCGTCAAGCAGAGCGACTATGACGTTTCCGTCGTCTTCTGGACCCCGGAAATGACCGGTCATCCGGATCTGCACCTGAAGTCGCAGTTCCATTCCAAGGCGGGCCTCAACTACCAGAACTGGGCGAACCCGGAATTCGACGCGCTTGTCGACAAGGGCCGCACGCTGGAAGAAGGTCCGGAAGCTCTGGAAACCTACGCCAAGGCACAGGAAATCCTGCAGACCGACGCGCCGATCATCCCTCTGGTACACAAGATCTATGTAGCTGCCTCTAGCGAGAACGTCAGTGGCTACAAGGTCCATCCTTCCGGCTTCTTCTACAATTTCAAGGCCGTCAGCAAACAGTAACTGCGCCTGACCTTTGCCCGGACGGTAATTCGTCCGGGCCTTTCCGGGAGACCCGAATGGCATCCTGCCTTTTTCTGAAACCGATCAAGGGCGCCGGCAACGACCTGCCCGATGTTGGCGATTATGTGCCCGATATCGATGTGATCGGCCATTACGACCTCGAAGCCGCAGACCTGGCGCGCTATCCCGCGCTCTGCCTGCCGGCCCATCTCGACCAGCGTTTTTTCGGCAACCTGACAGCGAAGATCGAACAGTTTCTGGATGCTGGCGGCACGCTGGTATTCAACGGCCATGTCGCCTGGCCAATGCTGCCCGAATTCCAGCCTTTCGTTCCCCTCAACCGCTTCTCGCTGGAAGACCTGCAAATCCACCGGTTGACCGACCACCCGGTGTTCGAAGGCGTTTCAACCGGGGAATTGACCTATCGGCGGGGCGTTGCCGGCTTCTACGCCCGCGGTTTCAACCCGCCGCCGGAAGGTGCTGTTAGCCTCCACGGTGTCGGTCCGGACCGCCTGCCCTGCGACTGGATCTATGAGCGCCCGTCCGGCGGTCGCATCTTCATGCATGCCGGTAATGATCTTTGGATGTACGTCGGCTCCAGCGACACAACGGCGCGCATTGCCCCGCAGCTCTGCGCCTGGGCCAGCGGAAAAGGACCCCAGCAATGACCACGCTCGCAGTGCTCGACGCCGGCACCTACTACCATCATCGCACCATTTACGAGCCACGCTACCGCGACTTTTTCGACGAGATCATCTACACGCGCGACCTACCGGAAGCAGATCTGTCCGGCGTCGACACCCTGCTTGTCTCATGCCGCACTGATCCTTCGGTGCTGCGCCCCCGGCGCGAACAGATCGCTGACTTTCTAGCAAGCGGCAAGACCGTTGTCGCCATGGGCTCCACCGGCCACCCGGACTGGTTGCCCAATGTGAACTGGACGGACACACCGACCAATTTCTGGTGGTGGAAGGAAGGCGGCGAGATCGGCCTGAAGTTGGCAACGCCCGACCATCCCCTCTTCAACCAGCTCTCCCTGGCCGACGTCACCTGGCACTATCATGGTTATTTCCAGGTGCCGGACGGGGCGCAGTCGCTGGTCGATGTTGGAGATCTCGGCTCGATCTTCTACGAGGACACGGTTTCCACCCCCGGCCGCCTGCTGATCACGTCCCTCGACCCGATGTACCATCACGGCAGCTACTTCATGCCGGCGACAACCCGGTTTCTGGACGGGTTCCTGCCGTATCTGAAAGGGACTACCGCAGAGCTTGTGAAAACGACATAGGCCTCCTGCGCACAGCCCTTTCCGCTGCGTTCCCGATGCGCTTCAAGTGAAGCGGCATTGTCAGAATTCGTCATGATTGTTCAGAATTGGTAGGTGGAACCAGCCAGACAATCCCCGGTATTTACGAATATGTTGAGCGGCATACGCCTGTGTCGAGGAAGTACATCAGGAACATACAGAGGAGTGGCGGCAGAGAAATTGGTTTCCGGCAATACCCACGTCGCGGCTGGAAAAGACCATTCTCGTCCCCCCACACGCAGTTTCTGCGCTTAGACCGCCTCTCTTTTCCTGAAGGTCTGACGATGGCGCGTGTGTCCCACGCCGCTCTGGCCGGCGACGCACTGCCAACTGGCGGTGCGTTCGCTGCCGGCACGGACCGTTCGTGGATCTCCCACCTCGTCACAGGGTAAGCCCGCGGTCCGCACCCCCCTGTCTCGCTAGCGGATACGGCCAGCCCTAGTCTGCCAAACCTTCGCGCTTCAGCGTATCGCGGACGGACTGTCGCCCAGCAACGTCATCGGAATGTCGTTGCAAGGCTGGCCAGTCCGCAATCGAAAGCTTCTGATCGTCAAGCCAACGGCAAACGGTAAACAGATAGGCGTCGCTCAGCGAAAAGGCTGGGCCCATCAGGTATCTATGCTGTTGGAGATGTCGCTCAATCACATTCAGCCGCAGCGACAAGTGCGCGCGGCCTGGGGACAGAAATGCCTCCGGCGTCTTCGGGCGAAACAGCGGGCTGAAGCTTTTGTGAACCTCGGTTGCAATGTAATTCATCCATTCCAGGGCTCTCAGGCGCTCCAGTGCGGCTTCCGGCAACAGGCGGGCCTCGGGACGGATCATGTCGATATATTGCAGGATCACGGGGACTTCGGTCAGAAGTTGGCCCTCCTTCAGTTCGAGTGCCGGAACGTACCCTTTGGGATTGATCTGGCGAAAGTCGTCCCCTTCTTCAGTCCGTCGTGATTTGTAATCGACTTTTATCAATCGAAATTCCAGACCGGCCTCACGCAGAGCGATATGCGGTGCCAGCGAGCAGGCTCCCGGCATGAAATAGAGTTTCATTCCGATTGCCCTCCGGACCCCATGTCAGGAATGCCATTCAGCAGGACGAGCGAAACGTCATAAGCCCGGCCGTTCGCTTCCTCCATCCTGTGTCCCGAGCCATGCAGGTCGGCAGCCAGGAACTGATCGCCGGGTGAAAGCAGCCGTGTGTCTCCATCGCTCGTTTCAATGCGGACCAAGCCAGCAAGAACGGTTCCAAGAACAGGTACAGGCGCGCAATGCCATTCGTCCTTGTAGCCGGGGGGGTGATGCATCATGAGAACGCCGGTTGCATCCATGGTTTCGGTGACACTGTAGCCCTTTGGCGAAGGCGGCGTGAAATCACCCTCCGAAAGCGTCCAGAACTCATCCGAAAAATGGGAGCCGCCGTTTGCGCGTGAGCAGATTTTGACGAATTTCATTCTCTCGGTTCCTGTTCGAAACGTGTTGCACCCGAGGCAGCCCGGGTTACCGACATGCCGGGCTTGCACCGGCCCCGGGCGGCTACATCAAGCGGTTGCGTTTGCAGGGACGGACCGTCCGTTGTCGGCATGAACCTTCCGCGCTCCGTGGTCGTCAGAAGGCACGCCACGCGTCGTATCAGCGGCGATCCCGGTGGCAATCCTGTTGGCTGCGATCCCGGCGGCATCAAAGTAACCAGTGAAAATCGGCTTGAACCCGGTGAACCAGAGACCGGGATTTTCCGGGTCACGCTCGCCCATCGGGTAATGCGGCACCCCATTGGTGTCGAGCACGTCGAGATGTCCCAGCAGCGGTTCCAGCCCCGTGCGATAGCCCGTTGCCGCGATGACAACGTCGGGTGCGCAGCTTGAGCCATCCGTGAGGATGACGTTGTCCCCCTCGAAGCGGTCAACACCGGGAACCACCCGGAACCGCCCGGTCTTCAGGGCGGCCACAAATCCCTCATCAATCGCAAAGGTGACACCGTCCCGCAAAAGCCGGGTTCCGCCTCCTTCTGGATGGGTGCTCAGCCCGTATCGGCGAAGATTGCCAAGAAAAACCCGCTCGGTCAGCCGAAAGGCCGGATCCAGGACCCAGGCCGGAAGGGCCGCGAAGACCCGGGCCAGCCGGTGCAGCGGAAACCCGAAGATGCGCTGTGGTACGACTGCAGGCCCGTATCGGACAGACACGATGACCTCTGCCGGGCGGTGCCGCGCAAGATGGTTGAGCGCGTCCGTACCCGAGTTCCCGGCGCCGACGACCAGAACGCGCTTCCCATCGAAGCGGGACACATCACCGAGGTTCGCCGTGTGCAGCAACTCGCCCGAAAACTGGTCGCGCCCCGGCCAGTCCGGAATGTGCGAAATGTTTTCGCGGCCCGTCGCGATTACCAGATTGTCTGCCTGATAGTCACCGGTCGCAGTGGAGACATGCCACCCGTCTGGCGTACGGGCGACACTGGTTACCTTGCCACTGTATCGGACATGTTTGTCCAGTCCCGCGACAAAAGCTTCAAGAAATTCCACTACGGTGTCACGCTTCAGAAAGACTCCGTCGGTCTTGGGCGCCTTCTGGCCGGGCAGGCCGGCAAACTTGCGGTGTATGTTGAGCCGAAGCGCCGGATGCCGCGCCCGCCAGGGTTCAGCAACCCGGTCCCCTGCTTCCAGCACGGTGACCGGCAGGCCACGATCGGAAAGAGAGCGTGCCACGGCAAGACCCGAAAGTCCTGCTCCGATGACAAGCGTGTTGCTGTGTTGTTGGGACTTCATGATCAGTCCTTTCGGTGTCTTCTCAGCAAATGCTGAGGAAATTCAGGGTCACGCAGATGTGCGTATTGTTCGAGGCCCAAATCCTGCAGGAGATGGTCCGAAAGCCGCGAGAAGTCTCCGAAATTCCGGCGAAAGCGTCGTTGTTCACGCGCTTCTCTGATCCGTTGCCAAAAGCTCTTCACGCGACTTGAGACAGTCCTGTGCACTCCGTCGACGAACGGCAATATCATCGTCATGTCATGTATCCTTGTCGGTGCCCGGTCAGATCCGGGCTGTGAAATACGCGTTGATGGGATCGTGCGGCAGCCGGTGGGTTTCGACCGATGCGAAGCCGGTTTCGGCGAGGTACTCTTCGGCCGTCTCCACTCCCCACATCGCCCCCAGACCCGGACCACCCTGGCCGATGGAGACGGGTGTGCAGTGCATGCTCGAGATCGTGTACAAGAGCGGCGCGAAGGGATTTGCGATGTTCTTTTCAAGATCGCGCGACCCACCGATATCCTGCATAAGGAAGACGCCGCCCGGCCGCATTGACTGCCGCACGAGCCGCAGAAACGCCTTGGGATCCGCCTGGTCGTGAACCGCATCGAAGGCGGTCACCAGATCGAACCGGCCCAACTCGTTTGCGGCCGACAGATCACGCGCTTCGAAGTGCAGGTTTTTCAAACCCTTGGTTCTGGCTTCAGCGGCCGTCTCTGCGAAAGCGTCCTCGCAAAGATCGAAACCGTGAAAGCGACTGTTTGGATAAACGCTCGCCAGCGCCATCATCGCCAGGCCTCGTCCGCAGCCGAAATCGGCCACGTCGATGCCGTCCTCCAACCGCTGGGTCAGGCCCGGGACCACCGGCAGGATAGCGCTCACAAGGTTGGCGACGACCAACTGCGCACTGTCCTCGGCCATCACCTCGTGAAAGCGATCGAAATGGTGGTAGCAAAGGCCCTCGCCACTGCGGAACCGCTCCAGTAGTTCGTTTTCGATGGACGCCGCGATGCTGATGAACTGGGTCGTGACGGCCATGTTGTCCGGGCTGGCGCTACGGGTCAGAAACGCGGCATGCTCCGGCGGCAACGTGTAGCTTCTCGCCCGCGGGTCATAGTCGACGACACCCGCCGTCACCATCACGCCGAGCCATTCACGCAGGTAGCGTTCGTTGACAGCGGCCTTCTGCGAAAGCACCTGTGAATTGAGGCCGGGGTTGGCCCCAAGCGCATCGAACAGTCCTGCGCGGTGCCCGAGAGAGGTCATGATCGCGAGTGCCGCTTCGTTCAGCGTACCGACAAAGCGTTCGGCGAAGGCTTCGGCTTTCGCTTCGTTGAATGCAAGATTTGGGTTCTGGTAGGTCATCCGATGCTCCTGAGGTGGTAATGGGCAGCACGATCTGCCGCTGTCCTGACCATGGAGATGGACCAAATACGCCAACTGCGTTAGAAGAGATAAAGAATGAAACGGTGATAATCAGACTACAGCTGAGGGGTTTTGTGCAATATGAGCTTGAACACGACCGTTATAGGAACACGCTTGACCGGAACGTCCGTGCTGTTCTCGATCCTTGACGTGCTGGCCTCCGTGGGCCGCGATTGGGAAATGTTGCACGGCTTGCCTGCGCAATCGCCGGTGTTTCAGGTCAGCCTCAGAACCCTCGATGGCGCACCTTATTGGGACGTGAACGGGCGCAAGATCACACCTGACGGGATGCTGACCGAAGCGCCGGAACCCGACTTGATTATCGTGTCCGATTTGCACCTCGACCCAAATGGCCACCTGCCGGACGAGTTTAACCCGGTTGCGGACTGGCTCAGTGAAGCCTACGCACGCGGCGCGATTGTCACCTCCGTCTGCTCTGGCTCAATCCTTCTGGGTGCAGCAGGATTGTTGGACGGCAAGGAAGCGACGACGCATTGGGGCTATGCGGATATGCTTGGACGAAACTTCCCGAAAGTGAAGGTTTGCCGTGAACGCATTCTCGTCGCGGCAGGGGACGGTCACCAGGTGGTCACCGCAGGTGGTGCCTCGGCGTGGGCTGATCTCATGTTGTATCTGATCGGACGGTTCGCCGGTACAGAAGAAGCCCGCAGGATCGCGAAGATCTATTTGATCGATCCACATGACCAGGGCCAACTGACATACGCATCCCTTGCCTCCGGGCGACAACATGATGACCAGCTGATTGCAGAGGCGCAGGTCTGGGCCGCACGAAATTACCACAGATCAAGTCCCGTAACCGCCATGGCGGTAATGGCCCAAATGACCGAGCGCGGGTTTCTGCGTCGCTTCAGGAAGGCGACCGGACAGGCGCCAGCCGACTATGTGCAGACTTTGCGTGTCGAGGAAGCCAAACAGCTGCTGGAGACGACGGCGATGTCGATCGAGGAAATCTCAGCCGAGATCGGATATACCGAACCCTCGAGTTTCCGATCGGCATTCCGAAAGCGCGTCGGGACCTCGGCGTCTGCTTATCGAAAGAAATGGCAAGCGTTGGTTCCGGTTTCATCCTGAGTTTGCTCCCTATCCCTTACAAGCCGGGCCACCAGGTTTGCATCGCCATCTCTGCTGTTCCAGGCAACTGCCGTTCATGCGCATCGCAGCACGTGGCGAAATAGGCAAAGCAGTCTTTCGCTGCGAAGGACACCAACGGTATGTCTGGCTCAGGAACCGGTCGTCAGGCGGCCTGCGGCAGCAGGCAGGCGGCGGGGTTGGAGGGCAGCGATCCATTCGGCCACCGGCTGAAACAGCGCGACGACACCGGCTTTCTGATCAGCATCCGGGCTGCCGTCTTGCTGACCGTCAAGGTTGGCGGCTTTGCTTGACAAATCATCAAATATTGACGTAACGGAAGTTATCGAATAAGTTGTAGATATAAGATTTATATCGTTTTTAAATATGGAGTTCGAGATGACGTGGAATATGCACACGTTTTTTGCAGTACTCTTTACCGCGACGATCGCCTTCACGACCATATCTACGGTTCCGGTTGAAGCCTGCAACCCGAGATATCAGCGCTGTTAGAACAGCTGGTCTGGAGCCTTGTCCGTTTCAAAGGTTCGGCACGTTCAAGGCTTTCTCGAACTGGTGAGGTAAGGCGTGTCGTTCTGGTCGGGAAAGAAAGAGTCGCTCAATCAAAGCCTGGTGGAGATCACCTTCAGAGCGGTGCTCTCCGGACTTGTGATCGTGTTTTTCGCGCAATTCCTGATCGCCAGGGTCGACAACCAAATCGAAGTCGCGTCGAAACGCGATGCGCTGAACACCTTCAGGAACAGCCATTTATCCAAGCTGACCACGCGGTTTTCAGACGCTTTTCTGGCCCTTGATTGTACGCGAAGCGTTAGCACCCTTTCGACGAATACCTGCAAAAGCGATATCGCGACCTTCCTGACGGAGTTGAATACGATTTTCCTGGAACTCAAGGCGATCTACCCGACTTCCGGGTTCCCGAAATTGGTCGAGCTGCAAGACCAGGCAGAACTGATGTACTCAACACCGTCGCAAGTGACCCAGCAGAACATAGACGGCTTCGCAGCCACCTTTGGAGCATCGCTGCACGAGATGGCGCAGAACTTCAGATAAGAAAGGATGCCTGATCATGAAATGTATGTTTCACAGCTTGCTTTTTATCTGCTCAATTTCTGTCGCATGTGCTCAGGACCCGACCGGCGATATTCCCGAAGGAGCACGCTGGGTCGTTGGCGGCACGTTCGCGCTGTCCAAAATTGGCGACAACGAGCTCAGAGGCAGCAAGAGTTATTCGGGCGCAGAAAAGGAGGCAAACAGACTTGCGACTTTCCTGCCCGGAATGACGATCATGTTCAATCTGGAAAGAAGCACGGTACCGGGACGATCGGAGTACCTTGAGGGCACCACACACTACGGGATCCCCGTAGCGGTTCTGGCCCGCGATATATCGGCAAACGACTTTGGAAACCGCGACACGACAGATGTGGTCACGCATCAATCCTATACGGGATGCCGGGATCTTGCCTGTACGCTGGAGGCTGAAGTCGGCATTGGCTATTCCTTCAAGATTGAAGAAGAAGACGATGAAAGGCTGGTTCTGTACAACCCGCAATCGGAACTGCGGATCATACACACTCTGGACGCTTTCGATCAGAATGAAGCGCGGGGATATTCCACACGCGTCAAGGACAGAGTGCACCCGCGCCTGAAGGTTCACGATGGATATGCTTCAGAGATTTCAACCGGTTGCGGGCTGACACGCCCGGTTCAACCGCTGATCAAGGTACCGAAAGATCAATACGATACTCTGCCTCTGACCTGGGACGTCAACAGCCTGAACTGGTCGTTGAAAGCGCTGGAGCTGTTTGATGTCGGCACGGTCGAGATGAACCCGGAAGGTACGCACTACGTCGGACGGCTGAATTCCGAGCTAGGGGTCGGTACCGAGTCCGATGAGGGTCCCGTGGCGCTTGACTTCACTGTCTTTGCCTATCGCGATTCCGAATGGACAAATCCGGACTTCTACAAATTTGGCGGGTTGGCGCAGACCGTTACCTGCCGCAAACGCAACCCGATCGCCGGTCAACCACTGCCCCGCTACGTCAAGAACGCCTTTCTCTATTTCGACATTCAGGAAGGCGAGCAACCACAGGACTTTCCGCTGGACCCTGTCCAGTTGCCTGACCAGTTCAAGGACAACAAGGAACTACAGGACGAATTGCGAACCTATCTGCCCCGCGCCTTTTTCTACAGCGTGAACAACGCAAGGCAGTACAAAGAGCTGTTTGAATACATCGTTGAGGACACAAACATCGCCTTTCCGTCGGCAGTTGCCAACGTGATTGCGCGGCTGAACGCCACCTGCGGACCTCAGAGCCGTACCGAATGCGCAGATATCGTGGATCGTGTCGGCGCTTTGAGAAACGACTAGAACATCTTGCCTTTGCTGCGTGCGGGTCACGGGGACCACAGCTCAGGTCAGGCCAACGTTGTGCCGGGGCGGCAATATCGGCTTTCACCACGTTCAAAGTTGCCAGTTCCGGGCCCCTTCCAGTCAATCGGCTCGCTTTTTCTCGTCATACCCTTGCCGCCCCTGTACCCTACCCTCCATCCTCTAAACGGGATGATCCGGTAACGCCCACCACGGGAGGCGGTCGTGATTCAGCTTGCTTCGATTTTTGCAAAGCCTCTTTTGGGGAAACTTGGTGTCAGTGATGAGGCCAGGGAGCGGTTTGTGGCGTTACAGAAGGCCGTGACAGGGGAAACGGGCACGGCCTGGATCCCACTGTCCCGACCTTCCGCAACACTCGATTTTTCCACGCACCGGCAGATGGCGTCCGACATCCACAACACCGGTGAAATCGGCCCGGAGAAGGAACCGGTCACCTGGAAGGAGTTCGTCTGGACATCGGACCAGACAATCAAGGACTGTGTCCTGCACAAGATCTCCTGGCGGTTCTACGAGAACGGGCTGATTTGCCTGGAGGTTTGTGGCAGCAAGGATGCGGTGGGGCTGGATGGCAGTGACCTTATCGGCCACCGGCTGGAGCTGCGCGACGACACCGGCTTCCTGATCGGCATCTGGGCCGCTGCCTTCCTGATCGTCAAGGACACCGAGCGGCGCAGTTTCCAGACGTCGACCGAGGATGACCACAAGCTGTTGAAACTGCATTTCGGCAAGCTGGCCGAACAGCAGACCGGCATCGCTTTCCGCATCTGATACCGCCAGAAACTCGACCGGTCTGTCCCGCCGAACGCTTCCTCAGGTGGGGATCAGCGTTTCGGCGATGGCCCTTGCGGTTCTGGAGGCGGCCGGCATGCCGCGCACCTGTGCGGTGGCGATGGCGCCCTCCTTCAAAAGGGCAAGCTGTTCGGCAAGGGCTGCCGGGTCTTCGGCGCCGGCCTGACGACACAGGGGCTCAAGGTAATCGACGATCCGCTGTTTGTGCTCGGCCGCCGTGCGGTGGATCGGGTGCTGATGGTCACCGAATTCGCTCGCCGCGTTGATGAAGGCGCAGCCGTTGAAGCCGAGCCCCTTGAAGGCACGGCCGTTGAACCAGTCCTCCAGCGCGTCGAACATGGCCAGAAGCCGTTCTCGCGGCCGCGGCGAGGCTTTTTCCATTTCGCCCATCAGCCAGTTGCGGAACTGCTCGTCCCGGCGGTTGAGCGCGGCCAGAATAAGCTCCTCCTTCGAGCGGAAGTGCTTGTAGAGCGTCATCTTCGCCACCCCCGCCTCGGCGAGGATCTTGTCTATTCCGGTCGCATTGAACCCGCGGGTGTAGAACAGCCTGAGCGCTGTATCCACGAGCTCGTCTCGGCGTGATTGCACCATCATCTCCATATACAGACAGGTTTGTCTACTTCACTATCCTGTTCGCCCCCTTCTCGTCCATCCTCAAACGAGGTTATCACGGCTTATTGACATATAGACAGACCTGTCTGTATAAATTTCCTCAACGTCACGTTTTCGATCAGGAAGGCGGTAGTCATGCCCGGAAGTCAGATCGCGGTTCACATTCATGCAGACACCGGCATTTGTTCCGGAAAACGGCCTCACTGGAACTACGTGGTTCTTGCCAGCTGGTCTGTATCCGGTGCGCGCTCTGAACTGGCGCAAGGCCAAGCCCCTGCCCCGACGTACCGTGCAGCAAGAGAGGTCTGACGATGGCCAGTGTCATTGCCGCCTTTGCGCACACCATGGCCGCTACCGCAGGACTGACCATGACCAGCGACGGCAAGCTGGTCGCAGCAGATGGAACCGTGCGCCATGAGGTGCGTACCGAGGATGGGCGCATACCGGACACCGCCCACTTCGAACTGCTCGACTGGATACGCAGCTGGTATCCGGATGAACCAGGTCTGGTGTTTGCCTATGCGCAGAAAATCAAACCGGACGATCTCGGCGTTCTCGGCCTTGCCATCAAAACCGCGCCTACCCTTCGCACCACACTGCAATTGATCGAGCGCTACTTCCGGCTGGTGACCGACACCGCGGTATATTGCCTGGAGGAAGATGGACCACTTGCTGTCTTCTCCATTGCCGGGCAGACCTCCCCTCAGCCGATCCTGCATCTTCGTAACGAATGTGCCCTTGCAGGCTTTGCTCATAATCTGGCGTCTCAAGTCGGTCCGCGCCTGAAAATTGAGGCTGTCACCTTTCGCCATCCCTGCCGGGGAGAGTCAGAACGCTACGCAGCGTTTTTCGGCTGCCCGGTCCGCTTCGGTGAAGCGCAAGACGCCATCGTGATGGCCCAGCCGATGCTGGACCTGCCGAACCGGCTTGGAGATCAAGGCGTCTGCACTTTCCTCACCGATCATCTGGAGACGGAAATCGACGCCCTGCCTGCCGGCAGCGCGTTGACGCGCGATCTTCTGAACCGCCTGACGAAAACACTCAGCAGCGGCGTACCTTCCGCGGCTGCCGTCGCGCGTGATCTCGGCATGAGCGAGCGCACCCTCTATCGCCGCCTGGCGGAGGAAGGGCTGACCTACCGCGACATGCTGCGCGAGGCACAGACGAAGCTGGCTCGGGAGCTGCTGGCAGGCAGCAGCTGTTCCATTGCCGAAATTGCCTTCCTCACGGGCTTCTCCGAACAGAGCACCTTCACCCGCGCGTTCAAGCGCTGGGTCGGCCAGCCACCGGCGCAATTCCGGCAACACAGCGCAACCGTCTGAGAACACACCCGCCCGACGCACAGGCTCACGGCAACGGTCGCGGCCAGATCTGGCAAAACCCGAAACATTCGCAAATCCCGGAAGAGCCCGGCCAAACATGGCCGGGCTCAACCTGTTTTGCTGCCTTCTGGCAGGTCAGAACAGGCTTGGCAGATAGGGCCAAAACAGTGGCAGACCCGGCCGATACCGAGAGGGCACTCCTCGCGTATTCAAAGGTCATCGAACGACGGAGCGGTCATCACCGGGCACTTTCCCGCAGCGCTCCAGGGCTTTTGAGACAAGGAGCGCCACATGATTATCGAACAGATCACGGCCCGCAGTCCGGCCAGGCATGACCATGCACCTTCGACTTTTCCGGCAGCGCTGCCGCATTCGGACAACCTGACCGACAGCAACGCGTATGGCCGGACGCTTTCCATCGTCGCCCACGACCTGCGCGGTCCCCTTGCCAACCTCTCGCTGTTGATCGAGCACATTGCCCAATGCGCAACCTGGGAAGGTCAGCCCGCGATTGCGGATAACGCCGCAAAGGCCGACCGTATCCTCCAGCACCTGACCGGCAGTCTCAGCGCCCTGGTCAAGCGCGGCAAGGAGGGACGGGATCCGCTCTCCTGTGTGATGCGGCCAGTTGATCTGGCCGAGGTTCTGGCGCTGGCGGTCGCCGTCAACCAACCGCTGGCTCGCCGCCATGCGGTCAGTCTGGAAATCGTGTCCCTATCCCCCTGTCTGATCTGCGGCGATGCGGAGCTTTTGTTCGAAGCCTTCGACAATCTCATCGGCAATGCGGTGCGCCACAGCCCGGACGACGGCACCGTTCTTTGCGCTATCTCCCGGGAAGATGACGGTAATGTCTCCGTGCGTATCAGCGATCAGGGTCAGGGCTTCACCGCTGCCGATCTTGCCCGGGCCTTCCGTCCCTTCACCCAGCTTTCCGCAAAGGCCGCCCGGCCTGGGCCGTCCTCGGGACTTGGCCTCTGGATCGCCCGGCTGATCGCCGAACGCCATGGCGGCAAAATTGCGGCTCAGAACGGAGGCGGAAGCAGCAATAGAGGCGCGGTTCTAACCGTGCGCCTGCCGACCTTACCGGCAAATGATGCGAAACCGGCTTCAGTCCGCCGGAAGGTTCCAGAGCGTGCCAGCAAGGCACCGGACCACGCAACTATCTGACCTCAGTTTTCTGACCTCAGCTTTCTGGCACCGGCATGCCGGTGCCGCCCCCATGGAACGTGGCCAAATCCGACGCCAACCCGGCCCTGCGCCGGGAACGGGAGAGCCGTGCCTTCAGGCACCCGGTGATTGGCCGCGAACCTGACAGCGTTTCAAGTTGATGCGCTGCCCATCGCAACCCTGTCCAACACAAGCAATGGAGACTTTATATGGACAACGAACATGACAAGACCTGCGCCTGCTGCGTAACACCGGAAACGGTTGATCACGCCCGCCGCCGCCTGCTTGCCGGGGCAGCCGGTGCGGCAACCGTGGGTGCCGTCGCCATGGCCACCGGTTCCGCCACCGCCGCAACAGAAGAAGCCCGTGCGCTCTATGCCGATCCGGAAAAACCGGGCCTGCCGCAGATCGACATGGAGATCGAGGCCGGCCGCACCGCGCTTGTCGTCACCGATCCGCAGATCGACTTCCTGTCCGAAGACGGCGTCACTTGGGGTGTCGTTGGCGAAAGCGTCACCGAGCAAGGCACCGTCGACAACATCGAACGCCTGTTCAAGGCGGCCAAGGCTGCCGCGATGCCGGTGTTCATCTCGCCCCACTACTATTATCCGCACGACCACAAGTGGCAGTTCGAAGGCACCTTGGAAAAGACCATGCATTCCATCGGCATGTTCGATCGCCCGGGCCCGCTCTCCCTGGAGAATTTCGAAGGGTCCGGCGCCGACTGGATGCCGCAGTACAAGAAATACATCGAGGACAGCGAAACCGTCATCTGCTCACCGCACAAGGTCTACAGCCCGGCGCAGAACGATCTGAACCTGCAGCTGCGCAAGCGCGGGATCGACAAGGTGATCCTGGCCGGCATGTCCGCAAACCTGTGCACGCAGGCCCATCTCTACGAGCTTCTGGAACTCGGCTTCGAAGTGGCCGTGGTTCGCGATGCGACCGCAGGCGCCAAGGTGCCCGAGGGCGACGGCTACCTCGCCGCCATCATCAATTTCCGCATGGTCGCCAACGGCGTCTGGTGGACCGACGACGCAGTCGAACGCATCGCCCGTTCCGCCTGACCGCCAGCTCTCTCCTCAAAACCGACTACCCCAACCCAAGACTGGATCAAACCAATGAAACTCAAATTCGCCCTTCCGGCCCTGGCCGCAGCCCTTGTTCTGTCCACCGCCGCCCTTGCTGCGGACGAATACAACGTTGCCAACGGCCTCACCCTCAACGGCAATCCGCTCGGCATGCACGGCATCGACCCTGTTTCCATGTTCGCAGGCGCGACCCCGGGCCTTGGCGATGCGGTCCACACCTCAAGCCATGATGGTGTCGACTATTACTTCGCCACGGCCGAAACCAAGGAGCAGTTCGACGCTGCTCCGGAAAGCTTCCTGCCGCAGTTCGGCGGCTTCTGCGCCTTCGGCATCTATGTCGGCAAGAAACTTGATGGCGATGTCCGCTTTGCCGATATCGTCGACGGCAAGCTCTATCTCTTCGTCAACGCCGTCATCTTCGACAAGTATCTGGAGCAGAAGGACGAGGTTCTCGCCGGTGCTTACGCCAAGTGGCCAGAGATCCGCGAGACAGCCATTGGCGATCTCTGATCACCCATGACGCCAAATAGGGACGAGCCCCGCCCCGGGGCTCGTCTGCCGTTTTGGTGGTCGACAGCCCTACTGAGCTGTCCAGCCGCCATCGACGGGGATTGTCACGCCCGTCACGTTGTGCGCCACCGGGCTGCACAGCCAAAGCGCCAGCGCACCGATTTCAGACGGGTCGGACGTGCGGTGGGAAGGCTGTTTTTCCGCCAGAAGATCTGCAACGCCCTTGTCGCGATCGCCGCCATGAAGGGCGGCGCGGGCTGCCACCTGCGGCTCGATGATTGCGGTTTCCGTCCAGCCGGGCGCGATACAATTGACCGTCACCCCACCCGAGGCTCTGGAACCGCTTGCCGCATATTCAAGCGCGGCCACCTTGCTCATGCCGACGACACCGAATTTCGAAGCCACGTAAGGCGCCTTGTTGACCGAGGCGACCAGCCCGTGCACCGAGGCAATGTTGATGACACGGCCAAAGCCGCGTTCGGCCATCGCCGGAAGGGCAAGACGCATCGTATGGTAGACACCTGACAGATTGACGCCGATGATGGCATCCCATGTGGCAGCATCCGCCTCGGCAAAGCTGACAGTCTTCTGGATACCCGCATTGTTGACCAGGATATCCGGGCCGCCCCAGGCGGCAACGTCCGCCATCATCGTCTCGACAGCCGCCACGTCGCGCATGTCCGCAGAAAAGAAACGGGCGTCCGGTGCCCCGGCGGCCTTGATCTCTGCCACAGCCGCTTGCGCCTCTTCCGGGTTCGCCAGACCGTGGACGGCAACGCGTGCCCCTGCCCCCGCCAGTGCCTTGGCAATCGCCAGGCCGATCCCCTGAACGGACCCGGTGACGAGAGCTGTTTTTCCGGTGAGATCTGTCATGCCGTTTCCTCCGCTTCGAGCTGTTGTCTCAGGTCCGTTTTCAGGATCTTGCCGTAGTTGTTTTTCGGCAGGGCAGCCGGGAAATGATAGCGTTTCGGCCGCTTGAACCGGGCGATCCGGTCCAGACAGAGCTTGTCGAGCTCAGCCTCGCTCACGCTCTGGCCCGGGTGACAGGCAACAAAGGCGACAACGATTTCTCCCCACTCCGGGTCCTGTCGGCCAACGACTGCCACCTCGTGCACAGCCGGGTGTGTCAGCAGCACCTCTTCGACCTCGCGCGGATAGATATTGGAGCCACCGGAAATGATGACGTCCTTGGACCGGTCCTGCAGCGTGACGTAGCCGTCCTCATCCATGCGACCAACGTCTCCGGTCCACAGCCAGCCGTCACGGATGGTCTGGGCTGTTGCCTCCTCGTTTTGCCAGTAGCCCTTCATCACCGTATCTCCGCGCACGGCAATTTCCCCGACTTCGCCGCGTGGCAGCTCTCGGCCTTCGCCGTCGACGATCGCAACCCGCACGACGGACTGGGCCGTGCCGACGGAATTCAGCCTCTCGCGCCAACGTGGATGGGTGCGGTCACAAACTTCGGCGCGCGGCAGTGCGGTGATGCCCATCGGGCATTCGCCCTGACCGTAGATCTGGACGAACCGTGCGCCCATCACTTCAACCGCTTCCAGAATGTCCGCCTCATACATTGGCCCGCCGGCATAGACGATGGTCCGCAGCCCCCGGCCAGTGCCTCCCGAAGCCTTGGCGACATCCACCAGGCGGCGGACCATGGTGGGCGCGGCAAACATGGAGATGGAGCCGATCACAGGCGCGATCTGCAGGATTTCGGCGGCATCAAACCCGCCGCTGACCGGCACGACGTGACGCGCCCCTTTCATCACGTGCATGAAATTGTAGAGCCCGGCACCATGGCTCATCGGCGCGGCATAGAGGATCGCATCCTGCGGCTTGACGTCATCGACATCGACAAAGTAGCTCAGCGCCATCGAAGCAAGATTGCCGCAAGTCAGCATCACGCCCTTGGGCCTGCCGGTGGTGCCGGAGGTATAGAAAAGCCAGGCAAGATCTGCAGGATCCAGAGGTTCCGGCGTGGTGTGCGGCGCTGCCTGGCACATGGCGCCGAATTCAGGGCTGTCGAGCGAGACAAGACCCACGCCCTCCGGCAGATGCGGCGCCACCAGCTCGGCGGTCTTTTTGTCGGCGAACACAAATTCTGCACCGGAATTTTCCACCATCCAGGCGGCTTCCTTTTCGTGCAGCTTGGCGTTTATCGGCACGGCTGCGCCGCCACGCCACCAGATGCCGTAAAGCGCTTCCAGATAGCGCGTGGAATTTGCGGCAAACAGTGCGACCCTGTCTCCCTTGCCGATGCCGTAGCCGGCAAGCGCAGCGCTTATGGCCCCGGCACTACGAGCAAACTCCAGATAGTTTGCCTTGCGCTCGGTCCCCTGCAGCAACGCCGGGCTCTGCGGGCTTCTCGCCGCGCTCCGGTATAACCATTCTGCCGGATTCATCCTGTTTTTCTCCCCCCGATACGCCGTTTGGTGCAGTGCGACCGCGTTGGTCCGCCATCCCGCTTTTCTCATCCTGAGGAAGCGCCGAGCGCTGTCTCGGAGGACGGGCGGCATATTGCGGACAAGCAGCCCATCCTTCGAGACGCGAGCAAGGCTCGCTCCTCAGGACAAGAATGACCGACCGGGCATGCCCTCCTCCGGACACACCCCAGCCAGTCTCCTCCCGGCACCTCCCTCGTCCCTTCGGCTCGCTGGTTCTTCCGGACCAGATGTGGTTTCCAGAAAAACGGCCGTGCGGGACAGCTATCTGATACTCTTCAGACCCTTAGAGCGAAAATTCCGTCAAAACACGTAACGGGGAGCCCATGGACGACTTCGCAGCGCTTGCTTTCGACAATGCGCCCGTCGGCCTGGCCTTGACGGAAGAGCGGCAGATCCGACGCTGCAATGCGCGTCTTGCCGATATGTTCGGCTTTGAGCCGGAGGAACTTTCCGGTGCCTCGCTGTCTGTCCTTTATCCCTCTTCGGAAGAGTTTCTCCGCATCGGCAAGATCGGACTGGAACGGATGAAAGGCAGTGGTCGCTACCGGGATGAACGCATCATGCGTCGCAAATCCGGAGATCTGTTCTGGTGCCGCGTGCGTGGCCAGTCTCTCAACCTTGACGCCCCGTTCGCACGGGCGGTCTGGAGCTTTGCCGACATTTCCGAAGACCGGCCTCTGGCTGAAATGAGCCTGCGTGAACGACAGGTGGCCAAACTGCTGGCCGAAGGAAATACAACCAAGGAAATCGCCCGCCTGCTCGGGCTGTCACCGCGCACGGTCGAGGTCCACCGGGCCCGGCTGATGAAGAAATTCAGCGCCCGCAACAGCCTGGAACTCATCGCCCATATTGCGGGCATTCCGCTTTAGCGCCACTCTTGGGCAACAACTGCCGGGAGAACTGCGATGGACAAATGGGTGCGGGATGCTGTCGCCAGGATTAACGCGGATGCGCATCGGTCCGCCGACACGCATCTGTTCAAGCTGCATGGCCTCAGTTGCGCCGGTGTCGATATCTATCTGAAGGATGAAAGCACCCACCCGACCGGCAGCCTGAAGCACCGTCTCGCCCGGTCGCTGTTTCTTTATGCGCTGTGCAACGGCAGGATCCGCGAAGGCACACCGGTGATCGAAGCCTCGTCGGGCAGCACAGCCGTTTCGGAAGCCTACTTTGCGCAAATGATCGGCGTTCCATTCATTGCCGTGGTGCCGCAAAGCACCGCCCACAGCAAGATCGAGCAAATACGGCTCTACGGCGGTGAACCGCATTTCGTCGGATCAGCGCCCGAGATGCACGGCGCGGCGGTGAACCTTGCCGAACAGCTCGGCGGGCATTTCATGGACCAGTTCACCTATGCGGAGCGGGCAACCGACTGGCGCGGGAACAACAACATTGCCGAAAGCATCTTCAACCAGATGGAATTCGAGCCGCATCCTGTGCCGAAGATGCTGGTGATGAGCGCCGGCACGGGTGGCACATCCGCAACGCTTGGCCGTTTTATCCGCTACCGGGGCTACGACACCGGCCTGACCGTGGTCGATCCGGAAAACTCGGTCTTCTATGATGCCTATCGTACCGGGAACCACGCTCTCACCGAAAACTGCTCAAGCCGGATCGAAGGCATTGGCCGGCCAAAGGTGGAACACTCGTTTCTGCCGGACGTCATCGACGACATGATCAAGGTGCCCGATGCCGCAAGCATTGCAACGATCCTGTGGCTGGAGAAACTGATCGGCCGCAAGGCAGGCGCTTCCACCGGTACAAATCTGTGGGGCGCGCTGCAAATCGCTGGCCGGATGATCGACAAAGGTGAGAGAGGCTCGATCGTCACGCTGATGTGCGACAGCGGTCAGCGCTATCTCGATACCTACTACAATCCGGACTGGGTCACGGCGAAGTTCGGCGATATCTCGCCATACGAAGAGGAACTGGCACGCTGGGTCTAGACAAGGAGCAGGGCTGAGCGAGAAGGCAGGCCATAGGAATGTCGTTCACTTTCACCGCAGCTAGCTCGCCACCCGCATCCTGTAGGCTTCATACGTCAGGACGTTTGCCCCGCTCTTCTTGGCTTCATACATGGCCTGGTCCGCGTGGGTGATCAACGATTTGGCATCATCTGCATCATCGGGATAGAACGACACCCCGATGCTGATGCTGATGTTGATATCCTTGCCCTTGATTTCCATCGGTCGCGAGACCTCCCGGTAAATGCGGGTGGCACAGGCCAGAACATCCTTCTCTTCCGCGTAATCGCCGATGATCACGGCAAACTCATCCCCGCCGATCCGGGTCACGACATCCCCTTCGCGCGTGCAGCGCTTGATGGTGGAGGCAACGGCCTGGAGCAGCGCGTCACCCACCGGATGCCCGTGGCTGTCGTTGACCGGCTTGAAGGTATCAAGGTCCAGCATCATCAGCGCAAACTTGCGGTTATCCCGGTCTGCAATGGCGACGTTTTCCGCAAGGCTCTGGCTGAAATGTGCCCGGTTCGAAAGGCCTGTCAGATGATCAGTCATCGCTAGCCGCCTGACAGCTTCTTCCGTCTTCTTCAGACGGGTAATATCCGAATGGGTGCCGGACATGCGCAAAGGCTTGCCGTCTTTCGTCCATTCGACCACACGTCCCCTGTCGAGAACCCAGACCCACCTGCCCTCCTTGTGGCGCATGCGAATTTCGTTGTCGTAGGCTTCCCTTGCTCCGGAAAACACCTCTGCCAGCTTCTGCTCAGATTTTTCCACATCGTCCGGATGGGTCAACCGGTACCAGGTCTGTCGGCTGACCGGCTGCAACTCGGCCAGCGAATAGCCGAGAATTTCAGCCCAGCGTTCGTTGTAGACCACCTCCCCGGTCTGAACGTTGCATTCCCAGGTCCCGACGTTGGTGCCGAAGATGATCTCTCGCAAACGCTGCTCCGAGGATCGCAGCCGCTTGTGTGCGGTGTGTCTTTCAAGCAGCAGAAAACTGACGACGACAAGCGACAGACCAAGCGTGCCGACCAGGCCCAGCATCCACTGGTTCCGGGCGTTATAGGCAGAGGAAAGTTCCGCGCTCTTGCTGTCGACCATTTCCTCCAGGCGGTTCTTGTAGTGCCACAGTTCTTGTTCCCGCTGCCGGTCGTCGGAAATATCGTGCACCACGGAAAGCAAAGCCTTCCTGCCGTCGTAGTCCACCGGAGTTGAATGAACTTCCACGCTTCGAACGGAGCCATCTGCCAGCTTGTGGCGGAAGATAAAGAAATTTCGGTGTTCAGCCTTGGCAAGTTGACGTTCGGCTTCAACCTGCTCGGCCGTCAGCTGATTGATGTTCTGAATGGACATTCGGCGCAGCGTATCCCGGTCGAACCCGTAGAAGTCTGCCGCGGCGTTGTTGGCATCAAGAATGCTTCCGGTATCCGGATCGATCAGCATCATGGTTGCGCTGTGACGCAGAAAGAACTGATCATAGGACAGGGATGCCTGCTCGGCCTGGGCAGGCGTCGCCAGCCAGGACAAAAAGACAATCATTGCCGTTTTCAGCAGTATTTCCCCAAATTTCGTCAACATTTACCGCCTTTTTCTGCAGTAAAGACTCATCAGATTAAATTTTCGAGAACAAAAAACGTGCAATTGACCGACTTCCGCAACGACACGCGCATTGGTTTACCCAACGGGAAAATCGGTCAAATGTCGCCTCGCCCCATTCCGGTCCCACTCCGCCAGTATTCCGGCTTCAGATCTATGGGAGCTCTCACATGAAGCGGCGTACATTCCTGTTCGGAACCGGACTTCTGGCAGCAGGAGGCGCCTACGCGGCACACACCCTCCCCGCTTATCGGCTGCAAACCGGGTTGCAGCTCGTCAGCAAGGCACTTGCCGGACCGTCCACGCCGCCCACTGAAGCAACGGCAAACAGTTTTGCTTTGCCCAATCCGTGGGCGGGACAGCTGATTGAGGCAGCAGAAAGCCAGATCGGCGTTACGGTGGTCTACGATCCGGCCTATGTCTCGCTCCCGTTTCCCAATGGCGACCTGCCGCGCGAACGCGGTGTATGCACCGATGTGGTCGTCAGAGCCTACCGCGACGCCTTCGGCTACGATCTCCAGTCGGCCGTTAATGCGGACATGAAGTCGGACTTTTCGTCCTATCCAAAGATCTGGGGTCTCAAACGCCCGGACAGGAACATCGACCACCGGCGGGTGCCAAACCTGCAGACCTTCTTCAGACGAAAAGGCGCAGCTCTTCCGGTCACTGCAAACGCCAAAGACTATCAGCCCGGCGACGTCGTTTCCCAGATGTTGCCTGGAAACCTGCCGCACATGGCGATTGTCAGTCACCGTGCCTCCGCAGACAGCGAACGACCAATGGTGGTCCACAACATTGGTGCTGGAACACAGCTGGAAGACCGGCTGTTCGATTTCGAAATCACCGGCCACTACAGGTTCAAACCCGCCTGACGCTCCAGGGCTGAAGTTTGCCTTTGATGGGGGTCACCCCTCCGTAAGCGTCATCAGAATGTCCGCATACCAGGCGCAATTGAGGCCTAGCGCCTCATCCAGCACGAGATCGCGCGTTCCGACATCGAGGCGGGCGGAGTGAACGCCAAGCAGTTTCCACGGCAGTTCGCTTGCGGTGTCTGCCGTATTGCGCATGACCACCGGAGCCCCACTTGTACCGCGATGCGTCCGGGCATCGGTCAGGAAATAGCCCATGCCCTGAAACCGAAAGCCGAAGGAGGAAGCCACGACCGCGTGGCGGACCACCGGCATGTGATGGAGCGTGTCATGAAACCCGAGCGGAAAACCGACAACCAGAATGGATGATCCGATCTCGACATGCTCTTGCGGGTCACTCAGGTGTTCCGGCCCGAAGGCCCGATAGACGATATTTTCAGGTAGCGCCGCCCGGTCAATCTCGATCACGGCAACGTCGATATCGCCTGCGGTATCCTCTCCCTGGCGCCAGAGGCTTTTGCCATCCCGGAAAAGCGGAATCGAAAAAGCGATCGAGTCGGCCAGATTTTCAGGATCGTTGTGGAGTTCTATTTCGATACGGGAGGGATGATGCCCGCTTGGCTCATCCACCATGACATGCCGGCTGGTAACGAGAAACAGGCGCTCATCACGCGCAAAGAAAAAGCTGCTGGCGTTCGTGAGATAGGTCTGGTCATCAAAGGTGGAAATACGGGGCGAGGTCAGCAGGACAGCGTCGATCATCGTCAATCGGTTCTCCAGAAATAGCGGGAAGCCTTGCACACATGGACAGGCTGCTTGCTCAGCCAGCATAGGGCAGTTTCGGGAAAACGACAGAGCTCCGGGTTTTGTTCCCGTCAGGAGACAGTCTCGGTGCCGGAAACCTGCGGTGGCCGGGAAGCGGCCCAGGCCCCCTTGTCGCGCAGATCCAGAATAACCTCGCGCAGCAAAGCGTGCACCGCTTCCAGCGCCCGCGTCACCGGTCGTCCACCCGGCGACATCAGATGAGCCCCGCGCCAGAGCCCCGGCGCGGCAATGCGGCTGACACGAAGGGAACCTGCTGCCACTTCCTCCGTCACCGCGTAAAGCGGCAGGATCGACGGGCCAAACCCGGCTGCGACCAGGCGCTTGATATTGTTGAAGGAGTCGATTTCCATCGCGATTTCAGGTGCAAAGCCCAACGCCTGGAACGTCCGGTCAATCAGCACCCGCAAGCCGTGCGCTCCGCTCGGCAGCACCATTGGCACGTTGTCGAGTGCCGCCATGTTCATTTCCTGCGGACGTTCGGCATCGGCGGGCCACAAAACCACAAGCTCTTCTTCAAGCAACAATTCAGACCGGATACGTGCATCCTTGGAACGGCTGTAAAGCACGGCAAGATCGATCTTGCCTTCGCTCAGCCAATCGCCAACAAAACCGCTCATGGCCTCGGTAATATTGAGCGTGATCCGCGGAAAGCGGTCACGCGCCGCCAGGATCAACGGCAGAGACACCATGGCGCTGATCGTGCCCGGCAGGCCGATCCGCACGATGCCGGACGGATCGGTTTCCAGATTGCGGATATCGTCTTCCGTGCGCGCCAGATCCTCGAGAATTGCCCGCGCCCTTTGCAGCAGCAGGTCTCCCGCCTCCGTGGGCGTGACACCGGAGCGACTGCGCGTCAGCAGCCTGGTGCCAAGCTGCTCCTCCATGTTCTTCAGGTGCAGCGACAGGGCCGGCTGCGCCACATGCAGGCTTTCGGCAGCCCGCGTAAGCGAACCCTGCGCAACGATTTCCAGAAAATAGCGGAGTTGGCGGATGTCCATGGCAACAAGTTAGCATATAAAATTTATATGATACCCATCCAAAACATATATTTGTTCAATAGCACCTCAAAGGCTTAATTGCGGTCAACGAACACGCCAGACGAAAAGCCCACATGACAAGCCAAACCGACAGCTACCAGGACATTCGCGACGGCATCCGCGCGCTATGTGCCCAGTTTCCCGCCGAATACCACCGCAAAATCGATGAGGCCCGCGCCTATCCGGAAGAATTTGTCGACGCCCTGACACGCGAAGGCTGGATGGCCGCACTTATTCCGGAGGACTACGGCGGATCGGGCCTCGGGCTCACCGAAGCTTCGGTCATCATGGAAGAAATCAACCGTGCAGGCGGCAATTCCGGTGCTTGTCACGGCCAGATGTACAACATGAACACGCTCGTGCGGCATGGCTCGGAAGAACAGCGGCTGAAATATCTGCCGAAGATCGCAAGCGGCGAATTGCGGTTGCAGTCCATGGGCGTGACCGAGCCGACGACGGGCACGGACACCACCAGGATCAAGACCACTGCCGTGAAGAAGGGCGACCGCTACGTCGTCAACGGCCAGAAGGTCTGGATCAGCCGTGTGCAGCATTCCGACCTGATGATCCTCCTGGCGCGCACAACGCCGCTCGCCGACGTGCAGAGGAAATCGGAAGGCCTTTCGATCTTCCTGGTCGATATCAGGCAAGCCATGAAATCAGGCATGGAGGTTCGCCCGATCCTGAACATGGTCAACCACGAGACCAACGAACTCTTCTTCGACAATCTGGAAATCCCGGAAGAAAATCTCATCGGCGAGGAAGGAAAAGGCTTCAAATATATCCTTACCGGCCTCAACGCCGAACGCACACTGATTGCCGCCGAATGTATCGGCGATGGCTACTGGTTCACCGACAAGGTGACTGACTATGTGCGCGAACGGGAAGTCTTCGGCCGTCCCATAGGCCAGAACCAGGGCGTCCAGTTTCCGATCGCTGAAGCCTATATCGAGATCGAGGCGGCCAATCTGATGCGCTATAAGGCCTGTAGCCTGTTCGATGCCGGCGCTCCCTGCGGCGCCGAGGCAAACATGGCCAAATACCTGGCCGCAAAGGCAAGCTGGGAAGCGGCGAATGCCTGCATCCAGTTCCATGGCGGCTTCGGTTTTGCCTGCGAATATGACGTCGAGCGCAAGTTCCGCGAGACGCGGCTCTACCAGGTGGCACCAATCTCCACCAACCTCATCCTTTCTTATGTTGCCGAGCATGTGCTTGGTCTGCCGAGGTCGTTCTGATGGTGTTGCCGCTGGAAGGATTGAACGTCGTCGCCATCGAACAGGCGGTGGCCGCCCCCTACGCCACGTCGCGGCTTGCGGATGCGGGAGCGACAGTCACCAAGGTCGAACGGCCCGAGGGTGATTTTGCCCGGGGGTATGACGACGTTGCCAAGGGTCAGTCGAGTTACTTTGTCTGGCTGAACCGGGGCAAGGACAGCATCACGCTGGATCTTGGTTCCGACACGGGCAAGGAAAAGCTGGCGCAGCTGATCGCAGACGCCGATGTCCTGATCCAGAACCTCAAGCCTGGCGCCTTGGCCCGCCTTGGTTTTGATCCGGACAGGTTGGTGGTGGATTATCCGCGCCTCATTACCTGCTCCATCAGCGGTTTCGGCGAAACCGGGCCGATGGCCGACCGCAAGGCCTATGATTTGCTGATCCAGGCCGAAACCGGTCTTTGTTCGATCACCGGCGGGCCGAACGAACCCGCGCGTGTCGGCATCTCCCTTGTCGACATCGCCACCGGGGCAACGGCCTATACCGCCATTCTGGAAGCGCTGATCCAGCGCGGGATCACCGGCAAGGGCGCGCAGATCTCGGTTTCCATGTTCGATGTTCTTGCCGACTGGCTGACAGTTCCCCTTCTCAACCACGAAGGCGGCAAGAGCCCCCAGCGGGTCGGCCTCGCCCATCCTTCGATTGCGCCTTATGGCGTCTTCCAGCCAAAGGAAGGTCCGGCAATTCTGATCGCCATTCAAAGCGACCGGGAATGGAGGACCCTTTGCAGCGACTTCATCGGAAAACCCGAACTCGGCACCAATCCAAGGTTCGCAACAAACGTCGCGCGGGTGAACAATCGCAGGGAAACGGATGCCGCTGTTGGCGAAGCCTTTGCGAAATTTGATGCCGAAACGGCCATCAGGTTGCTGACGGATGCCAATATCGCATTGGCCTCGGTCAACGATATGAAAGGCCTGTCGACCCATCCGCACCTGAGGCGTATCACCGTCGACAGCCCGAATGGCCCGGTCTCCTTCCCCGCCCCTGCGGCCATCTTTTCGGGCGAACCGCGCAGCTACGGCCCGATCCCGGCCCTCAAGCCCCTGGAGGCGTGATCATGGACCTCGACATCGACCACCTGCGCAGCTGGATAGGGCGCGAAGACAGCGCCTCGGAGGTCTTGAGCCCCGCACTGGTTCGCCAGTTCAACGCGACCTTTGACCGGACATCAGGCGAAGCTCCGGGTGATATCGCGCCGCTGCTGATCCATTTCTGCCTTGCTCAGCCGGCCGTTCAGACAGCCGGTCTGGGACCGGACGGTCATGCGGCCCGTGGCGGCTTCCTGCCGCCCGTGCCCCTGCCCCGACGCATGTGGGCAGGCGGCGAGTTCACCTTCCAGGGTGACATCCGGATTGGCGAAGAGGTCCGGCGGGTGTCAACCGTCAGGGATGTGGTCCTGAAACAAGGCCGCACCGGGCCACTCTGTTTCGTCACGATCAATCATGAAGTCACTTCTGACGGCCAACCTGTCTTGAGCGAGCGTCAGGACATCGTCTACCGGGAGGCACAGAACGTTGCGGGCATGAAGACAACCCCGGCGCCTGCGACGGCTGGAGACCACGTCATGCAGATCACGCCATCGGCCGCCTACCTCTTCCGTTATTCGGCCATGACCTTTAACGGGCACCGCATCCACTACGACAAGGACTATGTCCGCGACGTGGAAGGCTATCCAGGGCTTATTGTTCACGGTCCCTTGCAGGCCACATTGCTTTGCCAGTTCGCTGCGGATCTCAAGGAAAGAGCACCGAAAACATTCCGGTTTCGAAGTCTGTCGACCATATTCGACACTGCGGACTTCACGGTGAACGCGCAAACGGAGGGAGAAACCATGAAGCTCTGGACCGCGCAGCTTGGCGGCCCGGTTGCCATGGAGGCGACGGCAGCATGGTAACGGCAGTCAGGACACCTCTGTTCGTGCCGGCAAATAGGCCCGACCGGTTCCCCAAGGCAGCCGCAACCGAAGCCGACGCGATCATCCTGGATCTGGAAGACGCGGTCCCCGCATCGGAGAAAGAGGCCGCCCGCACCAATCTGACAACCGGCTTCACCGAAAAACCGGTCATCGTGCGCATCAACGCCGTTGGGACTTCGTGGCACCTGGAGGATGTCGTTGCTCTTTGCAAGCTGGCACCGGATGCCGTCATGCTGCCGAAGGCGGAGGCTCCCGGAGAGATTGCCACGCTCCACACTGCCCTGGGTGGCTCGGTCCCGGTTATCGCGCTCATTGAAAGTGCCAGGGGGCTTGCCAATGCCAGGAGCATTGCAAGCACCGATGGGGTGGTTCGACTGGCTTTCGGGTCCATCGACTATTGCGCCGATCTAGGCTGCGCGCATTTGAAAGACGTGCTCTTGCCCGTTCGCTCCGAACTGGTTCTGGCGTCCCGGCTTGCCGGCATCGCGGCCCCGATCGACGGCGTCACAGCACAGCTCGACAACCCTGCGCAGACATTTGAAGACGCCTCCCATGCACGGGATCTCGGTATGGCCGGCAAACTCTGCATTCACCCAAGACAGCTTGCCGAGATCAAACGCGCCTTCGCCCCGAGCCTCGACGAAATCGAGTGGGCCAGGCGTGTTCTCGCCTCGGGGGATGGCGCAGCCAATGTCGATGGCGCAATGGTCGACGAGCCGGTCCGCATCCGTGCCCGGACAATCCTCGCCTCCGCGCAGGAGGCCGATGCATGAGCCTGCCGCAGATCGTCCTGATCCCGGGGCTCCTGAACGATGCGGATCTCTGGCGGGATCAGATCACCGGTCTCGCTGACATCGCTCGGCCCCGGGTTGCCGACATAACACGCGGTACTTCGCTGGGGGCTCTGGCGGAAATGGTTCTGGCCACCAGCGAGGACCGCTTTGCGCTCGCCGGGTTTTCGCTCGGCGGTATCGTCGCTCAGGAAATCCTGCGCCGCGCCCCGGAACGCGTGACCCATCTCGCCCTCCTCGACACCACCATGCTGCCTGACACGCCGGAACGCGCCGCAGAGCGCGAACAACTGATTGCCCAGGCGTCGAAACCTGGCCGTTTCCACGGTTTCGGCAGAAAACTCGCCCAGTCCTATCTTGCCCCGGAAAACCGGGACAATGCCGACATGATCAATCGGGTTCGTGCCATGACGCAGCGGCTTGGTCCAGACGTCTTCATTCGCCAGACGCGCATTGCTCGCCCCGACAGCCGCGCGTCGCTCACCGGCATTACCTGCCCGACACTGGTGCTGTGTGGCAATCATGATCAGTTGACGCCGCCGGAGCTTCATCGGTCCATGGCCAGCCTGATCCAGTCAGCGGACCTTGTCGTCCTGGAACACAGTGGCCACCTGACACCGCTGGAAGAGCCGGAAAATGTTACTGATCACCTGAAACGCCTGCTCCAGCGCGACCCTGTCAGGAAGTGACAGCAGGCAATTGAAATTCTAGCGTGCACCGGGTGCTCTATACCTATATCTTTCCCGAAAATTAGTCGGGAAAGTTTTTGAATGCCAACGATTTACCAGCTGAAGTCCCGTTTTCAGGACCTGCTTCGCCCCGTGTGCAGATCGCTTGCCGCAAACGGGGTGACGGCCAATCAGGTAACCCTGGCCGCGCTTGGCCTGTCGATTGGCGAAGGCCTGCTGCTCTGGATCTTTCCCGGCGCTTTCCTGCCCTTGATCCTGTTGCCGCTGGTTCTGTTCATCCGCATGGGCCTCAATGCGATCGACGGCATGCTGGCGCGGGAACACGACCAGAAATCCGACCTTGGCGCGGTGCTCAACGAACTGGGCGATGTGCTGTCAGACGCTGCGCTCTACCTGCCCTTCGCACTCCTGCCTTTTGTCGATGGGCCGATTGTCGTCGGACTGGTCGTACTTGCCATCATCGGCGAAATGACCGGCGTGATCGCAGTCCAGATCGGCGCAAGCCGCCGGTATGACGGCCCCTTCGGCAAGAGCGACCGGGCAGCCCTGTTCGGTCTTTGCGGATTCCTGATGGCCTTTGGCCTGACCGCGCCTCTCCTTTATCAGATCCTTTTCGGTGCCGGGCTGGCGCTGTCCGCGGTCACCATCTTCAACCGCGCCAGGGCGGCAATCAGGGAGAAACAATCCGCATGAACCTCCTGACCATCCATTGGGCCCTGATCGGCATCTGGGCCGTGCTGTGCGTTGCCAGCGCCATCGTCTTCGTGATTTCGAAACGCTCCACCAAGAACATGAGCGAACTGGTTCAGCGCACCGTCAGCTGGTGGGTGATGGTGGCAATCTTCACCGTCTCCTTCCTGGTCAGCAACACGGTCTCGATCATTGTTTTCGCCCTTATCAGCTTCCTGGCGCTGAAAGAGTATTTCTCGATGATCCCCACCCGCCGGGCTGACAGGCGGGTGCTGTTTTGGGCGTATCTGTCGATCCCCGTGCAGTACTTCTGGGTCTACGACAGCTACTATGGCATGTTCGCGGTGTTCATCCCGGTCTACATGTTCCTGTTCCTGCCCTTCGTCAGCCTGCTGACCCAGCAGACCGAGGGCTTCCTGCGCGCTGTCGGCACCCTCAACTGGGGGCTAATGCTATGCGTCTTCTCCATCAGCCACGCGGCTTTCCTCCTGATCCTGCCGGCGACCGAGGCCAACAGCACCGGCGGCCCAGGCCTGCTGCTGTTCCTCCTGTTCCTGACCCAGTTCAACGACGTTGCCCAATACACCTGGGGCAAATTGTTTGGCCGTCACAAGATCATTCCGGGCGTCAGTCCCAACAAGACGTGGGAAGGCTTTCTTGGCGGCGTTGCAACCACTTTTGTTCTGTCCCTTCTGACCGCACCGCTGGTCACGCCCTTTGACATGATCCACGCCGCTGCCGCCGGCCTGCTGATCCCGGTCGCGGGGTTCGTTGGTGATGTCACCGTCTCGGCCCTGAAGCGGGATCTCGGGGTCAAGGACACCGGCAGTCTTATTCCCGGTCATGGTGGCATCCTCGACCGGATCGACAGCCTGACCTACACCGCACCGCTGTTCTTCCACTTCACCCGTTACTTCTATTACTGAAGGGGATGTCAGGATGACCGCTCCCACTCTGCGCACGCAGTCGGCAGACTTCTCTTTCTCTCTTCTCCAAGCCCACGCGCCTCTCCTCTCGTCATCCCGGCCAAGCGCAGCGCGAGCCGGGATCGGGGAGCCACTAGATCGGCTGAAAGGTGCAGCCACTGATCATGCGCCTGGGTTCCCCGGCCCCGGATCTCCGCTTCGCTGCGTCCGGGGTGACCGAGGAGAGGACGACACTGGAACAAGCGCTCGATCGTCAGCATTCAGGAACATTCACTGATGCTCCAGAAGATCTTTTACATCTTCGTCAAGATCGCGGTCCTGTTCCTGCTCGGGCTTAACGTGCGTCGCAAGGAACTGCTGCCGGCCAACGGTCCGGCGATCATTGTTGCCAACCACAACAGCCATCTGGATACGATGGTGCTGATGGCCTTGATGCCCCTGTCGAAGCTGAAGGACATCAAGCCGGTTGCGGCGGCAGATTATTTCTTCTCCTCCCCTCTCAAGGCCTGGCTGTCGGAACATGTCCTCGGCATTATCCCGGTGGAGCGTGGCCGGAAAGAGAAGAATGTTGACCCGCTGGAAGGCTGCTACGAGGTTCTGCGTCAGGGCAAGGTTCTGATCCTGTTTCCCGAAGGTTCGCGCGGTGAACCGGAACAGATGACGGATCTCAAGAAAGGCGTTTCCTTTCTTGCCGAACGGTTCCCGGAAGCACCGGTCGTGCCCGTCTTTACCCACGGCCTCGGCAAGGCCTTGCCGAAGGGGTCATTCCTGCTGGTGCCGTTCTTCTGCGATATTTTCGTCGGGGAACCAATTACTTGGAACGAGGACCGGACTCATTTTATGACCGGGTTGAAGGAGCGCTTTAACGCTCTCTCGACGGAAAAGACCTTTGCATCCTGGGAATAGTAAGTTGGCACTTTTCTGCCTGGCAGCGCTCTGGAGCTTTGCCGAGGCAACGCTGTTCTTCATCGCTCCCGACGCGCTTTTGAGCATCATCGCGCTTCGCTCCCTGGGCAAGGCCATGACAGCGGCGCTTCTGGCGTCCTTCGCGGCCGCGTTCGGCGGTCTGTTGGTCTGGACCTGCGTACAGCATTTTCCGGAAGAAACGCTTCAGGTGCTGCTGCTTGTGCCCGGGATTTCGGGATCAACATTTGAAATGGCCAGGCAGCTTTTGCAGGCAGGCCTGTTCGAGGGATTGCTCGGGGGAGCCTTCAGCGGCATCCCTTACAAGGTTCTTTCGGCTGAAGCGGGCTACGCCTCGATCCCCGCACAATCGCTTTTTCTTGTCTCGCCGGTGGCACGGCTACCAAGGTTTGTGCTTGTCGCCTTCATTTCCTGGTCAGTGTCCCGGCTTGTCGGCGCCCGTCTCAGCGACAGGAGAAAGCTCGCCCTTTGCCTTGCAGTCTGGCCATTTGTCTATGCCAACTATTTTCTCACCGCGGGCTGGTGAGCGGGCACAGCCCCCTCATCCCACTTGTGACAGCAGCACCCCGCCAAGTGCCGCCGTCAGCAGCACCCAGATCAGCCCCATGTGAAATCGCAGGAGCAACAGGCCACACAGGGCCGCGAGGACCGGCACGCGCCAATCGAGGCTGGCAAGGTCCGGGATCCAGAGTGTCACGACACCCCACTTTGTCGCCGTGACCTCTTCGAAGAAGACATGCAGCGCGAACCAGACCGACAGGTTGAGCACGACGCCAACCACCGCCGCTACGATGGCCGAAAGTGCCGACTTGAGCCTCGGCTGCGCCGAGATCCATTCGATGTAAGGCGCTCCGGCAAAGATCCAGAGGAAACAGGGAGCAAAGGTCGCCCAGAGCGCAACCAGCCCCCCTGCGAGGCCAAGCAGAAGCCCACCTTCGTGAAAGGCCGCCAGAAAGCCGACGAACTGGGTCACCAGAATGAGCGGCCCCGGTGTTGTTTCCGCCAGACCCAGCCCGTCCATCATTTCACCCGCGCTCAGCCAGCCGTGAATGGCGACGACGTCCTGGGCCATATAGGCAAGCACCGCATAGGCGCCGCCAAAGGTGACGACAGCGAGCTTTGAAAAGAACCAGCCGATATCCGCCAGCAAGGGCACGTTGCCGGCCAGATCCAGCAGCGCCAGCGGCGCGATCCAGATGAAGGTCCAGAGAAACACCGTGCGGAGTGTTTTCGCAATCGGTCTGCCAATCGCAACGACAGGCTCACCGTGGCTTTCAGTCTGCGCCACGCTGAACGCGGCACCGTAAAGCCCGGCGGCCAGAACAATCAGCGGGAACGGCAGGGCCAGAAAGAAAATTCCGACAAAGGCCAGAGCTGCAATGACCCATTGCCGCCTGATGGTGAGTGCCCGTTTGGAGAGGCGCAGCAACGCCTCCAGAACCACGATCAGGACGGCTGCCTTGATGCCCAGAAACAGATGACTGACCAGCGGCACATTGCCGAAGGTTCCGTAAACCGCGGCAAGTGCGAAAATTGCGAGTGCGCCGGGAACGACAAACAGAAGGCCCGCCAGCAAGCCACCGGCAACGCCGCGCAGTTTCCAGCCACAGTACGTCGCCAGTTGCATGGCTTCCGGACCCGGCAGCAACATGCAGAACCCGAGAGCGTTGACGTAGCTTTTTTCCGAAAGCCAGCCGGTCTCATCAACCAGCTTGCGGTGCATCAGCGCGATCTGTGCGGCCGGACCACCGAAAGACAGCAGACCAATGCTGCCAAAGACGGACATCAGCCGCCGCCAGGAGGCTTCCTGGTCGAAAGCTGTTCCATCCTTGCCCGGAGCGCCTTCACCAGGTGCATGATGTGCGGTCAACGTGTCAGCCCTTTTCGTCGCAGACAGCCTGTCGTGACCTTCCTCTAACGCATTCGGGATGGAAGGGTAACTGCAATCCTTACCCGAATGCCGTCAGACCTGAACCGGTGCAACACAGTGGCAGGCGGCAGCGACCAGAGCCTGTATGAAGTGCTATCCCTTGACCGGATAGCGGTCAGGCTCCTCGAAGACATCGATCACCTTGGTTCCGGCCTTGATGATCGCACTGTGCTCCGCCCCGCTGGGAATATCGTAGATAGCGCCCGGACCCATCGTCCTTGTTTCTCCAGCGATGGTGAATTCGATCTCGCCGCTCAGGACAGTGCCCCACTGCGCCAGATGCGAATGCGGCGGCAGGACCATGTCCTTCACGAAATCGAAAAAAACGACCAGTCCGGCGTCCGAGCGCACTGCGTAGGATCTGACAACGTCCTCGGGAAAGGGAACATCGAGAGCGGGAAACTTTCGGATGAAATCTGGAAGCTGCATGGACCTCTTGCCTCAAACGGATGGTGTTGAGGCAAGTCTGGACCAGGTCGGCCTATCCGTTCAAGACATCCTTCACAGTCGTCGCAAGCTGCTTCAGCGTGAAAGGCTTGGGCAGGAAGAAGAACTGTTCGCCCGGTGGCAGGTTTTCCTCGAAGGCGTCCTCGGCATAACCGGACACGAAGATGATCTTGAGGTCCGGCCGGGTCTTGCGCAGCTCGACCAGAAGCGTCGGCCCGTCCATTTCCGGCATGACCACATCGGAGACCACGAGATCGATCTTGCCGTCGGTCTCTTCCATGACCTCCAGCGCCTCGTTGCCCGAGCCCGCCTCGTAGACGGTGTAGCCGCGCGACGCGAGGGCACGGGCGCCAAAGGCACGCACGGCCTCCTCGTCTTCCACCAGCAGGATCGATGCGGAACCGGTCAGATCCTTGACCTTTTCCGGCTCGACTTCCTTCGGCTCCGGCTTTTTCTTCTCCACGACCTTCGGAATGTGGCGTGGCAGGAACAGACGGAACGTCGTGCCGACATCGACTTCGGAGGTACAGAAAATGAAACCGCCGGTCTGTTTGACGATGCCGTAAACCGTCGACAGGCCAAGGCCCGTTCCCTTGCCGACTTCCTTGGTGGAGAAGAACGGATCGAAGATCTTCTCCATCACGTCGGGCGGAATGCCGTGGCCCGTGTCGTCCACCTCGACAAGGGTGTATTCGCCCGGTGGCATGCCGCGGATGTTGTCGAACTGTGTGCTTTCGGCTTCGTTGACGTTGCGCGTACGGATGGTCAAACGGCCACCGTCGGACATTGCATCGCCCGCGTTTACCGCCAGGTTGACGATCACCTGCTCCAGCTGGTTCAGGTCGGCCATGACCGGCCACAGGTCCCGGCCGTGGATCACCTTCAGTTCCACCTTCTCGCCCAGCAGGCGGTCGAGCAGGATGGAGAGATCTGCCAGAACGTCGTTCAGCTCCAACTGCTGCGGACGCAGCGTCTGACGACGCGAGAAGGCCAGAAGCTGCCGCACGAGGCCGGCTGCACGGTTGGCGTTCTGCTTGATGTTCATGATGTCCTGGAAGGACGGATCGGTCGGCCTGTGGCTTGCCAGAAGCAGATCCGAGAAGCCGATGATCGCAGTCAGGACGTTGTTGAAGTCATGCGCGACACCCCCGGCCAGCTGGCCGATGGCCTGCATCTTCTGGCTCTGGGCGAACTGGGCTTCCAGGGCTCGCTGCTGGGTGGTTTCAAGCGCGTAGACGATGGCGGCTTCGCCGTCGCCCTCACCTTCCTGCACTGCGGAGACGTAGAAGGTTGCGGAACGCGGGTCATTGCCCTCGACCAGAGGAATGTCTATCGGCGCAATCTCGCCGATCCCTTTGGCAGCGGCCTGGAGAGATTTCGCCAGTTCCTGCCGCCCGCTCTCGGCCACATAAGCCTCCAGCTTGGGAGATTCGTCATCCGTATCGACCGCACCGAACAGCTTCAGGAACGGCGCGTTGGTTCTCAGGACCCGGCCTTCCTTGTCGAGCGAGGCAATGGCGATCGGCGTGTTGTTGAAGAAACGGGCAAAGCGGACTTCCGCCGCCCGAAGCGCCTCGGAGGCTTCCTCACCGCGAGACCTGTTGAGAACCAGTGTGCGGCTGTCACCCGGCTGGCCGTTTTCACCGAAAGGCACACGGTGGAGCAGTCGCACCGGCAGGCCGCGTCCGTTGCGGGTGACGAAGTCGAGATCAAAGGTTTCGCTCTTGACCTCGCCCGCCTGACCCTTGATCGAGCGGATCAGCTCGGTGCCGTCGCCGCGCACGATGCTCGAAAGATCGAGGTCGCCCGCGTCGAACTGGGCAAGATCGTAGCCAAGCCAGTCGGCCAGGGTGGCGTTGAGATAGACGATGCGGCCTTCCGCATCACAGGAGAAGAAACCGGCCGGCGCGTGATCCAGGAAATTGATGACGCGCTGCAGTTCCTGAAACGAGTTTTCCTGTTCGGCCCGGTCGCGGGTGATATCGGCCAGCTGCCAGACCGCCATGGGCTTGCCACCGCCGCGTTCCTTGGACACCTGCAGCGGCCGGATCGACACCCGATACCAGCGCGCAGCGCCGTCGGCCCTGCCGAGCGGGAACGGCATGCGGATCTCTTCTTGCGCCCTGCGGCTGTCGCGCATGGCCTGGGACAGGCGGAAAATGGCGTCGGCGGCATCCGGATCGGAGGAAAACACACGCTCGACCACACGGATGTCGGCAGCGGTTTCAGCGCCGGTCAGATCCGCATAGGCCTTGTTGGCATAGACAAGCCGGCCGTCCAGATCGGTAATGAGCGCTCCGTCTTCAAGGGTATCGACAAAAGCGGAGGCAAGCGGATTGGCTTCGCCTGGGCGGGCCGACAGACGCAGAAAGCCTATGGCTCCGGCAAACAGGCAGAAAACGCCGACGACGGCCAGGATACCGAGCAGTGCAAGAATAAACGGCTGCGCCACTTCGCGGTCCATGACCGCAAAGGCAGCAGCAGCGCCGACGAGCAGCAGTGCGAGGCCTATGAGAAGGCCTATATTACCGGAACGTTCCGGGCGGCTGATCATCGGCCCGCTCGGCGTCCCGTCCATGTCACTCATCAATCCTGTCTCCCGGGCCCGATTCGGTTCTTGAAGGGGCCGTACATAAGCATTCTGTGCTTAATAGCCGATTTCAACTGATATGCGACCAAGTCCTGTTGAAATTCACCTGTTTGCCGCGGACTTTTTCAGTCCGCTATCCTTGAGAGCAACTTAGTTGGCACGCCAGGATGCGCGCTTGCGCATGCGGAAGACGAAGCCGATGACTTCGGCAACGGCCTTGTAGTGTTCTTCCGGAACTTCCTGGTCGATCTCGACTGTCGCATAAAGCGCGCGGGCCAGAGGCGGATTTTCGACGACCGGAATATCGCTTTCCTTGGCGAGCTCACGAATTTTGAGCGCGACCGCATCGGTACCTTTCGCAAGGCAGAGCGGTGCTCCCATGCCTTCTTCATACTTCAACGCCACAGCATAGTGCGTCGGGTTGGTCACGACCACTGTGGCCTGCGGTACCGCCGCCATCATGCGCTTGCGCGACCGCTCCATGCGCAGCTGGCGGATCTTGCCCTTGACCTGCGGATCACCTTCGGTCTGTTTGTATTCTTCCTTGACCTCGCGCAGGGACATCTTCTGCTTGTTGAACCATTTGTTGCGCTGGTAGATGAAGTCGGCCGCGGCAACCACCGTCATCACAGCCAGCACGGCAGCCAGAAGCTGCAGGATCAGGATTCGCGCCTCCTCCAGGATGATGTTCGTATCGGCGAACACCATAACTTCCGCTTCGTCGCGGTGCGGCCACATCACCGCCACCATGATGGCGCCGACAACGGCAATTTTCACCATTCCCTTGGCAAAGTTTACGAGACTGTCGGCGGAAAACAGCCGCTTGAAACCGGAGGCCGGTGAAACCTTCGAGAATTTCGGCTTGATCGTTTCCGCGGTCAGCAGTGGCTGATGCTGGACGAGATTGCCCGCCACAGCCATGATCACCAGCGCCAGCAACGGAATGCCGACGATAAGAGCAACCGACTGCCCCGTGTCCCGCCACAGGGCTTTCAGCGCATAGCCGTCCACCGCAATCTGGTGGGCATGCTCCATGTAGCCCTTCATCAACTCGCCCAGCGACACGGCGGTGCTGGGCGCGAAAATGGCAATCATCAGCGTCGCACCGGCCAGTGTGAACCAGGTGCTGACTTCCTGAGATTTCGGTACGTCCCCCTTGTCATGCGCCTCTTTCAGGCGCTTGTGCGTGGGGTCCTCTGTTTTTTCCGAGTCGTCGGTATCGTCAGCCATAGCGCAGCGCTACCCCACGATGAACTTGCCGAGCGATTCCTGAAAATGATCCAGATAGAACATCATCAGGGTTGCGATCAGCACCATGAGCAGGAACAGCCCGATCGCGATATTCACGGGCATGGCGATAAAGAAGATCTGCATCTGCGGCATCAGCTTGTTGAGCAGACCAAGGCCGAAATAGAAAACCAGACCGACAACCAGAAAAGGCGCGCTCATGCGCACCGCGATGGAAAACACATGCGCAACGGTTTCCGTCGCGTTCTGTGAGAAGTCCCCGACCGGCGGAGCAAGGCCAGGCGGAAAGATCGTGAAACTGTCGTGGAGCGCCGCGATCACCAGGAAGTGGCTGTCGCTGACGAAGACCAGCGTAATACCGAGAATGGACAGGAAGTTGCCGAACAGCGCCCCCTGCTGGCCCTGGTTGGCGAAATCCGTCCCAAGCGCGAAGGCAAGGCCGGACTGGTTGGCCATGATCATGCCGGCTATCTGCAAGACGGACGTGATCATCTTGGCGCACAGGCCGATACCGAAACCGATGGCCAGTTCTCCGAACAGGAGCGCAATCATGCGATAGGTATTGGATGTCAGGTCGGCAGGGTAATACTGCGAACCGACGGGATAGAGAACAATCGTCAACGCCAGGGCAATGGTCAGCCGAAACCGTGTCGGGATCGTGCTTTCGCCCAGAGCCGGCAGCAACATGACCATCGTGCCCATACGTGCGAACATCAGCATGAAGATGGCTGCGATATTCGGCAGATAATCGAGCTGGATGGTCATGAAGGTCCACGTCCTAACCGGTGGTCAGGATCATTTCGGCAACCCTGCCCATGAAGGCCTCCAGAACCTGGCTCATGAAGGGCAGCGCAATCAGGATCGTCACGAAGATCGCGAGGATCTTGGGAACGAAAACCAGCGTCATTTCCTGGATCTGCGTCAGAGCCTGGAACAAGGCGATGACGACACCCACCAACAGACCGATGACCATGACCGGTCCGGCCACCAGGATCATGGTCCAAACGCCTTCACGGGCGAGATCGAGAACTTCACCAGCGGTCATAAAAGGCCCCCTTGCCGCATCGGATCAGATCGGCATCCGCATGATTTCCTCATAGGCGGAAATCACTCGATCGCGAACGGCGACCATCGTTTCCAGAGCAACTTCCGTTTCGGCGATCGCGGTGACAACGTCGACCACGTCAGCCTTGCCCTCGACAAGGCCGACAGCCTTGTCATCTGCGACACGGCCCTTGTCGACGACACCGCCGACAGCCTCTTCCACCAGTTTGGTAAAATCGAGACCGGCAGCTTCGGGAGCGCCCGCCTTGTCCTCGATCGCACGCGCCTGCTGCTGCAGCTTGGCGGCCATCTGGTAGGCATTATTTGCGATCGACGGAGTAGACATGACTAAGGCTCCCTTCCCGGATTAGGACTGCCGCTCAGGCGCGCAGGATATCGATGGTCCGCTGCAGCATCCGCCGCGTGGAATCGATGACGTTCAGATTGGCTTCATAGGATCGCTGCGCTTCGCGCATGTCCGTCGTTTCGATCAGCGTGTTGACGTTGGGCTGCAGCACGTAACCGTTGGCATCGGCCGCCGGGTGCCCGGGCATGTGCACCGAACGGAAGTCCGTATTGTCTTCCGCGATCTTGCCAAGCTCGACCATATCAGCGCCCATTTCCCTGTCGAAATGGCTCTTGAAGGTCGGGATCTTGCGCCGGTACGGCAGTTCTTCAGGCGTCTTGGCAGTGGAGTTCGCATTCGCGATGTTCTCCGCGATGATGCGCATGCGCCCGTTCTGAGCTCTCAACCCGCTTGCCGAGATGAACAGGGATTTGATCAGGTCCATTTTATCGGTCCTCTAGCTTGTGCTGCCTTGCCTCATACACTCTTGGAAAGCGCGGTCCGGATCAGACCGAGCCCCTTGGTGTAAAGCGTTGTCGCAGCCTGGTAATCCATCTGGTTCTCGGTGATGTGCATCATCTGCTCTTCCAGATTGACGCTGTTGCCGCTCGGCGTGACTTCGAAGGTGTCGTCTTCCTCGATCTTGGCCGAACCGGTATTTCCCAGCTTCCCGGGAATGTGCCCGGCCACCGTCGTCGTCGTCGCCAGGTTCAGTGACTGCCGCCCGATGTGATCCTTGAAGGTATATTCCTTCACGTCCCGCGCCATGTATCCGGGCGTATCCGCGTTGGCGATGTTCTGCGCCAGCACGCTCTGTCTCGTCTGGTGCCACTGCATCTTGGATTTCAACGCCTGGAACAGCGGCAGATCCGTTATGGCCATTCCGATTCACCATTCGTTAACCAACCCGGCAATGATTGCCGCTCAAATGGTTAATGAAAAGTTAACAGCCATTTACCTCTTCCGGCCCGAACCCTTCAAAAACCAGTGGAGGAGGCAACTTTCCTTTGCATTTCGCAAAAAGAGAGGCGCCGCCAACAGGCAAAATTTGCCTGCCTCTGTTAACTTTAAGTCCTAGAGAGATTCGAAGCAGATCAGCAAGCGGCTGAACCGGTACCGACGGGGCAAAACATTCCCGCCGCAACGGGGAAAAACAAAAAAGCCGAGAGGTTTGCGAGACAGGAGCCTGCACAGGCTCAACCGCCGGAATTACTGGGGATAAAGGCAAACCTCCCCAATTGAGGCAAAAAACCGGAGTAACCGGCACACGCGATCAAACCGCAAGCGGGGCGGCACGAGGGTAAGATGTATAACTGGATTGAGACCACATTCAACGTGAGCGGGGGCATCACGCAGGCTATTGCAGTCATCCTGGCTTTGGCCGTCGTGCTGCTGCTGTTCGGACTGTTTATTTTCATTCTGAAGCGCCTGATGGGAGCAAGTGCTCCACAAAGCCGCAACCGGCAGCCCCGGATTGCCATCATGGACAGCGCTTCTGTCGACGCTCGCCGCCGGCTGCTGCTCATTCGCCGGGACAACATCGAGCATCTCATCCTGGTCGGCGGCCCGAGCGACGTTGTGGTGGAACAGAATATCGTTCGCAACACCCCGCTGGCCCAGGCCCGGCCCGGACAGCCGTCTCCCTCGAACATGCCGATGCCGGTCAAGGCCGCAGTCGCCCCAGGACCGGAGATCCCGGCCCGGCCCGACGACTTCCTCGAAGAACAGGAAGTCGCAGCGCCCGCAGTCCAGGCACGTACGCCAGTTCCGTCTGCCGCACCTCTAGCGCAGCCGTCTCCACCGGCACCACAACAGGCTGCCCCGACACCGCAACCTGCCGCTCCGGTGGCACAGCCATCCGCACCGGCCTCACCTTCGTATCAGGCAGCAGCCACCCCGGTTGCCACGCCGGCCCCCCCCAGTGTGAGTTCGGCCGCACCGCAACGCAATTTTTCGGAACCCGCTCCCTCCCGGCTTACCGCCACGCGTGCGGCCGAGAGTGCTCCGGCAACCGTACAAGCCCCGACGCGCCCGGCCCAACAGGCAACGCCCCCCAAGACCACCCCCGACAAGCCGGAAAGCGGTGGAGGACTGGGCCGCGCGAGCGATCTGCTACGTGCGGCCACTCAGAACGGCTTCAACCGGGCCGCCACTAAACCAGCCGCTCCCGCGCCTGCTTCGCCGGAAGTTTCGCCTCCGCGAAGCACCGACGAAGGCAAGGTCGACATTGCTGCTGCCCTGGAAGCTGAGATACAGGCAAGTGAACCTGCAACAGCACCCGTAAAAGCGCCGGAAGTGCGTCCTGCCGTTCCGGCTCCCTCTGCGCCGCAGGAAAGCAAGACAACTTCCACATTGAAGTCCCTGGCACGCCCCTTCACGGCCCGTGATCGGCCTTCCTATGGCGGTACGATCTCCCCGCCCGCTTCCGGACCGGCGGCACGTGCCAAAACCGCTCTCTTGAAGCCGGTTGAGCAGGTTCTGCCGGAGCACAAGGTGGAGCCGGTGCTCGTTGCCGCAACCTTGACCGCAGCATCCACACCTCAACAAGCCCCTGCGCAGGAAGCTCCGGCGGAAGAAAGCATGCCGAAACCGGACCAGCCCGCCGACCTTGGCCAGGCGATGGCGGACACGGCGGACGAAAACGTCCAGATGGCCGATGCACAACACTCTTCAAGCGATGTTTCAGAGCCCGAAGTGACTGAAGCAATCGAACCTGCCGACGTCACGGCGGATGATGAAGCCCGGACAGCGGCTTCCTTGGAAGAGGAAGCTGCCACAACCGAAACACAGTTGGTTGCAGAAGCCGCCCCTTCCAGGGAACTTTCGCTGGATATCGGCGATCTCCTGGAAGACGTGCCGGAAGCGTCCACCCCGGCTCAGGACAAGCCCGAAGCGTCTTCCGCAGCGGAAATGCCAGCTGACGAGGCATCTGCCGACGAGGCTGAAGAGGCGCAGGAAGAAACCGCAAGCGCTACTGCAACGGTCGCGCCGTCTGCTGTGGCATCGGTAGCAGCCCCTGCCCCGGTAACCAGCGGCCCCGTGACGAGCTCTGCGCCACCGGTCAAGGCGCCTGTCAGGCCTTCCGCCGGTTTGGGCGACAGAAATCCCATCGAGGAAGAAATGGCGAAGATCCTCGACGAACTGGGTGGACAGTCAAACGGATGATGCGCTTGCAATCGCTCCTGCGGCCTGGCGGTCTGATCCGCCTGATGCTTTTGCTGACCGCATTGCTCGCGGTTCTGGCCGGACCGGCTGCTGCGCAGGAAATCTCGGTCGGTTTTGGCGATGACACCACCTTGACGGAACGCGCCGTCCAGATGGTTGTCCTTCTGACCATCCTGTCGCTGGCGCCTTCCATTCTCGTCATGGTGACCAGCTTCACCCGTATCGTGGTGGTGCTGTCGCTCTTGCGGTCTGCCATCGGCCTGCAGACGGCCCCGCCCAACATGGTGATGGTCAGCCTTGCACTGTTCCTGTCGGCCTTCATCATGATGCCTACCTTGCAGGCCTCCTATGATGCCGGCGTTCAACCGCTCATTGACGGGGACATAGAATTCGAGCAGGCCTTCGAGCGTGCCTCCGATCCGTTCCGGACGTTCATGCTGTCCCAGGTCCGCGAAAAGGACCTCGCCCTGTTCGAGGAACTCTCCGGCAGAGAAGAAGCACCGGAAGGCCCGGAAGACCTTTCCATGGCCACGCTCATTCCCGCTTTCATGATCTCCGAACTGCGGCGTGCTTTCGAAATCGGCTTCCTGCTCTACCTGCCGTTTCTCATCATCGATCTCGTGATTGCATCCGTCTTGATGTCCATGGGTATGATGATGTTGCCGCCGGTGGTAATCTCTCTTCCGTTCAAGCTGATCTTCTTCGTACTTGTCGATGGCTGGAATCTGGTGGCCGGCTCGCTGGTCAAGAGCTTCGGCGGCGGCTGAAGCACCCGGCCAAATCGTTAAAAGTAGAAGAAAATTAAGATAGGACTGTAATAGTTACAGCCGTGCGGGCCCGAACTGTGCCCCTTCGTTAATAGCGGCAGGACAGTGTTAAGAGAACAATTAGAACAGCTCGCCCGGATCAAAGAACCAGAGGCGAGATCAAAACTCATCCGCACGCTCGTCGGCGAATATGCGCGGTCGGAAGACCACGAGCCGACGGAGATGGAGCGGGAACTGTTTTCGCGAATTGTTCTCTCGGTTTTCGACCAGCTGGACCGCGCTGCGCGCTACGAACTTGTCGTACGCCTTGCAAAGACCGACCGCATCATCCCCGACCTTGCGGACCGGCTCGCCCAGGAAGATTACGAACTGTCGGAACCGGTGATCGAATGCTCGCCGATGATCAGCCAGAACAGTCTCATGCAGATCGCCAAAAACGGCGGCAACGACAAGCGCAAGTCAACGGCAAAGAGACCTGATCTTTCCGAAGAGATGACCGACACGATGATTGCGCGGGCCAGCCGGGATGTGGTCCACGAGCTCCTCCATAATATGGCAGCGCCCTTTTCCGTCCGCGGCACACTCGCACTGCTGATCTTTGCAAACACGGAAGCAGACGTGCTCGCCGGCATTGCAAGGCGTGCACTGGAAGACGAGGAATTTCTCCAAACCCAGATGGACATTCTGGAGACCAACTGTCCGCTGATCCCGCCTCCCCTCAAGAAGGCACTGGAAACCGGCGAACTGCAGCGCCTGGCGAAGACCATCGAAGAGCGACACGACGGCAGCATCGACCTCGATGGCATAACCTATTCGCGCCACGAAGCCAGCATCCAGATTGCCAACGGCGAGTTGTCCTTCGATGCAATTCTGCGAACTCTGTTCGAAGAAGGCCGCCTTGATGCGGCCATCTGGCTGATAAGCCGCAAGATCAACCTCGCCGACGAGGTTGTTTCCGACACGCTGAAATCCGATGCGGATGGTGCGATCATGCGCCTGATGCTGCAGACCGGCATCCACGAAAAGACCTATCGCGACTTCCTGAAAGCACGCTGCGCGTGGCTGGACCGAAGCACTCGGTCCATTCCCGAACTCGTCATGCGCTACAAGTCCGAACTCAAGAAACCGCATCAGAACCCTGGTCAGCCGCCGTCTCAGTCGCTTTTGAAGGCAGTCACCTGACACGAGTGCGTGGTCAGCCCGCCGCCCTCGACAATGTCACGATGCCAGAAGATTTCTTTCCAGAAATGTCAGCAGGTTCTCGTGATGCAGGTTTTCTGCAGCACTGGTCGGGATATGGTCCTGGCCTTCGTAGATATGAACCTCCGGCTTCCGGCCATGGGCAAGAAGCCGCGCTTCCAGACGCTTTGTCATGTCCACTGACCAGACCCGGTCGGCCGCCCCGTGGCTCAGGAAAACCGGTCCGTCATAGCGTTCTATTTCGATCTGTTTCGTAGGAAGAAGGTTTTCGGAAGACCCGCGCCAGGACCATGCCCGCTCACCGGGGTCCCATGGCTGCCAGCCTGGATCTCGAGCGTCGCGGTAAGCCTTGCTGTCGAACGCCCCGCACACAACGTCTGGCGGACTGTGCACTGCCACCGCGTCAGGCAGGCCGTCAAGACCCTCCTCCGCCATCAGGGCTGTCAGCAAAAGGGCATGTTCAGCCCCACGCGACACGCCGTAGAATGCCGCCTTTTCACCAACGGCCTCAAATGCACGCAGCGCCCGGAAGGCTTCCAGACTTCTGTCCAGTGACACGTTTTCAATGCTGCCGGCATTCCAGGCATTGCCCCCCTTCGAATAGCCGAAAGGAAAGGCCAGGTAACCATGTGCTGCCAGGAGAACCGCATTTCGATGGCTCCAGCCTGACCATGCCCCCTCTGAGCCATGAAACACCATGACGGCAGGAAAGGGTCCCTCGCCTGCAGGACCATAGGTCGTGCCCCATTCCGGGATAAGACGCCGGACGATTTTCAAGGACATGGAGGAGTTCCTTTTTCCGGTGTTCCAAAGCCATCGAACCGACACATCCACCGCTGCAAAGCGGAAAGATGGGGCCATGAGGCCGGATAATCAGGTTCTTTGTGAGAACGTGCGGCAGATCACGACACGTGTGGACGGGTGAACGACCGCAACTGAACAGGAGTTGGCACCGGTGCGCAAGTCCCTCTGCAACCGGACAACTTTCACACAGCGTCAGCTTCAGCCGGCATTTTCTTCCGTGACGGGTGCAGCGGCAGACTGATCCGGGCTGCGATCGGGAGACATGTACTGACGCCGGTATTCTTTCAGGAAGGTTTCCAGTGAATCGACATCGGCAAGCCTGTTGGCGACTTCAAGGAACTCGACGCCCTGCGCCTCGATCGGCCGGGTCACGACCTCAAAGGACATTGCCTCGGGGCTGTCGGACATCTTGGACATGTACTTTGTCTGCAGGCGTTCCAGGCTGAGTTGGTCGCCCGCCAGCGAATAGGCGATGGCCGCCCGCAGGATGTCGCGGCGTTCAAGATCGTCGAGCGGAATGTTGTCGGACCAGCGCGAGCCATGCATCGCTTCGAGCTGCTCACCTGCATCCCGCCAGCTTTCGGCTGCCCAGAATGTATCTGCTCGCAACCGATCGACATCCGAGCCGCGCATGTTGCGAACCAGTTCCAGCGCAAGATCCGGGCGCCCGCTTTCGGTCAGGGCGCGGGCTTCAACGATGTTGCGCTGACGCTCCAGGGTCGACGGAAGGCTCGCCTGCCGTGTCCGGTTGAGCACCCGCAGTGCTTCTTCAGCCTTGCGATCCATCAGGTAGATCGCCGCAAGATCCGCTGCAATCTGTGCCCGCGCTGCACCTTTCAAGCGATTGTCAACCTGATGGCGCAGCAACTCGGTTGCCTGGTCCAGCAAGTCGACTTCAACCAGTCTCTTCGCCAGAAGGCGGACCATCTCGTCTCCCTGACGACCGATCGGCACAAGTTCGCGGAAATCATAAAAGAGTGCCAGCGCCTTCACCGGCTGCATCTCGTCCGCCTTGCCGTCCAGGAACAACGCGTTGAAGAGGCCGTTCATCTCTTCCTGCAGCAGCCGCGTGGTATCCGCATCGGGTTCAGCCTGAACGGCCGATTTCATGGCTTCGAACGCTTCGCGGTACTGGCCCTGCTCGGCATAGAGCTGTGCCAGGAACCTCAACGTCTTCAATTCGATTTCATCACCACGCCAGGACGTTGCCAGCCCGGCAAGCTGATCGATGGCCTGCTCCATGTTGAGTTCGCCATCCCGGTAACGGATCCGGAGCGCGCGGTATTCCGCTTCGGCCGCCCGCGGCCGGTCGTCGGACCTGGTCACGAGATCGAACACGGTCAAGGCTTCCTGCGACCGGCCGGATGCATCTGCAACGCGGCCACGCAGGATGTCGTAACGGGCAGCCTGCGTCCGGGTCACTTCGGCGGGCTCGATCTCGGCCAGAACGCTGTTGGCAATACCGAAATCATTGACCTCGACCATGGCCTGTGCGGCGGCGAGCTTGAATTCTGTCTGGATGGCTTCCGGGTAGTTGCCGACCACGGCACGCCCGCGCGGCATGGCAATACGGGCGGACGTCCAGTTACCCAGTTTCACATCGACAATCGTCTGCCAGACAGCAGCATCGGGGCTGTTCTTCAGGTCTGGTCGGTTCAGATGCGCATAGGCCGCGTCGGGCCGGTTGGCCAGGGTCTGGGCCGCCCCCATCATCAGATTAAAGGAACTGTCTTCGGCAAGTGCCGGTTCTTCTTCCAGCGCAAGCTTCATCAGCCCCAGCGCTTCCTGCGCAAACTGATGTGCCAGATAGAACCGCGACAAAGCCATCAAGGGCTTGCGGCGCTTGCCTGTCGGCGACTTCGCCAGCTTGTCCTGCAGCTCCAGCAGGCGTGTGCGGTAAGCCCCCGGACCTTCGGTGCTCAGGGAAACGAACTCGATGAAATTGCTGTCTTCCGGATCGACGATTGTCTGGCTCGATCCGGATCCGCCTCGCAGATGCTGGCTGGAAAGCGCAAGACCGCCTTCCTTTTCGATGATCACGTCATCTCCAAGGATCTTCATCTTCAAGCCGTCAGACTTCGGCACGACGGCAATGCCCTGCGCGGAACTCAGGGCGTCCAGATCGACAAATGTCTGAGGCTTCAACAGACCGCGTGGCGGACCGAAGCCGGTGACAAGAGATATCGTGTCGCCAACGAACGGATCGGTAATCTGACGGATGTTCTGCGGATCCTGATAGAGCACACGCAGCACGGAGCCGCCATCGCCTCGCACAGTCCGTTCCAGCTGCAGCGGAATGGAGGGTTCCAGGATCAGGTCGCCGATAACGAGCGACCAGGCATTGCCGTCAACACCCACCGTCGCCAGTACAGGATCGGTCATGTCCATCCGCAGGATCTGGTAATCGTCGAACTGCTGAACCTCGATCGTTTCCGCCGTTTCAGCCAGTGCCGAGACCATCCCCCTGGTGTCGATCGTGGCATCGGTATCGAAGATCAGCCAGATGCTGTCATTGCGCCGGAACACCGCGCTGGAAACCGGTTCGGAGAACGGAAACACAACGCGGACCGTGTTCCCGATGCGCCGGGCCTCAGCAGAAACGAAATTGCGCACTTCCTCAGCGAAGTTTTCCGGCGGCTGCTCCGGTGAGGGACGCCCCTGGTTCAAATCCTGGCCGCCGTTGGCGCGCCAGGTCTCCGGTGCTGATTGCTGCGTGCCGGGAAGCTGGATCCCGGCTGGAACGTCGCCGCTACCAAGCGTCGGCGCGTTCAGGATCTGCACTGGCGTTGCGCCATACGGCGCATTCGGCTGGCTACCCCGGTTGATTGTGTCGACCTGCTGCAGTGTCGGAATGCCGTTGTTTTCGGGCGCTGCTTCCTGTTGCTGGTCGCCGATCTGCTGCGTGGACAAGTCCAGCATCGGCGCTTCCCGGACGATTTCCTCATCCTCCGGCAGCACTTCGTTCAGCGGCAAAGCACCGGGCTCAGCCTGGGCAACGGTTACCAGACCAGCGTTGGACGGGGCAACGGCGTCGTTCCCGCTGGTTACTTCGGCCGCGGGAATGGCCGCTGTCGTCAGCAATTCAGCTGCGCCATCAGCCGAAATCGGCAGGACAGCGGCAGCAAGCTCTGGTGCAGGAAGCGTTTCGACCGCCAAGGCGGTCGGAGTGACGTCAACACCAGCGGCAGCGATCTCGGTTCCGCTACCTGGCCCTGGCAGCGCTTCTTCCCCAACCAACGGTTTGATGCGCGGGACCATGGCAAGCTGAGTTTCGGCCGGAGCGTTCGCACGTCCGGCTTCCGGATCGGGCTCGGCCGACAGTGCGGCGGACTGATCAGAGTTTTCAACGGCTGACGGCTGTGGTGCTTGCGGCGCCTCGGCTCCCTCATCCGTCTTGCCGCCTCCCAGCGGAACAATCGTATAGGCCGGCGATTCATCGGCCTTGGACTCCTTCAGGACCCCGCCTCCGCTCGCAGTGCTGCCGCCGGACGTCGGATTCCCGCGCGGGTTCTTGACCTCACGCGTGTCGCGCAGGCCCGGCGCGGTAATCATGTCCTTGCGGTTTTCGTTGTCCTCGACGGACAGTTCCTTGTTGATCAGCGCATTTGCCGGATCATTCACTTCCATGTTTTCCGGCGTCACGTCGATAACGTAGGTCTGTTCCTCCCGGAACGCCCGAATGTCGACCGAAGGCTCGACGCGCATAAGGAACTTCAGCTTGCCCTGATCCAGGAAGGAAGTCGCGTCGATCACCCCTTGGGGCAGATGCGCGCGCAGGTGGGCAATGTCCAGCTGTGCCGGATGGTTGAACGTCACCTTGATGATGTCGTTTTCGCGCACGAAAGCGGTGTCGAACTTGATAGACCAGTCAAACACCAGACGGGTGAATGTCGGATGCTCACCCACATGCAGCGTCACCTCCGGCCCTTCCTGAGCCTTGAGTCGCGCCTGTTCGAGGGCGCGAACCTTGCGCATCGCCTCTTCGGCACGCTTTGCAAGATCACGCACGACATCGTCGGGAAGTCCTGGCGGCAAGCCCTGCCAGTCCATCGGCAGGATATCGACAAACAGCTTTTCGCCGGCTTCCAGAGTATTGATCTGGAACTGGTTCTTCAGTGCAAAGCGGATGGCACTTCCGTCCGGATCTCGCCGGGCAATGGTCACGTAGTCGCCCAGGTCCAGCGGAACATCGTCAACGTTGATGTCGATCGGATCTTCAAATGAAATCCGCAGGACCCCGCCTGTGATGACCGCATCATAGATCGGAAGCAGTGTGCGGTCCTTGAACGTCAGGACAATACGGCCATAACCCTCCCCCGGAGAAACGGTCAGATCAACCGGTTCCAGATTGTCGGATTGGGCCAGGGCGGCACCCGTGACGCAGGCCAGAACAAGCCAGAAGGAAACCAGCAGGCGCGCGAAAGTTCGCACCCTGTCCGAAAACGCGGGAGTTCCGCCGGTCTGGGATGTCAGGAACGGTCCTGGCAAGATGTTCTGTCCTCGGATGACGCCAACACACTATTGTTAGTCAGGTCTTGTTAACGTGCCCTTACGCGATACGCCGAAATCCGGTCTTTCCGGTCAGTTTGACGGAATTTTCGGCAAGGCCTCCGGCGCTTGCGCCTGTGCCTGCACCGGTTTTGTGTCCGCTGAGGGTAACGGAGAGGCGTTCGCGATTGCCACTGTCATGCGCTCGGCCGCTTCGGGATCCATTTTCCCGAGGATATCTGCCATCTTTCGAGGTTTCATCTGGCGCACCACCTTCAAAAGGACCGGCAGACTCAAGCGGTCGAAGATCCGGGCGGCATCTTTCGGCTTCATGCTTTCGTACATGGTCACGAGGCCGGCAATTTCGCTTTCTTCCTGCTCCTGCTTCTGTCCGACAGCTGCCTCGATGCGCTCTTCGAGCTTCTTCAGTTCGTCAACGCGCTTTTGAATGCGCTCTTCGGTGGCCTGCAAAAGCTTTTCACGCAGGTCCAGCTGGCCTTCATGCTCCTGCAGCGACTCGCGCCGTCTGCCAAGACTTTCCAGAACGGCGCGCTCCGCGGCCGAACCACCGATTTCAAGACTGTCCGGAAGCACCGGCTGATCGGGCAACCCGCCCCCCGGCGGCGGCGGTGGCGGCGGACCATCCGCGGCCATTTCAGCCGTTGGATCAGCCATGTCACCGCCGTCAGCCCCCGGCGTTTCCTGTGCAACTGCGCCATTGATGGGCAGGTTGCCGCTTTGCGGGCCCAGCGCGAAGCCAAGCAGCTTCAGGGCCAGCAGAGCGCTTGCCGAAACACCCAACAAAGGCAGCAGTCTCAAGTTCATGCAGCAGCACCGTTCCGTTTACGGAATTGTTCCAGCCGCGCAGTTGCTTCCGCCGCAGCACTGCGAATGTCGGAAGCCCGGCTGCTCCTGCGGCGCTCCGGCTCCACGGCCGGAGCTGCCTGGCCATAGCCTGCAGCCTGTTGCGCGTATTGTTGCGGTTCCGGTTGCGGCTGAGCCGCATAAGGATCGCTCCTCGTCACCGCCTCGCGCTGCGGCGCAGCCGAACGGGCCGCCTCCGCAATCTGCGAAATCCGTGTGAATACTATCTCACCTTCGCCGACTTGTTCGGCAAGAGTGTGAGACATGGTTTCCGCTTGCTTAAGACGGCTGCCAAGTGTCTTGTCAGCCTCCGCCGCGGTCGTCTTCAGACCGAGGATGGCACGCTCGGCAATTTCCGTGGCCGTCATGAGCTCCGAAATGGTCGCACGCAGCACCTCTTCGTCGGCCCGCAAGCGCTGCAGACGGCGGTTCAGCGTGAAGCAGTAGCCGATGGTAATCACCAGAAGAACCGCGACCAGTCCTTCAATGATCATTCCGAGTGGCAAAGTGCTCATTGGTCCCCCATTTCGCTTTGCATGGCGCGCTCGAAGGCGGCCAGCGTCATTTTTGGCTTGCGCAAATTCTTTGCGACACGGATGGCAATGGAATCCTCCACCTTGCCGAGCGTTCCCTCGGTCAGTGGAATGTTGCCGCATTTGATCATCACCGGATCGGTCGGTTCCTTGTCGAAGACAAGCGTCTGGCCGACATCGAGACTGAGCACTCGTCCGAGCGGCAGATAGGTCTCGTAAAGAACCGCATCGACCTCGACTTCCGCGGCATGAATTTCGGTCGCCAAATGGCCTTCCCAGATCGGATCCCGGCCGAATTTTTCCCCCATGAACATCTGCAGAAGCAGATCGCGGATCGGCTCCAGCGTTGCATAGGGCATCATGATTTCGACGGACCCGCCCCGGTCTTCCATGTCGATTCTGAGCTCGACGAGAATGGCGGCGTTTGCGGGCCGGGAAATCGCGGCAAAGCGCGGGTTCGTCTCAAGACGTTCCAGGTTGAAATGGACCGGAGAAAGCGGCGCGAAGGCGTGCTCGGCATCCTGAAGGATCAGCGCCACCATCTGCTGGACCAGACCGGTCTCGATCGTGGTGTATGGCCGGCCCTCGACGCGCACGGCCGATGTCCCCCGACCTCCACCAAGAAGCACGTCGATAATCGAATAGATCAGGCTGGATTCAACGGTGATCAGACCAAACCCGTCCCATTCCTCGGCCTTGAAGACACCGAGAATGGCCGGCAGCGGGATGGAATTCAGGTAGTCGCCGAAACGAACCGAGCTGATGGAATCGAGCGACACTTCCACGTTGTCGGACGTGAAGTTGCGCAAGGACGTGGTCGTCAGACGCACGAGACGGTCGAACACGATTTCGAGCATCGGCAGACGCTCGTAGGATACCATTGCCGAGTTGATCAGCGCGCGGATGCCGCTCTGGTCACCAGCAATCGTGTCCTCGATGTTGAAGCCGAGGAGGTTGTCGATTTCTTCCTGGTTCAGGACACGGTCAGCACCGCGCGTGGCATTTTCAAGGTCCGGTTCGCTGTCGTCGATCATGGCTGCCCATTGGGCCGCCATGTCGTCGGAACTGCCGGCGCCCTGCTCCTCTAGAGCAGCACCCCACGCCGCGGCGAGATCTTCGTCGTCGTCGCTGCCGGCACCCTGCTCTGCAAGAGCGGCGCCCCAGGCATCGGCCATGTCCTCTTCGGACAGGTCGTCATCGTCGTCGATATCAGCCATTCACAAAGTCACTGGACAAGGATTTCCTTGAACAGCACCCCTTCAACTTTCGCCGGATAAACCGACAGATTGATCCGTCTGAGCAATTCTTCCTTCAGGCGGAACAAACCGGCAGACCCTTCCAGGTCCGCAGGGCGAAGCTCGCGCAGATAGATCTGAAACGCATCCAGGATGCGCGGCAGATACGGCTGGATCTGATCGATCATCGCACGGTTCTCGACTTCCAGGGCAATCCTGACCTTCAGATAGGTCGTGCGCCCTTCCGTCGCCAAATTCACCGTCATTTCCGGAAGGTCATAGAAGACCACCGGTTTTTGCACTTCCTGCGGCGCTTCCGTCTCTCCGGGAACCGGTGCCGGTGCACTCGATCCCATCAGGAAATAATAGGCCGCCCCACCCGCGGCGAGCAGAACCACAAGACCGATGCCGCCAAACAGGATAAGCTTCTTCTTGCGGCCACCGCCACCAGCTTCAGCTCCATCCTCGCCGTCTTCTCCGGCTGCGGCGTTTTCGTCTGTCATTCCGCACTCCGATCTGCAGGCGCTCGCGCGCGCTTAATTATTACTAAAGAGTTAATGGTTAACGAATGGTTACCGAGCCATTAACGCGAGTCACCGGGCAAAAATTGCCAAGTGGTTAACTTCTGCCGGAATCTCTTGCCGCGTGCACCCGCCCCTTTTGATTTTTACCCAGATTTCCCAAGGATTTAAAAACTGGCACGCCTCGTGCATTAACCTTAACGAGCCAGCGGATCTGGGGAGATCGGCCGGCTTACTCGGGGAGCACGAAGGGAACCGTTCACTATGGAGAACGCTCAACTAGTTGCCTTATCAAGGCAATCGATCCTGCGGAACCATCTGGATGTGATCGCCAACAACATGGCGAACATCAATACGTCCGGGTTCAAGTCGCAGAATCTGCATTTTTCGGAATACGTCATGCCGGTGGCAGACGGCTCGGCTTTTGAGCCGCAGGACCGTGCCATTTCCTACGTCGACATGTTTACGACACGGACCGACTTCACGCACGGCCCGATCAAGATGACGGGTAACGAATTCGACCTGTCCCTCAACAGTGATGGTTTTTTCGCGGTCCAGATGCCGGACGGTACCGAAGCCTATACGCGCAGCGGCGCGTTCAGGCTCGACTCGACCGGCCAGCTGATCTCGGCGGACGGCAGCCCTGTCATGACCGACCAGGGTCCGATCTCCTTCAACGAACAGGATGGCCGCGTCGAGATTGCCCAGGACGGCACGATCTCCACCCGACTTGGCATTCGCGGCCGCATCAAGGTCGTCGACTTCGAAGACGTTCGGACGATGGAGAAGATCGGCAACACGATGTTCAAGGCTGATAACCCGATACCGGCCCAGGAAGTCCGCATGGTGCAGGGCGCCGTCGAAGGCTCCAACGTCTACGGCATCACTGAAGTCACGCGCCTCATCGAAGTGACGCGCGCTTACGACTCCACTTCCAAGATCGTGAAAGACCTGGATGAGTTGCGCCGGCAGGCGATCTCCACTCTCGGCAAGATTCAGGCCTAAGCGCCTTTAAGGGATCACTACCATGAAAGCACTTCATATCGCCGCAACTGGCATGAAGGCCCAGGAACTGAACGTCGAAGTCATTTCGAACAACGTCGCCAACATGCGCACGACAGGCTTCAAGAAGCAGCGGGCCGACTTTCAGGACCTGCTCTACCAGAACTTGCGTCGTATGGGCACGGAAACATCGGATTCCGGCACCATCGTCCCGACCGGTATCCAGATCGGTTCCGGCGTAAAGATCGCAGCCACCGGCCGCATCATGTCCCAGGGCTCTCTCGAGCAGACCGGCAAGGAACTGGATCTGGCCATCCGCGGTGAAGGCTTCTTCCAGATCGACATGCCGGACGGAACCACGGCCTATACCCGTGACGGTTCCTTCGAGCGCGATGCCAACGGGCAGCTGGTGACCATCGACGGCTATTCCGTCAATCCGGGCATCACCATTCCGCAAACGGTCAAGGACGTCACGATTTCCAACACCGGTGTCGTTCAGGGTGTCGACCAGGGCGGCAATACTGTTCAGCTCGGCCAGATCCAGCTTGCCCGTTTCGTCAACAAGGCTGGTCTCGAAGCCATTGGCGACAACCTCTACCTGGAAACAGACGCCAGCGGCGCACCCGATACCAGCAATCCGGGCGACGAGAGCTACGGCACGGTGCAGCAGTATTTTCTTGAAATGGCCAACGTGGATGCAGTCACGGAAATCGCCGACCTGATTTCCGCACAGCGCGCCTATGAGATGAACTCACAGATCATCCAGGCAGCCGACGAGATGTATTCCACCACCACGAACCTCCGCTAAGACCGAGGCTTGAGACGATGAAGAGACATCTGCTGAAAGTCGGGTTGCTGCTGGCGGGCTTGCTTTCCCTGCCTGCCCTGGCGGACGAAAAACCCGTGCTCCGGTCGCAGGTCATGACCCTGTCGGACATCGTGACGGTAGGCGACTTCTATTCCAATGCCGGGCTGCTGGCATCCAAGCCGCTGTTCCGTTCACCGGATATGGGAACCTCCGGCAATGTGCCCGCGGATGTCGTTGCCGAACGCGCTCGCGCAGCCGGCCTCGAGACGGCAGGCACCGATGGCCTGCGAACCGTCGTCGTCTTTCGCGGGGCAACAAGGCTGAACCGGGACCAGCTTGCCGGCCTTGCCCGCAAGGCTCTGGCAGACCGCAATGCCGGCATTGATCCCGAGCGCCTGGATATCCGCTTGCTGCAAGCGCCCGATCAGGTTCTCGCCGATCCCAAGGTACACGATCCGATCCGCATCGACAGGGTAGAATGGTCCCAGTCGAACGGCCGCTTCACCATCCACGCAGCCGTCGCGGTCGAGTTCGGAACCGAGCCTCTGACCCTGACCGGCGTTGCGACGGAGATGGTCGATGTGCTGGTTCTGGTGCAGCCCGTGCGCCGGGGCGACATTGTTCGTGAAGAAGACCTGAACATCATTCGCGAAGCCCGCACCAAGGTACCGGCAGGTGCCCTCACCGAAATGGAAGACATTGTCGGCAAGCAAGCCCGCACCACCTTGCGTGCGAATTCGCCCCTGTCGCGCAATGACGTCCAGCGCCCGATCCTGATCGAACGCGGTGAGAAGATCACCGTCACCTATGTCATGCCGGGCATGAAGCTGACTTCACGGGCCCAGGCCATGGATACCGGCGCCAAGGGCGACGTGATCGACGTCATGAACCTGCAGTCGCGGCGCATCGTGCCGGCGACGATTACCTCCCGCGGCCAAGTACGCGTTCACGCCGCCAATCCGATTGTTGCAAGCTTGAACAGCGAGAAAAATTAAATGCTGAGCACCTTTCCCAGACACCTGCTGGCAAGCATCGCCCTTTCCGCCCTCGCCGCGGGGTGCGGCACTGCTGACAAACTCGCAAATGTTGGCCAGCAGCCAGCCCTGAACGCCATTCAGGATCCGACCACCACTCCGGGTTACCGGCCCGTGCAGATGCCCATGCCGGAACCGCAGCAGGCCCACTACAATCCGAATTCGCTGTGGCAGTCCGGCAGCCGCGCCTTCTTCAAGGACCAGCGCGCCAGCCAGGTTGGCGATATCCTGACGGTCGTCGTCACCATCGACGACCAGGCCGAGATCGACAACAAGACCGAGCGGAGCCGGTCTGAGTCCAGCGGTGCCGATGTTGGTGGTGCACTCGGAACGGCAATCGACACCATCTTCCTGCCGGCAAGTTCTGCCGCCAGCGACCTTGCCAACGTCAACAGCAACTCCAGCTTCTCGGGCGACGGCAGCGTTGACCGCAACGAAGTCCTGCAGACCACCGTCGCCGCCGTGGTGACCCAGGTTCTGCCGAACGGCAACATGGTGATCGAAGGCCGTCAGGAAGTTCGTGTGAACTTTGAAGTCCGCGAGCTGATCGTCGCCGGCATCGTCAGACCTGAAGACATTACGTCGGATAACCGCATCGCCAGCGAGCAGATCGCCGAAGCACGGATCGGATATGGTGGCCGCGGCCAGATTACCGATGTCCAGCAGCCACGGGTCGGCAACCAGGTGCTGGATATCCTGCTCCCCTTCTGATCCCAAACCTTTCACAGTCCCCCGGCCGAATCCGGCGACGCGTTCTAGAAGCGCCGCCGGCCCGGCTGATGACGGGCACGATGTCTCGCTCCCCGAGCATCGTGCCCGTTCTCATTTCCAGGCCGGAAAAGACCGTTTAGGGTGTGGCCCGTTACCTGATTTGTCGCTCATTCCGGAAGACCCCACCGCGTGACCACCACCCTCATCGTTCTCGCCCACCCTGCTCAGACTTCCTTCAACGCTGCCTGGGCGCGCGCAACCGAAGCCGCGTGCCGAGCTGAAGGCGATGAGGTGATTTGGTCAGACCTCTACCAGCTTGGCTTTGATCCGGCGGAGCGCGCAGCGCACTATGCAGAGGAGATCGTCACTGAACCTTACGACGTTCTGAAAACACAGGAAGCGGCTTCGAAAACCGGAAACCTTCCGTCGGTCATTACGGAAGAAGTCGAGAAGCTTCGCCAGGCAGACCGGATCGTGTTTCATTTTCCGGTCTGGTGGTTCGCCCCACCTGCCATCCTGAAGGGCTGGTGCGAGCGCGTTCTGGCCAACGGCGGCCTGCACGACACTTCCAAACGTTTCGATACCGGCCATTTCAGGAACAAGCCCGTTCTCTTCTGTGCCACGACCGGATCCAAGGCGAGCGAAAGTGCCCACAACGGCAAGGAAGGCGACATTCAGATGCTGCTTTGGCCGCTCGCCTACACACTGCGCTATCTGGGTTTCGATGTTCTGGTTCCCAGGATCGTCCACGGTGTTCACGGTTATCACAAGGGGGCGGCACGGGAAGACCTGGAAACGCGACTTCAAAACGAGATCGAAGGCCATCGGGAGACGATCGCAAGGTTCGCAACGCTGCCGAAGATCAGCTTCAATGCCGACAGCGAATTCGACCGCGCCGGCACCCTTAGCCCGGGCGCGCCATCTCACAGCTACTTCATCCGGCACGACCCCTGATTTTGCGGCAACCGGAAAAGACGAGACCGGATTTGTCCGCCTCCACTCCTCTTTTTCCTCTATCTGCCGGATGACGCTACCGCTTTTTCGGATAGAATGCCGGTAATCTTATATTGGCCCAGCGGGGATTCGATGCGCCTCCTTTCTGCTTTCGTCTTTGGTTTTGTTCTTCTGTCCGCACCTTCTGCCTGGAGTGCAAGCTGCGGCAATGGCCCGGGAGGTTTCGAAGCCTGGAAACAGTCGTTCATTGCAAATTCCCAAAGCTACGGCCTTAAGAAAAGGGTCGTTGAAACGTCCCTCAAGAACGTGAAATACAACAAGAAGGTGGTCTCGCTCGACCGGAACCAGAAATCCTTCAAGCTCAGCTTCAACCAGTTCTACGCCAAGCGGGTCAACAACGCGATGATCCGACGGGGCAAGCAGCTCGGCAAGACCTACGCCCGCATCTTCCGTGGGATCGAAAAGAAATACGGTGTTCCAGCACCTGTACTGCTGGCGATCTGGGGGCTTGAAACCAACTACGGCAGCTTCTCCGGCAACATGCCGGTCCTGCAATCCCTTGCCACGCTGGCCTATGATTGCCGCCGGTCCGATTTCTTCACCGCCGAACTGGTCGCCGCGCTCAAGATCGTGCAGGGCCGTGACATGCAGCCGGCCGAAATGAAGGGTGCCTGGGCCGGCGAACTCGGCCAGACCCAGTTTCTCGCCACCAGCTATGTCCGTTATGCGGTCGATTATGACCGCGACGGCCGCAAGGACCTGATCCGCTCGATCCCCGATGTGTTGGCTTCCACCGCAAATTATCTTGCGCAGAAAGGCTGGCGCCGCGGCCAGGGCTGGGGCCCGGGCACTGCCAATTACAACGTTCTCAAGCAATGGAACAAGGCCAGTGTCTACGTGGAAACGATCTCGGTCATGGCTGGCCAGATCAGCGAGTAGACCCCGCTCGACGGCCCATAAACCTGCTTGACAAAACTGACGATCCGGGCAGCAATTTGCGTCATACGGTTGTAATCCTTGCGGACCAAAACCGTGTGCCGCGGAAACATGCCGCCCGGCTGGCACCGGCAGCTGTCGGTCCGGCTCGTGCTGTTCCGCAAGGCTGAACGACACCAATCGCCGAGCGACCGAACAGGAGCCATTCCATGTCCAGTATCAAAGACTTTTCGATTTCACGGCGCACCCTTTTGATGGGCGCGGCGGCAACTGGCTTCACGGCAGCTCTGCACCCCTATTCCGTTCTGGCCAAGGAAGGTACGGCTCACCTTCGCCTGATGGAGACCACGGACCTCCATGTCCATGTCTTCCCTTACGACTATTACAGCGACAAACCTGTCGACACCGCCGGTCTCGCCCGGACAGCCACACTGATCCGCGATATCCGGAACGAGGCGACAAACTCGGTTCTGGTCGACAATGGCGACTTTCTGCAAGGCAACCCGATGGGGGACTATGTCGCCTATGAACGCGGCATGAGCGAAGGCGACCTGCACCCAGTCATCAAGGGCATGAACGTTCTCGAATTCGATGCGGCAACACTCGGCAACCACGAATTCAACTACGGTCTGGACTTCATGATGAAGGTGCTGGCCGGTGCCAATTTCCCCGTTGTCTGCGCCAATCTTGTCAAGGGCAGTACGCTGGCCGGCAACCCGCGAGACGACGCCCTTTTCCTGAAGCCCTATGTGATCGTTGAAAAACAGGTCACCGACGGTGCCGGCAAGTCCTATCCGATCAAGATCGGCTTCATCGGCTTCGTACCACCGCAGATCATGAACTGGGACCGCCGCCACCTGGAAGGCAACGCCAATGCGCGTGACATTATCGAAACCGCCAAGGCCTTCGTTCCGGAAATGCGCGAACAGGGCTGCGACCTTGTAATCGCCCTCTCCCACTCGGGGATTGACGCCAACGACTATTCCGAAGGCATGGAAAACGCCTCCCTGCACCTTGCCGGTGTGGACGGGATCGACGCCGTCTTTACCGGTCACCAGCATCTGGTCTTCCCCGGTCCCCAGTATGAGGGACTGCCGGGTATCGACAGCGAGAAAGGCACGTTGTTCGGCAAGCCTGCCGCGATGGGTGGTTTCTGGGGCTCGCATCTGGGCGTTATCGACCTGATGATCGAACGCGACGGCAACGGCTGGCGTGTCGCCAATTTCATGACCGAAGCACGCCCGATCTACGAAAAAGAAGGTCGAACCGTGACACCTCTGGTGGAGAGCCAGCAGGATGTACTCGATGCGGTGAAGGAAGATCACGAGGCAACCCTTGCCTATGTCCGCCGCCCCGTCGGCAAGACGTCGGCTCCCTTGCATTCCTATTTCGCCCTCGTGGCCGACGACCCGAGCGTCCAGATCGTTTCAAAGGCGCAGATCTGGTACATCGAACAGATGCTGAAGGGTACGGAATGGGAAGGCCTGCCGGTTCTTTCCGCAGCAGCGCCTTTCAAGGCCGGCGGTCGTGGCGGTCCGGACTACTACACCGACGTTCCGGTCGGCGATGTCGCCATCAAGAACGTGGCCGATCTCTACCTGTATCCGAACACCATTCGCGCGGTCGCCATCAAGGGCAGCACGGTGAAGGAATGGCTGGAACGTTCAGCCGGAATTTTCCAGGAAGTCGAGCCGGGCAAGGCCGACCAGACACTGATCAACCCGGAGTTTCCAAGCTATAATTTCGATGTGATCGACGGTGTCACCTACCAGATAGACCTGAGCCAGCCATCGAAATACGACGCGAAAGGCGAAGTCCTAAATCCGGACGCCAGCCGTATCGTGAACCTGGAGTTCAACGGCGCACCGCTTGACCCTGAAGCAACCTTCGTGGTCGCGACCAACAATTACCGTGCAGGTGGCGGCGGCAATTTCCCCGGCATCAGCGACGACGTTGTCGTTTTCATCGGCCCGGACACCAATCGCGACGTCCTGGTGCGCTACATTGTCGAACAGGGCACCATCAACCCGTCGGCAGATGCCAACTGGTCGTTCAAACCGATGCCGGATACCAGCGTCCTGTTCGAAACCGGCCCGGGTGGCACGGAACACGCCGCCTCCGTGGAAGGGGTCAAGATTGAACCGGCAGGTGACGGCGCAGACGGCTTTGCCCGTTACAGGATCACGCTTTGAACGTCAGCACCTATTAACAAGCCCCGTTAGCCAAAATAGCGCCACAAAGAAATACAACCTGAAAGAGTTGTTTTTGTTCATTGTGGATTTTAGGGGCTGAAAATGCGCTATTTTTCTCTCGTTATGCTCGCCAGCATCCACCTGCTGGCGAGTGGCATAGACGCAAACGCTTGTATTACCTTCGCTCAAATGGACTTGAGTGACGTCAAATTTGCCGATGTTGTCGTTGTTGGAAAAATCCGAAACTACAAAATCGTTGAAGACCCCAAAGTCAGAGAAATCCAGAAAAAGCGCTGTGAAAACAAAAATACCGCGGACGACAGATACTGCAAAATGCGGAGCTTTCTTTCTGACTACGCCCAGTTTCAGATCGAAGTGGACACCGTGCTCAAAGGCGAGCCTGATGAGTCAGTTTCCGTGACGTGGGACAATTCGACCTTTGGTGAGCCGATCAGCCTGGGCGAAGAAAACGAGCGTTTTCTGATTGCGCTGAGAGCTGCGAATTCAAACATGCCGCCGTTGCGCGGACCAAGCGCCTTTATCTCCGCGAATCCGAGTCCGGAATTGCTGACGGTCTTGCAGGCGCCTTGCTCCTCCCCATTTATTTTCAAATTCCCCGGCGAAACAGCCTCCAAGGTCAAGGATATTCTGGACGGCAAAGATCCTGGCGACGCCGGAAGTACGAACCCAAAAAGCGGCCTCTATTGACGTTGACAGCATAAAAAAACCTTCCCACGAGGGGAAGGTCTTGAAAGTCGTTACGGATCTGCCGTCTGTGCGGCAAACCGGCCGTTTTCTGGAAATCAGTCGTCGCGATACACTTTTTCCCGACGCTCGTGGGCTTCCTGAGCCTCGATCGACAAAGTCGCGATCGGGCGCGCCTCGAGGCGCCGAAGAGAGATCGGCTCGCCGGTCTCTTCGCAATAGCCATAGCTTCCGTCTGTAATGCGTTCCAAGGCATCATCGATCTTCGAGATCAGTTTCCGCTGACGGTCCCTGGCGCGAAGTTCAATGGACCGATCCGTTTCGGACGACGCACGGTCGGCAAAGTCAGGATGGTTCTGGCTTTCCTCCTGAAGATTGGCGAGGGTTTCCTTGCTTTCCTTCAGGATCTCTTCTTTCCACACAAGCAGCTTGTTCCGAAAGTACTCGCGCTGCCTGTCATTCATGAACGGCTCGTCTTCCGAGGGTCGATATTCAGACTCAATTTCAACCGTCATCGATAGCTCCGGATTACCGTTATGCCGGGCGCAATATATAGGCGGTTCCGCCAGCGGACAACGGTTCATTTGCTAAAAATGGCGTCAAGGAAAGTTTATACCTTTCAAGACGTTGCGTAAATTTTGAACACTAAGCCGACAAATTTTATCGATTTGTGTGCACGCTCAATCCTGGAATCGGCCGAGCTTTGCAAGCTCGACTTTGACCCGCAATTCGATCTCCTCGAGCACCGAATCAACCTCAGGATCACCACTCGACTGGCGTTTGGAAACCTGCCTGGCGAGCAGCTCCAGCCGGTCCTCCGACACGTGTCCGGCAAGCAGATCCGCCCGCACCGACTCCAGTGTGTCCAGCAGATTGTGCCCGTGCTTGGTGGCGCGGGATCGGCGCTCTGCGCGGTCGTCAACCTCCTGCAGGGCCAGCAAGGCATCCATGCCCTGAATGGACGCACCGCCCGCGGTCTGGGAAGACTGTGAAACCTCGCCCCCAAGATCCGGTGCGAACTGGTCGCCGTTTGAAGAAACGCTCTTCTTGGCGCCTCGTCCCTGAACGCCGGAAATGGGTTTATTGCCTGTAATACGCATGATCGATCTTCCAGTCGGACTGACGGCAATTCTGGCGCATGGAGTGGCTCTGCCCGTCAGATTCTGCCGAGAAGGGTAAATGAGTCCTTGGGGGTGAGGCAATATTTGCCGACCAACAGGTACATTTCTTTAACCTCAAGCGACAGTTTTGCGTGGATATGCTCGTGATCATACCAGCAAAGAGCCCGGATTTCCGCCACTTTTATGGAAAGAACCAACGCCTTTGTAAAAAGTGGCACGGCTCTCGCATTGCGCATTTCGAATATATGTATCCCGGCAGCAAAGCCGGAAACACGATGGCGGGCCAGATCAGTAATGCAAAAAATTGGTGAAATGATCTGCGGAGGGTTCAAGCGGCTGGCACTTCTGGGTGCTGCCGCCGCCGTTGCTGCAACAACCTTGCTGGCACCGGTACACGCCGCCTCCCGTATCAAGGATATTGCCGATTTCGAAGGCATTCGCGAAAACCAGCTCATTGGCTACGGCCTCGTGGTCGGCCTGAATGGCACCGGCGACTCGCTCAACAATTCGCCTTTCACGCAGCAGAGCCTGCAGGCCATGCTGGAACGTCTCGGCGTCAACACCCGCAACATCGACCTGAATACCAACACCGTCGCGGCCGTCATGGTGACTGCCAACCTGCCGCCCTTCTCCACACAGGGTACCCGGATCGACGTCAACGTCAGCGCCCTCGGCGATTCAGAATCGCTCCAGGGCGGCACGCTTCTGGTCACACCGCTGGTCGGTGCCGATGGTGAAGTCTACGCTATCGCCCAAGGCTCGATCGCGATCGGCGGCTTTTCGGCACAGGCGGATGCCGCGTCGGTTGTTCGCGGTGTTCCCACCGCCGGACGGATCGCCAACGGCGGCCTTGTTGAACGCGAACTGGAATTCAAGCTGGCTTCGCTGACCACGCTTCGTCTCGCCCTGCGCAATCCGGATCTGACCACCGCGCGGCGCATCGCGCTCTCCGTCAACGAACTGATCGGCATGCCGACAGCCGAACCGCTTGATCCGGCAACCGTACGCATCGACCTGCCGCAGCAATATGATGGCAACATCGTCGATCTTCTCACGGACATCGAGCAGCTGATCGTCGAACCGGATCTGGCAGCCCGCATCGTCATCGACGAGAACTCCGGCATCATCGTCATGGGACAGGACGTGAAGGTTTCCATGGTCGCCGTTGCCCAGGGCAACCTGACCGTGACGATTGCTGAATCTCCGCAGGTCTCACAGCCGCTGCCTTTCGCAAACGGCCAGACCGCCGTGGTGCCGCGTTCCGACGTCACCGTGGATGAGGAAGGTTCCAAACTCGCCATCGTTCCACAAACCGTCACGCTGAAGCAGCTTGTTGATGGTTTGAACGCTCTCGGGATCGGTCCACGCGACATGATCTCGATCCTGCAGGCCATCAAGGCCGCAGGTGCCCTCCAGGCCGATATCGAGGTGCTGTGATGGCCGAGCTTGTTTCACCGACATCCTTTCAACAAAGCCCGCTGGACACGCTGCGCGGCGTCGACCGGACCAACAAGACGCGGGTTCGCGAGGCCGCCGAAGAGTTTGAGGCCGTTTTCCTGAACACCATGCTCCAGAACATGTTCACCGGCCTTGAAAACGGTGGCACCTGGGGCAAAGGCCACGGGGCGGATGCCTGGCAGAGCCTTCTGGTCGACGAATATGCACGCAACATCGCCCAAACAGGCGGCATCGGCCTTGCCGACAGCGTGGAACGTGAACTGCTCGCATTGCAGGAGGGGTCAAGATGACCGCACAACCCAACGCATCCACCTTTCCATTTTCCCTTGAGCGGCCTACCAGCCAGCAGGAAGCCGAGCAGTTCTGCTCTGCCTTGTCCGGCACCATGGAAGCCCTCCTGTCCGTGATCGAAATGGAAACCGATCTGGTCAGGGCCGGTAAACTCCGGGAAGCTGGCGAGCTGCAGCCCGACAAGGCCCGGCTGATCCACGAATACACCCGCGGCATGATGACAGCGAAGGAACACGCGGTCGCCCTGGGCAATCTTTCCCCGGCATCCACCCAGTCGCTGCGTCGCCAGCACAGCGAATTCCAGCCGGTTCTGCGCATCAACCTGGCGGTGCTTTCAACGGCAAGAGACGTTGCCAATAACATCGTTGCAACCGTCGCGAAGGTCGCCGGCGCCAAGAATGCCAATGCACCGACCACCTACGGACGAAACGGTTCTGCGCCAACCGGACCGCAATCCGCTCGGGGCATCGCTGTCAATCAGTCGCTCTGAGGATTGCTGACAGCTAGCAAGAACCACGCCGGGTATCCTGTAACGATGAAAAGCTCCCCGCCGGGAGCTTTTCGTGTATTTATCCCCCTCGCGAAACCTGCCCAGAGGTTTCCCCAAACGGCAGGACGGGACTGCGAGAGCGAATCAGGAACAGGCGCAACCGGATAGATCGCAATCCTTAAAAGTCTAATCATTCCGTTAACAGACGATTCATTCCCTTACGTTATCTTTCCAGATTGATCGGGTAAAAGTTGTTAGTCACCCGGAGGAAAAGATGTTGGACACGGGATTGGCCCGGCCGCCATCGCCGACATATACGGCGATTACGCCGGTAGCGCGGGCTCCGGAGCGCAATGCTCCTTCAGTTGAGACGGACCTTCCGGTCGAAGAGACCGTAAGACCATCCACCGAGACGCAAAACGCACAGCGCAGTGCGAACAACGAGCGCGACCAGCGTTCGTTTGGCGAACGGTTTTCTTCCACGGTTGAACGCCAGAACATCATCGACCCGGAATATGATGCCCTGGTCTATGTTGCGACCAACACCGAAACCGGTCAGGTCGTCCGGCAGATACCTGCAGAGACATTGCTTCGTCTGCGGGCGTACAACGAGTCGATAGAAACCCGGCAAACCCAGCCTCAGGCAGAACCGGTTCAACGCGTTATCTGATCAGGCGCAGCCATCCTCATACCTTGCCCGTTTCCCGACGGCGCCTGGCTTTGCTGTGACCTTGGTAATCCCCTGTCTACTCGACTTTCCCCAATCCCCTCCCGCAGGTTTGCTGCCCTCCTCCAGCGACGCCTTCAGCTTCGCCCCCACACGGTCTTTGAACTGATCGCTTGCAGCCTCCTCACGCCCCCCTGACGCTTGCTCTATAAAGCTGCTGGCAAACCCCGCGTGCAATCGGCCCGGCGCGTCTTGCCGGCGCATCTGTCTATCGTCCTCGATTTCGGCACCTTCACCTGCCTCGTTCCGCACACGAGTTAACAAATCCGTCAGGTTTCAGACAAGTCGACCGCCCTTAGGGGAAATTTGCGCTGCCCGAGCACCTGGCAAGAGGCATTCTTCAAGCTTTCGCTGGTCCCCGTTAAGATCTTTACTCAGCTAAAATTTATCTTTCAAAACAATATACTCAACTTTTTCTGGCAATGATTTTAGTTGCTCGGCTTAGGGGGCTGTTAAGGTTAATTTACGCTAACCATCTTTGTTTAGAACTTCTTACAAGAAAGCGCCGATAGATGTCCCTCGGACCCAGGAAGGGTCCTCGTATCTTGTACTCCTAGAAAGGACACAAAATGGCCGACATTACTCTGTCGAGCGCGGTTCGCGCGAACCTCAACACCCTTCAGTCCACCGCACAGTTCATGTCGGACGTCCAGAACAAACTGGCGACCGGTAAAAAAGTGAACTCCGCTCTGGACAATCCGAACAGCTTCTTCACGGCTTCCGGCCTGACCTCCCGTGCAAACGACCTGTCCACTCTTCTGGACGACATGGGCCAGTCCACGCAGACCCTGAAGGCAGCCGACCAGGGTATTTCGAGCATCACCAAGCTCGTTGAATCTGCAAAAGCAAAGGCCAACCAGGCCCTGCAGACCCAGAGCCAGTACGAGCGCAAGCAGTTTGCTGCTCAGTACAACGACCTGCTGACGCAGATCGAAGACCTGGCGAAGGACTCCGGTTATAAAGGCAAGAACCTGCTCGCAGGTGAAGGCAACGACCTGAGAACCATCTTCAACGAAGACTCCACTTCGAAGCTCGACATTGAAGCTGTTGACTACACCGACACCGCACTGTCCACCGGTCTGAACCTTTCCGACCTCGCAGAAGGCGAAGGCGCTTCCGCATCCCTGCAGCTGCAGGGCGGCAAGACCGTCATCACCCTGCAGGATTCTGGCGGTTCTGCCCTGAACACTTCCTCCACCCTGTCGGACTCCACTCTGATCTCCACGACCCAGAGCCTGTCCTTCGTCGACGACACTGCCACCAACCCGGCCGTGCTCTCCGGTGGTGTTTCCTCGACGGCTTCCGTTCAGGATCTGGTTGATGGCCTCAACGCCATTGCCGGTGTTCGTGCAGAATTCGACAACGGCACGGGCGAACTGACCATCTACTCCGATGAAGACTTCTACATCGGTGGTAACGGTTCTGCGACCACGAGCTTTGCAGGCACCCTCGTCGACGCGACTGCGTTCTCCTCGACCACGGATGCTCTGATCAACTCCGGTTCCTTCTCTGTTGGCGACACTCTGACGCTGACGGACGGCAACGGCTACGAGCTCGGCTCCTTCGAAGTTGAAGACGACAGCACGGTTGATGATCTGGAAAACTTCATCAACGACTTCAACGGCGTCTCCGCTGACTTCGACACTGGCTCTGGCCGCATCACCATCACTTCGGAAACCGACTTGTCGCTGACCAGTGACAACGACGACTTTGCAAGCTCCGGCTTCACCGCAAACACCACCGGTATCGGCATCTCGGCGATCTCCGACAGTGGCTTTGCGACGGATACGGACATCAACCGTACTGTTGACCGGTTGAATACTGCACTGTCGAACCTGAGAACGCAGGCTTCCTCCTTCGGTACCAACCTCTCCATCGTTGAAAACCGTCAGGACTTCACCAAGAACCTGATCAACACGCTGGAAGAAGGTGCTGGCAAGCTGACGCTGGCCGACACCAACGAAGAAGGTGCAAACCTGCTGGCCCTGCAGACTCGCCAGAGCCTGGCTTCTACCTCGCTGTCCTTCGCAGCACAGGCAGACCAGAACGTTCTGCGTCTCTTCTAAGCCAGACATTTCGGTTAGAACGACATTGGAAAGCGGGCCACGGCCCGCTTTTCTTGTTTCCGGATCCTCAAGCGCGTTTCCCGATCCAGCCGTTCGCGCCCGCGGAAAACTTTAAGCGCATCTATATTCGGCCCCACTCCCCAAGCTCACTCCCAAGACACGCCCCCAGCCCGAATCCTCCCCTCTTCACGAACATCGGTTTCAAAGCCTTGCCTGATCCCAATCGTTAAGATTCTGGCTCAGGTGGATATAAACGCAGCTCGCAGCCTGCGCCCATTCATTCAAATTGCCATGGCTGCTCGGGCCCTCTCTCGACGCCAGCGCAAACATGCAAGGCCGGCACCGGCTCCCATGACGCCTCGCATTGAATTTTTTTGAGAACGCTTGTCCCGCCAGAACCCGACGAGGACAAAACCCGCCGGACTCCGGGCTTTGCATGCCTATCGCCGTAACCTGGCACCCTGCCCTCGCAGTAAAGACACTGGCACTTTTTGGAACCCTGCCTCGGCACTTGAAGGCAATCGTCCTGACAGTTCAGACAGGGCGCAAAACGGCGTTAACCTCCTGATAACCCTATTTTTCAAGCGTTTAACCATTGATTAAGGTTAACGCTCGATGATCGGTCCCAACCTGCTCAGGAAGAGCAGTTGAAATTTGACCCAGGAAAGGGATAATTCGATGCGTGACATTACGCTGTCAGCCGCCGTGCGGCAAAACCTCCTCACACTTCAATCCACTGCAGACCTGATGTCGGGCGTCCAGAACAAGCTGGCAACCGGCATGAAGGTGAACTCCGCGCTGGACAATCCGAACAGCTTCTTCACGGCATCCGGACTGAACTCCCGCGCAGGCGATCTCAGCACCCTGCTGGACGATATGGGCCAGTCCCTGCAGACCATCAAAGCCGCGGACAAAGGCATTCAGACCATCACGGATCTGGTTGAAACCGCGAAGGCGAAGGCCAACCAGGCCCTGCAGACACAGAGCCAGTACGAGCGTAAAACCTACGCAGCACAGTACAACGCCCTGCTGGAACAGATCGAAGACGTCGCCAAGGACAGCTCGTACAAAGGCAAGAACCTGCTTGCAGGTGACGGCAACGACCTGACCACCATCTTCAACGAAGATGCGACCTCCAAGCTGACAATTGAAGCGGTCGACTACACCGACACCGCACTGTCCACCGGTCTGAACCTTTCCGACCTGGCAGAAGGCGAAGGTGCAACCTCTTCCCTGCAGCTGCAGGGCGGCAAGACCGTCATCACCCTGCAGGATGCAGGCGGTTCTGCCCTGAACACTTCCTCCACCCTGTCGGACTCCACTCTGATCTCCACGACCCAGAGCCTGTCCTTCGTCGACGACACTGCCACCAACCCGGCCGTGCTCTCCGGTGGCGTTTCCTCGACGGCTTCCGTTCAGGATCTGGTTGATGGCCTCAACGCCATTGCCGGTGTTCGTGCAGAATTCGACAACGGCACGGGCGAACTGACCATCTACTCCGATGAAGACTTCTACATCGGTGGTAACGGCTCTGCGACCACGAGCTTTGCAGGCACCCTCGTCGACGCGACTGCGTTCTCTTCGACCACGGATGCCCTGATCGACTCCGGTTCCTTTGCGGTTGGCGATACTCTGACGCTGACGGACGGTAACGGCTACGAGCTCGGCACCTTCGAAGTTGAAGCAGACAGCACCGTTGATGACCTGGAAAACTTCATCAACGACTTCAACGGCGTCTCGGCCAAGTTCGATGACGGCTCCGGTCGTATCACCATCACGTCGGAAACCGACCTGTCGCTGACCAGTGACAACACGGACTTCAACAGCTCCGGCTTTACCGCGGACACGGATGGCATCGTGATCGAAGCGATCTCCGACAGTGGGTTCGCAACGGATACGAACATCAACCGCGTCATAGACCGGTTGAACACCAGTCTGTCAAACCTGCGGTCCCAGGCTTCCGAATTCGGTACCAACCTCTCGACTGTTGAGATCCGGCAAGACTTCACGAAGACCTTGATCAATACTCTGCAGGAAGGTGCAGGTCTTTTGACCCTGGCCGACACCAACGAGGAAGGTGCAAACCTGCTGGCCCTTCAGACCCGTCAGCAGCTTGCTTCCACCTCTCTGTCCTTCGCCTCCCAGGCGGACCAGACCGTGCTATCCCTCTTCTAATTCAAAGAGAATCAGTCGGACGCACGACTCACAGACAAGCATCAGAAACGGCGGGCCACTGGTCCGCCGTTTTCGTTTACGCCGTGAATTACTGTCTGAACCCGAAATTTTTTATCATTGAGAATCAACATCTTAAAAGAAACCTTTTGGTAACTTTTATTTACGGGACGTTAATACGTGCATCAGTGATTAACTTTCCATTTAGATTTACGGCAAAGGTGCATGCTCGACTTGGATTACCCGCATGTTGCCTTTGGCGAGACCTGAATAGGGAAAGCGGTGAAGTCTGATGCCTGATATTGTTCTCTCCAGTGCTGTCCGGGACAATCTCCTGTCGCTGAAACAGACGGCGGATTTGCAGTCGATCACGCAAACGCGCCTGGCAACGGGCCTGAAGGTCAACACGGCGCTCGACAATCCGAACTCCTATTTCACGGCACAATCCCTGAACGACCGCGCGAGTGATCTGTCCAACCTCTTGGACAACATGGGCCAGGCGGTTCAGACGATCCGGGCAGCGGACAAGGGCATCACGTCGATTACCAAACTGGTGGAATCGGCCAAGGCCATCGCGAACCAGGCCTTGCAGACCTCCAGTGAATACGAACGCAAGCTGTTCACCAGCCAGTACAACGATCTGCTCGAGCAGATCGAGGATATGGCACGGGACTCCAGCTACAAGGGCAAAAACCTTCTTGCCGGTGCCGGCAACGAGCTGGAAGTTATCTTCAACGAGGACAGCACCTCGAATCTGACCGTTAATCCGGTAGATTTTACAGACACTTCACTAGATGATGGTCTCAATCTGGATGACCTGGATGCCGGTGGCACCGGTACGTCGTCCTTCAACCTCTTCAGCGGCACCACCTCCATTTCCCTGTCGGGCCTGCAGGCGTCCTCGAATCTGACGGACCTCGCCGACTGGGCAACCGGCAACGTTGTCAGCATCACGGATTCCTCCGGCACCACCAACCTGACGGTCGGTACCGACATCACCACGGTGCAGGACTACGTGGACGCATTGAACGATCTGAACGGCGTTCACGCCACTTTTGACGAAGCCACGGACTCCATCACCATCACGTCCGGTCTCGACAACGCTCTCTATATCTCCAAGGACAACACCGGCGGTGGCGCAGCGACGGACGGTGGCGACACCGGCGGCACAACGACCACGATGACGGTGTCTCCTCTCAGTTCCACGGCAACGCTGGTCTCCTCCGGCGGCTTCCAGGCCGGCGACACGATCACGATCACCGACGGCAACGGCTTCGAGCCGGCCTCTCTGGAGATCGACGAAGAAACCACGGTCAGCGATCTCGTGACCTTCATCAACAACGTAAAGGGCCTGGATGCCACCTTCTCGGGCGGCAGCATCAGCCTTATCGGCGAAGTCTCTTTCGACATTTCCAGCAGCAACAGCGACTTCAACCGAACGACGCTCGGATCGACGACAGGAATCGTGTCACTGACGGCAGCGCCGTCCGAATTCAAGTCGGATACGGATATCGATCGAACGCTTCAGGCCATCAACGCGGCGCTCGACGAGCTTCGCAATGCGGCCCGGTCGATGGGTACGGCTCTTTCGACTGTGGAAATCCGGACCGATTTCACCCAAAATCTGATCAACACGCTGGAGGTTGGCGCTGGCCACCTAACTATTGCGGACATGAACGAAGAAGGTGCTAACATGCTGGCGCTGCAAACCCGTCAGCAGCTTTCTTCGACTGCTCTGTCTCTGGCCAACCAGGCAGATCAGAGCGTCTTGAGCCTGTTCGGTTAACACCGGCGGCAGTTATCATTAAGGTATCGGGGGCAAATCGTTAACGATTTCGTTAACGTTTCACAGCGATACTTCTGCGTGGAGGTCACGGAATGGCGCTCAAGGTCGAGCTGAAACCGGGCGAGCGAATTATCATTGGGGAAAGCGTTATCACCAATGACAATCAACGCACTCGCCTCTTTATCGAAGGCCAGGCTCCCATTCTGCGAGAAAAGGATATTCTCACGCCGGCCACTGCGGATACACCAGCCAAACGGGTCTACCTGGCCGTTCAGCTGATGTATCTGTCAACTGACTTGGAGAAGATACAGGAGAGTTACTTCAGCCTCGTCAATGACATAGTGAAAGCCGCGCCGAGTACGATCCCTTTTGTCACCAGGATTAGTAACGCCATACTAACCGGCGCCTTCTATAAAGCACTGAAAGAAGCACGTAAGCTCATCGAGTACGAAGGGACGCTGATCAGTCATGTACAAACAGGCAGCGCAGGCTTACCAGAAAACAAGCCAGGTGGCGATGTCACCGAGGGAGCTGGAAGCGAATCTGCTGATGAAGGCCGCAGCCCGGCTTCAGTTGATCAAGGATGAATGGGCAAATTCCTCGCTTGCGGAAAAAGATGACGCCCTGGTGTACAATCGCAAGCTCTGGACAATTCTCGTGACGTCCGCGACCAGTCCTGAAAGCGAACTGCCTCAGGACATCAAGAACAACATCGCCTCGCTGGGCGTGTTCGTGTTCAAGCAGACCATGACAGTCATGACGACTGACGACGAAAACAAGCTCGATACCCTCATCAGCATCAATCGTTCGATTGCCGAGGGTCTGAGGTCCTGATCCCGGTGCGGCCGGTTCGAGAACAGCCTCGGAAAACACGATAGAAGATCAAGAAAGGCCGCCAGGGTAACCTCGGCGGCCTTTCTCTTGACTGCAACGTTCACCTGCCCTCCTCCAGCGGAAACGGAGGAAGCCTCCACCGGAGATCAGCGGGTCCTCAAGCTGCGGGCAGGATTTGCAGCCATGAGATATTCAGCACCGGCCCAGTGCGAGCCCGGCAATCCATTCAGAACCTCCGCGTTGGCCGGGCTTTGAAAGCCCAGCCTTCCGGAAGCCGGCCCTCACGGGACTACAGATTGCCGGCACTCATTTCCCGGGCGATATGATCGGCCTGACGGATGGCTAGTGCCACGATCGTCAGGGTCGGGTTTTCGGCAGCGCCCGTGGTGAACTGGGACCCGTCCGACACGAACAGATTGGCAATGTCGTGGGTTTGCCCCCAGCGGTTGACCACCCCGTCCCGCGGATTTTCCGACATCCGGTTGGTGCCCAGATTGTGGGTAGACGGGTAAGGCGGCGTCGGGAAGGTCCGGGTCGCCCCGACGGCATCGTAGATGGCCATCCCCTGCTTGTAGGCATGATTGCGCATTGCGACGTCGTTGGGATGATCATCGAAATGGACATTCGCAACCGGCAGGCCAAAGCTGTCCTTCACATCATGATTGAGCGTGACCCGGTTGGTTTCCTGGGGCATGTCCTCACCGACGATCCACATGCCTGCCATGTTCTCGTAACCGTCGAGCGCACTTGTGAATTCCCGGCCCCACGCTCCCGGATCAAGGAACGCCGCCATGAACGGCAGTCCAAGAGCCAGGGTTTCAAGTTCATATCCGCCGACGAAGCCGCGGGACGGGTCGTGACGGGCTTCGTCCTGAATGATCCCCGCCATCGTTGTTCCACGCCACATCTTCACCGGCTGGTCGAAAATGGCATAGACCGAGCCTGTGGTATGGCGCATGTAATTGCGACCGACCTGGCCGGAGCTGTTGGCAAGACCGTCCGGGAACATGGAAGACGCTGAATTCAGCAACAGCCTCGGGCTTTCGAAGGAATTGCCGGCAACGCAGACGACACGGGCTTTCTGAAGCTGCAGATTGCCGTCCTTGTCGAAATATTCGACCCCGGTCACCTTGCCTGCATCGTCGTGCAGGATTCGTGCGACATGGGCCTGGTCGCGAACTTCCAGATTTCCGGTTGCCTCGCCCCGCGGAATATCCGTGTAGGCGGCGGACCACTTCGCTCCCCATTTGCAGCCCTGAAAACAGAAACCGGTCTGCTGGCAGGCGATACGCTCGTCGTAGTCGGCCGAGTTGATGGCCATCCGGCCTGTATGGACTTCCTTGTAGCCGAGCGCCTTGGCGCCCTTTTCGAACACCAGGTAGTTGTTGTTGCCCGGCAGTCCGGCCCGCCCCCCTGTGCGCGTCACGCCCAGCTTTGTTTCGGCAAGCGTGTACCAGGGATCCATTTCCTCCGCATCCAGCGGCCAATCGAGCAGATTGGCTCCCTGGACGTTGCCGTAGGACGTTTTTGCCTTCCATTCATGTGGCTGGAAGCGGATCGACGCCCCGGCCCAGTGAACGGTGGTCCCCCCGACGGCCTTGACGATCCAGGCCGGCAGGCCGGAAAAGTCCTTTGCAACCCGCCAGTCGCCCGACGTGGTTCTGGGGTCGACCCAGGCAAGCTGCCCGAAGCTTTCCCACTCGTCGTTGACATAATCATCCGGAAGATAGCGTCCGCCCGCCTCCAGAGCCACGACACTTACGCCCTTCTGCGCCAGCTCGTTGGCAAGCACACCGCCACCGGCGCCCGTTCCGATCACGACGACAACCGTGTCGTCATTCAGGTCAAATGGTGCAGCCATGGTTTCCTCCCTAAGGCTCAAAGCCAGTTGATGTCGTTGAAGCCCCGGTCGATGTAGCCGCCCAGTTCGTAGGAAGCTCCCTCGTAGCCAAACAGCGGCCAGACTGCTTTCTGATTGTAGAGACCCGTTACCAGTCCGCCCCTGACCCTTTGAAAGAACGGGCTGTCCTCCATGGACCGCAGCAGGTCCGCCCTGTCACGCTCCCAGCCGATCGCAAGATAGGAAGTATGCCCTCTCCCCTGGGCTGCTCCGTTCAGGGCCTCGATACCGGCCTCGATATCCTCGGCGTGGTCGGGCGTGTCATATCCCTTGACGGCAATGACATAGTATTCGTCGCCGACATGGTCGTGCGGGTAGATGTCCCGCGCCATCTGCACCAGCGTCGCGAAACTGTCCGGCTTGAGTGCCGTCAGCTCCGTCGCCCAGGCGCCGTCCCTTGCTGCCAGAAATCCGGTCCCAGTGACGAAGGCAGCGCCTGCCGCCGTCGCCCGGGCCAGAAGCTGTCGTCTGGTCAGACCTCTCGGACTGTTTTCGGTTTTCATGCTCTCCTCCCGTTCAATTCATTCGTATCGACCGCCGCGCTGAAGCACCTCGATCTGATAGCCATCGGGATCCGCAACGAAGAAGAAGCGCGCTATGACGTCTCCCGCCGGTGCGAAATCGACCAGTTTTCTTGGATTGAGACCTGCTGCTTCGAAGCGTGCGTGTTCGCTGTCGAGGTCATCGACACTGAACGCCAGATGCCCATAGCCGTCGCCCAGGTCATAGGGCTCTGTCCGCCCCTTGTTGACGGTCAGCTCCAGCTCGAAGCCGGAGTCGCTGTTGCGCAGGTAGATCAGGGTAAAATCGGGAAAATCCAGACGATCCGCTACGGTCAGCCCGAATGCTTTTTCATAAAAGGAAAGAGACCTGTGCTCTTCCAGAACACGGATCATAGAATGTATTGCTTTCGCCACGCGTTACTCCGCTCTGCTTGTATTTGCATGACGGAAGCGTAGCGCGTGGCAACTATCGCTCGGGTAGTATGCTTATACTGCGAGCGGTAAAACTTGCGCTGCAGCGCAAAATGTCATTCAGCGGCAATCGAAGCCGCATGCTGGTTCGACGAAATCTCGAGGAACTTCAGACAGGCGCAACGCAACAGCGATGTGAAATTCTTCGGTTCACCGCGCAGTTCGATCACTTCTGAATGCAGCGTCGAGATGAAATGCGGTGTCGTCACCCCTTCCGATGCAGCAATCTGATCCAGAATTGCCCAGAAGGAATTTTCCAGTCGGATGCTCGTGCTCTGTCCGTTGAGCCGCAACCGCCGGGTCTGGCTGGCATAGCGTTCCGGATCCTGTCCGGCAAATACGTGACACATCGGCTCTCCCTCCCATGGTGTCTATCTTTACGCGGTATGCCGCGATCTGTTTTTTGAAAAGGGATAATGAAAAGAACGCGCCGTTGCCAAAGGCCCCGGCGGCAAACCGGTTGGAACTGGACACCAGAAGATATCCGTCGGGAAGAAAGGCAACCAGAAGAGTGTTTCCCCAAAGGGGGAATATTTCAAGGCCTTTCCCGGCCCTGACCGGCAGTCCAGGCAGCAGGTAGCGAAGACCGCCCGGGGAAAAGCCGGAAGTTCCGTGCGATCCTAGAGGTAATCGGACAGGGTCAGGTTGAACACGATCGACGAGGCCCTGTAGGAAACCTCGATATTGGTCTGCAATTGCAGGATCTCGGCGGCGACCTGATCCTGGTCGATTCCCTCGATATCCGCGATCGTGCCTTCGTAGCTGCTCTTCATTTGCACGTGCCGGTCATCGGTCAGCGACACTGTCCGATGCGTGATGGCAATGTCCGTGGCAATATCGGTGATCCCGGACTGATCGACACCTGGCGGCTGCAAGGTCGTGCGCAGGTTGGTCGACAGGGTATTGTAATACTCTTCGTCGATCGTCGAGCCGCCCGAAAAATCCGCGGCAATGAAAGCCGCAAGCGACTGGACCAGTTCCTGCAGCGGTGTTTCATTGGCCCGGACGCCGTAGCTCACCGTCAAATTGCTGTCGATCACTGCGTTCTTGTCCGTGCGTGGATCGTCGGTGGCCGTGTTGCGGCCCGTATACCAGGCGACAGTCGTCGAGCCGCCACCGATCAGCGCGGTTGCGCTGTCGAAGGGAGGTCCGTCGACCCGCTGCGGCTCTTCCCCGCCGAACGTCCTGAAGAACTCTTCTGCCGCCCATTCGTCCGACACGGCGCGAAGGGTTGTCTGAGCCTGGTGCTCGATCTCCGCTTCCAGGGCATCGCGCAGGTTCTGCGCCGTTTCCTCAAGATCGGCGCCGATCGCGAAGGTTCCGTCTTCAGCCGTGCTGTTTGCTGCCGTCAGCTCGATGGAGATCGTCTCGCTGTGGTCAGGCGGCAGGGAGAATTCCACCGTGATGGTCTCGCCAAGTTCCGGCTGACCGGTGAACTGAACGTCGAAGCTGTCCGGATCGGTGCCCGAAGGCCCGGTGATCGCGACGTTGGTCAGGGTCGAGGCAACCGATGCTATGTCGAAACCGAAATCATGTGCACCATCTTCGGCAATGGTGAAGGTGGAATCCGTTGGCACGGGGCCAGCGTAGTTGGTTGTCAGCGCGGAGGTCGATGTGCGGCCATTGTTGCCGGCACCCAGATTTGCCTGGGAATACTCGCTCATGACTGTTTTCAGCCCGTCCCGGCCGTTCGCCCCTTCCAGAATGGCATCGATCTTGGCAACCGGATCCTGAACGGCATCCGTGCCGCCAAAGACGTAAAATCCGGCGACTTCCGTGTTCAGAATGTTGAGCGCTTCGTTCAACAGCAGTTTGGCGCGGGACTGGGTCTGCGTCTGCCCGTCGTCCTGCAGCACGAAATCGTTGGTATCGAGCGCGGATTTCGCATCCTGCCGGATATCCTCCAGACGCTCCAGCGACATGGTCGAGGTCTGCAGGTGCAAGTTGGCGATGGTGATGGTGTCCTGGTAGCTCTCTATCATGCTGACTTTCTGTGTCAGCTGAATGTCCAGAAGCCGGCGGTCGCCTACTTCGCCGTATGTGGTACCGACCTTGCCTCTGGCGAGCTGGGTTGTCTTGCTTGCCAGCAGATCGTTGAGCTCGCCGAGCTGGCGGGTCAGGTAAGTCCGGGAGGTGGTGATATTCGAAACAGCCATAACGCACCCAACCTTAAACGATGTTCAGGAGCTCTTCGAAGAGTTCCTTGATGGTCTGCATGACGCGGGCATTGGCCGCATAGGCGTTTTCCAGCTGAACCATGAAGGCCAGTTCGGCGTCGAGATCGACCGAGTAGCTCTGCTCGTAACGAATGGCGAGGTTCATGGTCAGCGCTTCCTTGGAATCCGCATATGTGGCTGCGTCTTCCGCCTGGTTGCCCTGAAACGCGACGGTCTGGTTGACAAAGCCCAGCAGCGTTCCCTGGAACGGTGTCGACGCGCTGCCGATACCCGAGCCCGGGTCATAGTGTTTCGTGCCGACGCTGAGGGCATCCGACAGGAACTGCGCACGCGCAGGATCGTTGGTCGTGTTCGGTGTCGGCGTGGTCTGATAGTTCACCAGAAGCGCGCTATCGGCCAGAAGATCCGGATTAACGCTGATTCCGGAGGCATAGCCGAGCCGCTGGCCGCCGCCTTCAAGCGCATCGGTGAAGAGGTCCGTTCCAGCCCGCTGGTCAACGAAGATCGCAAGGCCCAACCCCTGATCGGAATTCGCCGTCACGGTGACATTCGCACTCAGGCTTTCAACGCTGGTCGGCGCCGTGTTGTCGCCCAGAACCCGAAGGTTGTCCGACCCGTCATTGCTGACCAGAAGACCTGTACCGGCAAGTGCTGCGGTGATGTTGGTGATATAGGTTGCCGGAACACCGCTGGAAATGTCTATACCGAAGACCGTGTCGCCCGGATTTGCCGTAGCGGAGTTGTCCAGCGGCAGCAGTGCGGGATCGTCCACGGCCACAAGAGTGACTGACTGCGGATTGCCGCTGCTGTCGGTGTAATCCAGCGTGATCGTGTTGCCCGGTTGAAGCGCGGACACATCGAGATCGAAACCGCTGTCCAGACCGACGGTCGCAGCTGTGCTTTCAACATTCACATTGGAAAAGGCAAGTGACAGTTCGGCAGCAATCGTGTCGAGCTGTGTCTGCGCCTCGACCAGGATATCATCGCGCAATTCAGCAGTTGCCTGTATCGAACCAGATTTCGACGACGCGATGAGATCGAACTGGGTGCCGCCTGGCGTTCTCACCATCACCGAGTTGCCTGCCTGGCCCGGCTGCAGTAGATGCGTGGCATCGAAGGTCAGCGTCGATGCCTGGCCGTCTGCGTAAAGCTGGTCGCCGCTGGCGGTGCGGATGGAAATTGAATTGTTGTCGTTCTTGGTGACGTCGATATCGATATAACCGGACAACTGCTCAATCAGCCGGTCGCGCTCGTCTTCCATGTCGGCAGTCGAAACACCGGACTGGGTCGCGTTCTGGATCGCCTCGTCAATGTCTTCAATGCTTGAGAGCAGGCCATTCACGCTATCTGTCTGGGAAGCCAGTGCGTTGTCCGCTTCCTGGCGCAGGTCCGCAATCTGCTCATAGGATGAGTTGATTTCGCGCGCAAAAGCTTCGGCGGCTGACACCACATCCTTTTGAACGGCATAGTTGCCCGGATCATTTACCAGGCCGGCAAGTGCAGCTGAAAGATTGCCTGCAAGGGACGACAACGAACTCTTGTCGTCGATCGTGCCGAAAATATCGTCCAGACGGTCGGTAAAATCCGCAATCTGCCGGGAGTAGCTGGTGTCGGCGAGAGAGTTGAAATAGTCGGACTGGATCTGCTCGTTGACAATCCGGCGCACTTCCGTCGCATTCATTCCGGCGACGTTGCCGTTGCCGTCGAAATAGACATTCGCCGAAATTATTTTTTTCGAATAGCCGGCCGTATCCGCGTTCGCAATGTTGGACGCGGTGACGTCCAGCTGACGCTGATTGTAGGTGATTCCGAAAACCGCGGTATTCAGGGCACTTGTAAGACCCATGGCGGCTTCTCCTTCCTTATACGCGACCAGGCCAGATGGCCGGCGGGTCAGTGCCCCGCCGGCCTAGGCGGTGTTACCGGACCATATTCAGGGCATCGTCGAGCATTTCGTCTGCTGAGGTGACGATCCGCGAGTTTGCCGAATAGGCCTGCTGGGTGATGATCAGTTTGGAAAACTCGTCCGCGATATCGGCATTGGAGAGTTCCAGCTTCTTGGCCAGGATCTGCCCGCCTCCGGAAAGATCCGCGTCTCCCGATCCGGCCGTTGCCGCAAACGCGGCACCGTCAACGCGCTGCAGGTCCTGCTCGGCCTCGAACGTCGCAAGCGGGATCTGGTAAACCGGACGCTGCTGGTTGTTGGAATAGCTGGCAATGACACGGCCGGAAGCGTCTACAGCCACCCCGATCAGCTCACCTGCAGGATAGCCATCCGGATCCAGCGACACGGAGCTGGCCCTGCCGTCCTTGTCGGAATACTGGGTCAGGGAGCCGTCGGCAAAGGAGAACTCGACGTCCGTTGCCGTCGTGCCGCCGATGGTCAGCGACGAGATTGTAAAGCCGTCGCCCGTACCGTTCACTGCGGAACCGGCCATGGCACCGGCGGTCAGGGTCGTCATCTCGCCGGTATCGTCGAACTGGACGGTACCAACATCATACCAGGCATCGGTCGCATCGCCGCCAGTACCGATATACATCGACCAGGCGTCCTCAACGATGGGCGGGCCAGCATCGTAGTTCGCGGTCTTGGCATAACGGATTTCGACGTTCATCGCCGTACCGTTCTGATTATAGATCGTTGTGGATCCGCCGGAAATGGAGCTGTTCAGGAAGTCGGTTTCATCTGCAACGGCAACGTTACCGGCGCCGACCGAAGCGTTCAGGAGGGCAGTGGTTTCATCCGTGCCATCATAGTCGGTAGTCGCGGGAACTCGTGGCAGGTTGGCCTGGTAGTCCACAGTCGTGGTTGCGGATGCTGCCAGCGGCTGGTTCTCGATCTGGATTACGGCCGGGTTGTCGCCGATCGCATTTCCGGTGTTCGGGTCCAGCGGGAAGCCCTGCAGATAATAGCCGGAGCTGTTGATCAGATAACCTTCCTTGTCGCGCTCGAAGTCACCGGCGCGGGTGTAGTAGGTCTCATCTGCGAAGGTGGTCGAGCCGTCGACCACGTCGGACGCTTTGGTCACGACGAAATAGCCAGCGCCGTTGATGGCCATGTAGGTATCGACGTCGACCGACGTGATATCACCCTGCACGGTGTTGGTGGCGCGGGATGTGGCGAAGGTGGTTCCGGAAACCTGCTGGGCCTGCTTGGACCCACCCCCGGAAACCAGATCCGAAAAGGTCGTGTCGAGCCGTTTGTAACCGGTCGTCTGCGAGTTTGCGACGTTACCGGAAATATTCTCCAGAGCCGTAGCCTGCGCAGCCAGTCCGGAGACAGCCGAGTTGATAGCCCCATAAATACCCATTTGCGGTCCTCTTTATAGATCGGGCACTGCGACGCGGGCTTACGCCCATAATCGGCCTTCCTCCGCAAAGGCCGTGCCAGTTTGACGAGGACATAATTTATCGTTTTGTTTCATAAGCTTAGGAAATTTTCCTTTTCCAGAAGCGGAAAAAAGAACCCGGCAGGTCACGACCCGACAGGCAAAAACTTCCGCTCTGGCCGGTGGCAGATGTTCAAAATTGCCGTGCGCCGGCACTCCTGCCTTTTACGGGCTTGCACAGCCGCGCGCGGCCTGCCACCTTGCGGCCAACCTAGGAAAAACGGACGGCCAAATGCGCTTTGAAGGAACTGAAAGTTATATTGCCACGGAAGACCTGAGGGTCGCGGTCAACGCCGCAGTCGCCCTGGAGAGGCCGTTGCTGATCAAGGGTGAACCCGGCACCGGCAAGACCGTGCTCGCCGAACAGGTTGCAGTCGCCCTGAAAGCCCCGCTGATCGAATGGCATGTCAAATCCACCACCAAGGCTCAGCAGGGACTTTATGAATATGACGCCGTTTCGCGCTTGCGCGACAGCCAGCTCGGTGACGAGCGCGTCAAGGACATCAACAACTACATCCGCAAGGGCAAGCTCTGGGAAGCATTCGACGCTGAAGAGCGGCCGGTTCTGCTGATTGACGAAGTCGACAAGGCCGATATCGAGTTTCCGAACGATCTTCTCCTGGAACTCGACCGCATGGAGTTCCACGTCTACGAGACCGGTGAAACCGTCCGTGCAAAGCAGCGCCCGGTGGTCATCATCACATCAAACAACGAGAAGGACCTGCCCGACGCCTTCCTGCGCCGGTGCTTCTTCCATTTCATCAAGTTCCCCGATGCCGATACCATGGCGGAAATCGTTGAAGTGCATTTTCCCGGCATCAAGCAACGGCTCCTGTCGGAGGCGCTGCGCCTCTTCTATGATGTACGCGACGTCCCCGGACTGAAGAAGAAGCCCTCGACCTCGGAGCTGATCGACTGGATCAAACTGCTGCTGAACGAAGACATCGATCCTGAAACCCTTCGTCAACAAGATAGCTCCAAACTGATACCGCCGCTGCATGGCGCGCTGTTGAAGAACGAACAGGACGTGCACCTGTTCGAACGCCTGGCATTCATGGCGCGGCGGGAACGGTCCTGAAGATCCGGACCTGCCTCAACGTGAAAGCTGGTCGAGGCTGAGCGCCCGGGCGGCTGACCGGGCAAAACGCGATCTTCGGGTCGGGGTGACAAGGAGACTGACTTGGTGAAACAGGCCACCGCTCTTCTGGTGCTGGCGATGCTCACGCTGCCGATAGCGGCGAGCGGGCCTGTTATCGCACAAGTGCCTCCCGAAAAGGACGCAGGTTGGCAAAGCGATGTCGGCGGATTGCGCCATTTCACCGGCCTGCGCTGCCCCGACATGATCGGCGATTACTACCGCATCAAGGTGATGGAGGGTGATGCCGTCAGCCAGGCGGGATGCATCTACACCGGCCGCGACGGCATTACCGCTGTCCTGCGCAAGCACCTGCAGGGCACCGGCCGCCGCGAAGCGCTGACATTTTCCCGCAATTACAAGGCAGCCGGATTCGAACCGATCAAGCTGACGGGCGCTGCCGCCTCCGGCATCTCGTTCCGGACCCGCAACTGGACGCCGACAAGCCTGTGCGAAACGATGTGGTACTTTTCCGGTGCCACATCGGACTATACATTGTGGCTGTCCTACACGCTGCCGACTCAGGAAGTGGAGATCGGACCGGCGGTAACCGCCTTCACCATGGCGCTTGCCAACCAGAACTGACCGGCAGTCCGGCTTTTGACCCGCCGGCACACTTTCCACTTTCAAGGAACCAGGAAAGACAATGCGGCTCCTTTTGTTCAGACACGCCAAATCAGACTGGGGCGACGCGAACCTGGCCGACATCGACCGGCCTCTGAACAGCCGCGGCAAGACCGCCTCCGTCAAGATGGCCCGTTACATGAAGGAACAGGGCCTGCAGCCCAACCAGATCCTTTGCTCTACTGCACAGAGGACCCGGGAAACCCTGGCCCGCCTTCTGCCTACCCTCACACAGGAAACACAGATCCACCTGGTGTCTGACCTCTACCAGCAAAGCGAAGACGACTGTGTCGGGCTGATCCGCCGCTATGGTGGCCGGGCCCAGAACCTCATGGTCATTGGCCATAACCCGGCAACCGAAGATACGGCGTTGAGCCTCAGCGGCACGGCATCCAGCGACGCGATTGCAGACATTCAGGAAAAGTTTCCGACTGGCGCTCTTGCCGTGATCGATTTCGACATTGCCGACTGGTCGGAGCTGCAGCCGAAGACCGGCCATCTGGAACGTTTCGTCAAACCACGGGACCTGAAGGAAGACCTCGACTAGAGCATCAGCCGAGTCCCGGATTGTACTTGTTCCCGCCTGCGCCTACATGAACGCGCTGGAGGCCCTTGTGAACCCATTGACGACACTTGCAGAAGAAACCCGGCTGACACTGGCCAATCTTGCCGATGCGGCAACCGATCTGGCAGTGCCGAGCGTCCGGCTGGGCGTGACCGGACTTGCGCGCGCAGGCAAGACCGTCTTTCTGACCGCCCTCGTGCACAACCTCGTTCATGGTGGCCGCCTGCCGCTCTTCAGCGCCGCTTCCGGGCACAGAATGACCGGCGCAAGGCTTCAGCCGCAACCTGACGACGCCGTGCCGCGCTTCGACTATGAAGCGCACGTGCGTGCCCTGGTGAGTGAGCGTATCTGGCCGGAATCGACCCGTCAGGTCTCCGAGCTGCGCCTGACCATCGACTATGAGAGCGCCTCCTACTTCCACCGCAAGCTTGGTCCAGGCCGGCTTCATCTCGACCTGATCGACTATCCCGGCGAGTGGTTGCTGGATCTGCCGCTTCTCGGCAAGGACTATGCCACCTTTTCCGCCGAGGCAATGCAGCGCGCCCGGGCGGAAAACCGGGCGGAAATTGCCGCGCCGTTTCTGAAGATCCTGGCCGCTACGGATGCGAACGCAGAGGAAAGCGAACCGGCGGCCCAAGAGCTGGCGGCAAATTTTAAAACCTATCTGGCTGCCTGCAGAGCCGACGCCCACGCCCTGTCCATGCTTCCCCCGGGACGCTTCCTGATGCCCGGGGATCTCGACGGCTCCCCGGCCCTCACCTTCGCGCCGCTGGACATTCCGGCAGACGCCGCCCCGGCCAGGACAGGCACGTTGCGGGCGATGATGGAGCGGCGATACGAGGCCTACAAGACCCACGTTGTGCGTCCGTTCTTCCGCAATCACTTCGCGCGCCTCGACCGCCAGATCGTGCTGGTCGATGTCCTTCATGCCCTGAACGCAGGGCCGCACGCGATTGCCGATCTGGAAACCGCCCTCACCGAAGTTCTCGGCGCTTTCCGTCCGGGCAAACGCAGCTGGCTGTCCTCCATCCTGTCGCGACGGATCGACCGCATCCTGTTCGCGGCGACCAAGGCAGACCACCTGCACAGGTCGGATCACGACCGACTGGAGCTGATCCTGAAGAGACTGGTTGCCCGAGCAGAAGAGAAGGCAACATTCAAGGGTGCGGAGGTCGAAGTGCTGGCCATGGCCGCGGTCCGTGCGACGCGTGAGGCGACGGTCAAACATCGCGGCGAAGCTCTGCCTGCGATCCTTGGAACACCGTTGCCGGGCGAACGGCTGAACGGTGACACCTACGACGGAAAAACCGAAATCGCCATGTTTCCCGGTGACTTGCCGGACGACCCTGAATCACTTTTTGGACAAGCTGACTCAGTTTCTGAAGCACTTCGAGCAAGCTTTCAAACCGCTCAGGCAGACCTTCAGTTCCTGAGGTTCCGGCCGCCGGAACTCGACAAGACCGCAGAAGGCCTGACTTTGTCTCTGCCGCATATCCGGCTTGACCGCGCCCTGGAATTCCTGATCGGAGATCGCCTGGCATGACCGGTTCCCAGCCCCCGTCCAATCGCAAACCGACCGCCTTCCGTCTCGATGATTCCAAGGTGCGGATGACCGATGACGAAACAAGGATGCCCTCGGCCGGCGAAGCCCTGGTCACCCAGGCCTTCATTGACGACGAGGAACCTCGCCTTCCCCGCGCCGCCAGCACTCCCAGATCCGGATTTCGGTTCGGCAAGTGGCTGATGATCGGCCTGTCCGGCCTCGTTTCGCTGGCTGTCGGCCTTGCGGTTGACAGCCTGATACGGGATCTCTTTGCCCGGACCGACTGGCTGGGATGGCTGGGTGTGGCTCTTGCCGTTCTGGCGGCCCTTGGCCTGCTCGGCCTGGTCATTCGCGAGATCGCGGGCCTCATGCGCCTTGGCCGAATAGACCACCTGCGGGACCGGCTGCAGAGCGCCGCCGAAGCAGATGACGCGAAGGCGGCATCAGTCGGCCTGAAGGAACTGCTCACACTCTACAAGGACCGTCCCGAAACGGCCCAGGGCCGCAAGGCGCTGGCAGGGCATATGCGGGAAGTCATCGACGGCCGGGATCTGGTGAAACTGGCCGAACGCGATCTGCTCAGCCCGCTCGACCTAGAAGCCCGGCGCATCGTGATGAACAGTGCAAAACGCGTTTCCATCGTCACGGCCGTCAGCCCACGGGCACTGGTCGATCTGCTGGCGGTCCTGTTCGAGAACCTGCGCACGATCCGGCGCCTGTCCGCCCTTTACGGCGGGAGACCCGGCACACTCGGCTTCCTGCGCCTCGCAAAACACGTCATGGCACATCTGGCGGTAACCGGCGGCATGGCAGCAGGCGACAGCCTTGCCTCGCAGGTACTGGGTCACGGTCTGGCGGCTCGACTTTCCGCCCGTCTGGGCGAAGGCGTGGTCAATGGACTGCTCACGGCCCGCATCGGCATTGCAGCAATTGCAGTCTGCAGGCCGGCACCGTTCGTGGCCGGCACTGGACCGACCATCTCGGACTTCATGGGTGAGCTTATCTCGTTTGCCAAAAAAGAAGATCCGGCCGACAAGTCTTAAAGTTTAGATTTCAAATAATACACGGCATGGTTACGCGCACAACGCAACCAAATCGATTGCTATTTCTACCGATGACACATAAACGTCTCAATCGTTAAAGTTTCTGCGGACGAGCAGTGGCGTCTTCCTCGGAATACAACAATAATAGCCAGGTGAGACGTTAACTTGTGTAGCGACAGGCCGTTGCCAACCCAGACGAAATCCGCCCTTCAGCATCGCCGCCAACTCAAGGCTTTTCTGCTTTGCAGTTGCGCCCTGGTTTTGCTTGGTCCGGAAAAAGGCCTTGCCGGTGACATTACCATCGGCTCAGGCACCACGGTCACCACAACACAGACACTGACGGACGTTGGCGATACCGGAACAGTCGAGAGCGGCGGCACCATCGACGTTACCGATCAGGATGGCCTTGTTCTCGGCAACGACGACCAGACAGCAACCAACAACGGCACCATTACAGTCACCAAGACAACAACAGGGATACCGAATTTCGCCGGTATCGGGTCCGATGAGGACAATGCCACCGTTCACAACAACGGAACCGTTACTACCACGGGCAGCCGCGCCTTTGGCATTGCTGGAGACGGAGACGATTTCACGGTCACCAACTCGGGCACGATCACCACTTCGGGAGAGGAATCCGACGCCATTTTGTCCCTTGGCGCGAACACAAAGATCACCAACTTCGGAACGATTCTCACCACCGGGGAAGATGCCGATGGCATCAATGCGACTTCCAACAACCCAACGGTTTCCAATTCGGGTACCATTACTACCTCTGGCAAGGACTCGGACGGAATTCGATCAGGGGGTACGGACGCGGAAATCACCAACTCCGGCACGATTTCCACCACTGGTGAAGCTGCCTATGGCATCAATGCCGAGGGCGACCGTCCGACCGTCTTGAACTCAGGCACGATCACCACGACAGGTGACGACGCCTATGCGATCGACACCGATGAAGACGACGCGAAGATAACCAACACCGGAACGATTACAACGACTGGCGAGGACGCGGACGGCTTCGACAGCGACGGCGACGATGTCATCCTGATCAATACCGGTGTGATGACCATGTCCGGTACGCTGGCAGACGGCATCGACAATGACGGTGACCGCGCCGCGATCACCAACTCGGGCACCATCACCGTTTCGGGAGAAGACGCCAACCCGATCGAATCCAGTGGCGATGACGTCACCATCTCCAACAGCGGCACGCTACGTAACACTGGCACGACTTCCGGAGATCATGACGATGTCGGACATGGCATTGCCGTTGACGGCGACAATGTCACGATCACCAACTCCGGCGAGATCTACAGCAGCAATGGGTCCTCGATCTATGTCGATGGTTCTGATGCAACCGTTACCCTGAACAATGGCACCATACTTCAGGGTGTTCTGACCTTTACCGATCCGACCACCTCAACCCTGAACTACGCGGCCGGGCGAACGGCGATCCTGACCTTCAGCAGCATCCCGGGAACGCTGACGACAGCAGGCCTCACTTCAACGACCAACGGCAACACGATCACCATCCTCAATCCGGACGACTTCCGGCTGGACACGGTTGCCCAGACCTTCAACACCATGACGCGCGCTGTCACCGGCAGCCTTGAACAGCAGATGGACCTCAATCGACTGGGCGGCACGTCCTTCGTCGCAACCAACGGTCCGGCTCCGGAAGAGCAAAACGCCACCGCGCTTTGGGTCACGCCTCTTGGCGGTGTTCTTTCCAGGCAAGGCAGCGACGGGTTTGACCATACATTCGGCGGCATCACTGCCGGGGCTGAGAAGACATTCGCCGAAGGGCTTGCCGCCGGTGTTGCCGGTGGTTTCACCATCGGCAGGACGACCAGCGACGGCGACATTCACTCGGCCTCCAGCTACAGCATCCACGCCGGTGGTTATCTCAGCCGCTCCTGGCAGGCGACCTTTACTCAATTCGGCCTTCTCGGCGGCTACCTGAAGAGCGATGAAGAGGTCACCGTCCTCAACAACATGGTTGTCGGTGGCCTGCAGGACCTTTCCATCGACTACGACTATGTCTACGTCACGCCCTCCGCGCGTCTCGGCCATGCCTTCGCCCTGAGTGAGGGTACGCTGACACCCAGCGCTCGTGTACGCTACTCGGGTCTCTGGCAAACGGGTGACGCCGATGAAAGCACCACCGGTCTTTCGGTTTCCGGCCGGTCACTGCACGTTCTGGAACTGCGCGCGCAGGCGACCTACGATCATGCCCCCATCGTCCAGAATGGCGGCACGCTCTATCTCAGTGCGAATGCGGGTATCGACGGCATCTTCACGCTAAACGACAGTGTCGACGGCACCCTGCAGGGAGCTGCCTTGAACCTGTCCGTCGACGACGACGATGCGGTGCTCCGCGGTTTTGCGGCAGCCGATGCCGTGTGGCAGGTCAATGACGGCACAAAATTTCTCGCCGGAATAGAAGGCGGTTACGACAGCGCCGATACACTTTCCGCATCGGTTCGCCTGGGCGCCAAGATCAGTTTCTGAGGACTTGGGAAAGCCCCCTTCCCTCAAACGCTGTTCCGATGCCGGCCTCCACATCGTCGTGAAACCTGTTAGTCTGTCCCTGGGTCCGGATGGGCCGCGAAGCTTGCGCGAGAAAAACGGTCGTTGGGGTCTGGCAATTCGATGAAAACCGAAGAAACGTCAATTGAAGGCGTGATTGTCCATGACCTGGTCTCGCACATCGATGATCGCGGCAGTTTCACTGAAATCTACCGGGAGACTTGGCTCACCGGTTTCAAGTCGATCCAGTGGAACATCGTCACCTCGAAAGAAGACACATTGCGCGGTGTTCACGTGCACAAGGATCACTACGATTATCTAATGGTCCTGTCCGGAAAGATGCTGCTTGGTCTGCATGACATACGCCGCGACAGCCCGACCATTGGAACATCGCAGTTTCTCGATCTTTCAGCGGAAAACAGACGAGCTGTTTCAATTCCGCCGGGTGTTTGCCACGGATTTTATTTTCCGCAAGCCGCGACGCATCTTTATTCCGTTTCCACCTACTTTGACCCGACGGACGAATTGGGCTGCAAGTTCGATTGTCCGGAACTGAACCTGTCTTGGCCAACGAAGGACCCTGTCCTTTCCGATAGAGACAGAACAGCCGACAACTATTCGCAGATGCTTGATAAATTCTATGCGGACGCCAATGCCTGATTACGCAGTCACCTGCAATTTCACATCGCCGGCTGTTGGACACAGCCATGACTGATATCGGTCTGGTTGGCTTTGGCCGGTGGGGAAAGCTCATCTTTCGCGATCTGCGCAGCTTGGGTGTAAACGTGCATGTGGCGGTGCCCGGTTCGGACAGCCAGAACGCAGCCCGGGAGGTCGGAGCCGCTTCGGTGTGCGATAGCGCTGCCAAGCTTCCTGACTGCGCGGGATATGTCGTTGCGCCACCAACAGTGCTTCACGCAGCCTGCATCGACGCACTTGCACCGCGGAACCGGCCGATCTTCTGCGAGAAACCGGTCACCAACGACGCACAGACGGCGCAAAGACTTGCCGATACGCTGCAGGAACGTCTCTTCGTCATGGACAAGTGGCGCTATCATCCCGGCATTCTGAAGCTTGTGGAACTGGCAAAATCCGGCGCTCTGGGCCAGATCGAAGCGGTGCGCACCTATCGGCTCGGCTGGGGCAATCCTCACAAGGATGTCGACAGCCTCTGGATCCTGATGCCGCATGATCTTTCGATCGCACTCGAAATCCTGGAAACATTGCCCAAGGCTCATTCGGCGATCGCCCAGATCCCGGGCCTGGGTGGTGAGGACCTGATTGCCCGTCTTCAAAACGATGGGGAGCCGCTCACCGTCACCATGGAGATTTCTTCCCTCCATCCGGCCCCAAAACGCTCCGCCGTCGTAATCGGCAGCAAGGCGGTGGCCCAACTGGCCTCATCCTATGACGATCGCATTCTCCTTGCCCCGAGAGATCAAGGCCAAAAGCCTCAGCAAATCGAGGTTGGCACGAAAATGCCTCTTCTGGCCGAACTGGAAGCATTCGTCGCGCATCTGGAAGGGGGGCCTGCTCCAAAGTCCTCGGCTGCAGAAGGCGCATTGATCGTCAGGCGCATTGCCGAACTCAGAGCGCTCGCAGGATTGCCGTGACCCATCCGCGCTTCACCGTCCTGCTGCCGGTCAACAGACCTCCCGCGCTTCTGCCTTTCGCCGTCGAAAGTGTTCTGGGCCAGTCCCTGCAAGATTTCGAACTGTTCATCGTTTGTGACGGCGCGCCCCAAGAGACCGTGCAGGAAGCGGAGAAGCTGGCAGGGCGTGACGAGAGGATCCGTGTTTTTTCCTTCCCCAAGGGAGAACGGCACGGCGAAGCTCATCGGGACACGGCTCTCAAGCAGGCAAACGGCAAATTTGTTGCCCAGATCGGCGATGACGACATCTGGTTTCCCGAACATCTGTCGGAACTGGGCCGCCTCCTGCAAACCTGCGACTTCGGCAATCTGCTTCAGGCTGAAATTCTGCCCGACGGGACCTTCACGGTTCATATCGGAGACCTGTCGGACGCGGACACGCGCCGCAAGATGCTGGAGATGCGTTGGAACTTTTTCGGCCCGTCGACGGTTGGCTATTCCCTTGAGGCCTATCGGTCTCTGGATGTCGGCTGGAGCCCGGCACCACCTGACTTCTGGACCGACCTCTTCATGTGGCGGAAGTTCCTGGCACGCCCGGACTTCACCTTTGCAACACGGCCCACGGTTCAATGCATCAAGCCTTCCGCCGTGCACCGTCAGGACATGTCGCTTGCCGAGAGGCAGGGTGAAATGATGGCGCTGGTTCAAAGGTTTGCCGATCCGGCGGAAAGGCAGGATTTCCAGACCAGCTGCAATGAAATGCTGATCAAACACCTCAGGTCCGAAAGCCGGCAGCATGCGGACAACGCGGCCCGGCAGAGGCAAACGGTTTCCGCCCAGCAGGGGAAGATCCGAGAATTGCAGGCCGAACTCGACCTGCAGAAGCGTCGTTACGACACAATACTCGCCTCGTCTTCCTGGAAGATGACGGCACCCTTTCGCAAAAGTGGCAAGCTGCTTCGCAAACTCCTGTCGAAGCGTCCTTTTTGACCCCTCGACAGGCAACTGCCGGGAACTTACCTTTCGCACATGTTCATTACCTTCTTCACCGAACTGAAATCGGCCGGCATCCCGGTCTCGCTCCGCGAATATCTGACGCTCATGGAAGCGTTGGATAAGGATCTGGCGGAAAAGAGCGTCGAGGATTTCTACTATCTCGCCCGGCTCACGCTGGTGAAGGACGAGAGCAACCTGGACAAGTTCGACCGCGTCTTCGGCCACGTCTTCAAGGGGCTCGACCTCATGAGCGAGGTTGCCACCACCGAGATACCGGAGGAATGGCTGCGCCGCCTGGCGGAAAAGCACCTCAGTGAAGAGGAAAAGGCCCAGATCGAGGCACTCGGCGGCTTTGAAAAGCTGATGGAGACCCTGCGCGAACGCCTCAAGGAGCAGCAAAAGCGCCACCAGGGCGGCAACAAATGGATCGGGACAGCCGGCACGTCGCCGTTCGGTGCCTATGGTTACAATCCGGAAGGTGTGCGCATCGGCCAGCACGAAAGCCGGCACCGTCGTGCGGTCAAGGTCTGGGACAAGCGCGAATTCAAGGATCTCGACGACACCCAGTTGCTAGGCACCCGCAACATCCAGGTCGCCCTGAAGCGACTGCGCAACTTCGCTCGAACGGGCGCTGCTGAAGAACTGGACCTCGACGACACCATCCGCGCAACAGCCCACAAGGGCCTTCTGGACATCAAGATGCGGCCGGAACGCCACAACGCGGTCAAGGTGTTGTTGTTTTTCGATATCGGCGGGTCGATGGACGATCATATCCGGGTCTGTGAGGAGCTGTTTTCAGCCGCACGTTCCGAATTCAAGGTGATGGAACACTTCTACTTCCACAACTGCCTTTACGAGTATGTCTGGAAGGAAAACCACCGCCGCCACACAGAGCGCATGCCGACGATGGACGTGCTGCACAAGTACCCAGCCGACTACAAGATCATCTTTGTCGGCGATGCGTCCATGAGCCCCTACGAGATTGCCTATCCCGGTGGCTCGGTTGAGCACTGGAACGAGGAAGCCGGAGCCGACTGGATGCAGCGGATCACCGGGCTTTACAAGAGCGCGGTCTGGCTGAACCCGGTTCGGCAGGAACACTGGCACTACACGCATTCCATCCAGATGTTGAACGAACTCATGGAAGGCCGCATGTTTCCCATGACCGTCGAAGGCCTGACGGACGCCATGAAGGAACTGGCCAGGTAGATTTTCCGCACAAAAGGCGCAGAAAGGGAACACATGGAACCGACCCCAAAACCCGTTCACCCTTTCGCGCAACCTGTTTCCCACGCAACCACCACCGGCATGTCCGGCGGAGGATTTTACAACGCCAACTCGGCTGCCCAATGGTCTGCCATCGAAAAGATATTGCCACTGCTTGAAGAGGCGATTGCGAGCCTGCCGATTGAGGGTAGCGGTCCCGTCGGCATTGCCGACTACGGCTGCTCGGAAGGCCGCAATTCTGTTGCCGTCATGAAACACGCCCTCCCGACATTGCTTGCACGCACCGAACGGCCGATCCAGACCATCCATTCAGACCTTCCCACAAACGACTTTTCTGAACTTTTCCGCAGCCTCAGACCGGATGGCGGCTCGGTCTTCGGGTCTGAGAGGGTTTACTCGGCCGCGATCGGTGGCTCGATGTACGATCAGCTCTGCCCGCCGCAGAGTTTGCACCTTGCCACCACCTTCAACGCCATCGGCTTTCTCTCCTGCCGCCCCGTCGACAGGTTGCCCGGCTATATCCTGCCCAATGGCCCAAGTGTGGCACGGGCAAACGGTTATGTTTCCGAAAAAGACCGGCATGCCTTTGCCGAACAGGCGAAAAACGATATCGCCCGTTTCCTCACCGTCCGCGCAAGGGAACTGGTTCCGGGTGGTAAGCTGCTGGTTCAGGTGTTTGGCTCCAAGGGACCGGCTCGAACCTGTGACGGCCTTTATGATCTTCTGAACGACGCGGTTCTGGACTTCGTGGAGGCCGGAGACATCAGCAGGGAGGTCTACGACCGCTATTACCAGCCGGTGTACATGCGGGACCTGCAAGAACTTGCAGACCCGGTCACCAACGATACGTATGGAGCTGCCGGCCTCTATTCACTCGACCGGTCAATGGAGTACGAAATTGCGGTCCCGTTCGTCGACCGCTTCAAGCAGGACGGCGATCTTGACCGCTATGCCCGCGACTATGTCAATTTCTTCCGCGCCTTCACCGAAGCGGTGTTGCGCGCAGCCCTGCCTGAAAGCCCATCACGGAAGGATCTGATCAACCGGATCTTTGCAAGGGCCGAAGACCGCCTGAAGGCTGACGCCAGCCTCTACCCCTTCCGTTATGCAGCCGTCGCCATGCTGCTGACGCGCAATGGCTGACGGCTGGAGTTCACGAGCCGATCGACCTTTCTAGGCCCGGCAGCATCGAACGGCCTGATCGCTGTTTGTCGCTCTAGCTGCGCAGCACCATGACCGAGCACGGTGCATGGCGGACAATGTGGGCGGCATTCGAGCCGATGAAGTAGGTCGACAGGCCCGGCTTGTGCGATGTCATCAGCACCAGGTCACAATTCGCCTTTTCGGCTTCCTCGATCACTTCATGATACACCGACCCCATACGCACGGTCACATCGACAGTGCCTTCGGGAACGTCCAGATCAGATGCGATCTTGTCGAGGATTTTCGCGGTTTCCTCGAATTCCCGCTTTTGCCAGCCTTCCGGAAGCTGACTCGCCACGAAGCTTTGAACTTCCGGGCAAACCGCCATCAGGTGGATCTTGGAGCCATAGTCGCGGGCAAACTGCGAGGCTTTGGCAAGCGCCTCCGTGGCAAAGCCGCTTTCGGCCGGGTCAACGGGAACGAGGATTTTCTTGAACATGTCTTGTCTCCCCAAAAAATCAGGTCGACTTTTTGTGCGCCCGGAAAACATGCACCGCCATGACAAGGATCAATCAGCTTCGACACCGTCAAAGTATCGGCCGGGTGTCACGCCGAAGGCCTTCTTGAAGGTCGAGACGAAGGCACTCGGCCCCTCGTAACCGAGCTTGTGGGAGACGTCGGAAACGCTTCGCCCGGACGCCAGCAACTCCAGAGCCCGGAACAGTTTCACCTGCCGGCACCAGGTTCGGTAGCTGAGCCCCGTCTCCGCTTTTATGCGCCGCTCGAAAGAACGCACGGAAGTCGCACACCGGTCAGCGGCCTCGCTGAGCGAGGGAATATGTGCCGGACAGCGGACGACGCCTTCGCACAGGTCGCGCAGCCGGGCATCCTGCGGCATCGGCAGTTGCAGGGGGGCAACCGGCAGCATCTTCAACTGATCCAGGATTACCGCGGCGATCCGTGCCGCCGGCCCCTTGTCCGTCTCGGAGCGCGGATAGGACATGAACTCGAGAATGAGTGCCCTGAGCAGGGTCGTCACCTGCATCACCTGCGGTGTTTGCGGCAGATCCCTTGTGTAATCATACTGGACATAGATGTAACGCAGCTCCGTGTCGGTCAGATACCGGGTCTGGTGGCTGACCCTGGGCGGCAACCAGACCGCCCGCTCGGGTGGCACGAAATAGGTGCCCATCTCCGTGTCGATGGCAATCGATCCCCTGATCACATGGAAGAGCTGCGCTGCATCATGCGAATGCCAGCCATTGTTCCGGCCCTGCAACTGGGTCCGCGCGTATCCGATAATCGGTGCGGCAACCGCCTCTTTCGGAAACTCGGCAAGTTCGGGATGAATGCTCATGCGCCGGATCGTATACCTTCACCCCGATATTGCACAGAGGGCCAATAGCACCAGAGGACCCGGCAACGCAGCACAATCGCGGCAACTATGCCCAGTTCCTGCCGGAAAGGTGAAAGGCTTTCCCTGCGCCAAGCCATGATCGACAAGGATCATTTCGCGTTTTTGCCGGATACCTAGCGCTGCACCAGCCAGAATTTGGCGTGTCGGAAACATCTCATGACAAAACAGCGCTAACACGCAAACCGCAATTGGCGTTAGAAACGGCTCGCAACACTGCCGAACGTTTTCTTTTTCCACGGCCACACAATGTCTTACTTCACCCAGAATGCGCACCCGAACGAGGCGACCGGCTGGCGGTCTCCTGTGGTTCTCCTGATGATCATGGCAGGTGCCATGCAGCTCTCCTTTGCTGCCTGGTGGAACCTGATGAACAACTTCGCCGTCCAGGAGCTGGATTTCACCGGCCGGGAGATCGGCATTCAGCAATCGATCCGGGAAATCCCGGGCTTCCTGAGCTTCCTTGCGGTCTATCTCTTGTTGATGATGCGCGAGCAGACGCTCGCCTATGTGTCGCTGCTGCTCCTGGGCGTCGGCGTTGCCGTCACGGGCTATTTTCCGACCGCGATCGGCTTTTATGTAACGACGCTGATCATGTCGATCGGCTTCCATTACTATGAGACGATGGCGCAGTCACTGTCGCTGCAATGGCTGCCCAAGGCAACGGCCGCTGCAAGCATGGGCAAGATCCTGGCCGTTGGCGCCTTCGCCCAGTTGATCGCCTATGGTGTCATCTTCCTGGCGTGGAAGATGTTCGAGCTGTCCTTCACGGTGGTTTTCGCCATTGCCGGTGGCCTGACGCTGGTTGTTCTTGTTTTCCTGATCTTCGCCTATCCGCATTTCCGTGAAGGCGTGCCGCAGCACAAGAAGCTGATCCTGAGAAAACGCTACTGGCTCTATTATGCCCTTACCTTCATGGCTGGTGCGCGGCGGCAGATCTTTACGGTTTTCGCCGGCTTCCTGATGGTCGAACGCTTCGGCTATGACGTTCACGAAGTTGCGGGCCTGTTCCTCCTGAACGGCGCCTTCAACATGGTGCTGGCACCCAAGATCGGAAAACTGATTGTTCGCTTCGGCGAGCGCAAGGCGCTGGTTCTTGAGTATGTCGGCCTGGTCCTGGTGTTCATCTGCTATGCCTTCGTCACCAACGCGACACTGGCGGCCAGCCTTTATGTGATCGATCACGCCTTCTTCGCGATCGCCATCGCCATCAAGACCTACTTCCAGAAGATCGCCGACCCTGCCGATATCGCCCCCACAGCCGGTGTCGCCTTCACGATCAACCACATCGCCGCGGTGTTCATTCCGGTGGTATTCGGCTTCATCTGGCTGGTGTCCCCGGCTGCGGTCTTCCTGGCCGGCGCTGCCATGGCCCTGGTCAGCCTTGTTCTGGCAACCCTGATCCCGAGCAATCCGGAAGAAGGCCATGAAGTCGACTTCTGGTACCGCAAGCCTTCTGCCCAACCAGCAGAGTAAACTCTGCACCTGGACAAACCAAAACGCCCGCCGGAGTGATCCGGCGGGCGTTTTGTTTGAAATCCTGTCTGAACTGACCTGATCAGGCCTGCCGCTCAGGCACATGCACCACAAGGCCGTCGAGATCGGAAGTCACCTTGATCTGGCAGGACAGGCGCGAGGTCGGCTTCACGTCGTAGGCAAAGTCGAGCATGTCCTCTTCCATCGGTTCCGGAGATCCGGTCTTGCCGCTCCAGGCATCATCTACATAAACGTGGCAGGTAGCGCAGGCGCATGCACCGCCGCATTCCGCTTCGATGCCCTGGACCATGTTCTTGATGGCGTTTTCCATCACCGTAGAGCCTTCAGCGGCGTCAACGTCGGTCCGGGTTCCATCGGCGGTTACAAATGTGATTTTCGGCATATGTCGCGTCCAAGCCTGAATTTGCGGGTCTTCGAAGCACGACATAAAGATTTACGGCAAAAGGTCAAGGACCGTGCCATTTCCACGCGGCAATCTGCCTCTCCCGTTCTGGCCGGGGTCTGACCTTCAACCTTCCAGAAGGTCCCGGATGTATCGGTTTGCCTCATCGACTGCCGCAATCAGGCCTTCGGTGGCCGTATCGGTGCTGGAGCGCATCTTGCCTTCCAGATTTTCGCAAACGATCGCGACCCGCTCCGCGCCGATGGCCCGGGCGGACCCTTTCAGGGTATGCACGAGGTCGAGGCGAACGGAATTGTCGGTTTCCTGTTTCAACCGCTCAAGCGTCGAGATGGACTGTGACTTGAACAGATGCAGGACCTGCACTTCTAGATCCCGGTTACCCAGCGTATTGGTTGCCAGTTGCACCAGATCAATCGGTGCCTCCGGACCGGCGCGTCCGGCGACGCGGGCCATGGAAGAAGGGGCCATAAGGGTGCTCCACATTACTCGATACCTGCCTGACGGCACCCCGCCGCAAGCTGTAGAGCCACAACAATGCGCCCCAAGCCCAAACACCCGGTTAAACCGGTTGCTCAAACCGTCCCTTTCGGCCCATGTCCCCAAAAAATTGATTTCATGGTTAATGCGTTTTAACGCAGGTTACGAAACAGGATTAAAAAAGTCCTTGCGTTTCCGCCGATTTCCTGAATCGCTAAAATTTTAATGATCTGATTCGCCGTTAACTTTTTTTGACTTTTTGACTTGCAGAAAGTGCTTCGATGGCGGCGGGCGTGAGCTTGCAGACCAGCCAGTCGGGCTTGATTGGGTTGGAAAACCAAGGCTCTGCCCAACCTGCATCGATACAGGCGCGGATTGTGCGCGCCGGAATTTCCCGGCCGTTGTCATCGAACAGAGGCAGCTTGCCCCCCGCCTGCCCGAGCCCTTTTTGCAACCACCGCTTTTGCGCGGCCGTCAACTTTCCCGCTTTGAGAGTAACTTCCAGAACCGTATTTTCAGCATCTGCCGATGCGTCAACCTGCTTTGAATCCGGCATCCAATCCGCCCCCTAAGTGACTCACGCTATTGCCGTTTCTTGTTCGTTAGGAGAGATTGTGCCATTACAGTTACTGATGCGGCAAGGTGGGGAGTGTACCGTCGAACGGAAAGTTCACGGTCGGTCAGCGGCGGCCCTCTCGCACGAACAGGTTTTGCGGCGTTGCCACAGCTGGGCAACGCTCGCAACGAGGACGCATCCGGTAGATAACTGTAAGGAGCTGCGCCAGCGGCTCTGCACGATTACCGGTGTGTAATGAGTACGGATGTGAGGCGACCCTAAATGGCAAATCCGACAAAGGCGAAAGATCCGGCAGAAGCGGCTCTCTCAGCAGTTGAAGAAGCCCTGAAACTTGATTTCGGCGGCCCGGATACCACAGAAACAACCTCCGCGGCAGAGGCTAGCCCTGCCCAGGCGGAACCGGCACGCCGGTCCCAGGGGGAAACGCGAGGCCAGTCCCAGCGCGAAGAGCAGCGTCAGTCAAGACGCCGTGGCCGCGGCGGACGCCCGCCGGCAGCCAACGACGATCGCCGGAACATCGGCAACCTGATCTACTCCTTGCAGCGCCGTCCGTCTTCAGCGCCGTTCTGGGGCGCCCTCGCCCTCAGCGCCCTTTGGGCCGCGCTTGGCAGCAGCCTCTTCATGACAGCGTTCCCCGACAAGGTCGGATCGCTGACCGATCCCCAGACGCTGCTCAGCTCTCCTGAAATGATCCTGGCCGTCGTCGGCATCGTCGTTCCGATCATCTTCTTCTTCGTCATGGCCATGATGATCTGGCGCGCGCAGGAAATGCGCATTGTCGCCCGTGGCATGACCGAAGTGGCCCTGCGTCTTGCCGAGCCGGAAGACATGGCCAAGGAAAGCATCCTCAGCGTTGGCCAGGCCATCCGCCGCGAAGTCGCCGCCATGGGCGACGGCATCGAACGCGCGATCGCGCGCGCCAGCGAGCTGGAAGTCCTTGTCCATAATGAAGTGTCTTCGCTGGAACGCTCCTATAATGACAACGAACTGAAGATCCGCGCCCTGATCGACGAACTGATCAGCCAGCGCGAGTCCATCGTCATGAATGCCGAGCGCGTGCGCGAAACCATCGCCGGTGCCCATGAGAGCTTCGCCTCACAGCTCTCCAGCACCTCCGGTGAACTCGGCAGCACCGTGGACCATGCAACCCAGCGCATGATCGATGCGGTCAACAGCCGTGTTGAAGAACTCACATCCACCGTCGACAGCCGCATCGAGTCTCTCGGCGCAACGCTGAACGCCTCCGGCAATGAACTGGTCGACAGCCTCACGGTCCGCGCGGAAGACTATGTCGCCCGCCTCTCATCTACCGGCAACGACCTGGTCGACAGCCTGGCGGAAACCGGTTCCACCATGTGGGAAACGCTCACGGCACGTGGCAACGAGGTCAACGAACGCTTCGCGGACACCGCGAACACCTTCGTGGAAACCCTGTCCGCTCGCAGCACGACGATCAACGAGACCCTGGCAACCTCCAGCAACTCGGTGATCAACACCCTGAGCGAAAAGGCGGACGAGTTCCGGCTCACCCTGGAAACGACCGGCAACAACGTTGGCGAAGTGATCACGGCGCGCGGCGAGGAAATCAACGCCAACCTGTCGCTCACCTCCGGCCGTCTCATCGACACCATCACCTCGCGCACCGAGGAACTGGTGGCAACCGTCGACAACCGCGTCACCACGCTGGACGAGTCCCTTGCCGAAACCGGCAACCGTGTGGTCGAGAGCATTTCCGAAAAAGGCCAGGCAGTTACCGACACCATCTCGATCCGAGGTGCGGAAATCGTCGAGACCCTGTCCAGCCGGTCTACGGAAGTTGCGGAAATCCTGCGTGGCACCGGCGAGAGCATCGTGGTCGACCTGTCGCTGCGCGGTGGTGAAATCGCCTCCAAGCTCGACGAAACCGCAGGGTCCCTCACCCAGACCATCTCCGTTCGCGGTGGTGAGCTGGCCGAGAAACTCGACAACATCTCCGAACGTATCTACACCGCCATCTCCATCAACGGCAGCGAACTGGACGAACGTCTGGCTGCCCGCAGCAACGAGATGGCCACCATCCTGGAACAGCAGACCATTGGCTTCCGGGAGACCCTGGAAAGCGTCTCCGGCGAATTCTCCGCGAGCCTCGGCGATCAGACCGGTGCACTTACCCAGAAACTGGCGGAAACCGGAACCCAGCTTGCCGAACTCATCGGCAGCCGCGGCGACCGTGTAGCCGGCGATATCAACCAGATCAGCGGAAAGATCGCCGAAACTCTGGAAGTACGTGGCCAGGCGCTGCAGGACGGCCTGTCGAGCCGCCTCACCGAGCTGGAAACCATCGTCACCGATCGCGGCGGCCAGCTGATCGACGCTTTCGACACCAAGACCCTGCTCTTGTCCGAAGCGCTGGATTCACGCCTGTCCACGCTGGACACGACGTTCGCCACCCGTATCGACTCCATGGACGCCTCTCTGGGCGATCGCATCGCGACAATGGATGCATCGCTCGACCAGCGCTATTCGGCAATCGATGCAACCCTGACCGACCGTATCGCGGCCATGGATGCGACCCTCGAGCAGCGTTACACCGCCATCGACACGACCCTGACCGATCGTATCGCCACCATGGATGCGACCCTCGAACAGCGTTACACCGCCATCGACACGACCTTGACCGACCGTATCGCCACCATGGACAGCTCTCTGGAGCACCGCTTCACCACCATGGATGCGGGCCTTGGCGAGCGGATCGGCACCATGGACGCTTCGCTGGAACAGCGCTACGCCCTGATGGACGCCACCCTCACCGATCGCATCAGCACGCTGGACAATTCGCTTGAGCATCGCCTCTCGTCGATGGACAGCTCGCTCAGCGAGCGGATCTCCACGATGGACTCCTCTCTCGGCAGTCACATCAACACCCTGGACCTGACGCTCGATCAGCGGACCGCGGCCTTCGAGGCAACCCTGGAAGCCCGTACGCAGATCCTGTCCGACGCCATCGAGAACCGCACCACCGGCATCAGCGATGCGCTGGAGGAAAAGACCCGCAACATCACCGATGTACTTGCGGACCGTTCCGACGCCATCACGCTGCAGCTTGGTCAGCGCATCGAAGCGGCCGGCAATACCCTTGCCGAGCGCGCCGAGGAAATCGGCCAGTCCCTGTCGCAGCGCGTTGATACAGCAACGTCTGCAATGGCTGACAAAGCCGAGCTGATCTCCGCCTCCATGACCAGCGGTACCGACCGGATCGACGAGACCCTCGATGCGCGTGCCCGCCAGATCTCCGAAACCCTGATTTCCCGCACAAAGGAAATCGCCAAGGCCTTTGTCGACGGTCAGGACGAGATGACCTCTGCCCTCGACAACCGTCTGGCGGAAGCCGGCAGCGTGTTGGGCAAGCAGAGCGAGCAGCTCACGGAATCCCTGTCCGAGCGGATCGCCGAGATCAACGTCTCCCTGGGTGCCAAGGTGTTCGAGGTTGCCGAAACCCTCGACAGCCGCGCCACCCAGCTGGAAACGCTGCTGAATGAGCGTCTGGAAAGCATTTCCGGCACCCTCACCGGCGAGAGCGAGCGTGCCCGTGACATTCTCACGGCCGTTATCTCCGAAGCCGGAGCAACGCTCTCCACCGAAAGCACGCGTCTGCGTGATGTGGTTCAGGAAGCGGTCACTGCCGCTGTCCAGACCCTCTCCGACGAACGCAATCGTACAGTCGAGATCGTCGACAGTGCCCTCAGCCAGGCGACGGAGAAGCTCTCCGGTGAAGGCGATCGCATGCGCCAGATCGTCCTGGGCTCCGTGGGCGAAGCTCGCGGCGTCCTGGTTGGCGAAAGCCAGAAGGCAGCCGATGCGGTTACCTCTGCAATGAGCCAGGCTACCGGCGCAATGTCCGGTGAAAGCGGCAAGATCCGCGAGCTGGTGCTCAGCGCGGTTGGCGATGCCGCCCGTGCAATGGCCGCCGAAAGCGAAAAGGCCCGTACACTCTACGCTGGCACCCTGGCCGAGTTCTCCGGCTCTCTGACCGGCGAAAGCGACAAGGTCCGCAACGAACTGTCCGGCCTGATTGCCGAAATCTCCGGCAACCTGTCCGCCGAAAGCGAACAGGCCCGCATGACACTGGCGAAAACGCTGGAGGAAATCCGCGGCCAGATGTCGAGCGAAGCCGGCATGGTTCGTGCCCGCGTCAACAGCGCCGTTACCGAAGCAGCAGACCTTCTGGTCGGCCGCGGCAACGAGGTCGCCAACGAACTGCTCGACAAGGCAACCGCGCTCAACGAAGCCTTCGGCGCCCGTTCCGGCGAGCTGGCGAAGATCGTCGGCACCGATGGCAACGAACTCATCAGCGCCATCGAACTGCGTGCCAACGACCTTACCGGACGCCTGTCCGAGGTCCACACGGCGATCCTGGAAGCCATCACGGTCAAGGGCCGCGATGTCACCGACACATTCGCCCATACCGGCCTCGACGCGACCCGCTCGCTGGTGGAAGCCGGCGACCGTATCGTCGCCAGCATCAACGAACGCAGCGAACAGGCAACCACCCTGCTCACCGACACCAAGCGTCGGCTGGAAGCGGACGTTACCGAGATCCTCAACAAGATCGAGACGTCCAACAGCAACCTGCAGGGCATCGTCGCGACTGCTGGCGAGAACCTCAACGAGGTTGAAGGCAACCTGGCCCGCCGCGCCGGCGAGTTCCGCTCTGCCGTCGACCGGGCGGTTTCGGAAACCAACTCCACCACGGCCCTCATCACCGAACAGGTTGCAAACCTGCGCGATGTGACGGACACCACGCTGGCGGACATCAAGAACCTCACCGGCCGCTTCGGCGACCAGTCGGAGGAATTGACCAAGGCAGCCCGTCACCTGGAAGACACCAACCGCTCCGTCGAGAGCCGTGTCTCCGAGCGCCGGACCGCGATCGAGGACGTTGCAGACACGCTTCTGGCGAAGACCGAAGCCGTCGACACGCTCATGCGCTCCTTCACCAAGACCCTGTCCGAAACGCTGGAAACGGCAGACGACAAGGCACGCGATGCAGCCAACATGCTGTCCGCGGCGGCTGAAGCAGCGTCCAAGCAGGTGTCCGAGCAGTTCGAATCCATGCGCCTCACGGCAGGCATGGAAGGACAGAAGGCCCGCGAAGCTATCCGCTCCGCACAGGACGACATCATCGCCGAGATGACCCGCACCGTTACCGAAGCGTCCGATCGCTTCAACGATGCGGCCGCCCGGATGCGCGATGTTGCCCGCGACGTTCACCGCGAGCTGGAAGCAACCCGCAGCGAACTGAAACAGGGTGTCCTGAACCTGCCGGAAGAAGCGGAAGAATCTTCCGCAGCGCTGCGCAAGGTGGTCAACGAGCAGATCCGCGCTCTGACGGAACTCTCCGAGATTGTCGCCAAGCAGTCCAACGCGCTCGACATCTCCCGGCCGCAGGCCCAGGCAGCAGTGGCAAGCGCCGCTCCTGCTCCTGCCCCGCAGCAGCAGGCTCCGGTGAACTATGCTCCGGCAGCCCCTGCCCGTCAGCAGAGCGCCCCGGCAAGCGAACCGCGTCCGGCACCGGTCACCACTCGTCGGCAGCAGCCGGCCCCTGCCGAAACCACCAGTTCCGGTGGCAAGGGTTGGGTTGCCGACCTGCTGCGCCGCGCATCGCGCGACGACGATGCCGGTTCGGACACGGACATGAGCCGCACGCCGCTGCACACGGTTGAAAGCCTCAACTCGCTGTCGGTCGACATTGCCCGCGCCATCGATCACGAAACCTTCGTCGATCTGTGGAATCGCTACCGCAATGGCGAACGCCACGTGTTCACCCGCCGCCTCTACACGCTGCAGGGTCAGCAGACCTTCGACGAAATCCGTCAGAAGTACTCTCGCGATCCGGAGTTCCGCACTGCCGTCGAACGGTATGTGGCAGACTTCGAGCAGCTCCTGGCCCAGGTATCGCGCAACGACCGCGACAACATGCTCGGCCAGACGTACCTGACGTCGGACACCGGCAAGGTCTACACCATGCTGGCCCACGCCAGCGGCCGGCTCGACTAAGAGACGGACAGTCAGACACGAAAAAGGCGGCCAGTGGCCGCCTTTTTTGTTTGCAGGGGCAAAAAACGACCGCCGACTTCATCGCTGTACGCAAGCAACCCGTTCAAGGCCTATTACCTGCATGAACTCAAAACGGCATCAAAATCCTCCCCAGCGAAGCGGAGCGTCGGGGGACACCCGCATTTCCGCTTGGATGGAACTGCGGGCATTCCAAAGTAACGCCCGCACCGCCCCACCAACGCTCTGCAAACGAGTAGGCCCCGGGTCTCACTTCGTTCGCCCGGGGTAACACCCTGCCTGGATTGATCCAGGGACGCAAAGCGACCGACGCCCCTCGACTTGAAGATGCAATACGGTTGTACCGTCAAATGCAATTCACTTCAGAGGTGAAGCTTGACCTATTACGTTTACATCCTGACAAGCCGGATGAACGGCACGCTCTACATCGGGGTGACAAACGATCTTGCCCGGCGCGTTGAGGAGCATCGCGGTGGGGCAGGCGGCGATTTTACCCGCAAGCACGGCATCGGCAATTTGGTATTTGCAGAAGCGTTCGATGATGTGAGCGAAGCCATCACCATGGAGAAACGCCTCAAGAAATGGCGCAGATCCTGGAAAGTTCAACTAATCGAGAAGTCCAATCCCGAGTGGCATGATTTAATGGCACCCTAACCCCGGTGTCACCCCGGGCGAGCAGCGCGAGACCCGGGGCCTACTCGTTTGCAGAGCGTATGAGAGCTGGATGAGGCGATGCCTCTTTCAAGTCGGACTCAAGATCCGGCACGCAATGCCGTCTTAGGGCATCGCCCGGCCACTGGAAGTCGAATGACCACCGCCTCTCAATCACTCACCCCGTCCAACTCGTCCGAGAGGTTCTCCCGGATCCGCCGGGTAACCGCGAGAAATTCCTCGATTTCCTCGGCGGAGAGGCCGCTGAGCATTTTCTGTTCGACGGCTTTCAGCTTGGGGGCAAGATCCTCGAAAGCCGCGCGTCCTTCCTCTGAAAGCTGCAATAGAAAACTGCGGCCGTCGGCCTCGTTGCTTTCGCGGGTCAGAAAGCCACGCTCTTCCATGCGTTTCACGGCCCGGCTGACAACGACCTTGTCCATGCTGGAGCGGGCAACGATCTCGCTTGCCTGCAGTCCGCCAGAGGCCGAGCCGAGAATGGCCATGGTGCGCCATTCGGCAGGCATCATGCCGTAATCGCGCTGGTAAACCGCTGAAAGAGCCCGTGTGACGTCGGAATAAAAGACACGCACCCGGTAGGGAAAAAATGTTTCCAGCTCGAAGTCGGGCAATGGCGTCTCCGGCGTTTCGCTCGCAATCCCAATGGCTTCTTGGGTCTCGGTCTCCGGATTGGTCAGCTTGGTCATCGGCGCTCAACAGTATTGGTTAGGTCGTCTGCACGATTTTACGATTGACTTGGTTTCATGTGTAACTATTTTGTTGCATATGTAACTATGTTTGGCATCACGTTTCAAGTCCGGGATCATACCGGCAAGAACGGCCTTCATGAAATGAAGGGGAGGAGAAAATCGTGAAACAGTTGAAGTGTCTTTCCATTCTCGCAGGTGTGGCAGCGTCCGCATTGACCGGTTTCATCGCCAGCGCATCTGCCGACGAACTGGTTCTGTCGTCCTGGCTGCCGCCGAAACACCCGCTCGTTACCGACGTGATGGAGCCCTGGGCAGCAGAAGTTGCCAAGGCTACCGATGGCCGCGTAACCGTGCGCATTCTGCCGAAGCCGGTCGGCTCGCCGCCCGAGCATTTCGACCTTGCCGCCGAAGGCATCGTCGACATCACCTACGGCCTGCATTCCTTCACGCGCGACGACCGTTTCCTGCGTTCGCGCATTGGCCAATTCTCCTTCATCGCAAACACCGCAACCGAAGGCTCCAAGGCCTATTGGGACGTCTATGGCGGCACCCTCGACGCGCAAGGTGAACACAAGGGCACCAAGCTGCTCGGCCTTTGGGTTCACGGCCCCGGCATGTTCCACAACAACCAGCGCAAGATCGAAAAGCCTGAAGATTTTGCCGGTCTGAAGATCCGCACTCCGGGCGGCTATGTTGCGGACCTGTCTCAGGAACTTGACATCATCACCCAGTTCATGGGCCCGGGCGAAGTCTACGAGAAGCTGTCCCGCGGTGTCATCGATGGTGTCACCTTCCCCATGGAAGCGTTGCAGGCCTTCAATCTGACCGACTACACCAAATACTCCATGAGCCTGCCGGGCGGCTTCTACAACACCTCCTGGTTCATGGTCATGAATGAAGATGTCTGGGACGGCCTGTCGGAAGAAGACCAGGCGGCCATCGACAAGATTTCCGGTGAAGCCCTTGCCGAAATGGCCGGCGGCGTCTGGGATGGCGCGGATGCCCGTGCGGCTTCCTACATTGCCGACAAGGACATTGAGGTCTACGACGCACCGGCCCCGGTTCTGGAGGCGGTCAAGGAACTTGCAGCCAAGCATGAAGCTACCTGGGCCGCTGCCGTTGCCGAAACCGGCTTTGACGGCACCGCCGCTCTGGCCGAGTTCCGCGACAAGACCGGCATCAAGCACTAAGCATGTCTGCCGAATCCAACGGCCAGGCCCCTCGCCGGATCGATACGATCCGGCGAGGGGCCGGTTTCCTGCTCGGGCTGGCCTGTTTATGTGTGCTGGCCGGCCTGATCGGGCTAACCTGTGTCGACGTCGTCGCACGCTATGCCTTCAACAGCCCCGTGAACGGTGCCTATGAGCTGACGGAGCTGCTGCTGGCCACGCTGATCTTCCTGGCCCTGCCACTGACGACCGCTGCCGGCGAACATATCGAGGTGGAGCTGCTCGACGGGCTCAAGAGCGCCCTTCTCAAACGGCTCGGCACATTGGTTGCCGCTGTTTGCACGGTCGGTGTCCTGGCCCTGATCGCATTCAAGCTGTTCGAGCATGCCGAGAAGATGGACCGTCGTGGACAGGTGACGGATTCCCTTCAGATCCCGCTCTCGCTGATCGGTTGGCTGGGAGCTGCCTCCTTCGCGCTCTCCGCCATCGCCGCCATAGTCTTCGCGGCCAGGCGGTTCCGCGAAAAAGCTTGATACCAGTGAGTATTGAATATGCTTGAAGCTCTGATCGGTTTCGTTGCGCTCTTCGCGCTCGTGTTGCTCCGCGTGCCCATTGCAATTGCAATGATCATTGTCGGCACTGCCGGGTTCGCGGCCCTGCGCAACTGGAATGCCGCGCTGAACCTTCTCGGAAATGCAGCCTTCGAAACCGGCCTTTCGTTCACCCTTTCGGTGATCCCGTTGTTCATTCTGATGGGCAACCTCCTGACCATTTCCGGTGTCAGCCAGTCGCTGTTCTCGACCGCTCACCACATGCTTCACCGCATGCGTGGTGGCCTTGCCATGGCGGCCATTGTCGCCTGTGGCGGCTTTTCGGCAGTTTGCGGCTCGTCTCTGGCAACGGCTGCCACCATGTCCAAGGTGGCCATGCCTTCCATGCGCAAGGCAGGCTATGCCGACAGTCTGGCAACCGGCTCCATCGCCGCCGGTGGCACGCTTGGCATCCTGATCCCGCCATCCGTCATCCTGATCATCTACGGCCTGCTGACCGAGGCCGACATCGGCAAGTTGTTCATTGCCGGCATCATCCCGGGCCTGCTGGGCGTATTGTTCTATCTCGGTGCCATTTACGTCACGGTTCTGCTGAAACCCGAGCTTGCGCCAACCGCGTCCGAAGACATGAAGCTCGAAAAGCGTGACGTCTGGGGTGTTCTGGCAGTTGTCGGGCTATTTGCCGTGATCATGATCGGCATCTACGGCGGCTTCTTCACGCCGACAGAAGCAGCCGGCATCGGTGCTGCCGCCGCCTTCGTAATCGCGCTCGTGTCCGGTGGTCTGACGTTTGAAAAGCTCTACACCGCCGCGCTCAACTGTGCGCGTACCACGGCGATGATCTTTGCGATCATCATCGGCGCGGAAGTCTTTTCCAACTTCATCAGCTATGCCGGTGTGCCTGACGCATTGTTGACCTTCGTTCAGTCGCTCGACGTCAACGCCTATGTCGTCATTCTGGTTCTGGTACTGATCTACGTGGTGCTGGGGGCAGTGCTGGAAAGCCTGTCGATGATCCTGCTGACGGTCCCGGTCTTCTTCCCGCTGGTCAGTTCGCTCGATTTCGGTGGCGGTTTGCTGGCAGATCCGGAAATGGTGCTGATCTGGTTCGGCATCATCGTGGTGGTGGTCACCGAAATCAGCCTCATCTCGCCGCCGATAGGCCTCAACGTCTTCGTGCTTCGCTCTGTGCTGACGGACGTGCCGTTGAGGACGATGTTTGCCGGAATTCTGCCGTTCTGGCTGGCCGACATCCTGCGACTGGCGCTGTTGATTGCTGTTCCGCTGCTGTCACTGGCGCTCATCTGAGGCTTTACCGGCCGGTGCATGGCCAGGAAAACCGAACTCCAAGGAATTGCCGGACGGTGGCCACACCGCCCGGCATACCTTTCATCAGGCCGCCAGCGCTTCCGCGTCGCTGCCGGCAGGAAGGTGGGCGGGACACGACGGATCGGTTACCGCCTGCCAGATGGCTTTGACCACATCTTCCGACCGGGTCGGTTCCTTGTCGGCATCTGCCATGAAGGCTCCCATCACCTCCTCGACAAAGGGCTTGTAGGCCGCAGGCGCCTCCATCGCGTCCGCCATCAACGCTCGTGCATTCGTGCCAAAGCTGGTCGAAGGTGCGCGGCCCGGCAAAACCAGCTGGACGCGGATGCCAAGCGGCGCAAGCTCCAGAGCCAGGCAATCGGTATAGGCATTCACGGCCGCCTTGCTGGCGGTATAGACCGGTAGCAGCGGCAAGGACTTCAGCGTGACACTGGACGACACGTTGACGATAACGCCCTCGCCCTTCTCCCGCATCTGCGGCAGCACCGCGCGGATCATCTCGAAAGTCCCGAAGGTGTTGGTGTCGAATATCCTGCGCACCACGTCTTCCGACGTTGCCTCGAAGGGCGACAACCAGCCAACACCAGCATTGTTGACCAGCACGTCAACCGGACCGGCGGCAGCCACGGCCTCGGCAATGCTGGTGTGATCTGTCACGTCCAGCGGCAGAATGCGCAAATGTTCGGAGGCCGGCAGCAAGGTGGCGTCGGGTTTGCGCATGGTCGCAACCACCCGCCAGCCCTCGTTCAGAAAATGCCGCGCCGTTTCCAGCCCGAAGCCGGAGGAACATCCAGTAATCATGATGGTCTTCATGACAAAATCTCCTGTTGTTGGATGTTCCCCATATCGACACGACGGACAAAACTTTCTATCATGAGAAGTCTCAGTCTTTTTATCGAAAGTCCGAAATGGCAGATCCCCTGTCCGAAGTGATCACACTTCTGCGGCCCAGAGCCCCCTTCTCGAAAATCGGGGAAGCCTCCGGCCCCTTCCGGGTGCGACGGGACGATGTCAACGAAGCGTTCTATTGCCTGGTGCTGATGGGGCGGCTCAACCTGGAGGTGGACGGAAGAGCACCGGTGATATTGTCAGCGGGCGATTTTGCGCTGCTGCCCGCCGTTGGTGGGCTGACTGTCACCAGTCTCGATCCTCCACCACCTCCAGGCTATTTCAGCCAGCCTGTTTACGGGGAAGATGGTGTTGTGCGCGTCGGCATGCTGGACCCACGTGAAACCCCGCCCCAGGTTCAGCAGTTGGTTGGCCATTGCAGCTTCGGAAGCCCGGATGCCGAACTGCTGGTCTCTCTTCTGCCGGAGATGGTGGTTGTGCGCGGCGAAGATCGTCTGGCGTCGCTGGCAGCCCTGGTACGCGACGAGGCACGGGCCGATCGCCCTGCAAGGGATGTAGTGCTGGAAAACCTTCTGCAGGTCCTCCTGATCGAGGCTTTCCGTTCAAGCGTCCAATCCACCGCTTCTACCGGGCTTCTCAGCGGCCTTGCGGATGCTCGGGTGGCCCCTGCCCTGCGTGCCATGCACGGCGCGCCGCAACAGGCCTGGTCGATCCGGGCGCTGGCCGGCGAGGCTGGCCTCTCCCGCTCCGCGTTCTTTACCCGTTTCAACCGCATTGTCGGCCTGCCGCCAATGAGTTACCTGCTCAACTGGCGCATGACGCTAGCCAAGCACATGCTGCGCTCAGGTCTTCACAGCATCGGCGAGATTTCCAGCCGGACCGGCTATGGCTCCACCAGCGCCTTCAGCACAGCCTTTACCCGGCACGTTGGCTGCCCGCCTATCAGATACGGCAAGGCAGGTGCAACGACCTGAACACCGTCTATTGTTCCGAGAAACCCTCCCAAGATGGCTTCACCCGGCGCGTAATCGGCAGAAACTGACCGGCTTCGTAGTAAAGGTTCGGCGATATGTATCGGGCGCTGACCCAACCTGTCTGCCCTTCGAACTGTCCCTGGTACCAGATGCCGACCTTGTCTCCGCGGATCATGCAACCGGTCAAGGAGAGCGTGGCGCCGGCAGGCAACATACCCAGTATCTGCCCACCCACATCAGGGCTGGAGCGGAAATTCACATTGCTTTTCACCCGGCCGGACGGGCCACCGTTTTCACTTGCCCAGCTGTTTTTGGAAACAAGCCTGTTGTCCGAGCACCCAAGGACGTTCCCCATCAGACCCAGCGTTACAGGGGCTGAAACGACTTTCCTGGAAGCACACCAGCCCTGCAAGCCACCGTCGACCTCCTCGTTTCCGGGGCCCTGTTGCAGACAAAGAGGTTTGCCGCGCCAGAGTGCAACGGACAGAGCCCCTTCTGGCGTCATCGACAGCTGGCAGGAGAACGTATCAGTATAGAGGGTTGCCGTTCTGCCTTTCAAAGCTTTCAAGTCCGAAAGCGAGAACTCCGAGTTCATGAACTGAAACAGGTCGGCGACCTCGTAGTAGGCCTTGAAGGATCGCCCTGCCACGTTGACGGTGTTGCAGATTTCGTTGGCATCGTAGTCGACACCATCTCCCACATGGACAAGGTTTGCTTCAGCTTCGTTGGAAACGGGAGAAAAGCCGAGGTTCCAGGTGTTAATTCCGCCTCGCAGATAGAAGAAGCTGTCTGCCGTCGAATGCTTCAGGGCTTCCATCATCAGCTCAGGCGGATTGATGTTGAAGCCAATCAGCTTGCTGTATTGTTCGGTCACCTGGTAGCCAAAGGCCAGGATCTTGTCGATACGCTCGACCTGCGCGCCTTGATTTCCGGCCAGATATGCCATGTGAAAGCCAAGCTCCGCACCTTTTTCAACGTAGCGGGCATCGCTGGCAAAGGGGTGCACCATGTCGACGGACAGGGAGAATGCCAGAGCACAGGCAGACACACAGCTGGTATTCTTCAGCACGAAGACGCCACCAATGTCCGGGTCCTGACTTTCAAGATTGTACCGGATGCTGTCAGCGATTTTGAACCCTTCGAGGAAATCGCCACCAGGACTGTTGAAAACGAGGTAGCGTATCGACGGGCCACTTATGCTGTCCAGAAAGGCAGACAACTTGCCGGCATCGCCCTTCACGATCGGGCCTGAAAGCTCGATCACATGCGTTGCCATTTCCGGTTCCGCAGGATAAAGCGCAAACTGATCGATCTGCCCAACCTCCCCGTCTTCCAAGTTCGGAAGCTGCGCCAGAACGCTGTGCGGTCCTTCAGGGGGATAGATAAGCTTGAGGCTTCTCAGGTGCGGCTCGAGATCCGGCCGCAGCCTGAAGTCGGCTGCATTTGCAAAGGGCATGGAAAACGCCCCCAGCAGAATAATGAAAAGCACGGCGCCAGCCTTGCACCAGAGATCACCCGCAACTCTCATCATGTCTCGTCTCACGTTGAACATTGGCCACCTGACTAGCAGGCAGCCGCCTTGTTCACTGCCCCCAGATAGGGAAGACGGCAACGATTATTTGTTCAGGACGCTGGATTTCAGACTGCATCAAGCAGACAAGCGCACATCGGAGAACGAGGATCAATCTCTGCCGCATGAGAGCCGGAGGCAACATGCGGATAAGGTTTCCAATTGCGGCTGTTAAGGGTACCCGCCTCAGACGTTCTGCAGCGTCCAGGCGGCCATTTCTGCAAACACCCGGTCGGCTGAAGCGTTCATGGCCTCGACCGCCTTGTCGACGGTCGTGCTACCGGAAGACGTTTCCGCCCGGAAGACCTTGTTGGCAACTGTTCGACCGTTGCGGTCGTTGACGATGCGGGCCGAAATTTCGACGACACCTCGATTGGCCCCCGCCACCTGCAGTTCGAAGGCACGGATTTCCGTCTGGAGCTGATAATCGATCAGCAGGCCGTCGCCCGGCAGGCCAACACCGCGCAGGCGGTTGGTGTTTTGCAGGGTTTCGACCAGTTTCAGCTGCACCACGTTGGGCAGCGTGTCGGCCCAGGCAGAATCCGGGAAGTAGCTGTAGACCGGCCCCTTGTCGACAACCGCGATGTAACTGGTGTCGAGCGCTTTCAGTGCCCGGGGTGCGGAAACGAGAACCTGAACGCGGCTGGACCGGCCCTGTAGGCCACCGACGTCGGCCGCACCGATGCTGTAGTAGGCCGACGGCGCGGAACTGGCGCATCCGGACACAAGCACGCCGAGCCCGAGAGCGGTCAAGACGCCCCGGCGGGTCATGTCAGTGGTTGCCTTCGTCATACGCCCCTGCCTCTGCACATTCAGTCTCACCGGCGCCGCCCGCCGGAATATGTCGGCACATCTTCACCGCCGAAGATCACCCGGTTCGGACTGCGTTCAAAGCTTTCCGCCGCCCGCTGGATCGAGATCAGTGTCCGGTTAACCTGCGCCAGCGCCGCAGCGAAATCCGCAGAGCCCTGGGTCGCAAACTTGGAAAGCCCACCGGCAATCGAATCTGCCCGGCTTTCAAACGCAACCGCAACCTTGCGGATTGCCTGCGCGGCCAAGGTTGCTTCCTTGATCAAGCCTTCACCATCGCCGTCCACCATTGTGGAAACCTTCTCGACCAGGCTTTCGACGCGCACCGAGGTGGAATTCAGCGTCGCGGTCATCTGCTTGGCATCGGTGATGATCTGGTCGACGTCAGGTGTCCGCTTCGAAAGATCGTCCGTCATCTGCTGAACGTTGTCCGCAGCCTTGCGGGCACTTTCCAGGATGGCCGGAATGCCGTCTTCCGGATTTGCAAGGCCTGCTGTCGCCGTTTCAACGGAACCGACGATATTCGCAACCTTTTCCGGGTCCACGGCCTTCATAAGATCATTCGCGGTCTGAAGCGTCGTCGCAAAACGTTCGGCAGCCGCCTGAACATCCGTTATCAGCGCCGCGATCCGGTCATCCTGGCCACGAACCGTCGCTGAAACCGCCTCGAAGTTCTGAACGGTGGACTTGGTCGAAGCGATGATCTCGTTGATCTGCGTCTGCTGATTGTTGAAGTTGTCGATGATGCTGGAAACATTGTCGACGGCCTTGCTGACCTTCTCCGGATCGACACTCGCCACAAGCTCGTCGACCTTACCCAGCGATGCATTGAGGCTGTCGGTGAAGGTGCTGACATTGGCAACCACTTCCTCGACCTTGAGCGGATCAATGGCAGCGGCAATTTCCACGCCGCGCGTCATGATGGCATCCACCTTGACCACGACATCACGCCCGCCTTGCACGATATCCTTGATCGCGCCTTCCTGGTTCCGGATGTTTTCCACCACCGCATTGACGTTCTGCATGGTTTCGCTGGTGGAACTGATCAGCTTGTCTATGTCCCCGGTGCGCTTCTGCAGCACCTCGCCAAGGGCTGCGGCCCCTTGCACCACCTTCTGCACATCTTCAGGATCAACCGCGCCAACAATCTTGTGAACGCGATCGAGCCCTTCATTCAGGTTCACCGTGAAGGTCTGCAGTTCCTTGGCCGCGCTCTGAGCATCGGCCATCAGGAGATCGATGTCGCTGCTGGCCTTGCCGAGACTTGCAGAAAACTTGGACAGGTCATCGACAATGGCGGTGACCTTGTCGGAAGGCACGGCAGCCAGCAGGCGTTCACCTTCCTGCACCAGCGTCTCAAGCCGGCCGGACAGGCTGGAAAACGCATCGGAAGCCTTGCCGATGCTGGCCATGAAATCCTTCACCCCATCGGAATTGGCGGCCAGCGCGGCGGAAAAGGTCTCGGCGTTGTTGACGATCTCGGTGATTGCGGGGCCGTTGTCCTTCAGCAGGTCGTCGACCGTCTTCATGGTCGAATCCGCACGCTTGAGAACATCGCGGGCACCATCCACGATGTCATCGAAGAAGGACCTTTCGGCGTAGATGACCGGAACTTTGTCCTCGTCCTGGTCGTCGGACATGCTCAGCAGAAGCGGCGATTCAGATGATCCGCCACTGAGGTCGACATAGGCGACGCCTGTCAGGCCGGTGAAATTCAGTGTTGCCTTGGTATCTTCGCGCAAGGGCGTCGAGGGCTTGATGCCAACGGTGGCCACAACCTTGGTCGGATCCCCCGGTGCAAAGTCCAGCGATTTCACATCGCCGACCTTGATGCCGTTGAAAAGCACCTGCCCCCCGACCGGAAGCCCCGTCACAGGGCCCGGATAGACGATTTTCAGTTCAACGTTCTGCCTGGATTCCGCGGTGACGGCGAGCCAATACACAAAGCCGAACGCACCGATCAGGATTGCGACCATGAAGGCGCCGATCAGAATATAGTTCGCGCGGGTTTCCATTCAGTCCAACCTATACTCGGCGCAGGGCCCGTTCACCCCTGAAGTAAGATTTAATCCAGGGATCATCATTTTTCATCATATCGTCCATCGTGCCGATGGCCAGAACCCGCTTTTTCCCAAGAACAGCAATCCGATCACAGATAGAATGCAAACTATCAAGATCATGGGTGACCATATAAACGGTCAGTCCGAGGGTCGAACTGAGATTTGCAATAAGCGAATCAAAGGCCGCCGCCCCGATCGGATCGAGTCCGGACGTCGGTTCGTCCAGAAACACCAAATCCGGGTCGAGTGCAAGGGCGCGAGCCAGGCTGGCCCTTTTGATCATTCCCCCTGAAAGTTCAGACGGCAGCTTGTCGGCGGCATCTTGCGGCAGCCCGACCAGTTCCAGTTTCAGGGTCGCCAGTTCGTCCATCAATTGCGGCGAAAGCTTCAGGTGCTCCCGCATCGGCACCTGAATGTTCTGCTTGACCGAAAGCGAGGAAAACAGCGCGCCCTGCTGAAAAAGCACCCCCCAGCGGCGTTCGATTGCCGTGCGTTCCTTCGGGCTCGCGGTCGACAGGTCGTGTCCGAAAACCGAAATCTGCCCGGTTCGCTTGGGAGTCAGGCCCAGGATGGTGCGCATAAGCACGGACTTGCCGGTTCCCGATCCACCGACGAAACCAAGCACCTCGCCCCGGCGCACATCCAGGTCGAGATCCTGGAGAATGATCTTGGAACCGAATCCAACGGTGATGTCGCGCACGGACAGGACATTGTCCGACGTCTCTCCCGTCGCGGCGGTCTCTTTTGCAGGCGTCACGCTTTGGCTTGGCGTCATCGGTCGGTCAAACTCCAATCGCGGCAAAGAATATGGCGAAGAAACCATCCACCACGATGACTAGAAAAATCGCTTTCACCACCGACATGGTGGTGTGACGGCCAAGAGATTCGGAGGAGCCTTCGACTTTCAGCCCTTCCACGCAGGCAATCAGGCCGACGATCAGCGCCATGAAGGGCGCCTTCACCAGACCCACGACCAGCGTATTGATCGTGATTGCCGCCTGCAACTGGGTCAAGAAGGCGGCCGGTGGAATGTCCAGATAGGCCCATGTCACGATGCCGGACCCCAGCAGCGCCGCGAGATCCGAAATGAACGTCAGGATCGGCAGAGCAATCATTAGCGCCAGAATCCTAGGCAAAACAAGGACTTCAGTCACACTGAGGCCGATGACATGCAGTGCGTCGACTTCCTCCTGCATCCGCATCGCCCCAAGTTCTGCCGTGAAGGCGGATCCCGAGCGCCCTGCCACCATGATGGCGGTCAGGATCACGCCGATTTCCCTGAGGACCAGGATGCCTGCAAGGTCGACCACGAAGATGTCGGCACCGAATTGCCTGAGGTAGAAGCCGCCCTGCTGCGAAATGATGGCGCCTATGAGAAAACTCATCAGCGCGACGATCGGCACGGCTCCAATGCAGCTCCGGTCGAACTGAACCGCGATCGATATGCTGCGCAGGCGTTTGGGCTGCAGCAGAACTGTCGACAGAACCAGGCCGAGCGAGCCGAGAATATGCAGCATCGCCAGGGCGTCGTGATAGACGTCCACCATCTGGCGGCCCGTTGCTTCCAGGAAGCCGGCAATGGAAAATCCGTTCCTGTCCGGCTTGTATCTCGGAGGATGGTGGCTCTCGATTTCCTCGAACAGGGTCTGGCGAACGGGAGAGACACCGGTCAGGCCAACCTTGCGTCCCTCGAATTCCAGTCGGCCGCGCGTGCGGTGGATCAGCCAGGCGCCGCTCGTATCCAGATGCTCGATCTGGGACACATCGATGCAGGTCAGGCTTTTTTTGTCGATCGTGAGGCTGTTCAGCTCTTTTTCTGCGTCGGCGATGGTGCTGACAGTCCAGTCGCCGGAAAGGGCAAGGTATTGATGATCCGGCCCGTCTGCTTCCAGAACCATCTCCGGTGCGATGTTTTTTTCCAAGAATGCCATTCCGGCTGGCTGCCCTCTTGCCGCTGGTTCACCATCCCTCGTATACCTGATGGAGAAGTTCAATACCAACCGTCATTCACCATGAAGTTGGTAAACCCTCCAGCAGCCACTTGAAAGCTTAATCCATGGAAATTGCACGTCCTTACCTGTTGTTTCTCGGTGATGTTCCCGATGCCCTCGCCGCCAAGACCGCGATCGGCATCGTCGATTGGCGCAAGGACTGGTGCCTGGGCCAGGTCCGCATGCCCGGTTGCGCCGCCGACACAGGCCTTGCCGACATGTCGATTGCAGAGGGGGCGGAAGCTGGCGCCAAGACGTTCATCATCGGAGCTGTGAATGCCGGTGGCCGCCTGCCGGAGCACTGGGTCGAATCTGTCGTCGAAGCACTCGATGCCGGCATGGACGTCGCTTCCGGCCTCCATGTGCGCCTTGCCAGCGTGCCGGCGATCAAGGAAGCCGCAGAACGGAACGGTCGTCAGCTCCACGACGTGCGCCACAGCAGCATGGCTTTTGCCACCGGCAAGGGCACCAAACGCGCAGGCAAACGGATCCTGGCCGTGGGTACCGATTGTTCCGTCGGCAAGAAATACACCGCCCTTGCCATGGACAAGGCAATGAACGACCGGGGCTATTCCAGCACCTTCTGCGCCACCGGTCAGACCGGCGTGTTCATTTCCGGCCGCGGTGTCGCACTCGACGCGGTAATTGCCGACTTCATTTCCGGAGCTGCCGAGTGGATCTCTCCGGAGACCGATCCCGATAACTGGCAGATCATCGAAGGCCAGGGTTCGCTGTTCCATCCGTCCTTCGCCGGCGTCACCCTTGGTCTTCTGCACGGCTCCCAGCCGGACGGTTTCATCGTCTGCCATGAACCGACACGCACCAAGATGCGCGGCGTCGAGGCGGCTCTGCCGACGATTCAGCAGGTCATCGACATGACCATTGCCTGCGGCAAACTCACCAATCCGGACATCCGCTGCGTCGGTATTGCGGTGAACACCACCGCACTCGATGACGATGAGGCCCTCGCTTACCTGGCAAAGGTCGGCGAAAAGCACGGCCTGCCGGCGACCGATCCGGTCCGCTACGGCATGGAAGCCATCGTTGACAAGGTTTCGGCGGAATTCGGTGCGCCATGAGCCTTGAGGTCAGCATCGAAGCGCAACGCTTCGAAATCGCGGGAGGTTTCAGGATCTCCCGCGAGACCCGAACCCATGCCCAGGTCGTGGTCGTCACCCTGAGTTACGGCAAGGCAACCGGCCATGGCGAAAGTGTGCCCTATCCGCGTTATGGCGAATCGCTCGAAACCGTTCAGACGCAGATCGAGGAAATCGCGCCCCTTTTGAAAAACGGCCTCAGCCGGGAACAGCTTCTGGAGGCGATGCCCGCCGGAGCAGCCCGGAATGCCGTCGACTGCGCTCTTTGGGACCTGGAAGCAAAACGATCCGGAACACCGGCAACGGACATTGCCGGTGTCGGTCCGCTGAAGCCGGTCACGACAGCCTTCACCATCAGCGTCGACACGCCGGAAAAGATGGCTGAAAAGACCCGCGCTGCAGCTCACCGCCCGCTTTTGAAGATCAAGCTTGCCGGCCCCGGTGATGACGAGCGGATTGCCGCCGTACGCCTTGCCGCTCCTGAAAGCACCCTGATCGTCGATGCCAACGAAGCCTGGGACGAAAGCTGCTTTGAGATCAACATGGCCGCCTGCGAAGCTGCGGGCGTGGCCCTGATCGAACAACCATTGCCGTCAAAGAACGACGGTTTATTGGCAGGGCTCGAGCGGCGTGTAGTGATCTGCGCGGACGAAAGCCTTCATCCGGGCAAGAGCATCGATGGGCTGCGCGCAAAATATGACGCGGTCAACATCAAGCTCGACAAGGCAGGTGGTCTGACGGCTGCGCTGAAGCTCTGCGATGAAGCACGCGCCCAGGATCTCAAGGTCATGGTCGGATGCATGCTCGGCACGTCTCTCGCGATGGCGCCTGCGGTCCTGATCGCCCAGAAGGCGGATTTTGTCGACCTCGACGGACCGCTGCTCCTGGCCGAAGACCGCTCACCGGGACTGAAGTTCGAAGGCAGCACGCTCTATCCGCCTCAGCCGGAGCTGTGGGGGTAAGCGCTTCGACCTCGGAAAACAGAAAAACGCCGGTTCCTTCTCATTGGGCCGGCGTTTTTTGTGGGCATGCGTATCTGCACTATCGAAGGGCGCTGAAATCCCTCTTCAGCGGGAGAATACGGAAATTCCCCAACCTCACTCCGCCGCCATGCGATTTCGCAGCATTGGCGTCATCGCCAGTGTCAACAGCGTGCCGATTGCCGCAACCACAGACATCACGAAGAAGGGCCAGTCCGGATTGATCTCGTAAATGGCGCCGGAAATGCTGAGGCCGATCGCCATCTGGATGCCTACGGAAGTCGCAAGCAGCCCCTGCCCCGTTCCCGCCCAACGGCTCGGCACGACCCGTGCAAGGATCGCGACGGCCCCCAGATGGGCCGCGCCGAAAGATAGGCCGTGCAAAGTCTGCAAGGCAGCCATGGCGGGGAGCGTGTCGGCGAAGGGGAACAGCAGCCAACGCAAGGTTGCCGCCACCCCGGCGGCCAGCAGAAAGATTGGCGGATCAAACCGTTGTGCCAGTTTTCCGGCAACCGTGAACAGGGCGATTTCAGCCGCAACACCCGTCGCCCACAAGAGACCGATCGCAAAGTCAGGGACATCCATCGCCTGCCAGTAAAGCGTCCCGAAGCCGTAAAAGGCTGAATGGCTCGCCTGGTACAATCCAAGCACCATCAACAGCGGCCAGAACCAGACGCTTTTGAACGGCGTGTCCTTGTGGTCGTCCGAAGTCCCGTCAGCCGCTTCGGAAGGCGTTTCACCACGTTTTTGCCGGGGAAGCGACATGGCAACAGCACCCGTTGCCAGGGACGCAAGGCCGACGGCAACCACGATGAGCCAGGACGTACCTTCCGCAGCCAACGAACCTCCGAAGATGCTGGCAAACACGAAACCGGCTGAACCCCATAGCCGCATGCGGGCGTAATCCGCTCCCGTATTGCGCTGGACATCCAGCGCATAGGCATCGCTGAGCGGCACCACCGGCGCATTCATGACCATGTAGCCGATCACCGCGACGGACAGGAACACCAGCCCTAACGGCAGAAAGTAGAGCCCGATGAAAAACGCGGCGGCCAGCGAATAGATCAGGATCGACAGACGGCGCTGGCCGGTGCGGTCGGAGAGATTCGACAGAAGCGGACTTGCCGCGATCCGGGCAATCGTGCCTATCCCCAGAACAAATCCGATTTCAGCCGCTGTCAGCCCGCGAAACCCGAGCACGACCGGAATAAACGGCAGAAACAGGCCAACGCCGAAGAAATGGCTGGCGAACAGGGCCGAGACACGGCTGCTGATACTGGAACGGTCGAGCGACATGGGATACCGGGCGAAGTAGCGCCCTAAAAGGATGTTAACGTTTTCCGCCTTACCTTGGGGGCGAAGTTGTCCGTGTTACGGCAATAAACGACCCTTAGGCAAGTTGAGATTCGCGTCCACATGAAAGCGGAAGCAGCACAGGAACAGCCGGAGCTGATCGGCGAAGCCGAATACCAGACTCTCGAACAGACCCTGATGGAGTCCGATCGCGGGCGCAGGTTTCTGAAAGAGTTTCTCAATCGCAACAAGACCCCGGAAACCACCGAGATCCTGACCGCGATTGGCCGGCTAGAGAAAATGATGACCCGGCAGCGCAAGGTGCCGGATCTCGACAAGATCCGTCTCGACATTGCCGACATGCACGAGGCTATCGAGCGTACCAAGGCCGAGATTGCCAACATCAAGGCGGAAGGCGAGGAAAGCAACCGCTTTGTCGACGCCTCTCACGAACTCGATGCCATCGTCACCCAGACCGAAGGCGCGACCCAATCCATTCTGGAAGCTGCAGAGCAGATTCAGGAGAAGGCCTGGGTCCTGCGCGAGAATGGTGCGGACGATGCCGTGTGCGACGACATCGATGCCAAGGCGACCGAAATCTTCATGGCCTGTTCCTTCCAGGATCTGACCGGCCAGCGGACCAACAAGGTTGTTCAGGTACTGCGCTATCTTGAAAGCCGCATCAACCTGATGATCAACATCTGGGGCATCCAGGAGCTGGAAGCCGAAGCAACGGCTGGCCCGGTCGACACTCGTCCGGATGCACATCTCCTGAACGGTCCGCAGCTTGCGGGCGGCGTTTCCCAGAACAACGTTGATGAGCTGATGTCCGTCAGCGACGACGTGTTTGACGCCGCACTGAAGGAAACCGGCGCGGAAGCAGCCCCGGCAGAAGCTCCGAAGCATGCCAGCGAAGCTGATGTTGATGCCATCATGGCAAGCGAAGCCGACGTCGATGCCATCATGGCCGGCGGTGACGAGCCGATGGACGCAGCCGCTATCGACGACATGTTCGCCTCCGCTCCTGCTGCCGACGAAGAGGAAGAAGACGACGAATTCGCTGGTGCCGACCCGGACGCCACTCTGGATGAAGCTGCCATCGAACGCCTGTTCGACAGCGAAGTGGGTGGTGGCACTCATGAAGCGGCAGACGAAGCCGAGGCCGACGCCGAATGGGAGCTGACCGAGGAAGTCAGTGAAGAAGATGGTGAAGATCCGCTGAAACAGCTGTCCGAAGCCGAGCGCCAGGCACTCTTCAACTAAGTCTGCATCCGGCAGGATTTTCGAAAAAGGCGCCCGTTACGGCGCCTTTTTTATTGCCGCTCCTATCGATTCTTGCGGATGGAACGCTACGGATTTCCGGGATCGGGGAGCCGGGGCGCGCGAGCGGAAGACCCTTTGCCTCCGAGGTCCCGGCGCAAGGCCGGGACAGCAAGGTGGCGGTCAGCGGCCGGAATTGATCTTGGCGAAGAACTGTTCCGCCTGCTGGCCGAGCTGGCCGGCCTGGTCTTTCAGCGCCGTCGACATGTCCTGAATGGTGCCGACAGTCCCCTCGACATTTTCGACCGACCCGCGCACAGCGGTAATCTCGTCGGTAAAGGCTTGGGTGCCCTGTGCAGCGATCTGGACGTTGGCCGAGATTTCTGCCGTTGCCGACGCCTGTTGCTCCACCGCGGAGGCAATGCCGGTCGCGATTTCGGACAGGGCACCGATTATCGAGGTGATGCCTTCGATATCCTGCACAGACTGTCTGGTCGCCTGCTGAATGCTGGCGACCTGTTCGGTGATTTCTTCCGTCGCCTTGGTGGTCTGGCTGGCGAGTTCCTTCACTTCGGCTGCGACAACCGCAAATCCGCGGCCCATTTCCCCGGCACGCGCCGCTTCAATGGTGGCGTTCAGTGCCAGCAGGTTGGTCTGCTCGGCAATTTCAGAGATCAGCCCGATCACTGATCCGACCTGATCCGCGAAGCCGGCAAGTTTCGTTACGGAGTCGTTTGTGCTGCGTGCACCTTCCACGGCCTTCAGTGCCATCTCGCGGGACTGGCCTGCCTGGCGACCGATCTCGGTGATGGAAGCGGACATTTCCTCCGTTGCCGTCGCGCTTGACTGGACACCGCTTGCGGTTTCGGCAGACGTGTTGTCCATCTTGACCATCCGCTCGCCGATGGAGCCCGTCTCGCGGCGCAGACTGCCCGAAGACACTTCAAGTTGTTCGGATGCCGAGCCAAGCGTGCCGACCGTACCGCCCAGAACGCCCTGAAACTCCTGGATGGCGGCCTTCAGTTCGGTCTCGCGTCCGACAGCGTCTGCCACCATTTTCTCGTGATAGGTGGAGATCGCGACATCCATGTCCAGCATGACCAGCTTCGTCATCACCTGCATGGCCCGAACGCGCTTGCCGGTCGACATGAAGCGCTTCTTCAGGACCGTCTCCGTCAGTTGCGTGAGGGCGAAGGAATAGCCACCGATGTACCAGCTGGGATCGAGGCCGATCCGCACATGTGTGAGGCCGATCTGCACAGCGCGCTTGTGGTAGGCTTCATCCGGGCCCGTTGCAAACAGCCCTTCCCAGTGGCTCATCTGTGCCTTCACCAGGCGCGACTGCTGGTTACCGACCAGTGCCGCCAGATGCGGCACGGTTTTAACGTGTGCGTAGAACCCGTCCAGAACGGTCGGCAAGGCTTCCTTGATTGCCGGCCACATGGACTGGGCCACAGCCCGATCCTCGTCCGTGAAACGGAAAAACTTCAGCCGATCTTTCAAGGTGTTTGTCTGCATGAATGCCTCTTGGATCAGCCGATGGAGGTCCGGTTTGACGGGCCCGTGAGCTGATCGCTGTTCAGTTGCCGAACCTCCGAGCCTCACAGTGAAGAGGCAGGAGATCCTGATTCAATAAAGCACGTGTCACCTGTTCCCTCGCGAACCCATGCGGGCTGTTTAAAGGCACAACAAGGCGTTCCGCGCCATGCTCGATGCATCGGTACGCTGGCAATGTTCAGGTGATGAAAGGAGAAGACGCGGCGCCGTTGCCTGGCAATCCACGCTGGAATTCAATTTTCAGCAGCCCTGTTCGCGCCGTCCCGACGAAAAGGCAAACAGGACTGCCTGGCCCGGTCTCCTCCACCCGACTTCGGCAAGTCATGCTTGTGGAACCGCTCTAGCGGGTAGCCCCCTAAAGGCGCGTTAACGGGACAGCGCAGTCTTTAGCATTTGTGGATCGATGTTTCCGCCCGTCAAAACGATACCGACGGTCTTGCCCCTGAAAGGCAGCTTTCCGGCCAAAAGTGCTGCAAGTGCAACTGCTCCGCCGGGCTCAACGACGAGCTTCAGTTCGGTGAACGCAAAGGCGACGGCAGCCAGAGCTTCCTCGTCCGTGACAGTCACGCCTTCGCCCGCTACGCGGCTTAGAATTGAAAAGCCGATATCACCCGGCGAATCGGACAGGAGCGCATCGCAGACAGAGCCGGTCTTTACGGCATTGGAGAGCCGCTCACCGGCGTCAAGCGAGCGCTTGTAGTCGTCGAACAGCTCCGGTTCAGCAGTATGGAAGACCGTACCGGGCGACTTGGCTTCCAGCGCCAGGGCAATACCGCTGGACAATCCGCCACCGCCGGTACAGGCGAGCACATCGTCCAGATGCAGGCCCAGCGCAGCTGCCTGGGCTGCCATCTCCAGTCCGACTGTACCCTGCCCTGCGATGACACCGACATCGTTGTAGGGGTGGACAAACGTCGCTCCTGACTTGGAACACAGGTCTCCTGCAATCGCGTCACGGTCTTCAGTCTCACGATCGTAGGTGATGACGGACGCCCCGTAGCCGCGTGTGCGCTCCAGCTTGATCCTTGGCGCGTCGGACGGCATGACGATGGTTGCGGGCATGCCGAGCAGCTGCGCGCTTGCAGCAACGCCCTGCGCGTGGTTTCCGGACGAACAGGCCACAACGCCTCTGGGTCGGTCTGCCGGCGGGATGAGGCTGAGGCGGTTGAAGGCCCCGCGAAACTTGAACGAGCCGCTGCGTTGCAGGTTTTCCGGTTTCACGACGACGGTTGCCCCGGTTACCTCATCCAGCAACGGATGCCTCAGAAGCGGTGTCACCAGCGCCTCGCTTCGGATCCTCTCCGCTGCGGCTTCAACATCCTCTATGGAAACGGTTTTACCAGCCAACTTCGAACCTGCTTCAGACACAGGCAGCGATTGCATATTCGTCATCGGAACTCGCTCTAAACGTCAAACAACTGCTCGGAGGCCTGCCGCAGAAGCGTACAAGGCAATGCCTCGGCCCCTTTCAGGGCCGGGTCTCGATGCAAGTGTTTTCACAGGAAAGCGGGCAGTTCCAGCGGGAACTTGTCTTGGTGTCAATTTCGTTTGCCGCACTGCGCGACGTCATCGCACATCAGGGCAGCCGCCTTATTCGGCGGCTTTTCCCTGCGTCGAACGGGCGTTGTGTATGTCCTGGGCTTCAATGCAATTGTCCAGGAACTGACGTGCACTGGCCGCCCAGGTGTAGTTCATCGCAATCGTCCGGCAATGTTCGCGTGGGATATCCAGCGCGGCTTCAGCCGCTTCGCGCAGATCTTCCGACAAGACACCCGCCCCCGTATCGCTGATGACGTCGAGCGGGCCCATTACCGGGAAAGCGGCAACCGGCACGCCGCAGGCCAGGGCCTCAAGCATCACGTTGCCGAAAGTGTCGGTGAGTGAGGGAAACACGAAGACATCCGCGTCGGAATAATGCCTTGCGAGATCCTCGCCCACCTTCGAACCGGTAAAATGCACCCCCGGGTACTCCCGGCGCAGACTGTCGAGCTGCGGGCCACCACCGACCACCACTTTCGATCCCGGCAGGTCGAGATCCAGAAACGCCTTGATGTTCTTTTCGATTGCAACCCGGCCGACATACATGAACACCGGGCGCGGCAGGTCGGCTGGCAGAACGGAACCCTCGTAAGGCTTGAACTGCTGCTCATCCACGCCGCGCGACCAGCGCATCAGATTGGTAAAACCACGGTCACGCAGATCCTGCTCCAGTGACCGTGTTGCGACCATGCAGCCGCAGCCGGAATTGTGAAACCGGCGCAGCCAGCTGTAGGACCAAGTCAGCGGAACCGGCAGCCGGGCTGAAACATATTCGGGAAACCGGGTGTGGTAACTCGTGGTGAACGGACGCCCAGCCTTCTTGGAGACGCTTGCCGCCAGAAGCCCGAGCGGGCCTTCCGTTGCAATGTGCAGATGCTCGCAGCCGTAATCCTCGATCTTCCGACGCACGATGCCGCGATGGGTCAACGACAGGCGAATTTCCGGATAGGTCGGACACGGCAGTGTCGTGAATTCCTGAGGGGTCAGGAATTCCACCCGCACACCGATCTTCTCCAGTTCTTCGGCCGTGCGCTCCAGCGAGCGAACCACACCGTTTATCTGGGGATGCCAGGCATCCGTCACAATCAGAATGGAACTCATGCGGCGACCGGTGCTTCCTTGGCTTTCGCCGGCACGGCCTCCTCCTGGGTACGGTCCACCCATCGGATCACCTCAAATGTTCCATCGTGGTGCTCGGCAACCGCAGTGCAGCTTTCCACCCAGTCACCCGTGTTGATGTAGTGAATGCCGTTCATATCACGGTCCGCGGCGTGGTGAATATGACCACAAATGACGCCATCGACGCCCTGCCGGCGCGCCTCGTCGGACAGGGCTTCTTCGAAACGTCCGATAAAGCTGACCGCGTTCTTGACCTTCAACTTGGCCCAGGCGGACAATGACCAGTAGGTCAGGCCGAGACGGCGGCGGACCACATTGAGCCAGGTGTTGACGCCGAGCGCGGTCACATAAGCCTTGTCGCCAAAGAAGGCCAGCCACTTGGCATGGCGGATCACCACGTCGAACTGGTCACCATGAATGACCAGATAGCGTTTGCCGTTGGCAGCTTCGTGAATGATGCTGTCGGTCACTTCGACACCGCCGAAATGCGTACCGAGGAAGCTGCGCAGAAACTCGTCGTGATTTCCCGGAATATAGATGACCCGGGCTCCCTTGCGCCCCTTGCGCAGGATCTTCTGCACCACGTCGTTGTGAAGCTGTGGCCAGTACCAGGACCGCCGCAGACGCCAGCCATCGGCAATGTCGCCGACCAGGTAGATGGTCTCGGCTTCATTGTCCTTCAGAAAGTCCAGCAGCATCTCCGCCTGACAACCGCGCGTGCCAAGATGGACGTCGGAAATAAACAAGGCCCGGTAATGCCGCGATGCCTCAGCGGTAGACATAGCACTTCTCCAAATTCCCTTTGGAGCGCTATAGACGCGATTCAAGTATCACTATTATGACAAACGGCGTGACTTCCCCGGGGCTGTTTGTTTTCCAGCTTAATGATTAACACCGGCACGGATCGGGTATTGGCCTCCCTCACTTCATTCCGTTGCTTCACGAACATCTTGCCGGATGCTGACCGGCTCCATATGTCCCTGACGGCATTTGACAGCATCGGGTTTTGCCAGCCACAAAGCATGTCCAACCTGCATCAAGGAGAACGTTCATGGACCTCGGCCTCAAGGGCAAAAAGGCAATCATCTGTGCGTCAAGCCGCGGCCTCGGCAAGGGCTGCGCCGAAGCACTGGCGGAAGCAGGCTGCGACATCGTCCTGAACGGACGTAACGAAACGGTTCTGGAAGAAACCCGCACGCTGCTGCAGAACCGCTTCGGCGTGAGCGTTGCCGCCATTGCAGCGGATGTTTCCACACGGCAAGGTCAAGAAGCGCTTCTTGCGGCCTGCCCGGACCCGGACATCCTGGTCAACAACAATGGTGGCCCACCCCGGCGTGACTATTCCGAGCTGGACCGTGCGGCGCTGATGGAAGGTGTGGTGCAGAATTTCGTCACCCCCATCGAGCTGATCCAGGCGGTTGTTCCCGGCATGAAGGAGCGCGGTTTCGGCCGCATCGTCAACATCACTTCGCTTTCGGTAAAGATGCCGATCGAAGGTCTCGATCTGTCCAGCGGTGCTCGGGCGGGGCTCACGGCATTCCTGGCCGGCGTCTGCCGCCAGCTTGCCCCCCACGGCGTGACCGTCAACAACCTGCTGCCCGGCAAGATGGACACCGATCGTCTGAAAGGCGGCTTCGAGCGCGCCGCGCAGCAGTCAGGCAAAAGCATCGAGGATGTCCGGGCGGCACAGGCAGCAGAAATCCCGGCAAGACGTTTCGGTTCAGCCGAGGAGTTCGGCCAGACCTGCGCTTTCCTGTGCTCCCGCCACGCCGGTTACATCACCGGCCAGAACATCCTGATGGATGGCGGACTCTATCCGGCGGCGTTCTAAGCCTCCCAAGTCATGAAGAAAGGCCGGAGCATATGCTCCGGCCTTTCCTGAATGGCTGATCTTTCTGATCAGAACTTGTAGCGCAGCGCGGCAGAAATGATGTTGACGCTGCTGTCGACATCCCCCGAATAGGTACCGAATGCCGCGTTGTAGTCCTGGTGACTGGAATCGATGTTGATATCGGTCGATTCCGGAATGATGTGCGTGTAGCCGACATCGAACGCCAGGTGCTCGTTGAAGGTGTAGCTGGCACCAGCCGACAGCCACCAGCGGTTATTGTCCGGCAGACGCGTGGAGCGGATCTTTTCGTCGATCGGCGAGATTTCGTAACCGACGCCACCGCGGAAGGTCAGCTTTTCGTTGAAGTCGTATTCACCGCCCAGGGAGAAGAACCAGCCGTCGTCATAGTTGAAGTGCAGGACGGTGGCCTCTGCGCCGGTTGCATCGTTGATCGCACGTGGCGACTTGAGCCGGCTCCAGTTGGTCCATTCCACCGTTCCAAGAACGCGGATCTTGTCGGTCACCTTCTGTTTTGCGGAAAGGTTGATCATGTCCGGCGTAACGACACCCAGGCCGATCGCCGTTGTGACACCACCGGCGAACAGGTCGCCGTCGAGATCGTGACCGACACCGGAGCGATATCCAAGTCCGATTTCAGTCCCCTCGAACGGTCGCACCGTCAGACCAGCCGTCACACCGAAACCGATGTCATCACCAGTGATCTGGTTCGAACGGGGGAAGCCCGCTCCGGAAGTGGCGTCGGCGGATTTCAGCGACACGTCCAGGTATTGCGCCTGAACACCGATCGCGATCGCGAACATATCGTTGATCTGAAGCGCAACCGTCGGGTTGACGTTCAACGAGAACACGGAAGACGAACGGGAATAGAACTGGGCCGCCCAGTTCTGCTCCGGTTTTGTCGACAGGCCGAAGGGTGCGTTGATACCGACACCGAAGATCAGCTTTTCATTCAGCCGGTAGGCTGCGTACGAAGCGGGAATGAACGCGTCGGAAGCAATGTCGCCACTGCCGATCGAAGACGTACCGAGGAACCCGCCGGACAGCGTGCCGTTGATATCCGAACTTGGAAAGAGCCCCGTATTATGCGCTTCGATGGTGAGACCCTGCTGAGCGCCGATAAGCGACGCCGGGTTCCAGTACATCGAAGAGATCGAACCGCCGGACGTACCATACCCGGCAAAAGACATGCCCTGAAAGTACGAGCTCTGCTCTCTAAGTGCGAAACCACCTGCGAACGCAGAACCTGCAACCATTGATAGAGCTACAGCTGTAGAAGCAAGTAGAACTGATTTCTTGTTTACCCACGGCATTGAGTTTCCTCCCATCCCCTAGCCACCGGATGTGTGATGACAACCTGAGACAGGGTTTTAGGAGAATGCCGTCCGTTTCAACTGAATATTTACGTCAGTTATGCGGTTGTTTTTTCATGCTGCAATGCGAAATGCGCGGCTTTTCTGGTAGGTATTGCTGCGTAGACATTCAAAACACTTCAAAAACGACAGGTTCAGAGTCTCTTCGTCATCGCACCGACACACTTTCAGACATTTGCCTAAAAAACAGGCACTCGAAATGTCAGTTTCCGATAACGTAATTTAACGGTGAATCGTTGCGGCTTTGCCACAGGTTTCGTGACGGAATGTGGATCTTTTGTAGGACAAGTTCCTTGATATTCCTTGGTAAAAACGCCAATCACCTTTCCTAACGGAAACCGTGTCGGCACACCGTTGCGCGGTAGCCTTTCCTTTCGAAATTGAATTTTTGTCAGGAAGTTTGTCAGCAGGCGACGCGCCACTGTCCGGCCAATTACAGCTTTTCCGGCAAGGCAGGTTGCAAGCTGCGAACCGGTGGGTTGCACCGGCTCGCAGAAAGAGATGGTCCAAGACCGCACTCCATTCCTTGTTTGCAGCCTCAAGCGGCAAGCCTAGCTGTCGCGAGCTTCGAGGAAGCGGCGCATGGCAACGTCACTCCAGGGGGCAAGGCGTGCCCGCGCAGCCATATGACTGTCGTAGATCCTCTGGCTAAGCGCATCCTTGCTCGCGAACTCGGACAGCACGACTGCCGAAGTCTCCCGCAAAGCATCCAGAACGTCGTCCGGATAAGGACGGACGGTAACGCCGTCCTCTTCCTGCAGGAGCTTCAGTGCGCCTGCATTCTCCCAATCACTTTCTGCAAGCGAGCGGCCGTTTTCTGCCTTGCAGGCCTCTAGAACGATTGCGCCAAGGTCTTCCGGCAGACCTTCCAGCGCCACCTTGTTGAACAGCGCTTCACCGGTGCCGTTGGGTTCATGGAACCCCGGCGTGTAGTAGGACTTGGCTGCTTTCTGGAACCCCATTGCCCTGTCCGACCAGGGACCCAGGAATTCGGTAGCGTCCAGCACACCGCTGTCCAACGCCTGGAACAACTCTGCAGGCGGCAGGCTGACAGGCGTCGCCCCAAGCCGGTGCATCACTTCGCCGCCAAGGCCCGGCATGCGGATCTTCAGCCCCTTGAGATCGTCAAGAGTGTTGATTTCGCGCTTGAACCAGCCCCCCATCTGGACGCCGGTGTTGCCGGCCATTACGGGCCTTAGTCCGAACGGGGCATAAAGCTCGTCCCAAAGCGCCTGGCCGCCCCCCTGCTCAATCCAGGTGATATGCTCATGCGGCAACAAACCGAAAGGGATGGCGGTGAAATAGACCGAAGCCGGGATCTTGCCCTGCCAGAAAAACGAGGCCGTGTGCGCCATCTGCGCCGTCCCCGCCGAGACGGCCTCGAACACGCCCAGAGCCGGCACCAGTTCCCCTGCAGCATAAAGCCGAACGCGCAGGCGACCGCCGGACATCAGCTCGATCCTGTCGGCAATGCGCTGCGCCGTGACCCCGGGCCCCGGCAGGTTCTTTGGCCAGGATGTGACCATCTTCCATTCCAGCGTCGCCTGCTCCTGCGCCACCGCCGGGGCGGCCAATGCGCTTGCACCGGCGGCGGCGGAAGCCCCCAGAAGTCCGCGACGGCTGATCCGTCCGGTTTCGGTCTTTGGCTGATCGGTCATCTCACTTGCTCCAGAACGCGTGGAAATGATGGACTGGCCCGTGACCACTGCCAATGTGAAGCGTGTCGGCAGCGGCGATGGCAGCCTGAATATAGGACTTGGCGGACCTGACGGCCGCTTCCATCTCCTGCCCCTTGGCGAGACCCGAGGCAATCGCGGATGACAGGGTGCAACCGGTGCCATGCGTGTTGTCGGTCTTGATCCGCTCTGACCTGAGCCAGACCGCATTGCCGTTGCGATCCAGAAGCAGATCGGCGCTATTCGCGCCAGACCCGTGCCCGCCCTTGAGCAGAACCGCATTGGCTCCAAGACCGAGCAGACGTTCTGCCTGCGCCTGCATTTGCGTTTCGTCCGCGGCAACGTCGCCCTGCAACATGCGGGCAACTTCATGCAGGTTCGGGGTAACAATATCGGCCAGCGGCAGCAGCAAGGCAATCAGCGTGTCGACCGCACTGTCGGCAAGCAACGGGTCACCAGACGCAGCCACCATCACCGGGTCAAGCACAACCGGGCCTGTCTCATGTGCCCGAAGCCCTTCAGCTACCACCTCGATCGTATCGACACGCGACAGCATGCCGATCTTTGTCGCCTTGACGGCAAGGTCGGAAAAGACGGCCGTCATCTGGGCCCGCACGAACTCCGGCGGCACATCATGGATGGCGCTGACGCCAAGCGTGTTCTGCGCCGTCAGGGCTGCAATAACACTGGCACCAAAGACGCCATTTGCGGAAAAGGTCTTGAGATCAGCCTGAATGCCGGCTCCGCCGCCGGAATCCGATCCTGCAATGGTTACCGCAATTGCGGTCATGGGAACCTCCTGGGAGTAGATGCCGAAAAGGCTGCGTCAGCCGGTCTTCAAACGGGCTTCAATGTCGCGGTCAGTCAGGCAATAGAGTGCGTCGAGCAACTCCGGCACCAGACTGCCTGGCCCGCCTGACCGGCTGGCCGCGATTTCGCCGGCAATGTTGAAGACGGACAGTCCGCAAGCAACTGCAAGCGCCCTGTCCTTTTCGATGCTCAGGAACGCTGCCAGAACGGCACCGCCGGCACAGCCGGTGGCCGTCACGCGCGACATCAGTGGATCGCCGTTGCGCAGCAGGAAATCCTCGCCGCGGCTCTCGACCCTGTCTTCCGGGCCGGTAACCGCAAAAACCGTTCCGGCCTCGATCAATGCATCGGCATCCGCCCGCTCCGGCAGGAGAGCGTTGAGTTCTTCCGGATTGAGCCGCACCAGATCCGGCTTGAGGCCCAGCAGATCGCGCGCATAGGCGCAGCGCACGGGAGACCGGTTGACGAAAACCGGATCGACACAAACCGGACGTCCGGCAGTCCTGGCAGCTTCGATCGCTAGCGGAATGGCCGCACGACGTTCCTCGTCAAGGGTGCCGAGGTTCACCAGCAGTGCATCAGCCCCGCCGGCAAAAGCCGCAACTTCCTCCCGCGCGATGGTCATGGAAGGAACGGCGCCGAGCGCAAGCAGCACATTGGCGGTGAAACTCTGGGCGACCGCGTTTGTGATGGCGTGAACGCGCGGCGTTTTCTGTCGCACCCTTTCCAGAAGGGTGAAGACCTGTTCGGCGCTCAGGGCTTGCGTGGAAGCAGCAACGGAAAGGCTCATGACGGCTCTCCTGCGACAGAAAGCCCGTTGCCGGTATTCCGGAAAGGACGTGTTGAAGGGAGTGGTGTGTGCATCATGATCTCAAATCCCTCCGCCGGTATCAGCCGGATCAGGTTCAAGGAGTTGGCAGGCCGCCTCTCAGCCCGGTCCAGGATGGCCGGGCACCCCCATGAGATGATTGCACTGCTAACAAGCCGGCCGTGCGATTGCAAGACCCGGCTTGTGCAGAGCCGCTACTCGGCAATTGACTGGCGGGAGGAGATAGGCGATGTCCTAGTCTGCTTTCGTGAATCTGTTGCCCGGCATGTTTGGCTGACCGAACAGCCCGGCTGATGGTTCAGGTGACACGTTCACCCCCTTCAAACACCAACTGCCCGGAGCGCCCCATGGTACCGTTTTTCGTGATGATCAAATGCCAGTTGGGCAAGACCTACCAGGTCGCCAATGCGATCGCCGATGCGGAAATTGCGTCCGAAGTCTACTCCACCTCCGGCGACTACGATCTTCTGGTGAAATTCTATGTCGACGACGGTTCGGACATTGGCCACTTCGTGAACGAGAAGGTCCACCCGATCGACGGCATTCAGGACACCAAAACCATCATTACCTTCAAGGCCTTCTGAACTCAGACCCGGAAATTTCCATGAAACTCATTAAAATCGCCGCCCTTTGCCTGCCCCTCGCTCTTGCTCCGATCGGCTCGACCGCGTCCGCGCAAGGCATGCCGCCGGAGCAGATCAAGCAGATTCTGGACCTTACCAAGGCCAACTGGGTGTCATTCCGCGACTGGCAGGGCCAGGAGCTGATCTATTTCACCCACCTGGAATCCTGGAAGTGCGGCATCGAGTATGTCTTCTACGGACTGAACGACGACCCGATTGAGCAGGAATGGCAACTGGAAGCCTGTGACCCGGACAACCAGAATGTCGTTCTGAAGGACAAGCCCTATCTGGAGCTGCCCCTGGGGTCGGCCCAGTCGATCAGCGTGCAGCTGATTTTCAAGGACGGCACCAAGAGCGCTGTTGAGCGGTTCGAATACAAGTCGCAGTAAGGCCGATTTCGGAAGCCACCCGCATTCGCCGTCATTCCGGACAAGCGCAGTAAAGCTGCGCGCCGATCCGGGATCCAGCGCATCAGCGTGAGCAAAGCGAACTCTTCTCTCTTTGTGTAATGCCGCGCCTAAGGCGCGAAATAAGTGCTGGATTCCGGATCTGCGCACAGCATTGCTGTGCTTGTCCGGAATGACGGGGAAGACAGCGGGATCTGCCCTCTTGTCTCCCCCTACGAACGCGAGGGCGATGACGCCCGGCGTGCCTTTGTCCGGTCCAGCCCGAGCTTGTGCTCGCGGTAGATGACGAAAATACCGGCGGCTATCACGATCAGCGCCCCCAGCACCACCGCTGGCAATGGCGTTTCGCTGAACACCACCCAACCGACAATGATCGCCCACAGCATGTTGACATAGTCGAACGGGGCAATGGTGGAGGCATCCGCGAACCGGTAGCTCTGCGTCAACAGGATCTGGCCGACACCGCCCGCAAGGCCGATCAGCAGAAGCAGGCCTGCCGTGGGCAGGTCCGGAATGATCCAGGCCTGACCCGGCAGCAGAAAACCAAGCGGAAGCGTAAGCAGCGACAATACGGACGACATGCCCGCAAACCAGGTAACGATCGTGGACGTGCGCTCCGTCTCGCACAATTTGCGCACAGTGATCATGGCGAGCGCGGCAAAGCCGGCTCCTGTCAGGCCGATCAAGGCCCCGATCATCGAGTTGCTATCCAACTCCGCGTCACCCAGATGCGGTGACAGCACAACCAGAATGCCGACAAAGCCGACACCGACTGCGCTCCAGCGATAGACCCGCACCTTTTCGCCAAGGAGCAGAAACGCCAGCACCACCACGAAGAGCGGCGATGCAAAGCCGATCGCCGTCGCATCCGGCAAGGGCAGCAGAGACAACGCGGTAAAGCCGCAAACCATCGCCGTCAGGCCGACGGACGCCCGGGTAAGATGTCCCAGCGGGTTGGCCGTTCGAAAGGCGAGCCCCAACTCCCGGCGCATCGCCACCATGATCAGCACCGGAAACAGCCCGAAGAAATTCCGTGCGAACACAAGCTCACCGATCGGCACCGTCTCGGCGGCGATCTTGAGGGCCGTTGCCATGACGAAGAACACCATGGTGGAGGCCACTTTCAGCGATATTCCGATAAGAGGTGCCTGCCGGGTCATCCCGGTAGGCGCCGGAGGTCCGGAGAAACGGGACTTCTGGCTCAAGAACGCCATGACAACTTCCAGGCCCGGCGCTCTTCATGAAGCCACGGGCGGTGCGTCGGACCGCGGAACCGCCGGGACAGAAAACTGGCTTGAACGTCTTGCGCAGACCTGACCTTAAGCTTGCGCCCCCGGTTCAGGAGTGGTGCCGCCGGCAACCGCGAGCTCCCGCTCGGCAATGGAGACCTCAAAGCCTTTCAGACGTTTGTAGATGGACAGGAGCTCGATGATCGTCGTCCAGGAATTCACCAGGAATTGGAAGGACGAGGACACCTGGCTGAAGGCCGTCAGGATTTGCTGCACGATACCAAAGGTGATCTTGCCCACCACAATCGTCGGAATGAGGATGAAATAGGAGAAGATGTTGTCCGACTGAAGGTAAATGCCGCGGGCCAGGTTAAAATAGAGATAGTGGAAGTAGAGCCGGAAATAGTTTTGACGGACAAAACCGAACAGCTCGCGCAAGGTCGCCGGATTGGCGCGATCTTCATGATCTTCCCCGTACACAAGTTCCTTACGGTAGGCTGCCTCAACGCGCTGGTTGTGGAACTCCAGTCCGGGCAGCTTGATGCCGACAAGGCCGAGCAAAACCGTCCCGAACAGCGACCAGATGATTGCCGCGGTGAACAATGGCGCCGGAATTTCGCCTACGATCGGCAGGGACGAGACATGACTTGAAAGCGCAAACAGCACCGGCAAGAAGGCAATCAGTGTCATGATCGAGTCGATGAATGCAACGCCAAGCCCTTCCATGATGGAAGCAAAGCGCATCGTGTCTTCCTGAATACGCTGCGAGGCACCTTCGATGTGACGCACATTCGACCACTTTTCGACGTAGTAGTCGTTCATCGCCGTACGCCAGCGGAAGACGTAGTGGCTGACGAAGAAGCGCGTGAAGATGTAGAGAATGACCCAGACCGATGTAATCTGCGCGAAGATCAGCATCAGGTTATAGAAGTCTGCTGCGGTGACACCGCTTTCCTCTCCATTGAGCGCGTTTTGCAGCGTATCGAAGAACGGTCTGCGCCAGTTGTTGATCGCGACTGACACCTGAACGCTGTAGTAGGTCATGAAAATGATCAGGGACGAGCCCCAGATCGACCAGATCTGCCAGCGGTGGTCGCGGGAGAACATCCACCAGAAACCGCCGAAGAGCAGCGTGCAGATGCCGTAATAGATATAGAACCAAAGAAAATCAGGTGTGACGAAATAGGGCAGCCCGATGGGGGGTTGCTCACCCTGTGGCGGCGTGCCGAAGCCCAGTGTTTCTGTCAATCCTTCAGCAAACCCGTACCAGGCAAGGATTGCGGCGAGTGACCAGAGGAAGGCAGACAGGAAGAAAAGTTTGGGCTTGGGAAAGAAGGACTGAAACAACGGGAGGATCCTATTTCTTGAAGCGGAAGGATTCGCGCCACGCACCGATGAACCGCAAGATTGCGGCAAGAACCGGATAATTCATACGTTTATTTAAAAGAAACCACAGACACAATCTTGAGAACCGGGCTTTACCGGTGTCAACTTGCTGCCTGAAAGATAAAAGGCGCCTCGAAAGGGCGCCTTTTTCAGTTTCCGTTATTTTGCTGCCTGGATGGCTTCCCACACGCGAAGCGGGGTTGCCGGCATGTCGATCAGCTCACTGACCCCTGCTCCGTCCTTCAGCGCCTTCTGCACGGCATTCATGACCGATGCACAGCCGCCGATGGTTCCCGCTTCACCCGCGCCCTTGATGCCCATGGCATTGGTGGTCGATGGAACGTTGCGGGTCTCGAAGTGAATGTCCGGCAGGTCTGCCGCACGGATCATGCGGTAGTCGAGTAGCGAAGCCGTCAGAAGCTGGCCGTCTTCGTCGTAGATCGTCTGTTCGCACAGAGCCTGGCTGAGTGCGGAGGCCGCACCGCCATGCACCTGACCGGCCAGAAGAAGCGGGTTCACCGTGACACCGAAATCATCGACGATCACGTAGTTGACGATGGCAACGTCACCGGTATCCGGATCGATTTCCACCTCGCACACATGGGTGCCGTTCGGATAGGTCGCCTCGGTCTGATTGACCTCTTCGCGGGCGGTCAGGGTTTCCCCGGCGCCTGCCGCAATCTCGGCTAGTGTCACCTGCTGGTCGGTTCCGACCACACGAACCATGCCACCGTCGAGTTCAAGATCCTCGATCCCGGCCTCAAGCCGGTCAGCGGCAAGTTCCTTCACCTTCTTGACCAGCGCAATGCCCGCATCGCGGACAGACGGCAGGCCGATGGGGATGGAGCGCGACCCACCAGTGCCGCCCCCCTTGCGCACCCGGTCGGTGTCGCCCTGGATAACGTCGATGTCCTCGATGGAGATGCCGAACTGTTCCGCGATCACCTGACTGTAGGCCGTTGCATGGCCCTGGCCGTTGGTCTGCGTACCGATCAGCAACGTCAACGTACCCTTGTCGTTGAGCTCAAGGGTGGCTTCCTCGCTGCCAGGGAAGGCACAGGCCTCGATATAGGAACAGATGCCGATGCCGCGGTACTTGCCGTGCTTCGCACTGTCGTCCTGCCGGGCCTTGAAGCCGTCCCAGTCGGCAACTTCCAGCGCCTTTTGCAGGTGGCCGGAAAAATCGCCGGTGTCGTACATTCGCCCGGTCTGGGTCGTGTAAGGCAGTTGCTCCGGCTTGATGAAATTGCGCTTGCGGATCTCTACCGATCCGACACCGGTTTCCTCTCCCGCCTTCTCGATCAGGCGCTCGATCAGATAGGCAGCTTCCGGACGGCCCGCGCCGCGGAAGGCATCCGTCGGCACCGTGTGCATGTAGACGCCCTCGACCTTCGCAAAGACGGCCGGAATATCGTAGAGACCGGAGGTCATCGATGTGCCGACGAAGGGAATGAACGGGCCGAACTGGTGCAGATAGGCACCCATGGCAGCCTTGACGTGCACCTTGAGCCCCAGGATCCGGCAATCGGCGTCCAGCGCCAGTTCCGCGTGGGTGACGTTGTCCCGGCCATGCGCATCCGTCACGAAGTGGTCCATGCGCTCACCCGTCCAGCGCACTGGCCGTCCAAGTTCGCGAGCCGCGACCATGCTCAGTGGGTATTCGCGGTAGCAGAACATCTTGGTACCGAAGCCACCACCGACTTCCGGCGTGATCACCTGCAGTTTGTCAGCTTCCAGATCCAGAATGCTGCAGATGATGTCACGCAGTCCGTGACCGCCCTGGGTGCCGACCGTCAGCTTGAACCGATCGCTCGCAGCGTCGAATTCGGCAACGCAGCCACGCAGTTCCATGTAGTTGGCGACGATCCGGTTGTTGACGACGTCGATGGAAACGACCTTGTCAGCCTTTTCGAAGGCAGCGTCGGTCTTGGACTGATCACCCTGACCGTATGTGAAGGCGACGTTGGTGCCGAACTCCGGCCAGACCTTCACGGCGTCCGGTGCAAGGGCCTGCTCGATCCCGACGACAACGTCCAGCGGGTCGTAGTCGATTTCCAGCATCTCGGCGGCATTCCGGGCTGCGTTGACATCGTCCGCGACGATAAAGGCAATCGCATCGCCCACATAGCGTACTTCGTCGGAGCACAGGACAGGCTGATCGGGCGCTGCGAAATTGGAGCCGTCGATCTGCTTCGGACGCGCCCGGCAAGGCATCGTCCGACCTTCCAGCTCGGCTCCGGTGAGCACCAGCCGGACACCGTCCATCTCACGGATCTCGTCCACATTTCCAAGGCTGATGCGCGCATGCGCCATGGCGGACCGAACGACGACCCCGTGCAGGCAGCCTTCCGGCATGTAATCGCCCGTATAGATGCCCTTGCCCGTTATGAGCGGCTCATCTTCCTTGCGGCGCAATGGGGCGCCAACACCGAACTTCGGAGTGACCATCTGGTTCATGAATCTGGACCTGCTTTTATTGGGAAGACTTTCCCTTGGGAAATATCCACGCGCCGGGAGCGCCGGTTTTGTTCAACATAGTGCCCGAAAGCCGACGTGGCCAGAGGTTTGGACAATTCTGCTTCGCACAATTGTTTTTCCGGGCAAGCTGTGGGGGCTGAGACGGCTTGCTCATTCGGTGCCAATGGCCCATCCATCAACACGAGCCAGTCCCTCCCCTGAAGCATGCGATAGGTGGGTGAGCTGCTGCACACGCGGAGAAACGCTGAAACCAAGCCGCCGCTAGATGATTTCGTCTTCGTCGAACAGCGGATCGGCCTCAAGCTGGGAAGCCAGGCTGTCGAGGGTCGTTTCAGCGTCGTATCGTTCGTTGAACTCGGCGATATGAAACAGCCCGTCCCCTTCGTTGACCACCGGAAGGTTGGTTCTGCCCACGATGAGCCCACCCAGTTCGGCCAGCACGTTCCGTTCCTTCTCGCCGAACGGATCAGAGGTGATGCCAAGCAGCATACCGGGTTCGACAACATCGCCGACCGATTTGAACGGCCGCAACAATCCACCGGCCGGCGAACGGACCCAGTAGCTCGTCTTGCTGAGGATCGAACGGGCCTTTGGCCGCGTGATGCCCTTGGCGCCCAACATCTTCAAGGAGCGCATCACGCGCAAGACGCCGGAAACGCCGGCCCTGATCGCCATTTCGTCAAACCGCAGGCCTTCGCCCGCCTCGAACACCAGGACGTCGGTTCCCTTCAGCTGTGCGGCCTGTCGCAAAGACCCATCGCGCACCTTGGAGGTCAGGATGACCGGAGCACCGAAAGCTTTCGCGAGCGACAGCGTGTCTGCCCGTGAAGGCGAAACGCGGATCTGCGGCAGGTTGGTCCGGTGAATGGCCGCCGAATGCAGGTCGATGCCATAATCAGACCGGTTGACGATCTCACTCATGAAAAGATGCGCCAGCCGCCCGGCCAGCGAGCCGCGCAGGCTACCGGGGAACGAGCGGTTCAGGTCACGCCGGTCAGGCAGATAGCGCGAATGGTTCAGAAAACCGAACGCATTGACGATCGGGATGACCATCAGCGTACCCTTCAGCTTGTCCAGTTCCTGGATTTCAAGCTGTGGCGCTTTCAGGACACGGCGTGCGATCTCCACACCGATGACCTCGTCACCATGCACGGCCGCACTGACGAACATGACCGGCCCGGGTTTGCTTCCATGCAGGACATGCACGGACATCGTCACGGGCGTGTGGTCCGACAGCACGCTGACCGGCAGATCGATCGTACGCCGGGTTCCCGGTGCGATCTTGTGGTCGCCGATCTCGAAGGCTTTCACTTTTGTGGTCAACCGCGTCCCTTGGTCTTGGTTTTGCCAACCTGGGCATTCTTGGCAATAAAGTCGATGATCTTGCCGGCAACATCAATACCCGTTGCCTTTTCAACGCCCTCCAGCCCGGGCGAGGAGTTGACCTCCATCACCACCGGGCCATGGTTGGAGCGCAGCATATCGACACCGCAGACGTTCAGCCCCATGGTCTTTGCCGCGCGAATGGCAGTCGAACGTTCCTCGGGAGAAATCTTGATGGCGGCCGCACTGCCGCCGCGGTGCAGGTTGGAACGGAATTCGCCCTCCGCACCCGTCCGCTTCATGGCCGCAATCACCTTGCCGCCAACCACCAGCGCACGGATGTCGGTGCCGCCGGCTTCCTTGATGAATTCCTGCACCAGGATGTTCACGTTGGCACCGCGAAACGCCTCGATCACCGACTTGGCAGACCGCTCCGTATCGGCAAGAACCACACCGATGCCCTGCGTGCCCTCCAGCAGCTTGATCACAACCGGCGCACCGCCGGCGGTCGCCAGCACTTCCTCGGTCATCTTCGGATCGTGAGCGAAGGTCGTCACCGGCAGGCCGATCCCGTCGCGGGCAAGCAGCTGCATCGACCGAAGCTTGTCGCGCGACCGTCCGATAGCAACGGATTCGTTCAGCGGGTAGACGCCCATCATCTCGAACTGGCGCAACACGGCCAGACCGTAAAAAGTGACCGATGCGCCGATCCTCGGAATTACCGCGTCGAAGCCGGTCAGCTTGCTACCGTTGTAATAGATTTCCGGCCGCCGCGAGGCGATGTTCATGTAGCAGCGCAGGGTGTTGATGATTTCCAGTTCGTGACCGCGCTCCTCGGCAGCGTCCTTCAGGCGCTTGTGCGAATAGAGCTCGGGATTCCGTGCCATCATAGCAATTTTCATTGGTTCAAGTCCCTCGGTCTCAGCCTCGTTCCGACCGGTGTTGCGACACCGAATTTTCAGTGATTGTTTCCTGCCACGTAAACGCGCAGCTTAGTGTTTTGTTGCCAGCGCGGGCTTTCCCGCCAGGAAAGACCGGCCGGCATGCACCAGCACGTTGTGCCGCCTGATCGCCGTCCGGCCGAGGATCATGTCGAACCCCATGTTCGACCTGTCCGCCAGCGACACATCCACATGCCAGTGATGTTTTCCAAGATGAAGTAACGTCCGGATGACAATGCGCCGCTCGGGAACACCGCTGGTGTTCTTGATGTTGCGCTCGTCCAGAACCGGAACCTCCGCCCGGAAATCGCTGTGATGACGCGAGGCAGGCACCCGGAAACGTACCCAGGTCCGGCCGTCGCGTTCGAACACTTCCTGTTCTTCGGCATGGAGCGCCGAGGTGCGTGCGCCGGTGTCGATCTTGGCACGCATATCGAAAACGCCCAGTTCGGGAAGGCTCACGATTTCACGCCAGCCGATGATATCGGCAGCGGCCAAGGGACGCCCCTTCTTAGCCATTGTCATTCAAAAAAACCCTGGAGCCCCCTTGCTGGGGCCTTTCCCAAACGACCTTGTTAACCGAGCATTGCATGGCCCGCCGGAGAGCGCAACTGAGGTTGCGGTCCGGTCTGAAAACAAGATTTCGGACGCAGCTCATCATCATGATTCACATCGGCGCGCAAGCGAATTTGCGAGCGAGTGCAAAGAACGTCTGGCAGGTGCAACACCCGGATGACGCCCTACCGCTTGTACGGGTTCTTCGGGCGCCGGTCGTCAGACAGGCTGCGCCTCGTTTCGCGCGTCAACTGCTCGATGGCATCGGCAAGATGGACTTCCTGAATGTTGTAGTCACCCCGCGCCACCCGGATCTTGTGTGCTTCCAGCATGACCTCGCCCATGGCCACGCCTTCCGGCGGTACAAAGCGATAACTGGCCAGTTCGATCAGCAGCCCGAGCGGGTCACGGAAATAGATGGAATCCATGAAGCCGCGATCCTTCGGACCGCTGTGCGATATGCCGCGTACATCAAGCCGCTCGGCAATCTGCCGAAAGGTTGCCTGCGATACGGCAAGTGCCAGGTGGTGAACACAGCCGATTGTCTGGGGAGCCGGCTCCGGGTCCGGTTTGCGGTCTTCGTTGGTGAAGATCGTGATGAGACGGCCGTCGCCCGGATCGAAATAGAGATGGCTCTGGTTTTCATCGTCCAGATTGGGCTGCTCGAACACGAAAGGCATGCCCAGCAGCCCTTCCCAGAAATCGATGGAAGTCTGCCTGTCGGCCCCGACAAGAGTGATGTGATGCACGCCCTGCGTCTGGATTTTTTCCATGGAAGTCCTCCCCGTTCGGCGCAGTTTAAATTGCATCTGCTGGCGATGGCAAACAGCCGCCCTCTTTCCTTCTCAGCGAAAAGCGCTAAGCTTGTTTCAACTGCAACAAACAGCCTTATCCGAGTCTTGCCTGTGCTCCGGCCCAATGCGCCGCCGCATCCGCATACCCTCCGGCAAGGATTCACGATGGACATGCCCACCCAACAGCCGGAGCCTTCCGAGGCAACCGGCAACCGTCTTCGGCGCAAGGTGACCAGCCTGACGGAGAACCTGCCGTCGAACACCATCGGCGCGCTCTGGATCCTTCTGGCCGCCTTTCTGTTCTCGATCATGGTCACCCTGATCAAGCTGCTCGGCAAGGACCTGACGGTGTTCCAAATCCTGGTGATCCGCCAGGGCATCATGCTTGCCATCGTTGCCCCGAAGATCCTCAGCGGATTGCCGACCTCCCTGGCAACAAAACGTCCCGGACTTCAGCTGACCCGTATCGTGGTTGCCGCGACCGCCATGCTCTGCGGCTTCACGGCCGTCATCGAACTGCCGTTGGCCGATGCCACGGCAATCAGCTTCTCCAAGACGTTCTTCCTCACGATCTTCGCCATCTGGTTGCTGGGAGAAACAGTCGGTGTGCACCGCTGGGGTGCCACCATCGTCGGCTTTCTGGGGGTTGTTCTGATGCTCCGCCCGCAAGGCGACGGGCTGATCGATCCCTTTGCGCTGCTCGCCATTGCCGGAGCGGCCTGTGCCGGCCTGGTGATGATTGTCGTCCGCCTGCTGACGCGTACCGATCCCCCGGTCACCATCCTGACCTACCAGGCTTTCGGCGTCGGGCTGATCATGATCATCCCCGCCATCCTGACCTGGCAGAGCCCGACCCTGGCACAATGGGGAATTCTTCTTGGGATCGGCATCGTGTCCTGGGCAGCCCAGATGGCCAATATCCAGGCATTCCGCGCCGGCGAAGCCACCGCCATTGCCTCGCTGGACTACACAAGGCTGCTCTATGCCACCGTTTTCGGCGCCCTGGTTTTCCACCAGTGGCCGCGTGTGGAAACACTGGTGGGCGCCGCCGTCATCATCGCCGCGTCGATCTACACTGTCCGCCGCGAGGCCAAACGCGGCCAGAAACTGGCAAGGGCCTCGGACGGACGCGGGTACAATAGCTAGACCGTCAGGCGATTAGGTCGCCTGCCGGCTCAGGCAAGCACGTGCCAGAAATCCAGATCGACGCTGGCGGGATCAAACAGGTTCAAAAGCGGCGCACAGGCCGCGTTCGACACATAGCCTCCGCAGATCTCCCTGGCAGCACCTTCCGTTTCCACAAAGCAGATCTCCGAATAGGTATCCTCCCCTGCCCGCGCCATCAGATGCGCCCTGGTTTCCGGCAAGGGGGCAAGATACTCCCTCTCGATCCGTCCGGACGCAGCCATCAGCGCCTCTTCTGAAAAGCTGCCGTCGTTCCTGGGACGAAAGGTACCGAATTCGATGGCGGAAAATCCGTCCGGCACCGCCTCGAGGTCTTTCATCAGACGGTTGAGACACAGGCGAATGCTGCCGGGCTCCAGCAATTCCATGAATGCCCTTGAGCACGCAGCCTGCATATGCGCCTCGGACATGGCTGCGAAACTGGCCTCATCCCTTGCCAGAATTGCATCGGCATAACCGCCTGTTGCATTGCCTAAGAAGCAGTGAAAGGCGATGCCCGGCTGGTTGCTCAGGAACTCCTTCTGCCACAGGTGGGCGGCCGTTATCAGGTCCGGCGCACCAACGCCCGCTTTCGCCTCGTAGCGGGCAAACCCCATCACTTTCATCGGTCCCAGTTCTTTTCGCAGCATGAGATGTCCTTCCGTGTTTCTGCTGCCAGCTCTATAGAAGAGGTCAGAGACAGTTTCTGTCAGGGGGATGCGTCTATGGTCGCCGGAAACTGGACCGCAGCGAGCGCCTTGCAGAAACCTGCCGGAGACCGAACCCCATGCGAACCATCAGGCTGTTTTCCATCCTGGATACCCTGCGCAGCCGCAGAGGCGCCGTTCCGGCCGCCATGCTTGCGGAGCTGCTGGGCGTGACGGAACGCACCATTTATCGGGACATGGCCACGCTTAAGGCGATGGGCGCGCCCATTCGCGGTGAAGGCGGTGTCGGCTACGTTCTTGAACGCGGCTATTTTCTGCCGCCAATGCAGTTCGATCCGGACGAGCTGGATGTCATCCTGCTCGGCATTCGCATGGTCAAGGCACGTGGCGACAAAACCATGCGCGAAACGGCCGAGCGGGTGCTCGGCAAGCTTGGAGCTGTTCTGTCCGAAGGCGAACGCTCGCTGAACCGTCCGTTGCTTGCGGTCGGCAAGGCCTCCTCGGCACAAGGACATGACGCCCTGTCTCCGTTGCGCGATGCCATCCGCAAACGGCGCAAGGTGCAACTCGGCTACAGCGACCTGCAAGACCGCGTCAGTGAACGCCTCACCCGCCCGCTGGGACTGACCGCCTTCGAAAGTGTCTGGGTGCTGACTGCGTGGTGCGAAGTACGGAACGGCTTCCGGAATTTCCGGCTCGACCGCATCAGGTCATTTGCGATCACCGACACACGGTTTCCGAAGGAGCCGGGCAAGGAATTTCAGGACTATTTAAAGACACTGTGAGGCAATCACGCCGCTCCGTTGCAACGGGTATATGCGACAGCAGTGTGTCTGCTTGTCAGGTGGAAACCCGCCCTGCGTGACATGAAAATTGTGCCGGTTTAGACAGAAAGCATTGCGCGGAAGCGCTCGATTGAGAGCGCTCCCAGTGTTTTCAGGAACGGTGCGCTCAGGCGCTCCGGGCTTCCGCCGCTGCCCGCTTCTGGGCTTCTTCCTCGACCAGTTCCTTCTTCGACAATTTGCCGACCATGGTTTTCGGCAACTCGTCACGGAACTCATAGTCTCTTGGCAGTTCGATCGTCGACAAATGGTCCTTCAGGAAGGCCTTCATGTCATCGGCGGTGAGCGAATGGCCTTCCTTCAACTTGATGAAGGCCTTCGGGCTCTGGCCGCGATAGGCATCCGGCACGGCAATGACGATGGTCTCGTCCACGGCCTCGTGCTGGTAGATCGCTTCCTCGATGACACGCGGATAGACGTTGTATCCAGAGCACAGGATCAGGTCCTTGATCCTGTCGACCAGATAGATAAAGCCGCCATCATCCTGATAACCGACATCACCCGTATGCAGATAGCCGTCTTGTGTGATGGTCTCGGCGGTCGCGTCCTCGCGCTTCCAGTAGCCCTTCATCACCTGGGGCCCATGCAGCAGCAACTCGCCCTTCTCGCCTGCCGGAACCACGGTTTCGCGGTCCTCGATGCTCACGAAGCGGGCACTGGTCCCCGGCACCAGCCTTCCGATGGACCCCGCCCGGCGACTGTCGTCCAGCGGGTTGACCGCGGCAACTGGCGACGTTTCGGTGAGGCCGTACCCTTCCACCAGAATGCAGCCCGTGATCTTTTCAAAGCTTTCCTTGACCTCCACCGGCAAAGGCGCGCCGCCCGACAAGCAGATCCTGATGCTGGTCAGATCGTAATTCGCCGTCATGGGCGAGTTGTTGATGGCCGTGTAGATCGTCGGCACACCCGGAAAGAGGGTCACTTTCTTGCGCTTGACCGCTTCGAGCAGTGACTTCAGCTCAAAGCGCGGCTGCAGCACCATTTCAGCGCCCAGAATGATTGACAGGTTCTGCCCCACCGTCATTGCGAAGACGTGGAAGAACGGCAGAACGCACAGCATCTTTTCTTGGCCCGGCCGCGCCTTTTCGAAGACGCAGCGCATCTGCTCGATATTGGCCGACAGGTTTCTGTGCGTCAGCATCGCGCCCTTGGGAACGCCGGTGGTGCCCCCGGTATACTGCAGCACCGCGATATCGTTTGCCGGATCGATTGCGACCGGCTTGGGCTTGTCTCCCCTCGTCTGCAGGTCTTCGAAACGAATGTGGGCGTCATCAAGGGGAATGTCCGCCAGTTCCTTTCGCTTGAACAGACTGAACAGCACCTTCTTGATCGTCGGCAGGCACCAGGCCATCGGGCAGACAATGATCTTGTCGAGCGCCCGTTCCTTGCGAACCTCCTCGACCTTGTCGTAGATCACCTTCAGATCCATGGTCACCATGATGCGCACATCGGCATCTCGCGCCTGGAACGACAGTTCGCGCTCGACGTAGAGCGGATTGAAGTTGGCGACCGTGGCGCCGATCTTCAGAACCGCGAAATAGAAGATCGTGTAGAAAGGTGTGTTTGGCAGGCACAGGCCGACGTGAACACCCGGGCCGACGCCCATCGCCTGCAGTCCGGCAGCCGTCCTGTCGACCAGCGCTCCGAACTCGGCATAAGACCACACCTTGCCCATGAAATCACAGGCAGGACGGGTCCCGTATTGGGCAACGGTCGTCTCGAGATACTCGTGTACTGGACGGGGCTTGAACGCCGCGTTCCACTCCTCCGCAGTCGTCATTACGTTCTCCAACGCGTTTTATCGCTTCACTGCGCGGACGGGCCTTTATCCTGAAATTTCGTGATCCGGACAAAATCCGTACCGCGAAATGGTCCTCCTCAAGGGCCCGGCCACCAATGAGGCGTCACCTCTTTGGGTCTCTTCTGACATGACGCAACCTTCCGTTCACGTCAACTCGCGACGTAACGACACCTCGTCGTTTTTTTGCGCGCGAAGAACCATCCGCTTAAGATAAGCCAGCTGAGCCGGTTGGCAATAGAGACGTCAAATCAAAAACTTATAGACAACTCCGCAAAACAGGCGGTTTATCTCTTTGGCCAGTTCCAGCGAGGTGTGTCAGCGCTATCCACAACCGTCTCGCCAAGTTCCTTGCGCAGATCGTAGCGCATGCAGCCTCTTTCCGACGACAGCACGGACACCAGTTCTTCCGCATGGGAAACGACGATCACCTGCGTCTTTTCCGCGGCCCGTGCAATCAGCCGGGCGAGAGGCTCCAGCAATGCCGGATGGAGGCTTGTCTCGGGCTCGTTCAGCACCACCAAGGGCGCCGGGCGCGGAGACAGGAGCGCCGCCGTCAACAGGAGATACCGGAGCGTTCCGTCAGACAGTTCACTGGCCCGTAGCTCGCGCAACAGCCCCTTCTGCTGCATCAGCGGTTCAAAATAGCCGTCGTTGACCGAAATCCTGACGGATGCTCCGGGGAACGCGTCATCGACAGCTTCTTCCAGGGCCCGCTCGTCACCAATTTCCAGGATGGTCTGAAGAGCGGCTGCCAGATCCCCGCCATCCCCGCTCAGCACAGGTGTCCGTGTTCCTATCTTGGGAAACCGCGCGGGAGCGTCCCTGTCGGTGCGCAGGTGATCATAAAAGCGCCAGGCGCGCATGCGCTCACGCATGACCAGAAGTTCCAGACCGTCTTTCGGATCGGCGGCATGGGTCATCATGCTGTCGAAGCGGGCAAGGTTCTGGAATACCGGTATGCGCTGCCCCTGGCTGTTGAGAACCCGAACCGTCGGGCCGTTTCTGGCCGCGATTTCGTTCGAACGGGACAATGCTTCGCCGGCCCAAAGGGCCTCGGTCTTGATTTCCGGATCCATGGAAAACAGCGACCGCCCGGCGTCAGCCGGCAGACCGAGATCTATCGCATAGCCGTAGTCCTCATCGGCAAAGCCCAGCTTCAGGCTGACCACGCCCTTGCGCACGGTTCCCTGAACCGGCACTTCGCCCTGTTTCATGGCGCGGGAGAAAGCTTCAGGGCCGGCCCAGAGCGTCGAATTGAGGCCACCTTCTGCCGCCAGCGAGGCGATCGCCTGGCCCTGCGAGACTTCGGCCAGCAAACGAATCGACCGGTAAAGGCTCGATTTGCCGCTGCCGTTTGCGCCCGTCACCAGGGTGATGCGGTCGAGCGGCAAGACGATGTCGCGTAGCGAGCGGTATCCGGAAACGGCAAGAGTGAGGATCATCGAAAGACCTGTTTCAGCTCCCCTGATCCACCAGTTCGAATTTGTTGACGTCGAAGACGCCAAAATCGGTGATCTTCAGATGCGGAATGACCGGCAACGGTAGGAAGGCGACCTGAAGGAACGGTTCGGCCAGCGTGCAGCCGAGATCCTTGGCGGCGGCACGAAGATGCTCCAGCTCCTCCTTCACCGTTTCGAACGGTTCGAGGCTCATCAGTCCCGCCAGCGGCAGGGCAAGCTCAGCCTTCACTCCGCCCTTGTCGGCAACCGCAAATCCACCCTTCATGGCGATCACCCGATTGACCGCGTGCGCCATGGCTTCCTCATCCGCGCCGACCACGCAGATGTTGTGGCTGTCATGGCCGACGGACGAAGCAATTGCGCCCTGTTTCATGCCGAAACCATTGACGAACCCGAGCCCGATGTTGCCAGTGCCCTTGTGCCGTTCGACGACAGCGACCTTCAGCACATCCTGATCAAGATCGGCCAGCGTCTTGCCGCCGGTCACCGGCAAGGTGCGCTTCAGGTGTTCGGTGATGATCCTGCCCGGCACCACGCCGATGACGTCGGCCTCGCTGTTGCGCGCCGGAACGTCGAACTTCGACGCCGTGACCTCGCCGACATGCACGCTGTCGAGGCCAACCGGCGGGACAATGGTTCTTTTTGCAAAGGCTTCGTCCGTCGCCTGAACGCCGCCGCAAATCACTTGCGCCACGCGGCAATCGGCAAAGTCGCTCAGCAGCGCGATGTCTGCGCGCTTGCCCGGCGCGATCACGCCCCTGTCTTTCAGGCCGAAGGCATTGGCCGCCGACCAGCTTGCGGCCCGATAGGCGTCGAGCGGACGAATGCCCTTGGCGATCAGGCGGCGGATCATGCTGTCGAGATGGCCCTCTTCGGCAATATCGAGCGGATTGCGGTCGTCCGTGCACAACGCGACGAACGCGGAAACATCCGGTGTCAGGATCGGGGCAAGCGCTTCCAGGTCCTTGGAAACGGAGCCTTCACGCATCAGGATCGTCATGCCTTTGGCGAGCTTTTCCAGCGCCTCCTCGGCGGAGGTTGCCTCGTGATCGGTGCGGATGCCCGCGGCCAGATAACCGTTGAGGCCGATGCCCTGAAGCAGAGGCGCATGGCCGTCGATATGACCGTCTTGAAACGCGGCGAGCTTTGCCAGCACCTTGGGATCGCGCGCAAGCACACCTGGAAAATTCATGAATTCGGCAAGGCCGATCACACTTGGATGATCGCGGAACGGCAGAAGGTCCTCGATCTCCAGACAGGCCCCGGCCGTCTCGAAAACCGTCGCGGGAACGCAGGACGAGAGGTTGACCCTGAGGTCCATCACCGTTTCCAGAGAACTGTCCAGGAAATATCGGATCCCTTCGGCACCCAGAACGTTGGCAATCTCATGCGGATCGCAAATGGCTGTGGTCACTCCGTGCGGCAGCACGCAGCGGTCAAACTCGAACGGTGTGACCAGAGACGATTCCACATGAAGATGCGTGTCGATGAAACCGGGAACGGCGGTCAGTCCGCTGCCGTCGATGGTTTCCGCGGCTTCATACTGCCCGTGTGTGCCGACGATCCTGTCACCGACGATCGCAATATCCGTTTCGATCGTGGATCCATCGACAACGCTGAACAGGCTGACGTTCCTGATCACCAGATCGGCAGGACGCTCCCCTGCCCCGGCAGCAATCGCCCGTTCAAGAAACGCTTCGTCATGTGTGGCCGGCATTTTTTGTCTCCGATTCTCGTCCCTCCCCGACAATACGGATGTTGAAAGCTCCGGCAACGATTTCGCGAAGGTGTGTTAGGATGTCCTGCACGAAAGAGCTGAAATACGGATCGCCCGTCAATCCCGCGCGCACCCAGGCTGTGCGGATGTGCCAGACCGGCCCCTGCCGGAAAAATGTTACCGAGGCAGGCGAGAATTTTTCGTGTTGTTGCGCAGAGACTTACCGCGCCACAATATCGAAAACGTGCGTTGCAAAACAGATTGCGATTGACAGCCGGGCCACTTGGGCGAATAATTTTATCAAACTTATTTATTCTGATGCCGCCGACGAGAGCAGGCAGTTCCTGGGGAGGAGCAAGACCGGTGGAGGACACGCCAAAAAGCGGCCGTGGTTCGAATTCCGCGCAATTGCGCCGGTACAACGAACGCATCGTACTTCAGATCCTTCGGCGTGCCGGTGAGGCCTCCAAGGCGGAACTCGCCCGGGCGGTACAGCTGACCAACGCGGCCATCGGCGCCATCATCCAGAACCTCATCGAGGAAGGGCTTATCGTGGAAGCCGGCAAGCGCCACGACGGCAGTCGCGGGCAACCGGCAACCATTCTCCGGCTTGCCCCGCGCGGCGCCTATTCCTTCGGGGTGCGGCTGGACCGGACCAACATGGAAACCGTGTTGATGGATTTTTCCGGCCAGCTGATTGCCCGCCGGCTTCATGACATGATCCTGCCTGCGCCCGAAGAGGCCATGGAAATCCTCAAGGACGATCTGGAATTCCTGCGCCAGCATCTGAGCAAGGAAGATCAGTCCCGCATCACCGGCATCGGCCTGGCGCAACCGTTCAACCTTGGTGCCTGGCTGCATGAACTGGGCCTGCCCCAGGCCGATTTCATGAGGTGGGAAGACTTCGACCTGACCGACGCCCTGGAAAAGGCAACCGGCCTGCCGGTGTTCAGCGAGAACGACGGCACGGCCGCCGCTGTGGCCGAACTCTTCTACGGGCTGGGCCGGCAGAACGACAATTTCGTCTATCTTTTCCTTGGACCTGCCATCGGCGGCGGCCTGATCCTGAAGGGCGATGTCGTGCGCGGCGTATCCGGGAACGCCGGCGACGTTGCCATGATCCCCGTCCCGCCAAGCACGCTGACCACCGCACCAAAGGCCCGCAATTCCTGGGACCTGCTGCTGACCCGCGCATCGCTGGTGGCTCTCGCCCGGCACATGTCGCCCGAAGATTTTCCAAAGCTCAACCGCTCCGACTTGCAGCACGCGGTTGAAACCGGCGACCCTAAATACACCGAGTGGCTGGAAGACTGCGCCGAAGCGCTCGCACTTGCCCTGCGCTCGGCCTATGCGCTTCTCGATGTTCCTCTGGTCGTCCTCGACGGCGACCTTGGCGGCCCGTTCCCCGAAACCTTCCGGGCCGCCCTGAAAAAGGCCGTGGAAAGGGCCGCGCCTGAGAAACGCCATTCACCCGACATCGAAATCGGCAGCTTTGGCCACGACGCAGGCGCTATCGGCGCAGCCAGCCTGCCGCAATTCTTCAATTTCTCGCCCAGGGCAGCAATCCTGACGGGCGGGAAAGACACCGGACCCGCCGGAGCTGGCAGCTCGGAGGATAGAGCCAGCTTTCCGGCACGGGCAGCACGGTTGGGGTCACATCTGGCCACACCCAACCGTTCAACCTGAATTGGCCAGGGAGGAAAAACGCAAATGATCCGCAAACTACTCGCGACCGGTTCCGTTCTCGCCGCCATGGCTGCCACCCCGGCAGTCGCAGCAGACATCTCCGCCTGCCTGATCACCAAGACGGACACCAACCCGTTCTTCGTGAAAATGAAGGAAGGCGCCACCGCAAAGGCTGAAGAGCTCGGCATCGAACTGAAGTCCTTCGCAGGCAAGATCGACGGCGACCATGAAACCCAGGTGGCAGCGATCGAAACCTGCATTGCTGACGGAGCCAAGGGCATCCTGCTGACCGCATCCGACACGTCGTCCATCGTGCCGGCTGTCCAGCAGGCGCGCGACGCCGGCCTTCTGGTGATTGCACTCGACACGCCGCTCGATCCCATCGACGCAGCCGACGCAACCTTCGCCACCGACAACTTCAAGGCAGGTGAGCTGATCGGCCAGTGGGCCGCAGCCAGCCTGGGCGACGAGGCAGCCAATGCCAAGATCGCCATGCTTGATCTCGGCATCAGCCAGCCAACCGTCGGCGTGCTGCGTGACCAGGGCTTCCTGCAGGGCTTCGGCATCGAGCTTGGCGACCCGAACAAGTGGGGTGACGAAACCGATCCGCGCATCGTCGGCAACGACGTGACCGCAGGTAACGAGGAAGGTGGCCGCAAGGCGATGGAAAACCTGCTCGCCAAGGATCCGATGGTCAACGTGGTCTACACGATCAACGAACCCGCTGCTGCCGGCGCCTATGAAGCACTGAAGGCCATCGGCCGCGAAAACGACGTGCTGATCGTTTCTGTCGACGGCGGTTGCCCGGGTGTTCAGAACGTCAAGGACGGTGTTATCGGCGCCACCTCGCAGCAGTATCCGCTGCTGATGGCATCGCTCGGCATCGAGGCCATCAAGGCCTGGGCCGACAATGGCACCAAGCCGGAGCCGACCGAAGGCAAAGACTTCTTCGATACCGGTGTTGCCCTTGTGACCGACAAGCCGGTTGAAGGCGTCGAATCCATCGACACCGCCAAGGGAACGGATCTCTGCTGGGGCTAAGGCACCCCTGAACGAGATCAAAAGGGGCATGGGCGACCTTGCCCCTTTTTTCAAAACCGGCGCAAAGAAGGTTAAACGGGCATGACCTTAGAAAGCAAAACGGCCAAGGGGCCGGCGGACTACGAATCCGCTGCCACCTCCGGACCGCAAGCTGTCGCCTCATTCGATGACGAACGTCATGGGATCGGGCATAAAATCCAGCACACGCTGCACCAGACCCCATCACTGGTTCCGCTGATCGTCCTGGTACTCTCCCTTGTCGTTTTCGGGCTGCTGCTCGGATCGAAACTGTTCTCCCCCTTCGCACTGACGCTGATCCTACAGCAGGTCCAGATCGTCGGCATCGTGGCGGCAGCACAGAGCATCGTCATCCTGACCGCCGGCATCGATCTGTCGGTCGGCGCGATCATGGTGCTGTCCTCCGTCGTCATGGGGCAGTTCACCTTCCGCTATGGTTTGCCGGTGGAGGTCTCCATCGTCTGCGGCCTTATTTGCGGTACCTTTTGCGGGTATCTCAACGGCTTCCTTGTCGCCATCGTCAAGCTGCCCCCCTTCATCGTGACGCTCGGCATGTGGCAGATCGTGCTTGCCACCAACTTCCTTTATTCGGCCAATGAGACCATCCGGTCGCAGGAAATCGCCGAAGTGGCACCGCTGCTTCAGTTCTTCGGCAACAAGGTCAATGTCGGCGGCGCAGTCTTCACCTACGGCGTCATCTTCATGGTGCTTCTGGTGCTGGTGCTGGCCTACGCCCTGCGTCAGACAGCGTGGGGCAGGCATGTCTACGCCGTTGGCGACGATCCGGAAGCCGCGCAGCTTTCGGGCGTGCAGGTGAAGAAGGTTCTGATATCGGTCTACATGCTGTCCGGGCTCATCTGCGCCTTCGCCGGCTGGGCGATGATCGGCCGCATCGGTTCGGTCTCCCCGACCACGGGTCAGCTTGCCAACATCGAATCCATCACGGCCGTGGTGATCGGCGGCATCTCGCTCTTCGGCGGACGTGGATCCGTGCTCGGCACCCTGTTCGGGGCGCTCATCGTCGGTGTGTTCACGCTCAGCCTGCGCCTGCTTGGCGCCGATGCGCAGTGGACCTACCTGCTGATCGGCATCCTCATCATCGGCGCGGTCGCGATCGACCAATGGATCAGAAAGGTATCTGTGTGATGGAACCTGTCCTGCAAGCGCGTAAACTGGTCAAGCGCTACGGCCGTGTCGTGGCCATGGACCGAGCCGACTTCGAACTCTATCCCGGCGAGATCCTCGCCGTGATCGGCGACAACGGGGCCGGCAAATCCACCTTGATCAAGGCTCTCAGCGGAGCCGTGCAGCCTGATGGCGGAGAGATCCTGCTCGATGGCAAGCCCGTCCACTTCACCTCGCCCATCGATGCCCGCGAAGCCGGGATCGAGACGGTGTACCAGACCCTGGCCATGTCCCCTGCTCTGTCGATCACCGACAACATGTTCATGGGCCGTGAGTTGAAGAAACCCGGCTTCCGCGGCACCTGGCTGCGCCAGCTGGACCGAAAGAAGATGGAAGAGATCGCCCGCGAAAAGCTGAACGAACTGGGGCTGCTCACCATTCAGAACATCAACCAGGCCGTTGAAACGCTTTCCGGCGGTCAGCGCCAGGGTGTGGCGGTGGCACGGGCGGCCGCTTTCGGCTCCAAGGTCGTGATCATGGACGAGCCGACCGCAGCTCTCGGCGTCAAGGAAAGCCGGCGCGTGCTCGAACTGATCAAGGATGTCAGGGCCAGGGGCTTGCCCATCGTGCTGATCAGTCACAACATGCCCCATGTCTTCGAGGTTGCCGACCGTATCCACATTCATCGGCTGGGCAGTCGGGCTTGTGTCATCAAACCGTCGGACTTTTCCATGTCCGATGCGGTGGCGATCATGACCGGAGCCATGGATCCGCCGGACAGCATGGCGGCCTAGGCCTGGGAAGAAAAACGGGAGGTGCCTTCATCCGGCGCCTCCTACCCGGGACCTCATCCCGAAGAGAACCGAAAGATGGGCGGCAAAATCAGCGTTCGTGGCCCATCCTTCGAGACGGGCCTATGGCCCTCCTCAGGATGAGGTGGTGGTTTGATGAGCCGCTGTGGGGTGGAGAAAGGTCATTCAACGGGTGCCATTGGCAGGCCTTGTTGGAACCAATAAGGGAACGGGAGACACTGGGTTCAGCACCTCTCCCACCCGAACCCTCATCCTGAGGAGAACCGAAAGGTTCGTCTCGAAGGATGGGCGGCGAGTTCGGCGCCTTGCGGGCCACCTTCGGATGAGGCGGTGGTCTGAAAGGCCGCTGCCGCGAAATGACACAAAGCCATGAATCCGCCGTCGATGCGGTTCCTGACAAACGACGAAAGACCAGAACGTATATGTTTTTGATTTGCGGCGAAGCACTGTTCGATCTCTTTGGAGAAGCCGGTTCCGGCGACAGTGTTTCTTTCGACGCCCGTATCGGCGGATCCCCCTTCAACGTGGCCATGGGGCTGGCGCGCCTTGAAGAGGACGCCGGGTTTTTCGGCGGCATTTCACGCGATGCCCTTGGCGAACGTCTGGTCCAGAAGTTCCGCAGTGAAGGCGTTTCGGAACGCTATATCCTGAGGACTGACTACCTGACGACGCTCAGCCTCGTCCAGAAGGATGAGCACGGCTCTCCTGCCTATACGTTCTACGGCGAGAACGCGGCTGACCGCATGGTAACCGTCGATGACCTGCCGCAGTTCGACGAACCGCCATTGTTTCTGCACATCGGGTCCTACACGGCACTGGTCGAGCCGGTTTCGGCCGCCTTCAGGGCTCTGATCGAACGCGAGCGAGACCATACGCTGGTCTCCTTCGACCCGAACATACGCCCGACCGTGGTACCGGACATGGCGCTCTGGCGCCGCAATACGGAAAGCCTTGTTCCGTTGACGGATGTCGTCAAAGTGTCGGACGAAGACCTTGCCCTGATCGCTCCCGGTGAACCCGTTGAAACCATTGCCCGCGCCTGGCTCGGCATGGGGGCTTCGCTGGTCATCGTCACACGGGGCGGCGACGGTGCAACCGCATTTGCCGAAGGCATCGAAGTCAGCCGTCCGGGCATCAAGGTAACCGTTGAAGACACCGTTGGCGCCGGCGACACCTTCCAGGCAGCCCTGCTTGCAGGGCTGAAACATCTAGGTGCAACCAACCGTGATGCGCTTGCAGCCCTTGACGCCGGCCAGCTAAATCGTCTTCTTGACTTCGCTGTCGGGGCAGCTGCCATCACTTGCTCCCGTAGGGGAGCGGATCTGCCGCGCAGGAGCGAACTGGAAAAAGAGTGGTCGGCCCTGAAATGAGGGGCTGACAAGAGAATTAAATCGATTTAAAAGGCAGTCGAAAACGGTCCAGGCTGGAGCGGCCCATCGGACTGGCAGCTGTGAGAAGGGATGTTTTATGGCGGTACGCGTCATTGAAGTTGAAGAATTCGACCTCGTCGTTTTCGGAGCCTCCGGAGACCTCGCCCACCGCAAGCTTCTGCCTGCCCTTTACCACCGCGACGCGGACGGCCAGATGCCGGAAAACGCCCGCATCATCTGCAGTGCCCGCCGCGACTATTCCGACGACGACTATCGCGACTATGCCAAGGCCGCGCTTGAAGAACACGTCAAGGATCTGGACGACGAGCATCTTCAGCAGTTCCTGAAGCGCCTGCGCTACGTCAAGATCGACATCGCCACAGGCGACGGCTTTGAAGATCTGAGAACCATCCTGGACGAACGTCCTGAAGTCATCCGCGCCTTCTATCTTGCGGTCGGCCCGGACCTCTTCGGCACGATCTGCGAGAACCTCGGCCGTATCGGCGTCGTCAACGACCATTCCCGCGTCGTCATGGAAAAGCCCATCGGCAAGGACGGCAAGTCCGCCAGGGCGCTCAACGACACGGTCGGTGCTGTGTTCAACGAACACCAGATCTTCCGTATCGACCACTATCTCGGCAAGGAAACGGTGCAGAACCTGATGGCCCTGCGCTTTGCCAATGCCCTGTTCGAGCCGCTGTGGAACGCGGCCCATATCGACCATGTCCAGATCACCGTGGCCGAGTCGCTCGGCACCGGTGGCCGTGCCGGCTACTACGATACCGCAGGTGCCCTGCGCGACATGGTGCAGAACCACATCCTGCAGCTGCTCTGCCTTGTTGCGATGGAGCCGCCGGAAAGCATGAACGCCGACAGCGTGCGCGACGAGAAGCTGAAGGTTCTGAAAGCTCTTGCCCCGATCGACGAGCAGAGCATCGACAAGCTGACCGTGCGCGGCCAGTACCGCGCAGGGGCTTCGGCCGGAGGTGCGGTTCCCGGGTACCTGGAAGAGCTCGGCAACAACGAAAGCCGGACGGAAACCTTCGTCGCCCTGAAGGCGGAAATCGCCAACTGGCGTTGGGCCGGCGTGCCCTTCTACCTGCGCACCGGCAAGCGTCTGGCGCAGCGTGTATCGGAAATCGTCGTCCAGTTCCGCCCGATCCCGCATTCGATCTTCGACGCGGAAGCCGGGGCGATCACCGCCAACCGCCTCATCATCCGTCTGCAACCGGATGAAGGCGTCCAGATGCAGATCATGATCAAGGACCCCGGCCCCGGCGGCATGCGCCTGCGTCAGGTTCCGCTCGACATGAGTTTTGCCGAAGCCTTCAAGGTGCGTAACCCGGATGCCTACGAACGCCTGATCATGGACGTGATCCGCGGCAACCAGACCCTGTTCATGCGCCGTGACGAAGTTGACGCCGCCTGGGCGTGGATCGACCCGATCCAGGCTGCATGGGCAGCCTCCAAGGAAACGCCGAAAGGCTACACCGCCGGCACCTGGGGTCCGTCCGCCTCCATCGCTCTGGTCGAGCGTGACGGCCGCACCTGGGCCGAAGACGACAGCAACTGATATCACTCTCGCGCAAGGCCCGGCCTTGCGCGTTTCCGGCCTCTTAAATCGATTAGAGAGCGGCAAGCTCGCCGCAACGCCCTATGTGCCGGACATAGGACCAGCCAGGCCGCGGCGCGGCTAGCAAAGGATTTGAAGCAATGACCATCCAGGATCGCATTGGCGACGTCACCGAACGGATCGTCAAACGCAGTCACGACAGCCGCTCAAGATATCTGGACCGCATCGGCAAGGCCGCCGACAAGGGCCCGCAGCGTTCGCGCCTGTCCTGTGGCAACCTCGCACACGGGTTCGCCGCCTGTGGCCTCTCCGACAAGCAGGCCCTTTCCGGCGACGTGGTACCGAACCTCGGCATCATCACCTCCTATAACGACATGCTGTCGGCCCACCAGCCCTATGAAACATATCCGGCCCTGATCCGCGAAGCCGCACACGAAATCGGCGCGGTTGCCCAGGTTGCCGGTGGCGTTCCGGCCATGTGCGACGGTGTCACCCAGGGACAGGACGGCATGGAACTGTCGCTGTTTTCCCGCGATGTGATCGCCATGGCTGCTGCCGTCGGCCTGTCGCATCAGATGTTCGATGCAGCGGTCTTTCTCGGCATCTGCGACAAGATCGTGCCCGGTCTTGCCATCGCGGCCCTCTCCTTTGGCCATCTGCCGGCCGTGTTCGTTCCCGCGGGTCCGATGCCGACAGGCATTTCCAACGACGAGAAGGCCAAGATCCGCCAGCTCTATGCCGAAGGCAAAGTCGGCCGTGACGCCCTGCTGGAAAGCGAGTCACGCGCCTATCATTCACCGGGCACCTGCACCTTCTACGGCACGGCTAACTCCAACCAGATGCTGATGGAGATCATGGGCCTGCATATGCCGGGTGCCTCCTTCGTCAATCCGGGCACGCCCCTGCGCGACGCCCTGACCAGGGAAGCGGCCAAGCGCGCCATCGCGATTTCCGCTCTCGGCAACGAGTTCACCCCCGCCGGTGAAGTCATCAGCGAAAAGGCGATCGTCAACGGCGTCGTCGGCCTTCACGCCACGGGTGGATCCACCAACCACACCATGCATCTGGTGGCAATTGCCGCTGCTGCAGGCATCAGGCTGACCTGGGACGACATCTCCGATCTCTCCGATGTCGTGCCGCTTCTGGCCCGCGTCTATCCGAACGGCAAGGCCGATGTGAACCACTTCCAGGCCGCCGGTGGCCTTGCCTTCCTGATCCGCGAACTGCTGGGTGACGGTTACCTGCACCAGGACGTGAAGACCGTCTACGGCACAGACCTCTCCGGTTACACTGTGGAAGCGAAACTCGACGCAGACGGCAACGTGCAACGCGAAGAGGTTCCTGAGACCTCCGGCGACGAAACGGTGCTGGCTCCCGTTGCCAAGGCCTTCCAGCCGACGGGCGGCCTGAAGATGCTCACCGGCAACATGGGCAAGGCCGTCATCAAGATCTCGGCTGTTGCCAGGGAACGCCACATCATCGAGGCACCTGCCCGCGTCTTCCACGACCAGAACGATTTCCTGACCGCCTTCAACAACAAGGAACTGACCGGCGACGTTGCCGCCGTGGTCCGGTTCCAGGGCCCGAAGGCAATCGGCATGCCCGAACTGCACAAGCTGACGCCCTGCCTCGGCATCCTTCAGGACCGCGGCCACAAGGTCGCCCTGATTACCGACGGCCGCATGTCTGGTGCTTCCGGCAAGGTCCCGGCAGCAATTCATGTGACCCCGGAAGCTGCTGCCGGCGGCCCGATCGCCAAAATCCGTGACGGTGACATGATCCGCGTCGATGCGGTGACTGGTAAATTGGAAGTGCTGGTCGACGAAGCCGAATTCAACGCCCGCCCGCTGGCGGAAGCTGACCTGAGCCAGAGCCAGTTCGGCACCGGCCGGGACCTTTTCGCCGCCTTCCGCGGTGCAGTTGGTTCGGCCGATACTGGCGCACATGTGTTTGGTGAGTAAGGATCAGGCCCCGAACGGCCAGGTGAATTCGGCACGATAGATTTTGCGATCCGCTCTGATTGGCTTCGGTGCGGACGCGACAAGAAAGAGATTTTGGAGGCGATATGGCCCAGGACATTGAAAAGATCGAGAAGGTAATGTGCGCGGCACCGGTGATCCCGGTGCTGATCGTGGAGGATCCCAGGAAGGCCGTCCCCATGGCAGAAGCGCTTGTGCGCGGCGGCCTGCCTGCTATCGAGATCACCTTGCGCACGGCCCATGCCCTGGAAGCGATCAACGCGGTCAACGAGCACGTGGAAGGCGCGATTGTGGGTGCCGGCACGGTGCTGGACGGCAAGCAATATGATGCCGCCGTTTCTGCAGGTGCCCGTTTCATCGTCTCTCCTGGCGCAACCGCCAACCTGCTGGACGCCGCCGACCAGCACAGCGTGCCTCTGCTTCCAGGTGCAGCCACCGCATCGGAAGTCATGTTTCTGCTGGAACGCGGCTATGAGCGGCTGAAGTTCTTCCCCGCCGAACAGGCAGGCGGAGCGTCCTACCTCAAGTCTCTCTCCTCCCCGCTGGCGGCGGCCAAATTCTGCCCCACAGGCGGCGTCAGTCTCGACAAGGCTCCGGACTATCTGAAACTGCCGAACGTCCTGTGCGTTGGCGGTTCCTGGATTGCCGACGCAAAGGCGATTGCGGAGGACGACTGGTCCGGCATTGAAACCCGCGCAAAGGCGGCAGCCGCCCTCAAAATCTGATCAGCAACCAGCAGATCAGCAATTTCGAACAAAAAGAGCCGGGCGACGGATCGCCCGGCTCTTTTTCATCTGTTCGACGATCAGTGGCGACTTGCCCACTCATCGACTTCGCGCTCTGCTTCGTCGCGCGACTTGCCGTAGAGCTCCTGGATCTTGCCGGCAAGCTGGTCGCGATTGCCTTCGATCCGGTCCAGATCGTCGTTGGTCAGCTTGCCCCACTGTTCCTGGGCCTTGCCTTTAACCTGTTTCCAATTGCCTTCGATAATGTCCCAGTTCATTTTCATCACTCCAGTCAGGGTGCAGTCAGCTTCTCGACCGGATGCTCCCGGCCAACTGCTGCAGGTGTTGAGGTTTGAGAAAGTGACAGACGCCTGTTGAAGCCATCTGTCTCGGGATAGGCGTCCGGATATCGGGAAGGATCTCGATAGAACCGGACGCTGTGTCAGGCTGCCCCGGGTGATGACACCCGGAGCAGTCCACTACTCTTACTCAGCGACGTAGTCCGGCTGAGCTTCCAGTTCTTCCTTGGTGGCGCCTACATAGACGCGCAGGTCGGAACCGTCTTCGTTGCGAATGATCTGCAGCTCGTCAAAGGTGACGGCAACTTCACGCTCGCCGATACCCAGGAAGCCGCCAACATCAAGGATGACCTTTTCGATGGTACCGTCCTGGCTCACGATGAGTGAATCGATCTCACCGATGTCTTCATCGTTGGCGTCGTAGATGGTGGCACCTTCAAGATCATCGGCAGTAAGTTCGGCAACAACTGCTTCGGTGTAGCCATCACGCTCGACTTCGGCACGCGGCAGAAGCGCACGACCATCAGCATCGGTCTGGGGCGTCATCGCAGTTTCCGGAGCAGCCGTCACGCCGGCGTCGCTATCCTGGCTCATCGCGGTTTCGGTCGACGTGTCGGTTTCCGTCGTCATTGCCGAATCAGCAGGCTTCTCCATACCTTCGGAAGTCTGTGTGGCAGCCGTTTCCGCTTCGTCAGCATACGGGTTCTCATACGCCGCAGCATTGGTCAGCACGTCCTTATTGGCGTTGACCACCAGGAAGTAGCTATCGGCGTCATCCTGCTCGCGGACAACCTTCAGCTGCTCCATCGGAAGGGCGATGTCTTTCTCGCCAATACCAAGGAAGCCACCAACACCCAGGATAACGGCCTTTACCGAGCCGTCGAAGCCAAGGATCACATCGTTGACTTCACCGATGTCGTCCCAGTCTTTTTCTTCGTCAGCCTGAGCCTGATAGTCTTCGTTGAACCGGTCATAGTTTTCTTCGACCGAGTAGATCCGCATGCCAATCAGATCAGATGCAAGAACATCACTCATGTTTGCAGACTCATTGAATTCATAAGTCTGGAGCGGTTTTACTTCGTTTGCCGCGTAAAGTGACGTTGTCAGCATCAAGGACATCGCGGTAGCGGTGATAATCCGTTTCATAATATTACATCCTCTCACAGTGATTTCCCAAGCCGGCAACATCAGTATTGCTATTGATGAGGCGGTTACTGTGAGAACAACCGAGAGAGAAAGAAGTTCCGGCTTAAAAACTAAATTTTTGAAAAAAGTGACAATTGCCTTTTCGAAGACAGGCGGAAAACTCGCCCAGCACCCAAGGTACGGATGGACGCGCGAAACCACCGCTCGCCGCGTTTCTTTCACGTCCTCGCGGGAAGTTCAGTCAATTGTGGGAAGTTGATTGGGACACACGCCGACCGCAGCATAAGCGGGCCATGTCAGACGCTCTGGGCTTCTTCGGTATCCGTTTCGGAGGTGCCGTCGGTCTCGTCGTCGTCTCCGTGATCGTCGTCCTGCTCAAGCGTCCGATCCCACAAGAGACGCATGCCGGCGGAGGTGTCATTGCGCCAGGCGAATTCGGCGACGACCGGCCTTTCGAATTTTTTCATCGTCAGCAGAACTTCCTCTGGAAGCGCTGTCAGACCTTTGGCAGTTATGCGGCAACCGTTCTTGCCGGCATCAACGATCGTGCCACTGATTTCCGTAATTCCGTCCAGGTCCGCGATCTTTACCGGAATGCTGACGTTGTTCCGTTTCTCGCGACGCTTGTCCGAAACGGATTTCTCGCTTTTGGCGAAGACCACAGCGGCATCATTGCCCTTCACGGAAGTGACGTGAGCCTTCACCAGTTTGCTTGCATCCTTGGGCCGAACCCCGATGTTCTTGTAAAGCTCGCCGATATCCGGAGAGGTCAACCGGAAGCCCCACTCGCTGACGTTGGATGCAACCGCGTTGATAACCGAGAGATTGTCGAAATCAACCACGAGGACTTCTTCCTCGGCATCAGGTTGATCGAGCAGATGGGTGAGGCCGTGTGATTTGTTTTCGGAATTCATAGATTTAGTTTACCTTGAGCAAACTTTCATTTCACTTAAAATACAGTCAGACAATTCAATTTATCGTTGTTTTCCGCCAACTTCGGAGCTTTTTGCCCTGAACGGCGATTTACCCTGAGCAATTTTTGCAATTGGCGTTCCTTTCAAATGCGCGTTCAAATCATCCTCGCCTCTTCGGCTATCTTTTCTTGAAATGCGCCCAACAGCCTGCCTCAACCACATTCGCAGGAGACTACCATGGCGAAATACATCGGACTCACAATTGCGGCCCTCGCAGGCCTCGGTTTTCTCTCCCAGGCTCAGGCGGAAGAGCTCTGTCAGGGTTTCGGCCCGCAAACTCCACGCGATATCTCGCAGACAGCAGGATTGAACACGTCTTCTGTCTCGATAGCGCCGTCCGCCGACAAGCTGAACCTGTGCAACATCCACACGCACACCAACGCGGAACACAAGGGGCCAGGCTTCACCGTCTTTGCCGGCGATGGAGATCATGGCGGTTACAAGTGCAACGAGACCGCCGACCTGACCGAGGCTGAATTGGCAGAACCCGCTGGGTCAGCTTTCCACGGGGTCAAGCCCGGCGACACGATCGAAGTCCACTGGGTGCATACATCCTGCAACATCACCCCGGGTGAAGGACTTGGTTCTTGCCTGAGCGATGCCTGCGCCAATCCGCAACTTCGTGTCGAGGCCCAGGTCTTCCTCGTCGTGAATGATCCCGAGGCACTGAGCTTCCTCGACTTCGATTATGACGGCAATATCGTGAATGGCCTGCATCAGGCCAAGTCATTGCCGGAAGGCACAGGTACGCCGGTCACCTTCATCGGGTCGACAACAGGGCCCAGTTTCACCCAGGCGACTTGCTCCCCGCTTCAGGTGACCTGGAGCGTGCATCCGCAATGCGCCAAGCTGGACATAAACTCGCTCAACGCCTGGGCGGAAAAAGGCAATGTCTTCAAGGAAGATCATTCCCACGGCATTCGCCAACTTGTGACAGCCCCTGAATTGCTGGCCCCGATTTCCAACTGATTGGCCTCAGCCGCCGGATTCCAACTGCCTGTTTCCGGCGGCATTCTCCTTGAATTTCCTCTCCCCCTCGCCGGGCGGGTATGCTAATGGATGCCCCGCGCGCGTCGGCGCGAAAACAAGCTGTTAAATCGATTTAAGAGGATTGTTCATGGCGCTAGAAGCAGCATTTGAGGCTCTCAACCGGCAGGCGGAACAATTGAAGGGTACCTCCCTGCGGCAACTGTTTGCGGCCGCCCCCGACCGGTTCGACACATTCTCCGCGAGGACAGACGACCTGTTGCTCGATTATTCCAAGTCCCGGATCGACGACAAGGCGTTCAACCTGCTGCTCGACCTTGCCCGCGCTGCGGACGTGGAAGGCAAACGTGCGGCCATGTTTGCTGGCGAGAAGATCAACGGCACCGAAAAGCGCGCCGTCCTGCACACTGCGCTTCGCAACCAGTCGGACCAGCCGGTTCTGGTCGACGGTGCCGATGTGATGCCAGATGTGCGTGCGGTCCTGGACGCGATGGCGGATTTTGCCGAAGCCGTTCGCTCCGGCGAACTGACCTCATCCACCGGCGACGCCTTTACCGACGTGGTCAACATCGGCATCGGCGGCTCGGACCTCGGGCCGGTCATGACGACAATCGCGCTCAGCCCCTATCATGATGGTCCGGAGCTGCACTATGTTTCGAACGTGGATGGCGCTCACATTGCCGATACGCTGGAAAAACTCGACCCTGCCACGACGCTGATCATCGTCGCTTCGAAAACATTCACCACCATCGAAACCATGACCAACGCGCAGACCGCGCGCAAATGGATTGCCGGCACTCTTGGCGAAGAGGCTGTCGGCGACCACTTCGCCGCCGTTTCCACCGCCCTCGACAAGGTAGCCGCCTTCGGCATCAACGAAAGCCGCGTTTTCGGTTTTTGGGACTGGGTCGGCGGCCGGTATTCCGTCTGGTCGGCCATCGGCCTGCCTCTCATGATCGCCATCGGACCGGACGCCTTCAGTGACTTTCTGTCCGGCGCCCATGCGATGGACACCCATTTCGCCGAAGCACCGCTTGAAAAAAACCTGCCGGTTCTGATGGCGTTGATCGGCGTCTGGAACCGGGACGCGCTTGGCCTTTCCGCCCGCGCCGTTCTGCCCTACGACCAGCGCCTGTCTCGCCTACCCGCGTACCTGCAGCAGCTCGACATGGAATCAAATGGCAAGCGCGTGAAGCTGGACGGCAGTCCCGTGACCGAGGAAACCGGTCCACTGGTCTGGGGCGAACCAGGCACGAATGGTCAGCACGCGTTCTATCAGCTCCTGCACCAGGGCACGACTGTCATCCCGTGTGAATTCCTGATTGCCGCCAACGGCCATGAAGAAGACCTGAAACATCATCACGACCTTCTGGTTGCGAACTGCCTGGCCCAGTCCGAAGCCCTGATGCTCGGCCGGACGCTTGACGAGGCAAAGGCACTCCTCAGCGCTTCCGGAATGGCTGCAGACGAAGTTGATCGTCTGGCACCCCACAAGGTGTTCCCGGGCGACAGGCCCTCCATGACCCTTGTCTATGACCAGCTGACACCTTTCGCACTCGGCCGTCTGATCGCCCTTTATGAGCACCGGGTTTTCGTTGAAGGCGTGATCTGGGGAATCAACTCCTTCGACCAGTGGGGCGTGGAACTGGGCAAGGAACTGGCCACTGCCCTGTTGCCAATGGTCAAGGGCGAAGTCTCTGCAGATTCCAAGGACGCCTCGACCAAAGGCTTGCTTGCCGCCCTGAAAAGTTGACGCGGGAACCACACCTTTGTTTACGCGTTAATACATGAGGCGATCTCGTCATAATTTTGCCCAACCGGCCCTATCTGGTTCACATCGTTGAAGAACTCTTATTGGTATTCACGATGAACACGGGCCGGCTGTGGCAAACAGAGATTGCCCCAACGTGCAAAGCAGCTTAGGCTTGGAAAGATTTTATACATTCGACCCGCCGAGGTTGCGGTCCGACAGGGAGACTGATTTCATGAAAAAACTAGTTCTGCTCGCAGCAGTAGGCCTTGCCCTGGCGGGCTGCCAGTCCGATAGCCAGCGCGATCGCGCCCTCGTAGGCGGTGGTCTTGGCGCGGCAACCGGTGCAGCAATCGGCGCTGCGGCAACCGGCGATGTCGGCGGCGCCCTGGTTGGTGGTGCAATCGGTGCAGCCGGTGGTGCAATTGTCGGCAGCGCAACGACTCCGAAGAACTGCGTCGCCTATGACCGCTACGGCAATCCTTACCGGGTCGCTTGCCCGTAATCGGGGGCGATCCTTTTTCGTTTCGGTAATAGACCGTTGGGAAGAAAACTATGAAGAAACTCCTTCTGATTGCCGCTTCGGCCGCATTTCTGGCAGGCTGCCAGTCTGACAGTCAAAGAGACCGCGCGCTTGTTGGCGGCGGTCTTGGTGCGGCAACCGGTGCCGTGATCGGCGCCGCCGCCGGTAACGGCGTCGGCCCGGCACTCGCCGGTGCGGCAATCGGTGCTGCAGGCGGTGCCATCATCGGCTCCGCAACGACACCCAAGAACTGTGTCGCCTACGACCGGTATGGCAACCCGTACCGCGTCGCCTGCCCCTGATCTCAACTGACCTGAGTCAGTTGGGTCTTCACAGGTTTACGAAATGAAAAAGATCCTGCTGGTGGCCCTTGCGGCCACCGCCCTCGCCGGCTGTCAGTCAAGCAGCCAGAGAGACCGCGCGCTTGTCGGCGGTGGCCTTGGTGCCGCGACCGGCGCCATTGTCGGTGCCGCTGCCGGTGCCGGTGCAGCTCCGGTTCTCGCCGGCGCCGCTATCGGTGCAGCGGGTGGCGCTGTTATCGGCGCTGCGACCACACCGAAAAACTGCGTGGCACATGACCGGTATGGCAACCCCTACCGAGTCGCCTGCCCGTAAGGCCAGGTTCTCTGTCGTCCTGACCATCGTCAGAGCGGACGAATTTAACGACAATACCGGGCATGCCCATGGATTCATGGGCATGCCCGTTTTGCTTTCAGGATCTGCCTTGGATAAATCCGCCTTGGTAAGAAACTGTTAACCATAGATCTCCACCCTTGGCTCACACATGTTTTTCGCCAAGGGGTTCTGGATGAGATCCGTCCTTGCAGCCGCAAGTCTCGCCATTGTGCTGACAGGCTGCGCCAACACCGAAAGTCAACGGGACAGGATGCTGATCGGGGCAGGTCTCGGTGCAGCAACCGGTGCCACGATCGGCGCCGTTGCCGGTTCCACGGTGAACGCGACCCTTGCAGGCGCCGCTCTCGGCGCCGTCGGTGGTGGCCTGATCGGTGTCGTCACCACCCCGCGCAACTGCATTGCCACGGATGAACAGGGCACACCTTACAAGGTCCGCTGCCCGTAAACCCTTTCGCACGACAATAAGGTTTGATTGCCCCCCTGCGAAATCAGGAACGCAATAACCTGCGAAACAGCCCGACATTTTCAACGCGACTTTCGCCGAACAGCAGGTCACGGGCTCACCGCTGTCACGTCAGTCCAAAATCCCGTTGAGAAAGCAAAAAGCCGGCCCAACAGACCGGCTTTTCTCATCTTTGAAGCGAAGTCCCCTTATCAGGCTGCAACGCTTTCCTTGGCCTGCTCAAGAGCAACCTTCGGATCGACGTAGGCATAGCCGAGAGCGGTTGCGACCGCCTCACAGGTCACCTGACCGCCGATCACGTTAAGGCCCGGCAGGAAGTGCGGATCATCGAGCAGCGCCTTCTTGGCACCCTTGTCCGCCAGTGCGAGAGCAAACGGCAGGGTGGCGTTGTTCAGCGCGTAGGTGGACGTCTTCGGCACGGCGCCCGGCATGTTGGCGACGCAGTAGTGAACGACTTCATCGATGATGTAGGTCGGCTCGGAATGCGTCGTTGCCTTGGAGGTTTCGAAGCAGCCGCCCTGGTCGATGGCGACATCAACGAGAACCGAGCCCGGCTTCATGCGGCTGACCAGCTCGCGCGAGACCAGCTTCGGAGCCGCCGCACCGGCAACCAGCACCGCACCGACGACCATGTCGGCCTCCAGCACATGTTTCTCCAGGGCAGCCTTGGTCGAATAGACGGTTTTCAGTGCCGGACCGAACGTCTGTGAGAGATTGCCCAGAACGGCGGTAGACCGATCGAGAACGGTGACATCGGCTCCGAGGCCAAGCGCCATGGTAATGGCATGCGAGCCGACCACACCGCCGCCGATGACAACGACCTTGGCCGGTTCGACGCCGGGAACACCGCCCACGAGCGTGCCGGAGCCACCCTGGGCCTTTTCCAGCGCCTTGGCACCGGCAATCACCGACAGGCGGCCGGCAACCTGGGACATCGGCACCAGAAGCGGCAGACCGCCACGAGCATCGACAACGGTTTCATAGGCAATGCAGGTCGCACCGGACTTTACCAGGTCCGCGGTCTGCTCCGCGTCTGGCGCCAGGTGCAGATAGGTGAAGAGAATGTGGTCGGGGCGCAGCATGGCGCGTTCGACGGCCTGCGGTTCCTTGACCTTCACGATCATGTTCGCGGCATCGAAGACTTCCTTGGCTGTTGCCAGGATCTTCGCGCCTGCTGCTTCGTAGTCGGCATCGCTGGCGCCGATGCCGACACCGGCATTGGTTTCAACGACAACTTCGTGGCCATGAGCCACCATTTCAAGAACACTGTTCGGGGTCAGACCAACCCGATACTCGTGGTTTTTGATTTCTTTCGGCACACCAATGCGCATAACTCGACTCCTCTGGAAGCATTATTGATTGCCGACGATTTTACGCCTGTTTTCGTCGAATGTGCTTGCGTTCCCGGGGGGCTCCGTTCAAATACGCGCAATTTTATTGTGTCGAATTGATATTTCTTCAAATTATCTGCTATGTATTATCTTGAACTCGGCATTATGTGCGGTGCAGCAAAAATGAAACTCGATCGCCTCGACCAGAAGATCCTGAACGTTCTGCAAAGCGACGGCCGCATCGCCAACGCGGACCTGGCGGAAAAGGTGGGGCTTTCCCCTTCCGCCTGTTTGCGGCGCATGCGCGCGCTGGAGGAAGCCGGCATCATCGAAAAATACGTCGCCCTTCTGGACCAGAAGAAACTCGGCCGACACATGGACGTTTTCGTGGAAATCTCGCTGACCGGCCAGTCCAAGGAAACGCTTGAGAATTTCGAACGCGCCGTGGCCCGGTCCGGCGAAATCATGGAGTGTTTCCTGATGGCGGGTGATGCCGATTACATTCTGCGCCTCTCGGCCCGAGACCCGATCGACTTCGAACGCATCCACCGCGACCACCTTGCCCAGCTTCCAGGCGTTCTCAGAATGAAATCGTCCTTCGCCATCCGGCCGATCGTCAGACGCACAGCGATTCCCCTGAACGGCGAAACATGAGTTCCTTTCAGGACCGGTCCACAACCAAACCGCCTGCAATTCCGCCACTAAATCCAGCGTCTCGACGCAGCCAGCACTGGCAGGTATAGTCCGCATCCATTCAACTGCCCGGCTTTTCAAGGAACCCGCTCCGGTGACCCATACGATCACCCGTTTCATCGATACGACTTACCAGCTTGCAGAATGTCCGACCTGGGACGACAGATTGAACCGCTTGCTCTGGGCCGACATCCAGGGCCGCTCCATCCAGTCCATGGATTGGGCCAGCCGCAAGATCACCACATGGCAATTCGACAATGAGGTCGGTTCCTTCGGCCTGACGGATGACGATCGCCTGATTGTCAGCATTTGGGACAAGATCGTTCTGTTCGATCCCGAAAGCGGTGCCAGCGAGGTTCTGGCGGAAGTTCAGGCGGATGAGCCGCGCACACGGTTGAACGACGGCAAGGTCGGTCCGGATGGGGCCTTCTGGGTCGGCACCATGGACACCAGCTCACCGCGTGAACCGATTGCCGGTCTTTACCGGGTCGACGGCAGCGGCGACGTTGCCGAGATCCGTGACGAACTGCAATGCTCCAACGGGCTCGCGTGGACGCCGGACGGCACCTACATGTACCACTCCGACACCTCCCCCGGCTGGATCGAATATTACGGCTTCGACCCGGAGACCGGTGCACTTGGCTCCAAGATGCTATACGCCCAGCAGACCAACGACACCGGACGGCCGGATGGCGCAGCGGTCGACACCGAAGGCAATTATTGGAGCGCAGGGGTATCCGCCGGCGTGCTCAACTGCTTTGCCCCGGACGGCAACCTGCTTGCCGCCATCAAGCTTCCGGTCGACAAGCCCACCATGCCCTGCTTTTGCGGCCCGGATCTGGACCATTTGATCGTCACCAGCATCAAGCAGCCCGCCGACCCGACCGCGGTCGAACCCGACACATTGTCAGGCGGCCTGTTCCTGGTGGAAGGTCACGGCAAGACCGGCTTGAAGACCTACCGGTTCAGGACAGCAAAAAGCTGATCAAAAGCAACGCCTTGGGCAAGTCGGTTTCTGCTGTAACCGGCTTCTGCCGCATATTTGGCCTGTCATCCGTTCCGCCGACCCGGGCACAACATCAGGGTGAAGATAAACATCCCTCCTCCTCATCCTGAGGAAGCGCTTCAGCGCTGTCTCGGAGGATGAGCTGCTTGCTCCGAAAGTGCCGCCCATCCTTCGAGACGGACCTTTCGGTCCTCCTCAGGATTAGGGAGAGCCTTTGGCTCGGAGGCCATGTCGGGACGATTTTTTTGCGGCCCGCCTGACGACTGTCTGTCGACGGCAGTTGTTTAGGGCCGGTTATTCAGCGTCCTTCGGAGGCTGGCAGTCCCTGAGAGCCTCGATGATCTGTTCCGCTTTCACACCCGGCACCTGGATTTTCGTTTCACCGTAAAGGTGAACGACAGCCCCCTCTCCCTTCACCGATTGCTCGTTGAAAATGCGGACCGACTGGTTTTCGGGAATGAGCACGGCCATGGAGCCGTCCTCCATGCTGAGCAGGATGGAAGACGCAATCAATGTGCAAATCATGTTTCAGCCCCACAACTGGTCAGGTAACCGGCTTTCAGCCTGCTCCGGAAAACGGACAGACAACCGATCTTGACCCAGTCACCTAGTAGCGGCAACCCCGCACCTTTACGGGCTTCCAGACTGTCTGGGCGGGTTGAACCAGCACCTGGCGGCTGACCGTCTGGTAAACCGCGGGCTTTTGCACCCGGTAGCTCGTGGCAGGCTGAACCAGCACCTTTTCCTTCACGGAGCTGTAAATGGCAGGCTGGCGCACTGCGACACGGGACGCCGACTGCACGAGAACCTTCTGGCTGACGGTTCGATAGACGGCGGGGTTCTGCACCTTGCACAGGATGTTGCGACCGTTGATGACCCGGTATTCCCAGCCGACGCTGGCGGGTTGAACCAGAACCCGGCTCTGCCGTGTCTGGTAGACAGCAGGCGATGTGCGATAGCTGACCCGCTCCGGCTGCACCAGAACACGCCGGGCTTGATAACTGTAGACGGCCGGCTTCTGCACCACGTAGCTGGATGCCGGCTGGACGAGCACTCGCTCGTTCACAGTTTTGTAGACGGCCGGCACGGTGGCCTGTTCATAGCAGGACAGTGCCTTGCCCCCGGCCAGCACGGACGTGCTGACCAACGGACTGACGATCAGCGCGGCAAGCGCGCTCCAGAACCTGTGACGCATGTACTTTCCCCCAGTCTGGCGCAGGAGATCTCCCGCACCCCTGACTTTAGGGAAGTTCCACAAGGCATTAAAGCGAAAAAGTTAATATCCGTTAAGAAACGGCCCTGACGATCTGCTGTTCGACGTCTTCGTCATCAGCTTCAGCGCGAGCACTCTTCTCGTAGTCGGTGTCCTCATTGATGATGTGACGGGCCTCTTCGGGGATCCATTCTCCCCAGCGCGGCTGCAGCTGATGGTCGACGGACACCCGATCGTCGAAGACGAAACATTCGCCCTTCCAGAGGCTGTCGGCTTCCGGCACCTTCTCCAGATAGTTCAGGATACCGCCTTCGAGGTGATAGACTTCCTCGAAGCCGTTTTTCAGCATCCAGGCCGTCGCCTTTTCACAGCGGATGCCACCGGTGCAGAACATGGCGACCTTCGGCTTTTTCTGAAGCTCGTCTTCGCCGTCCACCCAGGCCGGGAATTCCCGGAACGACTGGGTTTTCGGATTGAGCGCCCGCTCGAACGTGCCGAAGGCGAATTCGTAGTCGTTGCGCGTGTCGATGACGACGACATCCGGATCGGAGATCAGGGCATTCCAGTCTTCCGGCTTGACGTATTCGCCTACGATCTCATTCGGATCGATCCCGTCAACCGCAAGCCGCACGATCTCCTGCTTCAGCCTCACCTTCATGCGCTTGAAGACATGTCGGTGGGTCCAGGCTTCCTTGTGGTTCAGCCCAGCAAGCCGCGGGTCCGACCGCAGATGCGCAAGGACCTCACGCACACCGGCTTCCGGCCCGCAAATGGTGCCGTTGATACCCTCTCCTGCAAGCAGCAGGCTCCCGCGCACATCCCGTTCCTCGCAATAGGCCTTGAGCGGACTGCGCATGGCCTCGAAGTCGTCGAGCGGCGTAAACATATAAAGGGCGGCAACGAGAAATTCGTTCATGGGGCTTGTTCTGTTTCTTGAAAGACGCCGGGCCCAAGGGGCAAAAGCACCACCCGGCTATTGGCGCCCTCTATACAGCCTAAGCCCCCCTTCTGAAAAGTCCGCAGTTTCTCGGACCCGGTTCTCTGCAGGCGAGGCCGCCCTGCAGGTTTTGCTTGAGCACAACCGAACATGCGCCAGGGGCCATGCAACGCGGAACTTGCCGATTGAAGTTCCTCGAAAGGAACATCGCCCAAACCCTTCGGAAGAATCGAAGAATAGCGTCAGAGTAACAAAAATATCGGCAACAATTCGCCTCAACAAAACGCTCTACGGAGAAAGATGACATCGTTAGAAATACGAATGAATTCACATAGTTAAAAATCAAACCTCATCCGCTTTCATTTAAGGATCATTAAGCACGCAACCGTACCCTAACCCTGAATTGCCAACATGAGCGGGCGCACCAAGGATGACCCAGTACAAGGTCACCCCGACGGGGGTGGAACGGTTCTTTTCCGAACGGGACCTGATCGTCTCGAAAACAGACACGCGCGGGCGCATCACTTACGCCAACAACATCTTTCGGGATATTGCGGGTTTCGATGGCAAGGCTCTGGAAAATGCGCCGCACAGCCTCATCCGTCACCCGGACATGCCGCGCTGTGTCTTCAAGCTGCTGTGGGACACGATAGAGGCCGGCGGAGAGATCTTCGCCTATGTGGTCAACATGTCCGCGAACGGCGATCACTACTGGGTGCTGGCCCATGTCACGCCGTCCTATGGCGAGAGCGGCAAGATCATCGGCTATCATTCCAATCGCCGGGTGCCCAACCGCCGTATCGTCGACGACATCATCACCCCGCTTTACGCCCAGTTGCGACAGACAGAACAGCAGGCGGACAACCGCAAGACCGGCATGCAGGCCGGTCACGATCAGCTGGTATCGATCCTTCAATCGAAAGGCGTGAGCTATGATGAGCTCATTCACACTCTTTAACGCCACGATCGCGTCGGGTGCCGCACTGGTGGGCGGCGCGGCGACGGTGGTCTGCGCCCTGCTGGGCCTGACCATGGCTACGGTCCTCTGTGGCGCCATCGTCATGCTGGCCATGCTGTTCGCGCTGACCGCGGTGCATCGGACCCGGCGGGGGCTTGGTGCTGCGACGGAGGTCTGCAACCAGATCGGCTGGGGCAACTTCGAGGTGAGAGCCAAGGATTACACCGAAGCCGGTGAAGTCCGTGAGCTGATGACCTCCATGAACCACATGATCGACCGGACGGACGCCTTCCTGCGTGAAGCTGCCGCCTCGATGACCGCGATCGAGAACAACCGCTACTACCGCCGCATCCAGCCAGGTGGCCTTAATGGCAGCTATCTGCAGAATGCGGAAATCATGAACATGGCCATCGAGACCATCAAGGGCCGGGTCGGAGCCTTCCGCCAGTCGACGGATTCCTTTGAAAGCCAGATCAGCCAGATTGCCCAGAGCCTGATGGCTTCCGCCGAGCAGATGACAGGAACCGCCGAGGAAATGGAAACCTCTGCCGTTTCCAATTCGGAAGTCGTGACCGCCATTGCCGACGCGGCCGACCTGACAGCCGAAAATGTGAATGCGGCGGCATCCGCCGCCGATCACCTGTCCTCGACGGCCAGCGAAATCAGCGGCCAGATCGAACGCTCCATCGAAATCGCCCGTGCTGCCGTTACCCAGGTCACGCAAGGCCAGGACAAGGCAAACAGCCTTCGGACTTCCGCCGAAGCTATCGGCGAGATCATCGACCTGATTTCCTCCATTGCCGACCAGACAAACCTGCTGGCACTCAATGCCACCATCGAGGCGGCCCGCGCCGGTGAAATGGGCAAGGGCTTTGCGGTGGTTGCAGCCGAGGTCAAGGAACTGGCAACGCAGACAGCCAAGGCGACACAGGAGATCACCCAGTCTTTGGAGGAAGTCGACGCGGCCAGCCGCGATACGGCTCAGTCCTTCGACACGATTTCCAAAACCATTACGGAAATCGAATCCATTACCACGATGATTTCCAACGCCTCGGTAAAGCAGGCGGAAGCGACACAGGCCATACAGGAGAACGTGACCAACACCGTGGCCTGCACCAACAAGGTGACCGGAATTGTGGATGGTGTCGCCCAGAATGCGGCGACCACTCACGCGGCCTCCAAGACCGTGCTGAGCTCCGCGGAAAGCATGTCCTCCAATGCCGGGCAGCTCACCGAAGCAGTGGCGGCCTTCTTCAAATCGCTGAAGAAAGGCCCGCTCGAGCAGCAGAACAGCGAAGCCGCCTAGGCACACTGGCTGTTAGGCAATCCAACCCGGGCATTCGTGTCCGGATTGCCTCTTTTGGGGAATTGGGTCAAAGCCTCACACCTCTTATCTTCAGGACAGAGCCCACCCCTCACTGGACGTTCTGGAGGCCTACATGACCATTCTCGGCGACCTGCTGTCGACCATCTTCGAGCGCCGCTATCGCACAGCGGCGCCGGACCGGCGCGACAACCGGCCGATGGAGGATCTGGTCAGCGCACTTGTCGGCACGGCCGGCGACGTGACGGGCCTTGCCGCGGCCAGCACGCTCCTGCAACGGTTTCAGGAAATGGAGGACAGCGACAAGCTGCAGTTCTTCCGTCACCTTGCCCACGACATGAACATCGATCCGGCCGGCGTGCGTACTGCCCTTGATGCCTATGAGGCGAGCCCGAACCGGAAGACATACACGGCCTTCATGGCGGCTGTGGAGCCCAAGCGCCAGGAATTGATCCGGCGGCTGAACCAGATTCCCGGTGCCACCGAGCAACTGGTGCGCATGCGCGCCGACCTCCTGCGTCTCGGCGGCGCCGACCCGGAATTGCAGGCGCTCGACCAGGATTTCCGACACCTGTTCATTTCCTGGTTCAACCGGGGCTTTCTGGTGCTGCGGCCGATCAGCTGGGAAAGTCCAGCACATATCCTTGAAAAGATCATCGCCTATGAGGCCGTGCACGAAATCACCAGCTGGGAAGACCTGCGCAGCCGCCTGGCCCCTGGCGACCGCAGATGCTTCGCCTTTTTCCACCCGTCCATGCCCGACGAACCGCTGATCTTCGTGGAAGTCGCGCTCACCGCAGACATCCCGGGTTCCATCCAGGACCTTCTGGCAGGTGACAGGGAACCCATCACAGCGACCACGGCCCGTACCGCCGTGTTTTATTCGATTTCCAATTGCCAGGAAGGCCTGGCCCGCATTTCCTTCGGCAACTCCCTTATCAAGCAGGTGGCCGCCGATCTTTCGGCAGAATTGCCGGGACTGAAAACCTTCGTCACCCTGTCGCCGATCCCTGGCCTGACGAAATGGCTGTCGGCGGAAGGCATTGCTTTCCAGGACGCGGACCCGAAACTGCTGCGCACTCTCGCCGCGCATTATCTTCTGTCTGCCCGCCGCGAGGACGGACAACCGGTTGACCCGGTGGCCCGCTTCCATCTGGGCAACGGCGCATTGGTGCATGCAGTTCACGCTGAAGCCGACACCTCCGCAAAGGGCCGTGCCCAATCTGCCGGCGTGATGGTGAATTACCTCTACGATCTCGGCAAGGTGGCCCAGAACCACGACCGCTATGCGGCGGCAGGGGAAATCGCCGCCTCTTCGGACATCAGGTCTCTGGACGCGGCCGCAAAAAAGCTGGATTTGCGCGAAGCGGAAGCTGCACAACAGGCGTGATGGCGCACGGGTCGGGAGCCAATCGCAGCTCATGCTGCCGGTGCCCTGCCCGCCGAGCCCGCGCCATTCGTCCCCCTGGCGCGCTAACTGTCCTGATCAGAACGACAGCTGGAACCGGGCTCGACGCATCACTGGTCAACGCGATTCCCGCCGCCCCCTCCCCAACCGATAGCTATCGGTTCCAGCGTTTTCCTGACGCTGCCGGAAAGACGGATTTCGGCTGTCTTGGCCTTGTCTTCGGCTTGAAAACCGTCAACTTGCAGGTGACGTGACAGTGCACGGGCGACTACTTCTGCGCTTCTTGGGTAACACCTAAGGAAAGTTGAAGAAGAAATCTCGCGTGCAGCAAAATTCTTTGCTAATCTGCGATTGGCGAAACGGGATCCATACCAATCTCGGATTGAAGCGGCCTCTGCACATCAGGGGACGTCTGGAAGATGTACCGGCGCGAAAAGCCGGCCGCTTTCCAGGCGAGCAGACCGTTCAATGTGTTTCTCGACGCCGGAAATTGTCTGAAAGGCAAAACAAAAAATGACATGTAAAGACAAGGCGGCAGGGATGAGCGAAGATCAATACACCAAAGAGCAGCTCGAATTCCTGGAAATATTTGAAATTGCAGCAAGATATGACTGTCTGTTCCTACTCGATTTCCATTGCTTCGATCTGTTCGACCACGACCAGACCAGCCTGCTGAGCGACGGCGAACGTGCCCAGTTGGCGGCAGCGGCAAGATATGACATCTATGCCGAAGCCATGCAGAAGGGGTTTCTTCCGAAATCCAGTCCCTTTGGAGGCGTCCATGAGCATCAACACTTTTGTTGAGCCGCTACCCTTCTCGCTGATCGAAAACGGATTGGCGGGAGACAAGACGCAGTTTCTGTTCAAGACCTGGCGCGAAAACGAAGGCATCATCGTGCAGGACAGCCGCATGACGCAGCTGAGCCCGTATCTGCTGATGACCTTGCCGACCGCCGAGCCGGGCGATGTGCCGCCGCTGACCTTTGTGGGCAAGCACAGCACCTTCCGCCGGTTCTTTCCACAGGCTCTTGACCCGGAAACACCACGTCCGCCGACCAGCTTCCTACCCTCAGTCTACCGCCAGGGCGTTGCTGATGCCTACCAGATTGCCATGGAAGGCGAGCCCTGGTTCGACATCCAGCGCACAGGCAACAAGCTGGGCGAAGGTGTGCCGGACATGACGCTGCAGCGTCTCCTCGTGAAATTCCGCACCAGTGCCGGGTTCACGCGGATTTTCTGCCTCATGACTTTGCTTGAAGTCCATTCGCGATCCTATCAATCAGATCGCACACATCGTCAGCTGTGTTCGCAACAAAAATCAGATTGGCATCCAGCGTACCAGGCAGCGGCTCAACCCAGTTCAGTGCATGAAAGTGTGCACGGGTAAAGCCGCAGTCGCGCCAGAAGCCGTCCATGAAGTTGAAACCCTGCACCCAGCCGTAATAGAAGCCGGCGCCCCACTCATCCAATGCCTCGATCTGGGCCATCTGGTTGAGCAGGCCGCCGAGCTTCGAACCGCGCCACTCCTTGGCAACTTCCGTTCCGCCCAGATAAACAACGTCGCCGGTAATGCGCCGGCCAACGCGCGGCTGCTTGTCACTCAGCACAACCTTGCCGCCCTCCGCATCCGGGTAGCAGCGGTGAAAATACTTGCGCCAGAAATCGGTCAGCGTCATCGGATAGGCCATTCTGTCGAAACGGGCGCACACCCGCCCGACCATCCGGTCTTCCTCATCCACCAGCGCCAGCCAGAACGCTTGTGAAGGCGTATAGGTGTTGAGACTGGGGGTGAAATGCCCCTCCAGTCGCTTCAGGCCGCTGGCCGCCGCCATGGCCTCGACAACATCGAAATCCGACCCGCGGCGCAGCATCAGCCCCAGGCGTTGAAACTCCCTGTCTATAACGCCCCAGGCACGTTTCAGCTGTGCCTTGTCCAACTCGAAATCCAGTTTATGCATGGATGTCCCGTCTGATGTTGCCCTTCATCCGCATCCTGCAAAGAGCGGCCGCGTCAAACGCGGCGATCGCCTTGTTTGCCAATAGATTAAATAGGCACCGATTTTCCCTGCTTGGCAGCACGTTAAGTTGTCTGCCAAGGCGGTCAAACAAGAAAAAATATCAAGGTTAAAACTTGCGGGTACCGGTTTGAAAGAACGGGAGTTTTCAACCGGAGATTCACTGCCCGCAAGGCAAGCCGGTTATCCACCGCTGTGCGAATGAAACTCTACGCGGTCAGATTTCCCCTTCACGAAGGGGTCATCGTTCCCCTTGGATTCGCACCGCCAAACACATCCTTTGATCAAGTTGTCACCGTCACCGGGCACAACTACAGTTCAGACGTTACTGTGCAAGGACTTGTTGATTGATATTGAACTTGATTGGAGAACACGATGATGAAGCAACTTTTCTTACTTGCTGCAATGTGTGCAATTTCAACTGGCTCAATCGCCAAGGATCTTCCGGCATCAGCCAAGCCGATAACAGAAGCCGAACGGATCGAGATCTTGTCCGGCAACAAGATCGAAGGAATTTTCTACGGAAAAAACGGCAAGAAAGCCGGTGACTGGATTGTCGAGTGGAACGACAACGGCAACAAGATCGCCGTGGTGACCGTGACGGGTAAAAAGCCCGCGAAGAAAACACTGAAATGGGAAGTGAAGGACGGCCAGTTTTGTGAACAGGGCTTCCGGGACGAGACAATGGTCTGCGGCCACGAGAACACCTACTTCAAGGACGGCAGCACCTGTTTCACCACCTTGAAGGATTCGAAATTCATCACGAACGAGTTCCCCTGCTGATCGCAGCAACCACGCACTGAATCTCGTGGCCGTCGACCGGCGGCCACGGATCTCGACAAAATGCACAATAAGAAGCACGGCGCGAACTCGCGGCGCCTTGGCATTTGCATAATTTCCAGGAGAAGAAAATGGTGGGTGAGTGGGGGCTCGAACCCCAGACCCGCTGATTAAGAGTCAGCTGCTCTACCAACTGAGCTACACACCCAAAGCGACAGGGCCGCGAGAACCGCGCGGCACGTCGGATGGCGGGTGTATATAGTGCGATCCGATTTGGCGCAACGGTTTTTATGACAATTTTTTATCATGGCCGGTCTGCGGGGAACGCAACCCGGAGAAAATCCGCAGCCGCCGGAAGGAAAGCTCGTTAACGCCGCCCAAAAGGCAACTTTCAGAAACATCTTCGATCTTTTGCGCAATTTTCGAAATTAAGGCTTGACCGGTTTTATCCGCCTGACTAGGGTGCGGCGCATCAAGACCGGGGCAGACGTGACGGGCTTGGGCCAGCTTGTTGAAGTCGCTGTCATATCGGCTTGCCTCAGGTTGGCGGGACAAACCCGGTTCCGGGAGTTCCACAACGACGTCGAACCGGGCCAGACGGCCTGCAGCATCAAAGGACCGGGACGACATGGCAATGTCGCTCATTCTAGTAGTAGTAGGAAAGCGCGCCTCCGCGGCGGGATAACCCCGTACGGACAGGATGGCGCGCGACCAAGGCTCCCAAAGGGGCCTTTTTTTGTATCCGCCTCCTGACCACGCATTTTCCACCACTGCCCGGATCTTTGACGCCGCATGCGTCAGGCCAGACAGACAGTGTTGTATCAGTCCGCGCCCGATCGGGCAGGATTGACAGAAGAACAAACAGTTATGTGAGCCAAAGCCTGATCCACAGGCGAGAATGCAAGGACGAAACGAATGACACGGGAAATGACCGGCGCCGAAATGGTCATCCAGGCGCTGAAAGACCAGGGAGTTGACACGATCTTCGGCTACCCGGGCGGTGCTGTGCTTCCCATTTACGACGAGATCATTCAGCAGGAAGGTCTGGAGCATATTCTCGTACGGCACGAACAGGGCGCAGGCCATGCCGCCGAAGGCTATGCCCGCTCCACCGGCAAACCGGGCGTTGCCCTGGTCACCTCCGGTCCCGGCGCCACCAACATGGTGACTGCCCTGACCGACGCCATGCTGGATTCCATTCCGCTTGTTTGCATTTCCGGCCAGGTACCGACCCATCTGATCGGCAACGATGCCTTCCAGGAGTGCGACACGGTCGGCATCACCCGCCCCTGCACAAAGCACAACTGGCTGGTTCGCGATGTCGACGACCTGCCGCGCATCCTGCATGAAGCCTTCTATGTCGCCACTTCCGGCCGTCCGGGCCCGGTTGTCGTCGACATTCCGAAGGACGTTCAGTTCGCGACCGGCACATACCAGGGCCCGACGCCGAACCCGGCTGCCGCGCACAAGAGCTACCGTCCGCAGTTGAAGGGCGATGCCTCCAGCATCCGCATGGCCGCCGAATTGATGGCCAACGCCAAGAAGCCGGTTCTCTATACCGGCGGCGGTGTGATCAACTCCGGCCCACAGGCCTGCCAGTTGCTGCGCGAACTGGTGTCGCTGACCGGCTTCCCGATCACCTCCACCCTGATGGGCCTCGGCGCCTATCCGGCGTCCGGTGACAACTGGCTCGGCATGCTGGGCATGCATGGCACCTACGAAGCCAACATGACCATGCACGACTGCGATGTGATGATCTGCATCGGGGCCCGCTTCGACGACCGCATCACCGGCCGGACCGATGCCTTCTCGCCGAACTCGAAGAAGATTCATATCGACATCGATCCGTCCTCCATCAACAAGACGATCAATGTCGACCTGCCGATCATCGGCGATGTCGCCCACGTGCTGGAGGACCTGGTGCGGATCTGGCGGTCTTCTTCGCTGAAATCCGACGCCAAGGCCATGAAGGACTGGTGGACGCAGATCGATCAGTGGCGCGCGCGCAACTCGCTGGCCTACAAGCCGAACAGCGACGTCATCATGCCGCAATATGCGATCCAGCGGCTTTATGAACTGACCAAGCACCGCAAGACCTTCATTTCCACCGAAGTCGGCCAGCACCAGATGTGGGCTGCCCAGTTCTACGGCTTCGAGGAGCCGAACCACTGGCTCACCTCCGGCGGCCTCGGCACCATGGGCTACGGCCTGCCGGCTGCCATCGGTGCGCAGGTGGCCCACCGCGACGCGCTGTGCGTGGACATTGCCGGCGATGCATCGATCCTGATGAACATCCAGGAAATGTCGACTGCCGTTCAGTTCGGCCTGCCGGTCAAGGTGTTCATCCTCAACAACCAGTACATGGGCATGGTGCGCCAGTGGCAGCAGCTGCTGCACGGCAACCGTCTGTCCCATTCCTACACCGACAGCCTGCCGGACTTCGTCAAACTGGCCGAGGCCTATGGCGGGGTTGGGTTCCGGGTCGAAAAGCCGGGTGATCTGGACGGGGCAATCGAGGAAATGATTGCCGTCGACAAGCCTGTCCTGTTCGACTGCCGCGTTGCCAATCTGACCAACTGTTTCCCGATGATCCCCTCGGGCAAGGCTCACAACGAAATGCTGCTGCCGGACGAAGCCAACGACGAAGCGGTTGCCAACGCCATCAGCGCCGAAGGCAAGTCGCTCGTTTAAGGTGAAATAGGCAAAAGGACTTTAAGAAAATGAACGCACAGAATGTTGATGCGCCTTCCGCCTATTTCCTGGCCGAAGTCAGCAACGAAATCGAAACCCACACCCTATCGCTCCTCGTTGACAACGAGCCGGGTGTCCTTGCCCGCGTGATCGGCCTGTTCTCCGGCCGCGGTTACAACATCGACAGCCTGACCGTGTCGGAAACCGAACACGAGAAACACCTGTCCCGCATCACCATCGTGACCACCGGTACGCCGATGATCATCGAGCAGATCCGCCACCAGCTCGACCGGCTGGTGCCGGTGCACCGGGTGACCGACCTGACCGTTCGCGCCAAACGCACCAACCAGGACAAGCCGCTGGAACGTGAGCTTGCCCTGGTGAAGGTGGCAGGCACCGGTGAAAAGCGCCTGGAGGCCCTGCGCCTTGCAGATGCCTTTCGCACCACCGTGATCGACGCGACGACGGAACATTTCGTCTTCGAGATCACCGGCCGGACCTCCAAGATCGAGCAGTTCATCTCCATCATGAAACCGCTCGGTCTGGTCGAAGTCTCCCGCACTGGCGTTGCTGCCGTTCAGCGTGGACCAGAAGGCCTTTAAGAGATCGGTTTCTGATCTCAAGGCCCGTCGCACCCGGTGCGGCGGGCCTTTTTTTGTTTTCCTGCGCATGTTGAGGCACGGCACACGGCAGGTCGGGCGAACTCCCGCCGTCGTGTTCCTTGGCATCAGCCGAAGACTTGCCTACATGCATCGGACACCTCGAAACCGGACAGAACCTGCCCATGCCCTTCGATCTTAATATTTATCTTGAGCGGATTGGCCTGGAGACGTGCCCGGCCACCTTGGACGGCTTGCGGGCCCTGCAGGCAGCTCAGATCAGCGCCATCCCGTTCGAAAACGTTCTGCCTTTTCTTGGCAAGGTTCCGGAGCTTGGCCGGGACAGCCTCTGGCAAAAGCTCGTTCAACACCGTTGCGGCGGTTACTGTTTCGAGCTGAACTCTCTGCTGGGTGACGCACTGGCAGCCATTGGCTTTTCCTCCCGGCAGGTGCTTGCCCGGGTGCGCATGGGGGCGGCGGAAGGCGGAGCACGCTCACACCTTGCCCATGTCGTGACATGTGATGGAACCGAATGGCTGGTCGATGCCGGGTTCGGCGGCCAGGCCCCAGCCGAGCCTGTGCGCATTTCAGAGGAACGCCAGCAGATCCGCGACCAGGTCTACAGAATACGCTTTGAAGCTGTGTCAGGAGAGCACGTACTGGAACGACAGACTGAGGAGGGTTGGTTCGCGCTCTACGGATTTGACCGGGTAGACGTCCGCCCTGTCGACATTGAAGCCGCCAATTTCCTGTGCGCCGCCTCGCCCAGGCAGTCCTTTGCGGGCAGCATGAAATTCTACCGGCTGACGGATCGGGGTTTCATCAGTTTTCTGGACGGCCGGGCCCGGTTTGTCGGTGGCGGCAACAAGCGGGAGTGGCTGATTGAAGAAGCGGAAGACCTTGGCCGTTTCATGCGCAACGACCTTGGCCTCGGATATGACGACGACACGGTGCGAGCCATTGCCCTGCGCTTGAGGGATCTGCTTCTTGCTTGCCCCCCCGAGGCTTCCGAAAGGGACTGAAACCGCTCTTTTAGGCCAAAGTCGACAGAGCTGTGCGGAGCAGGATCTATGAAACGTGGACTACCATCAACAAGATCGTAATACTGAATTCCGCCACCATTTTCTCTTTGAAGTATACCGTTTACCAGCATCGCCTCAACGAACCAAATTTACTTTTAAAAAGTGCAGTATTTTTACCTCAAAGTATTTTATCACCTCTAAGCAACCGTATCAGGAAAATAAATGAAAAAAAACGCAAGACCCATAGAAATTAATACCTGAGCCTTATCTAAATACTTAGATTCTGCGCCGAAAATTTTAAATAACAAAAAAATAAAACAGCATCCCAAGAATGGATAAAAGACTTTCTTGCCAACTTTTTCCTTATTCACCTAGACTCTCGCTGAGAGTTGAATGATTGTTTCCACCTACCGTCGCCATCCCGCAGCGCCGAAAAAACCGATCAGCGTCTTCCGCATTCTTGCCATTGGTGAACTGCACCATCAGATGCTTGCAGCTTCCAGTCTCAGCCCAGTGGCGCACTGCCTGAACTTTGCGCCGTCTCGTCTGAATTGTGCGCAACAGCACCGCAATACCGAGAGGCCTGTGGCATTTCCACAGGCCTCGCCTTCCCTAAAGCTTGCTTTCGATATTGATCGTCAGCGTCTTGCGCAAGGGTGCATCCTCCGGTCCGGTCATCGGCGCGACGTGGTGCCAGGAATTGTAGGTCTTCACGAACAGGACACACTGGTTTTCCTCAAACGGGAACGTCTTCAGCGTTTCAACATCCTCGAGAGGCATCGCCTTGTTGATGTGGTTGAAGACCTTCGTCCGGTCCTTGGGAAGGCACACCGCCGTGCCACCACCCCATGCGTGATCCCAGGCTCCCGGCTCCATCATGGACAGAACCAGCGTGATCAATTTATGCGGAGCGTCGGTGTGCGGCAGGATCTGACCGCCGTTTGCCGGCATCATCGAGAACTCGAACCGGGCACTGATCTCTGTCTGGCGACGGAGGCGACTCAGCAGGCTGGCCTTCCGCTGCCCGTCCTTCGCAATCACCTTGAGCCTGCGCAGGCCCAGGTCGATATTGTTGGCGACCAACATATCCAGCACGTTGTTTATGAAGTTCTCGGATTTCACATGATCGTAAAACGCTTTCCAATCAGGTTTTTCTGACAGGAACTTGTAGTAGTTATCCGGATTATTGATGTCGGACAGAGAATATTTGTGTCCGAGGTTTGGCATGTATTTGAACAGATCCCTGTCAGGATAGCTCTCGACGAGTGACCGGTACATTTCCGGCGGCAATACATCTGTTACATAGCAAACGGGATATGGCTCGTAATCGAATTGAGGCCCGCTCAAATTCAACATGGATCGGGGTCCCTGCTCTCGCTTGGTGTTGGATATTATTCAAGCAGCCGGTTGGAGATCCGGCCGAAACGCGCCCCCGCCGCTTATTGGCACAGGCTGTCGTCCGTCAGCAACCGCTTTCACAAACACCGGGGTGACAAAACGCGCGGTGTCGGCTTGCGTTCCATCAAAATGGCGCCCTAGACGCGACGTGAACGAGCGCGTATACGACACGCGCGCTGTTAGCGCCGATCCGGCGCGATTCAAACCAATCAGACCAAAAGGCATTTCGCCATGATTCACGGTCTCTCCCGGCCGAAAAACCAGATCCGCTGGCTGCTGCTGGAAGGCATTTCGCCGACCGCGCGCGCGGTTCTTGAAAAACACGGTTATACAAACGTTGAAGTCCTGTCCGGAGCCCTGGAAAAGGACGCGTTGATCGACAAGCTGCAGGGCGTCCAGATGCTCGGCATCCGCTCCCGCACCCAGGTCACCGAAGAGGTTCTGGAAGCGGCCAAGAGCCTGGTTGCTGTCGGCTGCTTCTCCGTCGGCACCAACCAGGTCGACCTCAAGGGCGCGCTTACGCGCGGCATCCCGGTGTTCAATGCCCCCTTCTCCAACACGAGATCCGTGGCTGAACTGACCGTTGCCGAAATCGTCATGCTGATGCGTGGCGTCTTCCCGAAATCCACCGCTGCCCACGAAGGCCGCTGGATGAAAAGCGCTGCCGGTTCCCACGAAGTTCGCGGCAAGACGCTTGGTATCGTCGGCTACGGCAATATCGGCACGCAGTTGTCGAACCTGGCCGAGGCCATGGGCTTGCGGGTGATCTACTTTGATCTCGTCGACAAGCTGCAGCACGGCAACGTGATGCCGTCCGAAAGCCTCGATGGCCTGCTGGCTGAATCCGATGTCGTGTCCCTGCATGTTCCCGATACGCCGGAAACGCGCGACATGTTCGGTGCTGACCAGATTTCGAAGATGAAGAAGGGCGCGTTCCTGATCAACAACGCCCGCGGCAAGGTTGTCGATATCGACGCTCTGGCCGCCGCGCTGAAGTCCGGTCACCTGGCAGGCGCTGCCATCGACGTCTTCCCGGTTGAGCCGAAGTCCAACAAGGACGAATTCCTGTCGCCGCTGCGCGGCCTCGACAACGTCATCCTGACCCCGCACGTGGGTGGTTCGACGGAAGAAGCCCAGGACCGGATCGGCGAGGAAGTCTCCAAGCGACTGGTGGAATACTCCGATGTCGGGTCCACCATCGGCGCCGTCTCGTTCCCGCAGGTTCAACTGCCCAAGGGCACGTCGGCCACGCGTTTCATCCAGGTGCACCACAATGCTCCCGGTGCCATGCGCACGCTGAACGACCTCTTCACCCGGCACAACCTCAACATCTGTGCCCAGTACATGCAGTCCCATCTGGACATCGGCTACGTTGTTCTGGATGTCGACAGCCCGGTGGAAGATCCGGTCAGCATTCTGGAAGAGATCCGCACCCTGCCCAACACCATCCGGGCAAGGCTGCTTAACCGGGTCTGATCGTCCCGGCCTTCAGAAACGACAAAAGCCCTGGACCGGTTCCAGGGCTTTTTCTTTTTCGGCGCAGCTGTCCGACCCGTCACTCAACCGAACGATCGCGGGTGCCACAGAAGGTCTAATCAACAGTGACCGGGCTGAAGACCCGGTTGCGCCCCTGTTTCTTGGCTTCATAAAGCCGAAGGTCTGCCTGCCTGAACAGGGCCTCCATGGTCTCGCCGTCCTGCGGCGCACTGGCCAGACCGATGCTGACCGTCACCTTTTCCGGAAGATAGATCTTGCTGAAACGCTCGATCGCCTTGCGCAGCCGCTCGGCCATGGAGGTCGCGCCTTCCACCGGCAGTTTCTCGCACAGAAGCACGAACTCTTCGCCGCCGACCCTGTAGAGGTGATCGTCGGAACGCAGGTTGTCGGCCAGAAGCCGGGCAACCATCTTCAGGATCTCGTCACCGGCCTGATGGCCATGCCGGTCGTTCACCTGCTTGAAGTGATCGATGTCGATCACGAGCAGGGACAGGGGCCGGTTTTCCTGCAGGTTCTTGGCGAGGATCTTGGGCGCATTCTGGTCGTACTGGCTGCGGTGAAGCGTGCCGGTCAGGTGATCGCGAATGGAAGCTTCCAGAAGCTTGTGATAGCGCTCCCGGTAGGTCAGCACCTGAAACACGTCCTTGAAGGACCTGTTGGTGAGCCAGCTGCTCTCGTTGTCGAAATACTTCAGGTAGAGGATGAACAGCGCCGTATAGACCAGCGTCGCCACCATCTTGGCCGCCCAGCCGCCGACAAACACATGCCAGGGCGCACCGGAAACATAATGCAGCGCCAGGAAGAACCCGGCCTGGTCGAAAGTCAGCACTGCCGCGCCGCAGATCAGGAAACGCAGGCCCAGGTGCCGCCCGACCCAATTGCCGATCCGCTCATAAAGCACGATGATCGCGATCGCGTCGACAAACAGCAAGATGGTGCCCCAGACCATCAGCAGTCCCATTTCATCGATAAAGGCGAAATCCGGATTGCGGCCGTCCGTGACCGAGATGGTATCGTGGTTCCGCAGGATCATCACCAGCGCGACGATCAGGAAGTTGCCGATCAACAGGCCGTAGATCGGCTGGCGGACGATCAGCGCATCCTCGCGGATGTAAAGCAGCAGGATCATCAGAAGCTTGCCGGAAAAGAGCACTGTCGACCCGGGGGAGACGATGCCGAACGGCAACTCGATGTAAAAGACGCTGGCGAGATATGTTTCCAGGAAATGCATCACACCAAGCGCGCACATGAAGACGCCGATACCAATCACCTGACGAGCCCGCAGAAGGCTCATCATGACGATGAAATAAACGGCTGCCTGGGCCAAGAGGAGGAGCGCGTTGGAGATGGCCATGGATTACCTGGTAGTTTTCTCGATCCGAGACCTCGATGTATGCATTGATTCTCGTTCGGATCGACACCGAAATCGGTTTCAGTCCGGAACAAGCTTAAGAATCGGGCCCCTTGCGGCCAGTCTTAGAGGAAACGGCGGAACCTGAAAACCTAGTCGTAATACTGTACTGCGACCTTGTGCGGGCTCGCCGAACCCTGCGTTGCAACCCTACATGAGAGGCGGAAACCTGTCATTGCCCGCGAAAGCCCCAAGACGATGGATACCAGACGCAACGTCAAACCGGTCCCGCCTGCCCTTGCAGAGTTGCCGGAAAACCTGATCGTCTTTGATGGCATTTGCGTTCTGTGCTCCGGCTTTGCCCGGTTCGTCGCCAGGCACGACCGGACAGCAGGCTTTCGCTTTGTCGACGCCCACTCGGAAATCGGTCAGGCACTCTACCGGCACCACGGGCTCGACCCGCAGAAGATGGAAACCAACATCGTTATCTGCCGCGGCCGGGCCTTCACCAAAATGGCGTCCTTCACCGCAGCCATGAAAAGTCTCGGCTGGCCCTGGAAGGCTCTCACGGTGCTGGATCTTCTGCCGCGCAGGCTCGCGGACTGGACTTATGACAGGATTGCCCAAAACCGCTATCGGCTCGGCAGACGAACCTGTCCCCTGCCGTCGGCGGCCCTGAAGGAACGGCTCCTTGACTGAACTTTCCCGAAAGAAGCGGATCGTCGTTCTCGGTGGCTATGGCGTTTTCGGCGGAAAGCTGGCCGAGGCGCTGCTGAGGCACGAGCATCTGGATGTCATCGTTGCAGGCCGCAGCCAGCAAAAGGCTGAAGACTTCTGTCGCCGGCATGGTGGCACTGCCGCCGTTCTGGATCGGACGGCACCTGATTTCGCTGCTGCCCTTCTCGCCCTTCGCCCCTTCGTCACCGTCGACGCCGCCGGACCGTTTCAGGCCTACCGGCAATCCCCCTACGCTGTTGCGGAAGCCGCCCTTGCCGCCGGGAGCCATTATCTGGATCTTTCCGACGATGCCGGGTTCACCAGCGGTATTCCTGTGCTCGATGAGCAGGCACGCTTGAGCGGACTGACCGTGCTGTCTGGCGTTTCCAGCGTACCGGCCCTCTCTTCGGTTGCGGTCGAAGCTCTTCGGCATGAGTTCTCACAGGTCGACCTGATCGAAAGCACCATCCTGCCGGGCAATCGTGCACCTCGTGGCCTCTCCGTCATCGAAGCGATCCTGACACAGTCCGGCAAGCCCGTTTCCGTCTACCGCGATGGCGGATGGACAAAGGTCATCGGCTGGTCCGATCTCTCCCGGCGCCGGATCGGCCCTGAAGGCAGCAGCGGCCTTTCAAAGCGCTGGTCGAGTTTCATCGGCGCGCCGGATCTGACACTCTTTCCCAGGGTCTACAACGCCCGAACGGTGCTGTTCCGGGCGGGACTTGAACTCTCCCTCCTTCATCTGGGCCTCTGGGCTCTCTCCTGGCTGGTGCGACTTCGCCTTGTCAGGTCACTACAAGCTGCCGCTCCACTCCTTCGTACTGTCGCGGGCTGGTTCGAACGGTTCGGGTCCGACCGCGGCGGCATGGAAGTCCGGCTTGCCGGGCTTGGCAAGGACGGCCAGCCCTTGGCCGCCAGCTGGTCTCTGATTGCGGAAGCCGGCGACGGACCGCATATCCCGGCAGTCCCGGGCGCTATCTTGTGCATGCACCTCGTCGAAGGTGTTGTTCCAGCCGGAGCGCGGCCGAGCCTTGGTGAATTCAAGCTGGCAGACGTCGAGGAGGCCACCGCTCATCTGAACGTCCGCACCTTCACTGCAAAGCAGGCTGAACCGGTCTTGTTCCAGCAGGCACTCGGCAGCAGCACCTTCAAAGCTTTGCCTGAAGAGATCCGCTCCCTTCACACAGTGTTTGACCACCGGCAATGGATCGGTGAGGCAAAGGTCACGCGCGGCACCTCGCGGCTCGGCCAGTTGCTGTGCCGTATCGTCGGCTTTCCGCCCGAAGCAGATGCCACTCCGGTGAACGTGACCATCAAGCGGCAGGGCGACAAGGAAATCTGGCAGCGCAATTTCGGCGGCAAGACTTTCCGCTCCGTGCTCAGCCTGTCAGGAGCACCGGGGTCCGGCGTGGTTCAGGAGCGTTTCGGACCAACAACGTTCAACATTCACCTGAACCTGAAAGGCGATGCACTCGCCTACCCCGTTCGCAGCGGCAAGCTGTTTGGCATTCCCTTGCCGCGCTGGTTGTTGCCGATCAGCGAAACAGCCGAGACGGCACCGGATGGCATCTTCCGCTTCGACGTCGAGATCTCCCTGCCTGGTCTTGGGCGGCTCGTGCGATATCAAGGGTGGCTGAAGCCCCTCCAACACAATCTCACGGGAAATCCGACAACGACCAACACTGAAAAACATTGTCTCTAGTGACAATTCCTCGTTTGACTTCAACAGCTTTTGACACAATCTTGCGAACCTGACCCAGTCTCTTAAAGCCAGATCAGAACCGTTTTCACCGGACTATCAATCATGCCTGCCGTTTCGCGCCTTTCCGTCAATGTCAACGCCATCGCCATGTTGCGAAATCGCCGGGATCTGCCCTGGCCGAGCGTGACTGGCCTTGCGGCCATCGCGATGGAAGCCGGCGCCAAGGGCATCACCGTGCACCCTCGTCCCGATGAACGCCATATCCGCAAGACGGACGTGTTCGAGCTGTCCGAGCTGATTGAGGACCGGTTCCCGAACAAGGAACTGTGCCTGGAAGGCTATCCAGCCCCCGATTTCATGAAGCTGGTGGAGGAAGCTCGCCCCGAACAGGTCCTGTTCGTGCCGGACGACCCGCAGCAGTCCACCTCGGACCATGGCTGGGACTTTTCGAAAGACACCGGCGCGCTGGAAACGGCGATTGCCGCCGCCAAGGAGTGGGCGGTCACGGTCTCGCTCTTCTGCGATCCGGACCCGGCGGCTCCCGAACACGCTGCAAGGCTCGGGGCGGAACGTATCGAGATCTACACCGGCCCCTATGGTGCCTGCTACGACGACCCGGCACGCGCCGAAAAGGAACTCGACATGATTGTCGCCACGGCGGAAGCCGCCCAGGCCTGCGGGCTCGGCGTCAATGCCGGGCATGATCTGACCGTCGAAAACATTCCTGCCCTGATGGCGCGCGCGCCCTTCATTCGGGAAATGTCGATCGGCCACGGCTTTACCGCCGATGCGCTGATCCATGGCTTTGCCGAAAGCGTTGCCCGCTTCCGCCGGGCCATGGGCGAGATCTGATGAACGACACTTTGGAAAAGCAGGTCGCGTTTCTTCTGGAAACCGACAAGCTGAAGGAAGTCGTCCGGCTGAACCAGCTCACGGGCGGCGCCCGGCGCGAGACCACGGCCGAGCACTGCTGGCACGTGATCCTGCAGACGCTGACGCTTGCCGAGCACGCCCCTGCCGGCACCGACATCAACCACGTCGTCAAACTGCTCGCCGTTCACGACCTGGTCGAGATCGACGCAGGCGACCACTGGGTCACAGACGACAACCGGGCCGGCATCAAGGATCTTGAACAGGCAGCCGCAAGCCGACTGTTCGCCCTGCTTCCCTCATCGCAAGGCCTGGATTTCAAGGCTCTTTGGCTGGAGTTCGAAGCCAACGAAACACCGGAAGCCAAATTCGCCAACGCGATGGACGCGCTACATCCGATGGTGCTGGTCTTTGCATCCGGCCTGGACGATCCGACCCATGAACCCATTTCCGCCGAAGCGTTGAAGCTGACGAAGGAATCCCGCCTGTCTCCCTTCCCGGGTCTTTGGGATTTTGCCCAGGACCTGCTGAACAAGGCCGTACGCGACGGCCGGCTGCTGCCCTGAAACATCCTTCCGGCTGCACCCCGCAGCCTTTGCTTCGAGAACCGAAATGCCGATAGATCTTTGGCTCGTCTTTATTGCTGTCTCGCTCCTGCCTGCCGTCAGTCCCGGCCCCGCAGTCATGCTGGCCATTTCCAACACGCTCCGGTTCGGCCGTAACGCGACCCTCGCTTCCGCTGCAGGCAATGCCACGGGACTGGTAATCCTGGGATACGCGGTCGCCCTCGGCTTCGGCGCCCTGATGGCAGCCTCCGCCGTGGCCTTCACGGTGCTGAAGGTCATTGGTGCCGCCTATCTCATATTCATCGGCCTCAAGATCTGGCGCGACAAGTCTGCCTTTCACGTGGAAGATGGTGTCCTGATTGCCCGCAAAAGCCCCAGAAAGCTGTTCCTGGAGGCACTGCTCGTTTCCGTCACCAATCCGAAGGCCATTCTGGTCATCACCGCGCTGTTCCCGCAATTCATGCGCGCCGACGGCATCGATCTAACGGAGATCTCTGTGCTGTCCTTCACCTACGCCGCATTGTGTTTCGCCAACCATGCCGCAATTGCCTACGCAGGTGGCCATATGCGCCGCTTCCTGACGTCTGCAAAGCGCATGCTGTGGGTACGCCGGATCACAGGCACGCTCTTTGTCGGCTTTGGTGCAGCACTGGCGGCTGCCAGCCGGTAAAAGGCACAAACTGGTCGGTCGTTGGGGGATCACGATACGGGGCGAATCCGATAGGCTCGCCCCTAGCCTCCTTCAACAGGACCAGTCCCTTGCCCTTCAGGATCCTTACATTTTGCGGCAGTCTTCGTGCCGCATCGTCCAATCTGGCCCTGCTGAGCGCAGCAGAACGACTGGCGCCCGACGGGCTCGTTCTCAACCGCTACGACCGCATCGGCGATCTGCCGCATTTCGTGCCGGATCTGGATATTACCGACCACCTGCCGGAGATCGTCATCGACCTGCGCGAACAGGTTGCGCGCGCCGACGGGCTGCTGTTCGCCGTGCCGGAATACATGCATGCACTGCCCGGCAGCTTCAAAAACACTCTCGACTGGATGGTTGGTTGTCAGAAGTTTCCGGGCAAGCCGGTCGCGCTTGCCCACGTCACCTCCCGCCACGCCTTTGCCCCGGTTCAGCTGGAAGAGATCCTCCGGACCATGTCCGCCGAAATCGTCAGCGAAGCCGGATTTTCGCTTGGCCTCACCAGCAATGCCATCACCCCTGAGATGATCTGTACGGATGCCTCCCTCGCCGCGATCGTCACGCGACACCTCGACCGATATCAAACCTGGCTAAGCCGAGAGTGTGACTGAGACCCCTTCGGAAATGCAGCCCGCCTAGTCTGCCGGATCGATCACCAGAAGAAGCCGCGGTCCACCTGCCGGAGTTGCGACCGGGGACCGGTGCAAGAGAGCGGTTCTTTCGCCGCAAGACCATTGCCGGCCGCGAAAAACGGCAACGCCCCCAGGCGGCACCTGACGGATGCGGCCAGGCTCCTCGGCCACATTTTCCGGAACATATTCCGTGCCCGGCCCGCGATAGGTGCACAACAACCGGGCGCGAACATTGTCCAGGTGGAACTTCGGACACATGACGTCGTCCGAAACATCCAGCCGCAGTCGCAGCAGACGCACTGTCAGCGTCTTTGCCAGCATCAGGGCAAGTGCCCCGACATCACTTGCCAGCATGTCCCTCTCCCGACACGCAGGAAGTCCATGGCTCTCGCAAGCCGCCCGGACAGCCGCCTCAGCCAGATGCACAGGCACCACCGTGCGCAGTTCCGGCAGGTTGTCTTTCGGCAAGGCATTCATCCGCCTCTGAAATTCGGGATCCGGCGTTCGCCGCCAGATAGCGGCGGCGATGCCCGGATCGCGAATGTCGGCGAGAATGTCCGGATCCCGGCCGATAATCACATCCCGTGCGGCAGGCCCGTTCGAAAGGGAGTCCACCTTCGGTTCCAGCGCTGTCATGCTGCGCGGTCCGCATGGCGGAAGGCTGGAAAGGGATCCGGCAGTTGCGCAAAGGCCGAAAGTTCGTTCCCCGCGTTTTCGCCGATCAGGCACGCGTCGAGCCGGCTTTTCAGAAGTGGCCAGTCGATGCCCGCACCGATAAAGACAATTTCCTGCCGCCGGTCGCCAAACGGTTCTACCCAGCGCGACTTCGCATAGGCCTGGGCGCAGTCGTCATCCGGCCAACGCTCCTTCGGCACTGACGCCCACCAGGTGCCAAGCGGACTGATGCTGGAGAGCGCTCCGGCCAACGAGAACTCGATCACCCACTGCGGCCGGCTGCCGATCCAGAAATGGCCCTTGGCGCGGATCACGCCCGGCAACTGCCCGTTGAGCAGCTCATGGATCTTTTCCGGATCGAATGGCCGCCGTGCCCGGTAGACGTAGGAGGTAACGCCATATTCCTCGGTTTCGGGAATGTGGTCGGCAAAGCCGTAAAGCTCCTTGGCCCACATCGGGTGTTCATGAGCCTTTTCAAAATTGAAGAGCCCCGTGTTCAGGATGTCGGAAGGCGAGACTTCCGAATAGTCGGTCTCGATAATCTTCGCATCCGCGTTGAGACTGCGGATGATCTTGCGGGCAGCATCCACCTGTCCGGCTGACGCGGCACCCACCTTGTTGAGAACCACCACATCGGCAAACTCTATCTGGTCCGTCAGGAGATGCACCAGCGTGCGTTCGTCCTCCTCGCCCAGCGTCTCTCCCCGATCGCTCAGGAAATCATGGCTGGAGTAATCCTTCAGCAGATTGACCGCATCGACCACCGTCACCATCGTGTCGAGCCTTGCCACATCGGCAAGGCTGTCGCCGGCTTCGTCTTGGAACTCGAAAGTCGCTGCCACCGGCAACGGTTCGGATATCCCCGTTGATTCAATAAGCAGGTAGTCGAACCGTCCTTCGCCAGCCAGGCGGCGAACCTCGTTCAGCAGATCGTCGCGCAAGGTGCAGCAGATGCAGCCATGGGACATCTCGACAAGGGTTTCCTCGGTCTTGCTCAGCGCCGCACCGCCTGCCCGCACCAAGTCTGCGTCGATATTCACTTCCGACATGTCGTTGACGATTACAGCCACCTTCAACCCGGAACGGTTGTTGAGGATGCGATTGAGCAAGGTGGTTTTTCCCGCTCCAAGGAACCCGGACAGAACGGTTACAGGCAGGCGTCGATCGGACATAAGGCCTCCAGCAAGTTTGATATGTTATGTTATTACATATCAAATCTGTACTTTATTGCCGATGACCAAGGCAACCGTTTTTTAAGCCAGGGCGATCGAGGCTCACTGACGGCAGAACAATGGAAGGGAATTTCAGGCAGCAGATCCGGGGCGCTCATCAGTCGGCCGGTCTGCGAGGCCGGCGACCAGGGAAGCCGAACTGTTTCAGAAAGGCAGCGGCGCGTTGTCCGTCACTTCCTTCATGACAAAAAACGTTCGGGTCTGGCGCACACCCGGCAGCGCAATCAGCTTTTCGCCGTGCAGCTTGTTGAAGTCCGCCATGTCCCGTGTGCGGATTTTCAGGAAGTAATCGAAGTCGCCCGCCACCAGGTGGCAGTCGAGAACAAAGTCCGCCTTGCGAACCACTTCTTCAAACTCCGCAAAACTTTGTGGCGTCGACCGGTCCAGCACCACACCCACGATCACAAGGGCAGATCTGTCGACCTTTTGCGGATCGATTTGCGCGCGCACGCCCTGAATGAAGCCCTCGTCGAACAGCCGCTGCGTCCGTCTGTGACAGGTGGCCGGGCTGACATTTACCAGACCGGCAAGTTCGGCGTTGCTGAGACGGCCATCTTCCTGCAGCAGCTTGAGAATTTTGCGGTCAATCCGGTCGAGCTCGCCAGCCATGGAAGAATCTTTCAGTTTTTTGACCTTAATTCGATGATTGAGGAGTCAATATACGCTTCAAGTTCTCATTGACAGAAAAAATACATCAAACTTTGAAAGCACCTTTCTGAAGTTTTCTGCAAGGCTCAAAGGGTCAACAATCAATCCGGTGTGCTCCATGAACCTCAGCAAGTTTGAACGCTATCCCCTCACCTTCGGCCCAACGCCCATCGAACCTCTACCCCGGCTTTCCGAAGCGCTTGGCGGCAAGGTGGACATTTATGCAAAGCGGGACGATTGCAACTCCGGTCTTGCCTTTGGCGGCAACAAGCTGCGGAAACTGGAATATATCGTACCCGACGCGATCGCTTCCGGCGCAGACACGCTGGTTTCCATCGGCGGCGTCCAGTCCAACCACACCCGCATGGTTGCGGCAACCGCCGCAAAGATCGGCATGAAATGCGTCGTGGTGCAGGAAAAGTGGGTGCCCCACTATGATGCGGTCTACGACCGTGTCGGCAACATTCTGCTGACCCGCCTGATGGGCGCGGATTCCCGCCTGGTCGACGACGGCTTCGACATCGGCATCCGCCAGAGCTGGGAAGATGCCATGCAGTCCGTGCGCGATGCCGGCGGCACGCCTTACGGCATTCCCGCCGGTGCGTCCGTGCACAAATACGGCGGCCTTGGCTATGTGCGCTTCGCCGAGGAAGTGAAGCAGCAGGAAGAAGAACTCGGCTTCTCCTTCGACTACATCATCGTCTGCGTGGTCACCGGCTCGACCCAGGCCGGAATGATCGTTGGCTTTGCCGACCAGAACCGGGCCGACCGCGTGATCGGCATCGACGCCTCCGGCACGGTGGACCAGACGCGTGCACAGGTCCGTCAGATCGTCGACAACACGGCCTCCCTGGTGGAGCTTGGCCGCGCGGTGCGGGACGACGAGATCGTGATCAATCCCGATTACGCCTATCCGGCCTATGGCGTTCCGTCTGAAGAAACCAACGACGCCATCCGGCTTGCCGCAAAGACCGAGGCAATGATCACCGACCCGGTCTATGAAGGCAAATCCATGCAAGGCATGATCGACCTGGTCAAGAAGGGCAAAATTCCAGCCGGATCGAAGGTGCTCTACGCACATCTGGGCGGCGCGCCTGCCCTCCACGGCTACAGCTACTACTACAAGGACGGCTGATCCTGGTCAGTCCGGCCGCTGTGCGGATCACACCGGCCGGTTCCCGTGGCCTGACAGGCCCATCCCAAGGCCTGTCAGCTGCGCGCCTTGCAGTCGAAAGACGTGCCCTGCGGCCACTCGACCATGGCCTCGTCTCCCTTGCTCCAGAACAGAATGCCGAAGTCCCCCTCGTAGCGTGCGCCGGATCCGCTTGGCCCCTGCACCACAATCTCCGTCGTGTCGCCGCGTTCCAGCCGGGCAGACGGTGGTTCCGTATCGAAAAACGTCGCGACGATCTCGTCGGCCGGATTATCGTTGCAGGTGTAAAAGACCGGGGCCTGTCCCTTGATCAGTTGATAGCGCGCGGTCAGCTCGGCGATCCGCCGTTCATAGGCCGAGCGGACGCAGGAGAGTTCGTCGTCGCTCTTCCAGCAGTCGTCGCGCCCCTTCACCCAGCCGCGCTGATAGGCCTTCAGCGTGTTGAGCTCTTCTTCCGCGCCCGCATCCAGCGACTTCACGACGCTGACCGCGCCTTCATAGACATCCGCCAGTTTCTGATCCAGCGCTCCCAGATCGTCATTCGAACAGACCAGCTTTTCAGCCGAACTTTCCGCTTTCGCGCAATCGAAGGCCGGACCGGCGGCCCAGGCCGCCGGCACAAAGCCAACCGCAGCAACAAAGAGACCAAGACCAACTGTCAAACCACGCATGAGACCACCTCCCGAAAGACCTGTATCAACAGATCTAAGGGATCTCAGGTTGATGGCAAGATTGGGATGGACGAAAGCTGTGCACCAGCACGCTTCACCGGGTGGTCACCAGCTCCTTCCGGTTGGAACGGCGCCAACCGGTGAAGCGTGCGCTTTTCCGGCGAAGGGCTTCAGGCGGCTTCCGCCCGCTTGAGCTGCTGGTGCTCGTCCTCGACAAGTCCGATTTTCCAGTAGCCGGAGATGTAGGTGTCTGCCTTGGGGACTTCCCGCTCGTTGTGAAGGTAATCCCGAAGCGCCCGAATGACGGAGCTTTCACCTGCAATGCAGGTCTGGATGGTTCCGGCAGGCCATTCCAGGGACTTCACAAGGTCAACCTGCGCAGTTGACGGCACATGTGGACGCTCCTGGATCAACCACCTGATTTCAACCCCTTCAGGTGCTGCAATGTCGCGCCGGTCTTCTTCCGAGGGCACTTCAAACAGCACAAGCCCGCTAGCATCGCGGGGCATTGCCTCAAGCGTCGCTTCGACAACCGGCATTGCTGAAAGGTCCGCTGCCAGCAGATACCAGTCGGCATGAAACTCGGTGATCTTCGGCTGGCTGGGACCCATAAAGCCCAGGAAGTCCCCTTCCGCGGCTTGCTGAGCCCAGCGCGTTGCCGGGCCTTCGTCGCCGTGCGCAACAAAATCGATATCAAGTTCGAGCGCCTCCTTGCGGAAGGATCGAACGGTATAGGTGCGAACCGGATGCACACGTTCGGATGGTCCGTCTGGTGCAAAATACGCTTCAAAGGCCTCTCGGCTTTCACCGTCGCGCGGCAACAGCAACTTGCAGTTCGCACCCTCGTGGCCTTCCGGAAAGCCTTCCAGTTCTGGACCTGCAAAGGTGACACGGATGAGATTGGGGCTGAGGTAGCGCGTCGTCTTGACGGTCAGAAAGCGGGGCTTGCGTTTCGGTGGAGTGGCCAAGGGGCACCTCATAAATCTTGAGTAATAATCTCATGATTTAACATCAGCGGAAGCCGATTTAAAGATCCACCTTTTGGAAAAGTCATTCCGCGCCCCTCAGGAGAGGCTTCGCGCCTCCCCAATCCCGCTCGCACCGAGCTTTGCCGGGAAGACGATGAGAAGATTGGTTTTCCTGCAAAAAGGCCTGAGCCCGCCGGCGGGCGGGGTTGCCGATGAAAACTGCAACCGCCGCGTCACTCGCGGATGATCGGTTCCTTCAGGTCGCCCGGGTTCTTGTCCTTGATGATGTCCCAGTTAAGGGTCGCCTTGCGGATATAGCCCGGCACATCTTCCTCGAACCGTTCCTGAACCTTCAGGGAGTTGTTCAGGTAAAGCTTGCCGTCCACGATCGACCAGGCTTCCGGCACCACCGGCACCTTGAATCCCATGGCCGCACCGAAGGCACAGAAACCGCCGTATTGCGGGGCATATTTCGCCGGGTCGGCAAGGAATTTGTCGCGGTTTTCCGCAGACGAGAACTTCCAGGTGACGTCGTCATATTCCGCGGTGAATTCATCGGAGCCGGCAACCGGTTTTCCGGCCGTGAAATAGGCCACCGGATCGGTTCCGCCAATCGCGGCTCCACCTTTGGTGAAGGTGGTGATCTCGTCGGCGGAAGCGGTAAAGGCAGCAGCGGAGAAGAGCGCGGTCAGTCCCAGCAGAACGGATTTGGACGTATAGAGCGTCATGTGCGTCTCCAATGGAGTGTGAATGGCGTGATCAGGTGAAGCCTAACGCTCCACGCGGAAAAAAACATGTCTTCTGCCGCAGAATTTGGCCAATCACCCTTGATCACAGAGCCGCTAACGAAGAGCGAGAAAATCGTGATGGCGGCTGGCTTCACAATCCGGGGAGGCCCGGCAGATCCGGGCGTGGTACGGGTTGGCGCGGTGCCACCAGCCCCAGCACCAGATAGATGGCCGTTTCTATGTCCCTCATCTCGATCCTGATATTGCGGATCAGCAGGCGGAAATAGATGAGGCCGAGAAGCAGGTCGATCCGCGCTTCCATGTCAGCTTCGAACGGGGTCGCGATGAAGATCTGCCGCAGGACCAGACGTCTGGCAGCCTCCGCCTCATCGAGGACGCCAGCAAGGTCCGGTCTGCTTCGATAGGGAACCAGTGCCCGAACCGCCGCGCCCAACGCGGTATCCTGCAAGGCCGCAACGGTGTTCGACAGACATTGCCGCAGATCCTCCGCAACACTGCCCCGCTGAGGCGGTGCCGGGTTCACGCTGGCAAGTGCTGCTTCGACAGACGCCGCAATCAGCGCCCCCTTGTCCGCATAGCGCCGGTAGACCGCCTGCTTGCTGGTGCGCGCTCGCGCCGCAATGGCGGCAATCGTCGTCTTTTCATAGCCGTTTTCGGCAAGCTCAATCAGCGTGGCCTCCAGAAGCGCCTTGCTGACCCTGCCCTCCCGCGGCCGGCCGGCAATGCCTTCCTCAGGCATCTCCAGCCTCCGGAACCGCAGCACTTTGAAGATTTGCCTCGTAGTCCTGAAAGCCATTCTCAATGCCGGTCGTCACGTTGACGATCCGCGCATAGGGTTTTGAGAAGATCACCGTGTCGCGCAGTCCCTCCCACAAGTGATGATAGGCGCGCATGTCGGAAAACCGGCAGATCGCGAAATCCGAAAACCCGCCTGCCAGGGCATCGGCGTCAAACCATTCGAAGGCAACCTCTGGATGACGCGCCAGGATTGTGCCGATCTGGCCGGCAACCTCGCCTCTTTCCTGGCGGCTGAGCGCCAGCCAGGCTGGTTCGAAAGCCAGATAGACGATGGCCGCCATCGGCAATGGCCGGATCGTTTCGCAAGACTGGATCACGTGCAAATCCCTATTTCGGTTCCCATTGGTACCGATTTATTCCGATTTCTCCCGCAAGGCAAGCCTGCGCTCTTGCCTTCCCCGCGCGGCCGCCGCAAGAAGAGCACAAGCCATGAGCGGATTTCCGCTTCAGGCACCAGTAACGACGAGGAACACATGTCTGTTGATACCGATACGGTGAAACGCGTTGCCCGGCTGGCGCGCATCAAGGTGAGCGAAGAAGACGCGACCCGCATGACTGGCGAGTTGAACGCCATTCTCGGCTTTGTCGAGCAACTGGACGAAGTCGATATTTCCGGCGTCGAACCGCTGACGTCCGTGGTTGAACAGACCATGAAAAAGCGCGCTGACGGCGTGACCGACGGCAACAAGGCTGCCGACATCACCCTGAACGCACCGGCCTCCGAAGATCATTTCTTCATGGTGCCGAAAGTCGTCGAATAAGCGGACCAACCCGGATGATCGCACCCGTTCCAGCTATTGCCGTCGAAACGTCCTTGTCTGCCGACATGGGTGAGATGATTGCCGAGCTGAACGACCTGCTGCTGACACTTAGCCCGCCCGAGGCCTGCTACCACATGACGGCTGAAGAGATGTCCGGTGAGGCAACGACTGTCTTCGTTGCACGGATTGACGGCAAGGCAGCTGCCTGCGGTGCCCTGCACCGGCACGCTGACGGCATTGCCGAGGTCAAGCGCATGTACACCAGACCGGCCTATCAGGGCCTCGGCCTGGGAAGCCGCATTCTGGACCGGATCATTGAGCTGGCAACCCGGGAGGGCATTTCCATGCTCGTGCTGGAAACCGGCGACAAACACCCGGCAGCCTGGCGCATCTATGAACGAGCCGGCTTCAGCCGCTGCGGACCGGTGCTCGATTATCCCGACAGTCCCTATTCCATCTTCTATTCCCGGCCGCTGGCGGCCGCCTGAGAGTTCAAATCCATGACCGATCTGACCAAACTGACCATTGCCGAGGCCCGCGAAGGCCTGAAAAACAAGGACTACACGTCCCTGGAACTGACCGATGCCTTCATCAAGAACATCGAAGCCGCCAATGAAAAGCTGAATGCCTATGTCACCGTGACCACCGACAAGGCGCGCGACATGGCAAAGGCATCCGACGCCAAGCTTGCCAAGGGCGAAGGCGGTGCCCTGGAAGGCATCCCGCTTGGCATCAAGGACCTTTTCGCCACCCAGGGCGTACACACCCAGGCCTGCAGCCACATTCTGGACGGCTTCAAACCCGCTTATGAATCCACCGTTACGTCCAACCTGTGGGCCGACGGCGCGGTCATGCTCGGCAAGCTGAACATGGACGAGTTCGCCATGGGCTCCTCCAACGAGACCTCTTATTACGGTCCGGTGATTAACCCGTGGCGGAAGAAGAACTCGAACCAGGATCTCGTCCCCGGCGGGTCTTCCGGTGGTTCTGCCGCCGCCGTTGCCGCCCGCATGTGCATGGGTGCCACCGCAACCGACACCGGCGGCTCCATCCGTCAGCCGGCCGCGTTCACCGGCACTGTCGGCATCAAGCCGACCTATGGCCGTTGTTCCCGCTGGGGCGTTGTTGCCTTTGCTTCCTCGCTCGACCAGGCCGGCCCGATTGCTCACACCGTTCGGGACAGCGCGATCATGCTGAAATCCATGGCCTCCGTCGACGCCAAGGACACCACCTCGGTCGATCTGCCTGTGCCGGACTATGAAGCGGCCATCGGAAAATCCGTGAAGGGCCTCAAGATCGGCATTCCGGCGGAATATCTTCTGGACGGCATGCCTGCTGACATCGAAGCGCTCTGGCAGAAGGGTATCGACTGGCTGAAGGATGCCGGTGCGGAAATCGTCGACATTGCGATGCCGCACACCAAATACGCCCTGCCGGCCTACTACATCGTAGCACCGGCGGAAGCTTCCTCGAACCTCGCCCGTTACGACGGTGTGCGCTACGGCTTGCGCGTTCCGGGCAAGGACATCGTCGAGATGTACGAGAACACCCGTGCAGCGGGCTTCGGGGAAGAGGTCAAGCGCCGTATCCTGATCGGCACCTATGTGCTGTCCGCCGGTTACTACGATGCCTACTACCTGAAGGCCCAGAAGGTTCGCACCCTCATCAAGCGCGACTTCGACCTTGCCTGGGAAAACGGCGTCGACGCAATCCTGACCCCGGCAACCCCTTCGGCAGCCTTCGGCGTTGCCGACCAGGACCTTCATTCCGACCCGGTGAAAATGTACCTCAACGACATCTTCACCGTGACCGTCAACATGGCCGGCCTTCCGGGCATTTCCGTCCCTGCCGGCCTCGACAACAATGGCCTGCCGCTCGGTCTTCAGCTGATCGGCAAACCCTTTGAGGAAAGCACCCTGTTCCAGGTCGGTCAGGTCATCGAAGATGCCGCCGGCTCGTTCTCGCCGGAAGCCTGGTGGAGCTGATCCCGTTTGTTGATATGCGCCCCGGACCGTTCATCGGCCCGGGGCTGCACACCCGATTTTCTCCGGTCCGTCCAGCCTGACCATAACATTGCCGTCGCTTTGAGCCGGCAGTCCCCTCAAGAGCATGTTCCTGGCGTGAACTGGGTTGGAGCAAACATCCCTCCACCGTCATGCCATGGCTCAGACGTGGCATTGAAGCCGCGCCCTTTCATCGTTATTCGCTGATGCTTGCGGCTCCTCATACGAACGGGACGGATTGCCGGGTCGAGCCTGGCAATAACGGAGCGTGGATTATGGGTTTCAATCCAAGGCAGAGCGAAGTTCGTTGATTTGACTTCCAGGCCCGTGTGTCCATCCGCAATTCCAGCATCGACGTCTGGAGCAAGCCGTGGCATGACGGGCTGACAAGGAAAAGAACGCGCAACCAGGATTGCCGGCAACACCATGCATGACATTGAAACCCTCGTTATCGGTGCCGGTGCCGTTGGACTTGCGATTGCGCGTGAACTGGCGCTGACCGGTCGCGAGGTCATGGTGCTGGAACAGCACGGCCTGATCGGATCGGAAACCAGCGCCCGCAATTCGGAAGTCATCCACGCGGGCATCTACTATCCCACGGGCAGCCTGAAGGCTCGGTTTTGTGTGGAGGGCAAAGAACGGCTTTACCGGTTTTGTGCCGAGAATGGCGTCGGTTTCGAGCAGATTGGAAAACTGATCGTTGCGTCCAATAACGATCAGTTGGAGCAACTGCAGTCAATCCGTCGCAAAGCGGCGGAAAACGGCGTTACAGATCTCGTATTCCTGGACCAGGACAGCCTGAACGAAGCCGAACCGGAGCTTGCCTGCACCGGCGCACTGCATTCCCCCTCCACAGGCATCGTCGACAGTCACGGTTTCATGCTGGCTCTACAGGGTGAGCTCGAGGCAAACCGCGGTCAGGTTGTGCTGAACACGAGAGTTGCGCGCCTCGAGCGCCTGGCTGATGGCGGTTACCGAGTGCATGCGGAAACGGAGGGAACGGAAACCTATGCCCTCACCTGCAAGGAGTTGATCCTGTCCGCAGGCCACGGCGCACCTGCCCTGGCGGCCGGGCTTGAGGGTGCCAATCCACCGGCCGCCTACCTCGCAAAAGGCAGTTATTTCAAGCTTCAGGGCAAGGCTCCTTTTTCCAAGCTCATCTACCCCGTGCCGGAACCCGGCGGGCTCGGTGTTCACCTGACACTCGACCTGCAGCACCAGGCACGCTTCGGTCCGGATGTCGAATGGGTGGAGGTTGCCGACTACAAGGTGGATCCCGCCCGGGGCGACAGGTTCTATGCCGCCATCCGCAGCTACTGGCCCGGCCTGCCGGACGATGCACTTTTGCCAGACTATTCCGGCATCCGGCCCAAGATCGCCGGTCCGGGTGAACCCGCGGCCGATTTCCGAATTGACGGGCCGTCAGATCATGGCCTTGCGGGCCTGGTCACGCTCTACGGAATCGAATCCCCCGGCCTCACATCGGCTATAGCAATCGGAAGTTACGTTTCCCAGCTGGTTACAATCGGTCTCTGAGCGGAACTTTTTTCAAAAAAATATGAAACCAACCGGCTGTTTGGACGTTTGAAAGTCGAACGAACAAGCGTACGATGTTGCATTGCACAGGAATGCCATTTTTTGGACCGGTTTTCTCCATAAAATTGCTGCAGTGCGCGTGCTCATTCAAAAGTGAACCAAAAAGAACACTTTAATTTCAACAAGGTGGCCAATCGTCGTGATCAATCGGCGCACGTTTTTATCGGCAACGGCCCTGGCGGCCGGTGCTCTGGCAGGCGCGGACATCCGCACTGCACTCGCAGCAGAGAATACCGCACCTGCACAAACAGGCGGAGCCTTTGCGGCAGGCGAAGAGTTTAACTTTTCCGCGCTCGTCGAGCGCATGAAAGAAAAGGCCGGGAACGCATTTGCGCCCGATGTACCGGCTCTTCCCGAAATCCTCGCCAATCTCGATTATGACCAGCATCGTGCAATCCGGTTCAATCCCGAAAAGTCCGTCTGGAAGGACACCGGCAGCAACTATCAGCTTCAGGCGTTCCACCCGGGCTGGCTCTACAAGGAGCCGGTGGAACTTTATGAGATCGTCGACGGCAATATCAGCGAACTGCACTTCACCGGCGCGGATTTTGAATATCGCGAGCCGCTGGATCCGGAAAAATTCAAGGATGTGGATCTGCCGGGCATCGCCGGCTTCCGCCTGCACCATCCGCTGAACACTCCGGAATATTTCGACGAGTTGGTGGTGTTCCTGGGGGCAAGCTATTTCCGTGCGCTCGGCAAGGGCAACGTCTACGGCCTGTCCGCACGCGGACTTGCGATCGATACGGCCATCGCCGGACCGGAAGAGTTTCCACGTTTCACGAAGTTCTATCTGGAGCGGCCGACGGACGGCGCTGCCGAAATGCGGCTCTATGCCGAACTGGAGAGCGAGCGCGTTGCCGGTGCCTACCAGTTCACGATCAAGCCGGGCATCAACACGGTTGTGGAAGTGGATGCGCACATTTTCCTGCGCGACGATGTCGAACGCCTCGGAATTGCGCCACTGACTTCGATGTATCTGTTCGGCGAGAACGACCGCACCAACTTCGACGACTATCGCCCGGAAGTTCATGACAATGACGGTCTCTTGATCCTGCGCCAGAATGGCCAGCGTCTGTGGCGGCCGGCCCGCAATCCGGAAAAGCTTGCTCTGTCCTTCTTCAAAGAGGAGAACCCGGCAGGCTTTGGCCTGTTGCAGCGCGACCGGAATTTCGATCATTACCAGGACACGGAAGCCAAGTATCAGCGCCGTCCGTCGCTGTGGATCGAGCCGATCAACGACTGGGGCAACGGCCAGGTCATGCTGGCGGAAATCCCGGCCGAAAAAGAGATCTACGACAACCTCGTTGCTTGCTGGGTGCCGGAAAACGGCGCCAAGGCAGGCTCCGAACATCGCTTTGCCTATCGGATGATCTGGGGCCGTGAACCGGAACCGGGAACCGAGCTGGCACAGGTAATCGCGACCAGCACAGGGCATGGTGGCACGGCTGCCTCAGATCCGGACCCGAAACTGCGCAAGTTCGTCGTGGAATTTGCCGGCGGAAATCTGGGTGACATGGGGGCGGGAGCTCCTCTGACACCGAGACTGACCCTGCAGAACGGCAAGGTGGAGCATCAGTTCGTCCAGCGGCTGGAAAGCGGCAGCTGGCGTGCCGTGCTCGATATCGCACGGGACGACGAGGAAATACCGGTCGAGTTCATTCTCGCCCTGCAACTCGACGGGACCGATGTAACGGAAACCTGGATGTATCAGTGGAGTGGGAACAGATGACATCGCATGTTAGTATCGATCAGACGACCAGTCCGACCCTTTTTGCCGACAGTAAGCTGCTTGAAGAAATCAGGACTGTCCTGAAGCGGCCTGACCTTGGCGACGACGTCCTCTTGTCCGTTCTGTCCGGTTCTGCCGCCACGCGCCGTGGTATCGACCATTGTGCCTGCACGCCGCAAGACCGGGCAGCCTTCATCAGGACATTGCCGGTGCCTGCACCCCGTCACGGGCTGGAAATGCCCCATCACGACCTCAACCCGCCACTGGCCGTGCGCTTTGCCCCGCTTGTCGCCCTGTGGCAACGGGCTGTGCAGCCACTTGCTCCGCAGTTGAAGCGCGTTCCGGTTCCAGCCAAGGACCGCTGACATGAAGAAGGCCAGCTCCGAAGCCTGGTCGACGGCCTTCCGGCGGCTGGCCATGGCAGTGATCGCCCTGTGCCTGACCACGGGCGCTTCGTACATGTTTGCCATTGTTGTCCAGTCGGACGGTTTCGACTGGCTGGACATCGTCCGCATCGCGCTGATGGCGGTAGCAAGCTTCTGGCTGGCCTGGGGCGGATGTATCGCACTCTTCGGCATCCTGTTTCCGCCTGAGGAAAGGGCAACGGCAGAAGCTCTGCCCGAAGGTCGCACCGCCGTTCTGCTGCCGATCTACAACGAAGCAACCGGTCCGGTGTTCGCCCGCCTGGAAGCCATCATGAAATCGGTTGCCGCCCTGCCCGCGGCGGACCGATTCGATTTCTTCGTCCTGTCCGACACCACCAAGTCGGATGTCGGCGAGGAAGAACAGCGTGCCTATGAGCGACTGCTTGTTCGCCAGAACGCCGGCGGACGCCTGTTCTATCGGCGGCGCGAACAGAACATTGGCCGCAAGGCAGGCAACATTGCCGACTTCCTGACCACATCAGGCGGTGCCTACGACTACATGCTGGTGCTTGATGCCGACAGCCTGATGGATGGCAAGACCATCCTGGAAATGGTCCGGCGCATGGAAGCCGATCCGCGCCTGGGGCTGCTGCAGTCGCTGCCGCAGATCATCGGGCTTTCCACCCTGTTCGGACGCCTCCTGCAGTTCGCGACCGGTCTCTACGGGCCTTACTTCGCGCGCGGCCTTGCCGCCGTTCAGGGCGAGGAAGGCACCTTCTGGGGACACAATGCGCTGATCCGCACCCGCGCATTTGCAGCTGCCTGCGGCATGGCTCCGCTTACCGGCAAACCGCCCTTTGGTGGCCATATCCTCAGCCATGATACCGTTGAAGCTGCGCTCCTGGCGCGCGACGGCTGGAAGGTACGTCTCGACCCGGACCTGACGGGCTCCTACGAGGAAGCCCCCGCCAACATGGTCGACTACGCCAAGCGTGACCGGCGCTGGTGCCAGGGCAATCTGCAGCACAGCCGCATTCTGGCGGCCCCACGCTTCCGCTTCTGGAGCAGGATTTCGATCCTGCAAGGCGTCTTTGCCTACCTGGCCTCGCCGATCTGGTGCATCTTCCTGCTGGCAAGCCTTGCGGCTCCGCTGGTCGCTCCGCCCCCGGTCTACTTCGACGGTCATTCGCCGTTCCCGGTCTTTCCGCATCCGGAAACGACCACGGCGCTCGCCCTGCTGTTCGGTCTGGTGGCTTTGTTGATCCTGCCCAAGCTGCTGCTTGTTGCCCGGGCGCTCTTTGGCGGCAACTCGGCGGACTTCGGCGGTCCGGTGCGGCTTCTGATCAGCTTTCTCCTTGAAATCCTGCTGACCTCGATCCTTGCACCTATCCACATGATGTTCCACTGCCGCTCGGTGTTTCAGGTGCTGACGGGCGCTGACAGCGGCTGGCCGACAGCCGATCGGGACGACGGTTCGCTGCCGATCACCGCGGCGTTTTCCGCCACCTGGTGGATGAGCATTGCAGGTGCCGGCGCAATCGCCTTCTCGCACACCTATGCGCCGGAGATGTTCTACTGGCTGCTGCCTGTTGCCCTGCCACTGGTTGTCGCTCCGCTCCTGGTCTGGATGACCGCGTCGGTGCTGCTGGGCAAGGTCACGAAGAAACTGGGGCTCTTCCAGGTCCCGACCGAGGCAGGCCCGGTTGCGGTCGCCGAAGACATGCGTCTGGCGCTTTCGCAAAAAGCGGCCGCCTGACACGGCGCTGTTTCACCAGCACATGATCAGTCATCCCGGCAGCGTGGTGCATGACCGGGATGACCAGGGAAAGCTCATGCACTCATTCCAGCGCATGTCTCAATGAATACGGCCGGTTTCGGCTTCCAGAATGCCGTCCGCATCCAAACCCGCGATGGGCAGGCGCTTGTCGGTCGGCACATCGCCAGACAGCTGCAAGGCCAGGTACCGGCCGCAGCAAACGCGCAGGAAGCTCGTGAAATTTCCGAGATCATGTCCCGCGTCGATGCTCTCGTGGTGAAGCTTGGTGATCAGTTGCACCACATTCATGCCGTCCCGTCCGGCGATCTCGTCCAGAACCTTCCAGAAGAAGGTTTCCAGCCGCACCGATGTCACCATGCCGTCAATGCGCAGCGACTTTGTCGTGCTTTCCCAAAGCGTGGAATCTGCCTCGATGAAGAGCTTGCACATGATGTTTCCTTCGTGACGGACTGGCGAGCTGAAATCGTGGAGCTGTCTCGGTATATCAACGCCCGTTATTTGAACTCAGCCTAGTCCGCTTCCCGCGTGCGGGAAAGAGGTCAGGTAGCGTGTAAGTGGCGGGCCCGGGACTTGTCGCCCCCTTCGGGGCACCACTCTTGCTTTTTCTCGGACCAGGCAAACGGAGATGATGGTGCGGGCAATTTGTTGGCCCGCACCGTTTGCCTCAGGCAGCCAGGGAACCCTCGGCCGCACCGCTTAGAACCGCATGGAACTGCGACAGCCATGCCGGATGCGCCGGCCATGCAGGGGCGGTAACAAGGTTGCCGTCGGTCACGGCGCCGTCGATTGCGATCTCGGCATAGGTGGCGCCTGCAAGCTCCACTTCCGGACGGCAGGCCGGATAAGCCGAGACGGTGCGGCCCTCGATCACCTTGGCAGCAGTCAGGATCTGAGCGCCGTGACAGATTGCGGCAACGGGCTTGGCCGCGTCCATGAAATGCTTCACGGCATCGATGACAGCCGCATCAAGACGCAGATATTCCGGAGCCCGTCCACCCGGGATTACCAGGGCATCGTAACCGACAACGTCGACATCGGCGAAGGTCGCGTTCAGCGTGAAGTTATGGCCGCGCTTTTCCGAATAGGTCTGGTCGCCTTCGAAATCGTGGATACAGGTGGCGACCGTCTCGCCGGCCTTCTTGCCGGGGCATACCGCATCGACCGTGTAACCCATGGCAAGCAACGTCTGAAACGGCACCATGGTCTCATAATCTTCGGTGAAATCGCCCGTGATCATCAGGATCTTCTTCGCGCTCATGCTCTGTCCTCCAGCTTGGCAAATTGCGATGGAGAAAGGCTAGCAGCCGGCGGGTTTGAACGGGTATTAGGTCGCTACTACAGCTTAGATTTCTGCAGTTTTGGGAGTTTTTCGCAGGAATATTTGCCCGCCCGTCATTCAAGACAAGTGAGGCGGAAGCCGAACGCCGGTCCGATCTCTGACCTATTTTGCGACAAAGGTGCTCCTGCTCAAGATTGAATGATGATCAATGATCAGAAGCTCGCTGAAGCTCACACTGACATCTGATTTCCAGCTCACGCGATGCCGCTATGTGCCTTGCGAAAAGGCCCCGGATCTGCGCTGCGCTTGTCCGGGGCGACACCAAGAAGGATTGCCATGCTTTGCCCAAATGCATTTCGCCTCCCCGCATTGGAGAGGCGAAGGCAAGTCGGCATCGATGGAACTCAGTCGCGGTAATCCGGCTCGCTCCGGTCAAGATCACGCTTCCAATAGTCGAAATGGGCATAGCCCATGCCGACATAGGGCTCCCATTCGGCAGCCGTCTTGGCGGCCAGGTTGTCCGACATGATAGCCAGCGGCTGACCGGTCCCATAGGCTTTCAATAGCGTTTCAGCAGCCCGTTCGAACAAATAGAGATGCTCGAAGGCTTCAGCGACAGTGACGGCGGAAATCGACACCCCGTGATTGCCCATTACAAGAACCGGCTTATCGCCGAGTGTTTCGGCAATCCGCCTGCCCTCCTCCGCCTCGTCAGCCATGCCGCCGAAGCCGAGATCAACCGCAACCTTGCCGAAGAAACGGGCGGTGTTCAGGTCGATCGGTTTCATCGACGGATCCTGTAGCGTCGCCAGCGCGGTCGCATTGGGCGGGTGACAGTGGAACAGCACTCGCGCCTTGGGATTTTCCCGGTGAACCGTGCCGTGGATGCACCAGGCGGATGGGTCCGGGGCATTTTCGCCCGCCATCACGGCGTCATCATTGGCATCGAGCAGCAACAGGTCGCTGGCCCTGATTTCCCCGAAATGTCGCCATTTGGGGTTCATCAGGAATTTCGAACCATCTTCGGAAACCGCGGCACTGAAATGATTGCCGACGGATTCGCTCCAGCCGAATTTTACCGCCAGACGAAAGGCAGCTGCGAGGTCTTCCCGCAGGGCCTGTTCGCTTTGCCGGTCCGGGTCAGCCCCGAAGCGTACATCCGTAACGACACTCATTTGAAACGTCCTTCCCCGGACAGGATCCGGTAAGCGGAGCGCAGCTCGCCCCTGTCGGTATAGCAACCACGCAGGTGCCGATTGCCGCTGGTTGCCGAATAGGCAGCCCGACCGTGCACGATGCGGTGATTGTCGAAGACAATACATTCGCCCGCATTCAGACGGAACCGCATCAGGTATTTGTCGTCCCGCATCATCCGTCCGAAGCGGCAGAAGGCCGGGTAGTAACGGTCGAGTTCATGCTGCGGCATATCGAAGATATCGGCATGGTGCTGGCTGATCGTGACACCCGAAATATTGCCGTGCTCATCCAGCTCGATTACCCGCTGGCGGGACCGCATGTCGAACGTGTCATGCTCGCAGAAATAAGGCACATCCACGGTGATCAGAAGTTCGAAGTCTTCCGGATAGGCCTTGCGGAAGTCTTCGGCGACAGCCAGTCCGTCCACAAAGATGCTGTTGCCGCCCTCGACCGAATTGGCCCGGCAATGCAGGAACTGCACGCCCGGTGCAAGATCTTCGTCCGGCAAATCCGTGTGAAGCGGCAGGGCCTTGGCAGTGAAGGCAAGGTTGGTCGGCTTGATGTGGGTTTTTACTTCAAACGTCAGGCCGAAGTAGCTCGGACGCACATAGCCGATCAGGCCGGCCGTGTCGGTGAGCGCTTCATCCGTATCCGGCAAGCCGGTCAAGAGCGCGACACCATCCGTCAGCATCGCCTTGGCCCAGTCGCGCCGACGCGCGGTGTCGTTGGTAACCTCGTCATAGGAAAAACGGGCCATCTTCGGATAGTGGTCAGCGTACCAGGGCACTCTTTGAAGGTTGGCGATATCGGGGCGCTTTTCGCCATTGGAATAGGCATTGAGCAGGGACAGCGGCAGCCGGGAGACGTCGTTTGTGCCGGCCCAGGCGATTTCCAGATCGCCTCCCACGATGGCGGCGGAGGCTGCTTTTGGCGCTTCGTCCAGGGCAAAGATGTCGTTGACGCGTTCGCGGGTTTCCGGGTCGAAGGAACTCGGGCAATTGTCGCGCAGCCAGTAGTAATTGAAATAGGCGGTTTGCCCGTTGCTCAGCGGCACATCGAGTCCTTTTTCCTGCAGCAACACACCCGCATCACCAGTTCCAAGCATCAGATCCGTCCTTAAGTTTAGCTCATCAGCCTTGCAGACACTTCACACAAGTCACTGCAAAGCGCTGCGTTCCAGTTACTTTCTGTGAAGTTGCTCTTGCACTGGCGATTTGGAAAGGTGATAAAATCGAAACTTAACTTAAGCATTCACTTAACTTGGACAGACAAATGCTCCGCTTCCCCCCGCTCAGGCTGCTCACCGTCTTCGAGACGGTTCAACGCGCGGGAGGCACCAAGGCGGCGGCGGGCGAATTGAATGTATCCATGTCGGCGATCAGCCAGTCCCTGCGACAGTTGGAAGAGCACGTCGGCACCGCCCTGATCGATCGCAGCACAAGGCCGGCCGGCCTCACTGCCGCTGGTGAGATCCTGCTGAAAGCAGTGATCGAAAACCGCGAACGGCTGAGCGAAGCCCTGAACGACATCCAGACACTTGCCGATCCCGCCAGTGCCTCTGTCACTGTTGCCTGCACCGTCGGCTTCGCCACCTACTGGCTCATGCCCCGGCTTGAGGCGTTTTATCTGGACCACCCGGAAATCCCGGTGAACGTTCACACCACGCAGCAGGAGGTCCCCCGGCTTGGCCAGGGGACCGATATCGCCATGCGCTATGGGGACGGCCGCTGGGACGACGGCACGGTCGAACAAATGTTCCGCGAGCTGGTTGAGCCCGTGTGCGCCCCTTCCCTTGCCGAGCGTATCCGCGCCGATGGCGGCAGCCTGGGGTCAGCCTTTCTGATCCATGTGGACACCAGCGATCGCCGCTGGATTTCCTGGCAGGAGTATCTTGCCCGCACGGGGCAGAAGGCTGCCGGTTCGGCCAAAGGCCTCCGGTTTTCCAACTATGTCCAGGCCACCCAGGCGGCCTTGTCGGGTCACGGGGTCATGCTCGGCTGGCGCTCGATCACCGGTGACCACGTACAAAACGGCCTGCTGGTCCCTGCCGGCCTGCCGCCGCTGCAGCCAAACAACGCCTATCATGCCGTGCTGTCGCACCGCAGTCGGAACCGGGAAACGGCCGCCATTGTCGTTGACTGGTTAAGGGCTGCCGCGCAGCCACAGCTTTAGGGAAAGACTCCTAGCGCTCGTCGCCGAAGTAGCGCACGCGCAGTTGCTCGATCATGTCCGTCTCATGCGCCGTCAGCAATTCCAGCGTCAACGGCCGTGTCCACGGACTGCCGTGCGCAAGGGCAAAGCCGTATTTGTCCGGTTCGAAGATAGGGCCGATCACCTCGACATTCGCCCGCGGGTGACTGTGAGCGTAATACTCAAGGACAGGCGCATCGCCCACAACGGCATCAATCTCATCATTGCGCAAAGCAGCGACAGCTCCTTCGATGTCGTCAAATGACCGGCGCGACCAACCGGATGCTTCTGCAAACTCCTCGGCCACGCTGCCGGCAAAGACGCCGATACTCTTGCCCGGCAGATCGGCAACACTGTTGATCTGGTTGGTGAGTGAAAGGGTTGTCATGACGCTGGTCACCGACGAGGTCACATAGGCCATCACCGCAATGCCGCAGACCAGCCAGAGCGCCTGCCAGATGCGGCCTGGCCAACCAAACAGGTTCTTGCGCGAAGGTGCCTTGCCGGATGTCACCACGGACATGACCGCATAGAAGCTCTCCGACACACCTTCCGGCCAGCCCCGGGGAAAGTTCTTGTCGAAACGCCGGTCGAACACCGTCATCAGCGCCGTGGCAAACACGATCACAAGCGCCAACCAGCCATAGGCTCTCAGGTAACCGGATTCCTGCAGGCCCGTTATCACCTCGCTGAAACTCGCTCCCTGACTGTCAGGCACGAGAATGCGCAGGCCCGCATCGAACCAGGGCTGGGTAAAGTCGATCCTGTCGGCGCGCTTGCGGGTGATCGTCAGGTTGGTGACGGCAATACCGATGGATTTGTCCGCTGCTGCATCCACCAGCTCCCGGATGGTCGGGAAGATCCGATATTCGTAGAGAATTCCGTTTTTCTGCGCCAGTGCTTCCCAAAGGTCCACCGCCATGCCGGAATAGACACCCGGCTCTTCCTCCATGACAAAAGGGGGGCTGATGTAGAGGCCGACGCTGACCGGCGAGCCCGGCAGCGGTGGATTGTCGTCCCCCTCCGCCGTCTGCCCCAATGCCGGCAGCGCGAGAAAAATCGACAGGCAGAGCACAAGGGCAGCTGACAGGCATCGACAGAAATTCGAGCAGGCGGTCACGACGGCCTCCGCTTGGCAGAAGGGGAATCACCCAGAAGGTTCCTGAAGGGTAAGCCGCCACGCCAAAACCATGCAACCTGTGCCCCCACAGGCTGCTCATGAATACGGCCGGTGGTAGCAACGGATGAATTGCTCCCTCAACTCACCGCGTGATCACGATTCTCGTGTCGGCGCGGCCGACCTTTCGCACTAGATTGAAAAGCTGAGCGGCATTCTTGGGATGGAGCCGGATGCATCCGTGCGAGGCAGGACGGCCCAGCCGCTTGAGGTCGTTGGTGCCGTGTATGGCGTATCCGCCGAGAAAGAAGACCGAATAGGGCATGGGTGCCCAGTTGTACTTGCGCGAGTTCCAGTTGCGTTCCAGCCGGGTCGGGCGCCAGCTTCCCGTTGGTGTGCGATATCCCTTGCGCGCAGTCGAAACTGGCCATTTGTTTCGCAAACGCCCGTCGACGTACAAATAAAGCCGCTGTTCGGAAAGATCGATCTTTGCGGTTACCCGAGGTGCAGCGCTTGCGCTGGTAGCAGCCAAGACAAGAAAGGCCAGCAACAACGGCCCGGCAATGAGTTTTTTGATGGTAAACATCTCAAAGACACCCAAGAAAAAACAAGACAACAAAATTGAATACGAAAATCTAATCCGCACTTTCTTCGAGACGCAAGCCAAACTTGAAGTAAGCGTAAACGTCTACTCCGATCACGCCTTGAAGCGCACGATCCAGAGTGCTTGCCCAGATGCGCACGTTCGCCAAATAGGTGCAAAATTACCCTTGACCTGCCCAGCCGCCGGTGCCATAACCACACCCGAACCGTACCGTACGGTTCCCTACTGACAATCAACGATCCGACCTGAGACATGACAGCGACCGCTTACGATATTGCCACCTCCCGCCCGGATGCAGCGCCCGAATTTTCGCCGCGCCAGCAGGTGGTGTTGCAACATGCGCTGACGCTGCTGGTCGAAGGTGGAGAGAAGGCGCTGACGACGGCAGGCTTAGCCCGCACGGCAAGCTGCTCGAAGGAAAGCCTCTACAAGTGGTTCGGCGATCGTGACGGCCTGCTGGCCGCGGTTGTCGCCTTCCAGGCCAGCCAGGTTCAGTTTCCTTCCGAGGCCGGTGCCACTGCCGATGCGGCGACGTTCCGGGCACATGTGACCGCCTTTGTCGAAGCCCTGCTGGGTGTCCTGTTTTCAGAAACCTCGCTGGCGTTGAACCGACTGTCGATCGGCCAGTCCAACACCAATTCGAACCGCCTCGGCCAGCTTCTACTGGTGCGCGGCAAACACATGATTTCCGCCCGCGCGCGCGCCATGCTGGACAGCGGCCGCCGCCACGGCCTTCTGAAATTCGACGAATCCGAAGACGCCTACCAGGTGCTTTACGGCCTTGCCATTCGGGACGTCCATATCCGCCTCCTTCTGGGTGAGACCGCCGGTCCTGCCGAGAAGGATCTGAAATCGCAGGCCGAAGTGGCCGTCGATCGCTTTTACCGTCTGTTCGGGGCCTGATCGCCGCGAACCTTCGGAACCACTGGGAAACACCAGAACCAATCAAGACCGGAAAACCGGCCTTCAAACGACAGAATGCAGACGGGAGAAAGGAACCCATGCGCGTTTATTACGATCGTGATGCTGATCTTAACCTGATCAAGTCCAAAAAAGTCGCCATCATCGGCTACGGCTCGCAGGGCCGCGCCCATGCCATGAACCTCAAGGACAGCGGCTGCACGGAGATCGCCGTTGCCCTGCGCGAGGGCTCCACGACTGCTCTGAAGGCAGAAGCTGACGGCTTCAAGGTCATGAACGTGGCTGACGCTGCTGCCTGGGCCGACCTGATGATGATGGCAACCCCGGACGAACTGCAGGCCGACATCTACAAGGACCACATCGCAGCCAACATCCGTGACGGCGCTGCAATCGCCTTCGCACATGGCCTCAACGTTCACTTCGGCCTGATCGAGGCAAAGTCGACCGTTGACGTTCTGATGGTTGCACCGAAGGGCCCGGGCCACACCGTGCGCGGCGAATACATGAAGGGTGGCGGCGTGCCGTGCCTGATCGCTGTTCACCAGGACGCTTCCGGCAATGCCCATGACCTCGGCCTGTCCTACGCCTGTGGCGTTGGCGGCGGCCGTTCGGGCATCATCGAAACCACCTTCAAGGAAGAGTGCGAAACCGACCTCTTCGGCGAACAGGCTGTTCTTTGCGGCGGTCTCGTCGAACTGATCCGCGCCGGTTTCGAAACCCTGGTTGAAGCCGGTTACGCTCCGGAAATGGCCTACTTCGAGTGCCTGCACGAAGTGAAGCTGATCGTCGACCTGATCTACGAAGGCGGCATCGCCAACATGAACTACTCCATCTCCAACACTGCAGAGTGGGGTGAGTACGTGACTGGTCCGCGCATCGTGACGCCGGAAACCAAGGCGGAAATGAAGCGCGTCCTGACAGACATCCAGACCGGCAAGTTCACTTCCGATTGGATGCAGGAATACCGTGCAGGCGCTGCCAAGTTCAAGGCAACCCGCCGCCTGAACGACGCACACCAGATCGAGGAAGTTGGCGAAAAGCTCCGCGGCATGATGCCGTGGATCAAGTCCAACGCGCTCGTCGACAAGACCAAGAACTAACAAGGTTCGCCCCATCGACCCGAAACGAGACCCCGCTGGCAACAGCGGGGTTTCTTTTTGCCGGTTCCTGCAGGTCGTCAAATAGAAATCCGGATGCGGGCGTTATAAATAAGCGGCCCGCGACCACATCCGCCCTGCCGCCCCAAAGATGCCGCATTGCCTCCGCAAATTTCACAGGTATCGTAAACGGGACCAAAGCGTTGAATTCCCTATTTGATAAAAGTTTTTTTATCGCGGCTAACCGGATTGCAAGACCCTATCCCGTAACGTAATCACTATCCTTTGTGAGATTGAGGGACCGGTTCCGGAGACTGCCTTGATGGATCTATCGACACTCTTTTCGGCAAATGTGCTTCTGCTGTCGATTTTTGCCATCTGCTTCCTGGCCATTTCCCTGCAGACCAGTCCGCGTGCTCACTGGTTGAGCTGGGCCGCTGCAAATACCCTGTTGGCGTCGTCTCTGGTCTGCTTTGCGCTCAGCAGCATGCTGCCGCCCCTGGTCGCCTATCTGCTCCCCAACACCCTGTTGCTGCTCGGTTTTGGCTGTCACTGGCACGCGGCACGCCTTCTGGCGGATATGCCGAGCAAGCTCAGCAATGTTGTCGCGCCCGCCTTTGCCTACGGCATCGTCGCAGGCTGCGCGTATCTGCTTTCCAACTACGCCCTTGCGTACATGGCCTCCAACGTGGTGTTCACGCTGCTGTCCGTCGCAACCATTACCGCCTACGCTTCAAGGCCGTTCCGGGGTCTGATTTCCAATATCGGCCTCATCCTGGCGTTCTTCTTTCTGGCTGCCGAAGGTGTCCTGCGCACAGTGCACGGACTTGTTTCCGGCGGCCCGCAAGGGCCAGGCATGATCGACGACCTGATTGTCGACATTCACCTGATGTGCGCACTCGTCTTCGTCAGTCTGACCGGCGCTTTCTCCCTTGCGCTGTCGTTCGAGCTCGTGGCGAACCGGAACCGGGAAGCGGCAAGGCGCGATCCCCTGACCGGCGCGTTCAACCGCAGGGAGTTTCAGACACGTCTGGAAAGCCTCCTGCAGGAAACGCAGAAAGACGACTTCGGTCTTGTCCACTTCGACCTCGATCACTTCAAGCAGGTGAACGACAGGTTCGGACATGTTGCAGGCGACGAAGCGCTTGTGAAGGTCTGTTCGGAAGTGAAGGCGCATCTGCGCCAGAACGACTGCTTTGCCCGCCTCGGCGGCGAGGAATTCGCGGTGCTTCTGCCGTCCATCTCGCGCGAGAACGCCTTCCGGGTTGCCGATCGCCTGCGCGAGCGCATTTCCCACCTGCGGTTCGAATTCGCACCGCAGGACTTCAACCTGACGGCATCGGCAGGTGTTTATCACGGCGACGGCAGCCAGCTGCCGTCAGCCGAATTGCTCAAGACAGTCGATGAGAGCCTCTACCTGTCCAAACGGACCGGACGCAATCGGGTGTCAGTTGTCGAGAAGGTTTCCGGTGCAATACCAGCCGAACCTTTGCGGGCCGCTCAGGAATAGGCTTCGATCAGCCGCGTCACTTCCTTGTCCCGCGCCGCCTCGCTCGCCCCACCCATGACGACGACGATCAGTCGCTTGCCGCCCCGGTTGGCGGTCGCGACCAGATTGTAGCCGGACATGCGGATATAGCCCGTCTTCAGACCATCCACACCGTCAACCTTGCCGACCAGGTTGTTGGTGGCCCGGAAGGTGCGGCCGTTGTAGTCGAACGACTTCGCCCGGTAATAGCTGCCGTATTGCGGGAACCGCCGCTTCAGGGCGAGACCAAGCACTGCCATGTCACGCGCCGACGAAACCTGCGCGGGATCGGGCAAGCCCGTGGCATTGACGAAACGGGTACGCGACAGGCCAAGAGCCCGCGCCTGGGACGTCATCTGCCGGGCGAAGGCCGCTTCGCTTCCGGCCAGATTTTCGGCAACGGCGATGGCGACGTCATTGGCCGACTTGACCGCAAGCGCCCTTGCCGCCTGCTCGACCGTGATGGTCGACCCTGCCTTGATGCCGATCTTTGCCGGCGGCTGCGATGCTGCCTTGGCCGAAACGCTCAAAGGGGTGGAAAGCGTGTAACGCCCTTGCGAAACCGCATCAAAGAGCAGGTAGAGCGTCATCATCTTGCTCAGCGAAGCGGGATACCGCGCTGCATCCGCATCGACCGCATAAAGCTCTTCGCCGGTAGACGCATTCAGCACCAGCGCGGAGAACCCGCGCTCAACTGCCGTTTCCGGCGCATAGGCAACGGCAGGAAGAGGCGCCGTCTGAACGGCAGGCGCTGCACTTGTAACGGGCGTCGGGGCTGGCCCCTGCCCCGTCTGACAGGCGGCCAGAAACCCGGCCAGAACGAAGATCGAAGCCTTCTTCAAAAGGACAGACGCACGCATTCCCGCTCTCTTAAACTCGCGTTTCGGCCGGATACCTCAAGCCTTCAGGCGGTATCCGGTCTTGAAAATCCAATGTATGACGGCCAGTGAACCGCCGAGGAAGATCATCGTTGCCAGCAGCGACAGCCAAAGGCTGACGTCCGCCTGACCATAGAAGCTCCAGCGGAACCCGGAAATCAGGTAGACTACCGGGTTGATCAGCGTGATCTTCTGCCAGATATCCGGCAACATGTTGATGGAATAGAAGCTGCCGCCCAGAAAAGCCAGAGGCGTGACAATTAACAGCGGTACAAACTGCAGTTTTTCGAAATTGTCGGCCCAGATGCCGATGATGAAGCCGAGCAGGGCGAATGTAACGGCCGTCAGGAGAAAGAACGCGGCCATCCAGACCGGATGCTGGATTTCCAGCGGAACGAAGAAACTCGCCGTGATCAGGATGATCAACCCGACCAGGATCGACTTCGTTGCCGCCGCCCCGACATAGGCAACGGTGATTTCCAGGAACGACACGGGCGCCGACAGCACCTCGAAGATCGTGCCCGTAAACCGCGGGAAATAGATGCCGAACGAGGCGTTGGAGAGGCTCTGCGTCATCAGGGACAGCATGATCAGCCCGGGCACGATGAAGGCGCCGTAGCTGACACCGTCCACCTCGGAGATCCGAGAGCCGATGGCTGCCCCGAAGACAACGAAATAAAGCACCGTGGAAATCACCGGCGAGATGATGCTTTGCATGATCGTGCGGCGGGTGCGGGCCATTTCGGCCAGATAGATGACTTTGATCGCTTCGAAATTCATGTGCCCTGCTGCCCCGAAATCAGAATGAGTTCCATTCGGGGCAACGTGCGCCCCGGGATCGAGCCGGATGGAGACCGGCCAATGGTCTTGAAGCCCATGCGGGCATAGAAAGGTTCTGCAAAAGGATCCGCATCGAGACCGATCCTCACCAGACCAAGGCTCCGCGCTCTTTCGTGAAGCGCATCGAACAGCGCCCGGCCGACGCGGCGTCCCTGCCAGGCAGGGTCGACAAAACAGGTCTCCAGTTCCCCTGTTTCGCCGTCGTCTTCCATGGACAGCCGGATACAGCCGACCGGCTCACCGCCTGCGTCCTGGGCCAGCCAGAAATCGTGCTCCTCGATCCAGCTGTCGCGAACCTTGAGTTCTTCGGCGCACATGGCCATGAAAGCATCGTCATAGCCGTTCGACTGCTTGGAGCGCATGCACAGGTCCGTCAGTGCCGTGCAGTCGTCCAGTGTCGCCTTGCGAATAGTGAAACCGGTGTCCATCGCCGCCTCATCCCTGACTGACCAGACCGACGAAGATGTCCTCGAGCGACGACTGGTCCGTCTGCAGATCGTGAAAACGCACGCCGGCCTGGGAGAGATCGGTCAGAAGCGACGTGATGCCAGTCCGGTCAGCCTGGGTATCGTAGGTATAGACCAGGCTGCGGCCGTCATCCTCGAGCTTCAGATCGTAGCGGGCAAGACTGCCCGGGATCTCGACGAGCGGCTCCGTCAAGCTGAGCGACAGCAACTTGCGCCCGAGCTTGCGCATGAGCTCTGCCTTCTCTTCCACGAGAATGATCTCACCCTTGTTGATCACCCCGACACGATCGGCCATTTCCTCGGCCTCCTCGATATAGTGGGTGGTCAGGATGATGGTGACGCCCTTCTGCTTCAGCTCCCCAACGATGCGCCACATGTCGTGCCGGAGTTCCACATCCACGCCGGCTGTCGGCTCGTCCAGGAACAGGATCTTCGGCTCGTGCGCCAGCGCCTTGGCGACCAGCAGGCGGCGCTTCATGCCTCCGGACAAAGCCATGATGGGGTTGTTGCGCTTTTCCCAGAGCGTCAGGTCCTTGAGGATGCTCTCGATCCGCGCCGGATCGGGTTTCATGCCGAACAGGCCGCGGCTGAAGGCGACCGTATCACCGACCATTTCGAAGGGAGCCGTGGGCATCTCCTGAGGCACCAGACCGATCATCTGCCGGGCAGCGCGGTACTCGCTCAAGGCGTCATGGCCGCACACGTGAATACTGCCGGAGGTCGGCCGGACCAGGCCGCAAATCGTGCTGATCAATGTCGTCTTGCCGGCGCCATTCGGCCCGAGCAACGCAAACACCTCTCCTTGCTGGATATCCAGAGACACGGATTTGAGAGCCTGGAAGCCACCTTCATAGGTTTTTTCCAGGTCGCGTACGGAAAGTATCGGGGCCATCGTTTCAACCGGTTCGGAATTGGGGATTTGACCAGACGGCCAAACAGGCGTGCACACTTGCATGTGGGCGGACCGTCCGCAAGATGCAACCCTTTGGCCGTAAGCCACCGTCCGGTCGGGCCTTATCCGGATGACGACATCACTGTTTCGTCTTTCGAAACACTGCGTCTGCAGAGCCAAGACTAGGTTTTGCCCTGCGAGCCGCTATCTTTCCCTCAAAGTCAATCCGCATCAGGAACCAAGTCATGTCCATCCGCCCCGTAACCCACATCGGCAGCACACAATCAACCATGGAAGGCGCCGGCGTCCGGCTGGAGCGAGCGTTCGGATTTCAGGATCCGGAAATGCTGGATCCTTTCCTGCTGCTGGACGATTTCCGCAACGAACGTCCCGAGGACTATCTGAAGGGCTTTCCCTGGCATCCCCATCGCGGCATTGAAACCATTACCTACGTGCTGGCCGGCACCGTTGAACACGGCGACAGTCTGGGCAACAGTGGCAACCTGGGTGCGGGCGACGTCCAGTGGATGACAGCCGGGCGCGGGATCATGCATCAGGAGATGCCAAAGGGCGACGCCAATGGCCGCATGCACGGTTTCCAGCTCTGGGCGAACCTGCCGTCCTCGCTGAAGATGACCGCTCCGCGCTACCAGGATGTCGCGTCGAAAGAGATCCCGGTTGTGACCGATGACGACGGCACTTCCGCGCGGATCATCTGTGGCGAGTTCTGGGGCAAGCGCGGCCCGGTCGACGGCATCGCCGCCGATCCGCAATATCTCGACATCCATGTGCCGGCTGGTCACAAGAAACGCTTCAAGGTCGACACCTACAAGCAGACCTTTGCCTACATTTTCGAAGGCTCCGGCACGTTCGAAGGAGCATCCGACCCGTTCGGGGTTCTGACGGAAAAGGAATTCGGCGGCGAGGAACTAAAGATCCGTGACGAGACCGGCAACCGTTCTCTGGTGATCTTCGGCTCCGGCGACGAGATCGTCGTTCACGCAGGCGAGGAAGGCATCCGTTTCCTTCTGGTCTCCGGCGCACCGATCAAGGAACCCGTGGCCTGGCACGGCCCCATCGTGATGAACACCCGTCAGGAGCTGATCCAGGCGGTAACCGAACTGCAGAACGGCACATTTATCCGGTAGGGCTGAAAAGAACCTGCTGCCTTGTAACTTTCACAAAGTCTGGCTAGGGCTGTCCGGGATACAATCGATCTGGACAGCCCATGCCATTGAAACTCCGCCCGGCCACAGAGGCCGACGCCCCTGCCCTCACCGATATCCTCCATCGCGCCAAGGCCTCCTGGGGCTATCCGGAGGAAAAAATGGCAGAGTTTCGCGACTACTGGCGAATATCCGAGGCAACCATCCAGTCCCTGACGCTCACCGTTGCAGAGCGGGACGGTCAGCCCATAGCCTTTTCCGGTCTCTCTCCCCAAAGCGAAGATACCCTGCTTGTCGATTTCCTGTTCGTTGCCCCTGAAGCCCAGCGTCAGGGCATTGGCGACCTTCTGCTGAAGCGCGCGGAGGATCATGCCCACCGACAGGGATTGAGCCGGCTTTATCTGGAAAGCGACGCCAACGCGGGCCCCTTTTACGAAAAACGCGGGTTTCGGACGATGGCGACTCGACCAAGCGAGATGTCGCCCGGCAAGGAAATCCCCCTGATGGAAAAACCGCTGGCACCTGCGGTCTACCGGGTGGAAGCGCTGAACATCGAGGTTTCGGACAAACCCTGGGCTTTTGAAACGAAGCATGCAGACGCCATCGATGCGTATTTCGAGGAAGCCAGGAAGCGCATTCCCATGCTTTGGAATGGCCGAACCATGAAGTTGACCGGGTTCGAGTTCAAGGACGGCACCTTTAACGGCACCTGCGCGGAATGTTCCTTTGCCGCTTTCCTGGCGTGGCGCGACTGGGGTGCGCCCGATGCAAGCTCGTTCAATCTCTTCGGCTCCGCCATCCTGAGGTCCGCCGAAGGCGCATTGCTCTATGGTGTCATGTCCCGAAAGACCGCCACAGCGGGCATGATCTACCCTCCCGGTGGCAATCTCGACCCGACCGACCTGACCGAAGATGGCAAGGTCGACGTTGTCGGGGCGATCTACCGGGAACTTGAAGAGGAAACAGGCCTCAAACGAGACGACGTCAAGCCTGCCGGGCTGCTGGTGACATTCGACGGCTGGCGAATTTCCATCGGCCAGCTGATGGATGTCCCCCGCCTCGCGGAAGAGTTGCGCACGGAAATCCTGCGTTTTTCAGAGGCGTCGGAAGAACAGGAGCTTGCCGATATGCGCATCATTCGCACGCGCGCGGACCTTGAGGACAGCGCCATCGTGCCTTACGCCCGTTCGCTCGGCAAATATCTGCTGCCATGAAGAGCACTCGGCGAGACGGCCGGGAACGGCAATATTTTGTTCACCAAGAATGCGCACTAAGCACTGGCAGGACTTGCCTGAAAATGCAAAAGTCCGCTCACCTTTGAAGCTGGCACCGTGGTTTGCACGGGCCGACCGATGCGGACAGGTTGGTTGTTTTACAACGTTTGAGCCCCTCGCCTGACTTTGTTTGAAGGTCGGCAGGCGGCGACAGGGAGAAGAGAAGTATGAGCCGCCGCTACGCGATCCTGGATGTCTTCACGAACACGAGCCTTGCCGGGAACCCCCTGGCGGTGGTTCTGGACTCCGAGGGGCTGAGCGACGAGCAGATGCAGAAGATCGCCGGTGAGTTCAATCTTTCCGAAACGGTCTTCGTCTTCCCGCCGGAAAAGCCCGGGCATTCTGCCACCATGCGGATCTTCACACCCAAGATGGAATTGCCGTTCGCCGGGCACCCGACCGTCGGTACCGCCATCCTTCTGGCAACGGAACGCTTTGGCGATATTTCGGGCGAGCAGGATGCCGTTGTTGTTCTGAAGCAGCAGATCGGCACTGTGCGCTGCGCGGTTATCCTGCGCGAGCACGCAGCCGCCTTTGCCGAGTTCGACGTTCCCAGCCTGCCGGAGCCCGCCGGACCGACCCACAACGTCGAGCTGATCGCAGCCGCGCTCAACCTGGAGCCGAGTGACATCGGGTTCGAGAACCATGGCCCCTCCCGCTTCCGCGTAGGCCCTCCCTTCACCTTCGTGCCGGTGCGCGATCTGGATGCCTTGGCGCGCGCCAAACCGGTGCCGGCCATGTGGAACGCAGGCTTCGGCAAGAACGGCAATACGGACGCTTATGTCTATTGCCGCGAAACCCGCTCCCACGACAGCGCTTTCCACGCCCGCCTGTTTGCGCCCGACATGGGCATTCCCGAAGATCCCGCGACAGGTTCTGCTGCGGCGGCTTTCGCAGGTGTGGTCGACTATTACGACGACCTTCCCAACGGCACCCACCATATCCGCATCGAACAGGGTTTCGAGATGGGACGGCCATCCCTGATCGACCTGGAAATCGACATCGAGGGCGGCAAGATGCATGCGGTCAGGATCGGCGGTCAGGCGACGCTTGTCGCTCGGGGCGAACTGTTCCTCTAATCAAATCAGACGCTGCCCGGACGGTCAGAAGGCCGCCTGGGCAGGTTCGTTCGCCTTGTCGGCGCGCGGCGGCAGACCGAAATGCCGGGCGTACTCTCGGCTGAACTGGGTCGCGCTTTCGTAACCCACCTGGAACGCCGCGCGCGAGACGGACAGTTTTTCCGCCTGCAGCAGCCGGCGCGCCTCCATCAGCCGCAATTGCTTTTGAAACTGCAGCGGACTGGTGCCGGTAATATCCTTGAAGTGCGCATGGAAGGCAGACACGCTCATGCCTGCCTCACCGGCAAGATCGTCCACCCGCAAGGACGCCGCAATGTCCCGCCGTATGCCGGCAATGACCTTGGCGATGCGGGCCGCGTGACTGTCCTGCTCTGAAATCTGACGCAGGATCGCGCCATGTTCGGCGGTCAGCAGCCAGTAGTGGATCTCTCGCAAGATCAACGGCAGCAACACCTTGCCGGCCTCCGGCATCTCCGCAAGCTCGAACAGGCGCCGCATGGCATCGACGATTGCTGCATCTGCCCTGCCGCTTGCCACGGCGCGTGCAGCCATAGATGTTTTACCCGGCCGATCCAGCTCCGGAGCAAGTTCGCGGATCAGAGCCGTGTCCAGTGGAATGGCGAGCGCAACATAGGGCTCAGCCTGGCTCGCACGCACAACCCGTGCCTGCGCGGGCAGATCCAGCCCGACAATCAGTGACTGCATGGCACCGAACCGGACAGTGTTCGATCCGAGATATGTCTGCTTCTCCCCTTGGAGAACCAGGCAGAAAATCGGTTGGTAGACGATCGGATAGATGAGGGTTGGCCGGCGCTGACGCACCAGCGTCATGCCACCAGCACCAACAGGAAAAGGATCGCCACCCGCGCCATGATCATCAGCAAATGCAACAACTTTCCGGATAAGCTCGTCTGCCTGCATGGTTCCCTCCGTCAAGAACCCAGCGATACGCCCGCCGGTTGGTGATGGCAAGCATGCAGGTTGCCTGATTTGTAGGATCAGGCAAGTCTTCTGGAGAAACCGGCACACAACACGTCTCGCTACGGACTATCTCATGGTCATCGACATCACGCCCCACAACACTGGAGCCAATAACATGACCACCTCCCCCAAGATCGCCCTCATCACCGGCGGCAGCCGCGGCCTTGGCCGCAACACTGTTCTTCATCTTGCCAAGAACGGTATCGACACGGTCTTGACATACAGGACCAGCAAGGAAGAGGCCGAACAGGTCGTTGCCGAAGTGGAAGCGCTGGGTGCCAGGGCTGTTGCCCTGCAGCTCGATACTGCCGACACATCCGGCTTCCCCGCATTCACGGACGCATTGAAAACCGTGTTACAGCAGACCTGGCAGCGCGACAGTTTCGATTTCCTGGTCAACAACGCCGGCACGGGCATTCACAAGCCATTCGCCGAGACGACTGAGACCGATTTCGACCAGTTGATGAATGTTCACGTGAAGGGAGTCTTTTTCCTGACCCAGCAGTTGCTACCGCTGATCGCGGATGGCGGCCGCATTCTGAACGTATCGTCCGGCCTTGCCCGGTTCTCCCTGCCCGGCTATTCCGCCTACGCGACCATGAAAGGCGCGATTGAAGTTCTGACCCGCTATCTGGCCAAGGAACTGGGATCTCGACACATCGCCGTCAACACGCTGGCGCCTGGCGCCATTGAAACGGATTTCGGTGGCGGTGCCGTGCGTGACAATCCGGAACTCAACAAGGTGGTCGCCTCCATGACAGCCATGGGCCGTGCCGGCCTTCCGGATGACATCGGCGGAGCCATCACCGCGCTTTTGAGCGGCAATACCGGCTGGATGACCGGCCAGCGCATTGAAGTCTCGGGCGGTCAGAACCTCTGACACCCTAAGTCAGCAGTGTGCCGCGGCGGCCGGATCCCGGCCGCCGCGTGCATGGCCTATTCGGCAGCTTCCATCAGGCGTGCAGGTGCCGTAATGGACCAGCTCGGCACTGCTTCCAGCCGCTGATACCAGGCAATGATGTTGGCATGGCCTTCCAACGGCATACGCGATTGCGGGTTCAACGCCAACGCCGACAAGGCACCGACCGCAAAATCGGTTACGGTCACCCTGTCCCCAAACATGTAGGCCCGCCCCTCCAGGTGGATATCGAAAAACGCGGACGTACCCGCCATTGCCGTCTGCGCGGCGCCCATGGGCGGCTGTTTGCCAACGGAAGCGTTTCGGCGCAATCCCGTTGAAACGCTGCCCGGATCGTCGCTTCTTGAGCGCCATTTCCGCGCATCCGAATGAGACCCAAACGCTTAAACGCGCATTGCCATTGAATAGTAATAAATCACAATACTCTACCTGCTTGCAGCGAGCCATCACTGTGTCATTTACTCGTGCTCGAATTAAATAAATTCATCACATCGCAACCTTTTAAAATATTGATTTAAAACACATAAATGACAAAAATATTTACTTTACTTGATGAAGTTAACCAGATGTTTGCCCATTTAATTTGCATTTGATTAAAGGCTCTTGGCGTATCCAAGTTCCGCAGAGGAACTAATGAAAACAAGTTTACTGTCAAAAATTACAGTAACGCACAAGTAAACAGGGAAACGCCATGAAAACCTTACTGAGCCTCCTGGCTGGGGCGCTGATGATCAGCTCTGCCGTTCAGGCTGCCAACCTTCCTGCACCAACAGGTGATGTCGTCCTCGTTGTGACCGGAAACATCAAGAACACCAACAAAGGTGACAGCGCCGAATTTGACATGGAGATGCTGGAAGGCCTTACAGAAATCTCCAAGACGCTCGAGACTCCCTGGACTGAAGGCACCACCGCATTTTCCGGCCCTCAGCTGCGCGCGGTGCTGGAGGAAGTTGGCGCACGCGGTTCCAAACTGATCGTCAGGGCTCTCAACGACTACAGTGCAGAAGTGCCGGTAGAAGATGCCGAGAACTTCGACACCATGCTGGCGACCAAAATGAACGGCGACTACATGTCCGTTCGCGACAAGGGCCCCCTGTTCCTGATCTACCCTTTCGACACGAACCCGGAACTCTTCAACGAGAAATACTTTTCCCGTTCGGTCTGGCAAATCCGTGAAGTTGAAGTGGTAGAGTGAAAAGTCAGCTCGAAATAGGCGGCAAGGCCGTTGAACAGGCAGCAAGGGCGACGAAATCCGTTCTCGTCGTCCAGATCTTTCTTGTCTGTACAGTCCTTGCCATCTTTACGATGCTGGTCAAACGCGAAGGCCAGTTGCATGACGCTATCCGTGAAGACGCAATCTGGGCTGTCTATCAGCTCGACCGCGAAACACGTGCCGTCTACGAGCTGGTACAACACGTCAAATATCGTATCGGCGAGGCCGGTATCGAAGCGGCGCAGGAAGCCGTAGCACCGCGAGATCTCGTAACGCGTTATGACATCCTCTATTCGCGTCTCTCGGTCCTCGCCAACTCCAAATACAACGTCTTCTTCGAGCAAAGTCCGAACTTCAGATCCAGGATCACGACCATTCAGACCAAGATCCTGGCCATCGAACCTGTCTTCAATGAAATCGCAGCGAAAAAGAATTACACCGACATCGACTTTGCGCCTGTCGAAGAAATGCTCGAAAAAATTCGCAGCGCCACGAACGAATTTCTTGTCCGCACGAACGCGACAATCTCAGAAGCACGCGCCGAAGCCCGCAACGACGTCTTCCAGGCACAAATGCTGGCCTTCCTCTTCATGTTTGCGATCGTCGTCGCCGCGCTCTTTCTCGCCCTTCACATGCTTCTGCAGGTCCGCATCGTGAAACAGACGCGGGAAGGCATGAACAAGGCGGCAGCGGAATTCGAGAAAGCCTATGAGGCAGCAGAAGCCGGCAACAAGGCCAAGTCGGAGTTTCTGGCCACGATCGGACACGAAATCCGCACCCCGCTGAACGGCATTCTCGGCATGGCCGAACTTCTGGCACAAAAGCAGCTTCCGGAAGAAGAAACCGGCTACGTCCGCACCATCACGAGTTCCGGCAATGCACTGCTGGAGATGATCAACGAGATCCTCGACTTTGCGAAGATCGAATACGGATCCGTTGAGACCGAACAGATTGTCTTCCGGCTCGACGAACTGGTGCAAGAGGCGGCAGCTGTCGTGGAAGGCAAGGCGCTCGAGCAGAATGACGAGCTCAAGCTAAATATCGACCCCACACTTGAAAAAGCTTTCATCAAGAGCGACCCCACCCGGCTGAAGCGCGTCCTGCTCAATCTGTTGTCCAATGCCGTGAAATTCACCGAAAACGGTTCAATCCACGTCGATGTGGTTGCCGGAAAAGTTGTCGCCGAGACCCTGGAACTGAAGATCAGCGTCAAGGATTCCGGTATCGGCATTGCCGAAGAGGCACAAAAGCAGCTCTTTACCGCATTCCACCAGGTCGATTCCTCGATCAGCCGGCGCTTTGGCGGCACGGGCCTCGGCCTTGCCATCTGCAAACAGATCGTCGAGGCGATGGGTGGATCGATAGGTGTGTTCAGTATTCCTGGCGAAGGCGCGACCTTCAGCTTCACCTTGCCGGTTCAACTGGCACACGCCCCTGCGGCGAATCTCACCGGTTTGGAGGGTGGTTTGCCCCCAACTGCATTGATCCCCCGTCTGCGTGTTCTGCTCGTGGAGGACAACGTCATAAACCAGCGTGTCGCAACCAAGTTGCTGGAGAGACTGGGTCAGGAAGTCATCGTTGCCAGCGACGGCAGGGAGGCGATCAAACGTGTGCAGGACGCCACTTTCGATCTCGTGTTGATGGACGTGCAGATGCCTGATCTCGACGGGATCGCGGCAACACGGCTGATACGGAACATCGGCGCTCCATTCGACATGCTGCCCATCATCGCAATGACGGCAAATGCTTCCGACCGGCACCGCCAGGACTGCCTGGACGCGGGCATGAATGCCTTCGAGTCCAAGCCCGTCACCTTCCAGAGGCTTGCGACCATCCTGCGTGAATATGGTCCTTCGGACACTTCAGCAGAAGGCACCACCGACCTGCCGACATCCCCAGGTTCTCCGGAACCGACGGAACAGAGGCATGCGGCTCAATCCGACGCAGCGACACCAAACGCCAACGTGGTTCGCCTTGCCGGAGAAGAGAAAGGGGATACCAGACGAGCTGAACTGCGGGGGGAACTTGGCGACGAGATCTTCCATTCTCTGGTGAACGACTTCTTTGAAAATGCCGACACTCTCGTTGTGCAAGTCACCGAGGCAGCAAGCTCGGGTGATGCGGAAAGCTACGACCGGCTGCTGCACACACTGAAAGGTGCGGCGGACAATCTCGGATTTACGACCCTCTCAAAAACTGCGGACGCACTTCGCACCAGCATCGAAACCTCCAACCAGGTGACACTCCTGACGGTGGAGCTGGAAAAAGCAAAAAACAGATACCGGAAGATTGCGATATGACCGACACACCGCTTGCCGACACCGATTTCCGCATCCTGCTGGTCGAAGACGATCCCACCAACCGCATGATCATGGAACGGCTTGTGGAGCGCATCCCCGGATGCCACGCAGTCAGCTTTTCCCATCCCATCGACCTGATCGCGGCACTCGACATGGTCGAATTCGATGTGGCGATCATCGACTATCAATTGCCGGGCCTCAACGGCATCGAGCTCATCAAGGAAATTCATCAGCACCCCGCCCATACTGACAAGCCGATGGTGATCGTGACGGCAGACAAGGACCGGGACACGCGCATCGAGGCCCTGACCTCCGGTGCTGTCGATTTTCTGAACAAGCCGCTCGAGGTGGTGGAATTCAAGGCCCGTGTCCGGAACCTGACCAAGCTGGCCGAGGCACAGCGCAAACTCGCCACCCGGGCGGAATGGCTGAAAGAGGAAGTCGACAGGGCAACGACCGAACTCCGGAAGCGCGGCGAGGAAATCGTTCACCGGCTGATCCTTGCTTCCGAATACAAGGACCTCGACACGGCCATGCATACCCTTCGCATGGCGAACTTCTGCGAGTTGATTGCCGAAGAACTCGGCATGAGCATGGAGTTCCGGCGAGACCTCAAGATGGCCGCACCGATGCACGACATCGGCAAGGTTGGCATTCCGGACCGTATCATGCTGAAACGCGGCCCCCTCACCCCGGAAGAACGCGAAGAAATCAACCGGCACACGGAAATCGGCGCCGGCATCCTCAAGGGCTCCAGTTGCCGACTGCTGCAGGTCGCGACCCAGATTGCCGCGACACACCACGAACGCTGGGACGGCAGCGGTTACCCCAATGGCCTGCGTGGAGAAGAAATTCCACTTGTCGGCCGGATAGCGGCCGTTGCCGACGTCTTCGACGCGTTGACGACGGAACGCCCCTACAAGTCCGCGTGGACCAACGAACGGGCCTTCAGCTTTCTGGAAGAAAAATCAGGCAGCGACTTCGACCCGGAGTGCATTGCCGCCTTCCTGAGCAAGAAGAAGGAAGTGGAGGAGATCCAGGCCAGGTTTGCCGACGAGCCCATTCCCCTGGCCAAAAACGGCTGAGGCGGTCAGTCCGCAAGGCGTCTACCACAGACACCGGCAATCGCCCTGGATTGGGTGCGATCAACGCGGCGGGAGAGGAACCGCTTTGGGCACAATGCCTTTGCCTCCTGCCTTTGCAGCGGCTCAGATCTTGTTTGCGCAAGCTATCGCCGATCCCTGAAACGCCAGGCCAAGGGGGCTCCAAATGTGCAAGCTTCGGAAAAGCTGGTTGCATCATGGTTCATCCTGACTTATGAACAGTCCCCATTAACCGTCAGGTCACGCTTTTGCGCCACGCTTGGCGGACCAGTTGAAAAGACGACCAAAGGCCAAGACAGACCCATGATCGCGGTTCGCGACATTTCTGGATCTTCTCGCAACGCGCTGGCTCAGCGCGGCGGCCTCATTCTACTTGGCGATCTCCTCCTTCTTAGATGCCCCTGAGCGTCGGCTGCTTCGCTTGTCTTTAGGCGGAACGGGCACTTAGGGGAGAGTTTTCAAAAAACCGCATCACGACCATCGGATCGCGCCACGCCTTTCCTTACCCGAGCGACCTAAGGCCCGATCCAAGCCAGGGACGAAACGACATGACTGCCACTTCCGAGAAGGACCAGGTCCGGATCTTCGACACCACATTGCGCGACGGCGAACAATCGCCCGGCGCCTCCATGACGTTGGAAGAAAAGCTGCAGATCGCGGAAATTCTCGACGACATGGGTGTCGACATCATCGAAGCCGGTTTCCCGATTGCCTCGAACGGCGATTTTGAAGCCGTCAGCGAAATTGCCAAGCGCTCGAAAAACTCGGTCATTGCCGGTCTGGCCCGCGCCATCCACGCTGATATCGACCGCTGCGGCGAAGCCGTGAAACACGCCGGCAAGGGCCGCATCCACACCTTCGTTTCCACTTCGCCGATCCATCTGAAATTCCAGATGAACAAGACCGAAGAACAGGTGCTGGAAATCATCACCGACACGGTGACACGGTCGCGCAACCTGATCGACGATGTCGAATGGTCCGCAATGGACGCAACGCGCACGCCGATCGAATACCTGTGCCGCTGCGTGGAAGCCGCAATCAAGTGCGGTGCCACCACCATCAACCTGCCGGATACGGTCGGCTACGCCACCCCGGACGAATACAAGTCCATGTTCGAGCAGATCCGTGAGCGCGTACCGAATGCCGACCAGGCGATCTTCTCGGTCCACTGCCACAACGACCTGGGCCTGGCGGTTGCCAACTCGCTGGCCGGTGTCGCCGGTGGTGCCCGCCAGATCGAATGCACCATCAACGGCCTGGGCGAACGCGCCGGCAATGCTGCCCTGGAAGAGATCGTCATGGCGATCCGCACTCGCAGCGACGTCCTGCCCTACATGACCCAGATCGACCCGAAATTCATGGTTCGCGCTTCCAAGATGGTGGCGGGCGCGTCCGGGTTCGCGGTTCAGTACAACAAGGCGATCGTCGGCAAGAACGCCTTTGCCCACGAGAGCGGCATCCACCAGGACGGCATGCTGAAAAACGCCGAAACCTATGAAATCATGCGCCCGGAAGATGTTGGTGTGAAAGCCACCTCGCTGGTCATGGGCAAGCATTCCGGCCGCCACGCCTTCCGCGACAAGCTGAAAGAACTGGGCTTCGAACTGGGTGACAATGCCCTGCAGGATGCCTTCCGCCGTTTCAAGGACCTCGCCGACCGCAAGAAACACGTCTACGACGAGGATATCGAAGCCCTGGTGGAGGACGAAATCAGCATCCTGGGCGAAAGCACCAAGGTGATTGCGCTGACGGTAATTGCCGGTACGGGTGGCCCGCAGAAGGCGATCCTGACCATGGACGTCAACGGCCAGCACGTCACCAAGGAAGCGACGGGCGACGGTCCTGTCGACGCCACGTTCAACGCCATCAAGGCAATCGTGCCGCATGAAGCCAAGCTGTCGCTGTACCAGGTGCATGCGGTGACCGAAGGCACCGACGCTCAGGCCGAAGTGTCCGTGCGCCTGGAGGCCGGCGGCCGCATTGCCACGGGCAAGGGAGCGGACACCGACACACTGGTCGCTTCCGCCCGTGCCTATGTTTCGGCCATGAACAAGCTGGCCCTGCGCCAGCAGACCGGCAACCCGGGCGCGCTTGCTGCCGTCTAACGCCGGAACCACCAAAAGCTCCGGATCAAGGTGACTGTATTGTCGCCCGATTTCGGACCTGACACGAAAAGCCTCCTGAACCACCGATTTTCCGGTAAGGTTCAGGAGGCTTTGTTTTGTCGGGGAGGACAAACGGGTGGAAAGCCTTGGCACAGACGGAGAGATGAAGCGCGTGGTGATCGCCGGATGCCCGGGGGCCGGCAAGTCCCGTGCGGCCCGAACCTTGAGCGACCTGACCGGCCTGCCCGTCATTCATCTTGACAGTCATTACTGGCAACCGGGTTGGCAGCGCCCTTCCCCCGAAGTCTGGCGCGCCACCATGAAAGAGCTGATCGCTCGCCCGCGCTGGATCATGGACGGCAATTACGGCAGCACCCTGGACCTTCGCCTCAAAGCGGCTGATACGCTCATCTATCTCGATTTTAAGACGTTTCTCTGTGCGACGAGAGTGCTGAAGCGCTCCATTCTCGGCCGCGGTGGCACCCGCAGCGGCGAATTGCCGGATGGCTGCCTGGAGCGCTTCGACTGGCCGTTTTTCAAGTTCGTTCTGAACTACAGGCGGACGCGGCGGGAACGTGATCTGGAAAGCATCAGGGTGTTCTCCGGAGTGAGCCATGTCTTCATCCGTCCCCGACAGCTGAAGCGTTTCCTCGTCTCAATAAAGAGCGGACAGGTTTCCTGAATTCTGCCGTGGCTTGCCGGTAAAGTGCCACTTCATCCCCCAAAAGGGGCCGCAGAAGCGGCCCCTTTTCAGTTCGTGTTGTGACGTCAACCCTGCGAAATCCGTTCGGAAAGCTGGCTGTTGGTCATGGCTTCGCCGTCCAGGTTCCAGGTCCCGTCCACAGTGTGCACCACGTTTGAATAGATGCGGTCCCGTGGCAAACGACCTTCTGCCGCCGCAGCGATGATATCTGTTGCTTCCTTGAAGAACCCGACCTGAACGTCCCGCGCGGCCAGGGCAAAACTTGGCGTCTTGCATTCCAGCCACGCCCCTTCCACCGGCTCGCCGCCGGACAGCGCCCCATTCTTCGGCAGTGCCTGTATCTGCATGGTCACGTTCGGAGTCATGACTTTGTTGCCGCCAAGCCCGTGCCATTTCAGGAAGGCTTCGGTGATTTTCCTGCCTGCTTTCAAACCGGCATCTTCGCTCATCACGCCCTGGGTGTAATTGAGTGCAAGTGGCATTTCCGTTCCTCTCAATTAAATATAACGTTCGTTATATTTTCTGACACACCCTATTTATGTAACGATCGTTATGAAGTCAACAGAATATATAACGACCGCTCTTTAATTGAGAGAACCGCATGGCAAAACAACAACTTCGCAAGGCAGAAACCCAAAAAGCCTTGCTCAACGCATCAAGCAGGGCCTTCCGAAGCGAAGGATATTCCGGGGTTGGTGTCGACGCGATCGCAAAGGCGGCGGGTGCTACTTCGGGTGCATTCTACGCGCACCTGGGATCAAAGGACGGGGCCTTTCACGCCGCGCTGGAACAGGGACTGGACGAAGTAATCACCAACATTCCTGACTACCGGGAACGTTTCGGCGACAAATGGGTCGAGGCATTTGCACGGTATTATCTCGGCACGGCGCATCGGCAGGACCGCGCCTGCGGCTGTGCGATGACCGCGCTATCGCCCGATGTCGCACGGGCCAAGCCTGAGACCCGCAAACTCTATGATGACAAAATGCAGGAAATAGCAGCACTCGTTGCCGAGGGGCTCAAGGAAGGCACCCCGTCTGAACGGCGGAACCGCGCCTGGGTTTTTCTCAGTCTCCTGATAGGAGGACTGACCACGGCACGGGCCATGTCTGATGAGGCCCTTGCCGAAACCGTGACAGCGGCCGCCCTGCCCGCCGCCCTGCAGGCCGCCGGCGTTTGATGGCGACCAATCACTCAAGCGATCAACCGCCCGTGCCAGGCTCCAGAGACTGAAGATATTGCCGGCGCGTGATCCGGTAGAACCGGCAATGCAATCCATGCTTCCTTATTTCCCGCCAGAAACGCAGTCCTGCCTTCTGCATCACCCGCTGCGAAGCCTTATGCTCCGCGACTGCATAGGCAAGCATGTGATCGTTCTGTGTGGTGTCGAAGAACCAACCGACAAGAGCCCGCGCGATCTCGCTCGCATAACCCTTCCCCCAGGCTGACCGTTTCAGGCTGTAGCCGAGTTCATAACCTTCCGGGTTCCTTTCGAACGAAAACCCCGCCCGGCCGATAAAGGCTCCCTCAACCGTCTCCAGTTTCCATTTGGACATCCCGGTGCCCCGGTGATCGCCGACGTAATTCGCCAGCCGCCGGCGCACTTCCTCCGGATCCATGATCGCCGGTCCCGGAGACAGATAGCGATTGACCTCCGGGTCTGAATGAAGGTCCTGCAACAATGGGAAGTCATCTTCGGAAAAAGGCAACAGGCGCAGCCTGCCTGTAGTCAGAATGGGTGTGTTCAAATGGGTTACTCTCAAAAAAAGGGACCGTGGCAGACACGGTCCCGACGCATTTCCCGAGGTCCCGTAAGCCCCGAAAATGCCTAAGCACTCATGAGATAGGATTGCATGGACGGGCTCAGGAGCTGAAACACGTCCGCCTGCATGCCTTCAATCACTTTGCTCTCGCGGTGATAGAAACCGTTGCCCTTGACCACTTCTCGCATGGTCCGGTTGTCGGTGCGCACCACAGCGACCAGATGGGAAAAATAGGTGTTTTCGAAGAACCAGTCTGACAAGGCGGCACAAAGGCGCTTGGGCAGATCCGGGTCCTGATCCAGTACGTCGAGACGCAGGCAATAGTTCAGACTGATCTCGGAAGTTTCGCTGACAGGCGTAAACCCGGCCCAGCCGAGAAATGCCCCGTCGGAAGACACCGCCTTCCACTTGGCAAACCCGAGGTCGTCCTGGTTCTGCTGAGCAGACCGCACCAGTTCTTCCGCATCAACGACGGTGCAATTGGTGGAATATTCTGTACATCGGTTGCCGTAAGGATCGGAGTGAAGATCTTTGACGAGATGAATATCGGTTGGCTTGAAAGGGACGAGCCGCACTGAACCGCATTCGAGTATGATCGTCTGCACCGTGACCTCCCAGTCTAGGATTTCTTCAGGCCTTACAAGCGGCGGCGAATCCCGCCACCGAACGCATGTTAGCCATGTAACCCTGAATTGTGCCATTGCCATGGCAGACAAAAGTATAAGATCAATTTTGACAAAAATATATTCGCAATACCAAAGAGTTACGCTCAAACCACTGCTGCACCGCACACATCAGAAGTTGACGCTGAGCCGTCAAACCGTTCGGAGAAAGGCCTCCATCTCAATTAGGTTTGAAGGATCAACCCGTTGCCAATCCGACATCTGGTTGCGAAACCAGGTTTCCTGACGCTTTGCGTATTGACGCGTTGCAACAGTCAGCCTGTGGATGGTTTCTGCATAATCGGCTTTTCCGGCAAGATAGGCGCCAAGTTCCGGCACGCCGATTGCCCTCATCGCTGGCAACTTATCCGATAGGCCTTGTTCAAGCAGGGCCCGCACTTCATTGAAGCCTTCTTCGCAAACCATCAACCTGGCCCGTTGCTCGATACGTTCATGCAGCCAGGGCCGCGGAGGTGCCAGAACGATCCGGTGACACGCCTGCGGCTTGAGAAGAGGCGATGACTGGGCGTGCTGTTGCCATGCCTTCAGAGGGCGGCCGGTTGCCAGCAGAACCTCCAATGCACGGGCAAGACGTTGCGGATCAACCAGCGCCTCGGCAGACTCAGGATCCCCCTCGGCAATCAGTTGCTGCCTCAAACCTTCCACACCTTGCGTGTCGGCAATGGATCTCGCCCTGGCACGGATCTCTTCCGGAATGCCAGGCATTTCCGCAAAGCCTTCCGTCAGCCCCTTGAAGTAGAGGCCGGTGCCACCGACGAGGATAGGCGTCTGGCCGTTTCCCCAGGCATCTTGCAGTTCCCGTTCCGCCAGGCGCAGCCAGTCGCCGGTCGAAAAGGCAGTCGATGCAGGCAACACGCCGTATAGCCTGTGAGGTGCTTCAGCCTCCTCCGCCACGCTGGGGCGTGCGCTCACCAGTCGCAAGTCTTCGTAAAGCTGCATGGAATCTGCATTCACGATGACACCATTCAGCCTTTTGGCCAGCGTCAACGCCAAAGCGGACTTGCCGCTGGCTGTCGGCCCGGCTATCAGAATGGCGCGCCTGGCAGTTGCGGGCGTGCCGTCATCGTCGTCCAGGGAACCGTCCATGTCTTTTGTTGCCACTTTGGTGTCCACTCCTGCTGCGCCGGCAGTCGACGAGGATCTGGTTCGGCAGGCATCCGATGCACTCGGCGTTACCGGAACCTCGACCCGTCTTTCTGCAGGTGTGGCAGCGGATATCCGCTTTGAGGGTCTGGATGCAAGTGCCGCGGACGGTCTCTTGCGCGAAGTGATTGGTCGTGCCCCCGTCGACGTCTTTGTGCAGAAGGAAGCCGGCCGCCGCAAGCACCTGCTGATCGCCGACATGGATTCCACCATGATCCGCCAGGAATGCATCGACGAACTGGCGGCTGAACTTGGCCTCAAGGATCGCATATCGGAAATTACCGAGCGGGCGATGCGCGGCGAGATCGATTTTGAACCGGCCCTGCGCGAACGTGTTGGCCTTCTCGCCGGATTGCCGGTGTCGGCTATCGAAACGGTGCTCAGCAAGCGGATCCAGCTGATGCCGGGCGGCCGTACGCTGGTACAGACGATGAAAGCGAACGGCGCTTACTGCGCCCTTGTTTCCGGTGGCTTCACCCATTTCACATCTGCTGTCGCGACGCTGATCGGTTTTGACGAGAACCAGGCCAACACGCTGCTGGAAGTGGACGGAAAACTGTCAGGCAAGGTCGGAGAACCGATTCTCGGACGCGAGGCCAAGCGCACCCGCCTGGAATATCTCGTCGCGGAGCACGGCCTTGATTTCGCAGATACGCTTGCGGTCGGAGATGGCGCAAACGACCTCGCCATGATCGAACGTGCCGGAGCCGGTGTCGCTTACAGGGCCAAACCGGCAGTCGCCGCCGCCGCCGACTTCCGCATCGACCACGGCGACCTCACGGCCCTGCTCTACCTGCAAGGCTACGCGGAAAGCGATTTCGTTCTGAGTTAAGGCGCGGGCCTGCGGCAATCCTGATTTGAGCGGTTTCGGTTCCTCGCCTCGCGCGGGCGGTCCTTCTTGTCTTTCAAGGAAAGAACCTTTCGACGGAGTATGCAGCCCATCCTTCGAGACAGGCCTCCGGCCTTCCTCAGGATGAGGGAGAGTGTGTGGGGATACCGAACACAAAACTCTTCGAAGTGGTTAGGCTACAAACCGTCAATTCGCCCTACGGCACATCCAACTCGCCAAATCCATCAACATCCTCCAAGCCCCCAACTCCGCCCCCCATCAGCCTCATCCTGAGGAAGCGCGGAGCGCTGTCTCGAAGGATGGGCCCCTTGTCCAAAGCATCCTCCCTTCCCTTTCCAGACAGACCTTCAGCCGTCTTCAGGAAGAGCGTGCAGGTGATTGAAAACAGAAAAAAGGGCGCCATTCGGCGCCCTTTAATGTTCAGGTCCTGACGGAGACTGCGATTACTCGTCTTCGATCCGCACCGGAACGAAGCGGACATCACCCGTTGGATTGGCCAGCAGAAGCAGGGCCGAGCGGCGGTTGTCTTTTTTCAGCTTGTCGATCTCGGCCATGACGTCTTCCGGCGTCTCGACCGTTTCCTGAGCGACTTCCTTGATGACATCGCCGGCCATCACGCGCTTTTCCTCCGCAGAGGTGCCTGGCTTCACTTCCGTGACCACAACACCACTGACGTCTTCATCGATGGAAAACTGCTTGCGCAAGGCGTCGTCCAGAACGGCAAGTGACATGCCGAGCACTTCGCTCTTTTCGACCGGCTTTTCCGAAGGCTCTTCTTCCTCGGTTGCGCTGGCTTCGGTCACCTCGGTTTCAACGAGCTGCTCGAGGATCACGCTGATGGCGACTTCCTCGCCCTTGCGCAGAACCGTGACTTCGACTTCCTTGCCGATTTCGGTTTCCGCCACCATGCGCGGAAGTTCGCGCATCGTGTCGACATCCTTGCCGTCGAACTTGATGATCACGTCACCCGGTTCGATTTTCGCCTTGGCCGCCGGACCATCGTCGGTCACACCGGCAACCAGCGCGCCCATGGCCTTGTCCATTGCCAGGCTGTCGGCAATCTCGTCCGTGACTTCCTGAATGCGAACACCCAGCCAGCCGCGGCGGGTTTCGCCGAACTTGCGCAGCTGATCGATCACGTTCATGGCGGTGTTGGCCGGGATCGCAAAGCCGATGCCGATGGAGCCGCCGGACGGCGAGATGATGGCCGTGTTGATGCCGATCACGTTGCCTTCCATGTCGAACAGCGGTCCGCCCGAGTTACCCCGGTTGATGGAGGCATCCGTCTGGATGAAGTTGTCGTAAGGACCGGAGTTGATGTCGCGGTTTCGTGCGGACACGATACCGACGGTCACGGTGCCGCCCAGACCAAACGGGTTGCCGATCGCCATCACCCAGTCGCCGACGCGAATGGCGTCGCTATCGCCGAAACTGACCGCCTTCAGAGGCGTGGTCGGCTCCACCTGCAGCACTGCGAGATCGGTTTTCTCGTCGGTACCGAGGAGCGTCGCCTTCAGCTTGGTGCCGTCGTTGAAGTTGGCGGTGATTTCGTCCGCGCCTTCGATAACGTGATTGTTGGTGATAATGATGCCGGCTTCCCCGTCAATGACGAAGCCCGAACCCAGCGACTGAACCCGCCGCGGCTGGTCGTCGTCCCGGTTCTGCCGGTTGAAGAATTCTTCAAAAAACTCCTGGAAGGGCGAACCTTCCGGAACCTGCGGCATCGGCACCGAACGGCGGCCCTGCACGGTTTGAGCGGTGGAAATATTCACCACTGCATCCGCGAGGCCTTCCGCCAGATCCGCGACGGACACAGGTCCTTGTGCGTATGCTGCCTGGATAGGCTGAAAAGCTGCCATTCCACCGATTACGATGCCCGCCGCGACTGCGGCGATCCTGGTCATCCGACGGCGAATACTTAGTGGAGCCATAGGGCTTTCTCCTCATCCCAGCCGGTTGGACTGCAGTCAGAATGCTGACAGTCGATGGGTTTGTTCCGGTCCTTGGTTCAGAATATAGAACGGGCGGGAAGATTTTGCGCCTCCCGCCCGAAAACTTTTCGTTATCCGCGAATGATCCACACAAGAAATACGCCGATAACCGCCACGATCAGGCCAGTTGCCCGCAAGGTCTGGTCCGGTGTCTCCAGCGCGCTGCGCATGATGGACTTCATGCCACCGGGCACAAGCGCGTAGAGAACACCTTCAAGCACCAGGACCAGGCCGAGCGCCGTTACCAGTTCGCTCATTGTGCAGCGAGCGACGGATTCCGGTCGGATACGCCCTGGCTACCGTTTCCATCGGCACCCGGAGCCGGCAAGATACCGGTCGGGTCCTTGAAGAAGCGGAAGAAGCTTGAATCAGGCGACAGCACCAGGCTGGTATCGCCGGACCGCAATCCCGCCTCATAGGCCTGCATGGACCGGTAGAAGGCGAAGAATTCCGGATCGGCACCGAATGCCTCGGCAAAGATCCTGTTTCTTTCAGCGTCACCGGTACCACGCATGATTTCCGAGTCACGGCGTGCTTCAGCAACAAGAACCGTCGCGTCGCGATCCGCACGGGACCGGATCCTGCGAGCAGCTTCTTCACCCTGCGCACGGATTTCCGTGGCTTCCTGCTGACGCTCGGTCTGCATACGGGCGTAAATCGCCTGCGAGTTGGCGTCCGGCAGATCCGCACGGCGGATCTTCACGTCGATCACCTCGATGCCGAGCTGTTCGGCATTGGCATCGATATCGCGGCGAATGTTTTCCATCACGCCGGTACGGTCGTCGCGAACAAGTGCCACGAAGCTGGTGCGGCCGACTTCCGAACGCAGCGAGGACTGCAGGAACGTCGACAGACGCCGGTTGGCGGTCTGGATGTTCTGGACACGCTGATAGAACAGCACCGGATTGGAGATCTGGTACCGCGCGAAGGCATCCACGATCAGACGCTTCTTGTCCGAGGTGATCGGCTCAAGCGGCGGCATGTTCAGGTTCAGGATGCGCTTGTCGAAGTAGACGACGTTCTGAACGAACGGGATCTTGAAGTAGAGACCCGGTTCCTTCTTCGGCTGTTCGACGATCTTACCGAACTGCAGGACAAGTGCCTGCTGGGTCGGATTGACGATGAAGACCGAAAGGTAAGCGACGACCGCTGCGATCAGCAGGACGATTGCAAGGATACCACTACGCATGATCAGTTGCCTCCCGCGCGCTGTGCAGGGGCGGTCTGACGCCCGTTCAGGTCATTCAGCGGCAAGTACGGCAACACGCCGGAGCCTGTCGCGTCGCTGTCGATGATGATCTTGTTGTTCGAGCCCAAAACTTTTTCCAGGGTTTCGAGATACAGACGCTCACGGGTCACGTCCGGTGCTTTCCTGTATTCTTCGTAGATCTTGGTGAAACGCTGGGACTGACCGGTTGCCTCGGCAATGGTCTGGTCCTTGTAGGCGTTTGCCGCTTCCAGAACGCGTGCTGCTTCACCGCGCGCTTCCGGAACCACCCGGTTGGCGTAGGCCTTGGCTTCGTTGCTGATACGCTCTTCGTCGGCGCGTGCGGCCTGCACGTCGCGGAAGGCGTCGATAACCTGCGCAGGCGGGTCAACGCGCTGCATCTGGACTTCGCCGATCTCGATACCCGACTGATAGCTGTCGAGTGTCTTCTGCATCAGGCTGGCAACGTCGTTCTGGATGGAAACACGATTTTCCGTCAGGATGGAGTCGATCTTCGATCCGCCGACAACCTCACGCATCGCGCTTTCGGCCACGGCTTTCACGGTCGCTTCCGGATCCTGGATATTGAACAGGAAGTCGGCAATACCCTCGTTGGTATTCCGGATACGCCACAGGACCTTGAAACCGACGTCGACGATGTTTTCGTCGCCGGTCAGCATCAGGCTTTCTTCCTGGACGTCGCGTGCGCGCACAACGCCGGAGCTGCTGACGTTTTCTTCGGTGCCAACAGTGGTTTCGCGCTGCAGTTCGACTTTCGGGGTGTAAACTTCACCGATCGGATAAGGCCAGTTGTAGTTCAGGCCAGGAGGGGTCTGATCCTCGACCTTGCCGAGTACCAACTCGACACCGACCTCGCCTTCATCGACAACATAGAAGCCGAAGGCCAGCCAGACGATAAGCGCGACGCCGACCACGATCCCGCCGCCGATGAAACCCAGGCCGCCGCCGCCACCGCCCGGAAGGACGTTGCGCATGCGGTCTTGGGTGCGTTTCAGGAGCTCTTCAAGATCGGGTGGGTTTCCGCCTCCACGGTTGGAGCCTCCACCCCACGGGCCGTTGCCGTTACCGCCGCCGCCACCGCCGCTGCCCCAAGGGCCGCCGTTGTTTCCGCCACCTTTCCAGGGGCCACCGCCACCTGACTGATTGCTCCAAGGCATCAAAACTTCCTTCTTTGTCGTCCGGCACGTTATCCCGGACAGGGATTTTCACCCGTTCTGACTCACCGTTGGTTATAGGGAGGTTACCGTATGCTTTCAACGGAAAGCCCCACGTAAAAACCTCCCAAAACCCGCGTGTTCCCGTGCCGCAGGTGGTGGTAAATGGAGAGACTGTCAAGACCGACGGAACATTTGGCCGCACCCCGCCGGAATTTGCCCCGAAAAGACGGGCTCAGTTCACGTTGGCGGAACGGATCATGTCGACATGCAGAATACCGTCCTCAATGTATTCTTCAGACACCGTCACAAAGCCCAGGGAGCCGTAGAAAGCCTCCAGGTAAGCCTGTGCGGAAACGTGGATCTCGCACCCCGGAACCAGGGCCTCCGCCTTGTCGATGCCGGCTTGCATCATGAGACGCCCGAGCCCGCTCCCCCTGCCTGCCTTGGCAATGACCACCCTGCCGATGCGGGCACGGCCATGCTGCGGCTCTGTGAACAGGCGGATTGCGCCCAGAAGCGCTCCTGCCTCCTCGTCTTTGATGAGGTAATGCAGCGCCGTCTGGTCCTTGCCGTCGATGTCGGCGTAAAAAGACGCCTGCTCCAGAATGAATATATCCTGGCGCAGTTTGAGCACTTGATAGAGGTCGTTGAGGCTTAGCTCATCGAAAGTGGCCCATCTGGCCGTTAGATTGGCGGGTAAACTCATGACAACGGATCCGATAGGTATTCAAGCCTTGCGGCGGTAGGAGACGAAGGTGAAATCTGCGCTGTCGCGTTCGGTGCGCTGGCCCGGCTCGCGACCGACTTCCTGCCACACCGCCGGATCGATGTCCGGAAAGCGGGTGTCTCCCGCCGGCTGCGCGTCCACCTCGGTGATCTCGAGACGGTCGGCTTTGCCGATCGCCTGGGCATAAAGCTGCCCCCCGCCGATGCACATGACCTGGTCGACGCCAAGATCCGCTGCCAGTTCCGCTCCCCGTCGCAGCGCCTCTTCAAGGGACGTCGCAGCTTCCGCACCTTCCGGCGCATATTCCGGATCCCTGGAAACAATCACATGCGGACGTCCCGGCAAAGGCTTGCCGCCGAACGATAGAAACGTCTTGCGCCCCATGATCACCGGCTTTCCAAGCGTCAGCCGCTTGAAATACTTCAGATCCGACGGCAACCGCCAGGGCATGTCGTTATCGGACCCGATAATCCCGTTTCGTGCCACCGCGGCAATCAAGACAAGTTCCGGCAAAGCCATCTCCGAATCCGGTTTTCAATTCCTCAAACGCCTCCTAGCATGGAAACGCGAGCCAGGAAAAACCGCAGACATTTTTCTTGCCAGGCTGTCGGATAAGCGCCCCTTGGCACGTCCTTGAAACTGGACCGCCACGACAAGGAGACTTTCGGAATGTCCGACCTGATGGAAACCGTCTTGATCGAACGCACCCGCGCGTTGATCCCGGATGACAATGTCGAGCAAAAGCGCATGTTCGGGTCCACCTGTTTCATGGTCGACGGCAACATGCTGGTCTGCGCCTCCAAACGCGGACTGATGGCACGTGTGGGAACCGCACAGCAGGAAGAGGCGGTAGCAAGGCCCTTTGCCTCGGTCTGCAAGATGGGGGGCCGGCCCATGCCCGGCTTTATCCGGGTCGAGCCGGACGGAATCGAAAGCGACGAAGACCTGAAGAGCTGGATCGATATGGCCAGATCCTATGTCAGCGCACTGCCGCCCAAGGCTGCCAAGCCTAAAAAACCGAAAACCGGAAAGACTGCAAAATGAACGGCTCCGGTTTTCAGCCAGAAACCTTCCGTTTTCTGGAAGAGCTTGCCGCCAACAACACCAGGGACTGGTTTGAAGCGCACAAGGCCGATTACCAGCGCTTCGTCAGGGATCCGGCCGACGAGCTTCGCGGCAGGCTTGCCGAAACGCTCTCGCGGCTTTGCGGACACAACCTCACCTCGAAGCAATTTCGCATCAACAGGGACCTGCGCTTTTCCAGGGACAAGACCCCCTATAACACCCACGTTCGCATGGCCTTCTGGCCGCAGGACACCGCTTTCCAGGGCAAGGACGCGCAACCGCCCAGCTTTTTCCTGTCCGTGGAAGCCGACCATGTGCGCACCGGCGCAGGGTGCATGCGGTTTTCAAAACCGGTGCTCGGATCGTTTCTCCAGACACTCGAGACGGACAACGGCGAGGACATCGGAGATCTGATCGCCCATATGACGGCTGCCGGGTTTGAAATGTCCGCCCCAGATCTTGCCAAGGTTCCTCGCGGCTTTCCCGCGGACCACCCGCGCAGTGGTCTTGCCCGGCACAAGGGCCTCGCCGTTTGGCGAGACGTCAGCGATATCGGGTCGCTTCAGGGGGCAAACGGCCACGAAGCGATTGCGAGGGTTATTGAACCTGCACTCCCTTTCTGGCGCTGGCTGATGACGCTTCACGCGCACCTGACCTGACACATTGGCTGCGGAGAATACCCAGAACGCAAGACGAAATCACTTGATCCAAAGCGCTTTGGAAACTATGACCATCGCATTCGCGTTTCCACTCCAGATGAGTTCCCATGGCACTTCCCAAAGACCTTGCGCTCCGTTTTCCCGGCGATTTTCTGTTCGGTGTTGCAACCGCGGCCTATCAGATCGAGGGCGCAACCAGCGAAGATGGCCGCAAACCCAGCATCTGGGATGCCTTTTCGAAGATGCCCGGTCGCGTTTACCAGAGGCATTCCGGAGATATGGCTTGCGACCATTATCATCTTTGGGAAAGCGATCTGGATCTGATCAAGTCACTCGGCGTCGACGCCTACCGATTTTCCATCGCCTGGCCGCGCATTCTTCCCGATGGCCGAGGCCCGGTGAACGAGAAGGGTCTCGACTTCTACGACCGGCTGATCGATGGCATGGTTGCCCGTGGTCTGAAGGTCTATCCGACGCTGTACCACTGGGATCTGCCGCTGACCCTGGCGGGCGATGGCGGCTGGACCGCCCGCAGCACGGCAGAAGCGTTTGCGGACTATGCGGAGATTGTCGTCAAACGGCTCGGCGACCGGATGGACGCACTGGCAACCATCAACGAACCCTGGTGCATCTGTCATCTCAGCCATCTCTACGGCATCCATGCTCCCGGTGAAAAAAGTATCGAGGCGTTCGCAGCCACTGTGCACACGCTGAACCTGGCACATGGCCTGGGCGTTCAGGCTGCCCGGTCCGTAAAGCCGGACCTGCCGATGGGCATCGTCATCAACGCCCATTCCGTCTATCCGGTCAGCGACACACCGCAGGACAGGCAAGCGGCAGACCGGGCCTTCCAGTTCAACAACGGCATTTTCTTCGAACCGATGTTCGAGGGCAGTTATCCGGCGGATGTGCTCAGCGCCTTTGGCGACCACATGGACATTCGCGACGGTGACCTTGAAACCATTCACCAGCCTCTCGACTGGTGGGGGCTGAACTACTACACGCCGCTACGCGTGAAAGCAGACACCAATGCCAGCGCGGTCTATCCAATGGCCGAGACGGTTCCCCCAACTCCGGGGCCGGAGCTGACCGATATCGGCTGGGAAGTCTATGAAAAGGGCCTGTCGGATCTCCTGAAGGATCTCGACACCCGTTACACGCTTCCGGACTGCTACATCACTGAAAACGGTGCCTGTTACAATGACGAGCCGCAGGACGGTGTCGTCAACGACCAGCGCCGGATCGACTATCTGGAAAAACATTTCGGTGCCATTGCCGATGCACGCGAGGCAGGTGTTCCGGTGAAGGGCTATTTCCTCTGGAGCCTGATGGACAATTTCGAGTGGGCCGAAGGCTACAAGATGCGCTTCGGTATCGTTCATGTGGATTATGGCACCCAGGTCCGTACGCTGAAGAACAGTGCCCTGTGGTACCGGGACTTCTTGGAAGCGCATCGGCAGGGGTGAAAACGCTTAGAGAATTCGCCCTGCATTGCGGATCAGTGGAACCAGCACGCACGCTTAACTTAACCTGGCCTCCTCTCCCCTCATCCTGAGGAGCGAGCCTGCTCGCGTCTCGAAGGATGGGCGGCATATTCAGCGTGTGGGGCCCATCCTTCGAGACAGCGCTGCGCGCTTCCTCAGGATGAGGATGTATTGGTGTCAGGATCAGGCGTTCAAAGGCGAGGCTACGCTTCCCGTAAATTCGCCAGAATGATCTCACTCCAGACCCGGGTCGGCGGGATCCAGGCGGACCAGTCGTTGTAATTGCCGGAATAGATGACGGCCGCAACATCTGCCTTGGGGCACAGCCAGAGCCGCTGGCCACCATTACCGAAGCCGGCAAACCAGGGTGTCGGGCCGCCAAGAGCCGGAACGGGAACCTGGCCGCAAAACCAGAAATAGCCGTATCCCGGCCCTTCGCTGGTTTCGATGATTGGCTGCAGTGAAGCCCGGATCCAGGCTTCGGGAACGATCTCCCTGCCCTGCCAGATACCGTTGTCAAGAACGAGACGTCCGATCTTGAGCAGGTCCGGTGCAGCCAACCTCAGCCCGGACGCCGGCGAATAGGCCCCATCCCGGCCGATAGACCAATCGAACTGATTTATGCCAAGTGGCGAAAACAGGCGTTCCCTTGCATAATCGGCCAGCTTCTGTCCCGTTCCCCGTTGCAGGATCTCGCCCACCAGCGCGGTGCCTCCGCCACTGTAGATCCATCGGGTGCCGGGGTCTCCCACCAGCGGACGCTCCAGAATGTAACGGTACCTGTCCGGGGCCATTTCCATGGCGATTTCGCTGTTTTCCGGATCGGTATAGGGACGGGTCTCGTCCCACTCCATGCCGAGCGACATGGTCAAGGCGTGCTCCACGGTCCGCTCCATGCGTTTCGGATCCGCGGCAAGGTCGGCATATTCGGGAAAAAGCTTCAGGACCGGCGTATCGAGCGTCGGCACCTCGCCCCGCTCCAGCGCAATGCCATAGAGCAAGCTGACGATGGATTTGGTGATAGAACGCAGGTCGTGAAGGGTCTCGGGGCCGAAGGTTACCTCACCGATCGGACGGCCCCAGTTTTCGTCCTCTCCCTTGCCATAACTTTCCAGAACCGTCTCACCACCGCGTTCTGCAATCACGACATGAAGATGCGGCAACAAACCTGCCTCGGCACCGGCGCAGAGCTTGCGGCCAAGGGACGTATCGAACCCGCGACGCTCGGCAGCTGCCGCGTGGGGTGAGAGCGAAAGACCGTCGGTTGACTTCATGAAGAGCTCCCTTGCGTGAAACCTGAAGGAAGTGTCGGCAGTTTCATCGCCAAATGCGAGCGTTATTTGAAAGGTTTATTGCCGTGCGAGGAGCTTGACCTTCCACCAACTGGAACCACCATAGTGACAGGGAGAAGCAACTTGCGTCAGGAAGGTGGGAGAGTGGATCGACGTTCGTTCTTGAAAGCATCGGTGGCAGGAGGTCTTGCTGCCTTGTCACCAGCCTTTGCTCTGGCAAAAACGGAAGAAGGTTTCTTCGACCTTGCGGCGGTCAAGGGACAGGCCCGACTTTATGGCAAGGACGGCGGCCTCTCGGATCTCTGGCTCTACAACGACCGGCTGCCCGGTCCGCAGATACGGGTCAAGCGCGGCGAACGCGTCAGAGTGCGCTTCACCAACAACCTCGACGAACCCACCTCGGTCCATTGGCACGGCATCCGCATCGACAATGCCATGGATGGTGTTGCCGGCCTCACTCAGCCCCCCGTCGCCCCCGGTGAAAGCTTCGACTACGACTTTGTCGTGCCGGACGCAGGCACCTTCTGGTACCACGCCCACAACATGAGCTGGAACCAGGTGCCGCGCGGCCTCGCGGGCGCACTGATTGTCGAGGACGACGAGCAGTCCTTCGACCCCGATTGCGACATCACGCTGATCCTCAACGATTGGCGTCTGGACGAAAACGGTATCCTGGAAACCGCAAGCTTCGGCGCCATGCACGACTTTGCCCATGCCGGACGTCTGGGCAACTGGCTGACCATCAACGGTGCTTCGATGCCCGACATTGCGTTGAAGAAGGACCGCTGGCACCGGCTGCGCCTTATCAACGCCTCCACGGCGCGTATCCTTGATCTGGCTCCGGCGCGGTTTGGTGCGAAGACAGTCGGGCTTGATGGGCAGGCCTTTGACACCGCGCGGGAGGTCGAGGGCACTGTGCAACTGGCGCCGGCACAGCGCATGGATCTTGTGCTGCGACCTCAGGAAACCGGCAAGCTGCCATTCGAGATGATGACCGGCAAGCCTTTCACCTTCGCCAACTTCGTCGTCTCGGAAACCGAAAGCGAAGACCTGCCACTCGTGCTGCCACCGCCGAACCGGTTGCCTGAACCCGATCTGAGCTCTCCCCGGGAACTGCCATTAGTGATGGCGGGTGGAGCCATGGGCGGCATGCAGTCGATGATGAGACACGGCGTCGAGATGGACATGCGCCAGATGATGTCCGAGGGGCTCTTCTGGGCTTTCAACGGTGTGGCCGGTATGGAAGACGATCCGATGTTTTCCGCCAAGCGCGGCGACACGATCCTTCTGGAAAGCCGGAACGACACGGCTTTCCCGCATGCGATCCACCTGCATGGCCATCATTTCCGCGTCATCGAGCGCGATGGCACGAAACTGGAGAACCCCGACTGGCGCGACACCTTCACAAGTCAGCCGCGCGAGACGGTCAAGATCGCCTTTGTTGCGGACAATCCCGGGAAATGGCTGATCCACTGCCACATGCTCGGTCATGCGGCATCGGGCATGATGACCTGGTTCGAAGTGAGCTGAAACAGCCGGTGGCTAGACTGCGATCGGTGCGGCAATGTGCGGGAGCGGATCGTAGCCGGTCAGTTCGAAGTCTTCGAACTTGAACGCAAAGAGATCCGTGACATCCGGATTGATTTTCATTTCCGGCAAGGGCCGCGGCGAACGTGTGAGCTGCTCACGGGCCTGATCGAAGTGGTTGGCATAAAGATGCGCATCACCGAACGTGTGCACAAAGTCTCCGGGCTTCAGGCCGGTCACCTGGGCCACCATCATGGTCAGCAGCGCATAGGAGGCGATGTTGAAGGGCACGCCCAGGAAGACATCCGCCGACCGCTGGTAAAGCTGGCAGGAGAGCTTGCCGTCAGCCACGTAGAACTGGAACAGCGAATGGCACGGCGGCAGCGCCATCTCGTCGACCAGAGCCGGGTTCCACGCCGAGACGATCAGCCGCCGGCTTTCCGGGTTGGTCCGGATCATCTTCAGCAGATTGGCGATCTGGTCGATGGATCTGCCGTCCGGTGCAGGCCATGACCGCCACTGGTAGCCATAGACCGGCCCGAGATTGCCGTTCTCGTCCGCCCAGTCGTCCCAGATCTTCACCCCGTTTTCTTTCAGATACCGAATGTTGGTATCGCCCGCGAGGAACCACAGCAGCTCGTGAATGATCGACTTCAGGTGCAACTTCTTTGTCGTGACACAGGGAAAGCCTTGCGAGAGATCGAAGCGCATCTGGTGGCCGAAGATCGAGCGCGTGCCCGTTCCGGTCCTGTCGCCCCGATCAACGCCTTCGTCCAGGATTTTCGACAAGAGATCGAGATATTGCTGCACGGCGGAAGCCTTCGCGGTCAGGAGATCTGGAGTTTGTGGTTAACTTGGCAGATTTTTCCGAAAAGACAGCCCCTCCCCCGCACTTTCCCCAACTTGGCACGTGCTGTGGAAGAATGGCCATGAACCAAGCCGGCAAACGACATGCTTTGCCAGAAGCCTCTTTCATTTCAGGGCCGAAGACCTTATATCAGGGCTGCTGGTTCGCCAGCTATGGCAATAAATGGTCAGTGCAATAAACCTATCGGACCCGGGGGCGGTACCCGGCGCCTCCACCCAAGCCCATGGGGCTAAGCTATGGAAACTCCATGGGTTTCGGCGGGGGCGAAATAGGATCGACGAGGGCGTAAAGACTGTGCTTTTGCTCGGCATTGTACCACCGTTATCGGGCTTTCTTAATAGTTGCAAATGACAACTATGCTATGGACAACGCTGTCGCAGCGTAACGCTGCGCCGGTAGTCCACTAAGTCCTTTGAGGTAGCACTCACGGGCGGGGTTCGGAGGCACCTGGCAACAGAAGCCTCCACTTGATCTTCCCATGTATTTGCAGCGTCCTACATAGGTTGCATGACCAATGAGCGATGATTGCCGGGTTGCACACATTAATCTGGGTTCACTTGGAAAAGAGCCTTTTCTTTTTGATCTCGGCCCGTCAATGTGCTCCTGATAGTGGACTTTTCCAGCGAGATTCGACGAAAACCGATGTCTGAAGACCTTCTGCGATACGATATTCTGATCCAGGACGCGCTGCGTGGAGCGGTGAAGAAAATACTTGCCGAAGTCGGTCGTACCGGGCTGCCCGGAGACCATCACTTCTACATCGCGTTCGACACCAATGCCCCTGGCGTGCGCATTTCCCAGCGACTCAAGGAGCGCTATCCGCAGGAAATGACCATCGTGCTGCAGCACCAGTTCTGGGATCTTGCCATCGGCGAACATGCGTTCGAGGTTGGCCTGTCCTTTGGCGGCGTGCCGGAAAAGCTGCTGGTGCCTTTTTCTGCCATCAAGGGTTTCTTCGATCCGTCCGTACAGTTCGCGCTGGAGTTCGATCCCGGCAAGACGGCGGAAGAACTGCCGGAAGAGCTGCTGGAAGCCGTGGAAGAACTTGCCAGGGCCGAGCAGGAACATGCCGATAACGAAGCCAGGCAGGACGACGGCGCAGGCGACAAGGAAGCTGCAACTGCAGACACCAAGGCGAAACCTGCCGTGCAAGCTGCCGAAAGCAGTGACGGTGGCGGCGAAGTCGTTTCCCTGGATGCATTCCGCAAGAAGACCTGAGATCGGGAGCCTTTCCCATGAGCGCGGAGATCATCAATCTGCGCATGGTGCGCAAGCAGAAGAACCGTCAGGACAAGGAAAAGACGGCCGAGGACAACCGGCGCAAGTATGGCCGGTCCAAAGCCGAACGTGAGGCGGCCCGCCAACGCCGGGAAACGCTGGAAATCCACGTCGACGGGCATCTTCTGGAAAAACCTGACGGCCCGGATGCCGAACCATCCGATAAAGCAACAACAGATGCGGACAAAACCGAAGCCGAACCTTCTGGCCCGAGCTCTTCCGGCGATCGCGGCTGACCGCCAATGGCTCTGTTAAAGCGCTCCCTCTCCCTTCACGGCCACCGCACCAGCCTGGCGCTGGAACCGGAATTCTGGGACGTCGTCGACGCCTACGCCGACGCCGCGAACAAGTCCCTCGCCGGACTGATTGCCGAAATCGACGACAACCGCGACCCCGATGATCCGCTCTCTTCCGCTGTCAGGATCTGGGCCTTGAAACGGGTCCAAATGGAAGCTGGTCTGATTTCGGAGGGATGAACGGCTGACAATCTGATTTCCGGTCCCCTGCTTTTCGCCTGCCCACAGCGCAGCTAGAAGTGCCCGGACTGCCTCTGAGCTTCAGCCCTCTTGCCGCCTCTGCAACATACATCTCCCTCATCCTGAGGAGCGCGCTTGCGCGCGTCTCGAAGGATGGGCCACTTGCTCAAGAGTGTGCCGCCCATCCTTCGAGACAGCGCTGCGCGCTTCCTCAGGATGAGGAGAGATTGCTGAAACTTTGAGTGAAAAGGACTGGCGGCTTCTTTTCCGATCGCCGTTCAATGGGCTTCAGGCAACACCTGCCCAATATCGACGAGCGAAGGCCCGTCGTACCAGCCTGTTACTGCGCGCCGGGCAGGACCAGCGGCGAGCCGACGTCGCGTGTCAGAAGGTCTTCGATGGAGACCGGCGGGTCCAGGGGTGGCAGGCTGTTCGAAGGATTGGTGACCGGGGCAGTATCTGGCGCTGCGGTCAGGTCTTCCAGGTCCGGCGTCTCCAACACGGCCCGAATGCGCTCGGCAAAGGGAGCCGCGGCAACAGCCGGGGCCGGTGCCGGGGCTGGCGCAGGCACTGGCGGCGGCGCGGCGCGGGTTTCCCTGCGCGGCGCTTCGTTGGTCTGTTGCGGAAGGGCTGAATTTTCCTGCTTGTCCGGATCCGGCTGAGGCTGAATGTCTTCGCCGGACTGCTCTTGCTCAAGACGAAGCTGCTCCTCTTCGGCCGCCCGGGCTGCCTGACGGTCCCGGCGGGCTTCGCCTTCCCGCTGGTTCTTCAGTTCCCGCACAAGCCGGTCACGTTCCAGAATTTCCGCCTGTAGCTTCTCGACGCGTTCAACCTCCCGCTCAAAGGCACGCAGGGTGAGATAGGCGGTAAACGGCGCGATGTCGATGCGGCGTTCCGGAGCCTCGACCGCCCCCTCGAACAACAGCCCGACCTGCGGTTCAGCACCGGTGACCGCGTCCTCGCCCGGATCAACTTTCAACGAGAAATCCGCATCGAGATCGTAACTGGCGAGATTGACCTCGGCACTGCCGAAGATCTCCGCCTTTTCAGCATCAACAACAACGTTACGAGCACTCAGTCGTCCGCCCACCATTGTCAGCGTGCCGTCAACGCGCTTGAACGGAAGACTTCCCGCCGCCATGTGGCTGACGAAAACGTCACGGATCTTGTTCTCCTGAAGGTCCAGTCCCGCATCCACAGCGCGTGTCACCAGCGGGAAGGCCTGCGGATTGAGACCCCGGAAGTCGCCGTTTTCCATCGAGAACGTGCCGCCGCCGTTGAGGCCTGACACGATTGCCGAGATCGAGCGACCCGCCCCTTCGAATTCCAGATAAAGGTCGAGCGTGCCGGAAGCGACCGCCCTGTTGTCCGGCCGCCAGGACACCTGCCTCAGATCGGCATTGTCCAGTTTCACCCGTCCGGAAGCCGCGGCCTCCGCCTCGGTCCGGCGTATCGAGAGGCTGCCGTCAAGCTGACCACCGGCGAAGGCTCCCTGCAGTCCATCGAGGCGGAACAGGCTGGGAGACAGACGAATTTCGGCACTCGGACCGGTAATGGCGGTGTCCTCGTCCAGCAGCATTCTGTCTGCCTTGAACTGCATGGTCAGGTCGAGGCCATCCAGAAGCGGCGACCCGAACGGGGTTGTCGGCCAGATGCTTGAACCGTCCCCCGCCGAAAACCACTGATCGGGACCAAGGACCAGTTCCGTCATTGTGCGCAGATCTGCCTCGGACACCGTTATCTCACCGGAAAAACGTCTGTTACGTTCGCCCGGCGCCGGTTCAAGGTCGCCTTCCAGACGACCTTCGAACGTCGTCGTTCCGAGCGAGCCTTCAGCCCTGCTGACAGCCATCGAGCTGCCAATCCCTTCGACATCGACCGAAAGCGCTGCAGGGATCGTGCCGCTCATGACCGGCAGGACCCGGCCGGCCATCAACGCCAGCGGGCCAAGGTCCGCTGTCTCTGCGGTCACCGAAACAAGGTATTCCGGCGCCTCATCCTTTTTCAGGGTCAAGGTTCCGTTGGCTTCAACGCTGGATCCGCCGATCTCCGTGGAAAGGTCGGTGGCCAGCCCCTTTGCCGGGATGCCGGAAACATTCAGCGCCAGATGGCCTGTTCCGGCAGCTTCCAAAGGAATGACATCAAAGCCGAGCTGCTGCAGAAGCCGGCCGCCATCCGGGCCCTTCAGTTCAACACCGACGGCAACTTCGGCATCGTGCCACTGGTCGACACGGCCCTTGAGCTCGGCATTGATCGCAGCATCGGCGCCGCCCGCGCTCCCATCCAGGCGCAATGTCATGTCCGTTGCTTCGCCAACCGCAGCCGCCTTCAACTCGGCATCGAACTTGGCAGGCACCAGGCTTGCAGCTGCGCGTTCCAACCGTTCAACAAAGACGGTTTCGGGAAACAACCCGCCTGCCAGCGCAACAAGACCGGACAGGTCCCGGGCGTCGAGCGTTCCGGACACAGCTCCCTCGGGCGCCGAAAAGAGATTGCGGATATCGCCGGAGACATCGAGCCGGGCGCCTGCAAGGTCATTTGCAAACAGCCTGTCGATCCTGACACCTCCGTCGGAATACTCTGCCTCCAGCGCCAGACCTTCGCCCTCGACATCGCGTGCCACCACCTGTTTGGCACGAAGGCGCAAGGAAACATCGAGGCCTTTGGGATCTGCCGGTTCTCCCGCTTCGACAGCCTGAGGGTGAAGCAGCGCAGCCAGGTTTTCGATCTGGTCCAGATCGAGCCGGTCAGCTTCCAGAGAGAGCGAGAATTCCGAATTGCCGCTGCGTGGAATGCGGTAAGCCAGGCCGCCGCGGGCTTTGGAACCGGCAATGGTCAGACGCAGATTGTCCAGCGCCGCTCCTTCGGGCACCAGGTTCAATCGTCCTTCCAGGGAAACTGGTTCGATAGTACCGACGCCGGCTTCCTTCTGCCGCCACCAGCTGAGAAGCGACCCCGGCTGGTCCGAGCTGATAGACACCGCACCGCGATAGGTCAAAGACGGCTCCAGGCCGAGGTCGCCCTGGGTGGCAACCGTCGTGCGGCCCGGCAGGCGTCCGGCAAGGCGCGCGACGCGCCAGCCACCCAGCATGGTTTCAAGATCCAGGCGAACATTCTGGATGATGCCGCCACCGGCCACCAGCGCCGGAACATCCATGGATACAGCACCGTCGATGGACGGCAGCGGCACGACGCGCAGGGCAGCAATTAGCCGTGTCGCCGCCTCGTTGATGTCGACGGGGGATTGCGGTCCACCGCCCAGCAACCTGTCCAGATCGACCTGCTTCGACTTCGCACGGATTTCAAAACGCTTTTCGCCGGCATAGATCAGATCCGCATTGCCGGTCATGCTCAGGCGCCGGTCTTCGGGACCATAGCGGAACTCGAACTCAGGAACCGCCACCTCGGCGATATCGGCAGTGAACTGCCCTTCCGCCTGCCAGATATTCGGATCGTTTTCTTCCAGCGCAACAGAGGCGATGGTGAAGCGGCCGTCGAATTCGGGCGCGGCGTCGGCCACCTGAAGCTGACCGTCGAAAGCAAAGTTCACCGGCCTGTCGGTGGGCGTGACTTCGCCTTTGACGCGCAGTCCCGCGTTTTCCTGTGCGCGACCCGTCGCAAGACTGACCGTATAGGGCGCACCATTCAGCGTGAGACTGCCGGCGCCCCGGAACGGGCCTTCTAGCGAGCGTGCGGACACGACCAGATTTCCGTCATCAATCCGGTTGATTTCGCCGGACCGCGCATCGACGATCGTCAATGCGCCGTCACGGATCGTCACCTTTTCGAAGGACAGGTCATCCGGTGCCAGTTTGGCAATGGCGCCGCTCGACGTCATGGCCGTCAGCCAGTCCAGTCGACCAGCCTCATCAAGTGAAAGTGACAGGTGCGGACGATCGAGTTCCATGTCGAGAACCCGAATCTCGCCCTTCAGCAGCGACGGAAGCTCGATGCGCATGTCGAAGCGCGACACCACCAGCAGCGGATCTTCGGCACCACCGACACGCACGTCGGAAAAACTGATGGAGGGCGCAGGCAGAAGCCGCAGGTCCGCCTCCCCCAGCACAGTCACCCTGTGCCCGAGCGCGCGCTCCGCATAGCTTTCGAAAGTCGACCGATAGACGGTCCAGTCGATAAAGAACGGCCCGACCAGCGCTGCCACCAGCACCAGAATGACTGTTACACCCAACGTGATGTAGACGGAGTTCAGGCCTTGTCTCCTTTTTCTCCAAAGTCACCGGATATCGTACCGGATAGATGTAGCCGATCCGTGCTGCAGTGCAAACACAGGATTTCCGGCGCCGGCCGGATCGCCGCCCTGCGGCGTCCGGCGGAGCAAAACGAGCTTATTGAACTGATTCGATACAATATCATGACTGCGGCAGGATCTTGCCGGGATTCATCAAATTGTGAGGATCGAGCGCCAGTTTGACAGCGCGCATCACATCAAGCGCTTCGCCATGTTCCTTGGCCATGTATTTCTGCTTGCCCTGGCCGACACCGTGTTCGCCGGTGCAGGTACCCCCCATGGCGATGGCCCTGAGCGCAAGCCGTCCGACAAAGTCCTCCGTCCGCTGCTTTTCTTCCGGATCGTCCAGGTTGACCAGGATCTGAACGTGGAAATTACCGTCACCCACGTGACCGACGATTGGCGCCAGGAAACCTTCGTTGCGGATATCCTCGGCCGTGGCGGCAACGCAGTCCGCAAGCCGCGAGATCGGCACGCACACGTCCGTCACCATGATGCTGGCTTCAGGCTTCAGCGACTTGCCCGCCCAATAGGCGTCATGCCGGGCTGCCCAAAGTTTCGTCCGGTCTTCGGCCGCTGTCGCCCATTTGAATGGCCCGCCGCCAAACTCCTCGGCAATCGCCGAAAAAGTTTCCGACTGCTCTTGCACCCCGGCTTCAGATCCGTGAAACTCAAGGAAAAGCGTCGGAGTTTCAGGCAGATCCAGCTTGGAATAGATGTTGCAGCCGCGCACCTGAACTTCATCCAGAAGCTCGATACGCGCGACAGGCAGACCCATCTGGATGGTGGTGATGACAGCATTGCAGGCGGATGCAACATCCGGGAACGGGCAGACGCCACCGGAAATGGCTTCCGGTTGACCGTTCAGGCGCAAGGTCAACTCGGTGATGATGCCGAGCGTGCCTTCAGAGCCGACAAAAAGCCGAGTCAGATCATAACCCGCCGAGGACTTCTTCGCCCGGCCACCCGTCTTGATGATCCGTCCGTCCGCGGTCACCACGGTGAGGCCGAGGACTGCGTCTTTCATCGTGCCGTATCGAACAGCGTTGGTGCCCGATGCACGGGTCGCCGCCATGCCGCCGATGCTGGCATCCGCCCCCGGGTCGATCGGAAAGAACAGGCCGGTGTCGCGAATAAAGCTGTTGAGCTGCTTGCGCGTTACCCCGGCCTCGACCCTGCAATCCAGATCCTGCGCATTGACCTCCAGAATGTTGTTCATGCGGGACAGGTCTATGGAAACGCCGCCGAACGGTGCATTCACATGCCCTTCAAGCGAGGACCCCGTGCCGAACGCGATCACGGGAACCTTGTGAGCTGCGCAAATCTTGACGGCTTCGGCGACTTCCTCGGTCGTCTCCGCAAAGACAACTGCATCGGGCGGCTGATTCTTCAACCAGGTGGTGGTGTGGCCATGCTGTTCCCGCAGAGCCATGGACGTGGAGCAACGGTCCTTGAACAGGCCCGTCAGCTTTTCGATGGCAGCGCCGATCGCGCCATTCTTTTCAAGGACTTGCGCTCCGTCGGACGCGGTTGCCAATTCCGGCATTCTCATTCCTCCTGGGGCCGCGACTTTGTCTGCGCGGTAAAAAACCGAATATGTTAGCCCCGGCCCGAAAGGTCAAAGCCTAATGGGCATTTCCCGCAAGGTTGGACACAATGGCGCAAGGAGGATTGTGAAGGTGACTTGGGACGCAAAGCCGGTGGAAAGCGAAATCATGACGGTCAGGGACGACTGGATCGATTACAACGGCCATCTGAACATGGCCTATTACAACGTCCTGTTCGATACGGCTGTCGATGAGGTCTTTCACCGTCTCGGCATGGGTCCCGACTATGTGAAGACCCGTGGCGGCTCGTTCTTCACCGCAGAGGTACATGTGTGCTACCTGCGCGAACTCAGCGCCGGCATGAAGGTGATCGCGACGCTTCAGCTTGTCGATTTCGACGCCAAGCGTGCGCATTTCTATCAGGAACTGCGCCACGCCGAGGAAGGCTGGCTGTCGGCGACATCAGAACAACTGAGCCTTCATGTCGACATGAACGCCCGCAAGGTCGCTCCCTGGCCGGAGGACATTGCGGCCAACCTGACGGCCCTGTCGCAAGCTCATGCCAGTCTGCCGCGCCCGGAACGGGCTGGACGCCATATCGAGATCCGCAAGAAACCCTGAGCAACTGATCGACGCGAAAACAAAAGCCCGTGGATCGGCAAACCACTCCACGGGCTGACATCCGAACCGATGGCCTCAGCCGTAGTGGTTGGAGACGACGACGCCGGCGATTTCCTTGGAATCGACCACCCCGACCACATCATCCGGACGCGGAATACGGCCATCGCCCGACACAATGATCGCGCAACTGCGATTGCGGTTGTTCATGCGGGTGATCACCGAATTCATGATGTTGGTTGCCGGTGCAATCACGAAATCGCTTGAGAGGATCGCGCGCAGCGTTTGCCCGGCGAAGCGGTCGGCCTGGTAAGGAATGGTGCCGAGGCGCACAAAGCCGGCAATCCGGGGCCCGTCGGACGCGATGATGTGGGATCCGCCATCGGCACTCACGGCGGAAATCGCTTCCTGGACAGGTGTATCAAGCGGCAGGATCACGAAGTTCTTTGCCATCACTTCCTTGATCGGCTGCACCAGATACATGTTGGTGTGCCGGTTGAGCGGGATCGGTTTGCCGCGATGGCGCAGCTTGACCGTGTAGATGTTGTCCTTGATCAGCCAGCGCCGGACACCGACCGCAATCGCGACCGCCAGAACCAGCGGCACGATGACGTTATAGTCCCGGGTCATCTCGAAGATCATCACGATGGCAGTCATCGATGCGCCGGTTGCACCGCCCACGAGCGCTCCCATGCCAACAAGGGCGAATTCCACCGCCGTAAATCCGCTGTCCGGGAACAGGTAGGAACACAGAACACCGACCATGCCGCCAAGCGTCGCACCGATAAACAGCGACGGCGAGAAGACACCGCCGGAGGCCCCCGCACCAAGGCTGATCGATGTCGCGATGATTTTCGCAATGAAGAGAACAGCCAGCAGTATGAATGTGTAAGGGGTCGAATTCAGGATATCCTGGATCGTGGCATAGCCGACGCCTGCGGTGTGGTAATGCCCCGTGGTGAGCATCAAAACATAGCTGAGCGTGCCGATGATCAGCATGCCGATGATGTTCTGGGTGTAATCATTGCCCGGGAGCTTGGGGAACAGGTCCTCGCACCAGGCGAGCGTGCGAATGAAAGCCCAGGAGGCAATGCCGGCCAGGACGCCGAGCAGTGCATAGGCGCCCAGCTGGATCGGCGCGATGGCTTCGATAGCCTCTTCCGCGGAGATCGGCACGATAAAGGCCGGGTCGAGACCAAAGGCAATCCGGCCGACGTATGTGGCTGTCGCCGTGGCAACGACCACGGGCAGGAATGTCCGGTTGCTGACCTCGGGCAACAGCATCTCGACAGCAAAGAGCACCCCGCCAAGCGGCGTATTGAAGGTGGCGGCAATCCCCGCCCCTGCCCCAGCAGAAAGCAGCGTGATCTTTTGCCAGCGCGGCAGATGCAGCGCCCGGGCGATCGTTGAACCGAAGGAGGCGCCGATCTGGATGATCGGCCCCTCGCGGCCGACGGATGCACCGGTTCCGATGGAGATCGCCGAGGCAAAGGATTTCACCAGCGCCACCACGCCGCGAACGTCGCCTTTCTTGTGGTAGACCGCGAACATCACCTCCGGCACGCCGTGTCCCTTGGCCTCCGGAGCGAAGGTCTTCACCAGAAACACCACGATCAAACCACCGACGACGGGTACGAGAATGACCAGAGCGCCAAGAGGACTGGCATCGGCAAACTGGTTGGCGTCGTAAACGGTCGAAAATTTTCCGTAGTAGAAAAGATTGTGAACGACCGAGATCAGATATCGGAAGAAAACCGCGCCAATGGCCGCGACGATCCCGATAAAGAACGCCACAAGACACAACATGGGCACAGAAAATACGCGTTTTTCGCGCGCGTCTGGGGGGCCGTCACCGGACAGTGACGGTGTATCGGACGGTTCAACAACGGACATGGCAGGCCAACACTTCTTGGCTGAGAGGGCTACTTCTGGCGATTTGCCGGAGCCCAAAACAGCCGGTCTAGGCGACCGGGATGGCGACATGGCCTGAAGGCTTCGACACCCCCTCCTTAAACCTGAACACATGAAAATCAAGGGACAAGCCGGATTTTTTCAATTTTGACGGTGAAGTGACGCGGTTCCTCCGTAAAATGGGGCCGTAATTCAGATTGGCTTTTAATCTCAGTTGAGTCACGCCGACCAAATGCCAGACCGATTGAACTTTCTTTACAGGCTCGCCCCTTCCATTCGTTCCGGCATCGCCGGACTTCTCGCTGGCATCGGGTTCAACTTCAGGGAATTTCTGCGCCAGAAAAGCCATATCGTCTGGCTGCTGGCCCTTCTGATCGGCTCTTTCGTCTCCTGGGCGGCCATTATCTTCCGTGAGATCATCAGCCTGGTGCAGCTGCCCTGGCTTGGCACGGCGACGGAACGTGTCGTCAGCGCCGCCGCGACACTGCCGTGGTACATGATCGTTGCCGGGCCCACCATTGGCGGATTGCTGGTTGGTCTGCTGCTTCAGTACATGCAACCGATGCAGAGAACGTTCAGCGTGGCGGACGTGATCGAGGCTCGTGTCAAAGGCGGACGCGGGCTGCCGTTCTGGCCGGGCATATCATCAGTCCTTATAACGGCGTTATCGCTCGGCTCCGGCGCCAGTGCCGGGCGTGAAGGCCCCGTCGTGCACCTGGGAGCAACCATCGGTGCATCCGTCGGGCGCCTGTTTCACCTGCCGGATTCCGCGCACCGCATTCTGCTGGCCTGCGGCGTTGCCAGTGCGGTATCCGCCTCTTTCAACGCGCCTATCGCAGGCGTTCTGTTCGCACACGAGGTCATTCTCGGGCACTATGCGATGTCGGCCATTTCGCCCATCGCGATTGCCGCCGTAACGGGAACCGTATTCTCCCGGCTCTGGTTCGGCGACGTTGCCGCCTTCGTCATTCCGGGACACCAGATCACCTCCTATTGGGAATTTCCCGCCTTTGCGCTTCTGGGCCTGGTTTCCGCCCTCGTGGCAATCCTGTTCCAGTTTGCATTGATCGGAACGGATTGGGTTGCCCGGAACATTTCGATGCCGGTCTGGCTGCGGCCTGTTGTCGGCGGTTTCGCGGTCGGGCTCATTGCTCTGGTCTTTCCCGACGTGCTTGGCGTCGGCTACGAGACCACGGACGCCGCCCTCAAGGACCAGTTGCCCCTTGCGATGCTGTTCGCTCTGCTGTTTGCGAAAACAGCCGCGACCGCGATCACGCTGGCGTCCCGTTTTGGTGGCGGCATCTTTTCTCCATCGCTCTATCTGGGGGCAATGACCGGAGGCGCCTTTGGGCTGATTGCCGCATCAGTCTTTCCCGAACTGGCTTCAAGCGAGGGGCTATACGCGATCCTGGGAATGGGGGCCGTTGCAGCAGCGGTTCTCGGCGCGCCCTTTTCAACAACCATGATCGTTTTCGAATTGACCGGCGGCTACACGCTCTCGATCGCCCTGCTGCTGACCGTGTCGATTGCAACGGGCCTGACACAGGCCGTTCATGGCAAATCCTATTTCCACTGGCTGCTTGGCCTGCGCGGCTATTTCGTGAATGACGGCATCCACCGCTTTCTGGGAGAAACGGTCAAGGTGAAGGATTTCATGGACCCTCCCCCGGCCAATGAGGAGGATTGCATTTTCCGACCCGGTCAGGACGGCAGCTACCTTCATGATACAGACTCGCTTGAAAGCGCACTGAAAAGCTTCGATTCCTGCGGAGAAGCCTCGCTTCCGGTCGTCAGCACCAAAGATGCAACCAGGATCGTCGGACAGGCGCGCCACGTAAAGGCGCTCAATCACTTCAACTCGGAACTGATCAAAGCCAACGAGGAAGAGCACCACTAACGGAGATCTGCAGGAATTCCGCCTAGAGGATAGTCCGCAAGGTCAGAATTTCGAAGGTTCCGTTACCAGGATCTTGCCCGCATAGCGATGCGATGCCTTGCCTTTCAGGCGGAATTGCAGATCCTTCTGGGCCATGTAGAACCGGGCTTGGCGCCCCCTGAGGCCTGGCAGATCGAACGGGTCAAGCCCCGCCCACGGCAGGAATGGATTTCGACGCAGCGAGCCATAAATGCCCACGCGTACCGACGGCCGCTTACTGGCGGCACGCGCATGAAAGCCGTGGGTATCGGCAACGACCAGCGTGTTGCCGGGAACTGCGAACCTCACCGGCTCGGGATATTTCAGCCGACCCAGTTCTTCCGGAGCAAGGCGGAAGGAACCGCGAGCATGCAGCGTGTTCTTGTCGCCACAGGCCGATAGGCTCTGTTCACGTTCCCATTCCAGCCGTTCCGGCGTCAGCCGGTGCGATCCGGGAATATACGTGAAAGGTCCCTCGGCATCATCGATGTCATAGAGGAAGAACCAAGATTTCGCGGTCTGGTGGAAGGTGTCGGAATGGAATGCCGTTTGCGGGTCGGCCTTCCGCTTAGTGTCCGGATTGGTCATGACGATATGCAGGTAGACCAGTGGATCACCATTGGTCGACCCGACATAACGCAGACCGTTCTGGAACGGCTTGCTCCAGACGAAGGCCTTCAGATGAGGCAAATCTGCAAGCACACTGGGCGGCAGGGGAACGAACCGCGTGACGGCATTGCCCTGGCGCATGTCCCAGGCATCGAAGCGCGTTGTTTCGACTTCCTTGCGCAGCGCCGCCAGTTCATCTTCCGGCAGAAGGTTGCGGGTGGCGATAAATCCGTCTTTTGCATAAGCAGCGCGATCAGCTTCCGGCAGCAGATGCTCCAACCTGCGGCGGCGCGTATCCGCCATGGATTCCGCCAGCTTGATGCGCTTGGCGTGCAACCCGGCCTCGTTCAGCCGGCGGCTGCCAATCAGCGGGTTGTCCCGAAACGACTTGGCTCCGGTTGCCAGCTCGGCAGCGTAGAGCGGCATCTTGAGAACATCCGCGGCGCGCATTGAAAAACCTCAGCTCGATAAACAAGAATTCAAAATAGGAAGGCCGGTCGAAACCGGCCTTCAGGATCTTTTAGATCGCTTTTGTCGCCTGTTCCAGCCAGATCCGCTCTTTCGCGCCCACAAGGGGGCCGATCTCGGCACGGACCCTCTCATGATACCGGTTCAACCAGTCGCGCTCGGCCACCGTCAGCAGAGCAGGCTCAATCAACCGAAGATCCATGGGCACAAGGGTGATCGTTTCGAAGCCGAGCATCGGGCGTTCCCCACCCGGCAAATCACGCGCAGGCGTGACGACTTCCAGGTTTTCGATCCGGATGCCGTATTCGCCCGCCGGATAGTAGCCTGGCTCATTCGACAGGATCATGCCCGGTTTCAGCGGCACCGTGCCGGTTTTGGCAATGCGTTGCGGTCCTTCGTGAACGCTGAGGTAGGCACCGACGCCATGACCGGTGCCATGGTCGAAATCAAGACCGGCCTTCCACAGGTCGATCCGGGCAAGCGTATCGAGCTGCGCACCCGTGGTGCCTTCCGGGAACTTTGCCGTCGAGATCGCAATATGTCCCTTCAGCACCAGCGTGTAGTGCTTCTTCATCTCCGTGCCGACTTCCCCGACCGCAAGTGTGCGGGTGATGTCGGTGGTACCGTCTTCGTACTGGGCACCCGAATCGATCAGGAACGGTTTGCCGACCGGGATCTTGAGATTGCTGGACCGGCTGACCCTGTAATGGCAAATCGCCCCGTTCGGGCCCGCACCGGAAATCGTGTCGAAGGAAATATCCTTCAGAACACCGGTTTCCTGGCGGAACTCCTCAAGCTTTTCCGCGGCGGCGATCTCATCGAGATCGCCCTTGGGGGCAACTTCGTCAAACCAGCACAGAAAATTGACGAAAGCAGCTGCATCGCGGACATGCGCGGTGCGCGCGCCTTTCAGCTCCGTCTCGTTCTTGATCGCCTTCGGCAGCAGGATCGGGTCTTGCGCTTCCAGCAAGGTTCCACCTGCCTTGGTAATGGCGTCGGCGATGCCGATCCCCGCCAGGCCCGGATCAATCATCACCCTGGCACCAGCCTTGCCTAGACCCTCCAGCCCCGGCTTGAAATCAGCCGGTTCACTGAGGTCCGTCAGATCGGCGAGTGCATCGCGAACGGAATTGGACAACTTGCGGCCATCAATGAACAGGGACGGCTTGCCTTCTGCCGGAACCGTGGCGAAGGAGAGCGGCAACGGCGTATGGGTGACGTCAGACCCACGGATGTTGAACAGCCAGGCAATCGAATCGGGCTGCGTCAGCACGCAGGCATCCGCCTTCTTGTTTGCGAGGGCCGACTGGATTTCGGCAATCTTGTCCTTCGCACCGCGTCCGGCAAGCTCAACCGGATAGAGAAAAACCTGACCAAGCGGCGGCTCCGGACGGTCCTTCCAGACACCGTCAACCGGGTTGTCGTTCAGCTTGACCAAAGTGGCGCCGGCCGACTCACAAATCTCCTCTAGACGACGAACCTCTCGCACCGTGTGCAGCATGGCATCGATGCCCAGTTTCTGCCCCGGCTGCAGTCGTTCGGCCAGCCAGTCAGTCACGGGCTCATTGACAAGATGGCGCGCCGGAAAGACCGCCATGTCGACCTGGTCACGCACCTGAATGGTGTATCGGCCGTCAACGAAAATCGCGGCTTCTTCCCCCAGAACCCCCGCCATGCCGGCAGATCCCGTAAAGCCTGTCAGCCACTGGAGGCGGCAATCATGCGGCGGCACATATTCGCCCTGATGCGCATCGGCGCGCGGCACGAGAAAGCCGTCGAGACCACGGCGGGAGAGTTCGGCTCTGAGAAGCGCCGCATGCGGCGCGCCACAGGAAGGATCACTGAGATCGTCAAAGGTCTGGAACATGGCCGCAAGATAATTTCGCGGCCCCATCCGATCAAGCTGGATAATTATTCCGCTTGAATTGGTTCAGCAGCATAATCTTCCCCACATTTCGCACTGCAGCAAAATCTTTCGCATATGCGAAGAGCGCAAGGCTGGCATGCGTTTCGAGGCCTACCTGAGGTCCCGGCAAAAGCGCATATAGAGGTCACACAAGAAAAAGACGTTCTCCCTAGGGAAGCTCTTAACCTTCAAATGGGATTGATCACGATGACCATGAAAACGACCACTTCGACCCGCGCTGGCGGCAGCTTCATGCGCCGCGCATTCGACCGCATGATTGAAGCCCGCTCCATCCAGGCACGCCGCTATGTCAACGGCTACCTGCTGTCACTGGACGACGCGACCCTGGCCTCCCACGGCTATGACCGCGCCCAGCTCGAGCGCGAAGGCACCTCTACCAGCGCGTTCTAAGGGGCTCAGGACGGTTTAAGTAAAAACCACTGTGCACAAGAAAAGACCCGCCGAAAATTTCGGCGGGTCTTTTTGTATCTGCTGTCAAGATTTCCGGGCACCAGAATAAAAGAAACGGCTCTCCCCCTCCCCCATCCTGCGGAGCCTGGCGACGACAAGCGCCTTGCAGGCGAGGACATGATCATCGCTGTTTCCTGGCAGATGGCGAACGCAGTCAGGCCTGTTTACGTCCCCGCACAAGTGTAAGCGTCAACCAGCCGTCCTTTTCGCCGCGCCTGTCCAGAATGAACCCCTGACAGCCGTAGGCGAACAGGATCCGGGGACCGTCTTCCACCCTGAGGCCGGACAGCACGAGGGTTGCGGTCGGCGTCATGCGTTCACCGATGGACTTCGCCATCTTCATCAGTGGTCGCGCCAGGATGTTGGCGATCACCAGGTCGAACGGACCAAAGAGACGGAAGCGGCGGTCTTCAATTCCGTTGGCGGTAAAGCCACGAACAAGGTGCCCCGCACCGTTGAGCCGGGCGTTTTGCAGCGCCGTTTTCGTCGCAACAGGGTCGATATCGGTTGCAAGAACCAACTGGCGGGATTGAAGCGCAGCTGCGATTGCCAGCACGCCTGTTCCCGTTCCAAGATCAAGAATGCTGTCATACGCGCGCATGGACAAAAGCCTGTCGATTTCCTCCAGGCAACCCGCGGTCGTGCCATGGTGACCGGTTCCGAAGGCAAGCGCTGCTTCGATTTCGATGCCGATGGCCCCACCTGGAACCTTGTCCCTATCGTGGCTGCCGTGAACAACGAAACGACCGGCCTTTACCGGCTTCAGCCCTTCCAGGCTCTTCTCGACCCAATTGATATCCGGCAGTTCTTCTGCTTCCAGCGGCGCGGCAAATGCATCGGCACCGACACGGTCGCGCACCGTCGCAGCCGCCTCTTCCGGCTCCATGTCGAACAGAAGAATTTCAGCCGCCCACAGGCGTCCGTCCGGCGTTGCTTCGTAGATGGTCACCGGATTGCCGTCGTCCTCAAACGCCCGTTCAAGGATCTCGGAGATCCGCTTGGCTTCCAGTTCTTCAGCCGTGATCCGCACCCGGATGGTTTTCATCGCCGCTCGCGCCTGTGGTTATTGGGGTCAAGGCGTGCGGTATAGCGGGAAGCGGCCAGCGATGCCAGCTTGAAACGGTCCCGGGACTGGGCAAACCGGGTCTGTGCCCCATTTCATTGGGAAATGCGAGGAAACACCCATGGCTTGCCCCCGTTCGCACCTAAACTGGCTGCAAGTGACCGGATGTCTGGTTGCTGCCCTTCTTTGCCTCCAGCTTCTCATCCTCCCCGCCTGGGCAACGTCCGAGCAGGATCAACTGTTTGAAGCCTTGAAGAACGCTCCGAATGAAGAGACGGCCAGCAAGATCGAGGATAGTATCTGGCACACCTGGCTGGATGCCGCTCCCACGCCGGAGATCCGGCAGAAGGTGGACGAAGCCATGCGTAAACGAGGATCCTATGACTTTCAGGGTGCGAAGGATCTGCTCGACACGGTCGTGGAAGAAGCACCGGATTACTCGGAAGGCTGGAACCAGCGTGCCTTCATCCTCTTCTTGCAGGGTAATTACGAAGCCAGCCTCGAAGATATCGAACGCGCCCTTGCTCTGGAACCACGGCACTTTGGCGCCTTGTCCGGCAAGGCAATCATCTTCATGACGCTCGGCAGGGTGCAAATGGGCCAGGAAGTGCTGCGTGAGGCCGTCGGTATACATCCCTACCTGAAGGAACGCGACATGCTGATCAAACCGCAAGGTGTCGATCTCTAGAACGGCCCCAGGCGCAAAGTGTCTCAGGTTTTGGGGCCAACCCAAGGATACATCAGGTGCGAGACCAAATTCCCGGTTCTATTGGAGCGTAGACGTCAGAAGCAGTGCACCGGACAAGTTCTTGCAACCAGCCGGTCAGTGCCGTTCGACGAAACTGTCGATGACCTTCTTCACCCCTGCCTTTTCAAAGTCGATGGTCAGCTTGTTTCCCTCGATCGACTTGATGGCGCCATAGCCGAACTTGATGTGGAACACGCGCTCGCCCAGAGAGAATTGCGATGGCGTGTCACTGACGGATTTCGCCACCAGCTCTCCTTCGATGGTCAACGGCCCCTGACGCTTTTGCCGCGCGGACTGATACCCACGGCCGCCGCCATCGGAAAATCCGCTGGAGGACTGCTTGGCACGCTGCGCACGTTGCCAGCCCGGGGTGGAGTAGCTGCCCTTGTCGAAGGGATCATGACTGTCGAACCGGGACGGTCCGTAACCGCCACCGCCATAGCCGCCATAGCTGGACGAAGCTTCGGCAATCTCGACATGGTCCGGCGGCAGCTCGTCCAGAAACCGTGAGGGAACGGTGGACTGCCAGAGGCCGTGAATGCGCCGGTTGGACGCGAAATAGAGCTTTGCGCGTTTCTTCGCCCGGGTGATGCCGACATAGGCCAGCCGGCGCTCTTCCTCCAGACCCGCGCGACCGGATTCATCCAGCGCGCGCTGGTGGGGAAACAGCCCCTCTTCCCAGCCGGGCAGGAAAACCGTGTCGAATTCCAGCCCCTTGGCCGAGTGCAGCGTCATGATGGATACGGCGTCGGTCGCATCCGCGCTGTCCCGGTCCATGACGAGGGAAATGTGCTCCAGGAAACCGGCCATGGATTCAAATTCGTCCATAGACCGGATCAGTTCCTTCAGGTTGTCGAGCCGTCCGGGCGCTTCCGCCGAGCGGTCCTGCCGCCACATCTCGGTGTAGCCGCTCTCATCGAGGATGATTTCCGCCAGTTCGGTGTGTTTCATCTGGTCGAGCTGACGCCGCCAGCGCTCGAAGTTGTCGAGCACGGACTTCAGCGCGTTGCGTGGCTTTGGCTTCAGTTCTTCGGTATCGATAAGCTGGCTTGCCGCCTGCATCAGTGGAATACGCTCTGCCCGGGCAACGCCATGGACCAGTTTCAGCGTCGCATCGCCAAGACCGCGCTTCGGCGTGTTGACAATGCGCTCAAACGCCAGATCGTCCGCGGGCTGCGCGACACAGCGGAAATAGGCCATGGCATCGCGGATTTCCATGCGCTCATAAAAGCGCGGACCGCCGATGACCCTGTAATTAAGTCCCAGCGTGACAAACCGGTCTTCGAACTCGCGCATCTGGAACGATGCCCGCACCAGAACCGCCATTTCATTGAGCGAATGACCTCGCGACTGAAGCGTCTCGATCTCGTCGCCGATGGTGCGCGCTTCTTCTTCGCTGTCCCAGACGGAGGCCACCGACACCAGGTCGTGGTCGGGTTCCTCGAAATCCGTGAACAGGGTCTTGCCGAGACGGCCTTCATTGAAGGCAATCAGGTGGGATGCGGCAGCCAGGATATGACTGGTCGAGCGATAATTGCGCTCCAGGCGAATGACGGTGGCGCCTTTGAAGTCATGTTCGAAGCGCAGGATGTTATCGACTTCCGCGCCGCGCCAGCCGTAGATCGACTGGTCATCATCACCGACACAGCAGACATTCGGGTTGCCCTGGGCCAGAAGGCGCAGCCACAGGTACTGCGCGATGTTGGTGTCCTGATATTCGTCCACCAGCATATAGCGGAAGCGGCGCTGATATTCCTTGAGGACATCCGGCTGGGTCTTGAACAGCGTGATGACATGCAAAAGCAGGTCACCGAAATCGGCCGCGTTCAGGATCGACAGGCGCTCCTGATATTCCTCGTAGAGCTTTCGCCCCTTGCCGTTGGCAAACGCCCGCGCCTCGCCTTCCGGGATGTCTTTCGGCCCAAGAGCCCGGTTTTTCCAACCATCCAGCATCCCGGCAAAGGCCTTGGCCGTCCAGCGCTTGTCGTCCAGCCCTTCGGCCTGGATGATCTGCTTGATAAGGCGGATCTGGTCGTCGGTGTCGAGGATCGAGAAGGACGATTTCAAGCCGACAAGTTCGGCATGCTTGCGCAGGATCTTCACACAGATGGAGTGGAACGTGCCGAGCCACGCCATGCCTTCCACATTGCCGCCGACAAAACCGGCAATGCGTTCCTTCATCTCGCGCGAAGCCTTGTTGGTGAACGTGACAGCCAGAATTTCGGACGGTCGCGCCAAGCCGGTTGCCAGGATATGGGCGATGCGTGTTGTCAGAACGCGGGTCTTGCCCGTGCCGGCACCAGCCAGCACCAGAACCGGCCCTTCGGTCGTTTCCACCGCCAGCCGCTGCTCCGGGTTCAGCCCCGTCAGATAGTCCGGTGCCCGCCGTGCCGCCATCGCCCTGGCCGCGATCCCTCCTTGCGGCCGCACGGGAGCAGGCGCGGACTCCGCCCGCGTGCCGATAGGCTGGAATGGATCGTCAAAGGAATCGTCGTACCCGTCCGGGTCGGTCATGGTTTACTGGTCCGGTTTCAAGCGCTTGTTTTGAGAACAATATAGCAACATACCGGCGCTGGCGAGGCAGGAATGACCGATTTGGTGGGGACAAGAAGCGGGCTTTTCTTATTTGAACCGGCAACTGCGTGAGGCCGCCTCCTTTGACAAAGCCGCGACAGATTTCAGGAACCCCGGAGGTTTGCGGTTCCAGCGAGCACAGGGGTTACTGGATCCCGGTCTTGCCGCTGCGCGTCAAACCGGGATGACAAGAAGCAAAGCCATGCCCTGAAGCCTCTCTCTTGTCATCCCCGCGCAGGCGGGGATCCAGTAAACAAGGGAGCCTGTTGCTTGACCAAGTGGCGGGAGAACAAGCCATGCGCAGCAAACGATCGAAGCGACGCAAAAGTGTCAAACCAGTTTAGCAAACAGGTCGTCCCAGTTTGGATTCCGTTCTTCGATCAAACGGATCTTCCAGGCACGATTCCAGCGTTTGAGCTGTTTTTCCCGCTTGATCGCCCACTCGATTTCCTCGTGAACTTCGTAATACACCAACCGATGCACGCCATACTTCGCGGTAAACTGGCTTCCGATGCTTTCACGGTGCTGCGAAACCCTGCCCAACAGATCATTCGTCACCCCGACATAGAGCGTGCCGCCCAGTCCGCTTCCAAGAATGTAGACATAGTATTGCTGATCAAGGTGCAACGTGGAGCCTTCGTTGAAATTCTTCCCGGATATACGTTAGTGCTTTTGATTTGGCATTGCCGATAACGGTTTCAGGAACCCCAGAGGTTTGTGGTTCCAGCGAGCACAGGGGTTACTGGATCCCGGTCTTGCCGCTACGCGACAAACCAGGATGACAAGAAGCAAAGCCATGTCCCGAAGCCTCTCTCTTGTCATCCCCGCGCAGGCGGGGATCCAGTAAACAAGGGAGCCCGTGCATCATGCCGCCCCTGCCTTATCTTCGCAAAACAGAGATAGAGAAGGTAGGAGCGCCTCAGGCCCCCACCAGATCGAACCAGTCATCCTCGGAGATGACTTCGATCTCCAGCTCCTGGGCCTTTTTCAGCTTTGAACCAGCACCAGGACCGGCCACCACCAGGTCGGTCTTTTTCGAGACGGAACCTGCCGTCTTGGCACCAAAGCGTTCGGCCATGGCCTTGGCTTCGTCGCGGGTCATACGTTCCAGCGAGCCGGTGAAAACCACTGTCTTGCCTGCGACCGGCGAGCCGGAGGCGTTGATCTTTTCAGCGTCCTTGGGTGATACCTCGACCAGAAGTGCGTCGAGTTGGTCGAGATTGTGTTGCTCGGCAAAGAACTCCGCCAGCGCCTCGGCAACGATATGGCCGATGCCGTCGATGTCATTGAGCTCTGTCCAGGCTTCGCCCGCCGTGTCATGCGCCGCCTTCATGGCTGCATAGAACACCGCCCAGGAGCCATAGGCACGTGCCAGAAGTTTGGCGTTGCCCTCGCCCACGTGACGGATGCCCAGGGCGAAGATGAAACGATGAAGGTCAATCTCTCGCCGCGCGTTGATTGCCTCGAAAAGGTTCTTCGCCGAAACGGCACCCCAGCCTTCCCGGTTGCGCAACTTGGTGAGAGAGCGCTTGTCCCGCTCCTCCAGCGTGAAGATGTCCGCCGGTGCCATCACAAGGCCTTCCTTGTAGAAGGCGTCGACCTGCTTGTCGCCGAAGCCTTCGATGTCGAAGGCATTGCGCGAGACGAAATGCTTGAGCTTTTCCGTTGCCTGGGCCGGGCAGATCAGACCGCCGGTGCAGCGGCGCACCGCATCGCGGCGCCCGGTTTTTTCCTTTTCCTCGCGCACCGCGTGGCTACCGCAGGCGGGGCAGACAGTCGGAAACTCGAAGGCTTCCGACCCATCGGGGCGTTTGTCCAGGTCGATATCGACAATCTGCGGAATGACGTCGCCGGCACGCTGGATCTTCACCGTGTCACCGATACGAAGATCCTTGCCGCCGCGGATCGACTCTCCGTCCTGGCCAATGCCCTTGATATAGTCTTCGTTGTGGAGGGTCGCGTTTGAAACGACGACACCGCCCACCGTAATCGGCTCCAGCTTGGCAACCGGCGTCAGGGCACCTGTTCGGCCAACCTGGATCTCGATGTCGTTGAGAATGGTGTAGGCCTGTTCGGCCGGGAACTTGTGAGCGATCGCCCACCGGGGTGACCGCGAGACAAAGCCGAGGCGCTCCTGCAGGTCCAGCCGGTCGACCTTGTAGACCACACCATCGATATCATAATCTAGCTGGGCACGGCTTTCCTCGATGCCGTGATAGACCCCGAGAAGCTCTTCCACGGTTTCACAGCGTTTCATCAGCGGGTTGACCTGGAAGCCCCAGGCTTCCAACTGTTTGACCATGCCGAACTGGGTGTCTTCCGGCAGTTCGCTCATCTCGCCCCAGGCATAAGCGAAGAACCGCAGCGGGCGGGAGGCCGTGATTTCGGATTTCAGCTGGCGCAACGAGCCCGCCGCCGCGTTGCGCGGGTTGGCGAAAACCTTGCCGCCATTGGCTGCCATGCGCTCGTTCAGCGCCTGAAAATCCTTGTGCGCCATATAGACTTCGCCGCGCACTTCAACGACACCCGGCACCGTGCCGGACAGCTTCTCCGGAATATCCTTGATCGTCTTCGCGTTCTCGGTGACGTTTTCACCTGTGGTGCCGTCACCTCGCGTTGCGGCGTAAACCAGAGTGCCGTTTTCATACCGAAGAGACAGCGACAGACCGTCAATCTTCGGCTCCGCGGTAACCGCCAGAGCCCCCATCAGCGGATCGAACTTCAGAAACCGGCGCACGCGGCCGACGAAGTCCCGGACGTCGTCATCGTTGAAGGCATTGTCCAGCGACAGCATCGGCACCCGGTGAGTAATCTTGCCGAAACCGGACGCCGGGGCCGCCCCTACCTGGGCAGAGGGACCGTCTTCAAGAATGAGATTGGGAAACCGGGCCTCGATGGACGCGTTCCGCCGGCGCAGGGCGTCATAGTCCGCATCCGAGATCACCGGGGCATCTTCCTGGTGATAGCGGCGGTCGTGCTCGGCGATTTCCGCCGCCAGCCGTTTCAGCTCGACCTGTGCTTCCTCCTGCGTCAGGGCGTCGATGTCGGTTTGGGCGAAGGAAGTGTCAGTCATGATGTCTTCACGAAATGTGTCAGCGGGACAGGCCGAGTTGATGACCGGATTAAATCGGATACCGGAACCGAATGGCGGGCTCAAGCGTTGATAGCACATCGAACCGGCAAAACTCGATGCTGGTCAATGTTGGAATGAGGAGACACGAATGGCTTATCAGGACCGTGAAACGCATTATGTCGAGAAGACGAACGGCAACAGCGCTGGCTGGTTTATGGCCGGAGCGCTTGTCGTCGCGCTGATCGCAGGCGGCCTGCTCTATGCCAATGGCTTTTTCACGAACGACGAAGAGCTGAGCATCGAGCTGAATGTCCCCAATCTGGGAGAAGGTGAACTGAAGCTGCCTGACATGAAGGAAGCACCGCTCGTCAAGGAGCCGTAAGACCATTTCTCATTTGAAAACTGCACCACAGGGCGGGAGCTTCGGCTAACCCGCCCTCTTTTTGTCCACTGCGACGGATCCTATTTCCTATTCCGCAGCCGTCAGCAGCCTGCGCGCTGCGGCACGGGCTTCTTCCGTGATAACGCTGCCGGCAAGCATCCGGGCGATTTCCTCGCTGCGGTGGTCTTCATCAATACGCTGAACGCGTGTTGCCACCCGGTCCTTCCTGGTCGCTTCCTTGGCGATCAGGAAATGCCCTGCAGCGCGAGCTGCCACCTGCGGGGCGTGGGTAACCGTCAAAACTTGAACGCTGCCGGCAAGTCGTGCCAGACGCAGACCAATGGCCTCGGCCACTGCTCCGCCCACCCCTGTGTCGATCTCGTCAAAAACCAGCGTCGGGGCCGAGCCCTTGTCGGCGAGAGACACCTTCAGGGCCAAGAGAAAACGGGAAAGCTCGCCACCGGACGCGACCTTCATCATTGGCCCCGGCTTCGTGCCTGGGTTCGTCTGGACATGGAACTCCAGCTGATCGATGCCCGAACGGCTGCGGCTTTCCGGATTGCTTTCCACTTCGACGATGAATTTTGCCCGCTCCAGCTTGAGGTCGGGCAACTCCATTTCAACAGCCTTTTCCAGTGCCTTGGCTGTCTTTCGCCGCTTGTCCGAGAGGCTGGCTGCCTTCTTGTCGTATTCGGCACGGGCTTTTCCAGCAGCACTCACCAGCGCCGCCAACTTGTCTTCACCGGCATCGAGATCGGCCAGATCGCCGCTCATGCGGGCACACAGGGCGGACAGCTCGTCAACCGGCACCGAGAACTTGCGGGAGGCAGCACGAAGCGCAAACAGCCGCTCTTCGACAGCTTCCAGTTCGCGCGGATCATACTCGGTCTCACGCAGCGCGCTTTCCAGTCCGCCGCGCGTTTCTTCCAGAAGATCCATCGCCTCGGCAAGTGTGCGGACGGGCTGGCCTAGAAGATTGGGCACCTGGTCGGCCTTGCGTTCCAGACGTCGCAGCAAGCTGGCCAGTTCCGGGATAGGCGACGCAGTGCCGTTCAAGGTTTCAAAGGCTTCGTTCAGATCACCGGCAATCTTCTCGACCGCCATCATGTCCGTCCGCCGGGCCGCCAGTTGCTCCTCTTCGCCGGTTTCCGGCTTGAGGGCTGACAGTTCATCGACGGCAGCACGCAGGAAATCAGCCTCGTTGCGCGCGGCTTCTATACGTTTCTCGTGATCTGTCACCGCCTTGTCGGCAGCGCGATAGGTGGCAAAGGCCTGTGCTACGGCCTCGGCTTCGGCCGTCAGCCCTCCGAAAACATCAATGAGAGCCCGGTGGCTTTCCGGGTCAACCAGGGCACGGTCATCGTGCTGTCCGTGGATTTCCACCAGCAGCGCGCCCGCCTGGCGCAGCAGTCCTGCACTGACGGGTTGATCGTTGACGAAGGCCCGGGTGCGGCCGTCTGACGTCTGGATACGGCGCAGGATGATGTCGCCATCGTCATCGACATCGTTCTCGCGCAGGAACATGCGAACGGGATGATCCGCCGCCACATCAAAGACAGCCGTCACCTGTCCTTGCGCCTCGCCATGCCGCACGAGATCGGCATCACCACGCGCGCCGAGTGCCAGCGACAGGGAGTCGAGAAGGATGGATTTGCCCGCACCGGTTTCGCCGGTGAGAACCGACATGCCGGCGGCAAATTCGAGGTCAAGACGGTCGATCAGAACGATGTCACGGATAGACAGCGCGACCAGCATGAAGGGATGCTCCTTAAAGTTCGGCCCACCATATAGGAGGACCGAAGCGTCTTGAAAGAGCCTGTTTGGGCCTTTTCAACCTCATTTGCGAGGCTGAAGCCATTTCGGGATTAAACCAGGCGTCAGATGCTCTTGAAGGCGCGGCTGATCCAGCTGCCGCTGTCTTCGGAAGGCTCGTACCCACCCTTGTTGAGCAGCGAATAGGCATCCTTGTACCACTGGCTGTCCGGGTAGTTGTGCCCGAGCACGGCTGCGGCCGTCTGCGCTTCGTTGACGACACCGAGCGCGTAGTAGGCTTCGGTCAGGCGGAACAGAGCTTCTTCCACATGCCGCGTGGTCTGGTAATCGACGACAACCGTCTTGAAGCGGTTGATCCCCGCGATGTAGTTGCGCTTCTTCAGGTAGAAGCGACCGACCTGCATTTCCTTGCCGCCAAGCTGGTCATGCACGATGCGCAGCTTGCTTTCGGCATCCGGCACATATTCCGATTCCGGGAAGCGCTGGATCAGCTCGTTGAACGCACCGGCTGCCTTCCGGGTCACGGCCTGGTCGCGGGTAATGTCCGGCATCTGGCGGAAATAGGCCTGACCGGCGAGATACAGCATGTAGGCTGAATCCTCGTCCCCCGGATAGAGCGTCACGAACCGCTTCGCCGCAGTTACGGTTTCCGTGTACTTGCCGCGCGAGTAGTTCAGGAACGCCAGGTTCACCAGCGACTTCTTGGAGTATTCAGAATAGGGATAGAGCTTGTCGAGCTCTTCGAATTTCTGGGTCGAATCGCGCAGTTTGCCTTGCGCGCGCAGGGACAGGCCTTCGTTGAACAGAACTTCCGGCGGCGTATCGTTCAGTGCCAGCTCATCGAGATCGTCCTTGCCACCGCATGCGGCAAGCGCAAGCGGTACAGCCAGAACGGCCAATCTCAGGAAGGTTTTCATGTGTTTGGCTCTGTTCACTTCAGAACCAGTATCCATTCCGTTCACGCCTATACTCCCGGACCTTTCCGGCCCCTAAGGCCCATGTCATGCGGCCTTGCAAATTTATCGACAGGAGTGTTTAGCGGAAATCACCGGTCCCCGTCACGTCCTCATCGGCCATCTGACGGTTTTTTTGAGCAATTTTATGGCAACCGGTCCAAATAGGTTCCGAATTCCGCCGAAAAGAAAACGGCCGCTTCATCAAAGCGGCCGATCAAAATTATATCAGGAGACGTCAGGCCCGAAAGCAGCTGCGGCTGCGATACCGCCCTTGTCGACCTGGCCGACCTTGCGGAATGCAGGCGACTCGACGATTTCGAACGCGCTCGGATCTTCAAACAGCTTGACCAGGATCGCGTGGTTCATCTTGTGCCCGCCCTTGTAGGAGCGGTAGAGACCAAGGATCGGCAGACCGGCAAGAGCCAGGTCGCCAACCGCGTCCAGCGCCTTGTGACGTGCAAACTCGTCCGGCCAGCGGGTGCCTTCCGGATTGAGAACCTTGTCCTCGGCAATCGCCACGGAATTTTCCAGCGACGAACCCAGGGCAAAGCCCATCTTCCAAAGCTGCTCGACATCCTTCACGTAGCCGAACGTGCGCGCACGGGAAAGCTCGTCACGGAACACGTCCGGGGTGATGTCGGAAGAGAACTGCTGGCGACCGATCAGCGGCGTGTCGAAGTCGATGGTGATATCGAACTTGGTGCCGTTGTAGGGGTGCAGCTCGCACCATGCCGTGCCGTTGTCGACACGAACGGTCTTCTTCACCTTCAGGTACCGGCGTCCCCGGTCCAGGCGTTTCAGGCCGATCTGCTCGATTGCTTCGACAAACGCAACGCTGCTGCCGTCCATGACCGGCATTTCCGGACCGTCGATTTCTACGATCAGGTTGTCGACACCCATGCCGAAAAGAGCTGCCATGAGATGTTCAACGGTCGCGACACCTTCACTGGAAGGATCGCTGAGAACGGTGCAAAGTGCTGTTGCGGATACCTTGTTCCAGAGTGCCGGAACTTCGGTGGAGTTTTCCTGGTCGGTGCGGGTGAACACAATCCCCACACCAGCTTCGGCCGGTACGAGAGTGATCGACGCGGGTTTGCCCGAATGAACGCCAATCCCGGTCAGGGTCACCTGATCGGCTAGCGTCGTCTGTCGGTCAACATATGCGGTCATAAAACCCTGCCCTTCCGGTTTGCGGCGGAAACAAGCCCTCTATTTGCCCTTAAAGGGTTACGGACTTTTAACGATCCCGCGTTGGCTGGGAACATAGTCCCGAACCCCAATTGGGCGAAATAAAGCTTTATTACGATTTGTAACGATTCACAGGCTTTCAAATCACTGAATTAAAACGAGAATTTGTTCCGTTACGGAAACAGCCCGGAGCGTGAACTCCGGGCTGTAACGATCAGGGAAGATGATCGGGTCTCGAATCAGTTGGCCTGGCGGCGAAGAAACGCCGGAATTTCCAACTGTTCGTCTTCTGTTGCAGTTACCGGCTTCGGCGTTGCCCGCCCGGTGTTGTCCAGCTGGCCTGCAGCGCCATGGGCTGCGGGACGTTGCTGGGGCGCACGCGGGGCGGCCTGCTGGGCCGGCTGCATCTGCGGAGCAGGACGGGCAACCGGTGCGGCAGCCATGTCATGTTCCTGATCTTCTTCGTGATGACGGCCAAGGCCGCTTGCAAGGCGACGCAGCAGCCCCATCGGGCGGCGGTCGTCTTCGACGTGCTCTTCATAGCTCTGTGCCGGAGCAGGCTGCTGAGGACGCTGCTGGGCAACGGCCTGCTGAGGCTGGGCTACATTTGCAGTCTGCTGCTTTGCCTGGATTTCACGCTGAGCGATCGGCGGGAAATCCTCCACCCGCGGCATGCGCGGTGCAGGGTTATGCTCGGCGGCAACCGGCGGAATGTAAGGCTGGCTGACCGGCATGTCTTCTGCAACAGGTGCCCGGGCTTCGTCTTCGATGTCGAGCATCTGCGGCTTGGCTGCAAGCGAACCTGCTGCCGGCTGCACCTTCTTGATCTCGACAGCCGGATCGCTTGCAACGGCGACCGGCTGCGGATCCGGAATGGCAAGTTCCCGTTCCAGATTGGCAACGGCCTTGGCAGCGGCATTTTCGGCGTGAGCCTTTTCAGCCAAAGCGGCCGGGCGCTGAGTGTTGATTTCCGGCGTCCGGCTTGCTGCCGGAGCTTCCGCCTTTACAGGCTGAGATGCTGTTCCGGGAAACGTGTTGGCCGCAAGGCCTTCCTCCCTGTCAATGCCGGTTGCAACGACGGACACGCGGATGAGACCATCCAGCGTCTCGTCGAAGGTCGCGCCCAGAATGATGTTGGCGTCGGCGTCAACTTCCTCGCGGATGCGGGTAGCCGCTTCATCCACTTCGAACAGCGTCAGGTCGTTGCCGCCCGTAATGGAGATGAGCAGGCCTCTTGCGCCCTTCATCGAGGATTCGTCGAGCAGCGGGTTGGCAATGGCAGCTTCCGCTGCCTGCTGTGCACGCTTTTCACCGCTGGCTTCGCCGGTGCCCATCATGGCCTTGCCCATGCCGCGCATCACGGAGCGAACGTCGGCGAAGTCGAGGTTGATGAGACCTTCCTTCACCATCAGGTCGGTGATGCAGGCAACGCCCGAGTAAAGCACCTGGTCGGCCATCGCGAATGCGTCGGCGAAGGTGGTCTGGGCATTTGCAATCCGGAACAGGTTCTGGTTCGGAATGACGATCAGTGTGTCGACACTCCGCTGCAGTTCCTCGATACCGGAATCGGCGATCCGCATACGGCGAGCGCCTTCGAACTGGAACGGTTTGGTCACCACACCTACCGTCAGTATACCCTGCTCGCGTGCCGCCCGTGCGATAACGGGTGCGGCACCGGTGCCGGTACCACCGCCCATGCCGGCGGTGATGAACACCATGTGCGATCCGGACAGGTGATCGTTGATTTCGTCGATCACTTCCTCGGCAGCTGCGCAGCCGACTTCCGGCTGGGAGCCTGCGCCAAGACCTTCAGTCACGGCCACGCCCATCTGGACGAGCCTGTCTGAATGGTTCATGGCCAGTGCCTGGGCATCCGTGTTGGCAACGACGAAGTCGCAGCCCTGGAGACCTGCAGTGATCATGTTATTGACGGCGTTTCCGCCCGCGCCGCCGACGCCGAAGACCGTAATGCGTGGCTTCAGCTCCTGAATGTCGGGCATCTTCAGGTTGATGGTCATATTATCCTCGCGACCCACTGGCGCCCCCGGTACGGGAGTAGCCTCTTCTTCCCTAATCTCCTCTGCCATTTCTGGCAGCTCAACTTCCTGGATGTCGTCTTCTTGGCTCATGTCGTCAGAAGCTTTCCCTGATCCATTGGCCCACGCGGGCCAGGTAACCAGATTGCCCGCCCCACCCTGATCTCCGGTTCTTGTGTTCGAACTGTTCGATCTGAGCGACCTGCGGATAAATCAAGAGACCGACAGCGGCGGCAAAAGCCGGACCTTTGGCAGCCTCGGGAAGACCGGCGACGCCTAGAGGCCGGCCAAGACGGACGTTGCGCCCCAGGATGTGACGCGCAACTTCTCCAAGACCCGTGAGCTGACTTGCGCCCCCGGTCAGAACGATCTGCTTACCGACACGCCCGGCAAAGCCGGACGCCGTAAGCCGATCCCTCACGAGTTCAAGGATTTCTTCCACGCGCGGCCGGATAACCCGGGTCAACGCCGAGCGTGGGATCTGGTTCGGCAGGTCGCTGTCGCTTTCCAGCGGCGGCACAGTGAGCATGTCACGATCGTCCGAGCTGGACGCCAGCGGCGAGCCGTAAAGAGTTTTCAAACGCTCCGCATCCTGCAGACGGGTTGCAAAAGCGCGGGCGATATCGGTGGTGACGTGATTGCCACCAACGGCAATCGCATCCAGGTGCACCATGTGGCCATCGACAAAGACCGACAATGTCGTCGTGCCGCCGCCCATGTCGATGCAGGCGACGCCAAGCTCGGCTTCGTCATCCACGATGGTGGACAGGCCACTGGCAAACGGCGTCGCCACCATGGTTTCCACATGAAGGTGACCGCGGTTGATGCACAGTTCCAGATTGCGCACAGGCGGAACTTCCGCCGTCACGACCTGCATGTCGACGCCCAGCTTGTGGCCCATCATGCCACGCGGATCGCGGATGCCGCGGCTGCCGTCCAGCGAATAGGAGATCGGCAAGGCGTGTGTGACGGCCCGGCCGTCGGTCACCGAGTGGCTGGAGCCGGCGGAAAGCACCCGCTGGATATCGGCTTCAGACACGCTGTCGCCTGCCAGCGGAACGTTGGCGCTGTAGATCTCGCTCTGCAGGCGTCCGCAGCTGATGTTTGCGATCAGCGACTCGACCGTCACGCCGGCCATGCGCTCGGCACTGTCGACTGCCAGACGGATGGCCTGTTCGGCAGCATCCATGTCGACAACGACGCCGGACTTGATCCCGCGCGAGCGCTGATAACCGTACCCCAGCACTTCCACTTTGTGGGAGCGGCTGGAAAGAATTGCCTTTTCTTCCTGCGGCACCAGTTTGGCGATCAGGCAGCAGACCTTCGTGGAGCCCACGTCCAGAACCGACATGATGACGGCACGACGGCTCGGCAGCGGCCGCATCTTCGGCAGGTAGAGGTTGTTGTCGGAGCGGCTCACGTGTCACGCTCCTTTTTGCCTGAGCGGCCCTTGCCGCCCGTCATGACCTTGCGCTGTTCGGCAGCCTCGTCGGAGAGGCGCACGGTCACGCGGTCTGCCAGACGCATGTCGATGGCAACGATATCCCGGGACAGAAGCCCGCTTTCTTCATCCATTTTCACCAGATCTGCCAAGGCGGCGTCGATGTTGTCTTGGGGCAAGCGGATCGAAATCCCGTTCTCAAGCTGCAGGTCCCAGCGGCGATCGCTGATTAGGAACGCCGCGCGCACGCGCGGACGCAGGCCCGGGACCTTCTCCAGCGAGGTGTTGATCTCGGATGCCCGGCGCTGAGCACCGTGGTTCACGACAAGCAGCAGATTGGCATAACGCCCGTCCACCTCGTCGGTGATCACGTCACCTGATTCGTTTACGATCGAGACCATGTCGCCGCGCTGCCACAGCGCATAGGGCACGCGTTCCTCGATGTTGATCTGCAGCGTGCTCGGATAGAGCTTCATCACCGAAGCGCTCTTCACCCAGGCCATCTCGTTAAGACGCTCGCGAGCGCTATTGGCGTCAAACAGGGCGAGCGAGGAACCCTCGTGAATTTCCAGCGCTTCCAGGATCTGGAACTCGTTGATTTCACGCTGGCCGGACAGCTTGACGGCCTCGATGCCGAAACCAGCAGCGGACAGGAGACTGTCGGCAACAAGCCGGCCGTGCCCCCCTATGACTATTCCATAACCAATTGTTAAGGTTAAGAAAGTCAGCGCAGCAGCAGATCCCGACCAGCGTGGCAGATCTGCCAGGCGCCCGGCCGAACGCCACACCGGCTGGCGGTGCAAACGCGGCACACCGCGCCCGCGCGGAGCCAGTTCAGCCTCCAGCGGGGTCATAGCGTCCCGGTAATGTTTGCGCCTTATCGACAGCAACTCGCGTCCTCAACCATCCAGCTGACCAGGTCCTTGAAACTCATCCCCTTGTGGGCCGCCATTTCGGGTACAAGAGAAGTCGGCGTCATGCCTGGCTGCGTGTTCACTTCTAGGCAAATCAGCTCTCCGGATCCGTCTTCCTTTTCATCGAATCGGAAGTCGGCGCGGGAAACACCGCGGCAACCCAGAGCCTGATGCGCCTTAACTGCTAGTGTCTCTATGGTTTGGTAAACAATCGGTGAAATTTTTGCAGGAAGAATGTGTTTTGAACCGCCTTGTGCATATTTTGCGTCGTAATCGTAGAAGCCGTGACCCAACGGCACTATGTCGATGACGCCCAGGGCCGTATCATCCATGACGGCACAGGTCAGCTCCCGCCCGCTGATGAACTTTTCGCACATCAGAACGTCAGGGTAAGGCCAGTCCTCCCGCCCCAGTTCCTGTGGCGGAAACTCTTGATCTTCCTTGACAATCAGCACTCCGAAGCTCGATCCCTCGTTGATGGGTTTCAGCACATATGGCGGCTTCATCGGATGCTCGCGGGTGATCTCCCGGCGGTTGACAACAAGGTGTTCCGTGACCGGAATTCCGGCTGCATTCATCACCGCTTTTGCCTTCACCTTGTTCATTGCAAGGCTTGAGGCGAGCACACCGGAATGTGTGTACGGGATGTTAAGAACTTCTAATATTCCCTGAACGCAGCCATCCTCGCCGAAGGGACCGTGAAGAGCGTTAAAGACCACATCGGGCTTCAAATCTTTGAGAACAGCGGAAATATTGCGGTCAACATCGACCCTGGTGACCCGGTAGCCGGCTTCTTCCAGCGCATCGGCGCAGCCCTTGCCGCTGGCGAGGCTTACAGGACGCTCGTTAACCCAGCCCCCCATCAGAACAGCGACATGTTTGCTTGCCATCAGGCAGCCTCCCCTTCCTTGCCCAGAAATGGCTCTATAGCCCCCTGTGCACCGAATTCACCCAGGCGCTTGATCTCCCACTCCAGGCGGATACCGCTGTGCGCCAGCACGCGCGCGCGCACGGTTTCCCCCAGCAGTTCGAGATCATGTCCGGTGGCCGTTCCGGTATTGATCATGAAGTTGCAATGCATTTCGGACATTTGCGCTCCACCGACGGTCAGGCCACGGCAGCCTGCCGCGTCGACCTCTTTCCATGCCGACGTTCCGGGCGGGTTCTTGAAGGTGGATCCGCCGGTCTTTTCACGGATCGGTTGCGCCCGTTCACGGTGGGCGACAACGTCGGCCATTTCCTGCCGGATCGAGGCTTCGTCCTGCGGCACGGCTTCAAAGACGGCGGAGGTAAAGATCAGGTCTTTCGAAGCCTCCGAGTGGCGATAGGCATAGCCCATGTCCTCATTCGTCAGAACGTGGCGGTTACCGTCCCGGTCGACCGCGGTCAGCTCCACCATGCGCTCGCGGGTTTCCGTGCCGTGAGCGCCCGCATTCATGCGCAGCGCACCGCCCAGACCGCCAGGAATACCTGTGTAAAACGCAAAACCGCCGAGACCGGCCTTGGCCGCAGCCTCCGCCAGACGCTTGTCCGGTACGGCCGCCCCTGCCCTCAACCTGTTGTCGCCGACTTCCTCGATGGAACCGAAGCCCTTTGCACTCAGGCGAATGACAACGCCCTTCAGGCCGCCGTCACGGATCAGCAGGTTGGAACCCAGCCCTACCGGCAGCACCGGAACATCTTTCGGAAGCTTTTTCAGGAAGGCAGCAAGGTCGTCTTCATCCGCCGGCTGGAACATCAACTGCGCGGGACCACCAGTGCGGAACCACGTGACCGCAGACAGTGGCTGGTTGGCCGTCAGCTTGCCGCCGATACCTTCGGCAAGCTCCGGATACTGCTCCAGCAGATCGGGAAACGCCATGTGACGTCCTCCTTAAAGCTCTTCCAGCTGTTTCGGCAGCGCGTATGCCCACTGGGTGATGTTGCCGGCCCCGAGGCAAACCACGAAGTCGCCCGGCTCGGCCAGTTCCTTGACAAGCGCCGGCAGCTCTTCCGGGCCCTCGATCGCCCGAACGTTCCTGTGACCGCGGGTCTTCATGCCCGAGACGAGATCGGTATGTGCCGCTCCCTCGATCGGCTGCTCCCCCGCGGCGTAGACAGGAGCGATAATCACCGCGTCCGCATCGTTGAAGCAGTTCGAGAAATCATCGAACAGGCTGTGCAGGCGCGAATAGCGATGCGGCTGCATCACCGCGATTACCTTGCCTTTTGTCGACTCGCGCGCCGCATGGAGCACGGCCTTGATTTCAACTGGGTGGTGGCCGTAATCGTCGAATATCTGAACGCCGCCCACCGTACCGGTGTGCGTGAAGCGCCGCTTGACCCCGCCGAAGGCGGCAATGCCTTTTCTGAGATCGTCCGCCTCGACACCAAGCTGTGAGGCAACCGCGATTGCCGCGGTGGCATTCGAAACGTTGTGAAGGCCCGGCATGGGCAGCGTCAGGTCATTCAGTTCGATTACCTGCCCGCTGCGGCGGTCACGAAGGGTCACGGAGAAGATCGACTTGCCACCATCCATCGACACATCGGTGTAGCGAACGTCGGCCTGCGGATTGGCGCCATAGGTGACGACACGCCGGTCTTCGATGGTCCCGATCATCGTCTGGACTTCGGGATGGTCGAGACACATGACGGCAAAGCCGTAGAAGGGTACATTTTCAACGAACTGCCGGAAGGCAGCGCGTACGCCGGCGAAGTCGCCGTAGTGATCCAGATGCTCCGGATCGATGTTTGTGACGATGGCGACATCAGCCGGCAGCTTGACGAAGGTGCCGTCGCTCTCGTCTGCCTCGACAACCATCCAGTCACCCTCGCCCATGCGGGCATTGGTGCCATAGGCATTGATGATACCGCCGTTGATCACCGTCGGATCCAGACCGCCGGCATCGAGAAGTGCGGCAACCATCGACGTGGTCGTGGTCTTGCCGTGTGTGCCGCCAACGGCGATCGCCTGCTTGAAGCGCATCAGCTCGGCCAGCATTTCCGCCCGTCGCACCACAGGGATCAGCTTTTCGCGGGCCGCGACCAGTTCCGGGTTGTCCTTCTTGATGGCGGAAGACACGACCAGCACCTCGGCATCGCCCAGGTTTTCTGCGGCATGGCCAATGGAAACCTTGATGCCGTTGTCACGAAGTCGCTGAACATTGGCGTTTTCCGCCATGTCCGAGCCTTGTACCGTGTAGCCGAGGGTCTTCAGCACTTCGGCAATCCCGCTCATGCCGATACCGCCGATGCCGACAAAATGAACCGGTCCGATGTCCTGCGGCATCTTCATGGCCGTTCTCCTTGTTTTGCTGCGACCTTCTCGACGAGGTCGGCAAGTCTTTTCACCGCGTCAGGCCTGGCGACGCTGCGCGCCTTTTGCGCTGCTTCGCCCAGCATTTCGGGTGCATTCATGAATCGGGTGATTTCCTGGGCCAACCGCTCCGGATAAAGGTCGACCTGACGGATCGGCCAGGCCCCACCTGCTTTTTCAAGCACCTTGGCATTGGCAGCCTGGTCCTGATCAATGGCTCCGGGCAACGGTACCAGGATGGAGGGACGGCCAAGCACACTGAGCTCGCTGACCGACGACGCACCGGACCGGCAGATCACCAGATGCGCCTGGGCAATCCGCTGTGGCATGTCCTGGAAGAACGGCGCGCATTCGGCCTGAACGCCCAGACTGTCGTAAACCGCCTGTACCCGCTCCATGTCCTCCGGTCGGCACTGCTGCACGATCCGCAAACGGGCGCGGATGTCGGCAGGCAGTTTTTCAAGCGCCGGCGGCAACAGATCGGAAAAGAAGCGCGCGCCCTGGGATCCGCCGAAGACCAACAGGTTGAACGTTCCCCCAGTGAGCGGTGCCGAGTAGGGCAACTCCGCAGCCGCGAGGACGGCGTCCCGAACAGGGTTGCCCGTTTCAGTCAGCTTGGCCTTGAAATCCGCCGGCAGATCTTCGATCGGCACGCTTGTGGCAATGGCGGTCACGCCCTTCGCCAACAGGCGGTTCGCCCGCCCCATGACGCCGTTTGCTTCGTGCAGGATGGAGGGCGTGCCCGTGAGCCGGGCAGCATACATCGGCGGAAACGTCGGATAACCACCAAACCCGGCCACGACATCCGGTTTCAAGGCCTTGATCACCTTGCGTGCCTGCAGCGTTCCAAGAAACAGTTTCACTGCGGTCTTCGCCAGCAGGAAGGGATTGCGCCCCCGGATGGTCTCCGAAGCGATGATGTGAACCTTGCGAGCGGGAAAGGCGCTGCCGTATTTGTCGGCCCGTTCGTCGGTTGCTAGTTCCACGGTCCAGCCGCGCCGGATCAACTCGCTGGCCAGCGCCTGTGCGGGGAAGAGGTGGCCGCCCGTTCCGCCGGCCGTCAGTAAAACAGTTTTGCTCATGAGTGCGGCATGGGGCCTTACATCAGGGAAGAGGGTGAAAGCCGGCTCACCGTGACGACATCACCGCGCGACGGCTGCGGCCGCCTGCGCGTGAGCGCCAGAATGGCACCAGCGGTCATGGCGGACGACAAGAGCGACGACCCGCCGTAGGAAACGAAAGGCAGGGTCATGCCCTTGGACGGAATGAGGTGAAGGTTCACCGCGAGATTGATCGTGGCCTGCAGACCGAACAGCACGGTCAGGCCTGCTGTGGCAAGACGACTGAAGGCATCCTGATCACGGCTGGCGTGACGCAGGCCTCTCAAGACGATGAATGCAAAGACGGAGACAAGCAGCAGACAGGCGATTACGCCGAACTCCTCGCCAACAACGGCGAAGATGAAGTCTGTGTGGCTGTCCGGCAGGATCCGCTTGACGGTGCCCTCCCCCGGACCACGGCCCAGCCACCCACCTGCAAGAAATGAATCCTTGGCCGTATCGATCTGGAAGGTGTCGCCGGAGCTCGGGTCGAGGAACCGGTCCACGCGGTTGGTCACGTGCGGCAGGAAGGCATAGGCGGCAAACAGGCCAACGATCCCGATGACGCCAAGCGCCATGATGATGAGCCAGGAAATCCCGTTCAGAAAGAACAGCCCTGCCCAGACCAGGCCGAGCAGCATGGTCTGACCGAAGTCCGGCTGGGCGATCAGGAGAGCCGCGCAAACCGCAAAGAGTACAAAGGCGAAGAGCACTCCAGGCACCTCGCGCCGGCGGCCGCTTTCCGACAGAAGGAAAGCGATCAGGATCACGAAGGCAGGCTTCAGGAATTCGGACGGCTGTATCGACAAGCCGGCGATATAGATCCAGCGCCGCGCACCCTTGGCCTCAAACCCCAGGAACAGCGTCGCGACCATCATCAGTAGTGACACGATGAACAGGATGAGTGCCGCTCGCCGGACCATGCGCGGCGTCATCAGCGAGCCGGCGAGCATGATCGTCAGGGCCGGGATCAGGAACATGGCCTGTCGCTTGACGAAATAGAAGGTTTCAACGCCGATGCGTTCGGCAACCGGCGGACTGGCTGCAAACGAAAGCACCACACCGCCAACCATCAGCAGGCTGAAGGCGGCAAGCAGATAGTGGTCCACTGTCCAGAGCCATTCCGCAAAGCGGCTGCGATCGGCGCGCGAAACCATATCAGGCGACCTCCTGGGTATTGCCGGAATTGGGCAAGGCACGCACCGCATCTACAAAAGCAGCGCCCCGCAGTTCAAAATTCGGGAATTGGTCGAAGCTCGCACAGGCGGGCGACAAAAGTATGGCGATTTCCGCGGCACCGTCCTCTGCCGCCTCGGCAGCGGCGTCCTGCACGGCCTGGGTCAGCGTTCCGCTGATCTTGAAGGGCACGCGGCCATCCAGCGTCTTGGCGAAATCCTGAGCCGCCTCTCCGATCAGGAAAGTCTTGGCGATCTTCGGGAAATATTCGTCTAGCGAGGAGATACCGCCCGCCTTGGCCCGACCGCCCGCGATCCAGTAGATCCGGTCGAAACTTGCCAATGCTCTGGCCGCAGCGTCAGCGTTGGTGGCCTTGGAATCGTTGATATAGAGAACCCGGCCCTTCTTCTCCACCACTTCCATGCGGTGATGAAGTCCCGGGAAGGTCTTGAGGGCCTCTGCGATCTGCGCTGCCGGAATTTCCAGCGCACGCAGAGCCGCGAAGGCAGCCGCCGCATTCTGGCCGTTGTGGTCACCGCGGAGGCTGTCGATCCCGCCAAGCAGGGCTACTTCGATCTGGCTACCGTCATGCGCCTCGATCAGTCGTCCGTGGCGAGCGTAGATACCGTTGGTGAGTTCCTTCTCACCAGCGATCCGGCACACGGGCTTGCGTGCAAGTTCAAGCCTGTCGGCAATTGCTGAGGACAACCGGTCGTCAACTCCCACCACCGCGACCTTGGCACCGGCAACAAGCCGCTCCTTGATAGCGGCGTAGTTTTCCATGGACCCGTGACGATCGAGATGATCCGGTGACAGGTTCATGTGAATGCCGACCGTTGCATCCAAGTTCGGCGCCAAATCGATCTGGTAGGAAGAGCACTCCACTACATAATGCCGACCGGGTTGCGGAGGATCCAGCTCCAGAACCGGCGTCCCGATGTTACCGCCGAGTTGCACGTCCCGGCCGAGGGCCTTCAGGAGATGCGCGATCAGGGCCGTGGTCGTCGACTTGCCATTGGTACCGGTAATAGCAATCAGCGGCGCGGACGGGCATTGTTTGCGCCGCTCACGGCAGAAAAGCTCGACATCGCCGACAATCTCGACGCCCGCATCACGCGCCAGCTCCACGGACCAGTGCGGCACCGGATGGGTCAGCGGCACACCGGGAGCAAGAACCAGTGCGGCAACGTCCGACCAGTCAAGGTCCCGAAGGTCTTGCGTTGCAAGCCCCTCGCCGGCAGCTTGTGCGACCCGGGCTTCGTTGTCGTCGAAACAGACCACATCCGCACCGCCAGCCCTCAGCGCGCGCGCCGTTGCAAGCCCGGACCCGCCGAGCCCGAACAGGGCAACCTTTCTGCCGTCGAATGTGGTGACCGGGATCATGCGCCTACCTCAGCTTCAAGGTTGCGAGGCCGAGCAGGGCAAGCACGACGGAAATGATCCAGAAGCGGATCACCACCTGGCTTTCGGTCCAGCCCATGATCTCGAAATGATGGTGGATCGGCGCCATGCGGAAGACCCGCTTGCCGGTCAACTTGAAGGAGAACACCTGCACGATGACCGACACGGCTTCGAGCACGAAGAGGCCTCCAATGATGGCCAGAACAATCTCGTGCTTGGTGGCAACCGCGATCGCGCCGATCATGCCGCCGAGAGCAAGTGATCCGGTGTCACCCATGAAGATGGCGGCCGGAGGGGCGTTGAACCACAGGAAGCCGAGACCCGCGCCAATCACGGCACCGCAGATGACGGCAAGTTCACCGGTGCCGGCAACGTGGTGGATCTGGAGATAGCTGGCAAAAACCGCATTACCGGAAAGATAGGCAATCAGGCCGAAGGAAGCGCAGGCGATCATCACCGGTACGATTGCCAGACCATCGAGACCGTCGGTCAGGTTGACCGCGTTCCCCGCGCCAACCATCACGAAGGCCGCGAAGGGAATGAAGAAAAGACCGAGATTGAGCGTCAGATCCTTGATGAAGGGAAAAGTGATCGCTTCCGAGTATTCGGACACATCCAGAAGGGTAACCGCGAAGGCCGCGCCGCCCGCGATCAGGAACTCCAGGCCCAACCGGGCCTTGCCGCCAAATCCCTTGTGCGAGGACTTGGTGACCTTCAGGTAGTCATCATAAAAGCCAATGCCGCCGAACCCGAGGGTGACGCCGATGACCACCCAGACGTAAGGGTTGGAAAGATCCGACCATAGCAATGCCGCGACCAGGGCCCCCGACAGGATCATCAACCCGCCCATGGTGGGCGTGCCTTTCTTGGTCAGGAGATGACTTTCAGGTCCGTCGGCGCGGATCGGCTGCCCATGCCCTTGCCGGATCCGAAGACTGGCGATGATTTTCGGTCCGAACAGGAAAACGAAAAACAGCGCGGTCATGATCGCGCCACCGGTTCGGAAAGTGATGTAACGGAACACGTTCAGCGCTGAAATCTGATCCGCGAATTGCCCCAAGAAATAAAACATCCAATGCCCCTTACGCCGCTGCGGTGTCGTCCGCAGGCGGATATTCTTTTTTCAAGGCCTCGACAAGCGGGCCCATCCGGGTTCCGAGCGATCCCTTGATCATAACAACATCACCGGAACGGACGTCGCCCAAAAGCACGTCTTCCAGATCTTTTGCTTCTTCGCAGTAGTGTCCGCGCAGGTCATGCGGCAGCAGCTTCCAGAGCGCATGCATGTGCGGGCCCGCGCAATAGACCGCGTCGATATCGGCGTCGGTAATCGGCTGGAGCAACTCCGCGTGCAAACGGTCGGCATCGGTCCCCAGTTCGCGCATGTCTCCAATGACGGCAATACGGCGCCCCGGCCTTGTGACAGGCGCTTCACCCAGCACGGCAAGTGCTGCCTTCATAGAGGCGGGATTGGCGTTGTAGCTCTCGTCGATCAGATTGAACTCGCCCTTCTGCATGGGCAGTCGGGTCACCTCGCCGCGCCCCTTGGGTGCGCGCATGGAATCGAGTGCCAGTCCTGCTTTTGCAAGATCCGCCCCCAGATCCACGACCGCGGTCAGAACCGCGAGGCTGTTCTTGACGTGGTGTTTGCCCGACGCCCCGATCTTGTAGGTGATTTCCTGGCCCAGAATGCTGGCGTCGACACTCGATCCGGCCGGATAGGAAACGGCCTTCTGGAGATGGCTGTCTGCCGAAGGGTCTTCGCCAAATGTTTGGATCTTGGAAACACCGGCAGCAGCAGCCAGAAACTTCAGCAGGTCAAATTGCAGATTGTCCTTGTTCAGGATCGCAATTCCACCAGGCTCCAGTCCGTCGAAAATTTCGGCCTTTGCCTTGGCTATCTGCTCGACGCTGTCGAAGAATTCCAGGTGTACCGGCTGAACAGTGGTGATGATCACCACGTGCGGGCGCACCATCTTTACCAGCGGCGAGATTTCGCCCGCATGGTTCATGCCGATCTCGAAGACACCGAAATCCGTATCGGCGGGCATGCGTGCCAATGTCAGCGGTACGCCCCAATGGTTGTTGAAAGAGGCAACCGAGGCATGAACCTTGCCGGATTCTGTCAGTGTCAGGCGCAGCGCTTCCTTCGTGCCGGTCTTGCCGACAGAACCGGTGACCGCGACAATGCGGGCGTTGCTGCGAGCCCGCGCTGCAACACCGAGCTTGCGCATGGCTTCAAGCGGGTCGTCCACCACCACGTAGCGGCCATCTTCGGGCAGGTCGGACAAGCGATCCTCGCCGACCAGCGCCACAGATGCACCGGCTTCCAGTGCAGCGGCGACATAATCATGCCCGTCCAGACGGTCGCCGGTGATCGCGACGAATGCATCACCCGGCTCCAGCGTCCGGCTGTCTATGGATATACCGGTAATTTCAGCGCCAGCATCACCCTGAAGGCGGCCACCGGCGGCTTCAACAAAGGCATCAAGGGTCCAAAGCGGGTCGCTCATGTGTTTCCTTCAAGACTGATGGCGCGCTTTACGGCTTCGTGATCGGAAAAGGGAATCACTGTGTCGCCAACAATCTGGCCCGTTTCGTGACCTTTTCCGGCCACACACAGGATATCGCCATCCTTTAGGCGGCGAACTCCCTCTGCGATCGCTTCATACCGGTCGCCAATCTCCATTGCATCGGGAGCGCCACCCAACACCGCCTTGCGAATGGTCGCCGGGTCTTCCGAGCGCGGGTTGTCGTCCGTGACGATAACCAGATCGGCCCTGCGAGCCGCGACTTCCCCCATCAGCTCGCGTTTTCCGGGGTCCCTGTCGCCACCGGCGCCGATGATCACGGACAGCTTGCCACGGGCAAACGGCTTCAAAGCCGCAAGGGCGTTATCAAGCGCGTCCGGCTTGTGGGCGTAATCGACAAAAACCAGCCCGCCTGCTGGCGTCTTGCCGGCAAGTTCAAGACGGCCCGGAGCCCCCTTCAGGTTTTCAAGGGCCCGCAAGGCAGTTCCCGTGTCGATGCCAGCGGCAATCGCGAGACCGGCAGCAATGAGTGCGTTGGAAACCTGGAAGCGACCGATCAGGGGCAGCGTCACCTTGTATTCGCCGCGCGCACTCTGGATCGTCAGTTCCTGCCCTGCCCCCATCGGCTTCAGGCCGGTCAGGGTGAGGTTCCGGCCGGTTTCTCCGACCGTGAAGAGCGGCAATCCTCGCTCCTGCGCGACCGCCATGACCCTGTCAGCATATTTCTCACCCGGATCGCAGACCACTGTGCCGCCTGACGGAAGCAACTCTTTGAACAGGCGAAGTTTTGCATTCAGGTAATGCTCGATCGTCGGATGATAATCCATGTGATCGCGGCCAAGATTGGTGAAGGCGGCCGCCGTCAGCCGAACACCGTCCAGCCGGTACTGATCGAGACCGTGCGAAGAGGCCTCAAGCGCCGCGTGATTGACACCTTCTTCTTCCAGCTCCGCCAACTGCTTGTGCAAGGCAACCGGGTCCGGCGTTGTCAGGCCGCCGTAGCTTTCCCCATCCGGCTTGATAACGCCCAGTGTACCAAGACTTGCGGCAGGATGGCCTGCAGACTGGAAAATCTGACGGGCGAAATGAGCAACGGATGTCTTGCCCGCAGTTCCGGTTACGGCAACGATAGTGTCGGGTTGAGCTCCGTAGAAACGGGCCGCCATTCTTGCAAAAACCTGACGAGGCTCTGCGGCACTTACAACGGCAACCGTGTTCGGCACCTGTGCACGCACTGCATCTGCGGCCTCTTCAGCACACAGAATGGCAATTGCCCCGGCCGCTGCTGCGTCCGGGGCGAATTTTGTCCCGTCGACGGAAGCCCCCTTGAAGGCGGCAAACAAGAAGCCCGGCTGAACCTTGCGGCTATCAGCCGTCAGCCCCGTAATTTTCCGAGCCTCTGCCGCTTCGGGCAAGGTCAGCCCGGCAGCTAAATACTCAAGATCCATCTCACCCGATCATCCGGTTTGTGCGTCGTCATTAATGAGCTTTTTCGGAAAACCGGATTTCGGCTGCGACCCCGCCGGTTTTCAAAGCTCAACTCGTCTCCTTAATAGGAAATCTCGATTGGTTCATCCCCTTTGCTGAACCGCGGCATCACACCAAGCATGGGAGCCGAGCGGCGAACGATTGCGCCAACCATCGGCGCAGCGTTCAGACCAGCCGTCGCACCAATGCCGTCGCGTTCCGGTTTCGGCTCGTCGATAACGACCAGAACCACGTAGCGCGGGTCGTCCATCGGGAAAGCCGACAGGAACGAGTTGCGGCGCTTGTTGTTGACATATCGACCGTTCTCGATCTTCTCCGCGGTGCCCGTCTTGCCACCGACCGTGTACCCTGGGACATCGGCCCGGCGGCCCGAACCGGAGAGCACGTTCAGCCTGAAAAGATAACGCATCATGCGGCTCGTTTCCGGAGAAACAACTTGTTTGCCAAGCTTTTGCACGTCTTCGGGGCTTCTCGGCAGGAAGGTTGGCGGAAGCAGGACGCCACCATTCACCAGCGCTGCGGCGGCAACGGCGGTCTGCATCGGCGTTACCGAGATACCGTGCCCGAACGAGATGGTCATCGCCGCCAGCTCGTTCCATTTCGGCGGCAACAGCGGCGCTGCATTTTCCGGCAACTCGGTCTGCAGACGGTCCGTCAGGTGCAGGCGCTTCAGGAAGTCCTGCTGGCGCGCAATCCCGGTCGCCAGCATCATTTTTGCGGTGCCGATGTTGGATGAATAGATGAAGATTTCAGGCACCGACAGGATGCGGTGTTTCCCGTGGAAATCCGAAATCGTACGGCCGCCGGCCCTGATCGGACGGGTTGCATCGAAGCTGTCATTGATCGAAACAGCCCCCGAATCCAGTGCCATTGCGGTGGTGAAGGTCTTGAAGACCGATCCCATTTCAAAGACACCACCGGTTGCCCGGTTCAGGCGGTCTTTTTCCAGGGCCTGGGCCCGGTCGTTCGGGTCGTAGTCCGGCAGGGAGGACATGGCGACCACTTCGCCGGTCTTCGCATCCAGAACGATACCGGCCGCGGCGATCGCCTTGTAGCGTTCCATCGCCTTCACGAGCTCATCGCGCACAACATGCTGCACGCGCAGGTCGACGGACAGCTTCACCGGCTCCATCGTACGGTCGGACGTAAAGCCAAGCGATTGAAGGTCCCTCAACCAGGAGTCATCGATGTATTTTTCGATCCCGGCGAGGCCCTGATTGTCGACGTTGACGGAACCAACGATATGGCCCGCGGTCGGCCCACCCGGATAGAAACGCTGATTTTCCGAAAGGAATCCGATACCCGGCAGGCCGAGATTGTGTACTCTTTCGGCCTGCTGCGGTGTCATTTCACGCTTAAGCCAGACGAAGCCGGCGCCGCTTTCCAGGCGGCGACGCACGAGACCCTCGTTCAGATCCGGCACGATACGGATCAACCCCTCGACCGCCTCGTCCACATCCATGATGCGGCGCGGTTCAGCGTAAAGCGAAGCCGTCTTGATGTCGGTAGCAAGGATCTCGCCGTTCCTGTCGATCAGGTCCGGACGGGAGGCGGCAACGGAATCCTGCGCCGAAATCCAGGCATGGGACGGCGCCTCTTCCATTTGCGCCAGCATGACCAGCCGGCCCGCGATCGCAACATAGACGCAGGCAAAGGCAAGCATGGCCACATAGACACGGGATTTGACCGCGCTGGCGGAGACGGAGTCCCTTGTCGCCCGCGGATGAGCACGTCTTACCTGAAGGAAGCTGGCCGGTTCACTAACCATCGTCATGACCGCGCCCTCACTGGATCACAGCAGACGAGCCGGCATAGCCGCCCATCTGACTGCCACCGATTGGCTCCAGCATCACAGGACGCGCCGGGAGATCTTCCGTTGTCACGATCTGCTTCACATCAAGCGGTTCAAGAAGAAGATAATCGTTATAGCGTTCGACAAGGGATTGCAGCCGGTCCGGCTTGTTGAGAAGGCTCCACTCCGCCTTCAGATGACGAATGGAGTCGCGCTCCTCATCGATCTGCCGCTTCAGATCGGCAACCTTTTCCGCAGACTTCGTCGCTGCGAGCTTCATGTCATAGACAGTCGCCGCGCCGATCACGACCGCCAGTATGAACACGATGTTCAGCGTTCGAACCATATTAGCCCCCTAGCCCATGGAAGGCTGCGAGACGTGGGACACCCGCCTGATGGATGTCCAGCTCTCGCGCCTCAGCTTCGGTCCGCCGCCCGGCCCGAAGCTTCGCGGATCTTGCCCGCGGATTGATGTCAGTTTCAGCGTCGGCAGCTTCCACCGCCTTGCGCGTCAACAATTCGAATGTCGCCGGAGGCACGTCTTCCTCCGGCATATGTCGTGATCCGCCACCGCGGGTCCGGGTCCGATCCTGGAAGAACCGCTTGACGATACGGTCTTCGAGGGAATGGAAACTCACCAGCACAAGGCGTCCGCCCGGCTTCAGAATCCGCTCGGCCGCGCCCAGCGCTTCAGCCGCCTGATGCAACTCGCCGTTCACATAGATCCGCAGCGCCTGGAAGGTTCGCGTTGCCGGATGGATCTGAGCCTTCTTGGGTGACCGGCCAAGCACCTTTTCGATCAGGTTCGCCAGCTCCAGGGTCCGGGTGAATGGCTTTTCCTTGCGGGCCCTGTCGATGGCGTGCGCAACTGTCGTCGCCCGCTTTTCCTCGCCCAACAGACCGATGACGCGGATCAGATCCTTCACTGGCAGCTCATTGACGACATCCGCAGCCGATGGCCCGGCCTGCTCCATACGCATGTCCAACGGCCCATCGCGCAGGAATGAAAAGCCGCGATCAGCCTCATCAAGCTGCATGGAAGAAACGCCGAGATCGAGAACCACACCGTCGACACCATCAAAACCGCAACCGCGGACATGCGTTTCAAGACCCGCAAATTGACCCGGCACGAGCATCAACCGGCCTTCGGAAGCTTTCACAAGCTCCTGCCCGCCGGCAATCGCGTCCGGATCCCGGTCGATACCGATCACATGGGCACCACGCTCCAGAATTGCGCGGGAATAACCTCCGGCACCGAAAGTACCGTCGACAATCACTTCGCCGGGCTGCGGTGCAAGCCACTCCAGAACCTCTTTCAGGAGAACCGGCACATGGCGCTCGGGTCCGCCAGCGTCAGGAGCAACGTCTCTGTCGCCGAGCGCCATCATACCGGCTCTCCCTGAGAGGATGCGGAGCTTTGCCCCGACAGCATCGCGAGCGCACGCCGTTGGGCCTCTGCGCGGTACTCGCGAAACTTTTCAGGTTCCCAGATCTGGAACTTGTAATTCATGCCGACGAAGGTGACCTGGTTGGTAATTCCGGTGTGTTCGCGGATCATGTCGGAAATGGTCATGCGGCCATCCCCGTCGATCCTCGGGTTTTCACTGGCACCGAACAGGGCGATCGCCAGTGCATCATGATCGGGAGAGAGCTTTGCAAAGGCTTCCGAGCGCTTGTTGATTTCAGCAAGCAGATCGTTTCCGCCCGCGTCGACAGCCGCGCAGTGTGAAGAAGCAATGCAATAAAGGCCTTCAAATCCATCTCTCGCCAATACCGTACGGAAGGGCGCCGGGATCGACACGCGACCCTTGGCATCCAGCCGGTTGGTAAAGTGAGAAACAAAGCCGGCCATTCATCCCCTCGAAACGGGTCCCCACCCGTTCAAATCCCAAGTTCACCCGTAAATGAGAGGAAGGCCGGCAACTTGCCCGGACACGCAATTTGCAAAAACGGCACTTTCAGAACCGTTAAATCGATGTCCATGACCCTACTGAGATGGGCCCGCGCTCCCCATTCTGGGTATTTATGGGATACCATGGGAAATCATGGGCGGTCAATGGAATCTCATGGATTCCGGCTCGATTTGATCGCACACGACCCCGTCGAGAGACCTTAAGGCAAACATGCTTAATGAAGCCTTGACACAATTGGAGAATCGGATTCGCAGGAATACGGAGGTTTTCCGCATCGAAGCCCGGAAAACCGGCAATTTCTGCCTATCTGGAAAGACTTGTGGAGAAAGAAAACCGCCTTCGTGGCGAGTGTCTCAACCGAACCTGAGCGCCCGACCCGTGGCCCCTGGTGTCTCGCCGAACCGCTCCCGGTAGGCAACCGAGAACCGGCCCAGGTGCCGGTGGCCGGACCGGTAGGCCACCTCTGCCACGGGCAGACTGTGCCCCTCCGACAACAACAGGTGCCGTGCGTAACTCAGCCGGACGCCCTGAAGGTACTGAAGCGGAGTACAGCCGTATTCCTGCCGGAACTGCAATTGAAGGTTCCGGGGCGAGGTTCCTGCGTGGGTACTGATATCCAGAAGACTGATGTCATCGGCAAAACGCTCGCCGATCAGGCTGACCGCACGCTTCAGGATGGCCGGTGACCTGCCGGTCTCCCGCCGTTCCAGAAGCGGCGACGCGGTGTTCGGCTGAAATTCCAGCAGCGCTCCGACAAGGGCTTCTTCCAGGTGACGTTGTTCCGGGCTCCCGCCCCCCTGAAAAACCCGCCCTTCCTCGACTGAGCCCAGAACACCGCGCAAGCGACGACGCCAGGCAGCACCAGCGCGAGACAGAAGATTGAATTCGGGTTCGAAGCGAATCTGACCAACACTCACACCGGCCATTCTGCTTGCAACTTCCTGCAGGAAACCCGTCTCGATCTGAAGAAGGATCTGCTGGCAGCCGGCATGCCAGCGCATGGCTGTGTGCCGGTCCGGATTGAGAATGGAGGCAACCTTCGGCGTGGACACCATGGAACGACAACCATTGCGGACCTCAGCCGTGCCGGCAATTGGAAGCTGGATCAGGTAGAACTCGGCAAGTTCGCCTGGCTCGATCGCCACATCAGCGCCATACCGCAGGTAGTTGAGGGAAAGATGCTGCCCACGCACCCGGTTCTGGCAGGCATCAAACCTGTCGGATGCCGAAAAACGCCCCAGGCGATGATTGCAGAAGTGACGGGCAACGATTTCCCTGGCTTCGTCCACATCCGTGGTTTCGAAGCATTTGAAGCGATCGAGCGGCGTTTTGCTTTCTGCCTGAGACAACATTGTGGAAGCATGCCGCTGCTGCGAGGCCCTTTCAAGCGCCACCTTATGTGCCATGCGTCATTTTACTGCATCCGGCCAAGTAATTTCGCTTTCTGGATAAAGAAATCCATCGAGCCGCGCTTAGCCTTTCACCTGTCGAAAGACCAAAGCGCACCAAATGAGCGATGAGGGGAACAATCATGCAAGATGGAGCAGGCATTACCGCAGCTAACGCGGGACTGGACAATATCAGCTGGAATGTGGTCGGGCATACCTATACGCCGAAACTCCTGAGCGGCAATGCCTTCATCTGGCATGCGCTCATTCCGGCGGAGACCTTTGTCCCACCTCACATACATCCGACCCAGGACGAATGGATCGTGATGCTGGAAGGGGAGCTGGAAGTCGAAATGGGTGGTCAGACCCACAAGGCAAAGGCGGGCGACACGATCCGCATGCCGATGGGTGAAGCCCACGGCATCTTCAACAGGTCTGGCAAGACGGCCACCTGTGTCTTCGGCGTTGCGCCGTCCCGTAAACTCTTCGAACTCTTCGGCGCGCTCGACGGCGTGACAGATCCGGCTGAACTGGTCCGGCTTTCCGCCTTGCATGAGGTCGACTTTCTGCCGCCTCCCGATCAGGCCTGAGCCAACACGGCCAGATCCAGCTTTTGAAGTGACGGGGTGGATTGCCGGCAGATACCACACTGCCGGCGCCCCCTGAGGCGAGAGGACATCGAGAATGACGAAACGCAAGACTGTCGCCGTAATCGGCGGCGGCGTGAGCGGGCTTGCGGCTGCAAAAGCCTTTGACGAACGCGGGCACAGGGTGATGGGCTTCGAGCGAAGCCACGATTTCGGTGGTGTCTGGGAACTGTCGCGGTCCTATCCGGACGTGCAGACCCAGTCGCCCAAAGACCTTTACCGCTTCACCGACCTGCCCATGCCGGACGACTATCCTGAATGGCCGAAAGGGCCTCAGGTACATGCCTATTTGCATGCCTATGCGACAAAACACAAACTCGGCCGCCTGTTCCGGCTGAACACCAATGTCCTGTCCATGGATCGCCGCAAGGATGGCAATCCGGGTTGGACGCTGACACTTGAGGCGGCCGGCAGAACCTGGTGCGAAGATTTCGACTTCGTCGCCATCTGCACCGGCCAGTTTTCGGACAAGAACGTCATTTCCCACCCTGGGCAAGAAGCCTTCGAGGCCGCCGGCGGCCAGGTGCTGCACAGCTCGGACTATACCGACAGCAGCATGGCGCGGGGCAAACATGTGATCGTCCTCGGCGGCTCCAAATCCGCGACCGACCTGGTGGTCAACGCCGCCAGAAACGGTGCGAAATCGGTTACGCTGGTTTACAGGGAACCGGTCTGGCGCGTGCCCTATTTTGTCGGCGGCATCAATTTCAAACGCCTGCTCTACATGCGCGCCCAGGAACAGCAGTTCAACGGCTGGGGCCGGACCGGCCTTGCAAAAGCGGTCTCTGCTGCCTTCAAGCCATTGATCTGGGCAAATTTCAGAGGGCTGGAAACCCTGCTCAAGTTTCAGCTCAAGTTGAAGAAATGGGACATGGTTCCGGATATCCCGATCGAAAAGGACGCCTCCTGTTCGTTGCCGATCGTGACACCGGGACTTTTCGAAGGTTTTGAAGCGGGCAGCATCCACCCGGTTCGGGGAACCTTCGCGCGCTATGAGAATGGCCAGGTCATCCTGTCCACGGGAGAAGCACTGCCCTGTGATCTGGCTGTGCTGGCCGTGGGCTGGAAACTCGGCATTCCCTATCTGGCGAAGGAATACCGGGACAAACTGATTGAGCCCGACGGGCAATACAGGGTCTACCGTTTGTCGGTGAACCCTGACCTGCCCGACATGGGGTTTGTCGGCTTCAACTCCAGTTTTTGCACCGTGCTGTCGGCGGAAATGATTGCCAACTGGCTGGTTCGCTATGCCGACGGGCAACTGGCTCATCAGCCGACGGATAGGGAAATGCGCACCAACATCGACCAGATGCTCCACTGGCGGCGGCGGGAACGGCCGGCTGCCCAAGTCTATGGCGGTCTTTGCTCTGCCCCCTTCCACTTCCGGCACTTCGATGAACTGCTGGCGGATATGGGGGCTGCCAAGCGAAAACGCGCAAACCCGTTGGCGGAGCAGTTTTCCTACCCGAACGCAGAAGCTTACGGGACATTTCTTGGCAGCACGCCGCAATATGCAGCGGGCTGAACAGGGAAGGTTAAGAGCCAGCCGGCCTGTAAGCCGGGTTCTGTATGGCCCGGCCAGATACGAGACCTGACGCGGACGTGACAGCCATTCATCTGTGACGTCTGTTGCCAGACGCCTATCGCAACCAACCCGGACAACTGGCCTGGAAACCGGCCTGAACCGGATCGCTCCGGTTCGCGCTGTCCCTATTCGGTTTTGCTCCCGGTGGGGTTTACCATGCCGCCGCTGTTGCCAGTTGCGCGGTGGGCTCTTACCCCACCCTTTCACCCTTACCCCGGGAAAATCTCTCGATCTGTCCGGGGCGGTTTGCTTTCTGTGGCACTTTCCCTAAGGTCGCCCTCGCCGGGCGTTACCCGGCACCGTGTTTCCATGGAGCCCGGACTTTCCTCCCCCGCGGCCTTTCGGCACTTGCGGCAGCGGCTGTCCGACCGACTGGCGCATGGGACTTAGGAGGCTTTGCGGACAAGGTCAAGCGACAGTCGATGCCGTGCTGCGCGAATTCCCGGGATAGCGTCCAGGTCCTGTGTCATTCCGCCAACCTGCCGTCCACTGGCGGCTGCGACTTCGCGCCCCGCCTCACCCGTTCGCACGCTTCACAATCCTCACGCAAGCTAGCTCTTGCAGGGCTATAGGCTGGCAAAACTGTCAAGGTGCCATCGGGCCAGACACCCAAGAGCCTGCGGCAAAACCCGCCAACTCCGGAACGGTGAAAAGAGGAACGTAATTCTAATTATTGTAAAAAATATCAATATAAATTTTTACAAGCCTCTCGAAAGATAAAAACTTTTTCCCGCTATTGCCCAAATATTAAGCAATAAGAAACCCATGTGACGGAAGGTAATGGGAACAAACATGGAGCTAAAAATGCGTCAACTGTGCGTCTTCCTGCCTGCGATCATGCTGGCAACTGCAGCCCAGGCTGCGGAAACACCGCCCGATGCGAAAGCGTTGATCCAGCCGGAGATTGTGGAAGCCGTTGCCGAATGGCTTTCCAACCCGATTGTCGCCTTGTCGATCAACGCACAAAACAATTTGCGCGGATCTCTTTCCCAGGCAGACATCGACGCACTGGACGCCCAATGGCGACAGGAACGCGAAGCAGCGGACAAGCCTCTGATTTCCGCGACCTTGTCGGCCCCCTTGTCGATCTATCTCCTGCGCGTTCAGGCAGGGTCCCTCGGCCTCTACCCTGAAATCTTCGTCATGGACGCGAACGGTCTGAACGTCGGGCAAAGTGCGATTACCAGCGACTACTGGCAGGGAGACGAGGCCAAGTTCCAGAAGACCTTCCCGAACGGCCCTGAAACCGTTTTCATCGACGAACCGGAATGGGACGACGGCAGCAAGATCTGGCGTGCCCAGCTCAACATGACGATCACTGACCCCGAAACCAAGAAAGCCATCGGGGCTGCAACAGTCGAATTCAACCTGACCGAACTGATGCGTCGTCAGGGCACGGGATCTTAAGCGGGAAATACCATGTTCAAAAATCTATCCGTCAGCAAAAAGATCGCCGCAGGGTTCCTGACGCTCGCATTGATCGGCGCAGTGGCCGGTGGCATGAGTGCCTATCAGACGCATTCGGCTCTGGATGAAGTCAAGACAGCAAACAACCTGTCGGATCTCAACGTGGAAACGGCTGAACTCACGGAAAAGATCGCAGCGCAGGCTTTGTCGGTGAAATCCTTCCTGCTAACCGGCAACCGTGATCTTCTCACCCGGTCCCAGGATCTGAACGATGAAATTCAGACAGGATTTTCGGAAGTCGGCTCACTTGTCGACGCGAGCCTGCCTGAATTCCAAACTCATCTCTCCGAACTGAAATCAAGCTGGGAAACCTGGTACAGCCAGATTGCCGCGCGCCAGATCGAACTTATGCGCACACCGGAGACGGTCGACATGGCGCGTGCGATTGACCTGACACCGGAAAGCTCGGGTCTCTTGACAGCTGTACAGCAGCAAAGCCGACAGCTTGCCGACGCAGTTGATGCGGAACGGCAGAAATCGGTTATTGCCCAGAACACGTCACTGAACACGGTCCAGATCGTCTCGCTTTCCAGCACACTGATCCTAACCGTGCTTGCAATGATCCTCGGCTTCCTCAATCACATCGCGATTTCAGCGCCGCTATCGAGACTGTCCGTCATAACCGACAAGCTGTCGGCCGGAGACACGTCTCAGACGGTTGATATCAGCGACCGTAAGGACGAAATCGGTCTTCTCGGTCGCGCGCTCGGCGTCTTCCGTGAAAACCTGATCCGCACAAGCGAACTTGAGCAACAGGCTGAAGCGGAACGCATCAACGCCGAACGCATCAAGCGCGAGGAAATGGAGAAGGTAGCCAGCGACTTCGAAGCAACTGTCCTCAACATCTGCGACGGGATGATTACAAGACTGGATGCGCTGACCAGTTCCGCCGGATCGCTGTCAACGATTGCCAACAACACCACGGACCAGGCCCTGGCCGTTTCGGCAGCCGCCGAACAGGCAACCACCAACGTGAATACCGTGGCCAGCGCGACAGAGGAACTTTCAGCTTCCATCCGTGCAATCACGGAACAGGTGCGATCATCCTCGGAAATCGCCCAGGAAGCGGAACATGAAGTCGGGCGATCCAACGAAGCCGTGGCAACGGTACAGCAGGTGGTTTCGCGCATCGGTGACGTTACCAAGCTGATCACCGATATTGCCGAACAGACCAACCTGCTCGCCCTCAACGCGACCATTGAAGCTGCCCGTGCCGGCGAGGCCGGAAAGGGCTTTGCCGTTGTTGCATCCGAGGTCAAGGCACTCGCGGAACAGACATCCAAGGCGACGGAGGAAATCGACCGGCAGATCACGGAAATGCGCCAGGCCGCGGATGCTTCGACAGAAGCAACCGAGTCTGTTGCCGGTCTCGTCCAGAAGATTTCGGAAAACACGCACGCCATGTCCGGTGCAGCGGAAGAACAGAACCTGGCAACGACCGAAATCGCCAGCAGCGTCTCCGAAGCCGCACAGGGTACCGAAAGCGTTTCGAGATCCATTTCCGAGGTCAGCGGCGCTGCCAGCGAAACGGCAAACCTGAGCTCGGACATGAATGCGGCTGTCGGCGAATTGCATGAACAGTCCAATACACTGCGCCACGCCATGCAGGACTTCCTGGCCAAGGTACGGGCAGCGTAACCAGCCTTGATCGAGCCCTGTAACGGGTTTCACGGTCTCGGTAAAAATACTGCGTCGCACAAACTTCATTTCTCTTGTGCGACGCCAGCGGCTAACGTCCCCTTAGGATTTCATTCCGGGGGACGTTTTCGTGAAACACGCGATCAAGACGCAGGAAGCTGCGGACCTCATTCCAGACGGAGCCACCCTGCTGGTGGGAGGTTTCATGGGGGTGGGTTCGCCCCATCGGTTGATTGACGCCATAGTGGCGAAAGGCACCAGAAACCTGACGATTGTCGCCAATGACACGGCCATGCCGGGTCGTGGCATCGGCAAGCTCGTCAGCGCAGGTTCGGTTTCAAGGGTGATCGCTTCTCACATCGGCCTCAACCCGGAAACCCAGCAGAAGATGATATCCGGCGAGATTGATGTCGAACTGGTTCCGCAGGGAACCTTGGTCGAACGCATTCGGGCGGCCGGTGTCGGTCTGGGTGGCATCCTGACCCCGACCGGCATTGGCACGCTCGTCGAGGAAGGCAAGCAGAAGATCACCGTCGACGGCAAGGACTATCTTCTGGAAACGCCCATCCATGGCGATTTCGCACTTCTGGCCGCCTACCGGGCCGACTACGTCGGCAATCTGGAGTATTCCCTCACAGCCCACAATTTCAACCCGATCATGGCGCTGGCGGGCAAGACCGTTATCGCGGAACCGCACACAATCGTCCCCGTGGGTGTGATTTCGCCAGATAGCGTGAAAACACCCGGCATTCTCGTCGATCATCTTCTGGAAAGGGCCGCCTGATGGACGACAAGGAAATCATCGCCCGCCGCGTGGCACAGGAAATCAAGGCCGGTACGCTGGTCAATCTCGGCATCGGCCTGCCGTCACTGGTGGCCAACTACCTGCCGAAGGAAGTGCATGTCTTCTTTCAGGCCGAAAACGGTGTAATCGGCCTTGGCGCCCGCCCGCCGGAAGGGATGGAAGACCCCGACCTCACCGATGCCGGCGGCGGTTTCGTGACCGCCGTTCCGGGAGCGGCCTCCATCGACAGCGCCATGAGCTTCGGCCTGATCCGCGGCGGCCATCTGGACATGACCGTTCTCGGTGGCCTGCAGGTGGATGAACGTGGCTATCTCGCGAACTGGATGATCCCGGGCAAGATGGTTCCGGGCATGGGCGGGGCAATGGATCTTGTGGCCGGCGCCAAACAGGTGATCGTCGCAATGGTTCACACGGCCAAGGGCCACCCCAAGATCCTGAAGGAATGGACACTTCCCCTGACGGCTCGCCGTCGTGTCAGCCTGATCGTGACGGAAATGGCCGTGATCGAACCGACGGATGACGGCCTCGTCCTGCGAGAAACCGGCCCCGGCCTGAGTGTCGATGACGTCATCTCCGCAACAGAAGCCTCGCTGATCGTTCACGGGGACGTCCCGACCATGCGGCTTTGAAGGAAGACTGGTCAATGCGCGTGTCCAGTACCAAGCAAACCGGCAAGGGTGTCCACGCCCTCCTCGATCTGCCGTGCATTTGCACCGGCAAAGCCGACAATAAGCCCCGGCCGCCCTCCTTCGGTCAGATAACAATTGCTGAGTGGTGAAACGGCAAAGCCACGGTCCTGCATGGCGACTGCAAGGGCAATATCGTTGACGGGCTCCCGGAACATGACCGTCAACTGCACATTGCCTGTAAGAGGCGCAACTTCGACACGATTGCCCAGCCTCTGCCGTAACGCGCCCGCAAGCATCGTCCCCCGCTCCAGATAGACCGGACGGATCTGTTTCAGGTGCTTCTGATAGGCCCCGCAATCCATGAAGTGGGCGAGTGCAGCCTGGGCCTGAACATTGGCAGAGCAGCCGATGTTGCGCATGGTCTGGGTGAGCGGGGCCACGAGAACCTCAGGCACGACGCAATAGGCAATCCGGAACCCGGGGAGCAGGCTCTTCGCGAACGTGCCCATGTAAACAACCTGTCCCTCATCCGCCAATCCGTGCAGCGCAGCCACAGGCCGGCCCTCGAACAGGAACTCGCTGTCATAGTCGTCTTCCAGGATCACCGCGCCGCAGGTACGGGCAACATCAAGAAGCATCAGGCGCCTCGCCAAGGGCATGCGTGCCCCAAGGGGATAGTGATGGGACGGTGTGACATAGATCAGCTTCGGCGGTCGATCCAGATGAGCCATCTTCGACGCGTCCGCGCCCTCGCCGTCGGTCGGCAGCGGCCGGATCGTCAGACCTGCCCCGGAAAAGGCCGTCCGCGCGCCGAGGTAGCCGGGTTCCTCCAGCCAGACGTCGTCGCCCGGATCAGTGAGCACCTGGCTGAGCATCGTCAGGCTGGCCTGTGTTGAGCTGGTGACGATAATCCGATGAGGGTCAGCCCGAACCCCGCGTTCGGCCGCAAGGTGCCGGGCGATCTGCCGCTGGAGGACCTCAAGACCGGCAAAATTCTGATAGTGGAGATCCGCGCTGCGCTCGAGCCGGGCAGCCCTGCGCAGTGATCTTGCCCATTCCTCGTAGGGAAACAGATCAAGCGCCGGCGCACCCGGTTGCAAGCCTCCCTGGCGATAGGCCCACCCCTCGCCGCGCAAGTTGGCACTCAATGTCCTGCCTCGTTGCGACAGCTTCAGCCCGAACGCTTCCACCTTGCGCTGCGCCTGCACACCTTCCAGCACCAGCCCTTCGGTAATGCGGGGAGCAGCGCCTGTGCGCACGGTGATGACGCCTTCGGCTTGCAGAAGGTCATAAGCCGTGTTGACGGTGTTGCGTCCAACGTTGAGCGACGCCGCCAACCGCCGCGTGGATGGCAGCTTTGTTCCCGACCGCAGCAAGCCTGTGCGCACGGCGTCACGAAAGCCGCGATAGATCTGTTCCGCCAATGGCACGTCTGCCGACCGCTCAAGAGACAGGATGCCTTCAGGAAAAACTGGTTCTGTCATTTTCCAAAAACCGGACCTTCTTTGGAGCCAATTTATCGGACAAACAGCACAACACAAGACAAACAGTCAATTGGAGACGAGACCATGTCCACTCTGGAAAAACGCCAGGCAGCGGATCTGCCCCGTTATGCCAAGATCCGCCAGATGAACCGCGGCGGATACGACAGGACTGTTGCCTACGACATTCTGGATGCGGGCCTTGTCGCCCATTGCGGCTTCATTCACGAAGACCGACCGATGGTGATCCCGATGGCATATGCCCGGATCGACGACCGCATCTATATTCACGGAGCAAGCACCACCCGCATCATCAAGTCAAACGCAGAAGGCGTACCGGCGAGCCTTACCGTCACACTTGTAGATGGTCTGGTGGTCGCACGTTCGGCTTTTCATCATTCCATGAACTATCGCTGCGCGATCGTGCATGGCACGGCGAGGCTTGTCGAAAGCGAACAGGAACAGATCGAGGCCCTGGCCGCTATCACCGACCATCTGCTGCCTGGCCGCTGGGATGAATGCCGCGAAATGATGCCGAAGGAACACAAGGCAACCGGTGTGCTTGTCATGGATATCGACCATGTCAGCACGAAGGTCCGCACCGGCGGACCGGTGGACGACAAGGAAGATCTCGGGACCGATATATGGGCTGGTGTGGTGCCTGTGGTGACCGCACTCGGCCAGCCCCTATCGGCTCCTGATGTACTTGCCGAAACGCCGGTTCCCGCCTCGGTTCCAGCCGCCCGCAGGAAGTTCGCATAAGCTGACAGCCTTCAGCGCACAAAAAGAAAACCCCGCCGGAAATCCCGGCGGGGTTTTCAGTTTGCCCACGGCTGACCGCCCTGCTGCTTTTAGCTGGAGGCCAGGATTTGCTTGACCTTCGAACAGTAGCGCTTGCTGACCGGGTTCATCCGCTTAGCGAAATGGCCGGCATTGTAGCGCAAGATGGTGCCACAAACGTCGCCGCCCGCCTTCTTGTGCGCGCCGGCAAGGTACTTCATGCCCCATTCCAGATTGGTTTCGGGGTCATAGAGCGCCTTGGTCGACCCGCGGTAGCCGATGCCACGTGCGGTTGCCGGCTTGATCTGCATCAGACCGACTTCACCGGCGCTGCCGCGTGCACGCGGATTGAAGTTGCTCTCCACCTGGACCACTGCCTTGGCGATCTTGACCGGCACACCATGTTTGGCGGCGGCCTTACGGATGAGCTTGGCGTATTTGTCGTTGCTGACAACAGCCGTCCGCTTCGGGGACACCTTGCGCGTCAGGCTTGCAGTTCTTGTCTTCTTGGCAGGTTTTTCCTGCGTTTCCTGCTTGCTCGATTCAATGATGTGCAGGATCGGTTTGGAACCAGAGCCGACCGACGGCTTGGCTTCGGCAGGTTCGCTCTTCTTGTCCGGGTCGATGATATGGAGGATCGGCTCCGACCCGGAACCCGTACCTTTAGCCATTGCAGCCGGTGCTGCAAGAGTGGTTGCATAGGCGAAAAGGCACAGCGCCCCAGTAAGTGTCTTGAATGACCGTAACATTCAGTCCAGCCCTTTTGGTTTTCGTTGCGTTGAAATCAGGCGGGAGAAATGCCGGAGCTATTGGACGAAAATGGGCGCTAATACATCACGAATTATTTCAAATTATTACATAAAATTACAGGAATTTAATGCTGTTCTTAGTCATTTTCTGTAGTTTGTGGCCAAAATTAGCAAGCAATTCGGCAATGGATGGGCCATCAGAAGAAATTCTGTGACCACTCGTGGCGCAGAGCCGTCTAAAAATGCTGCGTTGCGGGAACTAATTTTGTTGACTGCGCGTTTATTTCGTTGGCCCGAACTCGTAACCGCACAAAAAAACCAAACCGACCGTTCCTTCAGGCTGACAGGGAAGGCAGCTTGCGCAGCAACGCATGCAACGTTTCGATTGTCGATTGATCGACGACACCGTCAACCTTCTCTGGTCGGAAATGGCGTTGAAACGCGGCAACCACCTGGCGTGTCTTCAAGTCGAAGTCCCCGGTGATGTCCAACTCGTAGCCATAGAGTGCGAGCATTGACTGCACCGCTTCAACAGGCTGGCCGCTATCGCCTTCCTGCATCAGCAGGCCTGCCCCGAGTGGAAACGGTTTTACATATAAACCGATGCCGGCTTCTGACAGGCGATCCCATGGGAACAGTTCACCCGGGTCCTCCTTCCGGGCAGGAGCAATATCCGAATGCGCCAGGACCATCCACGGATGGATCCCGTGACGGGCACAGATATCGCCAACAAGCGCGACAACGGCTTCGATCTGTGGCTCCGGAAACGGTTGATAGCCGTGCTCATGCCCCGGATTGACGATCTCGACGCCGATCGATCGGGAATTGATGTCGGTCTCGCCTTTCCAGAAGCTGCGCCCCGCATGCCAGGCCCTGCGGGATTCAGGCACGCATTGCAGGATGCTGCCATCCTCGTTGACGACATAGTGGGCGGAGACTTCCGAACGAGGATCACATAGGCGCTGCAAGGCTTCTTCGCCGGTCGGCATGCCGGTATAATGGAGCACGACCATATCCACAGGGGCTCCCTGCGCCCGCTGTCCGTGGTTGGGAGACGGATGGACCCTGGCCTTCACACCGGTATCAGTCGCAACGCTCATATGCCTCTTTCCGCGCAGATCTTCGCCCAGGCTTCGTTCAGCGCCGCAAGACGATCATTCGCAATCCTGACGAACTCCTCCGGAACGCCTCTTGCGATCAGCCGGTCGGGATGCGTTTCCTGGACCTCGCGGCGGTAATGGGACTTGAGTTCACCGTCACTTGCTTCCGGTCCCAAACCCAGCACCTCGTAGGGGTTGCCATCATTGCGCACATGTCTGGCGAGTATCCTGGAAAACTCCCGGTCATCGATCCCGAAGACCTCCGCCACTCTGGAAAGGTAGCCTATTTCGCTTTCGTGGACGACGCCGTCAGCTTTCGCAATGTGAAAAAGCCCATCCAGAATGTCGAGCAGCGTCTTGCGGTCGTATGGGAACAGATCCGCCAGTTTCTTGGCATAGACCTCGAAGCCGGCAATGTCTTCCTGCGCCAGATTGAACAGGCGGGCGACATTGCGTTCTTCGTTGGGCGGTACATCGAAAAGTTCGCGGAAAGCGATAATTTCATCGGTGGTCACCACACCATCGGCCTTGGCCATCTTGGCCGACAGCGCAATCATCGCAACGGTGAAGCCGACACTGTTGGTCCCCTCCGGCCGCGCAAGCACGAGCTGGACCAGGCGGTCGACGATCTGCGCCCCTCCTGTTCCGATCGAACTAACAATAGCGCCGAGGCTACTCCAGACACTCACACTTCAGCTCCCGCTGGGCCGGTGGGAAAAGGCAGGCAGGAAAGCTTGCCGTGAACCGCATGAATCGATGCGTTGCAGACTCTTATCGGCATGGGCCGGATTTGACCAGATCAACGCTCGCCTGTCCCCATTGGTGCTTCAGCTGGTCGCGCCCCTGGACAAGCGAAAACCGAGTTCCCGCGCGCCAATGTTTTGGACCTTCGAATGGACCACTGCAACGCAGCTCCGTAGTTTGCGGACAGCCTGACCTACCCCGCCATTTTCCTCGGGTTTCCCTTGGGTTTGAGCAAGCTTGCGATTCATGATGGTTAAAGGAATTACGCTTAGCCTTTCGCGACTCGTGTTCGCAAGATGGTTCCTCTCCGGATGGCAATCCCCCTGGGAAGAAGCAACATTGTCATTTTTTTCATTTCCATGTCGCTGGTGCTGACGCTGGCGCTGGGTGTCTACGCGAGCAATCGTCTTCTAACGCACTGGCTGGTCGTCCGGGGTCTTGAGCAAGCTTTCCTGCCGCAGGAAAAGACTTTCAACTCGATCCTGCAGGCATTGGCGAGCCGGATCGAAACCGAACCGACAGCCGACATGTCCGCATTGCGGCTGACCAAAGAGGCTTCTGCCGACAGCCGGCAGCCGAACGACCTGGTTGGCGAATTGCAACGCAATGCCGGCCAGGCTCTGGACACATCCAAGGTACTGGACGCGGTCGCGATCTTCCCTGCGCCAACCGGATCCAGCCTCCAGCGCCCCTCACCGGTGCAAATTCACTGGCATAGTGAAGGGCGGCTTCGTACCAGTAATACGATCTCGCAGGCCAAGGCCGCTCTGAACGGCAACAGCCCGCTCGTTGCCATCCCGGACATGTCGTGGCACGGATCGTTTGGGGCGAATGCACTGCTTGCCTACCGTCCCGAAGGAGCCTCCCCGGACTTTCCGGGGCTCTTGCTGTTGGTGACCCAGTCGGGAATCCTGAACGGCCTCACGCCGCTAATCTGGTTGATCAGTGCCGCGATTGGCGGTCTTTGCCTGGCCTCCTTCATGTTTGCTGGCATTCTCCTCTGGCTGCGCTTCTATGACCAGCTCCAGACCAGCAGAGACATTCAGTATTTGGCGCATCACGACACACTGACCGGTTTGCCGAACCGCGCCGTCTTCAACGCGCGCCTGACCGAAGCGCTGCGCCTTGCACAGGCCAAGGCCTCCAATATCGGTGTCATGCTGATCGACGTCGACAAGTTCAAGGAAATCAACGACACCTATGGTCATGGCATCGGCGACGTTTTTCTTCAGATCGTGGGGGAGCGCCTGAAGGCGGTCTTCGGAAACCACCTGGTCGCCCGCCTTTCAGGCGATGAATTTGCTGTCATGCTGACATCCTTGTCCGACCCCGCCCGCATGACCCGACTTGCAACGGACATGATTGCCGCCACTGAAGCTCCCTGCACGATCGACGGCAAGGACATCAGGATTTCGCTGTCCATTGGTCTTGCAAGGGCAACCGACGGCTCCTGGCGCTCCTCTCGTTTGCTTCATTGCGCGGACCTTGCTCTATATCGGGCCAAACACAGCGGGCGTTCCACCTTCTCGTGGTACACACAAAGCCTTGATGCAGAGGCGCAGAAACGCAAGGAAGTGGAAGAAGGACTCGCCAAAGCGCTCAAGTTCAACCAGTTCAAGTTGCTCTATCAGCCGCAATATGCGCTGAAGGACGGAACACTGAAAGGCTATGAGGCGCTGATCCGCTGGGACCATCCCACCAAGGGTATCATCCGGCCGGACGATTTCATCCCGATTGCAGAAGACACGGGCCTTATCGAGGAAATCGGAACATGGGTCCTCAACCACGCCTGCCGCGAAGCAGCGTTATGGCAGGACCGCTCGCGCAAGGTCGCAGTCAATGTTTCTCCCGCTCAGTTCATTGCCGGCGAAACCCAGAAACGCGTTGCCCAGGCGCTTCAGAATTCCCGTCTAGACCCCAAGCGGCTTGAAATTGAAATCACCGAGAGCCTGCTGATTTCGAACACGGACGCCGTCATCGAGACACTTCAGCAGATCCGCGACATGGGTGTTTCTATCGCCATGGACGATTTCGGAACCGGCTATTCATCGCTGAGCTACCTGAGCCTGTTTCCCTTCGACAAGATCAAGATCGACAAGGCCTTCATCCAGAACCTCGGCAAGGATGCCAGTACCGACGCCATCGTGACGTCGATCGTGGGCCTCGGCCGCTCGCTGGATGTCACGATTACCGCGGAAGGTGTCGAAACCGAGGAACAGGCCATTCTGCTGAGCGCGGCCGGATGCGATCTCGTCCAGGGTTTCCTGTTCGGCAAACCTGATACAGTTGCAAAACACGAGGCCTCGTATCCGGTGTTTCCACTCAGCCCAGCCGGTAGACGCTGGTTCCCCCGAATGCAGCATCAAGCGACGTCGGCGCAGGTGCCACCGCGCATTCGCCTTGCCCCCAAACTTGCCAAGAGCGTGAGGCCCGCTGCCCCGCAACCGGCGACTGGTGGGAACAGCGAAGACCCGACGCCGCAGATTGAGCAGGTCCCCTTGCAGACTGCAGGCTGAAAACCGCGATTGAAGGTTTTCAGAGGCTGACCCCGGCTGCGGCATCCTGAGCGGCCGACTGCCGTTCGCGGTCTGCCTTGCGTTCGGAGTAACGATCGACGAGATAGTCCGATCGGCCACGAACCAGCAGCGTGAACTTGACGAGCTCTTCCATGACATCGACCACCCGGTCGTAAAGGGCCGATGGTTTCATGCGGCCATCGTCGTCAAATTCCTGGTAGGCCTTGGGCACCGACGACTGATTGGGGATGGTAACCATCCGCATCCAGCGGCCGAGGACACGCATCTGGTTGACTGCATTGAAAGACTGCGAACCTCCCGAAACCTGCATCAAGGCCAGTGTCTTGCCCTGTGTCGGCCGGATGGCGCCAAAACTCAGCGGGATCCAGTCAATCTGCGACTTGAGTACACCGGTCATTGCCCCATGGCGTTCGGGAGAGCACCAAACTTGTCCTTCGGACCAGGCACATAGATTTCTCAGTTCGGTGACTTTGGGATGATCGGCACCGCTGTCATCGGGAAGCGGCAGACCTGATGGATCGTAGATCCGGGTCTCCGCACCATAAGCCTGCAGCAGTCTTTGTGCTTCGTGCACGAGGAAGCGGCTGTAGGACCGCTCGCGCAGGGAACCATAGAGCAGCAATATCCGCGGTGGATGCGACGGCCCCGTTGGAACCTGCAACTTCTCCCGGTCGATTTCCTGAAAGTCTGCCGCCGTCACGTTCTTCAAGTCTGCATGCGAACTTTTCGGCTCAGGCATCTGGCGCTCCGGACGAAACCACTTCGCCGTCTTCCTTGGTGAAAGACCCGATATCCTTTGGCAACAGGTCCAGCACCTTCTCGGACGGACGGCACAGGCGGACGCCTTTTTCCGACACCACGATCGGCCTGTTGATCAGGATCGGATGTTCCATCATGAAATCGATCAGTTGGTCGTCCGTCCACCTGTCCTCACCGAGACCCAATTCATCATAGGGCGTTCCCTTCTGGCGAAGGATGTCCCGCACCGGAAGACCGATGCGCTTGATGAGGTCAACGAGTTCTTCGCGGCTCGGCGGCGTTTTCAGATATTCGATAACCTGCGGCTCAACGCCGGATTTACGGATCATTTCCAGCGTGTTGCGGGACGTGCCGCATTTCGGGTTGTGATAAATCGTCATGCTCATGTGAGGTATCGTCCTGTCAAAGTCCCGAAGGTTTCTTAAAATCTGCTGCCGGAAAACAGCAGACAGCGGGATCGTTGCCGCAGCAGTCTTCCATCAGAAAACCCAGAAGGTTCCGCATGCGGTCATAGTCGACCGCATAAAGAATATGCCTGCCCTCCCGGCGGGTCGTCAGCAGCCCGGCCCGTTCCAACGTAGTCAGATGAAACGACATCCTGGTTGGCTGTATGTCCAGTCGCTCGGCAACCGAGCCGGACGGCAAGCCATCTGGCCCAACCGTCATCAGCAACCGAAACGCCGCCAGCCGATCTTCCTGTGCCAAGGCGCCCAACGCAGAAACTGCTTCCTGATCTTTCATAATTCGATACTACAAGAAATTTTGGAATATTCAACAAATGAACGCGAACATCCCCTGTGTGCGATATCACATGGCTGCAGCGGCGCGAGCGGCCTGATCGTAGTTGCCGGACACCAGTCGCAATGTAGCGGCAAGTTTGGAGAGTTCGTTTTCGTCGAGGCCCAGCGCTTTCATTGGCTTGACCAGGAGAGCCTCGCGCAGACGCCGGTACTCAAGGCAGGCAGTTTCGCCTGATTTCGTGATTTCGGCGGTCTTTTCCTTGCCCCGACGGCCAGATGAAATGAGGCCAGCCTTTTCAAGCTTCTTCAGCGCATAGGTAACCGTGTGAGTGTCTTCGATGTTCAGCACAAGACAGATGTCTGACAGTGTCTTGGCTCGGCCACGGTGATTGACCGAATGAAGCACAAGCACATCCAGAGGTCCAAGCCCCTGCGACCCGCTGGCCGCCATACAGCGTACCATCCATCGGTGATAGGCATTGACCATCATGGTCACCGCGAATTCGATCTCCGAAAGCGCAGGCATTGCACCGGAGGCAAGATGCGCTGCAGAGACAACAGGCCCGATGGGGGCATCGCTTCTGGAGTCGGGATTATCCGTCACATCTGATCTCCGGCACAGTTTGGTTTTTCAGCGGGCCCCCAACCGGAACCGGTCGAAGGCCCTTTTCTGATCGTTTCAAAGGTGTGCGTACATCCACCCCTGTTCGTTCACGGGAAGGAATGCACTAGTTGCTCAACATCGTCTGCGGCAACCAAAGAGCCAAGCCCGGAAAGGCCACAATCAAGACGATTGCCAGGATCATCAACAGGAAGAACGGCAAGGCCATGCGGGCAACCTTGAAGATGTTGTACCCGGTCATGCCTTGCAGCACGAACAGATTGAACCCGACAGGTGGCGTGATCTGGCTCATTTCGACAACCAGCACCAGGTAAATACCGAACCAGATGAGATCGAGGCCAGCCTGCTCCACCATAGGAAGGATCACGGAGGTCGTCAGAACCACCACCGAAATGCCATCCAGAAAACACCCGAGCACCACGAAGAACAGCGTCAGGGCAATCAGGAGCGCATAGGGTGACAGGTTCAGCGAGCCGATCCATGCAGCCAACTCACGCGGGATGCCGGTGTACCCCATGGCAACGGTCAGGAATGCTGCGCCGGCCAGAATGAACGCGATCATGCAGGATGTCCGCGTTGCGCCCATCAACGCTTCAGCGAAGCTCTTGCGGTTCAACGTTCCGCTTACCCAGGACAGAAGCAAGGCCAGCATGACGCCGATGGCCGCCGCCTCTGTGGGCGAAGCAAGACCCGCATAGATCGAGCCGATCACACCCACGATCAGACCGATCACCGGAAACAGCCGGCGCGTTGCAAGAAGTCGCTCGATGAAGGGAATGACTTCCTCCTTCGCAGGCATCTTGTCCTTGTTCAGCAGTGCCCAGATCGCGACATAGCCCATGAACAGGAGGCAAAGCATTGCCCCTGGCAGAACGCCTGCCATGAACAACCGGGCAATCGACTGCTCGGTCGCAGCGCCATAAACAATCAGGATGATCGATGGCGGAATGAGCAGGCCCAGTGTGCCCGAACCTGCCAGTGTGCCGATCGCCATGCGTTCGTCATACCCGCGCTGCTTCAGTTCGGGTAGAGACATACGACCGATGGTGGCGGTGGTAGCGGCTGAAGAACCCGACACGGCGGCAAAGATACCGCACCCGAGAATGTTCACATGCAGCAGCCGGCCCGGCAGATTGCGCATCCAGGGAGAAAGACCGGCGAACATGTCCTCCGACAGACGAGATCGGAACAGGATTTCACCCATCCAGATGAACATGGGCAGCGCCGTCAGATCCCAGGAGTTCGATGCTCCCCAAACCGTCGTTGCCAGAACGGGACCGGCAGGCGCGGACACAAGAACCATCATTGCGGCAAGCGCGACGGCAAACAGCGCAACGGCTACCCAGATACCGGTTGCAAGCGCCGCCAGCATTCCAATGCCGAGCAGGAGGGCGACAAGGGAGAGATCCATTATTCTTTCCCCTCTATCGGATCGGCCTTCACGACCGATTCAAAACTCGGCGCCTTGCCAGTGAGCGCCATGATCAGGTCGTCCAGCAAAGCGATTGAGAACACCAGCAGTCCGAAAGTCATCACCGACTGCGGAAAGACAAGCGGGATCGGAATGACGCCGTAGGAGGTTTCGTTGAATTTGAAGCTGTCGAGCGCAAGCTGTCCGGCGTTCCACGTAAAGAATGCCGCCAGCGCAAGAGCGACCGCAACCGCCCAGACATTCAGGATACGCGCCCCAGCTTTGGGCACGGACTGCAGCAGGATCGCGACCCTGATGTGATCACCGTTGCGCAGCGTCCCGGATAGGGCAAGAAAGGATGCCCCTACCAGCAGAAAACCTGCAATTTCAGCAAGTGAAGGAACCTGCAGCCCGAGTGGCTCAAGACCAAAGACCGTTCGAGACCAGTCGAATATGCGTCCAAACACCTGAAGAACAACGAGACTGGCAATGACAACGAGACAACACGCAGCCATAGCCGTTGACGCTTGATAAAGCGTATTCAAAGCCTTTCGCATCGGCTTCCCCTACCGGATGTGCAGCTGATATTAAAAAAACGCCGGACTTGTTAGGTCCGGCGCTTCTTTAGCTGTTTAGTTTTTATAGGCTTCGAGAACGGCTTGGCCGGTTTCACCGGCTTCCTCTTGCCATTCGGCAGCCATCGTCTCGCCTATTGCTGCGAGATCCTGGATCAGCTCGCTGCTCGGCTGAACGACAGTGATGCCGTTGTCGACCAGAACCTGGGTCTGCGTCTTGGTTTCTACCTTGGAAGCTTCCCAGCCGCGCTTCTCAGCAACATCGGCGGCTTCAAGGACAGCTGCCTTTTCGTCGTCGCTCAGGGCGTCGAAAGCACCCTTGTTGACGAACACCATGTTTTTCGGCAACCAGGCCTGGGTGTCATGATAGTGGCTCAGGAAGTCCCAAGCCTTGGAATTCGCACCGGTGGACGGTGACGTGATCATGGCTTCGACACGACCGGTGGAAAAGGCGGTCGGAATATCCGGCACTTCAACCTGCGTCGGCACGGCGCCAGCCAGCTGGGCCAGGCGTTCAGTCGCTGTGTTGTAGGCACGGAATTTCAAACCCTTGAGATCATCACCCTTGGTGATTTCCTTTTTGGCGTAGATACCCTGGGGCGGCCACGGCACGGCATACAGCAGCTGCAGTCCCTGCTCGCCGAGCTTTTCTTCCAGTGCAGGCTTCGACGCCTGGTAAAGCTTCCAGGCCTGATCATAGGACGGAGCCAGGAAAGGAACGGAATCCACCCCGAAGACCGCATCTTCGTTGGAAAGGCGGGACACCAGAATTTCGCCGATCGGGGCAAGCCCCTTGCGGACCGAGTTCTTGATTTCCGGATGCTTGAACAGCGATCCCGCAGAGTGGATCTGAATGACCAGCGAGCCGTCAGTCTTTTCCTTCACTTCTTCAGCGAAGGCAGCAATGTTCTGTGTGTGAAAGTTGCTGTCACCATAAGGTGTCGGCATGTCCCACTTGGTTTCAGCGGAAGCAGCGGTGAAACCCGCAAGGCCGAATGCGGCGGCAGCAGCCAGATGGATTCCGGCACGTGTCAGGGAACGAGATTGCAGCATGATTTTCTCCTCTAGGAAGCGGGGATTACCCGTCGGGATGCTGCTCGAGGTGCATTCTTCGAACACCTTGTGGAGCACATCTTCACAAACACTAGACTCAAAAACCACCAACATCAACAATTTATCGATAAATTGTGATTGTCATCTTCAAAACCAAACCGTTCTTCCCTCCGCGAAAAGGATTGGCTAGCGTTCCGGCCAGACAACCTGGAAACCTGAATTCGTGCCAAACACCAACCAACGCCTCTTGACTGGCAACAGCGCCAACCGCCTGATTTTGGCGCTCATTTTGGTAGTGGCGGCCTTGCTACGCTTTCAGAACCTGGACAGGACGAGCCTTTGGTACGATGAAGCCGTCAGCTGGAGCCAGTCCAAGGGAACCATCGCCGAGCTGTTGACCGCCGTTGCAGCTGACAATTATCCGCCGCTGCATAATATTTTGCTCTGGCTGACGATGCCCTTGGCAGGTGACAGTGAAACAGCATTGCGCTTGCCATCCGTGCTGTTGGGCGTTCTTGCCGTCTGGCTAATCTTTCTGACTGGCAAGACGCTGGCCGGAAACACCACTGGCCTGCTTGCTGCCGCTCTCCTGACCGTCTCACCGTTCCACATCTGGTATTCGACAGAAGCCCGCATGTATGCCCTGCTGGCAACATGCGGGCTCGCCTTTCTGCTTCTGGTTCTGAAAAACCTTGAAAGGCCATCGGCCTGGCGGCTGGTGGCGCTTGGAGTGGCTGGAGCCCTGTTCCTCTACAGTCACATCTACGCCCTTCTGGGCTTCGCATCCGTTGGTGTGGTCTGCGGCATCCTGGCATTGACCGGCATTTTGAAATCCGGCCGCATCAGTCTCACCAATGCGGTTCTTGTCTGCCTTGCAATGGCAGCGAGCGCGCTTGCCTTTTTACCTTGGTTGATCATCCTGGCGATGCGAGCAAGGTCGGTGGCCGAAGAAGGCTTCTGGATTGCTTATCCTGATCCGACGTTTCTCATCAACATCGCCTTCAGTATAGCCGGTTCGCTGCCATTGTTCTGGGTGCTGGCAGGTTTGGCTGTCGCCAGTCTCCTGACCGTCGTTCACCTTCCAGGCAGGTACTTCGGCAAACCGCAAAGTCCGGATGCAATCCTCGTTTGCTTTGCCTACACCGTTGGTCCTCCGCTTTTGGCCTATCTCTATTCCATAAGTGTGCAGCCGATCCTTTTTGATCGATACCTGATCGCGGCATGGCCAGGGCTTGTCCTGCTCGCCTCGGTAACAGCCCAGCGCCTGGCGCCACAGGTTGCACCGATCGCATTGTTTGCTGCCGCGATATGGTTGAGTTTCCCCGAATTGAAATTCACGCTGCTGGAGAGAATACGCCCCGAATGGCGCCTGATCGCAAGGGACTATCTGGAACAGAAAGCCGATGGCGATCATCTCTTGTTGTTCAAGGGATTTGCCGCACCGGCCCTGTCTTATTATTTGCGCGACCCCAACACCTTCACTGCAGTTGATACAATTGCCGAAATAAACAAGGGAACCGCTGATGCCCGATGGCTATTGATCGTCCACACAAGCAGTGAGGAACTGAGCAAAGCGCAAGAAGCCTTTGCCCCGCGGGAAGGCACTCCGGCAGCCAGGCGCTTTGGCTGGGGAGCCAGTGGCCTGACACTTTTGGAGCGAGGCCCTGTCGAATAATCTCATTCGCCTGGATGCAAGTCGCAAAACAACCAGAAACAGACAGCAACAGCCGCAAGTACCCCTGCACCAATTGCAACTTCCAGCAATAGCCCAAGCAGGGAAACGCCGAGAAGCAGGGCGACAAGCAGGAAGATGCCAACGAACCAGAGGTCTGCTGTCAGTATACTGATTGTGAAGTCGACAGCCTCCGCCAGACGCAGCAGAAACGGATCCCGTTCTTCTGATTTATCGTTTTCCGACATCGCCAGCTTTCTGTTTTCCCTTTTAACACAAGATCATATGGGGGTACCGCAGGCGATAAAAAGATCAAATAACAACCCATTCAGATTTTTTCATCGACATTTTATCGATAAAATGTCAGCATAAATTCACTTGCTATCAAAACGCTAATTATCGGCATGGAATCGCGTGTTCCTTAAAGCCGGCAGCATCAGAGGGAAGATCATGACAACCAAGTGGGATTTCTGGATCGACCGTGGCGGCACCTTTACCGACATCGTCGGCAGGTCACCGGACGGCACGCTGCATCCGCACAAGGTGCTCTCCGAAAATCCGGAAGCCTATCGCGATGCCGCCATTCAAGGCATCCGGGAATTGCTTGATGTGGAAAAAGGCGCGACTATTCCCTCGGACAAGATCGCGACCGTAAAGATGGGCACGACCGTTGCCACCAATGCACTTCTGGAGCGCAAGGGTGAGCGAACAGCTCTGTTCATCACGAAAGGCTTTCGGGATGCGCTTGAGATCGGCTACCAGGCGCGACCGCATATTTTTGCCAAGGAAATCATAAAGCCTGAGTTGCTCTATGAGAGCGTCCACGAGATCGTCGAACGTGTCCGCGCCGATGGCGAACTGGAACTCGCACTGGACGAAGGACAGGCCCGTAGTGCAATGCAGGCCGCTTGGGATGACGGCATTCGCTCCATCGCAATCGTGCTGATGCACGCTTACGCCTATCCGGCCCATGAACAACTTCTGAAAAAGATTGCTGAAGACATCGGCTTCCCGCAGATCTCTGTGTCCCATGAAGTGTCACCGCTGATGAAGCTGGTGGGACGCGGCGACACCACTGTGGTCGACGCCTATCTGTCACCCATCCTGCGACGCTATGTGAACCAGGTACAGGAAGAACTGGGCGAAGGTCCGCGGCTGATGTTCATGCAGTCTTCCGGAGGTCTCACCGCTGCAGACCTCTTCCAGGGCAAGGACGCAATCCTGTCCGGCCCGGCCGGAGGTGTTGTCGGCGCAGTCGAGACCTCACGCATGGCCGGTTTCGAAAAGATCATCGGTTTTGACATGGGCGGCACGTCTACAGACGTCTGCCACTACGACGGCGACTACGAACGCGCATTCGAAACGGAAGTCGCCGGTGTGCGCATGCGCGCTCCGATGATGATGATCCATACGGTTGCAGCTGGCGGCGGTTCGATCCTTCATTATGCAGACGGCCGCTTTCAGGTGGGCCCCGATTCAGCCGGGGCAAATCCGGGTCCGGCCTGCTACCGACGCGGCGGGCCACTCACCGTTACAGACGCCAACCTGATGACAGGCAAACTGGCACCGGAATTCTTTCCGAAGATCTTTGGCCCGGACCAGGATCAGCCGCTTGACGGCGATGTAGTTCGCAAACGTTTCACGGATCTGGCTGTGCGCATTGGCGATGGACGCACCCCGGAAGATGTTGCAGACGGCTTCTTGAAAATCGCCGTCGAGAACATGGCCAATGCCATCAAGAAGATTTCGGTCCAACGCGGCTACGACGTGACCGAATACGCGTTGACCTGCTTCGGTGGCGCTGGTGGCCAGACCGGCTGCCGCGTTGCTGACAGTCTCGGCATGAAGACCGTCATTCTGCACCCGTTCTCGGGCATCCTGTCGGCATACGGCATGGGACTGGCTGATATCCGCGCAGACCGGCAACAGGCCGTCGTGAAGACACTTACGGACGATTTGATCCCTGAACTGCAGGCTCTTCGTGATCAGCTTGCCAGCCAGACTGAAGCAGAACTCGACAGGCAGTCGATCACTGCCGCCGCGCGCCGCACGACCGCAACCGCGCATTTGCGTTACGACGGCACGGACACGCCGCTACCGGTCCCCCTCGGGTCCGTCTCTGAAATGCGGGCAGCCTTTGAGGATGCACACAAAAAACAATTCGGCTTTGCCTATGAGAAAAAACCGGTCGTCGTTGAAGCCCTGGAAGTCGAAACGGCCGGTGGCGGCGCCGGTCTCACCGAGCCGGATCTGACATTGGCCACAGGGACGGCCTCCCCGGCAACCTCCACAAGCATTTACTCCGAAGGCACCTGGCACAAGGCCGGTATCTTCAAACGCGAAGTGCTGAAACCGGGCATGAAGGTGACCGGACCGGCGGTGATCATCGAACCACATGCCACGATCGCGGTTGAAGACGGCTGGCAGGCGGAAATCAATTCAAAGGATCACGTGATCCTGAAGCGTATCGTGCCGTTGAAACGCGCAGAAGCCATCGGAACGCACGCCGACCCGGTCATGCTCGAAGTGTTCAACAACCTGTTCATGTCTATTGCGGAACAGATGGGGGTCACCCTTCAGAACACCGCATACTCGGTCAACATCAAGGAACGTCTTGATTTCTCTTGTGCCGTCTTCGACGCAGACGGTGCACTGGTTGCCAACGCACCACACATGCCGGTTCATCTGGGGTCCATGGACCGTTCGGTGGAAACGGTCATCAAGCTCAACAAGGGCAAGATCAAGCCGGGCGACGTGTTTGCATTGAACGCCCCGTACAACGGTGGCACGCACTTACCGGATATCACAGTTGTGTCGCCGGTCTTCGATGACGAAGGCAAGGAGATCCTTTTCTGGTCGGCGTCCCGTGGCCACCATGCTGATGTCGGCGGCTCTGCCCCAGGCTCCATGACGCCGCGCGCGACCAACGTGGACGAGGAAGGTGTTCTGTTCGACAACTTCAAGATCGTCGACGAAGGACGTTTCTGCGAACAGGAACTGGTTGAGCTTCTGACCAACCATCCCTACCCCGCCCGCAACCCGCATCAGAACGTCGCCGATTTGTCCGCACAGATCGCCGCAAACGAAAAGGGTATCCAGGAACTTAGGAAGATGGTCACCCACTTCGGACTGGACGTGGTCCAGGCCTATATGGGGCACGTTCAGGACAACGCGGAAGAAAGCGTTCGCCGCGTGATCGAGGCGCTGAAGGACTCCGAATACGAGTATCCGACTGACCAGGGCTCCGTGATCAAGGTCAAGATTACCGTCGACAAATCAAAGCGCGAGGCAACGGTCGACTTTACCGGGACCTCCGGCGTCAAGCCGAACAACTTCAATGCGCCGGAACCTGTGACCCGTGCGGCAATCCTTTATTGCTTCCGGGTGATGGTAGACGGCGACATTCCGATGAACGCCGGCTGTCTCAAACCGATCAACATCATCATCCCGGATGACTGCATGTTGCGGCCTTCCTATCCGGCTGCGGTCGTGGCGGGTAACGTGGAAACGTCCCAGCATGTCACCAATGCCGTCTTCGCAGCTCTTGGTGCCATGGCCAATGCTCAGGGAACGATGAACAACCTGACATTTGGCAACAACACGTATCAGTACTATGAAACCATCTGTTCCGGCTCGCCGGCAGGGCCTGGCTTCAATGGTACGGATGGTGTCCACACCCACATGACCAACTCGCGGCTAACCGACCCAGAAGTATTGGAGTTCCGTTTCCCGGTTCTCCTGGAGGATTTCCATATCCGCAAGGGGTCCGGTGGCAAAGGCAAATGGTCAGCAGGTGATGGTACCAAACGGACCTTGCGTTTCCTTGAGAAAATGGACTGCGCGATCCTGGCGTCACACCGTACTGTTCCGCCGAAAGGATTGGACGGTGGCAGCGACGGTGAACTCGGCCGCACCGAAGTTCGGCGGCTGAATGGCGAGATCCAACAACTGGAGGGCTGTGATCAGACGGTTCTTGAGGCAGGAGAAGCGGTCACCGTCATCACGCCCACGGCGGGTGGTTGGGGCCACGCCTGATCCAAATTCCAATAGATCGAAGAAAAAGAACGGCCACCTGATTGGGTGGCCGTTTTTTTTGTAATCTCGCTGCAGATATGCACATCGTCACTTCTACCTATACGAGAATTATTCTTTCTCTCAGGGACAAAGTTTACCGTTTTTTCAATCTGAGTCCGCCTAAACTGACACAACCTCAACTCTGGCGCTGCCTATGGCGCTGAGAAACTCGGGCTTTTGAGAAATGTTTGCATCAAATCCCATTGCAACTTCGGTTGCGGCAAAAATTCTAGCATTGGTTGCTTTCCTCAGTCTTGGCCTGCTTGTTGTGGCCGCAGTTGCCATCGTTCAGATGGGAATGATCGGGAAGGAACTTCAAAACATTGCGGAAAAGGATATTCCACTCACGCAAGCAATCAGTCAGGTTGCCAATCATCAACTACAGCAGGCAGCGGTGATTGAACGGATCATGCGCGTATCCGGCCTGACCTCCGGCGAAGATGCTGAATCAACCGCTGCCTTGAAATCCACTTTGGCCGCTCTGAACGAACAGGTTTCCGATGAAATTCTGAAAGCGGAAGCACTCGCCCTCTCGGCGCTGGAAAAGTCGGCATCCGATACGCAAAAGGACGAGTTTTCCCAAACGCTCACACAGCTCAAACGCATCGAGAACGAGTACCAAACCTATTCTGCAGAAATAGCTGGTATCTTGGCGAAGATCGAACAGAACAACCTCTCTGATGCGAGCACCCTTCTCGTTGAGTTGGAAAAGGAACAAACTCGCCTCGACAATGAACTGGTGTCGCTACTCACCGAGATCGAGCGTTTTACGCAAACAGCTGCGTCATCTGCAGAAGAACATGAGAAACAGGCCTTTCAGCAAATCGCGATCACCGCGGCGCTGACTTTGATTTTGTGCCTTGTCGGCTCAGTCCTTTTCGCCAGATATCTGATTTCCCGTCCCTTGCACCAGGTCACCGCAGGCCTTCTGGAGCTCGCTAGAGGCAACACGGATGTGGAAGTCAATGTACGCACGAATGACGAAATCGGTCAGGTGGCAAGCGCATTCGAAACCTTCCGTGAAAACACGATCGAGATGAAGCGCCTGCAGGAACAGGCTCGCGAAGAAGAAATGCAGGCAGAAGCGGATCGTCGCGATACAAGATTGCGGTTGGCCGACGAGCTTGAAAGGCTCCTGATGACCAGCTGCGACACAGCGGTTTCTGCATTGAGTGAACTTGCGTCCGGTGCCGACGAATTGGCGCGCAACAGTCATGAGACCATTGAAAGGTCCAACACGGTTGCCGCTGCAGCCGAACAGGCCACAGCATCGGTCCAATCTGTTGCATCCGCGTCTGAGGAACTGGCGAGTTCAATTCACGAAATCAGCCGCCAGATTACACTCGCGAATTCCTCCACCTCTCGTACATCTGAACAGGCTGAAGTTTCCGGAGAGACAGTCGGAAAACTGTCTACATCGGCAGAGGAGATCACGGATGTCCTGAAACTGATCAGCGACATTGCTGCCCAGACCAATCTGCTGGCCTTGAACGCAACTATCGAAGCAGCGAGAGCTGGCGAAGCAGGCAAGGGATTTGCCGTCGTGGCTTCTGAAGTAAAGGCGCTTGCCACGCAAACCGGACAGGCAACCGATCAGATTGGTTCACAGCTGAGCGGTGTCCAGTCCGGGGCGGCAACCTGTTCTGATGCAATTACCACGGTTGTCAAAGCCATGATGGAAATTCGCGAACAGATTTCCGGAATTGCCTCTGCGATTGAAGAGCAAAACGCAGTTACGTCAGAAATAGCCAAAAACGCGCATCAGGTCGCGCAAGGCAGTGCCGACATTACCTTCAATATCTCCGAAGTGAACCAGGCAGCGCAGGTATCCGGCGACAGGGTGCAGGAAGTCGTGGGAGGCATTCAGAACATCTCCTCCCAGATAACGACAATTCGCGACGGGTTGGGCGATTTTCTCGGTCACCTGCGCGCAGCTTGACAACTGCTCGCCACGCTCTCCGGAACACCTGCCAAAACGACTGACCGCTGCCCCGTGTCCGCAACGCGGACACGGGGATCTGGAGCCATCCGGTTTCTAACTCCCGCTCCTGCGGTTAATTCATGCAGACCAGATAATTCCAAAAGACCGATCTGTCGCTTGCCGGACCAATGAAAAGTTCGATACAGATCTTGTCGGGAACCCGTCTCTTCAAGATCTTCACATTGTTCATGGGAAATCTCAGCGATCCTTGCTCCACCAGGAGCAGAACGCGGTTGCGCGAGAGACCAAGCCCTTTTGCAAGGACCTTATCCAGACGAACCTGGACGTGATCCGAATTCAGGATTGTCAGTGCCACAGTGCAGGCATCTGCACAATCGCTGGCAACCATTCGTCGTTTCAGGCTGAAATCAGTGCCCCCCTTGCCTCCGCCTCTCCCTTTGGTGTTGCAGGCGAAGGTGCTCGCCACTCCCTCATCGTTCCGCTGCAAGGCTTCGATGAGTTCTGCCGAAAGGCTGCTCACGGCTCGACGTTCAAAAATGGCCCTGTTCCATCTGCTTCCACAGACATCGCAACGATAGATCAGCCAGGCGTCAAGCTGGCTTCCATTCGCGTTCAACCGGAATTTGCCCGTCGAACCAAAAGGCTTCACAAATCCGCATCGTTGGCAGGGACGCTTTATTCTAGGTGTCTGAGAACGGACAACGGACCATTCCATGTTCAATATAGACGACATTCCGTGGGTCTTCCTCGCACGGGAAGTCCGTCACAGGCAGTCGGGACGGCCGAACAGCGTCAGCTATCGGCACTCAGTCTGGCTGGAAGCTTTTTCGAAATGTATGCAGTGAACCGAAACAGGATCAGATGCGCATGGCCAAGCCATACCGGCCCCGATCCGCCGCCAGGACGAACAAAGTTCATGACGCATTCGAGCGAATGCATGGCGGGATCGATGACCGGTCAGAGTGTTGGCAAAACAAACGTCCAAATTGAAATAGATGAGCCTCGATAGCGCTTACGAAAATCACAAGCAAGCTCAACTTGGAGTTTTGACGAGACGTCGTTTGAATTGTGTTCAGGTGTTGCGCGCCTGCAAAGCCAGAGCGACCAATGCAGGCCTCAGTTCAGACGGATCTTCCAATGGATCTGCAAACCAGAGACGTTCAACCTTATCTCCAGCCACAAGATCAACGCCTTCGGGATCCAGACAGGCAAGCCGCCAATTGGCCTCTCCGGCCTTCAGCAAATTCTGCGCATAAAGTTTCACCGCATCCCTATGGTCTGCGTTCATATGCGCAACCGCTCCGGCTTCCATTGAAGACCAGTCACCAGGCGAACTAACTTTTGCCAATAAGTCCTCTTCCTCCAATTCAAAAGCCTTGCCAAAGCCTCCATTCAGGCTTGCTCTGGAGAGCTCCAACCTGAAAAAGGAAAAGTCTCCGAAATCGACATAAAGTTCGGCTTTGGGATGACGAGAGAGGTAACGGTTGCGCAACCGCTCATGATCTGAACTTCCTCTCGATATCTTCACTGCCTTGCAGAAAAGAGAAATTCTCGGATGAGCGAGCGGATCGCCTTTTCCAGGTTCGCCCAACAACAGCGAACATGAAGGGTTCTCCAGAATTGCCGCCGTGTGTCCGGACAATGTACTTGTGAGGATGACAGGTGCACCATCCAAATCGGTCGCCACTGCGACCCGACTGGCAAGTGGATGCCGCGTTTCGGCTTCGAGCACCGCCAAAGCACCAAACCTCGCGGTTCTGATCAACTCCTTAGCCAATCTTCTGGCTTGATCATCGGTCGGCCGGATTACTGATTTCGGTTCTTTTTCCAGGCTCACGGCCCCTCCAAGTTCTGTTTTCTGTCGGCGCAGACAAGTTGCATTCCACGGTTTTCGCCTTCACCCGAATTCTGAACGTCAGATGAACAGACATCTCAGAACCGGTTCAGGGCGCCTATGCGATTGTCTCACCATCAGATACGGCGCCAATCGAGAACAGCGCCTGCCTTTGGAGAATACCAATGAAGACCATGAGCAAACGTCTTGTTGCCGCCGCCCTCACGGGCGCCCTTCTTTTGCCGACCTTCGCGGCTGCTGAAGCCGGCTCGCGCAACGGTTGGCGTGACCACCGTGGCGGCCACCACCATAACCAGAGACACAATAATCGAAATCATAACCGACACAAAAACAATGATAATCTTGGCGCGGCTGTCGCGGCAGGTGTCATCGGCCTCGCTGCAGGAGCAATTCTGCTGGGTGCCACCCGCCAGCCGAGCTACGCAGGCCCGCCGCCGGTAAATCACTACCCGCCGGCTCCCTATCCCGGTCGCGTCAACACGGCCATCGGTTATCAGCCGTGGAGCCCTGCCTGGTACCAGTACTGCTCATCGAAATACCGGTCGTTCAACCCGTCGACCGGTACCTATACCACCTACCAGGGTGAACAGCGTTTCTGCCAATAAGCTTGCGCCCGCCTGGTGGTACTGAAGAACTCGTGGCAACAAACGACCGACCGGCCGAACCGGTCACCCGTTTGTTGTCATTCTTTTCAGAAGACTCGTGCTCCAAGGGAACTGAACAACCTCGGTGGGCAAGTGCAGCCAGGTTGTTTCGTTCAATCAGCCTGTTTGCATCAATCCGCCATGGTTTCTATTGAGGCGAAACCTTCCGGCGCAGCACCGAAATCGAACGGCGTGTCGACTTCAATGACCTTGTCGGGATAAAAACCATTGAACCTTGTGCGAAGCGACAAGCTGTAGGCACCGATATGGCCAATCTCGATCCAGTCTCCCGTGTCGACTGTCTCCGGCAGCCAGAAAGGCCTGGAAAGAATATCAACGCTGTCGCAGGTTGCGCCGCAGACCTTGAAGGGAACAATCTTGTCGGGCTGACCAGCCCGTGTTTTGCGAGCCGGATCCGGAATAAAACGAGCCGGCAGCGTGATCTTTCCGGTCCAACTGTCGGAAAGAGACGCCCAGATGCCATCATTGATGTAAAGACGGCGCCCCTTTTTCAACAGTACTCTGACAATGAGAGAGATCGATCGGGCCACGATCACTCTGCCTGGCTCGGCGACAAGAGGCAGGTCATCAAATTGCCAATCAGCGATATCGGCTTTCAACTGCCCCATCAATTCCACGAGCGAGGGCATCTCAGGCGCTTTGCGGCGCGGATCGTGACCATAAACGGCCGGAAACCCTCCCCCGACATCAAGCTCCACAACGGGAACGCCAGCACGTGACCTGATCCAATCGGCAGAAGCCAGCGCTCGCTCATAGGTTTCCGGTTCTTCGATCTGGCTTCCAACGTGAAAACACAATCCGCATTTGAACCCGATACGGTCGATCCGTTGCAGCAACTCAACGGCGTGACCTGGAGCCGCGCCAAACTTCTTCGACAACTCGTAAGCAGCATGCCCCTTGGTGGCGATACGAACGAAGAGTGTGATCGTTCCAGGATCTATATCAAGGGCCCTAACAACACGCAGGATCTTCGCGACTTCGTCTTCGTGGTCGAGCGAAAGGGTTCGAATACCGTAGGTTTCCAAAGCTAGCCGAATGTCCGACTGTGCCTTGATAGGATGCATGTAAAGCATCTCAGCCTTCGGCGCTGCCTCTTTCACCGCGGCGAACTCTGCAGGCGATGCGACATCGAAACAACTGATCCCGGCCTTTGCCAGTGCCTCAAGGACAAATGGCTCACCATTCGTCTTGACCGCGTAAGCCGTCTTGCCGGGGAAGAGCGACTGGAATTGCTGTGCGTCATGCCTGAGCACGTCCGGCCGGAAACAATACACAGGCTGATCGGGACGAAGATCCAAGGCGGCGTCAATAGCTGTTTTATAACGTTCCATCAGTCCTTCCGGCGTTAGAAGTCATCGAATAGAAAGGAACAAGCTTGAGGCTGATTTGCAAGCCGGGATTGGGTTATTGGCAGATAATGTAATTACAGCTCTTGCCGTGGCATCCGATATCGAGGTGGAAGTGAGACTTGTGATTTGGGTCTGCATCGGGGCCGAGAACGGTGGTGAACCTTTTACAGGCAGCCTTGTGTATGGCGGACAGGAAGCTTCCGCTCTGCGTGTTGCGCGCCCAATCCTTTTCAACTGAAATCTCAGTACCGTCACTTAATCGGAAGGCCACAATATCAATGGCTTTGCCAAGCGCATGTTCGGAGAGCTTTCCATCTGGAAGATTGTTTCGTCGGCGACACTGATAACCAGGGCCTGTGAGAAACTCGGACACTGGTTTCCCGAACTGTGCTTGTGCAATGGGCAAGACATCTTCGATCACCCACGCTGTAAGTGACGTCGCAAAACTGCATGATAGCGTGGCTTTCATCGGGAAGGTCACTTCGGCATCCTCGCCACGTAACCCAGAAAGGTTGACAGGTACGGTGATCCCGCAATCCTCATCAGGTTGATCCCCTTGCAAGGGAGCAAGTTGTTCAAAAGTAGCACCCGGAATATCGCAAGCTGACGGTGTGGAGGATTCGCCCGCAGAAGCTTTTCTGCCACTGTCGTCAGGTCCTGCCAAAGGCCCTTCCGGAAGAGTAGCTGGCTTGATCGCCGGCACATCCACCCCCTCGATGAATTGCGAACTACCGAGGCCAGGAAGCGGCTTTTCCTGCGGCAATGGAGGATTTGCGTAAACATCTAAAGGCAGCAGGCAACACAACGCGAGAGCAGTACAAATCGACACGAGGTTTAAGTGCATTCCCAACTCCGCACATTGTACTTGCCAGCGACCCTCATGATTGATCAACGCTTGTCCTGCGTCTATGGTTGCATGACCCAAAAAGTGGATGGCTCCCCATGACATTAGAACTCTTTTTCGCCTATGTGATTGCCACATTGATCGTCCTCGCCATCCCGGGTCCGACGATCATGCTTGTTGTCAGCTATGCTTTGACCCAGGGACGCAAGTCTGCGGTTGCCAGCGTATTGGGTGTTGGCTTGGGGGACGCGACAGCAGCAGCTGCGTCGCTGATGGGTCTCGGTGCCATTCTGGCGACGTCTGCAACAGCATTCACCGTGCTCAAATGGGTAGGGGCGATCTACCTGGTCTGGCTTGGCCTGAAAATGTGGAGAAGCCGGCCAACTGCACTTGGGCCGCATCAGGTTGCCGATGTTCCCCCCAGAAAAATATTCTGGCATGCATATGTGGTCACAGCGCTCAATCCAAAAGGCATTGTTTTCTTTATGGCTTTCCTGCCACACTTCATCGCACCTCACGCCCCAGTTGTCCCGCAGCTCGCACTTTTGGGAACGACCTTCGTCGCATTGGGTGTTTTGAATGCAGCTGTTTACGCCTATGCAGCAGCAGCCCTCGGACAAAAACTGAGTAGTCCTTCCCTGCTTAGACTGGTAAACAAGGTGGGCGGCGCATTCCTGATCTCCGCTGCGGCGATGACGGCAACATTGCAGAGATCTGCGAACTGAAAAAATCAGCGACTTGATGCGAAGGGAATGTTCTTTTTTGACCGTACGGCTTCCGCTTCGGTTTTTTCTTCTTCAGTTTTCAAACCGAAATTAGCACCGGATTGCTTCAAGGTTTCAAGTGATCTGCGAGCGCCATCTTCACTAAGCGCTGCATAACGCTGGATGGCGGCATTCAGCTCCAATCCGCCAATGCGCAACCGCCTGGCCCTCATCGTGAGAATATCCTTGTAGGCTTCGGCTGTAACGCCGTTCGCCTTGCAAAGAATTATCAATGGCTTGTCGCTTGCGCTGAACAAGAGCTGGGATACCGCACTGGGCGGCAGATTGCTTACCTTGGCAAGCAACATACCCAGCTCCGCTGTTCGATCCGAACGGGCGAACAAGGTCACGGCATCATCGATTTTGGTCTTCTTGCTCACCACGTCACGGATCAATGCGTTGGATTGTTCACGTGCCTCTTCAAGCTTGTGCGCACGAGCGGCCACTTCGGTAGCGGCACGTTCAGCCAGGAGCTGAACAAGCGTGCTGTCGGCACCGAGTGCACTGACCCTTTCTTTCAACTCTTCCGTCAAGAAAGGCAGCAAGGCATGAGCAGCTGCATCCGGCAAGTCGGTGCGGTTGATCAAGGCAGCCTGGATTGCTTCACTCGATCGGGCTTTTTCCACCAATTTCAGGAAGGATGCATCAGCGAACTCTGCACCCTGGTTTTCAGCGACTTTACTTAAAACCGCCGTATCCCCCCGATCCACCAATACAGTGGTAACTGCCTTGTCGACGGTTTCACGCCCGGCAATTGCCCCCAGATGCTCCATCGACGCAGAACATGCGATCTCAACCAGGTCTTCTGAGGTGAGTGCAGGTGAGTTTTCCAGAACCGGGCCGGCAACCGGAAATTCATCCTGTGCCAGCTTCACCATCAGTTCACGAGGAGCATCTTTCTCCTTGCAAACTCGTTTGGACAGAATGATCCTGGTTTCTTCCTCCAGCTGTCCGAGAACTTTGAGAACGATGTCGCCAAATAGCAGGCTGATCTGCTCGTCACGGTCGTCACCGGAGTTCACGAACAGGTCCGTCAGCATGCTGACCAGGCTTTTGCGCCCTCCAGCACTTGTGTCCCTCGCCAGATCAGCAAGTTTTGCAAGATTGATCATCGACACTCCGGCGCGACAGTCGCGTAAGCCTCGACATTATCAGCAGGCCCTTAACATTAAGCTACCGTTGATCGCCGCATAAACTGGAGAAACGGCCAGCAGCAGGAAGGCCTCTCCACAAATAATTCGACGCGCCAAATAAATATTTGCAACCCTCGATCGCATCTCCAGGACAAATTAGTTCTGTTTTTTTCGCAAAAGGCAGTGAACGTTTCCAATCAAGGCTTTACTTAATGCTTCCTCAACAAACACAACCCTGGAATGCAATTCTCCGCTGCGCTGCAGCATCTTTTTTGCTTCGCTTCGGCATTATGCTGACTTAGTATCACCCCGTCAGAAAGAGGTAATCGGGAGCGGACATATGACCCTTGTACGGAACCTGAACATGATTGCCTTCCTAGCAGCCTTTGCGTTTTTGGCTGCAATTGTAGTTGGTGCAATCTGAACCAAACGGCAAGAAATCAAAGAAAACGAGCTGCGCCGAGCAGACAGCAGGACAATTCAACAAACAATTTTAGATTCCCGGCGTAGTCGGCTGCACCAGAAGGTGCAGCCGCCGAAGACGCTGTGCTGATTCCAGAATTGATCGCTCGTACGGGTGTCCAGGGTGAGAAATAGCACCCGAACGTACTGGAGACTGGGCAATTGACGCAGCTGCCAAGACACAACCAAAAATTTCACTTCGCAGGAAGCCTGTTGCATTCCGCAATTTCAAACGCTGGTATATCAGGCCTAAACACAGGTTCCGCTCATGCGGCCAGCTCAATCGTTTGAGCCAGTGCTGCGTCACGGTTTTCCGGTTCGATCATCAATTGATCTGCCGCGATCATTGTCACATCGGAGATGCCGATAAAGCCAAGAATATGCTTCAGGTAGTTTCCGGCAAAGTCGATCTCTGATCCTATTTTGGTTCCACCAGAGGCAATGATGACGTAAGCCTTTTTACCCTGAAGCAGACCGACAGGTCCGTTCTCAGTGTACTGAAACGTCTCTCTTGCTCGCGCGATCATATCAACCCAGGCTTTTAGCGTAGCCGGAATAGAAAAGTTGTAAACAGGCGTCCCAATTACGATGGTGTCTGCCTCCTTCAATTCTCCAACAAGCGTGTCGGACAGAGCAAGCACCATTTTTTGTTCTGCACTCCGTGCAGCAGGATCTGTAAAAGTCGCGCCAATCCACTCTTCGCTCAGGAACGGTACCCCTTGGGAAACATCGCGAGTAAGGACTTTTGCATCTGGTGATTTTGCCAGCAAACGAGTCACGAAGGTCTGCCCAAGGTCACGCGTCACTGAACCGGCGGTACGTGCTGAGGCATTGACATGCAGAATTGATTTCAACGGTGAGGACATCTTGATCTCCAAAGTTTCAAAACCGGCATCGGCGTTTGTTCGTTAATTGGAGATAGTTTTGATATTTTCGAATAACTAGCATTAAAATGGTGAACAGTATGTCAAGTTAACGAACAATGCCTTTTTGAGAATTCAAGCCCCCCATCTAATTCCCGACAGAAGCTTGTAGAGGCCAGCCAGCGCCAACGCCCCCACAACTGTGTTGATCACCTTGCCTTTGACGCTGGACGTTCCTTTTCGCAGATCACGCAGAAAGTGCATGTCTTTCTGCGCTTCGATGGTGTTCTCGATATCGACGCCGAGCGCCTTGAGCACTTCTTGAGCAGCCTCCCGGCCGCCTTCTTTGCCACCTTCACGGGCAATTTCCCGCATCTGATCTTCGTTCATTGCACGCCCCCTGCGTAGCCCTGTTTGATTTCGTCGAACCACCGGCTGCACCGCAACACGCGGGCATTGGCACGGCCAAGCGCCTGGTCTGTCCGGATCAAGGCCACGTCCAGAGGCTCCCCGACCCGAACGCCGGACGCTTCTTTCTGTCGGCAGTCGTCCGGATAACCCGGAAGCTCTTTGGTGATTTCCACTTGCGCCGACAATGCGGCGGCAGTTCGCAACCGCTCGTCATTGGTTGCGCAAGCGCTCAAAAAGATCAGGCTGCAAAATGCAGCCATCCCCAACGGTCGAAACATAGTGTTCCAACTCCTGTGCTGCGGCTTCCGCTTCCGCGTTGGCCTGATCGATAAGGGAGATGAAACGCCGGTTTGCCCGTTCCGTGACAACCTTCCGGCGTTTCAGTTCTTCAAGCTGCACCCGGGCTGCGGTCAATTCCGCGTCGGCCACATACTCGACAACGGCCCTGCGAACCTCGCTCGACTTGTCGACCTTGTGCCAAACAAAAAAGCCGCCCAGAACGGCGGCAATGGCAAGGGCAGCACACGCGGTGCGGCTTTGGAGCATCCAGGCGACCACCGGCATTACCGTAGCCCTTCCAGGCAAAGCGAATGCTCGGCCGCGCGGCGGTTTACAAGTCCCCGGATCGTCCGGCCGCCCGCCTTGTTGAACCATTTGGCTGCGTTACAGGCGCCACGCACGTCCCCAGCATCAAGACGCTTGCGCGCAGTCGACCGACAAAAGCCCCCGACCCCAATGTTGTAGGTGAGGCTGACAAACGCGACATAGGACTTCGCGGGAATGGCATCCGGCCGCTTGAGGCACTTTCTCATTCCGGCTTCATGCCGCTGCAACGAGGCCAACAGCATTGCGTCACACTCGGCCTTTGTGTGCTTGTCCCCAAGCTTCACCCCGAGCGTTTCACCGTAACAGACGGTTGGAACGCCGACAACGTCCCGGTATGCCGCAAGGCGCAGACCTTCCCAGGCACCGACCAGCGCAATCGCAGCCGCGCCGATGCCGCCGACAAGGCGGGTTTTACGTCCCATCGTTCATGTTCCTTTGTGCGAGAAGCCGGGCCACGAACGCGGCCGACACTGTGAGCGCCGACAGGGCAGCGAGTAAGCCCGGCGCAATGAAGTCGCCCAGAAAGGGCAAAGCTACTTCCGCGCCAGAGAGCAGCGCGGCAAGCAGCATAAGGCGTACGCTCCAAGCCCTTTGCAGGACCGCGCGCCAGTCTGAAACCAGTTTCATTGGACTGCCTTTCAGGCATAAAAAACCGCCTCAGGGGCGGTGCATGTTTCGGTCGGTTTGGCCGAGTTTATTCAGACGCAGGCGGAACCCATTCCGGAATGACCCCACCGGAGTTTCGCCAGGCCTGCGCAGCCTGGATTACCTTGATGCTCCAACCGAAGTTTTCGCCCGGCCGCAAGCCGGTTTCGAGTGTTTCCGTGTACCCATTTGCGTGTTGCACATCATAGGAGCACGCACCGACAATCTTGGACATATCGGTTAGGGTGTGGTCGGTTTCGTGGTTTGCAAAGAAGCCATGAAAATTGGTGATGAAGGTTGTCTTGACGTTGATTTCGGTCATGCCTTTTCCTCACGCTACACGCTGATAGATGGCGACAGCACCGGCTTGCCCTCGGCATCTCCAAGTGCCCGATAGGCCGGAAGATCTGTTACCGTCCGAACTGTCGGCGTAGCCCGTTGATGCCGTGTGCAAGTAGCAGGCTCGTGAAGCGTTTCTGTTGATCCCGGCGGGTGCAGATGCCCAGATGATATGCCCAATCGGAAAGTTGGTTTCGTTGGCGTTTGAACCGTCGTAAACAAGCGCCAGCTTGTGAATGCCGCCGTCATTCTCTTCAGCAACAAGTGCGTTCGCACTGTCGTCCCATCCCAAAAGACGGTCTGCACCACCGCTGTTCGCATCTTTGAAAACGATCCAGGCGTCGCCGCTATTGTCCGTGTTCACGTAAACGTAGCCGGTGGCGTAGACGTGGCCGTTGACGGTCAGACTACCGCTGATCGTGCCCCCGATATCAGACCGCAGAAGCTGGCCCGACGTCAGACCGCCGACGGTCCCGGCGTCGTAGCTGGTTGAACCTTGCGGCCCTTCCGGACCAGTTGCGCCAACCGGCCCGACGTCACCCTTTGCCGCCAGCAGTCCCCAATCATCCGGCGAAATGCTCGGGTTCTGACCGATGCTCACCCGCAACGAGATATAGGATGATCCGTTGTAGGTGACCGTTTCGTCAGAATTGTACGTTTCGCCAGAAGTCCAGACGCCGCGATAACTCAACCCGGGATCGCCCTGCGGTCCTTGCGGACCTTCCGCGCCCGTCGGCCCCTGCGCGCCGATATCGCCTTTCGGGCCTTGGATACCTTCCGGGCCTTGCACACCCTGCGGCCCTTCCGGTCCCTGAATGCCCTGCAAACCCTGCAGGCCCCGTTCCCCTTTGGCGGTGACAATGTCCCATTCGGCCGCAGCTTCTTCCGGGGTGATGCCGGTATGAGCCGCCACACAGATGAAGTAAGACCCGTCATGGCTGACCGTATCCCGCTCAACGTAGGCGGTGGCCGCGTTCCACGTTCCCCGGTGGTTCAGCCCGACAGGACCGGCCGGGCCTTGAATGCCCTGCGGCCCCTGCAAGCCCTGCGGCCCGCGCCCGAAGTTAACGCCCGTCGACCAGGCGCCGACCGCGTTGGAGAGCTTCCAATAAACAATCCCCGCCTGGGTATCGAGAAAGGACGTGTCTTTCGGTTCAGCATCATAGGCCACACGGTCGGCTGTCAGGCCGGTGTAATCCGGGTCAAATGACTTGCCAATCGGCCCCTCTGGCCCCTGTGGGCCTTGCGGTCCAATCGGACCTTGCGAGCCAGTCGGACCGGATGGCCCTTCAGGACCACGCGGGCCTTCCGGACCTTGATAGCCGGTTGGGCCTCGCGGACCTTCATAGCCGAGCGGGCCACGCTCCCCCTGTGGTCCCTGCGGACCGGCAGGGCCTTGCGGACCAGCCGGACCCGTGGGGCCTTGGTTGCCGACCGGGCCTTTCGGCCCTTGCGCGCCTGGAAGAGACGCGATTTCAAGAACCTGCTGCAGCGTCGGCAAGTCCTGATTGTCGGCCGCATCAAGCGCGTTGATCATCCGCCGGCCTTTCAGGTCAAAGCCGCCGTTGACCTCGATCAGCGCCCGGGTGGCGACCGACTGCATGTTGATCGCCGTCCGGTCCATGGCGCGTTCCATCACTGCCAGGTCAATCTCACCGCCCGCCAGGCTGTAAGGCTGATCGTATTTGCTCACCAGCAAAACCGTCAGCGTTTCGCCTGCCTGCAAGGCGCTGGCATCAAAGAGCACGGTACCGGTGCTGAAGTTGCCGCCGGTAAAGTGCCAGTTGCCCGGGCTTTGCTGATACTGCCAAACGGTAATCTCGCCGGTTGTTGTCCGGTGCGATACCTGCAGGTTGTTCTGGTCGACAAACTGGAATGGCAAGTCGACACGATCCGTCACGCCGTCGCCCGTGATCTGGGCGCGGCCTTCGGTCAAGGCTGCTACTGTCATGGAGTTCCCTGGTAAAATTTGAGATCAGAAATTGAGCCGCGGTCACATTGGCAGCTCGAAAAGGCTCTCGCCGGATTGAACCTGTTGCGTTTATCCGCCAGATCCTTCTGGAAATCTTGTATCTGCAGGTGTCAGCAACTCTTTCAAGGTCTGGCTGCCGAGGTCTTTCCCTTCCCAATCAGGAAACTGCCGGTCAAAAGCCTCCTCCAGATTGTGCGCAGAACCAGAATCATTGCCTTTCGCCAGCGTCTCCGCGGCTTCCTCCGGACTCAGCCCATAGCCTTTTGTCAAAAGGGTCCACTTTTCAAACCTGTCGACAAGATTGCGTTCTCTTTTTGCCAACACAGCCGACTGCGGTGCCAACGCCAGAACCTTTGCGAGGTTTTCGTACGCTCGTAAAATGACCTCGGGTTCGTTGCTCCGAGTTCCCTTGCTCAAGGCGGCGGCATAACTCTCCGGAACAACGCCCTTCGTTTCCACAATCTTGAGTGCAAGTGTGTCCCGGTCGATTTCGCCATTTTCCAGAAAGGTGAACGCCCGGTCCGCGTTCTTCTGGCGCTGCGGTCCCCGATCCCCTTCTTCAGAAGACAAGAGCCAGTTCGCAGATTCAATGTTCGCGATATGCTCCTTTTTTGCGACTTCAAGCTGGCCGATCAGTCGTGTTTTCTGCCTTGGGTCGAGCAAGCCGTTTGCTTCGATCTCGGATTTGTCAAACTGGCCAAAACTCGCCTCGATGCGGCGTTCGATCTTGCCAACTTCCCCAGCAGCAATCGCCGCTCTGCTTTTAACGGCATTTACCTGCATTCGGCCCAGTGTTTCACCGGGCAGCAGTTTCAGCCGCTCTGCCAGAACCTGGCTTTCGTCCGCAAACGCCTCCCGCCCGTCGGGGCCATTGACGGCCTCACCCACCTGGTCGAGCTCATTTCCTAAACCTTCCGGTCCTGCAAACTCTCGCCTTGCAAGTTCGTCACCGATTGCTGGTAGCAGTTCTTCAAGCCGTCTTGTCTCAGCCCACGCCTCTGCCAGTGTCTCGCTTATTTTCGCATAGGCTGCCTTTTTGCCTTCGGTTGGCAAGGGAGCAGCCGATAGCAACGTTCTTGCCTGTTCGAATGCTTCTTCGAGACCATCCGGGTTCTCGCGCACCTCTGATGCGAGCCGGATGCCTTCTTCTTCCAAACCCTGCTGGAAATAGCGTTCGTTTTCCCCCGCCTCAATTGCAGCAAAGCCGTTGATATAGCGGTCGCGCTGCGCCTCCACGTGGCGGTTGAACGCATCTCTTGAACCTGCAGGCAGTTCCTTGAGCGCCTGCTCTCTAGACTTTTCAAGATGAGCCATCATGGCCTCGGTGAAGCCGAAGCCGCCTGGTTGCGCTTGCCGCTGTTCCTCCGCAGCCCTTTCCTTCAACCTGGCGTCAAATTCCCGTTGAGCCATTTGAACTTGAAAGTCCTCAATTCGCCTTCGTCTTTGAGCAGCGGTCTCGGCAAGATCACCGAAAGCCCCTGCCGAACGGCGGATTTGTTGTCCCAGTCCTGCCGCAGCTTCTCCAACCTCGGTGTCAGCGACAACTTGCGGACTGCCAACGCCCGGAAGGCTGTCGGCACCATTGAATTTCTGCAATCTCGCCATTGTCAGTACCGTTTTGTCACCTGAATTTGAAAGCGCCGTTGTAGGCGGCATTGCCAAGCGTCGTGAAAGCCTGGGTAACACCACCCAGCATGGCACCGGTGGCGCTGATACGCCCCGCGCGGCGGCTCGAATGTGCCCGCTCCCGGGCCGTTTTCGCCTCGAAGGTCAGATTGTCCCGCTTGCCTTCCGCGCCATACCGAATTGCCTCGATGCTTTGTGCCGCTTCAAAGGCATTGTCGTCCGCGACGTCAGTCAGCGAACCGGTTTGCGATAGCCCGCGTTCGGCTCCGGCAGCCCGGTTGAAGCCGAGTGCCCTTTCGTATTTGTCCAGGGTTCGTTTTCGCTCAAAAGAAGCCTGGGTCTGGTTGACCGCCTTCTGGCGGTCGGCCAGTTCTGCACGGCGCTCTTCCGCCTTTGCCTGGGCATCTGCCTGCTGGCGCGCGCCCTGCGCTTGCACGGCGCCGCCGGCCAGCGATCCCGCAACGGAGACCGCAGCCAATATTGCTGGGTGACACATGAATTAAGGCTCCGCGTCTCGGCCGAAATTGACGGCCAGGATGGTGCAGGGTTTGCCGCCGCTGGCTGCCAGCGTAAGCTGCCCCCCGTCTTCCCATCGCGTTTCGATTGGCTGGTCGAGCACGCCAGTGCGCAAGGGCGCCGGCTCTCCGGCGGTGTCACCCGCACGGTAGTAGATCAGCTCGTCCAGAAAGGTTTCGTCTGACCCGGCCTTCAGGGTTCCGGTGTTCAGAACCGCGATGCTGCAATTGTCCACGCGCATCTTGCGGCCCATGGCCGAACCATCCTGCGCATTAACGGGAAACGGCAAGGTCTTCGCCCTCGCCGAAACATTCAGCCCAACCAGGATCTTTTCCGCTGTCTGGCCATTCGGCAGGCTCGCTTCTCCGGCGGTCACAGTTGCCGGATAGTCGGTTCCATCGGCATAAAGGATCACTTCTTCGCCTTCCAGATGCTGAAGTCCCGAGACCGAGTTTGCCGGCAGGCCTTCGTAGCGCGCGCCACAATCGAGATGCCATGCATCCTCGATCAATCCACCTGGAAACGGCCGCTGCATGATTTCGATGTACCGCCTTGTCTGTCCTTCGATGGTCCGTTTCACGATCATCCAGACGGTGTCCGCTCCAGCGCCCGAAAGGTCCGCCATACATTCCACCACACCACCGAAATCGTGGCGCTGCATGCCATAGACCTGCTGCTGGCGTTCATAGGTGAAACCGATCCCACGGCCTTTCTGGTCCCACTGCCAGATGACGCTATCGGGATATTGCTGGTAGCAGGCCCCGGAAATACCGCTTTGAAACAGATGCGACTGCACCTCGCTCACCGCCTGAGACACCCGGCCATCTGAGCCGAAGTCATAAGCCATTTCGCGCATGTCGGTTCCATATGGGCCGTAGTAGATCAGCACCGATCCCACCTTGATCGGGCTGACATCATTGGCTCCGAAATTCGTCTCAGGCTTCTGGTCGACATTCTCCGGCCCGTAAGGGTCCTGATCGGTCGCCTTGCCGACGGCACGCACCGCCCGCGTCGTGCCGACAATCAGGTCGTTATCGTCGACCAGCCACTGGATGCGGTTCACCTGTCCGGAAAGAATGCCCGCGGTCACCGCGTCGGATGCCTTCAGAACATGGGAAACGGAAAAGTTGGTGAAGTCCTCCGTCTGGCTTTCCCATATCTTCTGTGGTTCCTCGCTGGTGCCCGCGAAGGCGAGACGGTTCTTGTGCCAGCCGATTGTTTCCGGCCATCCCGTCGTGCCGGACCATGCCCCCAGCCGCCAGATACTTTGTGCCTTGGTGTCCTGCAGTGCCTGGCCGAAAAGCTGCACCTTGACCGAGGTTGCCGACTGGCGGCTGTGGATCCGGAACCAGCGCCAGAACCCGTCCGACCCTCGAAACCGGATATGCCGCCCCACGTCAGACGCCTGAAAGCCGGCACCGCCATTGATGCCAACTGTCCCTGAAGCCGTCAGCGTGAACGGGCTCTGGTCGTTGCCGGCCTGGTGAAACACCAGTTGCCCGATGGCAGAATTGTCCGAAGCAGATCCGCCGCCTTGCGTGAAGCTCAGCCGGTAATGGGTAAAGGCGGTTTCGTTGTGAAAATCATATTCCCGCCATTCGTTGGAGGCCCAGGTATCCTGACCGTCCTGCGTATCCAGAATTGTCCAGTCTGAGCCGTTGTTCGACGCCTCGATGTTCCACTGCCAGGGCATGTCGTCATTCTGGCTGTTGTCGTTCGGCGCCTGCAGCATGTAGGCGTCGATCACGACACTGCCGGGGAACTGGTATTGCACCCAACCCGTTGCCCCGGATGAAAGCACTGTCTTGCCTTCCGACCGGTTGAAAACCTGCCACGCCGAAGCGCTGCCGTTGGAGGCAGACACCACTCCGCTCGGGGCTGTGTTCGATGTCATTTTCGGACCAGCATTGCCCGTGCCGGCCGGTTTCAGGTTCGTCGGCGAGATATTGACATCCAGATAGGGCCCGTCCCTGAACGACATCGGTTCGATCGCCCAGGAAAGTTCCGACAACCGCTTGAGCGCCTGCGGGGCAACGCCGCCACCAGCGATGAACAGCGTGTCGGTCGACTGTACGAATTTCAGCCGTGGCAAAACCTCGGAGGAATAGGGTGTCGCAACCTCCACGGTGCCGACCCGCCCCTCGCTGGTGAATATTCGAAACATGTGGTCGCCGAACTCAAGCATGTAATATTGACCGTTTCCGAACTCGAACGGGATCAACCAGCCTTGCCGACTGCTGTCCTTGAGTTCCGCAATGAATTTGGTGCCGCCGCGACGGCGCAGGCCGCCGCGTTTCAGTGTCAGAAAATTCCGGCATTCGGCCAGGGAGGACCGGAACAGTTCCAGGTCCGAACGATAGATCAGCTCCGGGTCGAGTTCGCCCCGGCTGAACGTGGCTTGAAGGTGATAGCTCATCTGTTTGCAATGATATCCAGGTCAATCATGGGCAGCGGCGTGCCCTGCAGGGCGTCGGATGTTCCGGCCTGGTCGAAGGCTTCCCGCGCCGCCTGGCGCAAGGCTTCCGCACGGCTGTTCTTTCCGGTGATCGAATGGGCGCAGCCTGCCGCCAGAAACAGGGCGAACCCGTTCACGAACAGCGGCGCGAATTCGGCCTCCCGCACCACCCGGTGCACATGGCGGAGCGGAAACGGCGGCGGATGATCCGACATGATGCGCTGGCCCACCACTTCGAAGGGAATGATCGTCCCTCCCGGCGATCCGCCAACACTCTGCTGCGGAATGCGAAGCGTGCCGGCCGGCAGCTTGTACTGGTAGGCCCAGCGAAACGGCGGTTTTTCGGTTTCCGCAGGCAGGTTCACCAGCTCAATGGCAAAGTCCCAGTCGTGCATGGCCAAATAGGCATCCCGGTGCGCTGCATAATGGTTCCTGAACCAGCGCGACGCGACGGAGGAAAAATCGAAGTCGCGGATGGGCGCTTCCTTCAGATGCGCAAGCGCAAGGTTCGCCATCTCAACGGCTGTGTTGACGGTTCCCGACATGAAATAGTTTCCTTGAAAGGGTCAGGCGGCGGCAAGGTCGCCGGCTTTGGCCTCATAGGCAGCAAGCGCCTGAACAGCCTCGTATTTGTTGGCGGCTTTTACGCCGGCATAATCCGCGGCCATGGCCTGCTGGGTCTTCCAGTGCTCCTTGCGCCAGCCTTTGGGCAGCGGCTTTTCGGCCTGTGGCTGCCTTGCTGCCCTTTGCTTGCGGTTCCAGTCCGCGGCCAGCGCATCCGCCAGGTGTTCCTGCCGCTTTTCGGCCTCGGTTTTGGGTGGGGCGCACCGGGCCAGAAAATCGGCTTCGTGTTGTTCTTCCAGGCGCTGGAGATGCCGCAAGCGGCGTATGATGATCTCGTCCATGTCTGGCCTCTTTTTCGAGAAAATGAAAAAGGGCGGCAAACGCCGCCCGAAGAAGTTTGGCAGGCCCTGACTTGATCAGGCCCATGAGGGGTCGAACCGACCAAACAAAAAGCCCGCAGGAAAGGCTACGGGCAGAAACGTCGATCGGTCCAAAAACGTAGGGGTGGATGTCTGCGGTCGCTCGCCTCCAGACTGCCCGCTGGGTACGCTGTCAGATGTTCACCTTCAGGCAGGCCAGCTTCACGTTCTTGCGGTTGTATTTCCGGTCCCAGTTGGCCGCGTTGCGCAGTTCGGCCAGGCTCGCTCCCTGGGATTTGGCAAGAGAAGACGCCGTGAAATCCATTCCGGCCGGATGGATCAGCTCGAAACGGCGGGTGGTCAGATAGTCGGCACCGCCGCCGTCGCCAATGTCCGGATCACGAGTGATTTCGGTGCCTTCGTTGCCGTAGATCGTCGAGCGGCTCGGCACTTCGTCGATATGCATGAAAGCGCCCGGTGCAAACAGGAAGCAGGAGTATTCGTCCGAATTGGCCCCGGCCGTCACCGGCATCATTTCCGAATGCACCACCATCATCCCGGCGTAGTAGGGCACCTCGAACGGCGCTTCGGACGGTTTCTTGAACTCGATCTTTTCGTCGTCCAGAAGCGTGCCGTAAACGAAGCTGTGCATGGCGATCACGCGCAGGTCGTCCAGGTTTTCACCCATGGTCAGGCGCGCACGGTTGATCGCCTGATAGCTGATGCGGTTGGCAGCCGTCGGCGAACCGACATCGGAATAGATGGAATAGACCATGTCGCCGCTGTCATTGGCGACATTGTCGGCGATCACGCCTTCAGCCGTCGCAATGATGCGCTCTTCCTTGCGGCGTCCCCAGTAAGCGCTGATCCGCTCCGCCACCCGGTTCATGGCGCTGTCGCCCCGGCCCGTTGCGGCATAGCTTGCCACCGTCTTGGCACCGTATTTCTTGGCCAGGCGGTGCTTGTAGGCCTTCATGTCGCTGGCGGTGATCTTGCTGACACCGATCTTGTTATCACTGTCATCGATCACCGTCGGCTCGGCATCATCGAGGTCTTCCCAGTACGGCACTTCAATCTGGTTGCCACCGGCCTTGAAGCGCTTGCCGATTTCCGGTGCCGGACCGGCCAGAATGCCGGATTTTTCCAGCATGATCAGCTTGGCCGGCTTGTTCTCCGCCATATAGGGGGTGAACACACGCGGGACGACGATGTCTGAAATTTGAGATGTCATTGAATTTCCTTTGATTTTGACAATTTTCCGGCTCTAACGGACTGCTGTCGATGACGCACGTTTCCTCGCCATGGCCGCAGGCAATTTGCCAAAAAGTCGCCCCTTCCAATTTTGAAGTAGCTGAAGCAACGTTCCGGTTGAAAAAAGAAATACGCAGTTTTGGAGGACTTCCGTTTCCTCGATTAACGGGGCAGAAATCGCTCAAAGCGGGTAAGATCGCTCAGCCGAGGTGGCAATATCGCGATGACAGTCACAGGCCTGCGTTGCTTTGACGGCAAAGCGCACAAAGGACTTCGCAAGTGAGCAAGGATCTGGCGTCTGATGGATCCGATTTGTGAGGTAATGCATCGGACCACGTAAATTCGAGGAGTCGTTCAGTTAAACGACAACACCCTTGAACCCGAACAACTCCGGGTTTCGTCCAGCAGAAAGGATAAGCTGCTTCGCCTTCGTCGGCTGATGGTCCAAAAGGAAGGCCTGCTGTTTGAGGTCGGGTTTTCTCACGTCGAATGGATTTGCATTCTTCAGATTATCAGGCTGGAGCATAGAGCGAGCTCTACTCGGTTTGGCGCTCGGAATGGGACCGTTCTCAAAAGCCTCACCGCTCTTCGGTTCGCTCAAGGATGGCGGCGGAATATCACTTTCGCCACGCAACGCGGGCTGACTATCCCTCGAACGGTTGTCATCCGCTGCCAAATGAGGTCTCGGCATCGGAAACGGAGCAGAAACATGGTTTCGTAATCTGTTGCCATGCGCCGACTGACCATCCAATTCAGGATCTGACTGCGCCGATCCTGCAGGTAAGACATCTTTGTTGCCGATCAGATCTTCGGTAAAGCCTGGGACTGGTTTTTCAAATTGATGCCTTGTTGAATTCAGCAATTCCTGTGGCGAAATCCCGAAAGACTTCAGGACCGTCCCCGCCACGCTGTTGCTATTTTGGTTGTCGATTCTGTAATCAAGGTTTTGAGCATTGATCCGATCAATAGCCCTGCGAGCTCTTATCCTGTATGCCTCGATTTCAGCCGGCGTCCCCGCGATAATTGTTGTCTGGTTGTCGACGAGATGCCCCATCCTTGAAAAATTATCCAAGTGACCTTTGATCGTATCGCTTCCGTCCCAGGGTTTTCCTATTGGAATTATATTATTTTGCCTGTCATGTGAAAGTCCGTTGACTTCCCAGATCTGCTTGCCGGTTTCATCATGAGCTGTGATGACAATATGTGAGGCAACTCCAAACAGCTTGTACTCACCGATACGTATCGTTTGCTGTCCGTGATTATCCATTACTTGGCCCTTATCTAAATGTTGTCAGACCAACCGCCCTTTTCGCAATACCATTTCGGTGCGGAAATCAACGAACTTTCCGAGCCCTCCCGACTGAGGCAAAGCTCACCTTTTCGGGATTTTTTTTGCGTATAAATATACGGGGGAGGCGGTGGAAAACCGAGAAATGCGGCGGTTCTTTTGTCGGCATATTCTTGCTTCACGACATAAGTCATATCTTGAGTTTTGTCGCAAATTCTCACTATTCGAAAATATTCGTTGTATACGCGAGAAATCCTCTCCTGATCCGCGCCAGCAAGACCGGTTTTCATTTCTTTCTCAAGCCGTTCGAAAATCGGTCCGGGATCACAGGCCGAAACCACCGTTTTCCCGTTTGCACCTGATAAATTTCTCTCTTCATCTGACGCGCAGGCAACGAGAAACAGGCCCAACAAAATGCCCGATAGTCTTGATAGTTTCACAATCGAACTCTCCGATTTTGATCTTTTGATACCGGCATATTGCTCATGATATGTTCCAAAAAAACCTTTAATTGCATCCGGTTAGAGAACCAGGCCTTCGCACCGGAGACTGAAAAGATCGCCAGATTTTTCTGCCGGGGTGTCTGACCTGCTCCACAGACGGATTGCTGGCATCAGTTGGCACGATTGCTCATGGCACAGCACGACTTTGCAGGCAGGTGTCAGCTTGTGCAGGTTTATGGAAATGCGCAGTAAACCGACACCTGCCAGCGAGTTTCATCTCTCTTCGAGCGCTGTGGAAAGTGGTAGGCTCGCAGGCCCCATGAAAACCAGAGCCTGCATCTCCAGGCACTGAAGCTGCTCGGCAGAGCCGGGTTCGGCGCCGGAATAAACAACCATGGTGTTTTCCTGTGTACCGTCGTCAGTTCCTGCAAACTCAAAAACCGATGTGCAAGGCGTTTCTAGAATCTTGTCCCGATAGGAAAACTCGAAATCGTCGAACACTGACATTGGCGGGCCGAACTCAACGAGAGTGCCCCGACCATCCTTGAGCCTCATCAAATCAAAAATGGATAACCCGAGCGATTGAAAGAATTCTCCTTGTGGCGCAAGAATTTCAGTCAATTCCGTACTCTTATCGCCACTGCTACCATCCGATCCCGGCTTCTTGTCCAGATCGAGATTGAGCACGGTAATCGTATTGGAAAGCTGGTAATCCAACGCATCCACCGGAGTGCTGTAATACTCGTTCCGTCCATAGGGCAGATGCGAGATGCCATGGCCTGGAATGTCCGGAAACTGCTCCGCATTCTGTTCGATTTCCTCGGGCGAAAAGCCCAGATAGACCACACGGACATCCTCCGCGACCTGCACCTTGAACATTGCGGGATCGAGGCTTGAATTGACATAGCCCTCTATTTCAGACCGAAGAACTTCAGGTTGCTGTTCCCACGGGATGACTGCACCCTCCGCGGCCAGGCAAACCGACGGCAGAGCAATAACCCCCGATACTTTCAGAATTGCCCCAAAGCCTTTGATAAAACGAAAGGTGTTCATTTTCATTCCGGATCCCTTTATATATCATCGCTCTCGAACAAAGGCATCGAGACGCTGAACAATCAGAATATGTTCATTATTTGTTCCTGATCAACCCTTAATTGAAATTGGCACGAAAACCTCTTCCGAAACCGGCGGACACGATCATCTGGGGTACCCGCAAAGGGTTGTTTTCCAGAAGATTCGATTGTTGCCTGTGGGCCGGATTACCGATCTTGACAGATTTGCCATATGCGGTCTCAAGTGATGCTTGTGTTGCCGCCAAGCGCGCCTGAGGATCAGGCAACCCAAGGTTTTTAGCTGCGATATAGACATTGCGAGTGAATTCGTTGACGAGATTTTTCATTAAGTTTATCGCCTTAAATATACTAGTAGTTCTTCCTGCGAACGAATTAAAAGCGCAGGAAAATTTCTGCACAGAAGAATGGATACCTTACGATTTCACGATGATCGACGACCTACTCTTGATAAAACACGCTTATCACAGCGCGAGATGCCAAAAATTAGAGGGAAAAACCTTTGTCTGCCGCGAGAAATGGCCTGGCTCTGACGATGTCAGTGTTTATCAGGTACACGCAGAAGTACTGGAAACCGGCGACCTAGCCTTCTGGTCTACAGATATTGATCCATCCAGCGAACCGTGGATCATTCCCAGGTGCGAGGAACTCACCAACTAACAGGGTTTCGCTCCCCACTGGCTTTCTTCGCGTGTACCGACATTCGGGTTAAGCACATGATCTGCCAGATCAACAATCGAAAACCGGAACCAAACGCGATTTGCACTCATCCCCGCCGCGGCAACTTGAAAAGACTGCTTGTTACAGCCCGAACAACCGTGGATCCCGCCCCGCTGCGACGATCATCTGCCGTGCCCGCAAGGGGCTGTTTTCCAGAAGGTCCGACTGCTGCCTGAGGTCCGGATTGCCGGTCTCGAAGGGGTTGCCGCCCTCCCCACCCGCGCCAAAACCGTTCAGGCCGTCTTCCGCAAAGGCGCTGTCGTGGATGAAGGCGAGCAGCTTCACCGCCACGGGGTCCGTCACCTGCTGCGAACCGTCGCTGCCAGCCGTGGTCAGGGCGCCTTTTTCCGCAAACCATCCTGTCAGGTCCACCCCGGCCGTCTTCAGGGTGCTCAGCGCCCGGTCGGCCTTGGCAATGGCGTTCTGATAGCCGTCGCTGTCCGGTTCGCCATATTCCCTGACCAGGGAAAGATGCGCAGCCTCGGCCGCCTGGCCCTGTTTCTGCGCGGCGTCAAAAGCCGCTTCCTCCTGGGCGGAAAACTGCTCTGCCATCTTGCCCACCCACCGGTCGTGCAGCTTCTGCGCTGCCTCGGGGTGAAGCCCCGCCTCCTTGAACCAGTCTCCGGCTTCCTGCGCAAAGGCCTGGTCGTAGGGAAAGTTTTCCGGCAGCGTCTCGGGCATCTTGAAGCGATAGCCGTCCTTCGGCGTCCAGCGGCTGGAAACATCGGCATAAAAGGCCGCCTGTTCCTCGCTGCCGGCCGCCTCGCCTGGAACCTGAAGCGCCCCGGACAGTCTGTCTTCCAGCGAGTGATAGCCTTCCAGAATGCCGGCGGTATCGTGCCAGCCATAGCTGGCGGCCATGTCCCGGTCGGCATCGCTCAGGCCGTCGATGAAACCTCCCCCCTCCGAAGGGTGATGCCCCATACCATCGTGTCCAGAACCGTCGTGCCCGCCGGCCTCCGGTCCTGCTGCCGGCTCAATCGCGTCGTACATCGTCAATATTCCTCGTCAGTTTCGAACTCGGGCAGCATTTCCAGCCGGGCGGCTTCCTGCAGCGCGGCGTGCTCTTCCGGCGGAATGCGGATCATCGACAGGATGCGGGCATAAAGTGCCTTGCGCCCGTCCAGATAACCGCCCGCCCTCGGCTCCAGGTTCACCGGCGGCGCCTGGTAGATGCCGCATTCGGCGGCCAGGTCCGCCAGCACGATTTCGCCGTCCGGGCACAAAAAAACGGACCGATAGGCCCGTTCCAGCATTCCAGCCCGCTCCCGGCGCCGCCGGGCGGCTCGTTTGAGGCTACGCCAGACCATCCAGCCCTCCCTCGCCGCCCAGGGCCTGCAGAAGCGGCGCCCCGTCGCGGGCGATCCGCGCCATGCTTTCGCCGGTCGCAAGCTGCTGCTGTTGCTGCTGCTCGGCCGCCCGTTCCTGCCGCAGTGCCTCCACCTCTTCCGGCCGCCGCTTCAGCTTGGCGGGCAGCCCCAACGCGCGGCGGGTCAGGTCGTATTCGGCTTCCCGGTCGTGCAGATCCAGAATGGAGGGATCGGCCCCCGCTGCAATGCCGAGATACTCCTGGAAGCCCATGATCGCCTCGAAATGCCCGGCCTCGCGCATCTGGTCGATGGGCGCCGTCGGCGTCAGGGTCACATCGCCCTCCAGCACGCTTTGCGGCGGGGCAAGGGGCGAACCGGGGGCAAAAGCGCCCCTTCGTCCCAGAATGCCGATCTCACGTTCGAACAAGGCCTCGTTTCCGGCCATGATGTTGGTGGAGAACGGCCCGATCATGTCGGCCATTTCCTTGCGGCGGATATTGGCTTCCGTTGCCGTGCGGCCATTGCCTTCCAGCAGCGTCTGCCACAGGTCGCCATAAAGCCCCACCCGCAGCTTCTCGCGGATGGTCTCGATCTGCGCATCCGCCGCGCCCGGGTTCACCGTGTCGATCATCGGCCGGAACAGCGGCCGGCCCTGTTCGTCGATCAGCCCGGGGTTGATCCGGCCGGGGTTGAGGTCAAGCTGGCGCTCCTGCGCATGGGTGGCGATCGGCGGGCGCACCGCCTGCGAACTGGCAATCAGCCCGTCCCGTGCCAGGCTCTGCAGGCTCTTGATGTCGCTCATCAGCTTTGCCTGCGGCGGCGAGCCATAGGGCGACAACCCGTCCCGGTCCCACCGGCTGATCACCAGCGGATATTCGAAGAAGCCGCCCCGCCGGCAGATATGCCCGCTGTCTTCCTCGAAGTGGATGCTCTCGAACCGGGATTTCCTGGTGTCGGTTGCCTGGGCGTGACCGCCTTCGCGCACAAAGCAGGCATGCACGAAAGTGTAGTCCGTGTTCTTGCGCTTCGCGTCGGCTGCGTCTTCCTTCACCTTGGGCGACACCTTGCCGGCATATTCCTTCACCGCCTGCCACGCCTTCAGCGTGCGCACCCGAAAGAAGCCGCAATCGTTGCCCTGGGCATCGATGACCAGGTAAATCTCGTAAAGCGGCACATAGCGGTAGTGAACCGGCGTGCGGATATCGGCCAGGCTGTCCTCGTTTTCGACCGGAAACAGCACACCCGTCCCCAGTTTCACGGTGGACAGCAGACGCGAGCGGTTGGCCAGCGCAAAGCCGGAACGCCCCGAATACCGCACACGGAACAGGTGATCGCGCACCAGTTCGAAAAACTCCTCGTCCGCCTGGCTGGGCGCCGGCGCAAACGGATCGCCAAAGCCGACCCCATGCCAGGGAAACCCCTCGGGCATGGTCAGCGAGCCGATGCCGGAAGCAAGCCTGTCCAGCAGCCAGACGGCGGTCGGGTCGTACAGCTTGCGCGACCGGTCCCGTGCGGCAGACCCGCGCAGGGCGCTCATGCCATCCCGGGCGCTCACGCCGCCGGGCCGGTTGAAGGCCCGCTCCATGTCCGGCGCCGTATAGGTGACATAGTCCTGCCAGTCCGCCTCCACCCATTGGCGTTCCGCCCGGGCCGATTGCAGCTCGGTTTTCAGATCGTCGACAACTCCCATCACGCACGCCCCAAAAGTGTGACACCGGGCCGCGAGGCACTGCCGTAATCGGCAACGCCCAGCGGGCCGGTCAGGTTGGTGGCCCGGGTGTTATAGGCGGCGGCCCGGCGCCGGCGCCCGTTTTCCTGCAGGTTGCGCGCCTGCCGCTGCGGGTCGGGTTCGCGCGGCGGCGGCGGTGTCGGTTCCGGGTCCGGCTGCTTGGAGCCTCCCCCACCAAACATGCACATGGGTGGTCCCTTTCTCTCAATGTCTTGAAAACGTGTAATCGGCGCCGCCCACCGGCACGGCGGCAGCGCCCCAAGGCCGGTCCGCGCAGGCGGCCGGAAAAAGATCGAACGGACGTATCCGGCTGCGCCAAAGCGTTCCTGCCGGCCAAGCCGCAATTTTCCAAAGTACCGGTATGAGGTCTGTTTTAGCCTTGTTTTGACGAAGCGTCCAGCAAGGCCAGATGTCTGAACCTGTTGTTCAGACACGCATTTCCGGAAATGCTCTTGCCACTCAAAGGCTTTTTGAAGCTTCCCGGTTGTGCGCCCTGGGCGGTGTTTTTTCACCGCGCCCCGGTGGAAGCTCCATCCAGCGGCGCAGCTTTACCGGGCGCTGCGGCAGCCAGCGCCGCCGGAATGTTTCCAGCCGGTGCGGCAGGGGCCTGCCGCGCGGCCCGCCTGCTGTTGTTTGGGATGTGCGCCTGCCACGCCCTGTCCCGAGCCCGGCCGACATTTGCCTGAAAGTCTTCCGTCAGCAAATGGCGCTGTCCGGTCTCGTCGTCATAGGTCAATGTCATGCGCGGGCCGTAGCCGTCCTCGTCCGCCGGGGCCTGCTGCCTGTCCCGGCCGGTCTTGTCATTTGGCATCAGATGCCATTTCGCGGCGCGTACACCCTGTGCTTTCAGCAGGTCCTCAACGTCCTTGCGCACGTAACCATGGCCGTCTTTTTCAAGATCCGGATAGGCTGTCTCGACCGGATATTTCAATACGGTTCCTTCCGCCTCCGGCGCGAAGGCCGAAAGACCCCACATCTGCTTGAACCGGTAAATCGCATAGTCCCTGGCAGCCTCCTTGTGGCCGCCCAGTTCGACATAGCTTTGCCTGAACAGCCTTTCGTAATCCGCAAGCGCTTCCGCCTCTTCGGCAGCAGTTCTGCCGATCTGCCGATATCGGTCATAGGAACTTTTTCGGGCCAGATCAGCAGATGCAGCCAAACCGGCTGAGGCGTCAGCAACATCGGCCGCCGTTGTGGCACTCACGCCGTCCAGCTTGCCGGTGCCCACTTCGGCCCCAACTCCGCCGGCTCCAGACACGCTGCCCTCAGACACGCCGTTTTGGCGCGCCTCCTCAAAACCAGGGGCCAGAATGGCGGAAGAGCCTGGCAGAACCGGCTTCTCGCCCAATGGCACTTGCCCGCCATCCATCAGGATGGTTTCAGAAGAAAGACTGCCGTCCTCCAGCCGCGGTGCCGTAAGCGGCGCATCTGTCGCCGCCACCGGGGTCGCCGCCATCGGGGCCGCCGACAACAGTTGCCTGACCTGTCCCCGGCGCAGCTCTGCGTCTCTCGTCAGGGTGTCAGTCAATTCTTCGCGTGTTGCGCCGCGGTTTGCGGCCTGCTCCACGGCTCCGCCGGCCTCAAGCGCGTTCTGTATCCCCTGCAGCGCCTGCAAGGCCTCTTCCTCATCCTCGCTGCCGGCAAACGCCCAGTCGATTGCGCTGCCAACCGCGCCTGTCAGCGCGTCCCGGCCATAAACGTAGGCCCCAAATGCCTCCGAACCTTCCACGGTTGTCGCAATTTCGGCCATTTTCCGGATCACCAGGTTGTCCGGATAGGCTTCGCCATAAAGCTGGGTCAAGGCGATAATGTCGTCCAGATTGCCCAGAACGTCCCAGGCCTTTTTCAACGGCCCGACAGGCGTCAGCGAAACGGCCAGGTCGAGGCCCGCCTCCGCCGCCATGGACTTCAGATCGTCCTCTGTAAACTCCAGCCCCAGCTCTCTTGCCGCCTGCGCAAACGGTATGTTCCGCTCGTCCGCACGTGCCTGAACCATTGAAAAAACCGGAACGGCTGCAAGACCAAGAACGAAAACCGGCGCGCCTCGACGGAACAAATTCGTCGCATGTTTGCCTATCTTAAGCGCCTGGGCGTGTTCAAAGTTGTCCGGCAAAACATACGTATGTTTTTCAAGCGGATGCGTCGTTACCCTCCTCCCCGGCTTTGCGGAAAGGTCGTAACGACCGGAAGATATCCGATTGCGAAGGGCGGTGAACTTTTCTTTTGTAAAAGGCACATCCGGATGGGCACTCAGCCAAGTCAGAGCCGAGCGTGTGCTCAAACGGTCGAATTTCAATTGGTGCAGCGGGTGGTTTTCACCAAAATTATTGTCCAGCAGGCCTATGTCTCTGCCGATCACTTCAAAATCGTATGTGTCCCTGTTCCGCCACATGAATTTGCGGATCGACATATCGGCCACTTCGCCGCCGCTCTCGTGCCGCTTTCCTTCGGGATCGAACAGTTCTTCCTCTGGCTTGCCTGTTTCCTGGTCAATTCCCTCCACCGGATCGATTTCCACGATGCGGTGAGCATTCTCGTCCAGCCATCGTTGAAGGATCTTTCCCCTAGGGCTTTCCCACTCTTCGGCTTTTATCAGCTCGGCTTGAAAATCCCCGCTGAAGAAAAACTTGTCACCCCGGTTCGCGATCGCATTCAAACCCTGAACCGGGTACTCTCCAGATCCCACTCTTCCGATAAATGTCAGAATTTCGGAGGCATCAAGGAGAGTAACCTTCTCTTTCATTTCGCCCCCTTGTCTGAAAAGGCGATATCCGTCGAATGCTCTCTTTCAGCGTAAGCCCGGGTCTCCGGAGCCGCCAGGGATGGAAGCTCTCCGATCGCAACCCTGTAGGCTAGGCGCCGGCCGGGATCGAGGTTACCGTCATAGGGGATCTGCGTTTTCATCGCATACCAGCGTTCGAAGTCGTACACGGTTTCGTTGTCCGCCCACGGGCAAAGCTCATCAAACCCCTCATCATCCCGGCCAAAATCCGGATTGGCAGTCAGATAATCGCGCCAAGCACCTGATTTCTTCAGCGCCTCAAGAACTTCCGGATGCCTGAGGAATAACTCTGCGAAATGGAGGATTATTTCATATGGCAATTTGGGTGCCCGGGGTCTTGTTGGGCTCCACGAACTGTATTTGTCGAAAAAGGCCCTGCCTTCTTCCGTTTTCTCAAATGCGGCCAGCTCTTCCCGCCAGCCGGTAATGTCGTCAAAATCCGCCATGGGTCCTGTTTCCAAACTCGTCTCAAATGTTCACTAATTGTTCCGAAGCTCTTTCAGCCCCGCTTTGTGGTGGCGATCAATCCTTCCAGCCCGAAGTTTTTCATGATCGGGCTGATTTCATTGGCATCTATCGCAACAATCTTCTCCATCAAGCCTCCCTCCTGGAAAGGAGACATAAAGCGTATAATTTTCCTTGATGAAGTCTCGAGCCTGCTCAGTTCTGAGTGATGTCAGCCTGCCCTCCTCAAGATCGATGGCCAGCCTAGTGGCAACAAAAATGCGGTTATTGTCTACTTGAATCCGGGATTTCATCAGGTACCAACGTCCGAAGAAAATAATGGTATCGTAAGCGTCAATAGGATGAAGCTCCTGATACTGCTCGTCATAGGCCTCAAGGTCATGTTCCTCGACGTATTGAGCAAACCAGAGTGTCTTCTTCAAAGCCTCGTGCAGCTCTTCATCACCACGGATCAGTTCAACCATCTGCACGACGTTCTCATATGGAACTTTGCGGCCACCGTAGCGCTTGTTGCCGGCAAAGAAGGCCCTGCCTTCTTCCGTCTTCTCAAATGCGGCCAGCTCTTCCCGCCAGCCGGTAATGTCTTCAAAATCAGCCATGGGTCCTGTTTCCAAACTCGTCTCAAATGTTCATCAATTGTTCCAAAGTTCTTTCAGCCCCGTTTTGCGGTGGCGATCAATCCTTCCAGCCCGAAGTTTTTCATGATCGGGCTGATTTCACTGGCATCTATCGCAACAATCTTCTCCATCACGTCTCCTCCCCCGGAAAGGAGATATAGCGCGCATAATTTTCCTTGATGAAGTCTCGGGCCTGTTCAGTTCTGAGTGATGCCAGCCTGCCCTCCTCCAAATCGATGGCCAGCCATGTCACAACGATCATGTCCCTTTTGTCAAAGCGAACCGGAGCTTTCATCAGGTACCATTTCCTGAAATCGATAATGGTGTCATGAGCCTCGAGCGGGTTCAGCTCTACAAACTCATCATCGTGAACTTCCAGATCATGCTTTTCGGCATAGGCCGCAAACCAGATTTTCTTCCGTAATGCCTCGTGCAGCTCTTCATCACCGCGGATCAGTTCAACCATCTGCACGACATTCTCAATTGGAACTTTGCGGCCGCGGTAGCGCTTGTTGCCGGCAAAGAAGGCCCTGCCTTCTTCCGTTTTCTCAAATGCGGCCAGCTCTTCCCGCCAGCCGGTCAAATCTTCAAAATCCGCCATGGGTCCTGTTTCCAAACTCGTCTCAAATGTTCATCAATTGTTCCAAAGCTCTTTCAGCCCCGTTTTGCGGTGGCGATCAATCCTTCCAGCCCGAAGTTTTTCATGATCGGGCTGATTTCACTGGCATCTATCGCAACAACCTTCTCCATCACGTCTCCTCCCCCGGAAAGGAGACATAAAGCGGATAATTTTCCTTGATGAAGTCTCGGGCCTGCTCAGTTCTGAGTGATGTCAGCCTGCCCTCCTCCAAATCGATGGCCAGCCATGTCGCAACCATCATGTCCCTTTTGTCAAAGCGAACCGGAGCTTTCATCAGGTACCACCGTTCAAATGCGATAATGGTGTCATGAGCCTCGAGCGGATTCAGCTCTACAAACTCATCATCGTGAACTTCCAGATCATGCTTTTCGGCATAGGCCGCAAACCAGATTTTCTTCCGTAAAGCCTCGTGCAGCTCTTCATCCCCGCGGATCAGTTCAACCATCTGCACGACGTTCTCATATGGAACTTTGATGCCACCGTAGCGCTTGTTGCCGGCAAAGAAGGCCCTGCCTTCTTCCGTTTTCTCAAATGCGGCCAGCTCTTCCCGCCAGCCGGTAATGTCGTCAAAATCCGCCATGGGTCCTATGTCCAAATCCATACCAAATGTTCATCAATTGTTCCGAAACACTCTTGCACACGACAGAAGCACTGCGTCTGCTTACGTCCGGAAAAATAACCTTCTCTCTCATTTCGCCCCCTTGTCTGAAAAGGCGATATCCGTCGAATGCTCTTTTTCAGCGTAAGCCCGGGTCTCCGGAGCCGCCAGGGATGGAAGCTCTCCGGTCGCAACCTTGTAGGCTAAGCGCCGGCCGGGATCGAGGTTACCGTCATAGGGGATCTGCGTTTTCATCGCATACCAGCGTTCGAAGTCGTACACGGTTTCGTTGTCCGCCCACGGGCAAAGCTCATCGAACCCCTCATCATCCCGGCCAAAATCCGGATTGGCATTCAGATAATCGAGCCAAGCTTCCGACCGCTTCATCACCTCAAGAATTTCCGGGTGCGTGAGGTGCAATCCGCCAAAATGGAGGAGTGTTTCATATGGCAATTTGGGTGCCCGGGGTCTTGTTGGGCTCCACGAACTGTATTTGTCGAAAAAGGCCCTGCCTTCTTCCGTTTTCTCAAATGCGGCCAGCTCTTCCCGCCAGCCGGTAATATCTTCAAAATCAGCCATGGGTCCTGTTTCCAAATCCCTCTCAAACGTTCACTAATTGTTCCAAAGCTGTTTCAGCCCGTTTTGCGGTGGCGATCAATCCTTCCAGCCCGAAGTTTTTCATGATCGGGCTGATTTCACTGGCATCTATCGCAACAACCTTCTCCATCACGTCTCCTCCCCCGGAAAGGAGACGAACGGAGAATATTTTTTCCTCGTGAAATCCATCGCTTCCTCTGTTCGGAGGTCGGTCACATTCCCGGCCTCGACGTCATCCGCCAAATTTGCAGCGATCAGTAGGTTGCTTTTGTCTGCGTGAATCCGGGATTTCGTCAGGTACCAACGTCCGAAGAAAATAATGGTATCGTAAGCGTCAATAGGATGAAGCTCCTGATACTGCTCGTCATAGGCCTCAAGGTCATGTTCCTCGACGTATCGAGCAAACCAGAGTGTCTTCTTCAAAGCCTCGTGCAGCTCTTCATCACCACGGATCAGTTCAACCATCTGCACGACGTTCTCATATGGAACTTTGCGGCCACCGTAGCGCTTGTTGCCGGCAAAGAAGGCCCTGCCTTCTTCCGTCTTCTCAAATGCGGCCAGCTCTTCCCGCCAGCCGGTAATGTCTTCAAAATCCGCCATGGGTCCTGTGTCCAAAGCCCCTAAAAAATGTTCATTCTTTGTTCCTGTCGGGATTGTGGTTGATCCATTGGATTTTTGCAACCTTTCGAGGGCAGCTTTCCTGAAGGCTTCCCTTGCCGCGGCCCTGGCTATCGTTTCTCTTCGACCGATGCTGCTGGTAATGCCCCCGCCTGACCGGCCAACGCAGGCAGGGTCAGGCAGGCAGGGGCTCTTGCTGCGGCTCAGCTCATGAATTACCGGTTGCCAGCTCAAAACCTTCGTCGATCCAGCCGGTAACGCCACCTGCCATGATCTTCACCGGGCGGCCCAATTCCGCAAGCCGCAACGCCCCCCGTGCGGCACCGTTGCAATGCGGGCCGGCGCAATAGGTCACGAACAGTGTCTCCTCCGGCCACCTGGCCATCTTGGAACGGATGATCTTGCCGTGGGGAAGGTTGATCGCGCCAGGCACATGGCCTTTTTCGAACAGCGCCGGACTGCGCACATCCAGCAACACAAAGCCAGGCTCGCCCTGAAGGGCGTCGTGCACATCCCAGCAATCGGCCTCGAAGGTAAATTCAGCGGCAAAATGTTCCCTGGCGAGATCGCTCGGCGCGGCCGGAACAGCGGTGACATTGTTGGTCATGAAGGTCTCCTTTCCCGCTGTTTGTCGCCGTCTGAACGCCGATTGGCAATTGGCGCGATTGACTATATACGTAAACATCATGACAAAAGACACAGTCCCTGAAACCGCTGCCCCCTCCGCCCCGGAAGGCCCGCTTGTTGTCGCTCTTCTCTACGACGGGCTTTGCACGTTCGAGTTCGGTATCGTCGCGGAGATATTCGGTCTGGCCCGCCCCGAATTCGGCACCGACTGGTACCGCTTCGCCAGTTGCCCGGTCGAGGAAGGCCCCTTACGCGCCCATGGCGGCCTGACACTCGTGCCAGACCATGGCCCGGAACGCATAGCCGAGGCGGACATCATCGTGGTGCCCGGCTGGAAAGGGGCGGATTGCCCGGTTCCCCAAGCGCTTACCGAACGGCTTTGCGAGGCACACAGCCGGGGCGCGAGGCTCGTGTCCATCTGTTCCGGTGCGTTCGTACTGGCAGCCACCGGTCTGCTCGACGGTCGCTCCGCCACCACCCATTGGCGCTACGCGGACAAGCTGCGCGAACGGCGTCCCGCCGTCACCGTCGACGAGGCCTCGCTCTATCGTCAGGAAAACCGGATCTACACGTCTGCGGGCAGCGCCGCCGGCATCGATCTGATGATCGAGATCATCCGCCAGGATTACGGGGCCGACAAGGCCAACTCCGTTGCGCGCCGCCTCGTCGTTCCCGCCCACCGCACCGGTGACCAGGCTCAGTTCCTGGAACGCCCCGTCGCTCATCGCGGGGGCAGCGAAATCGCACCTGTTCTGGAGCGGGTCAGGCGGGCGCTGCAGACGGCCTGGACCATTGAAACCATGGCAGCCCTCTGCCGCCTCAGCCCGCGCACCTTCCAGCGCCGCTTCACCGAAGCAACGGGGCTGACACCGGGCGAGTGGCTGGTTCAAGAGCGTCTGGAGGCCGCCAAGGAGATCCTCAGCCGGGGCGACGACGACATGGAAACGATCGCGGCCCGCGTCGGCTTCGGCAGCGCCCACGCGCTCCGCCACCACTTCCGCAAGAAACTCGGCCTGCGCCCGACCGACTACCGCATCCGCTTCGCTGCCCGCACTGTCTAAATGTGGTATGAAATCTAGACTGTCTGCAGATACTTCTGCAGCTTCTCGCGCTGCGGATAATCGGCCAGAAAGTTGTCCGAGTTCACCTGAAACATGCCGTCCACGGTCACTACCGTGCCGCCCGGTTTAAAATGCGCCGCGCAGAAAAACGGCAAGCCGGGCTTCTTCAGGTCCCACTGCAGAAAACCGCCGCCCATCGGATATTGATCGCGAGGGGCCATATGTTCGTCATGCCGGATCGTGGGCATGACCTTCACCAGCCGCTTCGGCCCGGTCACGGTTGCAAGGCTCAGGGCGCGGGTCTGCAGATCGCGGTATCCCGCAGCGCCGCGGTCCGCCAGAATGCCGTCATGCACGGTTGCGCGCCGCCTGTCCGCCTCCTGCGTTTCCTCCGGCAGGCCATACCGCCCGCCTGATCGCAAGGTCGTGCCCTGAAACTCGAACACTTCCGGCAGCGGCAAGTGCTTGAGGACCAGCAGCTTGAAACCCTGGTCCAGGCGGCCCTTGTGATAACCGATGTTTTCCTCGGTCCTGCGATAGTCGGACAGAACGATGGCATTCAGTTGAGAGATATTGCCTGCGAAATGTTTCGTCATCTGCCCGACAGGCAGATCGTCCTTGGATGAAGACAAGGCTGAGCCTCCAGATAAAAACGTCAAAATAGCAATGGCCGGACGCTACCAGCCTTCCCGGTTTCGAACAACGCTCATGGCCGCTTGTCCCCCCTTACCCAGGCATAGACATAAAAGTCCTCGCCGCCCCGGCCATAGGCGCTCAGCCGCCCTTCCCGTGTTGCGCCCAGCGCCTCGATCCAGCCATGGGCAATGTCATGATTTTCCAGCGTAATCACCTGCAGCCGCCGGCAATCCCGTTCCACAATCTGCCGGATATCCAGCAAGTGCCGTGTGATCGCCGGCACACATCGGTGGAATCGGTCCGTGCCGAAGGCCCAGGCCTGCCAGTGGTCCGGATCGAAGGCGGACGCCCGGCTGAAGCCATAGGCCGCCGCCGGCTGGCCGTCGTACCAGAGCGACCACACCATGCCCGGCACCGCCGTCTGCAACGCGCAGGCCGCCAGCGCCCTTGTGTCCCATTCCTTCCACAGACAGGCGATCTCGCGCAGGTCCTGATCGCGCATGTTGGCAGCGATGAAGCTGGCGTCCCGCAGGCAAAGGTCGCGGATCAGAAACCGTCCAGCGGGTCGCCCAGTGGCGCCATCCGGCTTTCGGCCCCGGTTCTCAGAACCTTCTTCAGCTCCGCTTTCTGTTTCCATCCCAATGCCTCGACAATCGCATCCGCCTCGTCCGGGGAAGAGCCCAGCCGTTCCTTGATCTCTTCCTTGCTCTCAATCAGGATTTTTCCGTTTCGCATTTTCCAGCGATGCGCCGTCAACTGCGCCTTCACCGTCGCCGACCGCCGGATTGCCAGCCCCAGCCCGCTCTTGGGGTGCAAGGCCTCGCGCAAGCGCCAGTAAAGTTCGGCGCGCAAGTTGTAGAACGGGATCCTGCTGTCCTTCGCACTCTCGCCCGACTGGGCGGAGAAGACGCATTTTTCCGCCGGAATGTTGTTTTCCCGCTTCAGGAACCCAACCGTGTCCCCGCCCCAGCCGCCCGTGCAGTCCACCACGATCATCGCATTGTCGCGCCGCTCGCGGATGATCAGCGAACCGACATCCGCACCATCCTTCGTGTCGGCGCCCTTGCGCACGATGTTGGTTTCAAAGCGCCGGCCATGCAGCGGCTGCAGCACCGTCCGGTCCTTCCCGCCCTGGGCAACGTCCACCGCCAGCACTGTCATCGGTTCGTCCCGATCGATGCCCTGGTCGTATCGCTCGAAGGCAAGGTCCACCCAGTCGGACGGGATAACCTGCCACTCGTGGTCCTGTCGGGCCGCCAGAAAGTCTCCGGTCTTCAGCGCCGTGCGCATCGGCTCCGGCATCTGGTCGAGCTGGGCATCGTAGTCCGTTCCCAGAAAGCGGTTGTCCTGCCGCCTCGCGGGAATGAAGGTCCGGCTCTTTGGGGTGCGGACTTCGCCTTCGATCTCCACCGGCTCCGGCCCGTCCACCCACACCGTGCGAATGGCATCGCCGTCGTCAATGAAAACCGCCCACAGGATCTCGCCCGGCTGCACCTTGCCGTAAAGCGGATGCAGCGGATCGAGCCAGGGCGCGAACCAGTCGCTCAGGTAGTCCCCCTGCCCGCCCAGCGGCGGATTGGTAGCGATCAAACCACGGCAACGCTGGCCCTTTCGCGTCGAGCGCAGCCAACCGAGCACGAAGATGATCTTGCGCGGGTCCATCTGCGCGCCCTCGTCAAAGGCTTTCAGGTCATGGTCGCGCCCCTGCCAGTCCTCTTCCGCCCCCGGCAGCCCCAGATGGCCAAATTCGATCAGCCGCTCGTCGGGCCCAGTCCACCTTGGCGGATTGCCGGAAATCTTGCCCATGCCCGCCTGGCGCATCAGCGCGTTCATGCGTTCGCTCAAGCCCTTCAGGGACTTGAGCGACTGGCGGAAGATCGCTGCCTTGTGGTGGGCAAACAGCGCCAGTCCGGCAATCAGATCCGTCTTGCCGCCGCCCGCCGCACCGCCGTAAAGCGTCAGATCGGCTTTTGAGAAATAGCCTTCCGTCTGCGGTCCGGGTTGAGGCCGCCATACGGAAAACTGGTCCAGCACCCCCGCCTCATCCAGTTGTTTCTGCAAGGCAACCCGCTCGTCCGCAGGCATCCGGTCGATGTGGTCAATCAGCGTTTCGAGGGCCGTCGCCATCCTTTGGCATATCCTTTCCGGTCAGCAATGCCATCACGCCCAGAGCGATTTCCTCCGAGCTGCGCGGTTTCAATGTCTCGAGTGTCTGGCTGTCTTCCGGCTCGCTCCAGACCGGCCATGCTTCCGGCTCCGTCCGGTCCCGCCAGCCGGCACGGTTCTTCATGGCAAAGGTCCAGGCACTGGCGTTGAATTTCGCCAGCTCTCCCCTGGCGCCGTCCTTGCCGATCCGCTCCCACTCCAGAAGGCCGCGCCGGGCGGCTTCTTCCAGCCTCGCGGGCGGAAAGTCCTCGGGAAACTGTTCGGCGTAATAGCGGATCGTCCGGCGGTCGGCGTCCGGGAAACTGTCGATCGAATATCCGGCGGCAATATGCGCGCAAAACTCCGCGCACACCTTCCGGCGCGCTCTGGCTGTCGGCCACTTCAGCGCGCTGCCGCCCCCTTCTGGCAAAGTCATGGGTCGCACTTTCCTGCAAGTCGTCTGGAGGTCAGTTCAAGACACGGTCCGCAGCTTCCCCACCGCCGGTCCTTGGCCCCGGCGCTCGAAGCACCAGATGCAAAAGCCTGCGCCTTGCTGAAATTGTCTTTGGTTTTGGGAAGAAGCGTAAAACCGGTACCAGGCCTCTTGGGCACACTGATCCACGGTAAAATAAGGAAGCCCCTTTTTGCCCGGTTTTGTCGAAGCTGTCCACGTCGTCCTAATGTCTGAAGCCACTGTTTAGACCGCATTTTTCAAAAGCACCCTTGCAAACAGGAACTTGGTGACTGCCTCCGTTGTGCGCATCGGATCATTTTTTTCGGCTCTTGCCGCCCCACCCGCAACTGCCTTCACTCGCTTGTCTTTTCGATTACTCAGACATCGTTTTTCTCTCGCCGCCCCCCTCAACCTGCTTTCAATCTCTCCCGATTTTTCAATGCACCGCTTGACTCGTGTCTCAAAATCTAATTAGTTCGGTGACAGAACGAACTAATGGAGCGTAGCCTTGGCAGACCCCTCGAACATCTCCAGACGCATGTCCTTGAGTGCCATCGTCCAGGCGATTGCCAGCTACAGCCCGATCTCTCGGGCGAGCGTCTCCAAGATCACCGGCCTGTCGAAACAGACGGTTTCGGAAATCGTCGGCAATCTGGAAGAAGAAGGCTGGGTGCGCACGGTTGGACAGACCGAAGGCCATATCGGCCGCCGTGCCGTGGTTTATGAAATCGTGCCGGATGCTGCATCCGTTGCCAGCGTCGATCTCGGCGGCACCAAGATCCGTGTTGCCATCTGCAACCTGACCGGGGCCGTCGTCTCGGAGCTGGTGGAGCCGACCGACAGGCAGGGCGGCATTGCCGTCGTCAATCAGGTCGCGGACCTCATCCGCCGGGCAGCGACCGAAGCCAGCCCCTCGCTCAAGCTGCCTCGTGTCGCCGTCATTGGCGTACCAGGCGCTCCGGACCCGGCTACCGGCCACATCCGCATGGCCCCGAACATCCCCGGCATCGGCGACATCGACGCCCCCGGTCTTTGGCGGGAGATCCTCGGCATCGAGGTCTTTATCGAAAACGACGTCAACCTTGCTGCCCTGGGTGAACACTGGCTCACCAAACGCGGCGACAAGGACGACCTGATCTACGTCTCCATCGGCACCGGTATCGGTGCGGGCATCGTCATCGGCGGCCAGCTCCACCGGGGCATGAACGGCGCTGCCGGTGAAATCGGCTACCTGCCCTTCGGCGCTGATCCGTTCGAACCGGAAAGCCTGGAAGTCGGTGCCCTGGAACGTGTCGCCGCCACCCACGCCATCACCGATCTCTATAAAAGCAAGACCGGCAGAACACTGGACGTGCCGGACATCTTCGACGCCGCAAACACAGGCGACACTGCCGCCAATGAAACACTGGAAGAGATCGCCCGCCAGGTCGCCCGCGTCATGGCAGCGCTGGCAGCGGTCATGGACCCGTCCTGCATCGTCATCGGCGGCTCCATCGGCACGCGGGACGAGCTCTTCGGCAATGTCCGCAAATTCATTTCCAGATGCTTCCCCCGCCCTGTCCTGATCGAGAAGTCGACGCTCGGCAATCACGCAGCCCTTGCCGGCGGTGCCTCCGTCGCCCTCTCCCGCCTGCACCTGTCGCTTTTCACCGAAGGCCTCAAGGGCGTTGAAATCGCCGTTCCGCCGCCGTCCATCGAAACCTTCAAGAAGGGAGCGGCCTGATGGTTTCCTCAAACCTGCATGAAAAGCTGCTGGCCACGCAGGACCGGGACGCCGACATCGATCTCCTTCGCGGCGCTCTGTCGATTGACAGCGTCACCGGCAACGAAACCGGCTTTGCCACCTTCCTGAAATCGCAAATGGAAACGCTCGGACTTGAAACCGGCTCCGGCGAATTCCTGCCTGGTCGCCTCAACGTCTGGGGCCAGCACCAGCCGGTCACCGGTGACGATGCCCCCCGCCTCCTCTTCGTCGGCCACACCGACACCGTGCATGTGCGCGGCTGGCAGGAAGCCTGGCAGGGCAAGCCTCAGGAAAGCCCCTTCGGCGGTGCCTTGATAGACGGTGAGATCTGGGGCCGCGGCGCCTGCGATCTCAAGGGCGGCATCTGCGCCGCACTTGGCGGCCTCAGGCTCTTGCAGAAGGCGGGCTACCGTCCCGCCGGCGGCCTCTCCTTCGCTTTCATCGGCGATGAGGAAAGCGGCGAACCGGGCACCGGCGTCAGCGCCGGCGCTCACGATCTCGTCAAAAGGGTCGAGGACGGCACCATCGCAAAGCCGGATTTCGCGGTCTATGTCGAACCGACCAGGCTGGATGTCTATACGGCCCAGATCGGTTTCTTCATTGCCGACATCACCATAACCGGCAAATCCGCCTATTTCGGCACGCCGGAGCTCGGCGTAGATGCCCTGAAGGCAACCCACGCAATTCTGGGCAACCTCTGGCAACATGAGGCGGAACTGGCAGCAGGACCGAAGCACGATCTGGTCGGCGCTTCCTCCATCCTCGTCACGCATATCAATGGCGGCGGCTATATTGCCGTTCCGGGCGAGTGCAAGCTCTCCCTGATCCGCAAGCTCCGCCCCGGCGAGAACCTGGATGAGGCGGTCGCCGCCTTTGAAGCGGTCGTCCGTTCGGCTCCGGTCGCGGACGGCATCGGCGTCGGGATTGCGTACCCCGCCGGCCGTGATCACCACTTCGGCGGCTCACCCGTCGAGATCTCCCGCGAAACCCCCGCCGCCCTGCAGCTGTCCCGCTGCGTCGAGGTTGCCACGAATGGCCAGAACCTTTCCGGCGGCGCCATCGGCGGTGCGCCTTACTGGTCGGAATCTCCCTTTCTTGTCAACGAGATCGGGTGTCCCGCGGTCTACTGCGCACCTGGGGACATCAGCGTCGCACACACATTCGAAGAGCGCATCGAGGTGGAAAGCTATCTGGCAGCCGTCAGGGCTTTCGCGCTGTTCGTGGCCGACTATTGCGGCCTGGAAGAAGAAGCAGACTGAACCAAACATAACAGAGGGTTAGAAATGAAACTGCTAGTCAAACATCTGGCGACATCCGCCCTTCTCGGGCTGATGTCCGTCTCCGCCATGGCCCAGACGGTCGGCCCCAAGGGCGAAGCGGCGACGCTTTCCGCCGAAGTGACGGTTCCCGACGATGCCGTCGCCGCCATCAAGGACGCAAACTACAAGGCCGCCCTGCTCTGGCACGACCAGTCCGATTTCGTGAACGCGGTCTCAGCCGGTGCAACGGACGAGTTCAAGCGCCTTGGCATCGAGGTTGTCGCAACCACCAGCGCCGGCTTTGATGCCGCCAAGCAGCGCAGCGACGTTGAAACGGCCATGGCCAAGGAACCCAACATCATCCTGTCGCTACCGCTCGACCCGGTCACATCCGCCGCCGCCTTCAAGGAAGCCCGCGATGCCGGTGTTTCCCTGGTGTTCCTGTCCAACCTGCCCGCCGATTATGAGCACCCGCGTGACTATGCGGCCATCGTGACCGACGATCTCTACCAGATGGGCAAGCAGGCTGCCGACGCGCTCGCCAGCGCCATGGGCGGCAAGGGCACCGTCGGCTGGATTTTCCACGACGCCGACTATTACGTGACCAACCAGCGTGACAACGCCTTCAAGTCGACCATCGAAAACGACTATCCGGACATCAAGATCGTTGCGGAACAAGGCATCAGCGACCCGGCTCGCGCCGAGGAAATCGCCAACGCCATGCTGCTCAAGAACCCGGATCTCGGCGGCATCTATGTGACCTGGGCCGGCCCGGCCGAAGGTGTGCTCGCAGCTCTGCGTGCCAACGGCAACAAGGACACCAAGATCGTCACGCTCGATCTGTCCGAGCCGGTAGCTCTCGACATGGTCCGCGGCGGCAACGTTGCAGCCATCGTTGCGGACGAAGCCTATGAACTCGGCCGCGCCATGGCAGCTGCCGCAGCCCTGCGCCTCGTCGACAAGGACGTTCCGCCCTTCATCGCGGCACCGGCCATCACCGTGACTGCAGACAACGTTGCCGAGGGCTGGAAGAAGTCCCTCAACATCGACCCGCCGGCAAGCGTTACCTCCGCGAATTGACCCGGCATTCCGGCAGGCTGCCCCATCACAGCCTGCCGGCCAACAGGTCCTCACAACAATTCTAAAAACCCGCACGGACCTCCGAGAAACAACACCGTCTTTCCGACGGTTAATACCGAACCTTACGGAGAAGTCGCATGTTCAAGTTACAGACACTCCTGGCGTCGACACTGCTGGTCGGCATGACCGCCGTGGCCTCGGCTGCTGACCGCCCGCAAACGGTTGGCCCGAAGGGCGAAGCCCCGACGCCGGTCGCAACGCTCGAACTGACCGATGCCGAAGTCGCGAAAGTGGCCGAAGGCAATTACACGGCCGCCTTTGCCTGGCACGAGCTCTACGATTGGTCCAACGCGGTCGCGCGCGGCGCCAAGGACGAGTTCGAACGGCTCGGCATCAAGGTCGTTGCCGAGACCGACGCCGGCTTTGACTCAGCTCGCCAGAAGTCCGACGTCGAGACGATCATGGCCAACCAGCCGTCGATCATCGTATCCCTGCCGATCGACCCGACCACAGCACAGACCGTTTACGGCATTGCCCGCGATGCCGGCGTGAAGCTTGTCTTCGTCGACAACGCCGTCGACGGCTTCACCCATGGCAAGGACTATGTCACCGTCGTCTCCGCCGACCTGGTTCAGATCGGCGAAAAGGCCGCCCGGGCACTCGCTGCATCCATGGGCGAGACGGGTACGGTCGGCTACATGTTTCACGATGCGGATTTCCCGGTCACCAACCAGCGTGACCAGGCGTTCAAATGGACCATCGAAAACGAGTTTCCAAACATGGAAATCGCCATCGAGACCGGCATGACCGATCCCGCAAACGCCGAAGACATCGCCCGGGCGATGTTGTCGCGGAACCCGGATCTCGGCGGCATCTATACGCCGTGGGCGGAACCTGCCCTTGGCGTCCTCTCGGTTCTGCGCCAGCAGGGCAACGACGCCACCAAGGTGGTCACCATCGACCTCAACGAGCCGGTTGCCCTCGACATGCTGAAGGGTGGCAACACCGCGGCGATCATCGCGGACGAAGCCTACAGCATCGGCGTCTACGCGGCCCGGTCCGCTGCGGCCAGCCTTCTCGGCAAGTCCGTCGATCCGTTCCTGGTGGTCGACGCCATCACGGTTGGCACGGATAATGTCACCGAAGGCTGGAACAAGTCCATGAAGATGGATCCGCCCGAAAGCGTTGCCGAAGCAGCCAAGTAAATCACTTTCCGTGCAGGCCGCGCCTTGCGGCCTGCCGTCACCTACCTCTTCGAACTTGAGGCAATCCATGACCCAGGCGGTTTCGAGACTAAGACAACTCGATTACAAGCAAGGCGTGATCTATTTCGGGTTTCTCGGAATCTTTCTTTTCTTTGCTCTCACCCTTCACGACGTCGGCTTCCTGTCGCCCCGCAACCTGACCAACATCGTGTTGCAGACCGCACCGGCAACGATCATGGCCATTGGTTTGGTCTTCGCGCTGTCCGCCGGGGAAATCGACCTCAGCTTCGGCTCAGTCGTTGCCGTCTCGGCGCTCGCCGCAGCGCTTGCCCTGCAAAGCTACCCGCTGGTCGTCGGCGTCATCGCCGGCATCGGCGCCGGTGCCTTGATCGGCGCCATGAACGGCGTCCTTGTCGCCTATCTGCGCCTGCCGTCCTTCCTGGTGACGCTGGCCACCATGGGCCTCTTCGCCGGCATCGCCCGCTCCATGACGGACCTGCGCTCGATCCCGGTCCTCAACGACACCTTCGCAGGCATCTTCGGCTCCGGCAGCCTGTTTTCCATCCCCTCACTGGTCATCTGGACCATCGCTGCCGTCGTCATCGGCCATATCGTCTACCGCAACACCCGCTTTGGCGCCCATGTGGTGGCAACGGGCGACAATCCCCGCGCCGCCCAGGTTTCCGGCATCAAGGTTCCGCGCATCCGCCTCAGCGTGCTGACGCTGTGCGGCGCCATGGCCGGGCTTGCCGGCCTGCTCTACGCCGGCCGCCTTCAGGCTGCCAAATACACGCTCGGCGAAAGCGACCTGATGACGGTCATCGCTGCCGTTATCGTCGGAGGCACCGCCCTCAATGGCGGCAAGGGCTCCGTCATCGGCGCCCTGCTCGGCTCTCTGCTCATGGGCATGCTCAACAACGGACTGATCCTGATGGGGCTTGATGTCTCCGACCAGATGATCGTCCGCGGTCTCATCATTCTCGTCGCAGTCGCCGTCTCCCTGCGCGACACCAGCCGGTAACCTGGAGGACCACGATGTTTCTCGACGTTCTCATGCGCCGCAATCCGGCCTTCATCGAAGCCGCCATGGCGCTGCATCAGGCCGGCAAGATCCCTGCCAATGCCTATGTTCTCGATCTGGACGCGGTCGAACGAAACGCTCGCCTTTTCAAGGGCGAGGCCGACAAGCACGGCCTGAAAACCTTCGCCATGACCAAACAGGTCGGACGCCATTCCGGTTTCTGCCAGGCGGTCATGCGCGGCGGCATAGAAAGATCCGTTGCGGTCGACATGGCCTGCGCCCTCGCCTGCGACCGGGCCGGCCTCAAGACCGGGCATCTCGGCCACCTGGTCCAGGTTCCGAGGCAGGAAGCAGCTTTCGCCGGCGCGAAACTGCAACCGGATTACTGGACGGTCTTCTCGACTGAGAAAGCACAGGAAGCTGCCGCTGCCGCCAAGTCCGCCGGCAGGACACAGAACCTGCTCGCCCGGATCCAGACCGAAGGCGACACGTTCTATCGTGGCCATGAAGGCGGCTTCGAAGCGGAAGACATTGTCGCCGTGGCAGAGCAGCTTGACGCCCTGGAGGGCGGAGCCTTCGCCGGCATCACGACCTTCCCCGCGCTGCTTTTCGATCTGGAAACGCGCAAGGTCAAGCCGACACCAAACCTGTCGACCCTCGCCCGCGCCGCCGAAGCACTGGCAGCTGCAGGTCGCGGCCGTATCGAGATCAACGCTCCTGGCACCACGTCCTCCGCAGTGCTCGGCGCCCTTGCCGAAGCCGGTGCCACCCAGTGCGAACCGGGCAACGGTCTCCACGGCACGACACCTCTTCATGCAGTGGAAGACCTGCCGGAAGATCCTGCCGTACTCTATCTCTCGGAAGTCTCCCACCACCACGGTGGCAAGGCCTACTGCTTCGGTGGTGGCCTGTACATCGATCCGGTCTTCCCGAAGTACCCGGTCAAGGCCCTCGTCTCCTCGGAGCCGACTTCCCGCCAGTCTGATCTGCTTGAGGTCGAAATACCCGACTATTCCGCCATCGACTATTACGCGATGATCGACGCCACCTCGCCCAAACCCGTGCGCGCCGGTGACACGGTGGTCTTCGGCTTCCGTGGTCAGGCCTTCGTCACACGGGCGCTTGTCGTCGGCATTTCCGGCGTCAGCACAGGCACGCCTGCCGTCACCACAATCGAAAATGGCTTCGGAGATGCCGTCTCCTGGCCGGGAGCGTTCCAGCAATGACCGCCGACAATCCCGTTCTGTCCCTGAAGAACATCCACAAGGCGTTCGGTGGCGTGGTCGCCATCGAGAACTTCTCACTCGACCTTCACGCGGGAGAGATCGTTGCTCTTGTCGGCGACAACGGCGCCGGCAAGTCGACGCTGGTCAAGATCATCTCCGGTGTCCATAAGCCAACCTCGGGTGACATCCTGCTGGATGGCACGCCGGCATCTTTCTCCGACGCCAGCTCGGCCCGCAGTCTCGGCATCGAGGTCGTCTACCAGGACCTTGCCCTTGCCGACCAGCAGCCGGTCTACATGAACATGTTCCTCGGCCGCGAACTGACCAAGCCACCCTTCGGGCTGCTCGACAAAAAGCGCATGCGCCGGGAATGCCAGGAGCTGGTCGACGAACTCGATGTCCGCATCCCCTCCGCCGGCTCTGTCATTCGAGACCTCAGTGGCGGTCAGCGGCAGGGCATTGCCATCGCGCGGGCCACCCACTGGGCCAGCAAGCTGGTTCTGCTGGACGAACCGACGGCGGCTCTGGGCGTCGCGGAAACGGCCAAGGTCGAACAGCTGGTCGCATCGCTGAAGGAAAAGAACCTCGCCATCCTGATCATCAGCCACAGCCTGGATCAGGTCTTCCGCCTCTCCGACCGCATCTGCGTCCTGCGCCGTGGTCAGCAGATCGGCGTTCGCAAGACCAGCGAGACAGACAAGAACGAAATCGTCTCCATGATCACCGGCGTTTCCGGCCAGGCAGCCTGATCCTTCCGCCAGAACAATCAGCCTCCGGCAACTGCCGGAGGCTGGTCTGTTCTCATCAGAACGGAATGGTGACGTTAAACGTTGCACCATACGAGCGGAAGTCGGACGTCCCGATCCCGTCGTAAAAGCCCTCCCCGGAAATCTGGATGTTACGGCCAGGCACCAGCAGACCCGCGCCAGCTTCCACACGTGCCCGCAGATCTTCATCGGAAGAGGCAAGCGTCGCATCCGTCGGGGTATCGTCCTGCAACTTGTTGAAGTCGTAGATCCCGGAGAGCGACAGGAACGGCGAGAACAACAGCTCGTTCAACTGCAGGTCCCAGGAGACCTTTGGTCCGAACTCGAGCCGCCCCAGATCGAAATCCTGCGACGGGATCAGCCGCCCCAATGTGTCCGTGTAGCTTTCCTGTTCTTCGTAGTAATAGGTGATGCGGGCAAATGGACTGACCCTGGTCGTTTCACTGAGCTTGAAGTCGCCAGTCAAACCGCCCTGCAACAGAAACCGCTGCGTTCTGAAATCATCTTCGAAAAGCCCAAGCGCGTTCACGGTGTTGTAGGACTGGCCATATGTCGCCAGGCCATCCAGATAGAAATTCTGATGAACCCGGAGAACAGCATAAGGGCCAGCCATCCAGCCAACGCCGTCGGCGGAGGTATCTGCGGCACCGTTTCTTTCCTCGGTCAGGTCGAGTTGTCCCAACAAGCCCAGGACGGCCCGGTCCTTGTAGCGATAGTCGACCCCGGCAAAAAACAGCCCGGTCTTGCTGTTGCTGCTGTTGTTGTCGGTAATTGCATACGTTCCCTGGGCCCAGAAGTCCCATCCCGACTGCCACTCGGCACTGCCCTCGCCGCCTGAAGGTGCATCTCCGTTGGTGCCGCTCAGGATCGCGAGGGTATCATCCTGCATCACCTGCGGACCGACGGCCGTGTAACTCATCGTGCCGGAGGACGTGAAATTGTCGAAGACCGCGTACCGTTCCGGCTCGGCATTCGCCGCGCGAACGCCGCTCCCGGCTCCTGCCATTGCCGCACTGTTTCCTGTGCCACCACCTTGTTGAAGAGAATTGGCAAAGGCGCGCAGGGAGAACTGGAAGTTTCCGGACTGCGAGGTAGGCGTAACGTCGAAATTGAACCCGTTGCGGCCACGCTGCCGCCCAAAGGGGCCGCTGGTCAGGCGCGAGACGATATCAGGCTGTCCGGACACGATCGCATTGGCCCGGCTTGTCACGAAGGAGGCAATCACTTCCTTCGTTTTCTGGATATCGGCCGATGCATCCCGGTCATTGGTGAGAGAGAAGCTGACGCTGCTCAGCCCCGTGGCACTCGCCGTCACCGAATATGGCGTAAGAGCACCACCGCCGTTATAGGACGAGGCAACCGCGTTTGCGGTCATGGCGGAACTGGTCGCCGTTCCGTCCGCAGCCGTTGTCACCGTTTCAGTGTTGGTGCCCGTGCTCGCAAATGTCAGTGACGCACCACCAGCTGGCGCAGTGAATGTTACACTGACACCTGCAGCAGCGTTGTTGTTGACGTCTGTCGCTCTCGCGACGAGAACTGCCTCGAACCGGGTTCCGACTTCGGAACTTTGCCCGGATCCCGACACGACCGACAGCGCCGCCGCCGCCCCGCTTGCCGTCCCGCTCACCGATACGTTGAAGGGGTTTTCGTCCGCATCGTCATTGGCGAAGTTGAAGTCGAACCCGAACGCTCCAGACGCTGTTGGCGTATAGGCCACAGCCAGCGTCGCCGTTCCGCCGCCGCTGCTTACGGTGTTGGAACTCAATGTGAAGCTGTTGACTGTGACGTTGCTCGTGCCGGCAACATTCGCACCAACCGTTGGAGTTGTGAGGTTCAGGACGGCCGACCCGGTGTTCGTGATCGTGTAAGTGATGGTCGACGTTGTTCCCGGCATGACAATTCCGGGAATGGTGTCTGTCCCCCCGTCCGATACGGCATTGCCTGTCGACGATGAAACCTCGATTTCCGGACTGCCAATCGCAGTACCGCTCACCAGGATGTCATACGTGGGTTCGTCGGCGTCATCGCTGAGAATATCGAGTTCGAACGAAAAATTGCCAATTGCAGTAGGCGTGTAGAGAACAGTGAAGGTGGTCGATGCACCACCCGCGAGCGTTGTGAGCCCCGGCGCGGAGATTGAATCGACCGAAACATTGCCTGCCGAGGCACTGGTTGGCGTTCCGGTCAGGGTGAGCGTCGCGGTACCCGTGTTTTCGATCGTGTAGACCAGTGTTTGCTGGTCTCCCACGTTTACTGTTCCCTGAGCATCCGTTCCGTTATCCGCAATAGAGTTTCCTGCGGGACGCTGCACGTCGATTTCAGGAGTAGCAACCGTCAGAGTGCTTGAAGACGTTCCGGAGTTTCCAAGGCTGGAGGTCAGATCTCCAGTTGTGTTCGCGAAGGAACCATCTGTGGAGCCGGTAACGTCCGCGCTCAAGGAACAGCTGCCCCCGGGCGCAACGGTGCCTCCCGTGTAGGAAATCACACCAGAACCTGTCGTCGCCGTTATCGTTCCCCCGGTACAGGTCGTTGAGGCGTTTGCAGGCGAGGCAACCGTCAATCCTGCGGGGAGATTGTCGGTGAAATCCAGCGAGGTCGCGGCGACCGCGTTGGCGGAGTTGTTGATGACGAAGGAAACCGTCGAGGTTCCACCTGACAGAATGGTCGCTGGAGCAAAGGACTGCGTGAAACTCGGCGTGGACGTTCCCGTGCCCTGTACCCTGAATGTGTAGGTTCCCTCGTCGGCATCGTTGGAGTCAATCGTGATCGTCGACGTTTGGGTTCCAAGCGCATTGGGATCAAAAGTGACCGTGAAGGTCACCGACCCCATGGCGGCGATCGAACCGCTCGTCGTGCCGGACACCGCAAATTGCGTATTGTCCGAGGATGTCACGCTCGTCAGCGTCAGCGTGTCCGTACCCGTGTTCTGGATCGTGAAGACATTCGCATTGGTTCCGCTGGACACTGAAACACTACCGAAGTCGGTGTCGTCCGCAGCCGACGGCGTCGTATCACCACTGGCGATAGTAGTGCCGTTCCCCTGGACGTTGATCTCCGGTGCCACACCCGTGCCTTGAACAGTAAAGGTGTATGTTCCTTCGTCGGGATCGTTAGATTCAATCGTGATTGTCGACGTCTGCGTTCCCAGGGCATTGGGATCAAAAGTGACCGTAAACGTTGCAGACCCCAAGGCGGCGATCGAGCCGCTGGTCGTGCCGGATAATGCGAATTGCGTGTTGTCGGAAGATGTCACGCTCGTCAGCGTCAGTGCATCTGTTCCGGTGTTCTGGATCGTGAACGTATTTGCGTTGGATCCGCTCGCAACCGAAACGTTGCCGAAGTCGGTATCATCCGCTGCGGACGGCGTCGTATCGCCACTGACGATACTTGTCCCGTTTCCCTGAACGTTGATCTCTGGTGCGATACCAGTCCCCTGTACCGTGAACGTGTAAGTCCCTTCATCGATGTCATCGGAAACGATGGTGATCGTCGCAGTCTGGTTGCCACCGGCGTTGGGATCAAAAGTGACGGTAAAGGTCGAAGACCCCAAAGATGCGATCGAACCGCTTGTCGTACCGGAAATGGCGAACTGCGTGTTGTCCGACGACGTTACACTTGTAAGCGTCAGCGTGTCGGTTCCTGTGTTCTCGATGGTGAACGTATTCGCCACAGATCCGCTCGAAACCGCAACACTCCCGAAGTCGGTATCATCCGCCGCACTCGGAGACGTATCCCCGTTGGCAATACTGACACCGTTTCCCTGGACGTCGATCTCGGGTGCAATGCCTGTTCCTTGAACCCTAAATGTATAGGGACTCTCGTCCGCGTCGCTCGAAACGATCGTAATCGTTGACGTTTGCAAGCCCGTCGCGGACGGATCGAAGGTGACCGTGAAGGTTACAGATCCCAAAGACGGTATCGAACCGGCCGTTGTCCCCGACACAGCGAATTGTGCATTATCAGAGGACGTCACACTGGTCAGTGAGAGCGTTCCATTACCCGTGTTCTGGATTGTGAAGGTATTCGGATTTGTACCGCTCGAAACAGAGACGCTGCCGAATTCGGTATCATCTGCCGCCGAAGGGGTCGTGTCCCCACTGGCAATGCTTACCCCGTTGCCCTGAACGTTGATCTCAGGAGAGGCAACCGTCAGCGTGGCAGATGACGTCCCGGAATTTCCCAGCGATGATGTCAGATCACCTGTGGTGTTGACGTAACTTCCGTCACTTGCAGACGTCACATCGGCACTGACGGTACAAGTCGCACCCGCCGCAGCGGTTCCGCCAGTGTAACTGATTACACCCGATCCGCTGGTCGCCGTAAGTGTGCCACCGGTACACGTCGTGGCAGCGTTCGACGGAGAGGCGACGGTCACTCCCGAAGGCAAGTTGTCGCTGAAATCGAGAGATGTCGCGTCCACACCGTTCGCAGAGTTGTTGATGGTGAATGTGACGGTTGAGGTGCCGTTTGCCACGATCGTACTGGGGGCGAATGACTGGGTGAATGTTGGAGGCGTCGTCGGTGGAGTAACTTCGCCGCTGGAACCGGCATCAAGATAGGTGAAATTAATGCCTGTAGCACCGTAGGATCCGGTGATTGTGCATGTCGTGGTACAATCGATCGTCTGAATACCAGGCGACGTTACGTTGATGATATCCGTTCCATTGGTAACGGAATACGAGAGTATATTCCCCGGGTCGTTTGGACCGTTGTTGATATCGAAATTGGTGAGACTGCTTCCAGAACCCTGATCCTGGATCAATATCCAGTCGTCATTCAGTGTTGTTGGACCGATACCACTCTCCAGCGTGCATTCATCCAGCGTTAGGTTCAGCACGAGAGGATCAAACGGGTCGGAATTGCTTGGACAGTCTGTGTAGGCCGCGTTCGCGTCGTCAGGCACGGCTCCCAGAAAAAGCATCAGAAACGCCAGCTGCACAAAGCGCAACAAGACGCCTGCGCGCGCGGCTTTGCTGAGCCTGGCTCCCCATACGTCACAAATCATCAAATCACCACAGAGCGAACCACGGTCGCTGCACCCCAAAAAGAAAGAGCCAAGGCTCGAAGGCCCGGTTTTTGTTAGCTGTCAAACACAACTATAACGTGATTTTTATCAAAACAATCTTTGGTTTAAATTCTACTACTCTCAAACTTAAATAGAATTCAAGCGCAAATCCGATCACATTTTTGACTGACCACATCTGCGTCAGGAAAAAGGATTCAATTCTGACAAATTCTAACTATGGTTGAAAGATTTGGTCAGAATTGGTTTTCATCCTCTTTAAGGCGAATAATTCCCTTAAAAATTGCAGAATTTGGCAATCTTCAACACTATTTCCAGTAACGAACACTCAACAAATCAGGAACTGATTTCGGAATTTTCTAATTGCATTTTGAAATATATGTATGTGAAGGTTGCAATGTAATTTGAGTCCAATTTCTCTTTCATACAACCTGTGATTCGCAAGAGCAGGAAATCCAGACAACATCTGCAAGACCGAAACTTCCTTCGGAAGCAACGGGAGGAAACATGTCAGAACCATTTCTCGCCGAAATACGGATTGTCGGCTTCAATTTCGCGCCACGCGGCTGGGCTTTTACCGACGGACAGATTTTGCCGATCAATCAGAACCAGTCGCTCTATTCGCTGCTGGGCACGACCTATGGCGGAGATGGGCGGACGACATTCGCCCTGCCCGACCTGCGCAGCCGGACGCCGATCCACGAGGGCGCCGGATATCAGCTCGGCCAGAAGGGGGGAGCGGAAACCGTCACACTTACGGCAGCTGAAATCCCGGAACATTCCCACCCGGTGAAAGCGGTCTCCACCGCAGGAAACAGCAGAACGCCCAACATGGCCCTGTTTGGATCCGAAATCGCACCGGACAAGGCCTATCGGCCTTACGAAGTCGGCACGATGACGCAGATGAGATCAGGGACCGTGACCAACGCAGGTGGCGGGCAGGCGCACAACAACATGCAGCCCTACCTGACGCTCAATTTCTGCATCGCCCTTCAAGGCCTGTTTCCGTCCCGCAACTAATCTCCGAAAGGACATAGAATGTCTGAACCTTTCGTCGGTGAAATCCGCATGTTTGCGGGTAATTTCGCACCGCGCGGCTGGGCCTACTGCGACGGTCAGCTGCTGGCAGTTTCCCAAAACGATGCCCTGTTTTCACTCCTTGGAACCATCTACGGCGGAGATGGCCGAACCACATTCGGTCTGCCGGACATGCGCGGACGAATTCCGCTGCACGCGGGCACCGGCCCCGGCCTCAGCCCGCGGCGGCTCGGCTCCAAAAGCGGGTCGGAAAACGAAACGCTCACGGTTAACCAACTTGCCAGTCACTCGCACGGCTTCAATGCCAACACCGGCCTGGCCGACCAGACGTCGCCGGCGATGCATGTTCCGGCAGCCGGTGCAGGCGTGAGCTTCTACGCCGATGCCAGTCAGGACATTTCCATGGCGCAAGACATGATTTCAAACTCTGGCGGCTCCCGGTCGCACACCAACCTGATGCCGACAATATGCGTGCATTTCATCATCGCGCTCTACGGCGTTTACCCCAGCAGGCATTAGGAGGCGAACCATGTCGGAACCCTTTATCGCTGAAATCCGAATTTTCGCAGGCAATTTCGCCCCTCGAAGCTGGGCTTTTTGTGACGGCCAGCTCCTTCCCATCTCCCAGAACACGGCGTTGTTCTCGCTTATTGGAACGACCTACGGCGGGGATGGACGCAACACCATGGGTCTGCCGGATCTGCAGGGCCGTGCCCCGATGCATCCAGGCAGAGGCCCTGGCCTCACATCCCGCAGACTGGGGGAAAAGGTTGGTGTTACGACCGTCACCCTGACGGAAGCGCAGATCCCCTCACATTCTCATACGGCACGAGCAACCAGTGGCAGCGGCGGCGTTCCCGGCCCCTCGTCATCGACGTCCTTTTCCAGCTCCGGCCTGGATTCGCTTTACCACACGGACACTCAGACGAACCAGGTCGACATGGCCATGGAAACGCTGTCCGCCACCGGCGGTAGCCAGTCACACGACAATGTTCAGCCGTATCTGACGCTGAACTTCATTATTGCGCTCCAGGGGCTTTACCCCTCCCGCGGCTAACCAATGCAGGACGTTGCCGGACAGGCCAGGCCGCCGGCTTCAGATCAGCAAGAGGAAACGCATCATGTCAGTCGAAGAAGCAGTTCCCGAGGAATTTGAAGGGAACGTGACGGCCGATCCGGTCTATTTCCGGATTTTCTTTGCCGCAGTCACACCGAACGGAGCACTTGGGTACAAGGATCAGACGTCCGAGAACGGCGCTTTCAGTGCCTCCTTTACCCAACTTACCAATGCAAGCTTTGCCACGGAACGGCTCAACGCATCCGTGACCCAGGAAGGCTACGTTGCCCTGCTTGCGCAAGACAGCGGGTCCGGAAACCTGGCCTATATCCGGGAAAACCGGGACGAAAACGCACCACAGCGTTTTGCTGACCCGCTTGATCTCGGCAAACCGGCCGGCGTTCCAGGTTTCAATGATACGTTGCTGATCAACGGCGTCACCGGTCGGCAGAACATTTTCGTCACAAGTTCGGCGCCGGACAACGCCATCTGGTGGCGCTTCCAGAACAACAACACCGTACAGATGGAAACCATCACGGTAGTGCCACCGGGCACGACGACACCAATTGAAGTTACGGTGCCGGTCGAAATTCCACCGAGCCAGCCCTGGGCGGACTGGCAACAAATGGCCGGGGCACTGCGGAGCCTCGCTGCAACCCAGAATGCCGATGGCCGCATCATTCTCACCGGCATCAATTCGGACAGCGTGCCTTATCTGAACTTCCAGTCCACCGACAGGCCGCTTCTGCCGGAGGGCTGGGAAGGTTGGCAAGATATCAGTGGCGGCCTGACCGGCTTCGAACAGCTTGTCCTTTGCATCGACGGCAATGCGCTCGTTCACATCTTTGCCCGCATCGGAAACAAGATTTACATGAAAGCTCAGGACGAAGTCAGTTCACTCGACTTCTCCGACTGGGCACTGTTTGCAACGTTTGATGCGCCTGTCGGCAGCATGGCCGCTTCCAACTCCTCCAACGGAGGAATTTATCTGGTTGCGCTGACTGTCTCAGGATCCGACAGTCCGGTCTACGCAAGCTACCAGACCAGTTCCGTGGAAACCTCCTGGACGGCTCCACGGGTCATTGCCCATGCGGATGGCGGCAGCACGCTCAAACTTCAGCCGAACGCCAATACGCTCCTGAGCCTTTTCGCCCTCGATCCGGCGTCAAACACGGCTTCCTACCTGCCTCAGATATCGCTTGATCACTGGTCGGCAACCTGGACTTCCCTGGGCGGACCGCTTTCCGTAAGCGCGCTGACCCGGGACGTCACGCCGAACACCGAATGACGACCGCGCTTGCGATCGATCTGCCGATGCCGCAGACAGACATGTCCCTGGCCCCGCGCGCACGCGCGGCGGCCCGGGGCATCACCTACCGGGCCTTGCATTCGGGCGATCTTCCGTTCCTGGCAAGCCTATACCGTTCGACGCGCGAGGCAGAGCTTGCGCGCACTCCATGGACGGAAGCCGATAAGCAGGCCTTTATCGCGATGCAATTCGAGGCCCAGCACAGACATTATCAGGAGCATTATCCTGATGCCCTCTGGCTGGTGATAGAACGAGACGCCAGACCTGTTGGCAGGCTTTATCTGGAACGCTGGACCCGCGAACACCGGATTATCGACATCGCCTTGATACCCGAAGTACAAGGACAAGGCCTTGGCAGCGCCGTTTTGCAGGACCTGATGGAAGAGGCGCGAGACGCTGGAAAAGCGCTTTCCATTCATGTCGAAAAGGAAAATCCTGCCATGCGACTCTATCACCGCCTCGGCTTCGAAAAGCGGGGAAACAAGGGCGTCTATGACCTCATGGAACACCCCTGCCGAACCTGAAGCAGCGAGCCCGGCCACCAGACTGCGGCGGCCACCAGCCTGTCAGACAGTATGCGATCAGGTGAACACGGCTTCATACTGAATGCCGGCTTCCTTCTGCGCAACCGGAACCAGAAACACGTCCTGCTCGCCGAAATCCGGCCGATAGAGCCTGTAGATGGATTGCTCCAGCAATGGCTCCTGCGGACCTTGCCACAACGTGGAAAAAGCCCCTCCCTGCCGCTCGCCGGAGCCCATCAATTTGACCTCCACGAGGGACAACTGGATATCAGCCGGAACCGACCTGACCTCGAACACCTGATCCAGCAGCTTTTCAAAGTCGTGAAGGGTCAGTGTTTTCAAGTCGGTCATCAATTTCTCCAAACCATCTATCCAAATGTCCCGGCGTCGACGCGGGGACGAGCAATTAAAAAGTTGTAGTTCAAACTTCCAACAACCGTAAAGGGGCGATTGCAAAACCTGTTGCATACCTTTTGAGAACAAGGGCGAAGCCCGTCATTCAAGCCGTGCATTCCTCCTGCATTGGCGCAACGCAGGAGGAATGACTTCTTCTTTCAAAAGCCAATTCCCGGATCAGCAAGGCACCAGCCCGCCTCCGGTCCGACGTCGTAGCGTTCAGTGATCGACGGGGCTTTCCTCACCAAGCCTTTTCGCCAGCCGGCGCAGAACAGCCTTGTTCCGACTGGTAACCGTTGAGCGTTTCCAGCCGTATTTTTCGCAGATCCGGGAAAACTTGCCGCCGCCCGCCTTGCACATCACTTCGAACTGCAGGGCGCGGCGCGCATCCGGGTCCTCGATCAGGGAGAACCAGGTGATCGCCTCTTCAGCCCGGCTGATCGCCCGGGGCGGGTAGGTGCGACGACGCCGGGCGATCTTGCCCTGGCATTCGGGCCAGCTTGCCAGAACCGCCCGCGGTCCGTCACCCTTTCCGGTTACCGCAATCACTTCGACAGCCTCCGTCAACCGGGCCAGGATCTGGTCAGGTACGCTTGTTTCCATATCGTCTCTCTTGAAACTGTAGTGGGCACAGAACCGCGCGGCCGCTCAAACGGCCCCGCGGCAGCAAAGATGCAGGCCTGAGGCGGTTATTTGCCCTGGCCCTCACGCTCTTTCTGGTAGCCCTCTTCCCACAAACCGAAATAATCGGCCTTCGGCGGATAAGGATTGTCCTCACGGGACTTGCCTTCCCGGCACGCGGTCGCTCCGCGTTCGAAGGCAAAAATCTGTGCCTTCGTCAGGTAACCGTTCATGTTCAAAACCCCCTCTCTCAAAATACCGGTGAAAGATCCGTCCGGCGCCGCCTCCCCCCGAGCGCGGCAAGCCAAGCGTGCAACCCCTGAGCGACTCAATACAGCCGAAGATTGACGGCCGCAGTGTAATCAACCGACACCAACTGACAATAGTGCTCATGCAGCGATCCCCTCCCGGCCCGTTTCCAGGAGTTTGTCAAGTTCGTAGGAGAGCAGCACGGCGAGCGTAAGGGTCGGAGCGGATGGGTTTATATGTCTTGCACTGCCAAGCAACGCCTCCAGATCGATCCTGTCGAACTGGTCCAGAAAACCTCGCCGTTCCACCCAGTCCGGCTTGTTCAAGACAAGCCAGGAAACGGCAGTAAAGCATGGCGCAGACCAGTTCCCCCGGTTCTCGGCGGTGTTGATCAGACCGAAGACGAGGCGCAGATGTTCCGCCCCGTGTTTCGTCAGCAGGGTCTGGCAAGTTCTGCGGGCCTTCGACTGGTGCCGCCCTTGCACCCGTCTGGTGTGGCTGATGAAATGAACGCCATACTCGGCAGCGATCCTGTCGACCAGTCCTCCCGAAGCCATCAGACCCGACCTTTCTTTTCCGCCGCGATACCTTGCACCGCTGCAAAAGCCGCTTCTGCCTTTTCCCTGGCCGTACGCGGCAAATGTTCACTATTTGTTCTTTTTGCGAAGGGCGCTTGCCTCATGTGCTGCCTGCTCCCGACAACACCCGGATTGCCCTTCGGGCTGGAACTGCCGCGCACGTCCCTGCCCTGCTTCAGGTTCCGCAACTCCAGAGTCAGCAACCTGTTGCGCGCTTTTTCCAACGCGAACTCGTCTTCCAGCCGGGCACTCGGTCGTTCCGCCCTGATCCTCAGATGCGCGACCTTTGCCTGCGCTTCCTCAATTTCGTCCTTCAGGTCCCTCATCGGCCGGTCTCCTCTGCCATTTGTCGAAGGATTGTCTGAGCTTCCATCGTCACTCCCACGCATTCACTTGATGACTCAAATTTCGTACGCTTATTGCGTACGTATGTCAACTGGACTCCGTACGTTTTTACTGCTAACACGTATGCATCTTACGTGACCTGGTGACCGAATTATGGATATGGACGAACAATCTGCAGTCTCCCGCCAGCTTGTGGACTTGAAGGACCGCAGCGGCCTGTCGATCCGCGCCATCGCACGGGCCATGGGCTATCAGAACGCCTCTTCCATCCAGCGCTACTTCAGCGCCGACTACCTGAAACCTGCACTGCCGTCGGATTTCGTGGCGAAGCTTCTTCCTGTCCTCCTGGGCAAGGGCGAGCAACCGATCACCCGGGAAGACATTCTTGCGCTCGCCCCCGATTCCATCACCGACCTGGATGCCTCCAGCGCACCCTCAAGAGCCGCCACACCTCTGGAGATCAAGGGCCAGGTGGCTGCCGGCCTCTGGATGGAGTCCGGACTGTTCGAGACAGACGCCACCAAGAAAACCAGTTTCGCGGGAGACCTTCGCTTTCCGAGCGAAAGCCAATATCTGTTGCAAATCAATGGCGAAAGCCTCAACCGGATCGCCTGGAGCGGCGATTTGATCCTGTGCGTCGACTATCTGGAAGCCGGCATCGAGATCAAGTCGGGAGACCTTGCCGTCGTGGAGCGGACCAGAGATGGTGGCCATACCATCGAACGCACCGCCAAGCGGATCATTCGCCGGAACGGCCAGATAGAACTGCAACCGGAATCCAATGATCCGCGCTTTCAGGAGCCGGTGATCTTCAACGAGCACGATGAAGAAGCAACGGAAGTCCGCATCATAGCCAAGGTATTGAGCGTCATCCGGCAGGTCGTCTAGCGCCGCCGACCCCGCCTCCACTTCTTCTCAGGCCGAAATTCGGCCCGCCCCCTCGCGCATTTCGCGCAACCGGTCTATCGCGACCGATCACGTCTTGACGCGACGCCAACACTTCGGGGCGGTCATACGCTTTTGTCATATAGCCGATTAACGAAGATTTGACATGTACGCAATTTGCGTATACGCTTTCAACGTATTTTAGATGGAGGCTTTTTTGGCTTTGAACCTCGACATGTCGTTCTATTCAGTGATTTGCGAACTCGGAAACTGCTTCTATACGCCGGAAACCGATCTGGCAGACATGAGCCTGCACAGGATCATCGAGGATCTTCAGGCCGGGCAACTCGAGAAGGTTCAGGCGGTTCTGGAATTCAATCCCGCGGAAGGCTGGTGCAACGACATCACCAGCGCGGTCCTGTCCGCCGCCTTCCCCGAGATCGGGGAAGACGAGGAGGAAACCGCGGAAAACTGGTCAGACTATCGAACCGAACGTCTGACCGCCCGGCTTGCCGGTGTCACGGCCAGGGTCGCGGCCTGACGCCGAAAGACAAGGCGAAGCGCCTGCCGGTGGTCAGACGGCAGCAAGCAGGTGCCGCGCCCTGGAAAGCCGGCTTTTCACCGTTCCGACGGCCACACCCGTCTGCTTGGCAATTTGCCCGGTGGACAGGCCCGAAAACACCCGCAATTCGAGAGCATCCCTGTCTTCCGGCCGAAGTCCGGCGATGCCCCTGGCAACGTCTTCCAGCTCCAGATGCTTTTCCTGAGCGGGCGCTGCCTGGGTTTCCTGAAGCCAGTCCTCGATGGGCAGGTGGTCACCCCGCCGGGCAAGCCATTTTCTTTCGTCGCGATAGGCATTGCGGGCAATCGTGAACAGCCAGCGGCGCAGCTGCGTACCGCAGTGGAAGCTGGCGTGATGCCGCAGCGCCTTTTCCAGCGAGGTCTGCATCAGATCATCACCGGCTTCAGGGTTTCGCGTAAGAGAGCGGGCGTATCTGCGCAGATGCGGGATTTCGCTCTGAAGGTCTCTGGTGAAGTCGTCCTTGGTGCAGGCCATCGTGACATTCCTGTTCTGCTGTTTCTGGACGAGATGTAAGAGGTGACGGTGTTGGCAGAAGCGCGCTCAAGAGCTTGTCATCGCGGTTTGAAAAACAGATGCAAAACGGCCTCTTCAGCTCCCACGCCTTTCACGGGTCGGTGAGCCGGGCACCGCTTGCCGAATGATCATGATGAACGCGTGCGTGGTGTCAAAACACGCGCCTCGCAAGGCTTGAACCCTCTCACAGGGCCTCATGTTTTTGTGTTGATGTTATTACCGCCACCGCCGCAACCGATCAGCATTCGTGTCGTTGTTCCCGGCATGAACAGCCTGCGGGGCAAACAGCGCTCTGCAGTCATTCATGAGTTTAAACAGACACATGGAGCAAGATCATGCGTACTTCTAAGAAAATTCTGTCGACCCTGCTGACCGCAGCCTTTGTATCCGGCGCGCTGGCCGGCAATGCCTTCGCCATCGACCCGGACGACACCCGCGGCGATCTCAATGGCGACAAGCCTGTCTCCGTCCGCATCCAGCAGACCGTCAATGCAAAGGCTCTGGCTGAAGCGCGCAGCGGCAATCTGCTGATCCTGCCGGTTGTCGGCAGTTACAATGGCGAAGAGCGGCTGACAGTTGCCCAGCAACAGGTCGCCGGTGCAAGGGCACAGGGTGCCAGGGCGAAGAAGCCGCTGCATATCCTGCCTTTCCAGGGCGACTGGAACGGTACAGCAAAAGCCGGTTTCCCGCACAAGTAAGGTCTTTTCAAACCTTCCAAGAAAGGGCCGCGCGTCTAGCGCGGCCTTTCTCGTTTTTCGGCCGGGACTATCTGCTTCGCCGGTGCTCGCGCGGCGACTGGCCGAATTCCTGCCGGTAGGCTCGGGTCATTGCACTCGCGTTGCGATAGCCGCAACGCTCTGCAATTTCGGCAATCCCCAGCATGGTCAATTCCACAAGCCGGCGCGCCTCGCGCAGGCGGATCGCCTTGTAGACCCCCAGTGGCGTCATCGACATTTCCCGCTGGAACCGGTGCTCCAGGGTACGCTGGTCCACCTTCAGCTGCCGGGCAAGATCTTCAATCGGCATCGGTGCCTCGATGGTCCGCCGCATCAGCGCAGTCGCGCTGCGCACCAGGGCATCCGCCGACAGGCGCTTGTGCGGATCGTGCATGTCCAGCTTGTCGCCATACATGAACAGGGCTGCCACCTCGAGCGCGAACATCGGGCTGTGATGCCGCTTGATCAGCTCTAGTGCCAGTTCGAACGTTGTCGACGCCCCGCCACAGGTACAGATGTTGCCATCAAGTACAAAACGGTCCTCCACCGCATCGACATCCGGAAATCTTTCGGCAAATCCCGTCAGTTCATCCCAGTGGATCGTTGCCTTGCGTCCCTCCAGCAAACCGGCGGCCGCCAACAGCCATGCGCCGGTATCCATGCCGACCAACGTGCCGAACCGTTGCCTTGCGGCCTTCAAGGCGCGCACGGTTGACTGACCTGCAAAGGCCTCGAAACCGTAGCTCGGCATGATGAAGAGATAATCGCCACCAGGCTTTGCCTCCGACCAGGCAGACGTCGCCACCGGCAGACCGCTGGACGACGTGACGGTCCCTCCGGCAAGGCTCACGTGCTGCCAGGAATAAAGCTGCTTTCGGGCAATCGTGTTTGCTGCCCGGAACGGCTCGATCGCATTCGCCAGGCAGTGGTTCGAAAAGCTTTCGAACAACAGCACGCAGATTTTTCGAACCGAATTCGATTTTTGTGAAATCGGCATGATTTCAAACCAAAATTGCACAATGGAGCCAGCCCGTTTGTCTCACTCTCGTCGGCCTGAGGCAAGAGGAGATTCCGATGCATTTTGGGCTGAGCGAAGAACAGGAGATGATCGTCTCCACGGTCCGGTCCTTCGTTGAAAACGAGATTTACCCGCATGAGGAACTAGTCGAGAAGACGGGCCAGGTGCCCGCCGAACTCGGCGAGGAGATCAAGCGCAAATGTATCGATCTCGGCTTCTACGCCTGTAACTTCCCGGAAGAAGTGGGCGGCGCCGGCCTGAGCCATCTTGATTTCACCCTGGTGGAACGGGAACTGGGACGCGGATCGATGGCGCTGAACCACTTTTTCGGCCGTCCCCAGAATATCCTGATGGCCTGCAAGGGCGAGCAGATCGAGCGCTACCTTCTGCCGGCCGTGCGCGGCGAGAAGATGGACGCGCTGGCCATGACCGAACCCGATGCCGGCTCGGATGTGCGCGGCATGAAATGCCAGGCGGTGCGCGACGGAGGAGACTGGGTGGTCTCCGGCTCCAAGCATTTCATCTCCGGCGCCGAACACGCGGATTTCTTCATCGTGTTTGTGGCGACCGGCGTTGACGAAACACCAAAAGGCCCCAAGAAGCGCATCACCTGTTTTCTGGTCGACCGGGGCACACCCGGCTTCGAGGTGCGCGACGGCTATCGCTCCGTCAGCCATCGGGGCTACAAGAACTGCATTCTTTATTTCGACAGTTGCCGCCTGCCGGACAGCCAGGTGCTCGGCGAAGTCGACGGTGGCTTCGAGGTGATGAACGAATGGCTTTATGCCACCCGTCTGACGGTTGCCACCATGAGCGTTGGCCGCGCCCGCCGCTGTTTCGACTATGCGGTGAACTATGCCGCCGAGCGCAAGCAGTTCGGCCAGGCGATCGCCAAGTTCCAGGGCGTCAGCTTCCAGGTCGCCGACATGATCACCGAGATCGATGCTGCCGACTGGTTGACGCTTGCCGGAGCCTGGCGTCTCGACCAGGGTTTGCCCGCCAACCGCGAGATTGCGAGTGCCAAGGTCTATGCGACCGAAATGCTGGCGCGCGTCACCGACACGACGCTGCAGATCTTCGGCGGCATGGGTCTGATGGACGACTTCCCCATCGAACGTTTCTGGCGCGACGCCCGCGTGGAACGGATCTGGGATGGCACCAGCGAGATCCAGCGACACATCATCAGCCGCGACATCTTCCGCCCGCTCGGAGCCTGATCCATGCGCTCACTCGAACGCCTGCTCCGGCCACGCACGGTCGCTGTTATCGGTGGTGGTTCCTGGTGCCGGAACGTGCTCCGGGAATGCCGCAAGGCCGGTTTTGAGGGTGATCTCTGGCCGATCCACCCAAGCCGTGAAGAGATCGACGGCTGCAGGGCCTATGCCACTGTGGAAGATCTTCCCGCCGCCCCCGACGCGGTCTTTATCGGCGTCAACCGGCACGTGACGGTCGAGATTGTCCACTCGCTTTCACGCCTCGGCGCCGGTGGTGCCATCTGCTTTGCCTCCGGTTTCAGCGAAGCAATCCGGGAGCTTGCCGACGGCGCGGATCTTCAGGCCGCCCTGATCGAGGCGGCAGGCGAGATGCCGATCCTCGGTCCCAACTGCTATGGCTTTCTCAATGCGCTCGACGGCGCGGCCCTGTGGCCGGATCAGCATGGCCTGACCCCGGTCGACCGCGGTGTTGCGATCATCGCGCAATCGTCCAACATCGCGCTGAACCTGACCATGCAGACACGCGGCCTGCCGATTGCCTATCTGATGACCGCCGGCAACCAGGCCCAGACGGGCCTGTCCGCCATTGGCAGCGCCCTCCTGGACGATGACCGGGTCACCGCCATCGGTCTGCACATCGAAGGGCTTGACGATCTTGCTGCCTTTGAGGCTTTCGCACGCAAGGCGCACGCACTCGGCAAACCGGTTGTGGCCGTCAAGGTCGGCAGATCCGAGGCCGCCCAGGCCGCAACAGTCTCCCATACGGCCGCCCTTGCCGGTAGCACGGCTGGTTCCGACGCGCTCTTCAACCGGCTTGGCATTGCCCGGGTCGGCAGCCTGACAGCCCTTCTGGAAACCCTGAAGCTGGTCCACGTCGCAGGTCCTTTGCCGAGCACCAACATCGTGTCCATGTCCTGCTCGGGCGGTGAAGCCAGCCTGATTGCCGACACCGCCGTCGGCCGTCAGATCACTTTCCCGCCGCTCGTTCCCGCGCAAAGAACCGCGCTGTCAGAGGCCCTCGGCCCCAAGGTCGCTCTCGCCAATCCACTCGACTACCACACCTACATCTGGGGTGATGGCGAGGCCATGACCCGGTGCTACACTGCCATGATGCAGGCGGACATCGCCCTTGGCATCGTCATTCTCGATATTCCGAGAATGGATCGCTGTGACCCGGAAGACTGGTTGAAGGTGATCGAGCCGGTGGAAGCGGCGATGAAAGCTTCCGGCAAACCGATGGCGATCCTGAGTTCGCTCCCCGAAACCATGCCGGAAGCCTTTGCAGCCGATCTGATGAAGCGTGGTCTCGTGCCTCTCTGCGGGCTGGACGATGCACTGACGGCCATTGAGGCGGCTGCCTTTCTGGCAGGACCACTTTCGCCGGAACGGATCCGGGTTCCTCAAGCTGTCGCTGATCCCCGTCTTCTTTCCGAGCACGAGGCAAAAGCCTTGCTGCAAAAGCATGGCCTCAAGGTTCCCGCGAGCACTTTTGCAGAAGGTCCGGAAGCGGCAGCGCGGGCTGCCGAAGATATTGGATACCCGGTGGTGCTGAAGGGCACCGGCATTGCCCACAAGACCGAAGCCGGAGCAGTCGCCCTCAATCTGCAATCGGCTTGCGAGGTCCACTCCGCCGCAAGCGGGATGCCGGCCTCGTCGTTTCTGGTGGAAGAGATGATCACCGCCAGCCTTGGCGAACTGCTGGTCGGCATTGTGCGGGATCCGGCTCACGGCTACGTCCTGACGCTCGCAGCAGGCGGCATCCTGACCGAACTTCTGGAAGACAGCACCTCGCTGATCGTTCCAGCAGGCGAGGACGAGATCAAGAAGGCCCTTGAAAATCTGAAGATCGGCCGTGTCCTGACCGGATATCGCGGCAAGCCGCCTTGCGATCTGGGAGCGATTGTTGAAGCTGTGCAAGCAGTGCAGAGCTTTGTTCTGTCGGCACCGGTCGAAGAAGTAGAAATCAACCCGTTGCTCTGCGGTGCGGACTATGCCGTTGCCGCCGATGCACTGGTAAGAATGGGAGCGAACTGATGGAAAACCCCATCAAGACCGAAAGACGCGGCCACATACTGGCTGTCACGCTCGACCGGCCGAAGGCCAACGCCATTGACTTGATGACCAGCCGGATCATGGGAGACGTCTTCACCGACTTCCGGGACGATCCGGACCTGCGCGTTGCCATCGTGACCGGTGCCGGAGAAAAATTCTTCTGCCCCGGCTGGGACCTGAAAGCGGCCGCAGGTGGCGATGCCGTCGACGGAGATTACGGCAAGGGTGGCTTCGGCGGCCTGCAGGAATTGCGCGGCCTGAACAAGCCGGTCATAGCAGCCGTCAACGGCATTTGCTGTGGTGGCGGGCTCGAGCTTGCCCTGTCTGCCGATATTATCCTGGCAGCGGAGCACGCCTCTTTCGCCCTGCCGGAAATCCGCTCAGGCACCGTGGCCGATGCCGCCAGCATCAAGCTGCCGAAGCGCATTCCCTATCACATCGCCATGGAAATGCTGCTGACAGGCCGCTGGATCGAAGCAGAGGAAGCCGCTCGCTGGGGCCTGATCAACCACATCTATCCTGGAAAGGGCCTGATGGCGGAAGCCTGGAAACTGGCCGAGCTGCTCGCTTCCGGTCCCCCGCTTGTCTATGCGGCGCTGAAGGAAATCGTGCGCGAGGCAGAAGACATGAAATTCCAGGACGCGCTCAACCGCATCACCGGAAGCCAGTTCGAAACGGTCGAAAAGCTCTATCGCTCTGAAGACCAGAAGGAAGGCGCCCGCGCCTTTGTCGAAAAACGAGACCCGGTCTGGAAGGGCCGCTAGGTCATCCTGCTTCGGCATGAACGCCATCAAGATGACCTGACACGCTAAAAACAATCAGTTTCCGGCAGTTCAATCGGTTTCGGTTGAACTGTCGCTGATCCAGGAGAACCAAATGCCATTGACCATGAACCGCGAAGTCTTCATCACCTGCGCCGTCACCGGGTCGGGCGGTACCCAGGACAAGTCTCCGCATGTGCCGCGCAGCCCGAAACAGATCGCCGACAGCGCCATCGACGCCGCCAAGGCGGGGGCCGCCGTCGTCCATTGCCATGTGCGCGATCCGGAAACCGGCACCCCCTCCCGCCGGCTTGACCTCTACCGGGAAGTCACGGATCTCATCCGCGCCGCCGATGTGGATGTGGTCCTGAACCTCACCGCTGGCATGGGCGGCGACATCGTGTTCGGGTCCACGGAAAGCCCGTTGCCGCTGGTTGAAAAGGGAACCGACATGGTCGGCGCAACCGAGCGCATGGCCCATATCCGCGAGTGCCTGCCTGAAATCTGCACACTGGACTGCGGCACCATGAATTTCGCCGAAGCCGACTATGTCATGACCAACACCCCCGGCATGCTGCGCGCCATGGGGGCCATGATGACCGAACTTGGCGTGAAGCCGGAAATCGAAGCCTTCGACACCGGCCACCTCTGGTTTGCCAAGCAGCTCGTCAAGGAAGGCACGTTTGCCTCTCCGGCATTGGTGCAGTTGTGCATGGGTGTGCCCTGGGGCGCGCCGAACGACCTCAACACCTTCATGGCCATGGTCAACGCCATTCCGGATGACTGGGCCTGGTCGGCCTTCAGTCTCGGCCGCGATCAGATGCCCTATGTGGCGGCCTCCATCCTGGCCGGTGGCAACGTCCGTGTTGGCCTCGAGGACAACATCTTCCTCGAAAAAGGCGTTCTTGCCACCAATGCACAGCTGGTCGAGAAGGCCGTCGGCGTTGTCGAAGGCATGGGCGCCAAGATCATCGGCCCGCAGGCCGTTCGTGAAAAGCTTGGCCTGACCAAACGTGCGCCGGTGAGCGCCTGACATGAGCCGCAGGATCCTCGTCACGGCCGGAGCGTCCGGGATCGGCCGCGCCATTGCGGAACGCTTCCTGGCAGACGGAGACGAAGTCGCGATCTGTGATGCGGATCCTGCAGCCGTTTCCGCATTCTCGGAAGCCAATGGCAACGCAATCGCTGCTGTTGCCGATGTCACCAGCGAAGCGGAAATGTCCGCGTTCCTGAACGACCTTGAACACCGCTGGAAAGGCATCGACGTGATCTGCGCCAATGCCGGCACCGGCGGTCCTGCAGGGGCGATCGAGACTCTGGACTATGCAGAATGGCAACGCTGCGTCGCGACCAATCTCCACGGACCCTTCCTGACCTGCCGCTGGGCGGCCAGAGTGCTGAAAGCTCAGGGGCACGGTCTGATCACGCTCACCTCGTCAACCGCCGGACTTTACGGTTACCCGTTCCGCTCGCCCTACGCCTCCGCCAAATGGGCGATTGTCGGCCTCACCAAGACGCTCGCAATGGAGCTCGGCCCCCACGGCATTCGCGTCAATGCGGTTTGCCCGGGCGCGGTGGAAGGGGAGCGGATGGATCGGGTCGTCGCGATGGAAGCCAGGGCGCGCGGCGAGACCGAAGAGGCCATTCGAGAGAGCTACGTCAAGGGTGTTTCACTCAAGACCTGGGTCACTGCCCAGGATGTAGCCAACACCATTCACTTTCTGGCGTCCGAAGCAGGCGCCCGCATTTCAGGACAGATCCTGGCCATCGACGGCCACACGGAGACACTTGCACCATGACCCAAAAAGCATGCATCGTCGGCGGCGGCGTGATCGGTGGCGGCTGGGCCGCCCGTTTCCTTTTGAACGGTTGGGACGTTGCCGTCTTCGACCCCGACCCGGAAGCCGAACGCAAGATCGGCGAAGTCATCGACAATGCGCGCCGCAGCCTGCCCGCGCTCTATGACAAGCGCCTGCCGGACGAAGGCAACCTGTCGTTCCATTCAGATCTTGCCGAGGCAGCCGCTGGTGCTGACTGGGTGCAGGAAAGCGTTCCCGAACGCCTCGACCTCAAACACAAGGTCCTGGGCAGCCTGACGGAGCTCGCGCCCAAGACCGCCGTCATCGGCTCGTCGACATCCGGCTTCAAGCCGTCCGAACTGACCAGCGAAGGTGCGCGCGCCGTTGTCGCCCACCCGTTCAACCCGGTCTATCTGCTTCCGCTGGTGGAACTTGTCGGTGATGCGGCCGAAACCGCTCGCGCGGCCGAGGTCCTGCGCAGCATCGGCATGTTCCCGCTTCATGTCCGCAAGGAGATCGACGCCCACATTGCCGACCGCTTCCTGGAAGCTGTCTGGCGCGAGGCGCTCTGGCTGGTGAAGGACGGCATTGCCACGACCGAAGAAATTGACGAGGCAATCCGCATGGGCTTCGGTCTGCGCTGGGCACAGATGGGCCTTTTTGAGACCTATCGTATCGCCGGCGGGGAAGCCGGCATGAAGCACTTCATGGCCCAGTTCGGTCCATGCCTCTCCTGGCCCTGGACCAAACTGATGGACGTGCCGGAGTTTACCGACGAGCTGGTTGACCTGATCGCCGGTCAGTCCGATGCCCAGTCCGGCCATCGCTCCATTCGCGAGCTGGAACGCCTGCGCGACGACAATCTCGTCGGCATGATGCGAGCGCTAAAGAAAAGCGGCAGCGGTGCAGGCGGCGTTCTCAACACCCATGAACGGGCTTTGGCGGCACCGGCGGAGGCTGAACTGCCGATCACGGGAGACCGCCAGATCCCGCAGAGCTGGACCGACTACAACGGCCACATGAACGAGGCGCACTACCTGGAAGCAGGTGCTGCCGCAACCGACCGGTTCATGGAGCTGATCGGCGCGGATGCCGACTATATCGCGTCCGGCAAGAGCTACTTCACCGTTGAAAATCACCTGCGCTACCTGGACGAGCTTCTGGCGGGTGAACGCCTGACGGTCACGACCCAGGTGCTCCAGGGGGAAGGCAAGAAGATGCAGCTGTTCCACTTCCTGAAAAACGCTGACGGCAAACTTGCCGCGACCATGGAGACCCTTCTGCTCCATGTCGATCTCAACACCCGCGCCAGTTCCCTGCCGGGAGCGGAAGTCGGCGAGAAGCTCAAGGCCTTCGCCGATGCCCACAAGGCCCTGCCTTTTCCGGAAGGTGCCGGCCGCTTCGTCGGACAGAAGGCGGTCTGATCAGACGCCGTCCGCGGTCAAAGGAACCGCGGACGGGCCTGTTTTGTTGGGCGGTCCTATTGGGCCGGCTGAACCATGAACCCGGCCACGATACCTTCGGCGTCGGAATAGACACCCGGCCGCGCGAACAGATCGCATCTTCCCGACCCGGCAGACCAGTTGAACCCGAGGCAGGTGCGTTCCGTGCAGAGCGTCTCGCACTGGCCGGCCGATCCCGCCTGCAGGCTTTCATCCGGCTGTCCGGGAAAGCCCTTGTTCTGTTTGGTGAACGTCTGGACAGGCACGCTCAGATTGGGTTTGAGAGACCCGGCGGCAGCCCGCTGCACATAGGTGTCGGCCTTGGAAAGAAGATAGAGCCTGCCATTGCTGTTACCGACGGACTTTTGAATGCAGATCCGGTTCCATCGGTCATGGGTCACGGCATCGCAACCGCTTCTGGCGCCACAGGACGAGATACAGTCCTCCGCGCTCATGTTGCGGAGCACACCATCCGGCAGATCACCACCGTAAAGATCATAACCGCTCAGGCGAACGAAACCGCCCTCGCCTGACGCAGCAGTTGCAGATGCGGGTGCACTTGCATTCTGTTCGGCTACGTTTCTTTCGGCCTGCTGGTCAAGCTTCAGGGAAGCCGACAGCAGATACCAGTAAGGCGCGGAAAATTCCTCGGCCTCCCCGTCACCGAAATCGTCACCAACGGAATACTGCTCGAAACGGACACTGAGCGGACTGTAATCGGTATCCCAAAACCGTTTCCAGTCGTCGGAAATCCGGACCGAACAGCCAAGCGCAGAGAATTTGCTCGGAGTATCATAATTGAAGACCTTGCCGACCAGGTCCTCTCCCTGCCTTGTCAGCACCACTTTCCGGTCTCCATCCGGATCGCCGATCAGGATTTCGTCGTAGTATTGTGAACTGGTCGTATATCCCGGCCGACCATCCATCAGATTGGCCGCATAGGCGTTGTCGCAGATATTTGCGATTTCACGTTCCGTAATCGAGGCTGGCGGTGTCAATCCGGTGACGGTGATATTGGCCAGCACCGCATCGCCGATGCTCTCTATGTGGAACATGTTTTCGGGGCGCGTGCCGAGGATCCGCTGATAGAGGAAATCCGTCATGGCCTCGACGTCGTGCTCTTCGCTCAGCTTGATATCGAAAAAGGATTCGGCAGCCTTCAGCGCAATCGCAAAGGCGGTCTGGACTTCGCTGGCAGGGTAACTGTTCTCGTTGGGCAGGTTGAGGCTAGGCGAATGGAAACCGAGCTTGCCCCCTGGACGCAGAGAGCGCATCTGAAAGCGGATCACGGCTGTCCCGATCCGCATGCTGCCACCAAGGAAAGCCAGCGAACAGGCGGATTCGCACCGTTCTCCCGAACGCACCATGGTTGCGATATCCTGGTCCCAGATCGTGTCGAACAGCCGCTTTCCTTCCGCAAAGCTGCCCCCGGGGCTATCGAGGCACAGCGTGATGCCTTGCGAGTTGATCGGCAGAACCCTGAGCTTTTCCGCATCCCCCGAGACGATCTGACCCCGCAAATGATAGTCGCAACCTTCCGCGTTCGACGGAAACACATCGGCCGCTTTTGCCACCGTTGCGGCAAGACAGAACAGGATAAACACCAGGCATCTCGAAATCATGGGCACTCCTTCTCCAGGCAGTCCGTTTAAATAGTTTTGGCAGGGCTGATCGGGCACCCGAAAAAACCGGAGCCTCAGGTCGACCGGTACGGCCGGTCCTGGAATGAAATCGTCATCTCGAAATCGTTTTTCAAAACAGGCGACGAAGCAGCAATAGACCAAATATCGAAGCGTGTCTTCAACCCGCCGGTTGCGGTGACCGGCCCGCTTTCAGGTACCTCGCCAGACGCGCGATTGGGGTATCGACCCCATACTGACACCCCGCTCGTTCTGGCACCTTTCTCTCATCGAAAGATCGATACCCCCTCCGAAAGGAGATTATTCAAGAGAAAGGAATTGACCAATGAAAGCCCTTGCCAAAACCGCAGCAGCCGCCAGCGTTCTCGCCATTGCAGGCGTTGCCTCCCTCGGAGCCGTGACCCCGGCCGCCGCCCTGTTCGACATCTGCAAGAAGGTCAACATCACGGTGAAGAACAACACCGGCCAGCCGATCCAGCTTTACGATCTCGATTACCGTGACCTCGGTTCCAACCGCTGGCGCTCGGAAAACATTTCCAACCGCGTCATCGCCCACGGTGGCACCTACAAGGTCACCCGGAACCTGGAAGGCGTGAACAACGCCAGCACCTATGTCCGGGTCCAGTTCCGCAAGCTGAAATCCAACGGCCGCTGGAACCTCCTCAAAACCTGGTACGCGGACTCCAGCACCTCGGTTTGCCGCAAGGGCGCAAGCTACCGCATCGTGTTCCGGTAACACCCGGCAAACACACCAAGGCCGCGCCGTGAGGGCGCGGCTCTTGCCCGGCACATTACCCAACCTTTCCCCATCACCCCGACACCCGGACCTTTCCTCCGGGCGACGAAAAGGATTTGTCTCATGTTTGGCAAACACATGCCCAGAACCTTGCTGATCAGCTCCGCTTCGCTGATGACAATCGCCTTCGCCGGCATCGCCTCGCAAACCATCGATTGGCAGGAGCTCGGGAAAAAGCTCACAAGCCCGGCGGAGGAAGCCGGCCGGATGACCATTGCAGGTGAGCGAGACGATGATGCCTCGGCTTCGACAACCCAGCGCAGGAAACAGGAAGAAAGCCACTCCGTCATCGCGGACATCTCCCGTCCGGCCGTAGCCCCGCAGCCTGCCCCGGCCCCGGCCCCGGCATTTCAGGACAAAATAATGATTGGCTCGGAGGCAGCCACCGGCGGCCTGATGTCACTTTCCTCCGGCAGTGGCGGCTCTGCCCCGAAAAAGGTGGCTCAGTCCGAACCACCGGCAATGCCAGCCGTTCAGCCTGCAGACCGGGAGCGATTTGCATCCGCAGAAGTAAACCCGCTGAAACGCACGAGCGCGGACCCGGTATCGACCTTCTCCGTCGATGTCGACACCGCCTCTTATTCCTATGTCCGCAGCACGCTGTCCGGCGGCCGATTGCCGAACCCGGATGCCGTGCGCGTGGAAGAAATGGTCAACTACTTCGATTACAGTTATCCCGTACCCGAAAAGGGCGGTCACCCCTTCTCCACCAATGTTTCCGTGATCGACACCCCGTGGAACGAACACACCAGGCTGATGCAGGTCGGCATCCAGGGCTACAAGGTGCCGCTCGATGACCTTCCCCCGCAGAACCTGGTGTTCCTGATCGACACCTCCGGCTCCATGGCCGATGCCAACAAGTTGCCGCTGCTGCAGCAATCCTTCCGCCTGCTGCTGTCCACGCTCCGCGACGAGGACGAAGTGGCGATCGTCACATACGCCGGCAGCTCCGGTGTTCTACTGGAACCGACCAAGGTTACCGACAAGAGCCGGATCCTGGAAAAGATCAACGCGTTGACCTCCGGAGGCTCAACGGCAGGTCATGAAGGTCTGAAAGGAGCCTACGCTCTGGCCGAAACAATGACCGGCGACGGCGAGCAGACCAGGATCATCCTGGCCACCGACGGCGACTTCAACGTCGGCCTCTCCGATCCGGACAGCCTGAAACGCTATGTCTCTGAACAGCGGGAAAACGGCACAGCGCTCTCCGTTCTCGGCTTCGGCCGCGGCAACTACAACGATGAACTGATGCAGACCCTTGCGCAGAACGGACAGGGCGTTGCCGCCTACATCGACACGCTGTCCGAAGCCCGCAAGGTGCTGGTGGACCAGGTGGTCAGCTCCATCTCCATGATCGCCCAGGACGTCAAGATCCAGGTCGAATTCAACCCGGAGACCGTCGCCGAATACCGCCTGATCGGCTACGAAACCCGGGCGCTCAGAACTGAGGATTTCAGGAACGACAAGGTCGATGCGGGAGATATCGGCGCGGGCCACAACGTCACGGCCCTTTATGAGATCACCCCTGTCGGCTCGCCGGCGGAAAAATTCTCGGACCTGCGCTACGGCCCCAAGGAGAAGATCGAACCCGTTCGCGCTTCCTATTCGGGTGAACTCGCCTTCGTGAAGCTGCGCTACAAGCTGCCCGGAGACAAGGAAAGTACCCTGATCGAGACACCGGTCATGGCAGACACAAGCGGTATACCGATGTCGGAAACCCTCTTTGCCGCGTCAGTTGCTGCCTTCGGGCAGAAGCTGAAAGGCACCGATCACCTGGGAGATTGGGATTTCAAGGCGATTGAAAAACTCGCCAGTGAGAACAAGGGCGCTGACCGCTTCGGCTACCGGTCTGAATTCCTGACCCTCGTCCGTCTCGCGGTCGTCGCCGAGCGCTAGGTTCCCCCACCGCCCGCATAGAAACCGGCAGGCCCGCCTGCCGGTTTCTGTTTGTATTTCTCACCAAGTTGTCCGTCGCTCCATTCGCCTCCCCACCAATGGTCATCCCGCCGTTGATCATCCCTCCTATGGTCATCCCTCCTTTGGTCATCCCGGACGCAGCGCAGCAAAGATCCGGGATCGGGGAGCCGAGGGTCGGCGAAATGGGCACCTAAAAAGGATCCCGTTCCTCCCCGATCCCGGCTCGCGCTGCGCTTGGCCGGGATGACGATGGAAAAGGTCCTCGAATGTCATCCCGGGTGAGCAACGCGAGACCCGGGATCCACTCATTCCCAGAGCCCTACGGACGACTGACAAATTCGAGAATAAATCTGGTGGCTGCGCGTTTGCGCTGTCGGGCCGGTTACCGGTCCCGCAACCAGTCCAGGGACACTTGCGTCCCATCTGCCTCGACCAGATCGAGACGGCTGGAGAGGATCAGCGACAGGGCACCCAGGTCGTTGGTCTTCCAGAGATAGATCGTATGGCGCGTTGGCTCGAAGCGGGCACAGGCCGTCGCGCCGACATCGGCAACATAGCGCGGCGGACCATCTCGCCGGATATCAAAGCCCTTGGCGCCGCTGGCATCGTCCGGATTGGTCAGGCAGACCGTCACCAGCCGCGCGGAAATCGCATCATCGGCATCTGCGGCTTCCTCCAGTGGAGCCGGTTCCTGCGCACGCCTTGCGGCGGACTTTTCTATGGCAGAGTTCAAGCCTTGAGAGTCCGCACCAGTGGCTTCCCGTTTTTGCGAATTTTGTTTCGGCGCTGCAGCCGGCGCAACCCGTTCCCTCTGGGGGGCAGTCCGGTCGATGGCCCGATCTAACTCCAGATCCATACGGTCCGTCCAGGATGGGGCGTCGGAGGGTGCAGGTGCAAGCGCCGGTGGCTGCGGCCGCGCTGGCGGTGGAGGGGCAATCTCGGCAGCGGCCCCCTCGCTGTCCATCAGCCGGTGCTCGGGCGCATGCATCTCGGCAGGTTCTACCGGTTCCGGAGCGGCTGACGGGGCGGCCTCCAGCGTAATCGGTGGTGCAGGCACCTCACCTTTCTGAAAGCGGATCAGGTCGTTGCTGCCGCTTTCCAGGAATGTCGGCTCGGGCAAGCCGCTGGCCAGAACCGCGACAGTTGCGCAAGACATCAGCAAGCCGCCGATGAGAAGGCTTTTGGCAGATCTGCGCTGATGCTGATTTCTGACCGGCATGGGGCTCGTCGATATGTCTTTCAATTGGCGGGCTCAAGGTAACGGGTATTCACCCATCCGGACACTGCCCCCGAACGGATTTCACACCAGCTTCCCTCACAGCTCTCGGAAAGTTCCACATTACAGGTTCCCGCCGCAAGAGCGCCGGTAACGGCATGCCGTGTTCCGGGGCCCTGCCGTACATTCAGAACATCGTCCTGCGCAATGCTGACGCACATCAACCGGCCATCAACGGCGCCGGAAGACCGGAACATGGCAGGTGGTGCTGCGGATGCGGTGCAGATCCCCCCGACATTCACACCACGTGCGCACAAGGGTTTGACCTTCATCTGCAGAAGCTCCCATTCGCCCGTCGCCGTGTGAACAACGGTGCCCCTGTAATGCTCACCTGAAAGGCTGTCATCAAGATATCCCGTCATGACGATATCGACACTGTAGCCGCTGTCGGCCTTGCGCACCTTCAGGTCGAGCGCAGCATTGCCTTCGTCACTCTCCGGATGGCCTTGCAGAAACGGCATCAGCACATCCATGAAATTGGCGGCGACCGCCGTGCCGGGAGCAACACGGATCTCGCGAAAACCGTCATCCTGCGCCTGGACCGAGCCCGTGATCAGCATGCTGGCAACGGGTATCGCGGCAAGCGAGGTGGCTGAAAGTCTGAAACAGGGGCGCATGGCACAATCCTTTTACGGGTCACTTGCAGCAGTAACGCATGGCGGCTGACTGCCGGCCATGGGGCCGATCCCCCATTCCGGCCAGAACAGGCATTCTCCGGTCAAAGTTCCCGCGATGGATCAATCATGCCTTCCTTCAGCGCCTTGGCCATCAGCTGCGGCACCGAATGCACGTTCAGCTTCTGCATCAGGCTGGTACGGTGCTTGTCGACGGTCTTGACGCTGATGCCAAGTCCTTCGGCAATTTCCTTGTTGGACCGCCCCGCGAGGATCAGGTTCAGCGTTTGCCGTTCCCGGTCCGTCAGAACCGGTGGCGCGGGCGTCTCTTCCAGGATCTTCAGGAACACATCCGAAATATGCCGCTGTCCGCGCAGGATACCTGGTAGTTTCTGGTAGAACTCGGCATTGTCCGACGCCTTCGAGAACAGGCCATCGACCCCGGCCTCGATGAGATCCGATATCAGCCCGACAGCGGAAATGCCTGTCAGCACGACCACCCTCGTTTCCTTCGACCAGCGCCTTGCCTCGATCAGCACTTCCACGCCGCCTGCCATCGGCATGGAGACATCCAGCAACAGGAGGTCTGGCCGCTGCTTGCGCACTTCGGCTATCGCGCTGAGACCGTCGCCGGCTTCCGCCAGCACGTTGATCCCCTCCGGTTCGATCAGGCCCGGCTTTTCCAGAGCGTCGCGCAAGCCCGAGCGAACGATTGCGTGATCATCTGCAATGATGGCACTATATCTTTGATCTTTCACGGCTCTCGATCCAGCAGCTGCAGTCCTTCTATCTGACATGCCTTTGGGGAAATGACCAGAATTCTGCACCTGTGGGCCCTTCTGTTTTTCAGCCTTCTCGTGACCGGCATCGCCCGGGCAGAAACTGTGCGCCTCGAGCCCGGCCAGGGGATTGGCGACCTGAAGCCGCATCTGGTCTATGAGAGCGATCCGACAGCATCTCTTGCCGACATCCTGAACCGGTTCCGCTCCGGCAAATTCTCTCCGACCCTCAAGGCCTCTCTGCTGGAAACGAACTATGCGCCGGAAGCCTGGGCCGCTGTCGAGATCGTCAACGCAACATTGAACGATGGCCGTGCGCCGGATCCTTTCGTGCTGACGATCGACCTGCCGCTGGTCAGCGAACTGGATGCCTATGTCATCCGCGAAAGCGGCTTTACCGAAAGCCTGATCAGTTATTCGATTTTCGAACCCTTCGCACCGGAAGACCACTCGGTCACAAGGTTGCGCACGCCTGTCTTCGACATCGCGCCGCAAGAGCGGGTCACCCTCCTGGTGAATTTCAAGTTCGGGCCTTTCCAGTCCTTCAAGATGGCGCTGGAAACACCGGTGGAGCTTGAAGCCTCAGCCTTTGCGTCCGGCATCACCCATACGGCGTTCTACGCCTTCACGATCTCCTGCCTGATTTTCTTCTTCGGCTTTCATCTGGCCATGAAAAACTGGATCGGCATGCTCTACGCCGTCCAGTTCGGGCTCGGACTTGCTTTCATCGCTTATATTGACGGCCTCTGGTTCCGGTTCTTCTTTCCCGACAGGCCTGAACTCCAGTCTCCGACAGGCTTCTTCCTGCTGTTCTCCCTATCCGGCCTCGGCTTCGTCATTTCCGGCCGCTCTGTCGCCACCACAGGCCGCGAGACAAGACTTTCCATCGGCCTGACAGCCTTTTCCGCTCTATCGATAGCCGGTTTCGGGTTGTCTTTCTTTTCGCCCGGCACCTATGTCGCGTTTTTCGGCTATGTGCTGCTGGCGCTGATGTTCATTTCCGTTTTCCTGGCAGGCCGCAGCTGGCGACGCTGCGAAGGCGCGGCACATGTCAGCTCGGAACTGGTTTCAGCCTTTGGCACCGTGCTGGTCGTTGGGCTGATTGCCTTGATGGTCGTTGGCCTCGAGACTGAAATCCTGCCAGTTGCGAGCACGGTCAAGGGTATTTTCTCCTGCCTGCTGATTGCCACCATGACCGGTTTGACCGCCCATATCGTTGCCTTGCGCCACAAACACGCAAATGCCGTTCAGGCCGAAATCGCTGCCCTTGAAGCGGAAGCAAAGCGCAGTCGAGAGCTGCTCGTGGCCGAGCGCAATTACACGCGTGCCCGCGATCTGGCCAGCCTGCGTCAGCGGCAACTGGCGACTGCTTCCCATGATCTGAAACAGCCGATCACTTCACTGAGGCTCAGCTTCGACTATCTTGCCGACCATATGGAACCGCCGGTTCGCCAACGTCTTGCAGAGGCATTCGACTACATGGAGGCCCTGTCGAATTCCTATCTGGCGGAAACGGCACCGCGGAACGATGGCATAGGGACAGCCGAAAGCTCCGATCCAACCGGCGAAGAAGACCACGCCCAGAAAGACATCGCCATCACCCGCGCAGAACCGGCGGAAATGGAGAGCTACGAACTTTCGCTTGTTCTCGACACGGTCCAGCAGATGTTTGGCGAGGAAGCGATCTCAAAAGGCCTGAAGCTGCGACGGGTTACATCAACCCGCAAGACAGCTGTCCCCCCCATGGTCCTGATGCGCATTGCCAGCAACCTGGTCTCCAACGCGGTCAAATACACCGAAAAAGGCAAGGTCCTGATTGGCGTCCGTAACCGTGGACAGGCCCTGGAGCTTTGTGTGCTCGATACGGGACCAGGCCTGACCGAGACAGAACAGCAAACCTTCCTGAAAGCCTACAAGAAAGGCAGCACGTCCAGCGGACATGGCCTTGGTCTTTCGGTCTGTCACGACCTTGCGCGTGAACACGGGCTTGCGTTCACCTGCCAGTCTGTAAAAGGCAGGGGAACGCAATTCAGGCTGTCCTTGCCGGCCTCAAGCTGAGCAAAGCCCGCAGGGTCTCACGTCAGGCGGTCGCCCCGCGCGTGCCTGTTTCGTGGATTTCGATCAGGCTTGGTCCGGACAGGTCTGAAAACCGCTTCAGAGCGGCCCCGAGCTCCGACACGTCATCAAGACGCACGGACGGCAAACCATAGGCGTCGGCGATCTTGCCAAAATCGGGTGCTGATGGCGTCACGCCTTCCGGTTCAATCCCGCAATCCAGCATGTAGGTGCGGATTTCGCCATAACCGTCGTTGTTCCAGACCAGGAAAATCACCCTGGCTCCGCAATCCCTGGCTGAGCCAATTTCGGCAAGCGAGAACTGAAGCCCGCCATCACCCACAAGGCAGATCACAGGCGTTTCAGGCTCGCCGATGCTGGCACCGATCGCGGCCGGAGGGCCATACCCAAGTGCACCGAACCCTGTTGCCGCGTTGAACCAGCCATGCGGCCGGCCTGCTTCAAAGGACAAGTTGCCGGAATAGATGGCCTGCGTGCTGTCGCCGACGATGATGCAGCCGGGCAGCGTTTCGCGGATCGTCTCCAGAACGCCGATTTCCGCCTGCATCTTGGGGCTCAACCAGGTTGAAACCGCCTCTCGGCAAGCCTTGGCCCGCGCGGCACCCTCCGCCGCCGCCGTACCGGGACCTTCAAGCAGCGGCAGAAGATCGTCCAGCAACTGGTCGACACTGGAGAGAACCGGCAGCGCAGCCTCAGGCCCCCGGGCAAGCTGGTCTGAATCGATGTCCACCCGCACCAGATCTGCAAGCTCCGGAAAGCCGCCATCGGCATACATGTCGTAATCCGTCTGTCCCATCTGCGTGCCGAGCGCAATCACCAGATCGGAGGCTGCAAGCAGGTCCCGGACGGCGGCAAGGCTCGGGCTGGCCGGAACGGAGAGCGGATGTCCCGCAAACATGCCCCGCGCGTTGACCGTGGTGATCAGCGGCGCATCAATTTGCTCCGCCAGCAAACGGATCTTGTCTGCGGCGGCAACAGAACCGCCACCGCACAGGATCGCCGGGCGCTGGGCCTTGCGGCATTTCTCGGCAAGCTCCAGCACCTGTGCCTGAGCCGCCCGCGGGCCGCAGGCCTTTGAGGGGCGCAAGTCGCCAACGGCAATCTTTTCCACCATCACATCGGTTGGAATTTCGATATGGACCGGCCCCGGACGCCGCGACTGCAGGATCGCGAAGGCCCGCTCCATGACAGCCGGCAGATCTGCAGGTTCCAGAAGCGTGTGTGTCATCAGCGCAAGCGGTGCCATCATGGCGCGCTGGTCCGGCAGCTCGTGCAGCTTGCCCCGGCCATGGCCAAGGCTTGCGCGTGCATTGACGCCCGAGATCACCAGCATCGGCACGGAATCCTGATAGGCCTGCGCCATCGCGGTGATCGTATTGGTCAGGCCAGGGCCGGTGATCACCAGTGCGACACCGGGTTTCCCGGTCACGCGGGCATATCCGTCCGCCATGAACCCGGCCCCCTGTTCGTGGCGCGGGGTGATGTGGCGGATTTCGGACGCAGCCAGCCCCCGATAAAGCTCGACCGTGTGCACGCCCGGAATGCCGAAGACGGCTTCCACGCCATTGGCTTCAAGAATATCGATCAGGGCCTCACCGACCGTCTTGGTCACTACGCCCATTTGCGGCTCTCCTCGTCGTCGAGACTGTCCGCAAAGGCCGCGATGCGGTCTGTTGCTTCGGAAAGCGTTTCATCGGCCACCGTCAACGACAACCGGATGAAATTCGTCGCCTGATCGCCGAAGGAGGCCCCTGGCATCACCGCGACCTGTTTTTCCTCCAGCAGCCTTTCGGCAAAGGTGGCGCCATCCAGTCCCGTTGCGCTGACATCCACCAGCAGGAACATGCCGGCTTCCGGCATCATGGGCTTAAGGGCGCCGTGTCCGGACAGATGCCCGATGATGAGCTTCGCCCGCCGCAGATAACTCTCCCGCATGCGCTCGGCAGTGTCGAAATCCCCGGCAATCGCCATAGCTGTCATGTCCGCGATGAACGGCTGTCCGCCGAAAAGCATGGTTTCGGACACCGCCAGCAACCGCGTGCAGAATTCTTCCGGACCGATTGCCCAGCCAGACCGGAAGCCGGGGGCGGCGTGAGACTTGGAGATAGAGGACACCACGATGGTCCGGTCCGCCAGCGCCAGCTGGTCGAAGGGGGAAGCGAAACTTCCCTTAAAGATCAGCTTTTCATACACCTCGTCGCAGACGATCCAGAGGTCGTGCTTGATGCAGACCTCACCGATGGCGGCAATTTCGTCAGCCGTCAGCGTCGCCCCGGTCGGATTGTGCGGCGTATTGAGCAGGAGCACCCGGCTGTCCGGAGTGACTGCCTTCTCTAGATCTTCCGCCTGAAGGTGAAAACCCTTTTCAGGGCGGAGCGGCACCGGCACCATGTGCGCACCGGTCGCGGCAATAACGCCTTCGTAGGTGGCATAGAGCGGATCACCTGCCAGAACGGCGTCGCCTGCCTCCACAAGGCCCAGCATCACCGCAAAAAGGGCAGTCTGCGTGCCTGGGAAACACAGGACGTTCTGCTCGTTCACGTCAGGCCGGCGCTTGCGATATTTTTCCGTCAATGCAGCAACGATACCCGGCTCGCCCCGACCGTTGGAATAACGGATACGGCCGGCCCTCATCGCCCGGTTGGCTTCCTCGAACAAGGCTTCGTCGGGCAGGATGTCCGGCTCGCCGATCGTCAGCTCGATGACGGGAACGCCCGCAGCCGCCATTTCGCGCGCCTTGATGTGGACAGTCCATTTTCCCGAGCCCAGGTGGGCAAGGCGGTCGGTGATCGACGCATAACGCATAGTCGGTCTCTCAGTTTGAGTGTGGTTTGGCGGCAAGGCTTATTCCGCCAAGCAATGCCTCGACGGACCGGATGGCAACGCCCGGAAGGGGCGTTTCGGAAAAGAGGTGACCCACCAGCGTGCCTTCGATCCACAGACCGTCGATCACGCCGTTGATCGCAATTGCCAGCTCCCGGCACCGCTTTGCATCGGGTGGCTCACCCGATTCGGCCAGCACCTCGGCGACGAGGGTTTCCAGCACAGACCGAAAAGCGAGATAGCTCTCGAGGTGAATTTCGGCAAATGCCGGATCGACGCGCACATGACTGATGAAAGCAGCCCAGAGCGACAACGTCCGAGCGTTGGCAACCGGCGGCGTCAGGTTGGCCACGATGAAATCGTGCAGTCGTGCCCTGGGGCTCTGCTGATCACCATCGGCAGCTGCCGCCACAGTGGATGTCATTCCGGTCATGACTTCCCGATAGGCATCCTGCAGCATCTGGTCCTTGCTGGAAAAATAATGGCGGATCAGGCCGGGGGTGACACCGGCGCGTGCCGCGATTTCACGAACGGTCGCGCCGCGCAGACCAAATTCGGAAATGCAATCCAGCGTCGCCCGGATGAGATCCTGACGTCGCTCGGCCTCACTTGCGCGATGGAACGGGCGACGGCTCATGACAGGCTCCGGACCGGCAGAATCCCGCGCACTGACGGGTTCGCAGGCGAAGTCAGGCACCATGCTGCAGCCATCGCTTTCGCCTCCCGCGCCATTCTTGTGTCCTCCGCCATGATCTCCGGTCGCCTGACGCACCGGCATCGATTTTTTCGTTATTATACGGTTGAATAATTACGAGACAAGTGCAAAGCTGACAACACTTACCGGGCGGAGAGCTGACGCCGCACCGGCAAAAAAGACGAGGTCAGCGGGGAACAGAAACAACAGTGCACCGGCTCAGGCCGGGCAATGGCGGTAGGATGGAACCAGCGGCGCCAGCCATCGAGGTATGCGACCTCTTTAAACGTTTCGGAGCTCTTGAGGTGCTCAAGGGTGTCTCGCTCACGGCCCGGCAGGGCGACGTGATTGCGATCATCGGCGGATCGGGCTCCGGCAAATCAACCTTTCTGCGCTGCATCAACATGCTTGAGATGCCCAGCGCAGGGTCGGTCACCATCCATGGTGAGACAATCGACCTGAAAAACGACGGCCACCATGGCCTGCGCCCTGCCAACCGCAGGCAGATCGAGCGCATTCGCAGCCAGCTTGCGATGGTTTTCCAGAGCTTCAATCTGTGGCAGCACATGACAGTGCTTCAAAATGTGATTGAAGTGCCTATCCACGTTCTGGGCATGAAACGCGACGAGGCCGTCGGCATCGCCGAAACCTTGCTGCGCCGTGTCGGACTGCACGAGAAGCAGGATGCCTATCCGGCCTTCCTGTCCGGTGGTCAGCAGCAGCGTGCAGCCATCGCCCGTGCTCTTGCCGTCCAGCCGCTCGCCATGTTGTTCGACGAGCCGACATCCGCTCTCGATCCGGAACTGGTCGGAGAGGTCCTCGGCGTCATCGGCGATCTGGCCCGTGAACAGCGGACAATGATCCTGGTTACCCACGAGATGAAATTCGCGCGGGAAGTCGCCAGTCACGTCATCTTTCTGCACAACGGCATCATTGAGGAACAGGGCCCGCCGGACCAGGTGTTCGGTGACCCGAAATCGGAGCGGCTGAAGAAATTCATCAGCTCGATCAACTAGCCCCTCCCGCAGACGTTTCGCGGGGAGGTCCTGCCGGAAGGTCCGGCACGAGAAGTCTAAAAAACAGGGGAACAGCATGAAACATATTCTGAAGACAGCATTCGCAGCAGCCGCACTGGCCACCACCGCGTTCACCGGCGCCATGGCTGAGGAAGTAAAGGTCGGCGTCGCAGCCGAGCCCTACCCGCCGTTCACCTCTCCCGATTCCAGCGGCAAGTGGATCGGTTGGGAAATCGAATTCATGGACGCGATCTGCGCGGAAGCCAAACTCGACTGCGTCGTCACGCCAGTTGCCTGGGACGGCATCATCCCGGCCCTGACATCCGGCAAGATCGACATGATCATCGGCTCCATGTCCATCACCGAAGAGCGCCTGAAGACCATCGATTTCTCCGACAAGTACTACAACACTCCGACCGGCATCATCGGTGCCAAGGGTGACGATTTCGACGCGACTCCGGAAGGCCTGTCCGGCAAGATCATCGGCGTTCAGGTTTCGACCATTCATGCCGACTATGCCGAAAAGTATTTCGGCGAAGGCGCTGCCGAGATCAAGCAGTACCAGACCCAGGATGAAGCCAACCAGGATCTCGCCGCTGGCCGCCTCGACGCCGTCCAGGCGGACGCCATCGCGCTCGACGCCTTCCTGAAGTCCGATGCAGGTGCCTGCTGCGAACTGAAGGGCAACGTCCAGGATGATCCGGCGATCCTCGGTGCCGGCGTTGGCGTCGGCCTGCGCAAGGGCGACACGGAACTGAAGGACAAGGTCAACGCCGCGATCAAGGCGATCCGCGAGAACGGGACCTATGAAACGTTCTCCAAGAACTGGTTCGACTTCGACATCTACGGCGGCTAAGCGGCCGGATCACCCTTAGGAAACCGTCCCGCGCCCTCGGGCGCGGGCGGACACTTTCAAAGCAAGGTTGACCGCTGCCGATGGCTGCCCCTTCCGGATTTCTCAATCTCGATCTGCTCGCCCTGTCGCCACCGGGCTGGGGCGGAGTTCTACTCGCCGGCTTCGCAGCCTCGCTGCAGCTCGCCGTCGGCGGTTTTGGCCTGGGTCTGCTGATCGGTATCGGCGGCGCCTTCGGAAAGCTTTACGGCGGCCCGATCCTGCGCGACCTGCTTGAGGTCTACACCACCGTCATCCGAGCCGTTCCCGAGCTTGTCCTCATCCTGTTGCTTTATTACGCCGGAACAGACGCGGTGAATACGCTGCTGATGCTGGTCGGTCTGCCAAGGGTCGACATCAGCGGCCTTGCCGCCGGCATCTTCGTCATCGGCGTTGTCCAGGGCGCTTACTCGACCGAAGTTTTGCGTGGTGCCATCAAGGCAGTACCGCCCGGACAGATAGAGGCAGCCCGTGCCTACGGCATGTCGCCCTTCAAGACACTGCGCCGCATCACCCTGCCGGCCATGTTGCCCTATGCCATTCCGGGTCTTTCAAATCTCTGGCTCATCGCCACTAAGGATACTGCCCTTCTGGCCGTGGTCGGCTTCTCGGAACTGACGCTGGTGACCCGCCAGGCAGCCGGCAGCACCAAGGCCTACATGCTGTTCTATTGCGCCGCAGGCGTGATGTATCTCACGCTGACCCTGGTCTCGAACCGCGTCATCGCCCATATCGAAAAACGCGCAAGGCGCGGCATTGCGGGGCCTGTGTGAGATGAGCGAAACCAAGATCACAATGCCCGCCTATGTGCCGCCGCCGCCACGCCGACTGCTGGAACCGCACAGGATCTTCCTGCTTGCCGTCTTCGCAGGCATCGTCTTCTGCGCGATCTGGTTCCTGCGGTGGGACTGGTTGCCCAAATACCAATGGAAGCTGCTCCACGGCATCTGGGAAACACTGTTTCTGCTGTTTTCGACGGCAGCCGTCGGCTTTCTCCTTGCCATAGGCCTGGGCCTTGTCCAGGTCACCGGACCAAGACCACTCGCCTGGCTGGCCCGTGGTTTCTGCACATTGATCCGCGGCACACCGCTGCTTCTGCAACTCTGGCTGCTCTACTACGGCCTCGGCTCGGTGTTCGCGCAGTATCCGGAAATCCGGCAGTCGATGTTCTGGCCCTATCTGCGCCAGGCCTGGCCGTATGGCTTCACGGCCTTGATGCTGTCATTTGCCGCCTATGAGGGGGAAGTGATGCGCGGAGCGTTTGCCGGTGTGCCAAGGGGCGAACTGGAAGCCGCGCGTGCCTTTGGCATGGGCCGCTTCACCATGTTCCGCCGCATCTGGCTACCGCGCGCCATCTACCGTGCCTTGCCAACTTTGAGCGGCGAAACCGTGCTGCAGCTGAAATCGACACCGCTTGTCGCGACCATTACGGTGGTCGATGTCTATGCGATCATTTCAAGAGTTCGGCAGGATACATATCTCACATATGAGCCTCTGCTGCTGCTTGCACTGATCTATATGTGTCTCACCGGGATTCTGGTATTGCTGTTCCGCTTCCTGGAAAACCGTATCCCCAGCCGTGGTGCGTAAATGACCGTTCAGTCGTCCAACTTCCTTCCCGAAATCGTCGCCACAAGGCGCCATCTGCATACGATCCCCGAGATCGGCCTGTCGGAATTCAAGACCTCGGACTACGTCGCCAGTGAACTGGCTGCTATGGGCTACGAGGTTACGCGTGGCCTGGCAAAAACCGGCATTGTCGCAACCCTGCGCAATGGCACGTCTTCGAAAAGCATCGGCATTCGTGCGGATTTCGACGCCCTGCCGATCCTGGAGGAAACCGGGGCGGACTATGCCAGCACCCATCCCGGTGTCATGCACGCCTGCGGCCATGACGGCCACACGGCCATGCTGCTCGGCGCCGCGAAAATCCTCTCGGAACGCAAGCAGTTCGACGGAACGGTGCACCTGATCTTCCAGCCAGCGGAAGAAAACTTCGGCGGCGCAAGGCTGATGATGGACGACGGGCTGTTCGAGCGCTTCCCGTGCGATGCCGTATTCGGCCTTCACAATGACCCGAGCCTGCCCTTCGGACAATTTGCCTTCCGGGACGGCCCGATGATGGTAGCTGCCGACGAGTGCAAGATTACCGTTGTCGGCCACGGAGGCCATGGCGCAGAACCGCAGGCGGCATCCGACCCGATCGTATGCGGCGCCAGCATCATCATGGCGCTACAGACTATCGCCGCGCGCAACATCCACCCGCTGCAGTCCGCCGTGATCACGGTCGGTGCCTTCAACAGCGGTATCGCCAGCAACGTGATCCCCGAGCGGGCGGAAATGAACCTGACCGTTCGAGCTTTGGAACCGGATGTGCGCGACGAGCTGGAACGGCGTATCCGCATGATTGCCGAAGGACAGGCTGCCAGCTACGGCATGCGGGCCGAGGTCGATTATGAGCGCGGTTATCCGCCGATGATCAACCACACGGCCGAGACCGGCTACCTGCGTGACCTTGCCAGGCGCTTTGCCGGCGAGGAAAAAGTCACAGACCTCACCCGTCCCTTCATGGGCAGCGAGGACTTTGCCTATTTCCTGGAAGAACGGCCTGGCTGTTACTTCATGCTCGGCACTGCCAGAACCGATCGCGACCCGCCCCTGCATCACCCCAAGTACGACTTCAATGACGACATCCTGCCTATCGGCACGAGTTTTTGGGTGGAGCTGGCGGAAGATTTCCTGTCGAGCAAGTAACGCAACGGAAATCACCACAATTTGAACCTGCCTGCAAACGGAGCGTCTGGTGAAATTTCACCGGCCAGACGCCTTCATATTGCAACTGGACGACGTTTCCCGAAATAGTGGGCAGGCCACCTGGCCTGCCCTATCCTGTTGTTTTGCGACAGGAAACCCCTTCTCGGCCGGAGCGTTACGCTTCACCTGCGAAATTCAATCGGACACACGTCGGGTCTCCACCGCTTCAAAGCTCTCACAGCCCACTCATGGGACGGCAAGCCCGATCGCCAGGCAGGCGATGGCGCGAATTTTTGCTTCACTAAACCTCTGCACTTGATAGGATGTAGTGAGCCGCCGACAATGCAAATTTTTCAATTATCTGATGAAAGTGTCATAGAACGCTAAGTCAGTTTTAAAAATTCGGTGAAGTATGGCAGAGATTACCAAGCGTAAGATGCTCGGTTTCCTATCATTTATTGCGTCTATTTTGGTGGCCTGGCTAACAGGCGCGACAAGTTCGGCCAAGGCCAGCACCCAGGCCTTGAACGATCCAGTCAGGAATACGTCCTGGCAGCTTTCGAACGCACAGCAGATTTTTACAAGGAGCACGATGCTGCCCTTTGATGAGTCCTTTGACCCGTCAGCCGCAGGCAGCAAGCTGGAAAATCCAAACGGCAAGCCGATCACCATCGCCGCTTACGAAAGCGAATCCCCAAGTGTCAAGGCAGGCTCCGGCAAGGAAGCGGTCAGACCGTTTTTCTTGATTCCGAAAGGCGATGGAGAACCGACAACCGTGGCCCGGGAACGAGCCATTCTCGAGCGGTTCCTGAACAACCGTGTTCGGGTCAATAACGCCTGTGAACGCTGCAAGCAGAAGGTATTGCGCGGCATCGAACCGGTCCGATGCATTACCGAAGTCCTGCAGGATCTGGAAAATCGGCTGGCGCGTGAAGCGGAAAATGGAAGCGCTGTTGCGCAGTCGGCCCTGCCGATTGTTCGCGAAATGGTCGTCAAAGTCGAGCAGGCCGAAAGTGGCGAAGCAGCTCTTGAAGCGGTCCGCGAAGGCATCAGCAAGGTTCAGCGCATTCAGATCGTCCGGTCCCAGGACACCGTCATCACGAACCTGCAGCAGCAACAGCGAGCTGTCCTGACCGAGACCATCGCGGCGGTCGAAGTCAATCTGGCGTCCATGATTTCAATTTGAGCGGAATGCGGTTCCAAACCATGAAATTGCATTTGGTCCGGCAACTTCTCGAGAAGGTCCTGCTTCTGTCAGGCCTGATACTCGTTGTCTCGGTTTCCTTACCTGAAACCTCACGAGCCCAGCAGCTTGTACCCGACACGCGTATGGCGCTGATCGTCGGCAATTCCAACTACAATGGCGAGAAACTCCCCAATGCACGCAATGATGCGGAGAGTATCGCTGCAACCCTGCAGACCCTTCGCTTCGACGTCACCTTGATCCTGGATGCAACGCAGGAGGCCTTCCTGAAGAAGGCCGAAGAGTTCTCCCAGGCAACCATTCGGCGCAACGCGAACGTCGTACTGGTCTATTACGCCGGGCATGGCGTTCAACTGGCGGGCAAGAACTATCTCATTCCGGTTGATTCACGGATCAGTGACATCGATACGCTTGTCAGCGACAGCATTCATTTCGATGAGCTGCTCAAGCTTGTCGGGCGCAGCAGCGCCTTCAAGATGGTCTTCCTGGACGCCTGCCAGAACAATCCGTTTCAGGATCGCATCAAGAGCCTGGAAGTGGGCCTGGCACCACCGCCGGATGTCAGCGGGTTTCTGATCGGCTACGCCACACAACCAGGCAAGGTTGCCTATGACGGCGCGGGTGACAACAGTCCCTACGCGACGGCGCTCCTGTCCTACATGCACTCCTCCGGCCGCGAGGTCCTGTCCGTGTTGGCGGACGTGAACCAGAACGTACGCAAGGAAACCGGTGGCGCCCAGGTGCCTTACGTCCAGTTCTCGGTCAAACCCGATTTCTATTTCAAGCCGGGCCCGGAGTCGGACGGCGACCTTGAAGCGGGCCTGTGGAAGCTGTCGGTGCAGCAGGAAGATCCAAGGCTGATCCAGCTGTACCTGCAGCGCTATCCGGAAGGCAGGTTTGTCGATGAAGCGCAAACGATCCTCGAAAGAGCCCTGAAGGACACGAACGGCGTCCTGCCGACGCCATCGGTCGGCCTCGCAAGTCTGGAAGAGGAAATCTGGTCCAACGCCCTGGCCTCCCGTAACCGGGCCCTGCTGCAGTATTACATCGAGCGATTTCCGGACGGGCAATATCTGGAGCAGGCCAAAACGCTTGTCACCCAGATGATGCCCAACAATCCGAACAATCTGACGCAATCCGAACTGTGCAGGCGGTTCGCCACACACCCGAACGATTCAACCGTCATCTACCGGGGCGTCTCTCTCAACCTTCTGGCAAAGAACTCCGGGGCGGCCATTCATTCCTGCGAGCAGGCCGTCAAGGACTATCCGGATGTGCCGCACTACAAGGCCCTGCTGGCGCGGGCACGGGCAGCCGCAGGCGATACCAAGATTGCCGTCGATCTCTATCAGCAGGCAGCAGCTGCAGGCGACACAAGGGCACTCGTCAGCCTTGGCCTCCTCTACGAACTCGGCCAGGGGCTGCCCAAGGACCTGCTGAAAGCCCGCGAATTGTTCGAACGCGCCTATGCCAACGGCAGCGCCGACGGCGCCATCAACCTTGCAGTTTCCCTCTATAACGGCACAGGTGGGGCTCGTGATGTTCCGCGTGCAATTACCCTTCTGGAATATGCCTCCTCGGAAGGCGCCGCCAGAGCGACCTACAATCTGGGCGTCTTTGCCAAGGAAGGCATTTACAAGACCCCCGAAGACGCAGCGGCCTATTTCGAACTGGCCGCACAGCAGGGATACGCGGAAGGCGCCCTTGCCGCCGCTGCGATTTACGACGAAGGTTTCCACACCGACAAATCACCACAAAAGGCATCGGAACTGTTGTTGTCCGCATTGACGGTGGACAGCGGCGAAACACTTGCGAAGATTTCTTCCGACGCCCGCAGCTGGTCGCGCGATACCATCCTTGAGATCCAGACCAGATTGCAGTCTGCCGGATACTATGAGGGCACGCTGGATGGTGTTCCGGGCCCTCTGTTCAACCGTGGACTGGAGTCCTGGCGGCTCTATGGTGGCTCCCCATCGTGATTTCCGGCAAGATCGTTTGATGGATTTCCTGGGGGGCCGACCGGCACATGGAATTTGACGTCCTATACCTGGCCGACCTGCGCTTTCCCGGCGGGACGTCCACATCGCTCAAATATGATCTTCGCGCCTGCAAGCAAGCCGGGTTGAAAGCCGGTATCATACCGCTGTGTTCCCCCTTTTTTTCCCGAAACCGGACCTTGAACGCATCCGTACTCGCCGAGATCAGGGCTACCGGCACCGTCATTGTTCCGCAGAACGAAAGACCGCGGTCCAGGGTCGCGCTTTTGTATCACCCGACCTTGCTGGACAAACGGGTGCAATGCCGAACCCGTTTCGATGCGGATGCCTGTTACCTTGTCGTGCACCAGACGATACGAAACCGCGACGGACAACGTGCCTTTCCGGCAGATCACTGGTCGGCGCTCATCTCCGACTGGTATGGCCACTCGCTCAAACTCCTGCCGGTGAGCGAGATCGTGCGCGAAGACCTTGTGGTGAACGGCCTGTCCCACGCCGTTCACCAGGGCAGCTGGGCCAATCTGATCGATCTGGCCGACTATCCGGAGAAACAATCCCGGGAACCGAAATCCCCTCTGGTCATCGGCCGCCACAGTCGCCCCAGCGCCGACAAATGGCCGTCTCTATCGGTCGCCACGACCTGCTATCCGCAATCCACTGACTTTGCCTTCCGCATGATGGGCGTGCCGCAGAGCTTCGTGGACCAGTTCGAAGACCTGCCGTCCAACTGGCAGGTTCTGCCCTTCTCGAAGGGACCGATTTCCGGATTTCTTCAAGGGCTCGACATCTACAGCTATTTCCATTCCAAAGCGCTGATCGAGGCGTTCGGATATTGTGTGCTCGAAGCCCTTGCCACCGGACTGCCCTGCGTCGTTCCGCGCTATATGGAAACCAGTTTTTCCGATGCCTGCCTTTATGCCGAGCCGGACGAAGCACCACTGGTCTATGAGCAGCTTCGTACGGATCCTCAGCTTTATGAAACGACCTCCCGAAAGGCACGCACGTTTGTGGAGGAGCGGTTTGGCCTGGACCAGTTCACCGCGAAATTCGAAAAAATCGCCGCCCCCTCTGTCGCCGCCCTGCCTGCCCCGAAAACACGCAGACCCGCCCCTGCCCCGGTCGTGCTTACGATCACTTCCAACGGCGTCGGCCTCGGGCATCTCTCCCGGCAGCTTGCCATCGCCAGGGCGATCGGCCCGAGTGCGAATGTCGTTTTCTTCTCGCTTTCCGAAGCAATCGAAATTGCAAGGTCCATGGGATATCTCGCCGAATTCCGGCCTTTCCGGCAGAGACTGGAATTGGATTTCAAAGCCTGGAACAGCTATTTCTTTCAGGAATTGCGCGAGGCGCTCAGCCACTACAAGCCTTGCCTCACACTGTTTGACGGCAACTTGCCGTACGCAGGTTTCGTGGACGCGGTTGAAAGCTACGGCCGCGCCACCAGCGTCTGGATCCGGCGCGGCCTCTGGCGCACGCCCCAGCCCAACAGCATCTCCCGGGAAGGCTTCTTCGACGCAATCATCGAACCCGGGGAACTCTGCGCGCCTCTGGACGAAGGCTATTCACGCCCCAACCCCAACAGCGTCACCCGGGTCGACCCGGTGTTGATGACGCCAAGAGATCAGCTCTTTGACAGAACCACCGCAAGACGGGCGCTGAACCTGCCGGACGACGCGATCCTTTGTCTCGTGCAACTTGGCTCGGAAGCAAATTTCGACATGTCCCTTCCCCGGGCACGTCTGCTGGAGTTTCTGGACAGGCATCCGCAGGTGATCGCGGTCGACGTCAGGTCCCCGCTTCATTTCGAGGAGTACGCGGATTTCCATGAGCGCCTGGTGATGCGGAAGGTCTATCCGCTCGGGCAGTATCTGAAAGCCTTCGACTTTGCCGTCTGCGCGGCCGGATACAATACCTTTCACGAAAACATTGCCGCCGCGCTGCCGTCGATCTTCATTCCGAACAGCAACCCGATCATGGATGTGCAAGAAGCCCGCGCGGAATATGGCGCGCGCGCAGGGTGGAACCTCACCTCACCTGCCGAGGATCCATACGCAATCGGAGACCATCTTGTGCAGATGCTCGATCCCGATTTCCGCCAATCGCTGGCTCGGTCGTGCCTCAGAAAGTCCGGCTGGTGGAACGGTGCGCAGCAGACTGCACATCTGTTGCAGGCGGTCGCTCAGCTTCCCGCAAATCCCCTGGAGGAGCGTTGAACCGTGTCTTTCAAACGCAGCCTTCGCAAGATCGGACTACGGGTTGCCCTCGGCAGCATCCGGAAACTTGAAACCAACACCAAGCACAGCGCAGCCCTTTTGTCGGAACACCGCAGACAAGGAACAGTCGCGCTTGTCTGGGCGCTCGATGAGGCAGGCGATCACCTGTCCAGCGCGCTGAAAGACCAGTTGGAGAAGCTCGCGGAGTTCGAAACGATCGTCGTCGTGTGCCCGCCCAGGTACTTCTCCGCACTCAGAAGCAGAGGCCTCTTTTTCGAAACCCTGCCGATGTCTTCGGATCTTCCCCGATGTGGTGCCTCGGCCAACTGGGACCTCTATCTCGAACGCCGGATAGCCCGCATCCGGGAGAGCTGGTCGCCGGATTTCGAGTTCACCATCGGTACGTCGCCGGAAGGCTATGTTCAATCGCTGCCGAGCGGGGATCAGACATAACCATCCGCTGAAAAGACGGCGGGCTCGGCAAAGGCATAATCGAGCAAGGAAGCTTGATGAAGAGCGTCCCGCATATGCTCGCCGTTGCCAATCGACCGGAAAGGATCGGCCTCCCGTTCCTGCTTGAAATCCGGGATCAGGCTGAAATCGAAGGCGGACAGCTCGCAGATGCCTTCATACTTCCGCTGCAGGCTGTAAAACGCGGTCCGGGCCGGTTGGTTGAGATCAGCGCCATAGGAAAGGTGTCGAACGTCCAGCCCCGCAGTCAGCGCCCTTTCCGACAGGAACTGAAACCAGTCGTCAGTGGCTCTGGCGTCTTCCAGGAACCCTTCCATCGTTATTTCCGGTTTCAGGGACGTGGTATCGACCCACTTCCAGGCCCCGAGCCGCCGTGCCTTTACGAGAGAGACATATCTGGCAAACCTCTGCCTTGTGAGAAAGGTGCAGGAGCAGTCAAACCGGAACAGAATGTCTTCGATCGACCTGCCGGCCAATTGCTTCGGCAGGATCGAATAGCACAGATAGTCATGCCCAAGGCGGTCGCAAACCCTGGTGAGGGCACTCAGCATGAAGACCGGATCGTCCCTGAAAAAGTTGGCCAGCGCTCTCGCCTTGCCCGGGTCGACTTCAATGCCGCTTTCTTCTTCCAGCATTGCGATGAAGTCCGGCGTCTGGGCTTCAAGACCAAACGGAGACGACGGGTTGAACAGCTCGCCAAGAACGACAGCCTTTTCAAGTCCGTTCCGCATCATGGTCTGGTGCAGATGCGTGCCGCTTCTTCCCGATGAAAGCAGGATGAGATGATGCACCATGGACTTCAGCCTTGCCGAACCTGATCAGGCGTTGCGTCTGAGAACGCTGCCCCGGAAACGTCCCTGTGCCGAGGGGCAAGTTTAAGATCAACCAATTCGACGTCCTGCGCGTTCAGAACCGGGTCTTCGAGGATCAACTGCAACGCTTCATGATCAGAATGGCGAGGGTCCGCAACGTCGACCGCAGGACCTCCACCTTCCTCCCGAACCTGCTGATCGCGAACCCGTTGGAACAGAACACCTGTTGCCCCGACCCGGCGCGCAAGACGGACAAAGTCCGGCATCTCTGTGTAGTTTTCCTGTCGGACGACAAACTCCATTTGGAAGATGTCTATCGCTTTCAGCCTGCGCAAATGACCGAGAAAAGACAGATTGGGCAGGAGCTGAACCAACTGCCTGCCTGGCCGCAGTTCATTATAGGTTTCCGGGGTCGCGGCATCGACAGACACATGAACGCTGCCGACATGCCCCCAAAGATCGAGCCGGTTCCAGACAGCTTCCGTCAGCAGCAGGCCATTGGTGTGGAGGTCCAGCGCCTTTCTCGGCTCTATCTCCGCGCAATAGGTCTTCAGAAAGTTCAGGAAATGCCGGCTGGCAAAAGGTTCGCCTTCACGGCCGATGGTTATTCTGTCGGCTTTGGACAGAAAGCGCGCGTACGGTTCGTTGAAGATCCAGTCGAGCCGGTCGGCATCGTATTTTTTCAGTTGAACCGGTTTTGTCCCTCGCGAAGGACAGGCGGTGTTGCTGCTCAAGTCGTGACCGAGGCTGGCGCACGCTGGAGGCTTGTCCAGTCGGATCCTGCCAGTCTTGATGATCTCCCGATAGTAGGCCACCGCAGGAGACGGGTCTATTTCCGAGAGGATCTCCTCGCGCGCCGGAAGATCACGCCCTGTGATACGCGAGCATTCCAGACGGCAGCAATGCGAGAAGTCACCCTCAAGAATCGATCGCCGTATTTCCTGGGCCTTGGGCGAGTTCCAGGCGGTTTCAGGATCGTCAGACAGACTGCCGATTGCAGCCGGTTGCCAGGCTGCGGGACAGAAGTGAATGTCCTGGTTCGGCTGGGTTTCGATCCGCTCGAACGGATTGGAACAGAAGCGCTGGCTCAGCCAGGTGTCGTCAGGCCTATCCATGCAGTTTGCCCTGAAAGGCCTTGATCGCGTTCCCGCGTGAGAACGGTGCATTCGTTGACGTGTCAGACAGCATCCGCCTTCTCAACCTCCTTGAAGGCGACGGCAACCCGGTCCTTGTCGATCCCCTTGAACGCAAGATACCTGTCCGAAAGCTGAAGCTTCTCCACCTTCTGCAACCGCTGCCGGTCGTCTCCGGCATAGTCGTGACGCATCACTGCGCCGGGCTGATACAGGAACTGCTCCGCATCCGTCTCACCCAGCATCCGGCAACAAAGATCCATGCCTTCGTGGCCTGCCAGAAGCGGATCAAATCCGCCGTATTTTTCGAAGGCTGACGCCTGCCAGGCGGAAAACCCCTCCGTTGTGGGCGGTGCCGGTTTCAGACTGTCACCGAGATTGTAGTGGTTACCCGTCAATCCGGCACCGGACTTCGGCGCAATGCGTCCGCGCACAGCCTTGGCCCCGCGCTCGATACAGGTGCCGGCAAGCAGATCAAGATCTGCAACGCCCGTCGATGCATCATCGTCCAGAAACAGAAGGCAGCTCCCCCGCGCGACGTAGGCACCGACGTTTCGCGCCGCCGAACAGCCGATATTCTCCGGCAAGCCGAACACCCGCGCCTTGTCCGCATACCGGCCGGATGCCTCTTCAGCGGCTCCGGGCCCATTGCCGGCGAAAATCAATTCAACGTCCGGACGGCGGATGAAATCTTCGATGCCCCGGCCAACCTCGCAGGCCTCAAGGCCGCTCCGATGGGAAACGACAATCACCGAAACCTTCGTGCCATATATGTTTTGAAGGTTTTCTGTCAGGACGAAGCGATGAATATTCGCGTAGATCTCCTGCAGGCAGGCGGAAACGGCATGCTGCGCCTTTGCAAATTCGCCGTTCTCGAAATGCCCTGTTGCCTGCGTGTAGGAAGCCAAACTCACGTTCCCGTTCATGCCCGATCATGAAGCCCGTCGAGTGTGTACACATCCGTTCATCGTTGCAGCACGTGGCTGACTCGATCGACGATGTGGCCCACGTGGGGCTCCCTCAGGCCGTCCGAATAAAGCTAAGCGCCTAACATGGCCTCGTCCAGCATCGCGGGGCATCTTTCGTTCCCGTCAGCCATTTCTAACGGGATCGACAAGACTGCATAAACCCATGCCTGCCTCCTTTGAACCTTGCCCTGAGTTTCGCAGCAAAAGTGTGGTCCTGCAGGCGCTCACCGAAGGAGCCGGTGTAGTCGGCAGTGATGTTGAGGTTGTCAGTCACACCGAAATTCAGCCCCGCATCGACAAGCGCCACATCCTGGTCCAGCGCGGCTCCGGTCATCGTGAATGGCGAGCTGCCGGTCCACCCCAATGCCGCAACAGCGCCAGGCAGACGCCGGCGATTGAGCAATTCCGGGACTGCACATCAGCAGAAGAGGACCAGCTTTCTTCGGCCGGCAAATGCGAGTGGGAGAAAAAAAATGGTGGGCCCGGAGGGCCTAGCCAAACTGAAGAAAGTCAATAGCTTAGCAGAAGGTGGGACAAAACACCTACCTGAAGGATTTCAATGGCTTACAATGGCCGTTGTCCCACCTTTTTGCTGCTTTGCCTCACTCGAAATTGCTTTCCAGGCAGGTCTCTGGAGGCACGCATGAGCGAGCGCCGTCCATTCCGGGAAGTGAAGCTTCAGTGGCTGAGACTGCTGAGCTGTGATGCCAATATCAACGACAATGCGAAGTGCGTCGCGCTCTATATCGTGACCGCACATGTGAACGGCCACACCGAGAAGGCGTGGCCGTCCTACAAGACCATTGCCGAAGCAACCGGCAAGAGTATCAAGTCCATCCAACGCGCCATCCGAGATCTGGAAATCGGTGAATGGCTTTGCGTTCAACGCGGGAATGGCGTCGGGCACAATACGGAGTATTGCCCTACCGACGCCTCGATCTTAAAGGCCTGCGAGCTTCGAGAAAAGACGGACAAATCTGTCCCCCTTACATCTTCCGAAGGCAGACAAATCTGTCCCGGAAGGCGGTCAGATGTGTCTGGCAAAGGTGGTCAAATCTGTCCACCAAACTTAGAGAAAGAAAAAAATAAAAAACCTAACGCGCGCGAGCCGCACGCGAAGGCCGTCATACGCCGCTCCATTCCCGTCGTCGTCCTGCCAACGGCTCAGACCCGGCAGGTCGATGAGTGGAACGCCTGGCTCGCCGAAAAGACCCTGCCGGACCTGGCGCGGTTCAAACTCGCAACCAGCGTCAACGGATCATCCGGATATCAGCTTCCAGGCAGATGGCCACCGGAAGATGGCTCAGACAAGGAGCAGGATTGCCTTTCCTATTTTCTGAACAGACTGCCGGCAATCGCGCACCAATCGGTTTCACACTCAGCGTACCTCGACGCGGCATGACTTTGGCAGATCCAACAAGCGCAAGGCGCCATTTCGTTGGGGCACAAAACCTCGCAAGGGTCGCAAGTTTCTGCAACTTGGCGCAGGCAGGCGGGAACTCGAATTGCTCAGCCTTCTTCTTTTTGGTGAATTGTTGAAAAATGCACTTAAAAGTAGCAGTTCGTTTTCATAAGTCCGGAATACTCATGTTAAAAATCATCACAAGGATTGCAGCTATTGAACTAGTCCGTTCCGTCGCTCTGATCGCCGCAGCAGCCTCGGCATTCTGCCTGGTTATGCTCTCTTTCAACATACTGTCGTTGCCGTACTCGATCTTAGTTGGCGACATCCCTCTTCAGGACTGGCAGGTTTTTGTCCTGGCGCTTGGACTAGCGCTTCTGCCGGCAGTCTTTGTTGCCAAAGTACCGTCAGTCGGTGCAGGCGCTTTCGATATCACCTTCGCTACAAGGCGCCCTTCTCAAAGGGAAATGGACCTGATCAGCAAAGTTGAGGCAGTCCTGCAGGAAAGATCGTCTGTCTCCGAGATCAAATTTCCCAGGATCGTTTGGCGAGTACAGGATTGCGGTGAACTCAATGCCTTTGCCTACGCCCATAATCGGATCTGCTTTACGAAGGGGCTGCTGCTGAAATACGGAGACACACCATCTGGCATCGAGCGCCTTGCCGGAATAGCCGCTCACGAAATTGGACACCTGTGTAATTGGGATACCCGGATCCTGATGTTCCTCCATTATCTCAATCTGCCGGTCAACCTTGGTATTGGTTTGGCAAACGGCACGCTCAACCGAATTCCTTTCATCGGGTTCCTCTTCACCGCCATCACGGCGATTTTGCGCATTCCGGCCAACGCTGCCCAAATGCTCAACAGCTCGGTATCCAGGCTAACCGAATACGAAGCCGACCGCTTTGCGGCCCGGCTTATGGATGGCGTTGGGATTTCTGAGATCCTGGATGACTTCTCGGAATTGGGCGAAAGAAAGAACGACACATTCAGTACGTGGCTAATGCGTTCCCACCCTCCGGCGGAACTTCGCCATGAAGAGGTCTCAAAACGGGTGTCCTGAAGATGCGCAACCAGTCAGCTCTCACGTGACGCGGCTACAGCCCGAAGGACCAAAGCCCCATCAGGCTCATGTCTGGATGAGCATGGTGGAGAGCGATGGAAAGCGGCTGAGTAGGATCAAAACCACCGCGACCGCCAGCAGGAATGGCCAGAGTGCGCGCAGGATACGACCCGGTGAGGTGCCACTCATCGTCGATGCAATATATAGGCCCACACCAACAGGAGGCGTCAGCAGCCCGAGGACGAGGTTCAGGCAGATCACGACACCGAACTGGTAAGGGCTGATCTCATAGTTGTTCATCGCAATGGGCAGCAGGATCGGGGTAATCAGAATAACCGCGGCGATGCCGTCGATCACCATGCCAACGCCTAGCAGGACCACGTTGACGATCAATAGGAACACAAACGGATCGGCAGTGAGCGAAGTAATAAGGCTGGCAAGTTTCTGCGGCAGTGCTTCGTAGATAATCACCCAACCGAACACGTTGGCGGCGGCGATCATGAAAATGATCATCGAGGCACTGACCGCGGTACGCCTGAACATTGCAAAGAGAGTGGACGGCTTCAATTCGCGGTAGACGAGCCAGCCGACCAAAAACGCAATGAGTGAGGCAATGGCCGCGGATTCCGTAGGTGTCGCAATGCCGAAAAGAATGCCGCCAATAATCGCAAGCGGAATGAGGGCTGCCGGCAGACAAAAGAGCAGAGCGGATACGGCCTCGCGGCCCGTGTACCAGGCTCCTCTTGGAAAGCCACGCAGGAAACCGACTGCCGCGATAACCAACGCGAAGGAAACCGCCAGCATCAGTCCCGGCACGACACCTGCCAGAAACATGTCGCCGATGGGGATCTGTGCCAGAACGCCGAAGATTACGAACATCATCGACGGCGGAATGACGGGGGCAAGCAGACCGCCTGCCGCCGTGGTGGCTGCGGCAAAACCCTTGTCGTAGCCCTCTTTTTCCATTTCCGGCGTCATGGCGCGCGCCATCACCGCGATCTGTGCAGTGGCCGAACCGATGATCGCTGCCATGAACATGTTGGCCAGCAGGTTGATATAGGCAAGCCCACCGCGAAAACCGCCGACAAAGATCCGGGCTGCATTGATCAGGCGCCGCGTCATACCGCCTTCGTTCATCATTTCGCCGGTCAGCATGAAAAGCGGGATGGCGAGAAGCCCGTAGTTCTCAATTCCTGAGAACATCTTCTGAGCGAAGCTGTCGTAAAGAATGGTGTTACCGGATTCCCAGATGTACCAGATCGCCGTCAGCGCAAGGACCAGGGCGACCGGAACCGCGAGTAGCAGATTGACGATGAAGATGAGCGGCGTCATTGCGCAGGTTCCGTTACAGCTCCAGGGCGGGAGAACAAATTGGCCAGGCCGTGGAGTGTCGCGCCGAAGGCAAACAGCCACATCACGCTCCAGACCCACACCTTGCCAATACCAAGGGTGGTCGTCGGTTCTGCATAGATGAAATTGAAGGTTTTTGCCTGAAAGGCCAGCACATCAAACCCTTGCTGCCCCAGCATATAAAGGCCGAACCAGCGCCAGCAGAACCAGAGCATGAAAAGCGCGAACACCAGAACGATGACATCGACAAGGATTGCCACGACCCGCCTGGCTCCGGCCGGTAAAGCGTCGGTCAGAACGGTGATGGCAACGGAATGGCCGAAATGGATCGCAGCCGAAGCGCCCAGGAAGGTCATCCATGCCATCGCGTAGATCGCCAGCTCATCGACCCAGTACAGGGCCGAGCCGAGGCTGCGGGTAACAACATTGAGAAGGATGAGCAGCGTCACGGAAACGGCCAGACATGCGGCAAGGGCAATTTCAATCCGCGCCCAGACCGACGAGATACGCATCAACATGAAGCCCTCCAATAAGAAACCGCGGCACGGGATCTCGCGCGCCACGGTTTCCTGTTCGAACAGGTCAGTTCGCCGTTTCCGCAGAAACGGTACGCAGGTCATTCAGTGCAGAGGATTTTTCGACCCAGATTGCATTCCACTGGTCCACCGCATCGCCGAAAAACTCCGGACCAACCTTGGTGTAGGTCTTGCCGGTACCAGCGATCTGGTCCAGCCACCCTTGTTCCTTGCCGATGTAACTGTCGATGGTGCTGTCCACGTGCTGCGACATGAGCTGCCCGATCAGCGCCCGGTCATCTTCCGGCAGACCTGCCCAGACCTTGGCCGAAACAAGACCGACCATCGGGAACATCATGTGATCCGATTGCACGATTGTGTCGGCATTCTCGTAGTATTTCAGGACCCAGATCAGTTCCGCGTCCATATCGATCGCGTCCACCTGACCATTGGCGAGCGCATCATAGACCGAAGGCAGCGGCATGGGCGTCGGCGCCGCGCCCAAGGCATTGTAGAAATCGAGTATCGGTTCGAACGGTGTGATCCGGAGTTTTAGCCCAGCAAGATCGGCCGCGGAGGTCACTTTGCCCCGACTGACAATCTGGCGCAGACCGGCCATGCCGTAACCGGTCCCGACCACGCCAACGGTGGCGGGAAGCTGGTCAAGCAGACTCCTTGCCGTATCCGATCGCAGGATGCGCCCGGCATGAGCCACGTCGTTTGCCAGATAAGGCGCATAGAATGCCCCTAGGTCCGGCGCGCGATTGGAGACTTCGGCCACGGTCATAAAGGCCATGTCGAGAGCACCGGTCTGCAACTGCTGCAGCATCTCCGCCTCGTTTCCAAGCTGACGGGCTGGAAAGACCGTCAGACTGTGGGTTCCGCCGCTTTTCTCCGCCAGTTCCGCGCCGAAGGCTTCAGCGGCCTTGGTCCAGATATGCGGCGGCGGTGTTATCAGGCCGATGCGGAAGTCTTTTGCAGTGGCGGGCATAACAAAGGCCGACGCGATCGCGGCACCTGCAAGCATCTTGGCGATAAGTTTCATGTTTTCCTCCCTTTACACTGAGAACGCTCAGAGCTGCACCCAGCCCTCGGGCGGTTCCTTACCCGGATGCACCGTTCCGCAGTTCGGGCACGTGCGTGCTTCCTCGGACGCATAAAAACTCTCGTAAACCGGAGGCAGGTCTCTCACGATCGATTCCAGCTGCATCTCTGCGCGATGCACGCGCGTTCCGCAGTCGAAGCAATACCATTCGATGGCGTCGAGCTCTCCGGTTTGGCGTTTGGGCTCGACCACGAGGCCAATCGAACCTTCCTGTGGCCTTTGCGGTGAATGGCGAACGTGCGGTGGCAACAGGAAGATCTCGCCTTCGCGGATCGGCACATCGTAGAATTCCTTGCCATCGTAGATCTTCAGCACCATGTCGCCTTCGAGCTGATAGAAGAACTCTTCCACTGGATCGTCGTGATAGTCAGTGCGCTTGTTGGGTCCGCCGACGACGGTCACCATCAGGTCTGCATTTTCCCAGATCTGCTGGTTTCCAACTGGCGGTTTCAGCAGATGGCGATGCTCGTCGATCCATTGCTTGAAGTTGAATGCACTCAATCTGGACATAGCCACCTCTCGAATAAACCTCACCTCGGCATGGCTCAGCCTAGGTGACATTGAAGCAAAGAAACATTTGTTTCCGGGAAATTGGATATCCGGATTCGTGATACCCGGACGCCCTGAACCTGACCGACTTTCCGGCCGCTGGCCGCATCACAGATGCAGGCCACAATCCTCGAACGCGGCGCAGACCGAGGCCTTTTCTGTCTCCGTCAGTTCCAGCATGGGATGGCGGACCCGGCCGCCGACCTGGCCGAGAAGCTCTTGCCAGTATTTGCCGTGCGCAGTTGGTTTGCCACCTGGCTTCGTCTTGCGGATTGCCTCGCGCACCGGCGCCAGGCTGTCGCGGACCCGCCGGGCCGCGTCGAATTTTCCGGCAAAGGCTAGTTCGGTGTATTCGTGCATCCGGCGGTCGTTCCGGGTCTGGATCTGGTAGGGGGGAGACGAGCAGAGGTAAAGCTGCCATCCCAGCTCCTCGATATTGTCGAGCCAGTCTTCTTCAGCGGATGTCGAAACCAGTATCCTGTCGCCGACCATCCGGGTCAGTCGTGCATACATCTCACGCGGGACGGAATATTTAATTGCCATGATATTGGGCAGTTCGGCGATCCGCGCGCAGGTTTCAGGCTCCATCAGGTAGCCGCTGTCAGGGTGGCTCCACATGGCGATGCCGATATCGAGCCTGTCGCACAGATACTTGTAGTAATTGTACAGAACCTCGCCCCGGTCGTGGCAGAAGCTGAGCATCGGCGCGTGAACCACAACGTAATCGGCACCGCAAGCTTCGGCATGACGCCCAAGCTCCAGCACAGTGCCGACGTTCTGGTCGGAGATCGACATGATTGTTCCGGCCTTGCCGGCGCATTCGTCCACCGCAACGCTCATATTGTGCTTGCGCTCTTCCAGCGACATCGACCAGAACTCGCCTTGCTTGCCGGCGATGAAAAGGCCTCTGATGCCCAGGTCGTCGATCCAGTGGCGGATGTTGCGGCGCAGCCCGGCCTCATCGAATGCCAGGTCTTTGTCGAAAGGATTCAAAGCAGCCGCCCAGATGCCGCGCATCGTCTCGCGGGCATGTGCCTTTGCTTCGTGTTTTGCATAGTCCACTGGGTGTGCTCCCGTTAATCTTCGGCCGTATAAAGGCCCGGGACAAAACGGAAGCGCCAACAGATTGCACGGATATGGCTATCAAAAAATTGTATATCAAACCTCCCTGAAATTCGGATAACTAAGCCCGCATGAAGGGAACCATGAAAATCGGGATCATTGGCGAAGGCGCTATCGCGCGCTATGTCTGCACCAGTCTGAATGCGACGCATGCGGTACTTGTCAGGTCCGAACCGCCTGTCGGCAAGGACAACGACGGCCTCTTGCGTGTCCTGCACGTGAACGAATTGCCCGGTGATGTCGATGTGATGATCGATTGCGCGGGTCACGCGGCCCTGGCAGAACACGGACCGGCCATCCTCGAGCGGGGCATCGACCTCGTCACGGTTTCCCTTGGAGCGCTGGCCGACACCGATCTTTACAGCCGATTGAATTCGGCAGCCGAGCGGGGCGGTGCCCGGCTTCGTCTGGCAAGCGGATCGATAGGAGCTCTCGACTGCCTGCGGGCTGCGCAGGTTGGCGGGCTGTCAGAGGTTACCTATACAGGCCGAAAACCTCCACAGAGTTGGAAGGGTTCGCCGGCAGAAGACCGGCTGGACCTGGACACGCTCGACCAGGCAGCTACACATTTCGAGGGCAGCGCACGGCAGGCAGCGACCCTTTACCCGAAGAACGCCAATGTCGCCGCCGCCGTGGCGCTGGCCGGGGCAGGTTTTGAAGCGACGAAAGTTCGGTTGATCGCCGATCCCGGCGTAGCGGCAAACATCCACGAGGTTAAGGCCTCCGGAGCATTCGGCAGTTTCACGTTCCACATTGAGGGACGTGCGCTCCCGGACAATCCGCGCAGCTCCGCCCTTGCGGCGATGAGCGTCGTTGCCGCCATCGAGCGCCAACAATCCGCTATCGTGATATGAGGTATCGCATTTGGTTACCCGGCATACCCGCATCGTCGACCGTGCGCTGACCCGCCTGAAACTGCGTCAGCTCAGGCTTCTGATTGCTGTTGGCCAGCAGGGTAGCATCCAGAATGCCGCGCAGGATCTCGGCATTTCGCAACCTGCCGCCACCAAGATGATCCAGGATCTGGAACTCGACTTCGAGGTCAAGCTGTTCGAACGCACCAATCGCGGTGTGGTGCCTACGGTCTTCGGCGCGACTCTGATCCGCCACGGCAAGCTGATCTTTGCGCAGGTGTCGAACGCCGCGCAGGAACTGGACGACCTGAACGAAGGCAACAGCGGCCGGGTTGTTGTGGGCACGTTGCTTGCCGCGTCCCCGGCCCTGCTGCCTGCGGCGATCGAGACACTTCTGAAAGACCGTCCGAAGGTTGCGATCAAGATCGTGGAAGGCACCAACGAGGTCCTGATGCCGGCTCTTTTGTCCGGCGAGATCGACATGGTTGTCGGGCGTCTTCCCAGCCGGCGGCACCGTGCAAAAATCGTCCAGGAGAAGTTTTTCGATGAACGCGTTCTGGCAATTGTTGGCCCCCAACACCCGCTGACGACGGCACGGTCGGTGACATTCGAACAGCTCACGCCTTTCGGCTGGATCCTGCCGCCGGTCGAAACAACGCTTCGCCGCCAGACCGACCAGTATTTCGTCAAGCAGGACCAATTTGTGCCGTCGGTCGCCATCGAGTCCGTTTCCTATCTGGCCAATCGCTCGCTACTGCGCAGCCATGACTTCGTCGGGCTGATGCCTGCGCATGTCGCCTCGCTCGATATTGATCGAGGGCTCCTCGCGCAGGTCGACTGGACCGTACCCTTCGGGGCGGGACCCGTGGGTGTGTCGCACCGCGGCGAGCAGAGCCTGTCACCCGCTGGGGCCGCATTCCTGACCGCGCTGCGGCAAGCCGCAGCGCAGATGAGATATGGTCAGACCCTAATCTGATATCAGGCAAACGGATACCAGTATCAGTTCAATTCACTTGAGAGCCGGAGCTGGCGCGTGACACGTTGACCGCAACACACTGATTGCGAGGACAACATGAGCATCTACCCGGACCTGCGCCTTTATATCGGCGGAGAGTGGCGGAAAACGCGTGACGATCTGGCGGTTGTAAACCCGGCGACCGAAGAGGAAATCGGTCGTCTTCCGCATGCGCGCATTTCCGATCTCGACGATGCGCTTGAAGCGGCGGAAACCGGGTTCCGAGTTTGGTGCCGCACGGCCCCGCGCGAGCGTGCCGACATCATTTTGAAGGCTTCGGCCCTGTTGCGCGAACGACAGGAAGAGATCGCCCGGGCCATCACCGCCGAACACGGCAAACCGCTGGCTCAGGCGCGTCTGGAGGTCATTCGGGGCTGTGAGTTCTTCGAATGGGACGCCGGAGAAGCCGTCCGTAGCTACGGCCGTGTCATCCCTTCGGCGCCCGGCGTGCGTTACCTGGTGCATCACCAGCCGATCGGCGTGACGCTCGGACTGGCTCCCTGGAACTTTCCCATGAGCCAGCCAGCGCGCAAGGTGGCCGGCGCACTTGCTGCCGGCTGTTCGATCATCCTAAAGGCAGCCGAGGAAACGCCTGCCGGCGCCCTTCATATCGCCCGCGCATTTCACGACGCAGGACTGCCCAAGGGCGTGCTGAACCTGGTCTTCGGGACACCTGCCGAGATTTCCGGTCACCTCATCCGGCAGGAAGCGGTGCGGCTTGTTGCTTTTACCGGTTCCACTACCGTTGGGCGGCATCTGTCGGGGCTGGCCGCGCAAAACGACACGCGCGCGTTAATGGAATTGGGTGGTCATGCACCGGTCATCGTCTGCGAGGATACGGATGTTGAAAGAGCCGCAATCAGTGGCGCGATCCGCAAGTACCGCAACGCCGGGCAGGTCTGCACCTCCCCAACGCGGTTCTTTGTGCATGAAAGCATTTTCGCGCCCTTCCTGGAAACCTTCAGTGGGCGCGCTGCGGCGACCAAGGTCGGCAACGGCATGGCTCCGGACAATGAAATGGGACCCCTGGCCAACGAACGCCGGGTACCCGCGCTCATGGACCTGATCGAAGACGCCTGCGCCAAGGGCGCCGAACTTTGCGTGGGCGGCTCGCCTATTAAAGGTGCCGGCTACTTCCTGAAGCCGACGGTGCTTGCCAATGTGCCCGACGATGCCCGGGTCATGCAGGAAGAGCCCTTTGGTCCCCTGGCGGTGATCAACCCTGTCGGCTCTCTCGACGAAGCGATCGCCCGGGCAAACTCGGTACCTTACGGTCTTGCCGCTTACGGCTTCACCAACCGGGCCGACTATATCGATCGGATGACGGATGAGGTGGAAGCTGGCAACCTGTCGATCAACACACTGGAGGCCTCCCTTCCGGAAACCCCTTTCGGCGGCGTGAAGTCCAGCGGAAGCGGCCGCGAAGGCGGCACCGAGGGACTGGAGAACTACATGATCGTCAAAACCGTGTCTCACAGCATGTCGATCGTTTGACGGTAAGTTCTACCGGCACCGAATGTTGCCTCTTTTTGGCTTCGAATATTGATGCCATGTCTTTGAAGAACTGGCCCGATTCTGCGTAGACTCGATCTAACGCAGCATCGGGCCAGCAGTGATTTAGCTTTCAGGTCCTTTGAATCGCCAGTTCTCGTCTCCGGTCTCGACGACTTCACAGTGATGGGTGAGCCAGTCGGGAAGAGCAGTCGTCATCTTTGCAGCCCCTTTTTTAGACATTCGCAGGATTTCGGACTGGTTTGCAAAGTGCCGTTAGATAGGGGACGAGCGTAGGTCTATTGAGGGCGGGGAGCGGTAGTTCTCTGCGGGGTGAACGAAGCCGTGATGTAGATTACAAAAGCTGACATCCGATAGATGTGGCAATACTCGACATTTTGAGGGGTATGAAGTTCCAGAATGTCCACTATTCCAGCACAACTCCATCGCGCTGGTTTTTGCGACGGCCCAACGAAATCAGTTGCTGAATTGCAGCGGATACCTCAGCGACCCTGCAGCCGAGCTTCTCTGCAACCTCGTAATGAACACCTGTCTGCCAAGGTTGATGCGGCAAGAGCATATCCACTTGATCCAAAAACTCGCTCGACAACGAGACCGCGAGCTTTTGCTTTCCTTGCGTGTTAGATGGACTGCGACGTCCGATAACTTCGGGGTTTGAGATGGCTTGAAGCGTCGCAAACTCGTCACAGATGTCACGCATATGCGTGCTACTGGGTTTGCTAGGCCCGCTAGACTTACTTTCACAGAAGTTCCAACAATACAGGAGTTCTTCCCGAAACCTTTCATCGAGCGTGATATTCGCGAGCTGTGCTGCAGAGAACGCGAACGTTCCAAATCGTTTCGCAACTGCTAAAAGCGATATCAGGCCGCGCCACGTTCGTAAGAAACGCTCACCCCTAGGAGACGAGGATTTTCTTGCCTCATTCAGTACCGCCTCGGCCTCCTTGTGTATCGAAACTAGAACTGGCCAGACCTCTATCGGAAAAGCGCTGGAGAACACGGCACTGTAATTGTTGTCGGAACGCATGAACCTTGAACGGAGGCGTGAAGCTGAAAATGGGTTCTTCATGATGAGCGCAGTGACCGCTCCTGCCACGTACATTGGATTGACGATCCGTTCCGCAGCCCTTCCAACGTTCAGGTAGTAGTTCTTGCGTCTTTCGTAGTACCAGCCCGCACGCTCTAGAACGTCTTCGATGTCTCGCTGAATTTTGTCAGTAGCTCGAAGCGCACTTTGTTCAACAATGGGTAATCATCCCCGCAAACCATTGGGTTGAAAATTGGACTTCTCCGGCCTTTTATACGCTTGGAGAACGACATGAAGAAATCGAGATTTACGGAAAGCCAGATCCTGTCAATTTTGAAGCAGGGTGA
>NZ_JAAZTM010000015.1:0-64640 GCF_012395805.1 Labrenzia sp. 5N | reverse complement strand
ACGCTGGCTATGGACATACAACAACGAGCGGCCCAACATGGCCATCGGCGGTATAACGCCTGCAATGAAACTGAAAACAGCAGCCTGAAGTCCAGTTTTAAAACCCACCAAAAATGGGATGATTACCAGTGCTCTGATTGTTGGATGCTACAATAATTTGATCCCTTAGCTCGGTATCCTCAGAAACTACCACCTTAATAAAAATGCTCTTGTCCGCTGAGACTTCCGACCCGCTCGAGAAGTGATTAAAAATTGTTTCTGAGGTTTGAAGGCCGTTGATAATTTGAATGTCCTGCATCACCATCGACTTTCCCGTGATCGTGGCCTTGGTAGCAAGAATAGTAACTCCGTTGTTGAGCCACCAGAAGTCGGGTCCTTGGTTGTTGGTAAGCGTGTTTGTTATGTCGAGGTTGACTTTGTTTTCACCTAAATAATCGCGGACATTTGAATCCAGCAAATACCTGCGTAGATTTCCGTTTTCATCAGTAATGAAGTTGAAGTAGTCTTTTAGCTTGCAGAGAATTATGTGGCCATCGACATCGCCTGACACCTGACCTGAGAAAGGGATTTCGAGAGTGAATGTTTTGGTCTGGCGAAAGAGCTCAACCAGCTCCGGCGCTCCCATAAAATCAAAATCGCATTTTGCTTCGCTAAACAGTTCAAGAAGTATCCGCTCAATCTGATCTGCTCTGGCACTTACACTTTCTCCAAGTTGATCAGTGTTTCCGCGTGATGCGTATACTACTCTGAACGAAAGCACCGGCCTTTGAATGGCCAACTTCCGATAGGATTTCGAAAACAGCCTTCTAAACTCGAGGATTTTTTTGTTGTAGCTGCCAGCAAGCTGTTCTTCCGAAAGGCTTAAGTCAAATAATTCTTGTAGAGTGGCGACAATAGTATTGAGAGTAGCTTCCTTGAAAGTATTGTGGTGCTTACAATTGATCAAGAACACTTCCATCCGAGCGCCAGATTTAGGTAGAGAACCTTCGTCACCGCCGCACAAGTGGCCATTGATGAAAAGATAGCATCCGTCGATCCCGCCGTCGTCTCTACCATCAGTGTGACCGCTCTTTAGCTCGTCTCCGCTAAGGTCGTAACTCTTTAAGATTTGTTCTAGACAGAACAATTCAAATCGCTCGCCAATATCCAAATTAACAGAGCCTTCAATCGGATACTGTTCAATTATCCCATTCAAAAGGTATTCGTCGTTACGCGGCACCGCTTTGCCCCTATGTTATCGAGACTTGTTTCACTAATTGCGCTGATCGAGCCTGCATGTCGACAAGTGTGCCCAGGTAAGCTCGGTTCTTGCGGTGTTCTCTTTGGATACACAAGCGTCGGCCACTCTTCATTACACCACCCAAGTTCCTTCAATCTGGTTATGCGCGCAAGTCGCCTAGCCTGAGCGCCGTGACTGAAGGGGCATGAGCTGTCGCAAATAACCAGCGAATGACTGCAAAGTGGGCTGCAACCGCAGCATCGAAACAGATTGTCGAAAGTCCGCAAAGGGCCGAAAGTTACCACAGAAATTGTCCTAACGAATTTCGGACTAAGGACGCAAAATTCCAAAACCCGACCGTCGGCTCTCGGCTCCAAACCAGTCTTGTCGCCATACGAAAAATGGTACAGCAGAGTGCGGGAAAGTTAGCGAGCGCCCCCTTAAAAATCCTCATTTCTCCGACGTCTTCAAAATGGTGTACTCTTATATTTTTTGATAAATCTCGAATAATATTGACCTGAATGTTTCGTTTTTACTGATTGGCGCAAAATTAAACGCTTCTCCTGAAACCTCTTTGCACAACCAGAAAATTAGAAAATTCTCGATATCTCTTGTCAAAACTCATTCAATTCAATGACTTGTTTGGATGAGTGACTACAAGTTCGTACAATACCCAACGTATTTTGATATGTGGCGACAACTTCGGATATTCTTTAGGACAACTACTGAGCTGCTCGTGATCCGTCGAGTAGCAGAAACCTGGGAGGAATTGCACGAGGGTTTTGCGCTCTACGGCGTTGAACTTCGCCGGCGTGGGGCTGGGTTCGTGTTCCGCGACATCGGCACCGGCACCATGGAAAAAGCCAGCGCCGTTGATCGGCTGTTTTCGAAAAAGAACCTTGAAGACAAGTACGGCCCTTATCGCAAACAGGACCGGCTCGTTGATCCGACAAAATCCAGATCCAAATACCGCCGCCGTCCGCTCGATCCGCGCCTCGAACGACATCCCGCCTGGAAACGCATGACCGGAGGTCACACCGGCAAGCGGGTGTCCTGGCGCCGGTTTCTGGAGCAACAGGCCGGTGTCGATGCCGAGGCCCGCGAAGCGCTCGAGCTGCAGAAGTCATACCTCCAGATTATCACTGGACAGGAACCGAAAAAAATCCGCACACGTCAGATTAGGCCTCGGAAATCGAAAGGGATGTCCCGATAAACTTATGGCGCTTCAATTTGAGCTGAACTTCCGATTGATCGAAGCAGTTTTCCTAGCCGGGTGCAGTCACATAGAAATTTTATCACCGGAGCTGCAGCAGTTACGCGCCTTGATTTCGCTGTTCAAAGTCTGAAACAAAAATAGCGGTTCACTCCACGTTGTATGTGGTTCTCAACCAATCCGCCGGTTAAGCTTACCTGCATCCGCGCAGATCTGCGGATACTCATTTGGCGGAACGGGAGCCTAGTGACTATGAAGTGTCTTCTCGCGGTTCTGACAAGTCTTCTTCTGTCCTTCATGGCGTTACCGTCTGCCGAGGCTGCACAGAAGGTGGCACTGATCATCGGCAACTCGCACTACTTAAATGTTAGTCCTCTCGACAATCCGGTCCGCGATGCTGATTTGGCGGGCCGAACGTTCTCAGCCCTCGGTTTCGAGAGTCAGGTAGTTCTGGATGCCGACACGGAGAGTCTGCGACATGCCCTTCGAAATTTCCAAACAGCTTCGAAAGGGGCGGAAGTCGCGGCCATCTTCTTTGCGGGCCACGGGGTACAGGCGGGCAACGTAAACTACCTGCTGGCAACAGACACGGGCGCCGAAAACAAGGCAACTTTCGAGAACACTGCCGTACGAATGGAAGAATTTCTGGCCGCTTATGCGCAGAGCGCGAAGGTCAAGTTGCTCATTGTCGATGCTTGTCGCGACAACCCGTTTGCTTCCACTCGTTCGCTCGAAAAGATCTTTGATCCCAGCGCGAAGGGGTTGTCCCGGGTCAACCATCAGCTTCAGGATCTGATGGTGATCTACTCCGCTCAGCCGAACCACCGGGCATATGACGGCGAGGGCAATAACAGCCCGTTTATGGAAGCTTTCTCTTCTGTTTTGACGGCCAAAGAAAACGTGCAGTTGAGCGATGCACTGATCGACATTACCAATTTTGTGCGCACCAAAACGGCGAACAAGCAGCTGCCCTATACCGAAGGCACGCTGTCCGTTCACGTGCAACTTACCCTGGAGCAGCCTCTGGAAAAGGCCTCGGAAGAGGATGTGTGCCCGGCAACAGGAAAGGTGATCGCTCTAGAACGTGTCGATGACTATCTGGAGTTCGACACTGGGCCAGAAAGCCTGATCATCAACGATGCGGGTAAGCCGGTATTGGAAGTCTGCCTTCGCGAAGGGGCAATCCTGGTTCACGGAAGTTACAACGAGATCTTCCCTGCCGCGGACCTCCGCAACTCGGAAAACGAGGGCTCCGGCTATTACTTCAAGACACAGGACGGCAAAGACGCCCACCTGTGGTTTTACGCCGATCCGGACGACCCAAATGCCGCGGCTCAGGTCGGGGTGTATGTAGGTGACCAGGAGGTCACCTGGATCACTACCGGCTGGGTGTTCTGATCAGTTACTCGCAATAGATGGCGACGCGGGGACGTACGCCCTAGCTCATATCGACCTGGTCGGATATCGAAAGACACCCGGCCAGGTCATTTTGTTGCAATGAATGCACGGAACCATCGACCGCTATTAATGTCTTAACAATATGTAAATATTAACAACTAACCCTACGGAAATAAACTGACTGACAGTTGAGATATCCAAGTGCTCGCGCGCTCCTTGAATTATCAATAAGCCATTATTAAAAATAACAAATCTGACATTTCTATCATTTTGAGATTTTAATCCTGGAATTGCAACGCGTTTAATATTCAAAAATGATTTAGATAAAATGTTTTACATATTATATTAACAATAAATAGAAATATAAATATTTCGACCATCAGTCACACTTAGAAATAAAATTCGTAATTTTGACAAATTTATACTTTCGCAAAGTTACGGTAATATTTCTGAGCACCTTTGATAATGTGCACTAGAACTGCAGCGTGCTCTTAAGATATTCGCCTGACAATCGAGCACGCTGCTTTTTCATTCTGAAACAGTTTCTGAACAATACCCCACAAAAAATATTTTGTGGGGTATGAAAGATGATACACTTACCCCACAGAGAAAATTATGTGGGGTAAATATGTCCGTGAGCTATCATAGCGCAATCGGTATTGCAGCTTGGACTGACCTGCGACGATCTTTGATTGACCGTGCTGTTTCGGACCTCCGAGGAGTGCCTCGATGCAAAACTGTCGGCGCAAAAACCTATTGGTATGATCACTACCGACTTGGGAACAAAACGGTCGATCGTTACCTCGGAGAAGACACCTCCGAGCTGCGCAACCGATTGAATCGGCAAACTGAAATCGCAGATGCCGCCAAGCAGGCAGATCTCGAGCGAGCCAGGTTGATGCGTGTGCTGCGGGCCGAAGGGTATCTGTTCGCGGATGTAGGATCCGGTCAGGTTGTCTCGGCAATGGCGAAAGCCGGTGTCTTTCGGCTGGGAGGTACGATCGTCGGCACGCATGCCTTTCGCTGCTATGAAGGAGAGCTTGGCGTCCGGATTGGTTTCGATCAATCGGCAACAACAGACGATATCGACATCGCGAGTTTTGAGCGCTTGTCCCTGGCTCTCGCTGATACAGTCGAACCGCCGTTGCAAGAGGTGTTTTCCGAACTCCACTTCGATCCATTGCCAACGCTTGAGAGCGGCAAGACCTGGCGTTGGCGGCAGTCAAATCGCCAGACGTTGGTGGAATTCCTGACGCCTTCATTTGAAGAAGACGAAGGCATCCGCGATCTTCCAGCCCTAGGGGTCAACGCTCAAAGTCTGCATTTTCTCAATTACCTGATTGCCGACCCAATTCGAGTACCCTTTCTGTATAGATCTGGAGTGTTGGTGCAAATCCCGAAGCCGGAACGCTTTGCAGTTCACAAGCTGATTGTCGCTGACCGAAGACAAGGCGGACCTGACGCGCTCAAAGCACACAAGGACCGCGCGCAGGCGGCATTCCTGATCGAAGCCTTGAGCGAAACCAGGCCCGACGATCTGGTTGAAGCGTACCAGCTGGCGATTGAATCCGGTTCAGCGTGGCGAACGAGGATCTTCGCGAGTCTGCAGCGAATGCCAACCACAGCCAAATTGCTTCAGTCCATGCAATGAGTTCGTACACTTGCAGGTTCGATCTCGGAACGCCGGCAATCACGTGGCCGAAGGCAGTTGTGCCGTCGAACGAATTGCTGACGTTTCTTTGACGGATTTGCCTCGGCACCTCCTTGCGCAGGTAGGACCAGTAGACCCGAGCATCAGATCAATCGTGTTGGGAAGAGATTCAATTGTTTGCCAGATCCGTTTCGGCCTCGAACGCCAGAATACCAACCCGTGCACATGCCCAGGCTGTCGGTATCAAGATCAACGCATTGAGAATGGCAAATGGGACCAACGAAAGCCTGAAATACCCAGCCAACGCCCATAGAATTAGGAACGCGAAGGTGAGGAGTAGCGTGTCGACCAAAACGACTGCTGACACAAAGCCAAACATAGTGCCAAAGGTGATCAACCGTTTCGGTTGCTCACCTTCATTGTCTTCAATTTGAGAGGACATAATTACCATCCAGGAGATATCTGAAATCTAGCGAGAAGGATTTCCTACTTCGCTAAAGTTCAGCATTCGAACGGTCACTGACCGTCTGAGCTTTCAGATAATTCGCTCCAGGCCACGCTTCCATTAGACTAAAAAAATAGTTTCAGCATCATCTGCGGTCAAACATTTGACTTTATTTGGGAGAGCAAGTTTTTCTCTGTTTATTTGTTTTTTACGGAAGTAGGTTAGCGCCCAGTGCAGAGGTTTTTCTCAATTAGCCACTTGCAAAGCCGTATTATCCGTCCCACGTCCTTTCAGCGCGATTTGAGCGCGCCCTGCACGACTATCCAGCCCTTTTCTGTGCTCGGTGTCAGTTATTGGCGCTGGTGGAACTAAAATCATGAACCTGTTGCTGACGGAAGTGATGGGTGAACCGATATGGATGTGGGGAACATTCCTTGCACTCATGCTTGGGCTGCTCGTTTTCGATTTGGGCGTTCTACACCGCCGTCCACATGAGACTGGTCTTAGAGAAAGCCTGCTTCTTTCCGCGTTGTACATCAGCTTGGGACTGCTGTTCAGCCTTTGGATCTGGCAGATGCTCGGCGCTCACGCCGCGATGCTCTACCTGACAGGCTATGTCGTCGAAAAGAGCCTGTCATTGGACAATGTGTTCGTCATTGCCCTTATCTTCAGCTACTTCTCGATACCAAGAGCTTATCAGCACAAGGTCCTGATCTGGGGGATTGTGGGGGTAATTGTCTTGCGCGGTGTGATGATTGGCGCAGGTACGGTAATCGTCTCCCACTTCGAGTGGGTTTTGTACGTCTTCGCAGTGTTTCTCATATTCACTGGCGTCAAGATGCTCTTGAATGGCGATCATCAATTTGAAGTCGCCGACAACCCAGTTCTCCGGTTGTTACGTAGATGGTTGCCACTTTCGTCCGATCTCCACGGACACCGGTTTTTCATCCGCTCCGGATCGAGACATCTTGCAACACCATTGCTGTTGACGCTCTTCATGGTCGAAACCGCCGACCTCATTTTCGCAATTGACTCTATTCCGGCGATTTTCTCGATTACGACTGATCCTTACATTGTCTACACGTCCAACATTTTCGCAGTCCTTGGGCTTCGAGCGCTGTATTTCGTACTTGTGGTTCTCATCGCTCGGTTCACCTATCTAAAATTTGCGCTATCGCTGGTTCTGGTGTTCATCGGCAGCAAGATTTTCCTCGCTGATTTATTCCCTCTGGAGAAATTTCCACCAGCTTTGTCGCTGGTGATCACGGTGCTGCTAATCACCGGTGGGATTTTGCTTTCGTTGTTTTCACAGCGACCACCGGAATGTTCTCCAATGAGCGCTACAAATCCGCGCCCCACGAGACCGAGCAAGTAAGCCCCAAAGGTATCCGCCTGGCTGCGCCAGTCATTGACTTTTTTGAAGGGGCTCCGCCCCCGACCGGTCAAGGATGAACCGCAAAGCGGCCGGAAAAGCGGCTTCCCCATGCTCCGCGGCTGCGCCTTGTGCGCACGGGGATACCCCTCCTCTTTCCGGTCCCTGACCGTCCTCCCCCGTTTCCGGCGACGCGGAAAATGAAACGAGCCATATCGGCGAAGTTTCGGGAAACAGGAGCAGACCCAATGACCAAGACCAAAGCCACCACCAACGAAATCAAAGTCGCTTTCAAAAAGCTCGCGCTCGACCCGAAGAACGTCCGTAAGAAAGCAGATCAGAACGGCATTCAATCACTTGCAGCCAACATTGCGGTCAATGGCGTGTTGCAGAACCTGATTGTCCGCCCGGATGTGAAACGGGGCCACTATTTGGTGACCGGTGGGGGCCGCCGCTTTCGAGCCGTGGAATATCTGATCAAGGAAGGTGTACTGACGATTGACTATGAACTCTCCTGCCAGGTCAGAACCGAGGAGGAAGCAACCGAACTCAGCCTTGCCGAGAATGTCATGCGCGAAGCCATGGACCCGGCAGACCAGTTCCGCGCCTTCAAAGTTTTTGCCGATGAGGGAACGGCGGTGGAAGAAATCGCAAAGCGCTTTGGCACTACCGCGTTGATCGTCACCAAGCGCCTGAAACTCGCCCGTGTCTCTCCGGTTCTGTTTGAGCTTTTCGAGAAAGGTGAAATGGAACTGTCCCAGCTTCAAGCGTTCACCGTCAGTGACGATCACGAGGCACAGGAACAGGTCTGGAACTCACTGCCACGGCATTACCGCAACGGTTATGACATTCGCCGGGCTTTGACCGATGGCAAGATCCCCGCATCCGATAAGAGGATCCAATTCATCGGTGGTCTGGACGCTGTGCGCAACGCAGGTGGCATCGTGATCTGCGATCTCTTTTCGAAGCGTGACGGCGGTTATGTCGAAGACGTTGCTGTGGTCGAAAAACTGGTGAGCGAAAAGATCGAATTGGTGACTCAGGAAATCGCTGCCGAGGGCTGGAAATGGGTTCGGTACCATGCTGAGCTTGATTACACTGCTATGCAGGCATTTGGGCGGGAGTATCCGAAGCAGCCGCAGTTTTCCGACGAAGATCAGACAGAGCTTCGGCGCTTGCAGGCAGAAAGTGACGACGCGGCCACTCGCTACAACGAAACAGGCAACGAGGAAGACCGGGTGGCCTTCGAGGTTGCTGACGAGGCAATTGAGAACCTGCAGGCAAAATACGTCGCTGAGTTTTCCGGTGATCAGAAAGCGGCTTGCGGCACCATCATTTCAATTGGCTATCATGGTGAGCTGCGCGTAGAGCGCGGGCTGATCGACCCGGCAGATGCAAAGGCTAAGCCGGCCACCAGCGACAAGGCTGAAGAGAAGGAATTGGATACCGCGTCCCATTCCAAGGCATTGATTGCCGAATTGACAGCCTGCAAGACCTCCGTGCTGCGCATGGAGTTGGCAAAGAACCCTGATGTTGCACTCGCCGTTGCAGTTCATTCCATGGCGATCAAGACGCTCTATAACCACAGCGCGGCCCGGGACAACGGCACGATTGAAATCAGCCTCGACAGCGCGTGCCTGGAAAGCCAGATCAAGGACGCCGGACGGTGCAAGGTTCTGGATGCGATTGAGCGCCAGCGTGAAAGCTGGAAATCGGTTCTGCCTCTTGATCCGGCTGAACTCTGGAACTGGTGTCTGAACGTCTCGCAAATGACCCTGCTGGAGTTGCAGGCCTTCTGTGTCGCCCAGACCATCAATGCAATCGAGTATGGCGAGGGTTACAACAAAACTGGCGTCGATCACGGCAACCGGATCGGATTGGCCCTTGGCACAGATGTCACCGAGCACTTCCATCCGACTGCCGAAAACTACTTCTCCCGAGTGAAGCTCGAAATCATTCACCAAAGCCTTGTTGAGGCTTGCGGAGAGGAAACAGCGGCTCCTGTTCGCAAGATGAAGAAGAAGGAAGCCGCAGCCTATGCCTACGACAAGGTAGCAGGGACCGGCTGGGTGCCAAGTCTGATGACATTCTTTGACGGCACTCCTGTGCCTGAGGAAATTATCGAAGCGGCAGCGTAACGCTGCCCGGTGCGGCCAGCCCTGTGATAATCCCCGCGTGGCTGGCCGCTTCCATAAGGAAACAGTCCCGCAAATTTCATTCTTGTTTTCTGGGAGAATGAACCGGCCCTGACGGGCCGGGCAGATTGTCAGCTGAGGGGCGTTGCCCCGGTGGGGAGCGGTCCAGGTCCTCCAAAAAACAGGATCGCGCCGGTAAACCGTCCCGATCGCGTTCCTCTCCCGAACCTGACCCGCTCCCCTATCGCATAATGTCCGGCTGTACACCGGTCACTTCTCTTGTAAGGGGCTCCGCCCCCGGCCGATCAAGGATGAACCGCTAGGCGGCCTTTAGCCGGGTTTCCCCACGCTCCGCGGCTTCGCCTTGTGCGCGCGGGTGATACCCCTCCCCGCTTCCGGTCCTTGACCTGCCGCCCCCGTTTCCGGCGACGCGGAAAATGAAACGAGCCAAACGGCCAAGTTCAAGGAAACGGAGCAACCTCATGAGCCAAGACAACTACACCGCAACCTATAGCCCGGAAGACAACAAGCTACGTCTTTACGCAGATCGCAGGCTAGACGCCGAAACATACGCACACGTCAAAGAGATGGGGTTCAAGTGGGCACCGAAACAGGAGTTGTTTGTTGCTCCCAAATGGACCCCGGCACGCGAAGACTTCCTTATAGAACTGGCTGATGAAATCGAACCGGAGATGACCACGCTGGCGGAGCGGGCCGAGGCAAAGGCCGAACGCCTCGATGCCCTTGCTGATAAACGGGACCGTGAATCAAACGCCTTCATGCGGGCCGCCGACGATCTTTCCCAGGCATTCTACATGGGCCAACCAATTCTTGTCGGGCATCACTCCGAACGCAAGGCACGGAAAACCCAGGAACGCATGCACAATGCCATGGACAAGTCGGTCAGGGCCGCAAAATCGGTTCAGTACTGGCAATGGAAGGCTGCGGGCGTTGAACGTTTCGCCAACATGAAAAACAATCCTCGCGTCCGTGCCAACCGCATCAAAACCCTGCTGGCCGAATTGCGCGACCATCAGCGCGCGCTTAATCACGCCGCCCTTTGCGTGAAGGTTTGGGAGAAAGCCACAAGCGACGAAACAATCGCCAAACTCTCCGGCATGCGTCTCAAAACTGGTGATCTCTGTTACTGGGACCATCAACGCGCCTTCCGTGATGGCTCCATGACTGCTCAGGACCTGCGGGAAACCTCAATGCGCAATGCTCAAAAGATCCTGGACAGCGAGACTCGTCGCCGCTGGATCGATCACATCTTGAACCGGCTGGCATACGAACGTGATTTGCTGGGACCGGTTGAGCGATACGAAGGAGAGATAACGTCCGTCATTCTGCAAGGTTTTGCCCGCGAGCACGGCGCGCACAAGCCTAATGCCGAGGTCAACGAGACCGGCTTCAAACTAACGAGCTCGGCACCCTTGCCGCTGCATATTGCCAATGCGGAATCGCTCGACCTTAGCGCGGACGATTGGCGCGACCTGATGCAAGCAGTCGGTTATGTCGTTCCGAATAAGAAACCGACACTTCCGCCTATCCTCAATTTCAGGGCCGGGAACCGGAAAATCGTCGCGGCGACAGGCAATATCTACGGTCGGAAGGACGCCTTCCGCCAGATCGAACTCACCAAAGTCCAATATTCCAAGATCTGGCAGGACCTGCGAGGCACCCGAACCAGCGCGTGCGGTTTGTTCCGGTTCAAGATCTGTAAGGATCCGACCAGCACAGAAGCCTATTACATGCGCCCATGGGTGGCAGTGTTCCTGACAGACTCAAAGGAACATCCGGCACCGGATGGCTTCAAGGAACGGTCCGACAGCGTTTGACAAAAGGACTGCCGAGGGGGCCTTCCCCCTCGGCTTTGACCAGACGCCAATTCTCCAACAGGCTTGCAATGAAAAAATCCGTCTATTCGCGACCGAACAAACCCTTCTTTGTCTCCGTTCAGCACCGGGCCAGCCGCGACATTCCCAAGGCTCTGGACATCAAAAAACCTCTTGTCATCGACAAAGCAAGCGAGTGCCACGTGACACCCTGCAGCGTGGCCCACCGCATGGTCGAATACCTGGGACCGCCAGGAGATTTCTGTACCCTGGAACCGAGTGCAGGCACTGGCGCACTGGTATCGACACTGCTGGCGAACGGATACCCTTCTGAGAAAATTTGCGCTATAGAGCGCCACCACAAGCTTGCCGCCCACGTGGAAACGCTTGGTGTCCCGGTGATTCAAACCTGTTTTCTGACCTATGCCGAGGAGGTCAAAGGCAGGGCTGAGTTTCAGCGAACTGTCATGAACCCGCCATTTTCGAAGGTTCTTAGACATATCGAGGCGGCCATGTCGCTCCTCGGGCAGAACGGCGACAGCTTGCCAGCTACGCTTGTCGCCTTGGTTCCGGTCACATTCGATCATGATGAAACTGAAACGCTTGAAACTTTACCGGAAGATACGTTCTCGACATGTCGGGTGCGGACCAAAGTTATCCGTTTCATTCAAGATGTTGACGAAGGCAACAGACGTGAACGCAACAGGTGATGTATTTTGGCAGCCATAGAGCCAATCTGCAGAACTGAACTTTCAACTGTAACGCGATGCTTAAAAAGTTGAAACGGGGCCAGGAACGGATTGTCGGCTTACGTGGCGCGTACGGGGTCTAACTGACATTCGTTGATCCAGCCTTCGTTGGCAATTTCGGCCCACTGCTGCCGTTCGTCAGTTAAGCAGAAGTTGCACTGCGGCTTCGCATAGCAGCCATTCGCTGCGGCTGCGTTGTCTGCCTCGCTGCCAAGGCCCACTAAGCGGACAAAGTTGCCATTGGCCGAAGGTCAGCTATGAACTGCTTTATCCAACGGGCCTACAGCCTTAAACACACACTTCATCAACTGTCCATAGTCCATCAAGTTCAAAATATATGAATTAGATGATTGCAATGCATTTGCTCCAGAAGTGAAGGTAGATGTAGTCACCAAGGTAGCGCCATTGCACAAATCCTTGGTCACGGTTCCAAGCAAACTTCTCACAATTTCCACTCCAACTGGTCTATCAGGACCAAACCTTTTGCACTCGAAAATCTGAGCCTGTGTCCCTAACACTCCCTTCGCTCGTACAAATACATCAAAGCCACCATCTGATGAAGACGCCGTAAGTTCGCAGTCACAGCCAAGTTCTGAGAAGACAGAATAGACAAGTTTCTCGAAGTTTCTTGAAGACATTTTGAACAGAGACGTCGGATCTAAAGCAGCGCTTTCCAATATTTTTTTCTGAGCCGACCTGCATAATTCTGCTGACTTCTCGTCATTTACAAGTGCTGCAATCGAGTACTGGTCAACACAAGCATCCAGCGTCTCGTATGCGTCAGAAACATCAGTATTTGATAGGCTTTCCAAAGTCTCATTATTAACTTCACCGAAGTTACCGACAAGCTCACTGGGGTCAAAATCGTCGGGTAAGTTCTGTGCGCAAATTTCGCTTAGGGCTTCGTGTCTCAATTGAGACGTGGTCTTATCGGTCGCTTCAAAAAAATCTCCACGTGCCGTCAAATGCACCTCGTTCTCTATGTTGAAAAATGCAGCCAAGAATTTCATAAACGCCTGCGGAAAAGTAAACGAATTCTCGTTGAGAAGAACCTCCGCAGGCAGGCGAGATAGCAAACGCTGAAGCCGCGAATTATTCAGCCCGGTTTCTTCCATGAGTTTCGCCAAGAGGTCGTGATTAACTACGTCCTTGCGTAAGAATCTCACGGACAAATTGCGAAAGCTCGGATGAACCACCAAAGGTTTATTATCAATCACTCGTCGAAAAGCGTCGGGAACCGGAAGGGTATTTTTCTCTCCGAGTTTCTCCAGATGATTACCCTGAAATCTACGGGTCATGCCCACCACCCACTCGCTACCTTAACCGGACTTTAGCCGCACTTGATCTAACTAGCAAAATGGGCTCCATGCAGCCGTTGTCCGCTTCACCAGGAATGGACATATCATAGCTTGCTCGAATGTCGCGAGTGTTGCGGTGGGTAGGAGTGGTTCGGAGGAACCGCTATGTCTACTTTCAACCTGCCGATGGTGGTGCCCGCCAAGAAGGCATGGAACCACGGTCGCATTATCGGTCAGAAAAGGCCACTGCTCCCAAAACATGTCTGGGCGATCCGCGTTCGCCTCGAACTGGCCGGCGCCGTCCGTGATCTGGCGCTTTTCAATATGGCAGTCGATAGCAAACTGCGCGGCTGCGATCTGGTCCGACTGAAAGTCGCGGACGTCTTCTCGGCTGGCGCAGTCAAGGAACGAACCTCGATTTTGCAGAGCAAGACAAAATCGCCGGTGCGGTTCGAAATCACCGATGGCACCCGAAAGGCCCTCATGGAGTGGATCAGCAATCCGGTGATGACCGGTCACGAGTACCTCTGGCCTGGCCGTTTCCATGACCGCCCGCATATATCGACGCGGCAATACGCTCGTCTCTTGAAGGACTGGGTGCGCTCGATCGGCTTGGAACCGAGCGCGTATGGCACGCATTCCCTGAGACGGACGAAGGTCGCCCAAATCTATAAAAAGACCGGCAACCTGCGAGCGGTTCAGCTTCTTCTCGGCCACACGAAGATGGACAGCACCGTCCGATACCTCGGCGTAGAACTGGAAGACTCGCTAACGATCTCTGAAGGCGTAGAGATCTGACGAAAGGGCCGGTGGTAGCACCGGCCCGTTGCGGTCATTCAACACCAATTGGTCCAAGGGCAGCTTCGGCCCCCATTCGGGTTTACAATGACTCGCGCTCAGATTCGAAAACCGGATTTTCGTTGCGTGGAGAACAAAAGAGCGAAATGCGCCGCCAATTCAGCCATCGCACGCGTTCGCCCGCTACGTCGAAGCGGCCGACTGTTGAATGGATCCAGATCCATATTTTCTCTCGGCTGAGGTCTGCGACCGCCCAGATGGTCCGACATAGGTCGGATAATCACCCAGGCGACTGAACTTGACGCAGGCGTCAGCCGGCCGTCGTGGACAAGGTGCTTCCGTTGGCGCACACGGCGGACGCCTTGGCCTGTGTCGAGACCGGACTAGCTGAGGACTAGGTTGCGGTCATTCTCAATAGGCAGCAGCACGACCATGCGTCATGACAACTTCAGGCCTGACGTGCCTTTCGATTTGCGTAGCGCCGGTCACGTTCAGCTTTACGAGCTGCGTCGTCCTGCAGGACCCGCTCGATACGGGTTTTGTCAGCCAGCTCGCGCGCATCGATTTCAGCTCTGGCTGCGGCAGCAACGGCGGCATCTCTTGCTGCTGCTTCAGCGGCAACGCGATTTTGTTCTTCAAGTTTCGCCTGCTCGCGCTCGGCTCGGCGCTGTTCACGAGCTTCGGCGATCATACGCCGCTCCGCCTGTTTGGCTTCGCGGGTCGGTTCGGCAGCCTCCTTGGCGGCACGAAAGGCCTCAACAAGGGCTGCCTTGGCGTCCTTCGCAGCGCCGCGGCGGTCGGTGTGTTCGCTATTTGTAATTCTTTTCAAATCTCAATTCCATTTGACGGGATACGTATAGCGGCTTCAGGACTTTCGTGCCCGTTTCGAAGCCGGCTTGGTTCCTGAGGCCAGACTGTCTCGCAATTCCTTGGCGAGCCGGGCCTCCCGCAATCTCTGAGTCTTTTCGTTGCGGGCAATTACGATCGAGTTCAGGTCTTCAATCGCACGTTGGCGTTCGAAGAGTTGCGACTGGGCTTTACCAAAAGCGGATTCGGCGTGCTGGCGAAGTTTGCTGTAGTTCTCGGACATGGCTTTCCTCGTAGAGGCCGCTCACCAGTGAGCAGTTACGAAAAAGGCCAGGCAACTTGCCTGGCCTTGCTTGGTCTCATGCTTTCGACAGTGCCAGTACATCCGTGGTCAAGGGAAAGCAGATTCCGGATCTATCAGGCGGCCTGCAGATTGCAGGCAGACATCTTGCCCGACTTGGTGTCGCGCTCCATGTCGTAGCCGATTTTCTGGCCTTCAACGATTTCGTGCATACCAGCACGCTCGACAGCGGTGATATGGACGAATGCGTCCGGGCCGCCGTTGTCAGGCTGGATAAAGCCGAAGCCTTTGGTAGAATTGAACCATTTTACTGTGCCAGTGGTCATGATGAACCCTTTCATAGCATAGAGAGAGGAACCGGCAAGCAAAGGGCTCGCAGGTGGTGATAACGATGCTTTAAAGGGAGGGTTCGTTAAGAACGCGGTGCCAATCGCGTTGTAACCAAAGCTCGGCAAGAAAATATCGATGCCGCATTTCTATGGGTTTTAAATGAGAATGTCAACTACTGGTTTTGGTCTTCTAACGCTGAAAATATGGACTGTTTCACCACGAAAAGCAAAAGTGAGCCATACGGCGCAATAAAACCACATGATAATTGTCGCGTTATTTTATCATGTTTTTTTGAAAATAAAGAGGGAAAGAGATTTATTGAATTTATGCTTGCGGACACTTTGCCCTTGAGTGGCACCGTGTTGCACGGATTCAACAATATCAGCATCAAGCAATGTCCAGTTGTACTCGCGAAAATTCACGAGCGACCGCTGCCCTCCTCAGAGCTGTCTGCTAACAACGCGGAGTGGATCGGCTGCCTGCGATTGAACTCGCTCCAGTCGCGCGATCCGATGAAAGGCTGGCGCCCGCGCACGCTCTTCAACCTGTACCCGTGCGACCACACTAGTGTGGCGATTGGCGCAGCTTTCGAGGAAATGGACGAGGGCGAACCAGACATCACTACCACGCGCAAAGTGGAGCTGGCCGAGTCTTTCCGGTTCATGGTCCCATTTTACCCCTGAGAAGACGCACATCCGAACTGACATGCGTCGGTGTGCAGGCGAAGCGGACGCGGGAATTCTAACTCTGTTCGCCATCCCGTCTCTGTAAGCAAAGAGCTTCAGCTTACTCAAGCACGAAAAATTTAGCGGTATTTTGCAGGCCAGCATCTTTCCTCGATCACGCCAAAGTCACTTTTTCTTGTTACCTGCGACAGTTGCCGAAACACCCCTGGTCAGGGCTGGTGTCGCTGGTTGTGGCGTTTCTGTTTTCGTTTGCACCTTCTTAGGTTTCCTTATTTCCCGATTTCCGCGTTTTTGCCCTTTGGCCATATAATCTTCTCCTGTTGAGTGAGCCGAGTTTGTTCGAACCATTCGATGGGTATGGCTCTTTCCCACTGAAATTGGCGGAATGTTGTAGTGCGAGATTTCCGGTTGCGTCTGACGACCTGTGCCGGATCCCGGGCAAAGGGACGCCTACTTAATATCGGCTTTCGTGAGCACGACCGTGGCCCTGCGTCTGCGCGAATAAGTCTTGCTGGTATGCCGCTCGATTGCAGCTCGCAGGCCATCGAATGCTGCCAGATAGTGTATCTCTTCGGAAAGCCGCTCTTTTGTCATCGCCTGGAGAATAGCGACCTCAACGAAAACCGAGATTTCGAATACACCATCGTATCCTGTGAAGCGTATGGATTGCTTCCCTGGATCGTAACTTCGGCTATGATTGGGAAATGTCAATGCCATTGGTGCAGCTCCTCCGATGACTGTGGCGTGTGAACGATCCAGGTCGCAAATGCTCCGTGTTTTGTGGGCAAGGTGTGGGTCTTCACGATGAATGGAGACGTCATGGCGCGCAGCAATGCACTGTAGTTGAGCCTGAAGGTTATCTCGGAACCCACGGTCGCCCCATGCTTTCCGGTGTCCAGTATCAGATGGTCGCCGCTTGCCCCAAGAACCTTAATTTCCGGCGCAGCAGTCAAACCACAAGAGTCGATGTCCTGACGACCCAAGGCCAGTATAGTCCGCAACGCTTTTCCGTCACGTTCATCGGCCGGCGGTGTGCCGAATGCCGACTGAACGATCTCTCCACAGAGCGTGAATGGCTTTGTCTTAGCCTCGATGACTTCCGCAACCAGAGAAATGGCATTTGTATAGAGGCCTTCGATCGGCTTTCGATTGAGAGGGGCCAAGCCAAGCAGGATAGATTCTCCGAGGCGACCCGAAAGCCCTGTTGGTGGGATTGAATGAAATCCAGCCTGCTCCTGGCACGAAAATCTCAACCCACCCATAGGCCCGAACCGGGAGTGCCGTTGTTTTCCAGTGCCATGGCAATTCTTTCCTGAGAATTGCATACGCGCCAGCTGACCGGGACGAAATGCTCTCGTTCTGTAAGGTGGATTGTCAGAAGTTCGTATCGCCCGCCTGACCCCGAGAAACGCTTTCTCCCTAGTTATTTGATCAATTTCAGCCAAGATAAGCCGCAGGGCTTCGTTGTTATTTCGGTTCGTCCAACATGATCTGCATGCCTTCATTTTCCGCTGCCTGGATCGCAAAAGTCTCCCTTCGGCTATTTCGCGGTTTGTGACGAAAAAAGTCCCTGAGTGTCGGGCCTTCCTTCACATAGAAAGCAACAGTATCCACTGCGGCATGATTGTGAAGTTGGAGATCCTCTGCGGACGCCGAACCAGGTTTGTTTTCTGACATGATGTGCTCTCCCGATCATGACTTGTCGAGTTCGAGTGCATCCAGGCAGGCTTTCGCCAAATCTCGGTCTGAGCTGTCCGAACCAGGAACTATCGCCCACCCAGTTTCCATGAGTGCATTCCAGCGCTGGTACGCAGCGGTTTCACGGATCTTTTCCAGCTTTGCTACACGTTCTGTGTCGGTGTGGGATAGGTCGATGCAAACCGGTACCAGCGCTGCAATCACTTCGTCTCGTGACTGCGTGTTCGCCATTTTTGTTGCATTTCCACCCGTTACCCAACCACCCCAGGAAAATCCTACCGCGCTCACTGCAACGGCTCCGATCAATACGCCAAGCGTTACAGGTTTCAGCCATTCGGGAGTATTCATTTCAGGTCCTCCTGCGGAGAAACGTCCGCTTCGCTTCGTTAATTGTCTTGAAATGCAAGTTGATCCAGACTGAGTACGGCTGCCAAATCTTCGCCGGAGATTTCACGCATCTCGGTCTTGCCCCGTCTCATGACGATCAAATAAGTTGCCGTCTTTCTGTAGGCCAGAAAGCTCACTCCTTGCAGTTCCTCCTCCTCGACCAGCACCTCGTAGGCGCCGGCTGGTAGAATTTCTGAACGGCCCTTTAGTGTGAAAGGATGGCAGAAAGTCACCGTCGACCTTGTCGATCGCATGTTCATCTTGGTTGCTGCCGATCTGTTTGATAACTGCGTTGCAAAATCGAAATCGTAGTCTTTTCAGGGGGGATGTACCCTTAGACCCGATCTTGCTGATAACTTTACACGGCGCTTCGATGACGCGCGCTGATCCAAGTTAGCCTGAAACCTTTTATGCCTTCGTGTCCGCTAGCTGTTAGCGCTGCTTTTTTCGGCAATTTTTGCATGCCGGTCTGTTATGCGCGTGAACCAACTGTTTGCAGTCAGGTTCCCGTCGGCTTGGCAGATCTCGATTGTCAGCCGAAAGCTGGGCTAAAGGAGAGATTTAGCAAAATCACAAGCAACGCGCGACAGATTGGAAGAGATCAAGTAGCTGCCGGTTTTGTTTTATCTCGTAGCTATTTTAACAATGGACCTTCGTGGTCGAGATATGCCTCGTCGAACTCTGCTATTTCGACGAGACGAAGCCGATTATCGAACGTCACGTGACCGTTTCTAAATGTGAGCAATCTATCTTCGCGCAATTGTCGTAGGACACGATTGACATGGATTGCGCTTAGTCCCAGTGCGTCGGCAAGATGATACTGTGTCAAAGGACAGTCGAAACCTGCCCTGCTCCCCATGCCGACCAGAGCCAATCTGGCGCCGAGTTCAAGCAGAAAATGCGCAAGGCGTGCACCTGCGTCGCGACGACCGATATTCACCAGATGCTCAACCACCATTGCCTCATCTCGCGACGCAGCCCACAGGATGGCGTTTGCCAGGCGAGGCGTTTGCGAGAATGCTTGAAACAAATCGCCTGCCAGAACCTCGACAGCCTGGATGTTGGTTACCGGTTCAAAGCTATGGTCGGAAGTGCGCAAGAGCACACTGCGCAAGCCTAGAAAATCACCTGGGATCTGGAAGTCTATGATCTGGCGCGTCCCATCCTGCTGAATCTTATAGGAGCAGACCCAACCCTCTGAAAGAATGTAGGCTGCCTGCTCCGATTGACCTTGCTGCACGAGGTCTCGCCCCGCTGCAAAAGACCGGCGACGTTTATGCAATTGTTCCAAAACCTCGAGCTCAACCGGCGACAACGTGACGTATCCGGCCAACTTGCGGGTAAAGGGACTATCTTGGATGTCGTTCAAGTGGCACCTACCGGACCGGTAGTGATTTCTTGCAATGGTCTGTGCTGAGACTGCTTTCGATCAGTCCAGCTTAGGGCACTTCCTGCGACAATGGTAATTTCATGAGGCCTCAAGCCTATTTTGGAATTCAATTCCGACAAAGGAAAACTGCAATGTCTGACCACGCAGACTATTCGGGAATGGCCGCTCTTTCGATCTGCGAAGCACTTCTGCTTGCCTTGAGCGATCATAAACTTCTCCCCGAACACGAGATTGTAGGCGTCCTGCATGATGCCGCAGCCGCTCACGAGAATGCCCTGGGTACAGAAGCCGAAAGAAAAGCGCACCAGGCGGTTGTGAGCTTGATAAGGCGTATCATCGCCGGAGGAAACTCGGTTCGGAGCGTCTAGCAGAGGGCAAACTTTGTGGGACCTTCCATGCTTGTCGTCAACGAATGTCACCCTCTATGTAGCACTTTTTGAATTTAGAGAATGCAATTGCATTGTTATGCATTGAGCTTGAATTACCAAAATTTAGAAGGTTTTATATGAAATAAAAATCAACATCGTTATGTTATGCCAGTATTTTTCTTAAAAAATGCAATACTTAATATTGAAAAACCATAATGTAATTCAATTTCATTCAAAATAAAATTAGCAAATACAAAAAATATTCCTATATAATACAGCAGCGGCAGCAATTTTTAGGGCATTGCCGACCGAAGCCATCATACTTCGCCCCAACATCGAGGGCAGAATGACGTTCAACAGATCTACTTTCCAAAAACGCTTGGGACCCGACGTCGCCACGACGTGTTTGGCATTTTTGAGCTTTGCGATGATCATTTACGTGTCGGTGGAGGGTTATTTTTAATGAACCATGATTGCCCTGGGTGCTGGCTTTGCGGTCAGAAGACTATTCGTCGGCAACTTTCAGCTTGTGCTTCCTATGTATTTGCAGGTCTTGTGATGTAGATTAGGCGATGCCGAGGAGAGGAACAGGCTGTCTCACTAAGCGTAAGATCTGCTTTTCTTGATCAGCTGTGTCCTAGTCGGAATTCCTTGGATCATAGGGCTCGATACTCGTCTTGACCTCAACATCCATTCCATAAAAGACCGCTCCGGGACGCGGGTCGTATGTTCCGCTGATAGGGATTGCCTGTCGAGGTGTCCGGGTAACGGCAACCCGGATGAGGTTTGGGCTGCCGATGATGCGATTGGTGGGATCGAACTCGACCCAGCCTTCGCTAGGCAGATATACCTCCGCCCATGCATGGGTTGCCCCGCCGCCAGAGTGCACGTGTCCGTCATCCAGGACATCGTTTAGATAACCCGTGACAAAGCGGGCTGCGAAGCCAGAACGGCGCGCCGCTTCCATAAATAGGAAAGCAAAATCGCGGCAACTGCCGGTTCCTTTCTTCAGAGTTGTTCCTGCACTCTGCGTGCCGCTACGTTCCCGTCGAACATAAGTCACATTGTGATTGACCGTTTCTGACAACAAACGCAAAAAGTCGAGGACCTCATCCGGACCGTAACCGATTTCAGCCGCCAGCCACGCATCGAGTACCGGACACTCTTCCGGGTTCTCAAGCGATATGAACGGCGCGAGGTCTATAAGATCTTCCGTTGGGTACGTGAATGGATAGGCGCTTCTACTTCGCCCCGGAGAGGCAACGAAATCATCGTGGGAAAACCGCCGGATCAGCAATTCACTGCGGAATTCAAGTCTGCTAGAGGCCTCGGAAAACTCCGCGGTAGCGACCGAATTGCCAAACGTGTCGAAGTGCCAACTCAGCTTGGGTGCGGGAGAAATTGCAATTGCAGACGAGAGCAGTCGCAAATCATGGCCGTCTCTGGGGCGCAGCAAAAGCCTGTGAACACCAAACTTTACCGGCCGGCTATAGCGATATCGTGTAGTGTGAAGGATGCGAATAGCGGTTGTCATCTAAACCTTGTCGCCACCGCATGCCGTTGTTGGTTGTTCCTGGCTCGGAAAGCGCTGCAGCCTGGACCTTATTTCACTCGCGCACAAGGAAGAACGACATGCTCATCCGAATAGGGTTTGAGATTACCGTCACGTGCCCGGCGCCTGTACCAATGCTTTTGGCCTTGAGTGTTCATAGCGATTTTGCCAGCAGAATGATCGGCTCCGATCGCGTACGGAACATCGACATTCCCGATATCCGGGAATACACCGACGGCTATGGCAATCGCATTACCCGCCTGACCGCGCCTGCAGGTATCTCCACATTCTGGTCCGACTGCATCGTCGAAGTGGACGGTCAGCCGGATGAAGTTCAACTTGCCGCATCGCAAATCGCCCTGCAGGACCTGCCCAACGAAACATTGACCTACCTTTTCGCAAGCCGTTACTGCGACTCAGACCTGATGGGGGATTTTGCCTGGAAGAAATTCGGGCGGACGAAGGAGGGATGGTCGAGGGTTCAGGCGATCTGTGATTTCGTTCACAGCCATGTTTCCTTTGGCTACGAATATGGCCGGCCGGATAAAACAGCCGCGAACGTATTGAAGGAAAAAACCGGCGTTTGCCGGGATTTTGCCCAACTGGCGATAAGCCTGTGCCGGGCAATGGGAATTCCGGCTCGCTATGTCAGTGGTTATCTGGGGGACATAGGCGTCGCCGACACGGGCTTCGATGATTTCTGCGCGTGGTTCGAAGTTTATCTGGACGGCAAATGGTACACATTCGATGCTCGCTACAATGTGCCAAGAGCCGGACGAGTTCTGATGGTCAGGGGGCACGATGCGGCAGACGTCGCAATGATAACGTCTTTCGGTGCCTATGAGCTTACCGGCTTTCGTGTCTGGAGCCTGGAGCTGGCCGACAATAAGGACGAGGCCGCTTTGCTGCAATCCCTTGAAACCAGGCCTCATCCCCGGCAACGTGGATTGGGAAGTCAGCCGGGATTGACCGCATGGCAGATCGACACCTGACTTCTTCGGTAATCAGCGTGTCAACATTGACGACCAAAACAGGTGGGCGTTCCTGTCAAAACGGCATCTGTAGCGGACGCACTCGACAGACGTCTCCCCTGGATGGAACCTTCTGGAGGCACGATCAAGGACCATGTTGCTCCACGCCGATGCGTACAGGACAGTTTTCAAGATTGGCTGGTGGGCGTGATTCCGCAATAAGGTCGACACAAGAAGAATATGGCAAGTGGTCGTTGCATCGGATAAATCGTCGGTCATTTTCATTGCAGACGCAGCATTCGAGCAGTGCAAATTTTTGTTGGGTATACGAATATAGAGAATCCGATCAACCATAATGGCGCCACCCAAAGACGGGTACATTTCGCCTGACGGTAATAAATAAATGTCTGGGCTCTTTCTGAAGTGGCTAAGACATTTCAAGCTCAAACCATCGCTGGTTTTGAAAATAAAACCCTAGAGCCTGCAGACGATCCCATTGGCTCACCATGCTCGCATATCTTCCGGACGGCCAATATTGGCCTAAGGAGTATGGAATGCTGGTCGAATCGTTGGAGTTAAGAAGCCTCTCAGGCAACGCCAGATCTGGGCGATCCGCTTTTTCCTCGATCGGGAAGGACGGACGCGCAACCGGGTGCTGTTCGATCTTGCAATCGACAGCAAACTGCGAGGTTTCGATCTAGTAACGTTGAAGATCGGAACGACGGTCGGTGGAGCTGCGATCCGTATAAGCACAGTGGTGGTTCGAAAGAAGACGGGCCGCCCCAGTTCGAGATATCTGCTGACGTCAGAGCAAGCCTGTTAGCGTGGCTCGATCAGTCTGCGGCGGGAGGACTATGGCACCCATTCGCTGAGCAGGACAAAGGCAGCAATGCCGCCACCCAGAAATGCGCCTCCATCCCAATCTTTCGAGGACAGACGCTATGAATCTGGAAGCCGCAGTTAATCAGATACCGTGCGAACCGCAGCTATCCCACTATTTTGGCCTCTTAACCGACAGTCTCCTGTCGGCCCGGAACTACCGTTCAACACCTATTGGTTCAATGGCTGCTTGGCGTCCCATTCCAGTCGTTCGGACTGAAATGTCGCGGCCTGGAAGCCGACAAAATCCGCAAACTTTGGATCGACGTGGGTGCGCCCCAAAAACGACCCTTAGATCAATTTCGCGATATTCTTAAAGTCGCCGTTAGGTCATGCGCCTTGTGAGCTGTCGACATTGGCCGAACTCAGCGATGCATTGGTTAACTACTCAGGACGCCCGACCGTGCTAGAATATCCTGCCGGAAGTATTCAGGGCAACAATCGAGCCGCTGCAGTTGGCCAGCCGTAAACCGGGGTGGTTTTCGTCGATCTCTACTTAAACGCGCGGTCAAAAGTTTGCATCACCACCGCCGATACGGTTCAGAGACCCTCAACCGAATATCTGGCTGCGGATTAGCCGTAAATGTGACGACACGCTAACCTACATCAGCATGCATCGCCACCACTGCTGCTATGTTGTCACACAGCTTCAATGATGGGCGACGCCGTTAAACCCGGCACCAAACAGCTGCTGACAAGTCACTTTTGCCTGTCTGGCAATCCTGATCGGGCCTACCGCCTGTCGCGCACTCCAGCCACACCCAGGAGGTCCCATGGACCATTCATCACATAAGCCCCTTCAGGCCGGCGAGATCATTGCCGCTAATGTCAAGGGCGCCGATATCTTCGGACCCGATGACAAAGTGATCGGTAATGTCTCCGAAATGCTCGGCACCGGACAGTACGCAAGGGCAGTCATTGAAGTTGGCGGCTTTTTCGGGATCGGAGTCAAGCAAGTTGCCCTTGATGTGTCACGCATCGCCTTCATGCGCGATGGAAACGGAAAAATCCTTGCTTACACCAAGATGACCAAGGTCGAATTGAAAAACTTGCCGGAGCATCGAGGCGGAGCTGTCAAAGGCCAAAGCAACTGATCGGAACACTATCCGGAGCGCGGATACACGCCGGAAAATGGCCTTCCGACGCGAGAACAGGAGAAAGAAATGGCAAAGGGCAAAAGCCGCCGCGGTAGAGAAGACAGAAAACCAAAGCAGAAAAAGACCAAGCCTGTCCCGTCACCCTCGTTCAGCAAGGGTTTGAGCATCGAGACATCGCCGAAGGCCAAAAAAGCCTGAACCGGATTTGTGGCAGGGCGATTGCCGATCCAAGCGGAAATTAAACACTGCTCCCAATACTGCCCGCGTGAATTGGCGATAGGTTGTGAACCGGCTCTGATGGTGCCCGCAGATATCCTGTGGCGTCGCCTCACATTCAGCACCTGCATACCGCCGCTTGATATTCGGCCGAATTTGGCATCGGAGGTTCCTGATGATCGTCGGGTGTCGCGGTTGGTTGCCACTTCGACGGGCAAACAAAGTACCTTGGAACGATATCAATCCTGTACGTGCGGAGTTGTTGTTTGGGGTCTAACGTCTGGAGCAGCATGCGACCAGTCTGGCAGCACAACAATACGTCACCCGTAAGCCACCGCGTGTGTTGCCATTGCAGCGCCGACCGGAAGAAAATGCAATTGCCTTCCCGGTCACGCGCGAGGCCTGCAATCTTGATTTCCAGCCGGTCACACGATCGTACCTGCTGCTCGGTGGTTTCTCGTTAGCTATCATCAGGTCGTGGCGCAAATTGGCGAAAGCGGAACCGATCTGCCGGCCAGTTACTAACGAACGCTGCCAAAGCTCGCAGATGGCGCGTTTCGGGGTACGCCCATGGGGCTTCGGTCTGGTTTTGGCCTTTATTGCAATACAGACAACCGCCTGGATGCACCGGGCGGCGATTGAGTGGATCCTCGGCATTACCCGTGAGGGCAATCGCCTGCGCGTGGCACCCAATATCCCAGAGGACTGGTCAGGCTTTTCGGCACGTCTGAAAGTAGCGGATACATTGTGCGAATTTGTGTGGCCCATACTGAAGATGCTATGGCGCGGCTTGACGGGCAGGCGATCGCCACCGCCGGGCCGGAGGCCTTCATGCCGCTCGATGGTGTACCGCACGATCTGGTGCTTGGCCTCAGTCATGTCGAGCCAAAGACGCCTGCCGTGTGACAGAGCCGGGTTATAAGGCGGCTGCGGAAAGAGAACGCCCCCTCCTCTCTGGCTCACGTCGTGTCGATATCAGTTTGCCGGCTGAGCACTGTGAGCGTGCGCCCTTCTTGCTTCAAAAATATCAGAGAGCCCCTGATGACAACGCTGAGCACATATCACGCAACGGTATACCGTTATTTGCAACCGGTCTTACTTGGACCTCACCGGATGATGTTGCGGCCGCGTGAAGCGCGCGACCTGCGACTCATTTCGCATGAATTGATGGTGTCGCCAGAGGCAGAAATCACCTGGGCCCATGATGTCGCGGGCAATGCTGTCGCGACTGCCGGGTTCAGCGCGCCGACGGATCAATTGCTCGTCGAAAGTCGCGCAACTGTTGAACTCACCGCGTCGGCCTGGCCGGTATTCACCATTGCTGCCGAGGCCATCAATTACCCGTTTTTCTATTCCGATGACGACGTGACCGACCTAGGAGCGCTTGCAACGCCGCAATATCCCGACCTTGACGGACGACTATCCAGATGGGCCGAGGGTTTCGTCCTTGGGCGTCCAACCGATACGTTGTCCTTGCTGAGGGACATCGCGATCGGTGTCTCGTCCAGCGTTGCCTATCTAAGCCGTGAAATGGAGGGTACGCAGATGCCGCGGGACACGCTTTCGCGTGGATCCGGATCGTGTCGTGACATCGCGGTCCTGTTCGCGGAGGCCGTTCGAAGCCTTGGTTTCGGAGCCCGTATCGTCTCCGGTTATCTCTTCGATCCCGATAAGCGTCTCTTGGGTCACGAAAGTACAGGCTCCACCCATGCATGGGCGGAAGTCTTCGTACCAGGTGCGGGATGGGTCGCTTTCGATCCCACGAACCAAAGCGTCGGATCCAAAAATCTTATCCCGTTGCCGGCAGTTTTATGGGACCCGGGAACACTCTGGCGGAAATGTCAGTCGAAGTGCATCACACAGTGCTCGATGATTGAAGTTGGAATGCCGACCGGGAATTCATTGGACGCCATGGTATCGGGAAACGTCGAACAGAGCACGGCACATATCGCGACAAGGGCCGGCTCAACCCATGACACGCCAAATCCGCTCCGGTCCCTAGCTGTTCCTGTTGATGCTTGTGCGTGGCTCGTCCGGGTTCAGCGTCCGGTCGAACACGGCGCTGGCACTTGCCAACGTCAGTCTTGCGGTCACGCCGCTCTCACTTGATGAATAATCGATCGAGCTACCGATTTGAGCAGACAGCGCCTTTACCAGTCGTGTTCCCAATCCTACGTCGGTCTTGCCGGTGCCGGCACTCCCAAGACCTGGTCCGTTGTCGCTGACCGTAATCAGGATCGGTCCGCTGAAATCTTTTCGACAGGCAATCCCGATCCGCCTGACAGAACCGGCGCGATGACCATACTTGAGAGCATTGGTGACGATCTCGGTAAAGATCTGCGCAACGGGGAGCACATGGTCGAATTGCAAGGCACAGTCAGGCGCGTAGGTTTCGGTGAAATTGACGTCGTCCGCAATGCCCGACCTGAGGGTTGTGCAAATCTGGCCCAGAAGATCCCCCAACTGAACGTCGTCTTCGGAAACGCTGCCGGCAAGTATCCGGTGCAGGTCCGACACGGCCTGGATATGTGCACTGATCGCGTTCAACAACAACGCAACTTCCATGGCATCCAATGGGCCTTCCTGTCTCGTGAGACCGATCCCATTGAGGCGTACGTAACTGGACAGCAAGGCCAGGTGATTGGCGATCCGGTGGTCGGCCTCGAAGGAGCCGGTGGAGCGGGCTTTGTTTCTGAAATTTCGCATTTTGGGACTCGTTGGTTCCTTTCTTTCACAGGACCGGGCGCAATTGCAGAACCCTTGCCGGGACGCGTCCACCGAACCCTGCGCACTGCTCTTCAACCAGTGAATGTGCGTCTTTCACCGACCTTACGCTCTCAGGTATTCAAACGGCACTGATACAGATCAGGCCAGTGGGCTCAAAGACGCGCAGGGAGCCCGCACAGCTATTGATGAATCGCTTCCGATGCGCGACTTCACTGAACCCAATCCTGTTGTCTGCCACTCGCCAGCGGCTGCGTGGATACCAGTCATTCATTGAACGGTCAGGATGACGGCATGTGGTTTCCATCAACGTCGCAATGCAGAGTGCTGTCACTGTAGCTTCAGTCAGCGTAGACAGCAGTTCTGCTGCAAGTGGTTATCACGCGACGCTATTCCGTCAGATACCGCACCGTTGGCTTTCTTGAGAAAGAACCGAATTCCCTGAGCTGCATAGTCAACCGTATGCGCGACCGTGCCAACTATTCAAACTTCCCCGGTTGACCCGCTTCTGTGGAAGTCAGGGCGCGTCACCAGCCACAAGAGCGCAAGCAAACCAATTACTGCTGAGACTGCGGATCCCATAAGAATTCCAAGCTTTGCGGCTCCTAGTAGATCAGGATCAAAAGCCAGGTTCGCGATAAACAGCGACATAGTGAAGCCGATGCCCGCAAGAAAGGCTCCGGCTGTCAAGAATGGCCATGACAAATGAGGGGGCCTGGTTGCCAGGCCCAGACGGACGGCTCCCCAGCTGAACGCGAGAACACCGAGTGGCTTGCCAAACACAAGTCCGGCGACAATGGCGATGGAAACCTTCTGACTGACGTCGCTCAATTCGATCGTTACGCCCGCATTCGCGAAAGCGAAAAGCGGCATCACGACAAACCCCACCCAAGGATGCAGCGTCAATTCGAGCCGCTCGACCGGGGAAAGAGACTCTGAAACCGCCCGCCCGGCCTCGCGAAGATCACGGCGGTCCGGGGTGTCACCGCTCCAGTGCTCTCCTCCCGGATAAGCAAGCACCCGTCCGAGGATTGCACGCAGACGTGTATCGCTCACCCAGACTTGTGTCGGTGTCATCAAACCGAGAACAACCCCGGCAATCGTCGCATGGATACCCGATGCGTCGATGCACAACCAGATGGCGCCGCCAATCAAAAAATATACTGGAATGCTCCTTACTCCGAGTCGTGCAAATCCCGCGACCAATCCAAGGCCGAGAATTGCAAGCCCGGTGGCGGCCCAGTTCAACGGCTCACCGTAAAAGACAGCCACCACCAATATTGCGCCCACATCGTCGAAAATCGCCAGCGACAACAAGAACAACCGAAGTACGGTGGGAATTCGCTGTCCGAAGAGCGCAAGACACCCGATCGCCAACGCCGTGTCTGTCGCCATGACTGTTCCCCAACCATGCGTCCCGGACTGTCCTGCGATTAAAACCAAATAGATTGCGACTGGAACGACCATCCCGCCGAGAGCTGCTGCTAGGGGCAGAGCCGCTTGTCTCGGTTTCCTCAATTCGCCCAGGACAAGTTCCCGCTTGAGTTCGAGAGATATCACGAAGAAAAAGAATGTCATCAACCCGTCGTTGATCCAGTGCCGCAACGAGCGGGTGAAGTCCAACGGCCCGAAATTCAGACCAACCGGTGTCTCCCAGAATGCAAGGAAGGTCGATGCCCAGTTTGAATTGGCCAGCAAAAGAGCCACCAACACAGCCACGAGCAACAGTCCGCCAGCCGCGGATTCGATCTTGAGAAACCTCGCGACGGGTTTAGTGAACCTGTCGGCAATTTCGTGTGGCAGATTTGTGTTGTTCTGGACAGTCATGGCAAATGTGGCACCGATTTACTGCGGAGTGGATTGAACCCTGATTGAGGGAATAGAACCAAAATTGCTTTCCACAAGGATCAATCGGACTGTGGCCGCCGAACCGAGTTTCCTCCCGCAATGATCCGTTTGATCAGGTCCGCGACCCCCCGGTGCATTTCCATGTCGGTTTGGGGACCGATTGCATTTTCGTGTGTTGTGGCGGCGTCGCGCAATACCCCCACGATCTCGTGCTCGGGAAGAATTTTATGGTCGTTCAATGCGAGCAAAAGCGCTTCGCAGATCGAGAGCGCCGCCAGTCCGGAATATTCGTTCTGATCAGGCATCTTGGCTACCCCTTTCAAGAATTAGAGCCCAAAGTCGGGTGCCAGTCCGATAAACTTCACCATACTGACAGAAAATCAGTATGCTGGACTGATCGAAAGCAGTGTTGGCCCAGACATTTCGGATAATGGATTGTTGCCTGGGAGAAACGCCTTTGAAACCTATCGAGAAAAGTCCGCTTGCCCGCAAGCTTTCAAGCTTCGTGGCCTTGTCCACGAACGAACTTGAAGTATTGCATCATCTGCACCGGCGCCGCCGCTCATTCGTTGCAGGGCGTGATCTCGTTCAACAGGGACAGTCGGAACAGGCCGCCTATATTCTTTCCGAAGGTTGGGTTTGCTCCTACAAGCTCCAGCCGGACGGTTCACGGCAGATCATCGATTTCCAAATCCCGGGGGATTTCCTGGGATTGCGAAGTGTTTTATTGCGCACCTCGGACCACAGCTTCGAACCTGTCACCGATATTCAAGCAGCTGAAGTTCCGTCCGATGATCTGCTTGCAGCCTTCGCACAAACTACCCGCCTGGCGACTGCCATTCTGTGGGCAGCGTCCCGGGACGAGGCGATGGTCGTCGAACATCTCGTAAACCTGGGCCGCCGCGATGCCGACGTCCGTATGGCCCATTTTCTGCTCGAACTTGGTTCCAGGCTGGCGCTGGTCGGCATGGGTAGCCAAACCGGCTATGACTGTCCGCTGACACAGTATCACCTCGCCGATGCACTTGGATTGAGCGCCGTGCACGTCAACCGCGTTTTGCGGCAACTGCGTGAAAACGGGTTAGTCACGTTTCGAAACGGCAAGGTGATATTCGACGATCGTGACCGCCTGGTCAAAATTGCAGAGTTCGATCCCGAATATCTCGACCAGACCGGGCCATTGCTGACATAGGCCCCTCGCTCGCGCCTACGCGATTTTCAGACAACTTCGTTTCTTCGAAATGCGACCGGAAAGAACAAGAAGTTACAAGCGCTGGCGCGCTTGTCCACATTCTACTTATGCTTGAGGGTCGCAAGATAGAAGCTGTTCGCGAGACAGTATGTTCGTAGGTCATGATCTTGACTGCAACGGAACGAAATAACACCGAGGACTAACCTCGATCAGGATGCGCACCCAGGGCAGCATGTAAGATCAGCAACACGGTCGGAGTCTCGATCAATTCCTGGGTAGTCGTTTCAAAGCTTCGACAAAGACAGAAAATAGCGAAGCGGCGTTTCCCTTGCACAAGGGGACCTGCGATGGCCGGCTCTTCAAGAGAAAACATCTCGGGACAGTCTTTCTAGTGAACCCGGCTTTGAAAATGCCGGCTACCGGTATCCGTCTGCATGCCAAAGCGTGTGATCCCGGGCTTTGAACGATCCATGCGCATTTTGCGAGGGAGTAATTTGGCTATGGAAACACAATCAAAGAGAGATTGCCCCAAGCCAGATTCCACAGATCTGGAGAGGAGGGTTCTAGCGCATGAGAGAATTCTGCAATCTCTCATCGCATACATGTCCCATTCGGAGCCGCGGTTTGTCGAGCATCTCAAGACACGCTTTGTCGACACCATGTTGATGGCACGCCGGGAACAGGACTACAGAGACGTTGACGACTATGCTGAAGAATTCATACGGGCGGTAATGAACCTTGAGGAATCATGCGCAGATACAACATCGAACGTTTCAAAATCTAAAACGGTTGCCAAGCGACCGGTGATAAAACGGGTGCTTGCTACCATGGACATGCTTCCGCCGGAGGGGAAACCGGACCGCGTCCAGGTCAGAGAAAAAAATGGAATATGGGAGGTAACGGTAGATGGCGCCTTCTTAGGCAACTATCATCAATTTGAACACGCCAAGACAGCCGCGGCGCTGGCCAGGTATTCACTCAAATGAAACAGGGCCGTCCATCGCTTGTCCGTTTGGGGCATTTAGATCGGAAAAGAAAAGCAGATCTCCGGATCAGTCTGGGATGCCGTCTTGAGTTCGAGTTTCCGAAATCCACTCCGCTAATTGCAATGCTTAATGTCGATAGCGCACGATATCGTGACCTCGAGCGACTGGATTATTTGACGACGTCTCCGTGCGTACCGATCGAGAGCTATCGGGATTCCTTCGGGAATTGGTGTTCCAGGCTGACGACATCTCCGGGCACCTTCACATTGGCGACACATGGCATCTTCCTGGACAGCGGCAATAAGGATCCGGTTTTTTCTGATGCCTATCAGCATGCCGTGGAAGACCTCCCGTCCGATACGTTTGTGTTTCTTTTAGGAAGCCGGTATTGCGACACGGATCTCTTGTCGGAAGAAGCTTGGCGGCTGTTTGGAAATTCAAAGACTGGCTGGGCCAGGGTACAGGCCATTTGTGACTACGTGCACCAACATGTGGTCTTCAGCTATGAGCATGCGAGAGCGACCCGCACAGCGACCCAGACACTAGCTGAAGGACGAGGTGTCTGCCGTGACTTCGCCCACCTTGCGATCAGTTTCTGCCGCTGCATGAACATCCCGGCCCGCTATTGCACGGGATATCTGAGTGATATCGGCGAGCCGGAACCGCATCCTCCAGGTGACTTCGCAGCCTGGATGGAAGTCTTCCTGGCCAATCGATGGTGGGTCTTCGATCCGCGCAACAATCAACGCCGCATCGCACGATTTCTGATTGGTCGCGGGCGGGATGCAGCCGATGTTCCCCTGACACAGACCTTTGGCGAAAATATTTTAAGAAAATTCGAAGTTTGGACCAAGATTTCTGATTGAGACTAACTTCGATCAGTACACGATCGTTAGGGTTTATCTATAGTTGCTTAAACATTCTAGCTTCAGAGAAAATTATTCGCCCAAGATAACTTCGGAGACTTGCTTGAAAGCCAATCAACAGACGCGGCGGACATAACCATGAACACCCGCTCCACCAGGTCGACAGTGAAGTTCTTCCATCCGTTCACTTTGAAGGGGCAATCGGAAGTACTGCCTGCCGGAGATTATGAAATTCTTGTCGAAGAAGAACTTCTTCGGGATATGAATTTCCTCGGATACCGAAAGACGGCAACGTATCTGATCGTTGCCGACAAGGGCAAGACTGTGATGCGGGAAATCTCCGGAAAGGACCTGGAAGCGGTGCTCAACCGAGACCGGGCCGCCAACGATGACGGACTAAACAACGAGGCGGCGCTTTGTCCGCCGGAGAACTTGTAATGAATACACCCGAATGGCTAAAACCTGTCGCGCTCGGCGTTGTGATCGGCGCGGCTGCCGCTAGCACGCTCGGGTTTTCGTGGGGCGGCTGGGTGACTGGCGGAAGTGCGGCGAAGATGGCGAATGCGCTTTCACATGACAAAGTGATTGCGGCGCTTGTCCCGGTTTGCGTCGACTTGTCCCGCACCGACACGGAGCGCGCGGCAAAGCTGGCGAAATTCGCGAAACTTCAGCATACCAGCGCAGAAACGCCCTGATGGGAACTGGATGGGCGACGATACCTGGATCCGACACCGCGGATCGGGATTTGGCCCAAGCCTGCCTTGCGGCACTTGAGCCTGACTTATCTTGACGAAAACTCGTTCAAATGCCTGCAACCGGGGTAGTAATCATGCCTGATGAGACACTTCCTTATCTCGAGTCAGAATTAGCGGACACTGTTGCGTACTACGTGAAACAAGACTTGAGACATCAGGGCTTCTTCCGCCGAAAGATGCGAAATCGATGGGAGAGTACATTCTCTATCCATACGGCGGAAAACCAAGGCATGCCGGTTGGTACGCACAAGACCAGTTGAAAGCAGCCCCTCGTGAGGTATCTCTGCGGACGGCCTGTATTCACAACCGGACCATTTTGCAATCTGGCCTGATAACCAGATGCGGAATATCCCTCAAACTCAAGCTGGGAAGGCCTCCGCCCAAGCTCATGGCTCTTCCGGAGAGGAATAGCTATGAACTCTGATAACACTGGTCCTCCCAACTCAGGGCCGTGGGGAACAGGTCCAGAAGACCGGTCAGCGGACATAGATGCCTTTCTGCGACAGGGGCGGCGGCAATTTGGCGGAATGTTACCGCAAGGCCCACCATCGTTGCGCGGACTGCTCATCGCTGGCGCGATTGCCGTCACCGCATTAGGGATCTGGTCTTCCTACTACACTGTGCCCAGTGATTCCGTCGCGGTGATTCAGCGTTTCGGCAAGTTTGTTGCTGAAGTGCCACCTGGACTGCATTTCAAGTTACCGATGGGCATCGACACCGCCACGATCGTACCGGTAAAGCGCCAACTGAAACAGGAATTCGGTTTCACCACACCAGGTGGCAACGATCCCTACCAGAGCCCGACCGACGGACGCCGTGAAACCGAAATGGTGACCGGTGATCTGAACGCCGCCCTTGTCGAATGGGTCGTTCAGTACCGTATCTCCGATCCGGTCAAATTTCTGTTCGAGGTGCGCGAACCGGCCGCCACGCTTCGCTACGTCTCGGAATCCGTAATGCGTGAGGTCGTCGGTGACCGCACTGTCGACGAGGTCATCACGATTGGCCGGCAGGAAATCGAAAGTGAAGCGCTGCTAAAGATGCAAGCCCTGGCCACAAAATACGCCATGGGTATCAGCATCGATCAGGTGCAGCTCAAGAATATCAACCCACCTGAACCCGTTCAGGCCTCGTTCAACGAGGTCAATCAGGCCCAACAGGAAAAGGAGCGCCTGATCAACGAAGCCCGCCGGGAATACAACAAGATCATCCCGCTAGCCGAAGGCGAAAAGGACCAGCGTATCCGCGAAGCCGACGGCTATCGGCTGAAACGGATCAACGAGGCCGAAGGTGACGCCGCCCGCTTCACCGCGCTCCTGACGGAATATCTGAAAGCACCGGATGTGACCCGGCGGCGGATCTACATCGAAACCCTTCAGGATGTGATGCCCGGTATAGGGTCGAAAATCATCGTTGACGGATCAACCGGCAGCATCCTGCCGCTACTCAATCTCGATCGCCAAAGGGAAATCAAGCCATGAAAGTCGTATGGGGCATTCTTTCGGGGATTGCCGCAGTTGCGGTTGTGTCCGCTTCCACCGCCGTCTACACGATCAGCGAAGTCGAACAGGCGATCATCACCCAGTTCGGCAAGCCCGTTGGCGCGCCGGTCACGACATCGGGTCTCAAATTGAAACTGCCATTCATCCAGGAGGTCAACAGGATCGACCGTCGGGTTCTGGAGTGGGACGGCAATCCCTCGGATATGCCGACAAAAGACAAGCTGTATATTTCCGTCGACCTGTTTGCCCGTTGGAAGATCACGGATCCCTTGCAGTACTTTCTTCGTCTGCGTGACGAGCGAAGCGCTCAATCGCGGCTCGACGACATCCTTGGCAGCGAAACACGTAACGCGGTTGCCAAGCACGAGCTGATCGAGATCATCCGGACGACAAGAGGGCGCACCCCCTTAAGGGATTCTCTCCTCACAGATGAGGAACTGGCACAGGACATCGGATCCCTAGTCCCCATTCAAAAGGGCCGGGCACTTGTGGAGCAGGAAATTTTCCAAGCTGCCGCCGAGAAGGTCCGCGTTTTCGGCATTGCACTGCTCGACATCCGGTTCAAGCGCATCAACTACAACGAAAGCGTCCGCCCTAAGATCTACGACCGGATGGTCTCGGAGCGGCGGCAAATCGCCGAACGCTTCCTGTCCGAAGGCAATGGCGAGGCCGCACGTATTCGTGGCAATCGTGTGCGAGATCTGAACAAGATTCAGTCCGAGGCCTATCGTGAGGTGGAGGAAATCCGCGGAGTGGCCGATGCCGCCGCTGCCGAAATTTACGCCCGGGCTTACAACACCACCGCGCAAGCCGTGGAATTCTACGAGTTCACGCGCACCATGCAGGCCTACAAGGACATGATCTCCACTGGAACGACCCTTGTCTTGTCGACAGACAGCGATCTCTTCAAGTTCCTTGAAGGGATGCACTCCAGCGCATCAAACTCGGGCGACCATCCGCCAGACCTCAACGTCGAATTCTTGAATCAGGCGACCACACGCATTCGATGAACCGATCGCAACTGAATACTAGCTGCTGCACTAGACCCAACGATACGCAAAATCCTGACCAACGGGAACTGCAATTCGCTGCTGAAAACAGATACTGAACATTCGCACGCCAGCTCATCTATCAGTCACCGTTAAACCGCAATCACAGTGTTATATGCATCTGCAGAGGCTGCCCCAAACCAAAGACTTTAGCCGCTGGCATAAACCCGGTTTCAGCCTACCATCCAAATCCTACGTGTTTGAATTTATAAAGCGGACAGTGCCAGTTTCACCAGTCGTGTGCACGGCTGCCGCGTGCTTGTTTGTGAACGGATACGATCCCTCCTGAGGGTGGCGCCATTTGAGAGAACGATTAAATGCGGAACGAAATCAGAAACCGGCGCACCCGTTCACAAAGGCGAGACTCCCATCCTGTTCCCCGTAAATTCGTTCTGCGGAGATATCAAAAAGCCTCTCAGGACGAAGAAACGCTCATCACAGTGCCTGGTGTCGCACCATATGGCAGTTGCTGGCCGGTACCTGACGGTGCACCTCCCGCAGCAAGCCCGAAACTGGTGCGAACCCGTTTGCCGGATCCCTTTGATTTCATGGTTCGGGCGCATGCAGTCTGGGACGATGAGGGCGGTGCCCCCAGACAAGACTCAATGCATAGTGAGTATGGAAAACGGATCGAAGCAGATGGCTCTTGGACGATCTATCATGTCTTTAGTGGCGTTCCTGCAACGATCGGTGGAGACTTGATGCGGGGAATGAATTCGAATGACGCTCTGGATCAAATGACAAAAACGAACTTAGACAATTCCAGGCGGCGGGCGGTTCCCACAGGCACATTGAAAGGTCGGTTCCTGGCTGCCTGGTGGGTCAGATTATGCAAACACTTCTAATTTGCCGTATTTATTTGCAAGTGAGATCAAGCCCTTTTTCACCACTCCGTCATGGCAGAGACCGCAAATTTCGTGAATTGATTATAGTTGCGTTTCGAGTTGAAACTTGATTGTGACTTCTAATTCTTCCGCAAGCGCGAGCGAAGACTGAAGAACTTTCGTTTCGTTCAAGGCATTAGATCCTTGTTCAGTGATGGCAATAGGCAATTCAACCTTTCCCAACGCCGTGTTTACTCGGACATAATACAGAAGTTGGCCGCCGGGCCTTACTTCAACTTTTGTCAACTTGATTTCCGACATTGTCAGTCTCCTGTGTAGACATTCACGCACCGCTAAAACTGGCTGGGTCCTGGGCTTTCTGCCTTGCAGTGCGCAAACCCTTATCTAAGGTCAGACGTTTTCGTGATTAGTAGCGCGTTGTCCTGGGTTGTTTCGGAAATTCCCACGGGTTCGAGCTCGTCCCGGATGACCATACATTCGTGCAACTCCAGATCATTGCGGGTCCGGTATTGCGGTATGTCACCGGTGCGGGGCATCAACGCGGTAATGTGGAAGGATCCGCCTCGACTCGTGGAAACCATTGGCGGGTCGTTCCTCATTCTGACAAATTGTCCGACCGCGAAACGATGTTCTGAAAAAGTTGGTGGCTTTCGGGTGCGCCAAGTTTGAAGGTGAAATTCGTTGATCATGACCCTTCTCCTTCTCTGGCTCGATCTTCTTCATCTCGGAAAAGCTATCATTCGACACTTGTCCATGTTGTTAAGCGGTCAGGGCCACAGAACCATGAGCAGCGAGAGACACTGGGCCAAGCATTCGATGAAAGCTTGAGATTGTTGCATGAATCGCGTCGATCGAAACTGATGCATGTTGGTCAGCGCGGAAAAAGCTGAAATCTCTTTGTTACGGTCCCCTGAGCTAGCGTGAAAGGGTAAGCGTGACCATCGGCGAGAAGGACTGGGTCGGGGTATCAAAATGTGTATTCGCTACTGCGTTGACGATTAACAGTTCCGAAACTCCGTAGTACGGGCTGTCAGCGACAAATGTTCATGTTTCGTTTGAGTTTCGCGTATCGACGGAAACAGCTCTTGCTCTACCCCCGCCTGATCGGCGCTAGGCGAATGGCAAGTTTCGTCAATCGACAGCCAAAACCAGACTGCCTCCTCTCGGCCAGGAGTTGCCGATCAACACCTATTGGTTTAATGGCGGCTTCGCGTTCCCACTCCGGCCGTTCCGTGGGTATAGGTCTGATCTGCAAAGCTGCCGTTCGTTGCGCCGCGAGTGAGGCCAACACTTGAATCCGCTGCGTAATGAGTGTTTCATTGAAGGGATTGTATGGGCTTCTCTTACGACGCTGAAGTTGTTCCCGTAGACCGCCGCTCGCAGATCCGTTCGACCGTCTCACTCTCCAAGTCAGGATGTCCGGCCATGAAATACTTGCCTTATTTCCGCATTCTCTGCATCGGCTTTGCCTCGACGGTGACCGCACAAAGCGCCATGGCCCAGACATCGGAAGCGAACGCACCGGTCAATCCGCTGAAGGAGGCCTATTATGGCGAACAGCACGTCCATACCGGCGTGTCGATGGATGCCTTCATCGCCGGAAATCGCCTGACACCAGACGATGCCTATCGTTTCGCCAAGGGTGAAGAAATGATGGTCAATGGCAGCTTGCACAAGATCAAGCGTCCTCTCGACTGGGTGGCAGTCACCGATCACTCTGAGTTCATGGGCGAAGCCTTCAGCTTGATGAACGAAGGTGCGCCGGGTTATGACAACGAGGTCGCGGTGGCTTTCCGTGAGGCGCCAGATTTGAAGACGGCGCTTGAGCTCTATAATCAATATGTTCTGGTACCACTGGCCGGGGGCGGCGATCCTCACCCGCAATTCTTCCAAGGCGAGGAGGCGATCAAGTCAACCTGGCAGAAGAATTTCGAAGCCACCGAAAAGCACTATGAACCGGGTGTCTTCACCACGATCCACGCCTATGAATGGACTTCGGCACCGGGTGGATCGAACCAGCACCGCAACGTCTTCTTCCGAGATGCCAACGTGCCGGACCTTCCATTTTCGGCCAATGAAGGCGACGATCCCGAGGAACTCTGGGCCTGGATGCAGACGCAGCGCGATGACGGCAAGCGGGTCTTCGCCATTCCACACAACTCGAATGAATCCAAGGGACTTCATTTTGCCGAGGCGACGCTTTCAGGCGTGCCAATTGGCACGGATTATGCCACGACCAGCGCCAGCATGGAGCCGCTGGTCGAGATGATGCAGGTCAAGGGCAATTCCGAAGTGGTGCCTAATTTCTGGCCCAGTGACGAGTTCGCCGATTTCGAAAACGCGGTCTCGATCCAGCGCTTCAGCGGCCGCGGTTTCCTGAAGGAGAACTTCGTCCGTTACGGGCTCGGGCGCGGCATCAAGTACAACGCCGATATAGGTGTGAATCCGTTTAAATACGGCTTTGTGGGCGGCACCGACAGCCACAACGGCACTCCCAGCAATGTCGAGGAGGACAATTACTCGGTGGGAAGCCACGGCTACGCCGATAAGACGGCTGATGTGCGAGCAGTGTCGGTTTTGGAAGGCGAGATGTTGATTTCGGATTCGAACCCCGGTGCGCTGACCGCAGTCTGGGCGGAATCCAACACCCGTAGCGCCATCTGGGATTCGATGATGGCCAAGGAGACCTTCGCCACCTCCGGGCCGCGCATGAAGGTACGCGTCTTTGCCGGCCAAGGCTTTGCCGAGAACTACGACAGCCATGACGCGATGGTCGCTGACGGTTACGAAAAGGGAGTGCCGATGGGGGGCGACTATACCGGAAGAGAGGCTCCTCAATTCCTGGTCTGGGCGATGAAGGATCCGATCGGGCCAAACCTCGACCGCATCCAAATCATCAAGGGCTGGTATGAGAACGGTGAGATGAAGGACAAGGTTTACGACGTCGTGGCTTCGGGCGACCGGTTACGGGCAGATGGAAGCGTCGTTCCGATCAATGCGCCAATTAACATGGAAACCGGGGAGTTTGATACCGCGAAGGGGGATCCGGAACTGATGGCGGTCTGGACCGACCCGGACTGGAACCCGGAGATCGAGGCTTTTTACTACGCCCGCGTCCTGCAATTACCGACGGCACGCTGGACACTCTATGACGAATTGCGTGAAGGGGTCAGCTACCCCGAGGATGTGAAGCGTGAAATTGTCGAAAGGGCCTGGGCCTCGCCGATCTGGTATGAGGTGAACTGAGTGGGCGAATGCTGAGACTGATCGCAAGGGAGCCACTCGTCCATTTCGTGGTGCTCGGCGGGCTACTGTTTGCAGCATGGTCGTGGTTGGTCCCGCAGCAAAAAGCGGAGCCGGGTGATGAGGTGATTATCCTCGACCAGACGCAAATGGACTACCTGGAAACGCTCTGGAAAGCACAGTGGAAGCGTGAGCCTTCTCACCACAGGACGTGGCGGCAATTGTTGACCGGCACCTGAGACAGGAAGTGTTCTACCGAGAGGCGCTGCGCCTGGGGCTCGACCATGACGACCAGATAATACGTACGCGACTGGCCCAGAAGATGGAGGCCGTGGCCAGTGATCTCGGCAGGCTCACGCGGCCGCCGACCGAAGACCAGCTACGTGCCTTCTACGCCGAACGACCCGACCTCTTCACCCAGCCGCAGGCCTTTGCTTTCCGCCAGGTTCTGTATCTGCCAGCCGAGGCGGAGGAGACGGTGCTGGAGGCTACACTTGCCTCGCTGCGCAAGGGCGGCGCTGTGCCAGAGAACAGGCGGAACAAACTGTCTGTTCCGCTGGACTGGGACCTGACGCCAGCACAGGTGGTGGAAAACGCCTTCGGCGGAGGGTTCGCTGCATCACTGTCCGAACTGCCAGTCGGAAACTGGTCCGGACCGGTACGCTCGGGGCTGGGCCTGCACTTGGTGATGATCACGGACAGCCAGCCTGAAAAGCTCGCCCCCTTCGAGGAGATCCGCGAGTTCGTCGCACGGCAGTATGAATACTACACCGTGCTAGATACACAGGAATCCATGTTCCGCGAGCTTCTCGACCGCTACGAAGTGCGTATTGAGGCCGAGGGTGTACCCGACACAGTGCGGCAGGAGTATGTCCGGCCATGATCCTGCGCCTCTTTGCCGCTCTAGCTCTCTGCCTTTTGACGTCGTGCCAGGTGGCCGCCCACGAAATTCGCCCGGCCTTCTTGCAGATCGATGAGATTGCACCGGAGCGCTACGAGATGCTGTGGAAGGTACCGACCCGCGGTGGCATGGTGCAGGACATCCGCCCAGCCTTCGACCCGCGCTTAACCCTGACCCAGAGGCCAGGAGAAACCATAGTCGATGGCTTCGTGATTTTCCGCTACTCCCTGACCGGTGCGACCGGACTACCCGGTACCACGCTGCGCATCGAAAATCTCGACCGCACCACCATAGACACACTGGTCAACGTCACACTCATTGACGGAACGCAGAACAGTTTTCTGCTGCGACCGCGTGAGAACAGTGTCACCTTACCCGAGAAAGCCTCGCCCTGGACCGTGATGCAGACATACACATGGCTCGGCGTGGAGCACATTCTCGAAGGCTTGGATCACCTGGCCTTCGTTGCAGCCCTGATGTTGGTTGTGCGCGGCTGGCCTATGCTTGTAAAGACGGTCACCGCCTTTACGGTCGCCCATTCCATCACCCTGGCGCTGGCCACATTCGGCTATGTTTCGCTGCCTCCGCCTCCGGTCGAGATCCTGATCGCACTCAGCATTCTGCTGGTGGCCGTCGAGGCAGTTCACCTGCAGCGAGGCTGCGACAGCCTTACTGTTCGCTGGCCGTGGATCGTCGCCTTCGCTTTCGGCCTGTTGCATGGCTTCGGGTTCGCCGGGGCGCTGGAGGAGATCGGACTGCCCCACCGCGACCTACCACTCGCTCTGCTTTTCTTCAATGTCGGTGTGGAGCTCGGGCAACTTGCCTTCATCGCGGCGGTCCTGGCGATGGTGGGAGCGTTACGGAGACTGGTCAACGTGCCGCAGTCCGCATCCATCGGCGCTGCCTATGGAATAGGAACTCTCGCCGCTTTCTGGATTGTTGAGCGGCTGGATGCTTCTTTTTTTTAAGCGGCAACGTCATAGTCCGATGAAAGTTTGCAGAGCAGCGGATTGCAAATAACGGCTCCGGGCTGGAATCGGTCACGCCGAACGACAGCTTTCGCGAATCCAAGTGGCCAAAGCCGCCGGTCCGTTCCCGGCCCCATTTTGATCGTTCGTTTCGGCCGCAGCGAACGACCGCTTCCCGCCCATACGGACTTTTATGAGTCACACAATGAACGGCAGATCTAAAGATCATGCCGAAGGTTTGCGATTGCGCGCATGTTGCCGGTCGCAAGATCAAACAATGCACGATCTCTCAGGCATCCCTCCCGATCGAGAAAGAAGCGGATTGCCCAGATCTGGCGTTGTTTCAACGGCTTGAGACGCCGACCCTTCGACCGGCATTCCAAGCTGAGCACCCCATTGCATTCGGATCAAATTGTGCAGTACCCATTTCCATTCTCCTTTGACCACCGTTGGTCATCTGGAGAACACTTGAGTTCAACGTGGGGACCGATAGCGAAATGCCTGCGATCGGACCCGGTGCAGTGAAGCCTGTGTTTCTACATCTTCAAATTTAACCGTTTCCCAGAACTATTTTTCTTTTCACACCAGTGACTTAGCCTTGCAAGCAGGAAACACGCGACCGTCAAAGAGCTTTCTCGCGGTTCGCATGACGCCGGCTCCGGTGACGCCACCGGAGGCATTCTGTTCGATCAGCACTTCCGCGGCTCCGCTCGGATGCTCAACCTTGAAAACGCCGTCGTTCGGCAGCCTGGCACAGTCTGCGGCCGGGCCGGTTGCAAGCGTGCAGGCAGTGGCAGCCGTTACGGCACCAAAAACGCCGATGGAGGCATGGCATCGATGAGGAATGAGGCTGCGGGTCGAGATCGTCCCTCCCCCCATCGGAGGTGAGACCAAAGTCATTTTCGGCACGGATTTATCGGTGACATCGCCGAGGTTCATCAAGAGTCCGGCCTTCAGGCGGATTGCCTCGATGCGGGCCTTCAGCACCTCGTTGCCGTCGATATCCTCACGGCTTTCAGTTCCCGTCAGGCCGAAATCGGAGGCGCGGAGGATTACGCAAGGCATGCCGTTGTCGATCAGCGTGACTTCGACCCCATCGATAGTGTCGGTCTCGTTTCCTGTCGGCAGCAGAGCGCCGCACATGGCGCCGGCAATGTTCTGGAAAAACATTGGTACCGGCGCGTGATGGCCGGGGACACCGGCAATCGACGTTGACCCCGCATAGCTGACGCGGCCGCCAGGCGTTGTCACTCGGGCAACCGCCGTCTCGCCAGAATTCACCATATGGATACGGACCGGCGTCTCACCGTCTTTCGCCTTTACCAAGCCACGTTCGATCGCGAAGGGGGCAACGGCTGCCAGTATGTTTCCGCAAGCTTGCGCATCGGTGACGACCGCCCGGTCGACGAAAACCTGTAGAAACAGATAGTCAACATCCGCATCATCGCGTGTCGGCGCACTGACAATGGCCGCCTTCGAGGTCAGCGGATCGGCACCGCCTATGCCGTCGATCTGGACCGGGTCGGGCGAACCCATGATACGAAGCAGAAGTGCATCGCGTTCCTGAGGGTCGGAGGGCAGGTCGGACGCCAGAAAAAAGGCCCCCTTCGAAGTGCCCCCACGCATCCAGAGACAGGGGATGCCGTCGATTTCGAAAGCTTCAGACATATTTCAGGCCCTTCTCTGCAAGCCGTGGTCGCATGTCATAGATATCGAGCCCAAGTTCCCCCGCCGCAAGCCGTTTTCGCTTGGCTTCTTCGGCTGCAAGACGCTTTTCGGCGGCGGCGAGAACGATTTCCGAGTCCTCTCGGCGCACAACACAGACGCCGTCCTCATCGGCGACGATGACATCGCCGGCATCGATCGCCTGTCCGGCACAAACGATGGGCACGTTCACTGAACCTAGAGTTTCCTTGACCGTTCCTTGCGCCGAGATCGACTTCGACCAGACGGGAAAGCCCATCTCCGCCAGATCGGCTACATCGCGTACGCCGGCATCGATCACCAGCCCTCGGCAGCCCCGTGCCATGGCCGAGGTTGCCAGGAGATCACCGAAATAGCCGTTATCGCAAGGACTGGTTGGAGCCAGCACCAGGATGTCACCCTCGCTCAGCTGTTCGATGGCGACGTGCAGCATCCAGTTGTCGCCCGGAGGCGCGGAAATGGTAACGGCAGAGCCTGCGATGCGGGCACCCCGGTAAATGGGGCGCATATAACTGGCAAGACAGCCGATGCGTCCCTGGGCCTCGTGCACGGTCGCAACGCCTGCCGCGCCGAGAGCCTTGATCACCGCGCCGTCGGCACGTTGGATATTGGTTCGGACGATACCCATGACGAAATCCTATTTCCTGGTCGGCGGTGTGCCGTGGGTGTGGAAGGTTTCGATGGTCTTCAGACCCCAAGCCTGTCCTTTTTTACGGTCCGCCTCTGTCCAGCAGACCGGTTCCCAGTCGGGTGCGAGGATCAGCCGAGCGCCAGCATTGGCAAGCTCGACCCGATTGCCGGCCGGTTCCCAGACATAGAGGAAGAAGGTGCCCTGGATCGCATGTTTGTGCGGCCCGGTTTCGATATGAACGCCGTTCTGAAGGAAGATATCGGCGGCCCGCAGAATGTCTTCGCGTTGGTCGGTCGCATATGTAACGTGATGCAGCCGCCCGGCACCGCCGCCATGTTCTTCCGTGCAAGCAAGGTCGTAAGTCTTGTTGTTGACCGTGAACCAGCCGCCGCCGATCCGGCCATTGTCGAGCTGGATATATTCCGTCACCCGGCTGCCAAGGCAGGTTTCCATGAACTGGCGGAACTCGCTGACGTCTTCGGACAGCAGGTTGAGGTGATCAAGCCGTCGCGGCGCTGCGCCGGTAAAGGCGGAGGCAGTGTTCTTGAGTGCCGCCTTCTCTGTATCCTGTTGTGGCTTGAACCATTTGGTTTCGTAGTAGATTTCGAACACGTGGCCAAACGGATCCTCGAAGCGAAAAGCGCGGCCGTGGCCAAGATCACCGGACACCCAGCCGTGCACCTTGTAACCGGAGCCCTCGATAGCACGGACACGCCGGTTGAGCGCCTCCGGTGAGGCAGTACGATAAGCCACGTGACCGATGCCCGTAGTCGAGTGACGCGACAGCTTCAGCGAATGGAATTCGTAGTCGTCCCAGGCCCTCAAGTAAGCGGATGTCTCGTCCTCACCGGAAAGCGTCAGGCCGTAGACATCGGTGAAGAAGGCTAGGCTTTCCTCGTAGCGGTCGGTGTACATCTCGACATGGCCCAGATGGGCGACATCATGGCAATGATCCGGCATTGGAGACCTCAGAGTTCGTCTACGGTGCGCGGAAAGATCGACTGAAAGCCTTCCGCATATTTGCAGTCCCGGCCACCTGACTGGCCGCCGGAATTGCGTTTGAAATGGTTGGCTCGGTTGACCGCGACGCGGGTGTAATAGTCCCAGAGATGTTCCTGGCCAGCCATGCTTTCGATGGCCGCGCGCTTCTTTTCCCAGACGGATGTGATGTCCAGGAACGTGTCCGGCTTCCAGCCCATCTGCTCCGTCTGGTGCGGTTCAAAGAGGTAAAGCTGCGGCGCACCGAGCACTTTTTCACCCGGGTTGTGGCCCCAGGCCTGTGCGATCATCCGGCATTCAAGTGCGACCTGGGTCGCGTACATGTGATCGGTGTTGTAGGGGTCATATTGCGAGTGGCTCAGCATGAAGCTCGGTTGAACCTTGCGGATGACATCGACAACGCAGGCCTTGTCTTCCCGTGTCAGTTCGAGCGGGTAATCACCTAGATCAAGGCAGACGAGATCATGCACGCCGAGTTTTTCGGCTGCGGTTTCCGCCTCCTTGCGGCGCACGCCCTTGACGCGATCGAGTGTCATTCCTTCCTGCTTCCAGAGCTTTGCGCTTTCTCCGCGCTCGCCGAATGACAGGCAGAGGACGGTGACGTCGTAGCCGAGCTCGCCATGCAGCGCGATGGCGCCGCCACAGCGCCAGACGAAGTCGGCTGCATGGGCGCTGATGACAAGTGCAGTCTTGGAAGCTGGCATATCCGGTTTCCCTGTAATTGTTACTTGGCCGGATATTCCCGTCTCTTCCCGCAGAAGGCCAATTCAAAGGGACGCAACGCCTCATAAGTTTTGGCTATAAGGTCTTCCGTCAAAGCTTCTCTGCTGGCAGTCTATGAGGCAGGATCGTTGCGCTTACACAGTGCGTAACAAAGATGCCCGCGAGACGCCGACAGGAGAAAACGTTGGAATTCAATCTCCGTCATCTGCGCGTTTTTCTGTCCGCATCGCGCAACTCATCCATCACGAAGGCAGCGGAGGAATGCCGCCTGTCGCAACCGGCGGTAACTCAGGCCATCAACAAGCTGGAGGACCTGCTGGAAACGGCACTCTTTCAGCGGTCGGCTCATGGCGTCTTCGTCTCCCAGGTCGGCAAGGTGTTCGGACGCCGAGTTGAGCGGGCGCTTGGCCTCATCGACGCCAGTTTTCTGGCGACCGCTCCCCGTTTGCAGGTAACTGCCACCGCTGCCCAACTCCGTGCCTTCGTCGCCGTTTGCGATTGCGCCAACTTTACCCTTGCCGCGCGACGGCTCGGCATTGCCCAGCCGACTGTGCACCGGGCTGTCAGTCAGCTTGAGAAGGAGGCTCTGAAACCGCTTCTGGAGCGCACATCGAACGGAATCGTGCCGAGCCGTTCAGGACAGAGCCTCGCCCGCGCAGCCGATCTGATGTTCGCTGAGCTCGCCCAGGCCGCGATGGAAATGTCGGAACTGAAGGGTCGGGAAAGCGGGCGTATAGTCATCGGCGCCATGCCCTTGTCACGTGCTTATATCCTGCCATCGGTGGTAGCCGCCTTCCGAAAGGACTGGCCGCGGATCGAGCTGCAAGTCCTGGACGGGCCCTATGATGAGCTGATCCGGGAATTGCGGTGCGGTGCTGTCGATTTTCTCGTCGGCGCCCTGCGCAATCCGCTGCCGATCGAAGACGTCGAACAAAGCGCGCTCTTCAATGACAGTCTGACGGTGATGGCTCGCAAGGATCATCCGCTGGCCGGCAGAAGGGGCCTTATCGTTGACGACCTCAGGTCCTGGCCCTGGGTCGTTGCCGCCCGAGGCACGCCGACCCGCGGCCACTTCGATCGCCTGTTCAAGGAGAATGGCGGCCAGTTGCCGGAAAGTGTCGTGGAAAGCGGCTCGATGATCTTTGCCAGGGAGTTGCTGGCGTTGAGCGATCATCTTGCCTGTGTCTCCAGCCTCCAGGCAGGCCGCGAAATCGCGGCGGGCCGCATCGTCGCCTTGCCGTTTCGACTGCCGGACACTTCCCGTCCCATCGGCATCACCACTCGCACGGGCTGGGAGCCGACGGCCAGCCAGAAAGCGCTCCTGGCGCTGCTTCATCGCTACGACCACTGAAAACAAAGGCGAAACTCTATCGAAGCTAGCGGCATTATCTTTCAACTATAGCAAAAACTGATGGCGGCGGGATTGCTTTCAAATGGTGCACCAACCTCTCCGGTGAGAAGGAAAGAGCGATCCGGAACCCCTTGCGGTTCCGGCAACGCTCAACGGGAGGATCCGTCCATGAAAATATCCAAGGCACTTACCGGGGCTGCGCTGGCACTCGGCCTTTTTGCAAACGCCGCCCAGGCGAGCGAGCTGAAATTCGCCAATTTCATGCCGCCGGCCAACCCCTACCAGGCAGGCGCCTTCGAGCCCTTTGCCGAGAAGCTGGCTGCCGCCACCAACAACGAGATCACCGTTCACATCTATGCTGGTGGTGAACTCGGTCCGGGTCCGGTTGAGCAATTCTCCCGCGCCGTGGACGGTGTAGCGGATTTTGCGGTCGGCCTGCCTGGCTATACCGCCTCCCAGTTCCCGGTGACGCTGCTGACCGAACTTCCCGGCGTCATCGACGAAGAGACCGGCACGGAAGTCATCTGGAAGAACATCGCTCTCTTCAAGCCCGAATTCAAACGCGCCGTTCTCGTCAGCCTCTGGTCCAATGCCGACAACGTGCTCTACACCCGCGAAAAGCCGGTGCGCACACCAGACGATGTCAAGGGTCTGAAGATCCGTGTGCCTTCACGCAACGCGGGTCTGCTGGTCGAGGCCTGGGGTGCAACGCCTGTCTCGATGCCGGTTCCGGAGATCTACAATGCGCTGCAGACGGGGGTTATCGATGGAGCACTCATTGACGGGACCGGCACCAAGGCCTTCAAGCTTGGGGAAGTCTCCAAGTATCTCACTGTTGGCTTCGATACGACCATTTCCCCCTTCTTCATCGTCATGAACCGCGACAGTTTCGCCTCCCTGAACGATGAACAGAAGGCGGCTGTCGAGGAGATCGGCAAGGAGATTTCCGTGACCGCGAACGCGGTACAGCTGGCCGCGGCTCACAAGGGCATCGACGCCTTTGCCGAGATGGATGGCAAGCAGGTCATTCGCCTGTCCGACGAAGAGGCTGCTGCCTTCAACGCGCTCGCCGACGAGGCTCGTGCCAAGGCTATCGAAGAAGCCACCGCCAGCGGTATTGCCGCCGGTGATGTCGTCTCCGCACTGCAGGCGCAGTAACGGCAATGTCTCCCATTTCCAAAAAGGCCTGGCCGGCACTTGTCGACCGGGCCACTCTGGCCCTCGCTGCGCTCGCCGGTCTGTTCCTGCTCTTCCTGGTCGGTCTTGTCTTCGTGGCGGTATTGCTGCGCTACGTGGCTCAGAGCCCGATCCTCGGCATCAACGAGATCGTGCAACTGGTTGCAGTCGCCATCGTCATGCTGGCGCTACCCTGGTGCACGGATCGCAACGGGCATGTGCGTGCGGATGTCTTCGACAGTGCCATCGGACGTGCAGGCCGTTTCTCCGGCGACCTCTTCTCAAGATGTGTCAGCACCTTCGTGCTCTCCGTACTGGTCTACCGCTCCTGGCTGAAACTGCTTGATGCGCGCGAGTTCGAGGATGTCACCAACATGCTCTCCCTGCCGATCTGGCCCTTCTACGGGATGATGGTCGCAGGCATGGGCCTCTGTGTTTTCGTGATGGTTCTCCAGATCGTCGTCATTCTGATGACGGGTGAGGAAATGAAATGACGGATCTGACGCTTGGTGTCCTAGCCTTCGTCGCCCTTTTCGGCCTGATGATCTTCCGCACGCCGGTTGCGTTTGCCATGCTGATTGTCGGCTATTTCGGGATGGCCCTTCAGGAAGGGTTTCGCACCGCCGGCGCCGTTCTGGTCACAGAGACCTACTCCTCGGTCACCAACTATTCATTGATAGTGGTGCCAATGTTCGTCCTCCTAGGCAATGTGGCTTCCGCGGCGGGCTTCAGTCGCGGGCTTTACGATGCCGCCTATGCCTGGGTCGGCCGGTTCCGTGGTGGGCTCGCGTCTGCCTCCGTGCTCGGCTGCGCAGCCTTTTCCGCAGTCAGCGGCTCGTCGGTGGCGACCGCTGTCACTATCGGTAAAGTCGCCCTGCCGGAAATGCGCCGCCTTGGCTATGCAGACGGTCTCTCCACCGGTTCGATTGCTGCCGGTGGCACGCTCGGTTTCCTCATCCCGCCCTCTACTGGCTTCGTGCTCTATGCCATCCTGACGGAGGAATCGATCGGCCGCCTCTTCATGGCAGGCATTCTGCCGGGCCTCCTGATGACCGCTCTATTCATGGCGGCCATCTGGCTGACTGTGCTGAGAAAGCCGAAGGCAGGCCGCCCGGGCGATCCGATGGCCTTTTCCGACCGCTTGCGCATTCTCATTGCTGCGCTGCCGCTGATCGCTGTCATGGTGCTCTCCATTGGTGGAATCTATGCCGGGGTTTTCACCCCCGTAGAAGCCTCAGCCATCGGCGCCGGGCTCGTAATCCTGATCGCCCTTGCCACAGGGGCGCTTACGCTCAAGACATTCACAGGCGCAGTCCTGGAAACCGTACAGACCTCGGCGATGCTCTACATGATCGTCATCGGCGCCAATGTGCTCAATCCACTGCTCGCCGTCACCAAATTGCCGGTCGCCTTCTCCGATCTCCTGACCGTGCTCGGCTTTGGTCCCTATGGAACGCTGTTTCTGATCCTGATGTGCTACGTGGTGCTCGGCATGTTCCTGGACGGCCTTGCCATGCTGGTGATCACGCTGCCGATCTTCTTTCCCATCGTGCTGCAGCAGGGCTTCGATCCGATCTGGTTCGGCGTTGTCGCAGTGATCGTCATAGAGATGGGCATGATCACGCCGCCAGTGGGCCTCAACGTCTTCGTCATCCGCAGTGTTGCCCGGGATGTGCCCATGGCAACGATCTTCAAGGGCGTTGCTCCCTTTCTGCTGGCGATGATCCTCTGCCTGTTGCTGATCGTTTGCTTTCCGCAGATTGCATTGCTTTTGCCAAACAGCATGTTCGGATAACCGACCCGCACATCGGCAGGGAAAACAGCAAGTTAACTCGGAGCATAACGGGAAAAGACTTCTACTTCTTGCAAGAAGCAACCGAGCATCAACTTGAAGGCGCCCGCAACCAGATGGCATTTTGCTGCATGCGAACGACCAAAGAGGGAAGGCAAAGGCGACATTTGGCGACGGCAGGTCATCGCGAAACAAGAATTGCCCGGAAGTCGTTGACGTTCGTCAGGGTTGGGCCTGAAATAACCTGGTCGCCTAGCGCTGCAAAGAAGGAATGGCTGTCATTCTGGTCGAGTGCTGCGTGCATTGACACTCCCAGTGTCCGGGCACGGGCTGGCGTTGTTTCGTCGATCATCGCACCGGCGACCTCCGCTGCACCGTCGACACCGTCCGTATCGCAGGCAATGGCCGAGATGCCCTTCGCGCCTTCCAACGCGCAGGCGAGTGCGAGGCAGAATTCGGCGTTCGGTCCTCCGGTTCCCCGGCCGCGCCTAGAGACCGTGCATTCGCCTCCCGAAAGCAGCAAGGACGTCTCGCCCGGCGCAAGGACGGCAAGTTCTTCGAGTGCCGCCTTCGCGTGATCGGCTGCGACATCACGCGCCTCGCCTTCGATCGCATCTCCGAGCACTCTGACCCGAATGCCCAGCCGTGCCGCATGTTGCCTTGCGGCGTCGAGCGACATGGCAGGTGCGGCGATCATGACATTTTCCACCCGCGACAATTCGGGCACAGCCCAAGGCCACGTGCCCGCAGGACTGGCAAGAACGGCATGCATCGACGCGGTGAGCCCGATCGACCAGTGCGCGGCAATCTTCCTTGCGTCTTCCGGTGACGTTTCATCGGCAACCGTCGGGCCGGAGGCGACCATTGCTGGATCGTCTCCCGGAACATCGGAGATAATCAGCGACAGCATGCGGGCAGGCCAGGCTGCAGCAGCAAGACGACCTCCCTTGGCACGGGAAAGGTGCTTGCGCAGGGTATTCATCTGCGAGATCGGAGCACCCGAAGCGAGCAACGAACGGGTCAGCTCCTGCTCTTCTTCGAGGGTACTATTGCCAGCCGGACACGTCAGAAGGGCGGAGCCTCCGCCCGAGATCAGAGCCAGAACGAAATCATCCTCTTCGCAAGTATCGAGAAGCTGAAGCAGACGCCGCGTTCCGGCTTGCCCGCGACGGTCCGGGACCGGGTGCGAGGCGCAAACGACTTCAATCCCCTTCAGCTCCCGGGCGTATCCGTCGCGGGTCAGGATCAGGCCTTCACAAGCCCCCCAGACCGCCTCGACAGCCTCGCCCATCCTGGCGGAAGCCTTGCCGGCACCAATGACGACGACGCGCCCTCCCGGGCGCGGCGGCAACACGGAAGGTACGACGCGCATCGGGTCCGCAGCGGCGACAGCAACATCGAATAGTTCCTTCAGGACGGCGCGGTGCCGGCGGCCTTCGGAACGTTTAGCCACCCCCTTGTCAGGAAAGTGCATCGGCGACCGCCTTGCCGCAGGTTATCGTATCCGCCGTCCCGCCCAGATCGCGGGTTCTGAGCACCTGTTCGGCCAAGACCCGTTCGATTGCAGCAACAATGTCAGACGCGGCTTCGCTATGGCCCAGGTGGTCCAGCATCATGGCACCGGCCCAGATCTGCCCGATCGGGTTTGCAATTCCCTTGCCCGCGATATCGGGAGCCGAGCCGTGGACAGGTTCGAACAGCGAGGGGAATGTCCGCTCCGGATTGATGTTCCCGGACGGAGCGATGCCGATGGTTCCGGTGCATGCCGGGCCAAGATCGGAGAGGATGTCGCCGAACAGGTTGGAGGCAACCACCACGTCGAACCTGTCAGGGTTCAGCACGAAATGCGCCGTTAGGATATCGATGTGATACTTGTCGACACCGACATCCGGAAAGGCCTTGGCCATCTCCACAACCCGCTCGTCCCAATAGGGCATGGTGATCGAGATGCCGTTTGACTTGGTGGCCGAGGTCAGCCTCTTGCGCGGACGCTTCGCGGCCAGTTCAAAAGCGTATTTCAGGACCCGGTCCACACCGATCCGGCTCATGACAGTCTCCTGCAGGACCACCTCGCGCGGGGTATCGGCAAACATCTTGCCACCGATCGAGGAATATTCGCCTTCGGTATTCTCGCGCACGATCCACATGTCGATGTCGCCGGGCGCACGCCCCGCCAACGGGCAAGGCACTCCGGGCATGAGGCGGGCGGGACGCAGGCTGATATATTGGTCGAACTGGCGGCGGAACTGGATCAGTGATCCCCAAAGCGATACGTGGTCTGGAACGGTTTCGGGCCACCCCACCGCACCGAAATACAAGGCGTCGTGGGTTTCGATCCTGGATTTCCAGTCGTCGGGCATCATCTGCCCGTGCTTCGCGTAATAGTCACAGGACGCGAAGTCGAATTCGTCGAAATCCATGCCGATGCCGTGCCGCTTGGCGGCGGCTTCGAGAACGCGGAGCCCCTCCGGAACGACTTCCTTTCCGATGCCATCCCCAGGAATAACTGCGATTTTCAAATGATTGTTCATGGCGCTTCCTAGTCGTTGCGGCCGCGGATTGCAGCGATGACTGCGTCGGTGACCATGCGCGTGGTGGCCTTACCGCCAAGATCGGGCGTGTGCAGCGATGGATCGGCGGTGACGGTTTCAACCGCTTGCATCAGCCGTTCGGCTGCCGGCTTTTCGTTGAGGTGCTCCAGCATCATCGCGGCCGTCCAGAAAGTCGCCACCGGGTTGGCGACGCCCTTGCCGGTGATGTCGAAGGCACTGCCGTGGATCGGCTCGAACATCGATGGCGTGTCCCGTTCGGGGTTCAGATTCGCTGTCGGCGCGACTCCGATCGAACCGGAAAGAGCGGCGGCAAGATCGGAAAGAATATCTGCGTGCAAGTTGGTCGCGACGATCGTATCCAGCGAGGACGGGTTCATCACCATGCGTACGGTCATGGCGTCCACCAGCATCTTGTCCCAGGTTACGTCGGGAAATTCTCGTGCGATTTCGGCGGCGATCTCGTCCCAGAGCACCATGCCATGCCGTTGCGCGTTGGATTTCGTCACTACGGTCAGCAGCTTGCGTGGGCGGCTTTGCGCCAGCCGGAAGGCAAAGCGCATGATACGCTCAATACCGGCACGGGTGAAAATCGAGACATCCGTTGCCACTTCCAGCGGCAGGCCCGGGTGGGACCGACCACCCTGTCCTGCATACTCCCCTTCCGAGTTCTCACGAACAATAACCCAGTCGAGCTCTCCGCCGTTCACATGACGAAGGGGCGACCGAATGCCGGGCAGGACCCGGGTCGGGCGGACATTTGCGTACTGATCGAGCGGCTGGCAGATCGACAGGCGCAGTCCCCAGAGGGTCAGGTGATCGGACACATCGGGTGCGCCGACCGCACCGAAGAGGATCGCATCGAAGGCCCGCAACCGATTGGCGCCGTCCTTGGGCATGAATTCGCCCGTGCGTTTGTAGCGATCTGTCGACCAGTCAAAGCTCTCGACCTCGAATTCGAAGCTGCCGTCTCGGCCGGCCAGCGCATCCAGCACCTCCAGGCAAGCATCGACGACTTCCACACCTATCCCGTCGCCGCCGATGGCGGCGATCTTGTGCGTTCTCTTGCTCATGATTTACTCCAGTTCAGAAAAGCAGTCCGGCGGGCATGCGCAACAGCAACACATTCGCCATAAGCCACCAGAAGCCCGTACAGATCGCTATGCCGGCGGCAGACCAGATCAGCCAGACACGAACCGCCGGACGGTCGTAATCCGCGATCGCCATGATCAGTCCGAAAGCAACGAGGCTGGTGGCAAGGAAGCCGATCTCAGGCATAGCAATGACCCACGCCATCATTACCGCGCCGAGTGCCGTCCTGCGGCGGGTGCCGCTGTCAAAGGCCGGGTTTGTACTTGCTGGGCCTGCCGGACGGCGGATGTGCTGGACGATCAGCATTGCGGAAAAGACCATCAGGGCGACGGATATGGTTTTCGGAAACACCGAGCCCAATGGCGACATGCTACCGGCCACGGTGTAGGTCCACACGCCGAGCGCGATGAGGAGGGCGGCGATGACCATTGATGGCAGGTTGCGGGTCTTTCCTTCGGGCTCGATCCCAGCGCCGGCGTCCTCCACCACCGCACCGGCGACCTCGAGCTGGCGACGGCGTTTCGCCTTCCATTCCGACCAGATCGGGAAAAGGAGCGTCAGAAGCGCGACGCAGATGATACCGATGCTGATCGGACGCCCGAAGAACATTTCGGGAATACGGCCGGATGCATTGCCGATGAGCCAGGTCTGCACGAAGCCCTGTTCAGCGATCGAGCCGAGTACCAGACCGAGCACGATCGGCGAAGGCTGAAAGCCATAGCGGTTCAGGATCCAGGCGAGGATCCCGAGCGCGACCATGAGCTGAGAGTCCTCCACGTTGGAATGGATCGCAAAGGAGCCGATGATCGTCAGGAGAGCGACGGTCGGAGCAAGGACGGACTTGGGCACCTTGATGATGGAATTGTAGGCGTAGCGTCCGATCAGAAGTCCCACCGGCAGCATCAGCACCGTGGCTATCAGCAGTCCCCAGATGAAGGTGTAGACCACGGGTGCGTCGGTGGTGAACAGTGTCGGGCCTATCTTGATCCCCTGGACCAGGAGAGCGCCCAGGATGATCGCATCCGGCGGTGTTCCCGGAATCCCGAGGACCAGTGTCGGGATAAAGCCACCTCCGACAGTCGCGTTGTTGGCGGCCTCCGTCGCGATGACACCTTCGGGGTTACCCTTGCCGAAGCTTTCAGGCTCGCCCGACGAACGGCGGGCTTCGGAATAGGATACAAGACCTGCAATGGAACCGCCTGCACCCGGCAGAATGCCAATGACGGTACCGATGATGGAGGATCGCAGGATATTGAACTTACTCGCGATCGCCTTGCGCGTGCCTTCCATTAGCCTGAGGCCGCCGGTGGCAGAGGGTTTCAGGTGCGGGTCCGCGGTCGCGACGAGATCGAGGATCACCGGCACGCAATAAAGGCCGATGATTGCAGAAGTCAGATCGATCCCCGACAAGAAGCGCTGCATCCCCATGGTGTAGCGAACGTCTCCGCCGACAACGGCAACGCCGACCATCGACAGGAACAGGCCGATACAGGCGCCGATCAGTCCCTTTATCGTATTGCCGACAGACAGGGCCGCAATGAGGGTCAGTCCGAAGACTGCCAGCCAGAAATATTCCGTGGGGCCGAAGGCAAGCGCGACTTTAGCGAGCGGCGGTGCCAGCATCAGGAGTGCAAGCGCACCGATGATGCCGCCGGAAACCGATGCGATGGTTGCCAGCGAAATTGCAAGCCCGCCATCGCCACGCTTGGCCATGGGGAAGCCATCGAACGTCGTCGCGATCGCCGAAGGTGTTCCGGGCGTATTCACAAGGATTGCGGCAAAGGCGCCGCCGTAAATGGCGCCCGTGTAGATCGCGCCGAGGGCAATCAGGCCCGCGGCGGGATCCATGGTGAATGTGAAGGGGACAAGCACGGCCACCGCCATGGTCGCCGAGAGTCCGGGCAGTGCGCCAATCACCGTTCCGAGAACCACGCCGACAAGCGCGAGCATCAGGTTGAACGGCGTCAGGGCGTCCAGAAGGTAGCCGAGAATGTCCATCTTCGCATGCCGTTACTGAATGATACCCAGCGCTTTCGCGCCCTCGGTATATTCCTCGACCCGTTTGGCGACGAAGTCATCCATCTTGTCATAGCCAATGTCGGTCAGAACGAAGCCGCCGTCTTCCATCTTCTTGACGAAATCCGGCTGCGAATTGATCTTCGATACGATGTCGGAAATGCTCTGGCGCAGATCCTCGGGGGTCGAGGTCGGAACCGCAACGCCGCGGTAGGCACCGCCGACGATGTCATAGCCAAGTTCCTTGAAAGTTGGCACGTCGGGGAAGGCGGGCAGACGTTCTTCCGCCGCGACCGCAAGCATCCTGAGCGCATCCCCCTGGCTGATGCCGGAAGTCGCATAGTTGAAACCTGCCATCGTCGAGCCGCCAAGGACCGCGGTGATTGAAGGGCCTGTTCCGGAGAAAGGAACATATGTCGTCACCACGTCAGCCTGACTGTTGAAGCGGATCGCAGCGAGATTGTTCGACGAATTAGAACCCGATCCTGCGAAGGTGACGAGGCCCGGATTGGCCTTGGCGTATTCGATCAGTTCGCCAAGCGTGTTGAATTGGCTTTCCGCGCGCACGAAGATTGCGTCCGGCGTATAGTGGAAATAGTGCACTGGCGTCAGGTCCTCAGTGGCATATCCCACCGAACCGGCAAGCGGCTGAAGCACGGTATGCGGCATGTTGATGCCCATGATTGTGTAGCCGTCGCCCGGTAGCGAATTCAGCTGGGACCAGGCCTGCGCACCGCCCGCGCCGGGCTGATACTGGATGACGACCTGCTGACCGGTTACGTTCTCCCATTCGGACTGCTGGAACCGGGCAGAAATGTCGGATTCCCCGCCTGCATTGAACGGAATAATGTAGGTCATCGGCTTGTTCGGGAAATCTGCCGGCGACTGAGCGGCAGCGGAGCCCGCGGCCCCCAGCAACGCGACAAGAATGGTTGCGACTGTTTTCTTCATGGTTTCCTCCTCTTGGAATGCCGCGCGCGGCACACCGAAAATTGAAGCAGCACGCCGCATAGGCCATGGCCTGCGGACACGATCTGCTTACTACCCTGCGGAAAGGTTAGTTACGCCCAGGGTCCGGTCACTCCTCACAGACCGGCAAAAAGAGCCTAGACTGCTGCTCTAGAATAATTAAATTCAGATTTTGCACTTCATTATTGCGTAGGGGTAATCAATGAATGAGGGCGATCTGGGATTTTTCGTGCTTCTCGCAAGGCATGAAAGCTTCGTTGAGACAGCGCGGGAAATCGGGGTGACGGCATCAGCTGTTAGCCGGAGGCTTGCCCGACTTGAGGAGAGACTGGGTGTTCGCCTCATGAACCGCACGACACGCAGGGTCAGTCTTACAGGCGAAGGTGAAGCGTATTTCAGGAAGGCGGTTCGCCTGCTGGGCGAGATAGAGGAACTGGAAAACAGCCTCCGCGTGGGACGGGAGCGTCCCAGTGGTCTGCTGCGCATCAACGCCACCTTCGGGTTCAGCCGGGCCTACATAGCGCCGACCGTCGCGGAATTCTCGGACCGGTATCCCGACGTCGACGTGCAGCTGGTGGTGACCGATGCGCCGATGAATATCATCGAGCAGGGCTTCGATCTGAACATCCGGTTCGGCAATCCGCCGACAAGCAACCTGATCCAGCGTCTTCTGCAAAGGAACCGGCGTTTCATGTGTGCTTCCACCTCTTACCTGGAAACGCATGGGGAACCTAAATTATTGAAGGACTTGAAGGATCATCAATGCATCGTGCTCAGACAGGAGCATGACATCTACGATATCTGGAGGTTCGACGACCTTGGGGGAGAAACCGTTTCGGCGCGCGTGAACGGCAGACTGAGTTCGAACGACGGCGAGATTGCGCGCGAATGGATGCTGGCAGGCCATGGCATCATGCTCCGGTCAGAGTGGGATATAGCCAGTCATGTGCGCGAAGGTCGCCTACGGGTCGTTCTGCCGGACTATTTCCAGACAGCGAATATCTCGGCCATCTATCCGGAGCGTCACAACCTTACCGCAAAGGTCCGTCTCTTCGTTGACGCTCTTGCCGAGAGGATACAGAAAGCGAATGCAGCCGAACCGTTCCAGATCTCCAGTCAACATCTCAGCCGCGGGCAATAGGCATCGCGTTGAATGCGGCAACCTGCTACTAATGCAGAAATCGCATGGATCGCAAGGAAGGTCAGTCTATGGACCTGGCGCTGCTTGAGGACTTTCTCGAACTGGCGCGTGAAATGAACTTTTCACGCGCGGCCGAAAATCGGAACCTCACCCAACCTGCATTCAGCCGCCGCATCCGCACACTGGAGAGCGCCATCCAGACCCCCCTTGTTGTTCGCACCACGCGGCAGGTTGCCCTGACGCCGGCAGGCAAGGCGTTCCAGTCCCGGGCGGAAGTCATCGTCAGACTGCTTTCCGACGCTCGGCTGGAAGCTCTCGAAGCGGCGGGACAGGCGAAACGTTTCCTCAATCTCGCTGCCACCCATGCCCTGTCCTACACATTCGTACCCCGCTGGCTGATGCAGGTGGCGGGACCTGGCGAAGTCGGCACGCTCAACATGGTTTCGGACACGCATCGCCAATGCACCCGGCTGATGGAAAGCGGCGATGTCAATTTCTTCATCTGTCACAGAGGCCCTGTCGGCCCTTCAGTTCTGCCGGAAAGGCAATTCACCTACCATACGATCGGAAGAGACAGTCTCGTCCCGCTTTGTGCTCCAGATTCCGGAGGACACCCAATCTGGAACCTCGAAGCCGGTCTGCCGGACATCCCGTTCATATCCTATGCTGCCGCCTCAGGGCTGCACACCATCCTGGAATCCTACTGGGCAGTTTACGGACGCCCGCCCTTTCATGTTGCCATGAGCTCCGTTCTGGCCTCGGCCAATCTTGAAATGGCAAAAGAAGGTCAGGGCGTCGCCTTCCTTCCGCTTTCGCTGGCAGAGCCTGAACTCTCCCGTGGAAGTCTGGTGCGGTGCGCAAGGAAAGACAGTGACATCCTGGTTGAGGTCGTTATCTACCGCCCTCGTTCGCGCCTGTCTGCGCACAGCGAAGTATTCTGGCAGAAAACGGTGAGTGCCGGCGTTATGTGATTTATGCAATTTTTGCATAATTATACCCGGAAACGGCATTGGCCGGTTGAACCGGTCTTCGTCTAATTTTCCAGTCGACACCAACGCATGCAGCAAAACAGGAAAACACCAATGCGGATCGTCGACATCTGTGAGGTCACGAAACCGATCTCCTCACCAATTCGGAACGCCTATATCGATTTCAGCAAAATGACAGCAAGTCTTGTGGCCGTTGTGACCGATGTCGTCCGGGACGGACACCGGGTCGTGGGCTACGGCTTCAACTCCAACGGCCGTTACGGACAAGGTGGTCTCATCCGTGAGCGTTTTCGCGGCCGCGTGCTTGAAGCCGAACCAGCGTCGCTTTTGAACGATGAAGGAACGAACCTGGACGCCCACCGGATCTGGGCTGCGATGATGCAGAACGAAAAGCCTGGTGGACACGGAGAGCGCTCGGTCGCCGTCGGCACGATCGACATGGCTGTTTGGGACGCGATCGCGAAGATCGAAAGCAAGCCGCTGTTCCGCCTGCTCGCCGAGCGAAAGGGTGTAGAGGCCGATCCGCGCGTATTCGTCTATGCCGCCGGCGGATATTACTACCCCGGCAAGGATGACAGTGCCCTGCGCAAGGAGATGCGCGGTTATCTCGACCGCGGCTACAACGTGGTCAAAATGAAGATCGGCGGGGCTACGCTGGCGGAAGACCAGCGCCGGATCGAAGCGGTGCTCGCTGAAATTGACGGCGAGGCCCAGCTCGCCGTGGACGCAAACGGGCGGTTTGACCTTGAAACCGCCATCGCCTACGCAAAGATGCTGAGGCAATATCCGTTGTTCTGGTACGAGGAAATCGGCGACCCTCTCGACTATCAGCTACAGGCCGCGATGGCGGAATTCTATCCTGGCCCCATGGCAACGGGAGAAAACCTGTTCTCGCACCAGGATGCCCGCAATCTGATCCGCTATGGCGGGATGCGGCCGGATCGGGACTGGCTTCAGTTCGACTGCGCCCTTTCCTACGGTCTTGTGGAGTATCTGCGCACCCTTGATGTACTTGATGAGCTTGGCTGGTCACCGTCGCGCTGTATTCCCCACGGCGGACACCAGATGTCGCTCAACATCGCGGCGGGGCTGGGGCTTGGAGGCAATGAAAGTTACCCAGATCTGTTCCAGCCCTATGGAGGCTTTCCGGATGGCGTTGCGGTTTCAGATGGCCATATCGTGATCCCCGAACTCCCAGGTATCGGATTTGAAGGCAAATCGGACCTGATAAAGGTGATGCACGACCTGGCACGTTAAATTTTCTCAACTGCACACTGGCGCGGTCTTCAGACTTGGTTTGACATTGCCACAATCTCTAAGCATGGCAATCGGTTACTACCGCGCATTGTTAACAACGCATACCTTGGGGAGAGTCATGAAAAATGTCCGCTCTGAATACTAAGAGCAACAGACCATAATGTCCGGAATGGGGGCGCTGATCTGATTTGCAGCTCTTCACACTTACAGTCGGAATTGCAGACTCTCCAACTATTCAAGAGCTCAACGAAATTTCCAGGTTGGTTGGTTGAAATCGTTCCACCTGGGCGCAGCTACGAAGTCGCGTGAACTTTTGAAGGTGCTCAATTTAAAATAGTATGGCAACCTAAGTGCGTTGAATGTGACGGTTCCGTCAGGAGGCCAGAAATGTTGAACCAATTCGTTCGCCAAACCATGCAAGGTGGTATTGTTGCGCTGAGTGTGAGCGCATCGAGCGTGGCATTTGCCCAAGACATGCCCCGTGATGGATCTGTTCTTCCGTTGCCACCTGCGCCATTCGAAGGGACGATCACGGAGACGTTCGAAGGTTCGACGCAGGATTATCCGCAACCCGTCACACCTCCTGAAGGTGCTCCCAACGTTCTAGTGGTTCTCATCGATGATCTCGGTTTCGGACAACCAGGCACGTTCGGTGGCCCGATCCCAACCCCTGCAATGGATGCTTTGGCAGATGAGGGACTCCGCTACACACGGTTTCATACTACTGCCATCTGCTCCCCCACACGCGCGGCGCTGCTGACTGGACGCAATCATCACCAGAGTGGCTTCGGTACGATCACGGAGCTGTCCACCGGATATCCGGGATACAACAGCATATGGCCACGCTCATCCGGTACGATTGCGGAGATCCTCAAGGATCAAGGCTACTCCACTGCAGCCTTCGGTAAATGGCACAACACACCAGATTGGGAGACTTCCCCAATAGGGCCGTTTGATCGCTGGCCCACTGGTCTGGGTTTCGAATACTGGTACGGTTTTCAAGGTGGAGAAACTAGCCAGTGGGAGCCTCAACTTTTTCGCAACACCACGCCCGTCGAGCCCGCAACGCGCCCCGAAGACGGTTACAATCTCAACGTCGATTTGGTCGACGATGCGATCGCCTGGCTGGACCGCCAAAATTCGATCGCACCAGACAAGCCCTTCTTTCTTTATTTCGCGCCAGGAGCCGTCCACGCCCCCCTGCATGTCAGCAAAGACTGGATCGAAAAGTTTTCGGGTAAGTTCGATCAGGGATGGGACGCGGTACGCGAACAGACCCTGTCTAAACAAAAAGACATGGGACTCGTCCCCGCGAACACGGAGCTGACACCGAGACCGGATGAAATCGCTGCATGGGACTCGCTTGACGCGGATGCCCAAACTATTTTCAGCAGGCACCAGGAAGTGTTCGCCGGCTTTCTTGCCCAAACGGACCATGAGATAGGCAGGTTGATCGAGAAAGTTCGATCAACACCTGAGGGCGACAACACGCTGATCATCCTCGTGGCAGGCGACAACGGGCCGAGCGCAGAAGGCAGTGTCACTGGTACTCTCAACAATATGATGACCCAGAATGGCATACCGGACACGGTAGATGCGCAGTTGCCGGAGATCGACGAAATCGGCGGCCCGCTGCACGAAAACCATTACCCCGTTGGCTGGGCGTGGGCAGGGTCTTCCCCGTTTCAGTGGATGAAGCGCGTGCCCTCCCATTTCGGTGGAACCCGGAACGGCATGATCGTTAGCTGGCCCAGTCGAATTTCAGACAGTGGAGGAATCCGGACGCAGTTTCATCATGTCGTAGACATCGCCCCGACCATCTTGGAGGCCGTCGGCGTTCCGGAGCCCAAGGTCGTGAACGGAACAGAGCAGACACCCATGGCGGGTGTCAGTATGGATTACAGCTTCGCCGATGCTGCGGCACCCGGCACCCGACAGACCCAGTATTTCGAAACCGGCGGCCATAGAGCGCTCTATCATGACGGCTGGGTCGCCGCCTCGTTCCATGGCGCTCCATGGGTACTCACAGGCTCGGTGGGGTTCGAAGACAGCGTCTGGGAACTCTACAACATCGAGGAAGACTTTTCGCAAGCGCATGATCTAGCCGCCGAGAACCCTGAAAAGCTGGCCGAACTTCAGGCACTCTTCGACGAGGAGGCGCAAAAATTCGATGTCTACCCTCTGGACGACCGCTTTGCCGAGCGTGCGACAAACCCTGAGCGGCCTTCTGTCACGAAGGGCCGAACAGTGTTCACATACACCTCCGGCACAGTCCGCGTGCCTGAGGGTAGCGCTGCTCCAGCCTACCAGCGTTCTCATACGATCACTGCAGACATCGAAGTGTCTCAAGAAGGCGCTAGTGGCGTGCTAATTGCCAACGGCGGCTCCTCTGCGGGCTATACGCTCTACCTCGACGGTGGCGTTCCGGTCTACGAGTTCAACTTTTTCGGCAAAGAACGATACCGTGTCGCCGGAGAAACGCCACTCGAACCTGGCACTCACAGCGTGAAGATGGTCTACGAACAGGCACCGTTTAACCCGGGGAAGGAAGTCACAGGCGGGACCGCAACCCTACTTGTTGATGGAAATGAGGCCGCGACTGGAGAGGTAACGATGGTAGTTCCCGCGCGATACTCGGCAACGGAAACCTTGGACATAGGCATGGATCTTGGATCAACGGTTTCTCGTGCCTACGAAAAAGAAGCCCCTTTCCCGTTCAGCGGCACCATCAATAAGGTGACCGTAGAACTGCAATAACTTGATGGTGGTCGGTGATCGCATGCGCTTCAACATAGCGAGTGACGAACCTTAGCAAATGTGGGTGATTTCACTTTAGAGCGACTTTCCTACATCCCGTCTACCTGTCTTTAGTGTGAAAAATAAAGTTCGCTACGCCTGCATTGCAGAAGCAGACAAGCTCTCCAGAAGTCCTGTCGCGAACTTGACATCAAATACAAGCGGCCATTTTCCCTATAGCTTCAACTGTCTCAAAAAATTTCTCAATGAAAAGACTCTGTCATTTTGCCTGCGTATTTTTCGCATGTGTGTGTGTCTGGAGCTTCGAATGGCTCTAGATTTGACAACCCGTCGGTTGCAGTTAACCCAAGTTCGCTCCGAGGACTGGGAAGAGTATTATCCGATCATATCTGCTCCAGAGACATCGGCACACTCCGACTTACCTCGCGCGCCAACCGAAAAACGTGCAAGAGGATTTGTGGACTGGATGGTTCGCTTATCTCAGCAAAGCAAGGGTTTCGCCTGGATGGTACGTGACGTCGAGACCCGAGAACTCCTTGGCTGCATTCGCTTGAACTCAATCGACAAACGGGCGTCAGTAGCAGTCATCGGCTACGAGTTCGGCAAGCCTTTTTGGGGGAATGGATACGCTACAGAAACGCTGATCGTAGTCACCAAACATTGCCACCAGGTAATGAACCTCTACCGGCTGGAAGCTTGGACGTTGGCTGGAAATTTAGCCTCAGGCCGCGTTCTAACCAATGCAGGATTTAGATACGAGGGAACTCAAAGGCGGAAAATGATCATAGGGCGCCAGCGCTTCGACATGCGGCTATTCGGGCGATTGGCAGATGATTGACGCAACAATTTCTCTGACACAGGCATTTTGCGTAGAAACGAACGTGTAGCCCGAGTTTGAGCGACCCAAGCCGTCAGTCACCCTCGACGACAATCTCTCTGTGCAACTTGGCAGACCCCAACAGACTATCAGTTGGTGCAGCTGAGCGGTCTAGCGCCTCGAAAAATGTTGAGTGATCGTCCGGAGCCAGTACTGTCCTTTCATGAGCTGCAATGACATCTTGCGCGCGCAAGAATGCCGCAGTGGTCACGAAGGTGCTGAGACCCATTCCCGAAAGTTCTGCCGCCTTCATAATAGTCACCTTTATGAATGGTTTTGTGCGGATATACAGCCTGGCATCGCTCATCTCTTGCAGAGAAGTTGCAAGATCCGTTGCTTCCGTCATCTCCGTCTCCTTTTCGCGCATCGAGTGAATGGGATTTTCCAGAAAACCGCATGTCAAACGGCTGGACACTTCAAGATCTGGATTGCAGTTCGCAAAAGCACTGGATCAACAAGTTGCAAAGTTAGTTTGACGATCCGTCCGCTGTGTCCAACGGAGTGTTGGCCCTAAAGGTCAGTTCTGAGGCATCGACAAACTTCCATGCCCTTTCTCCAGATTTTCGCGATTTCCTGAACGAGGCGGCTCTCCAGGTTCCGAGCAGCCTTTCGAGACCATCAATCAGAACCAGCTGACAGAACGCATAAATCGTCAAACCACCGAGACCAATCCAACAAACCACAGTCGGCTCCAAAACCCCGTGGAACAAAAGAAAAGCTGCAAAAAGAGGCAGGACGAGCGCGCATAAGGATATGACCTTGCTTCTGACCACATTCCGTTTCCAGAATTGAAGAATTTCTTCTTCGCTTAGGATCGGTAATCATCCCCGCAAACCATTGGGTTGAAAATTGGACTTCTCCGGCCTTTTATACGCTTGGAGAACGACATGAAGAAATCGAGATTTACGGAAAGCCAGATCCTGTCAATTTTGAAGCAGGGTGA
>NZ_JAAZTM010000014.1:0-409354 GCF_012395805.1 Labrenzia sp. 5N | reverse complement strand
ACGCTGGCTATGGACATACAACAACGAGCGGCCCAACATGGCCATCGGCGGTATAACGCCTGCAATGAAACTGAAAACAGCAGCCTGAAGTCCAGTTTTAAAACCCACCAAAAATGGGATGATTACCGATCCTTCGCTTCTTTCTGTAGAAAGCGAGCCCACCAAACAAACCGTCGCTGCTATCGTTTTCGGAATTCTCAGAGAACTTCTGATTGAGTTTTGTTAGAAGTGCTTCAGAAATCACTTCTGCCTTTTCATTTTTCATAGAGATCTCACAAGACCGTATTAAATATTCGCCTCAGCTCTTTATCGCCGAAGTCTCTTCCTGAAATTGCCTCTTCATATACAAATCGAATTAATTTGGCTTTCCTCTCTAGTGGCGGCTCCAAATCATTCATTTGCGCAAATTTTTCCACAGCAAGAACAGCGGCTTCGACAAGCTCACCATTCATCTCACTTTTTATCTGTCCCTCACCCAGCAAGAGCCATGCTGGCGACACATCGTATTCCTCGCAAATCCTGCAGACCAAGCCGACGGGAACCGGCGAAGCCCCGCGTTCGTAGTTCTTGTAGGAGCTCTGGGAAACACCGAGTTTTTCCGCGAACGGGATTTGCGAATATCCGGCACTTTCTCGAACAACCGCTAATCGTTTGCCAATTTCAGACACTTCAGGGTTGACCTCGGTACAGATTTTTGTACTAAGTAGGAAATGATAGCTTCCTACGTTGCTAAAGCTAAGTTTTTCATACCAGTGGAGAAAATTCGATACAATGGCTCTGGGATTGGAATCAATTAAAGAACTGGCAAACCGGACAGGTTGGCCAATAAGCCGTATTCGCAAGCTCGTTGAAAATCGCGAACTGCGACACGTAAGGATTGGTGGTGGAATTTTCATTCCAGATGGCGCAATCGAGGAATTCATCAAGAATAATACGATACCGCCAATCGGCGAAACGGCGGCCCACACTTCTTCTAGAGCTTGAGGGCATTGGTGGCTGCAATGACCCTTTCGCAGAAACACACAAGGTCTATAAAGCTGGCTGTCAGCAGATCTACCGCCGCCGACATGCTGGACATTTCACCAACAACTTTCGACACGTGGGTCGGTCGCGGCTGGATGCCAAGAGGGTATAAGATTGGTGGACTAAGAAGGTGGTTTGTCGATGACCTCCGATCGAGCCTTCATGACCTGACCGAAGCGACGGCAACTGCAGAAGATGAAGACGCCGAAAACCCGTTCGACTATGCCGTCGGCTAGTCGAAAAAAGATACCCTTTAAATATTGTTCAGCAGATGTGGATCGGCACGGCAACGTCCGGTTTTATCTGCGTCGGCCAGGCTTGCCCAAATACCGTATGCAGTCCGCATTCCTCGACGCGAAGGGCAATATCACAGAGGTATTCGTCGCCGAGTATCATCGGGTTATGGCAGGCAACGTCAACCAACCAGCAGCCAAGAAGGCTGATGACTGGGATCCAGGTTCAATTGGCTGGCTATTTGCCCAGTATCAGCGATCCAAGGCGTTTCAACAGCAGGATCAGACCACTCGACGAGATAAGTACAGCGTCTTGGGGCGCTATTGCGCGGCAGTCGGCCACCTGCCGTTCCAGAAGCTAAGAAAGTCCGATGTGGAAGCCAGCCAAATGAAACGCCGTGAAACACCCGCGGCAGCGGACAAACTCGTAAAATATCTGAAAGCTCTATTTAATTGGGCGATGAATGACGTTGATCTCATGGCGCGGTTTCCGTTGCCACGAAATCCAGCTGAAGGAATTTCGAAGATCAACCGCTCAGACGGATTTCATACCTGGTCCGCAAGCGAAATAGCGACGTTCCGGGAACATTACCCTATCGGCACCACAGCCCGTTTGGCGTTCGAGCTACTCTATAACCTGGGAATTCGCAGGTCAGATTTGGTTCAGCTCGGTCCGGACAACCTTGATGGCGACACAATCAAGCTGGTACCGCAGAAAGGAAGCAAGAATGAATTGCTTGTCTTGCCAATCACAAGGGCCCTCATGGACGCGCTCCGCGACGTCCCAGAAGGCCATGATACCTTTCTGACGACAGAGTACGGCAAACCGTTCAGCTCGAACGGCTTTGGCAACAAGATGCGGGACTGGTGCAACGCGGCGGGGCTTAAACAGTGTTCTTCTCATGGTCTACGAAAGTCGGCTGCGACCGTGCTGGCAGAAGCTGGCGCTACGGAATACCAGCTAATGGCCGTCTTCGGCTGGACCGATTCAAAGACTGCTCGGATCTACACCAAAAAGGCTGAACAAGTACGTCTCGCCAAGTCAGCGTTCGAGCACCTTGAAATATCAACGAAACCGAAAAATGTCCCACTTTCCTCCACCATCAAATCCAGTGGGACAAAAAGAGGAAAAAATGCAGGAAAATCAACACCCCGAAAGTGGAGTGGTGGGCCCGGAGGGACTCGAACCCCCAACCAATCCGTTATGAGCGGACGGCTCTAACCAATTGAGCTACAGGCCCACGGCAGGGCGAAGCCTTTGCAAGGCCCTGCGTCTGGTTCCCTATACCATGGCCAATCTCCGGGGCAAGTGCTTTGCAACGGCAGGGTGAAAAAGGTTGGGAAACTGGCGCGGTGGAAGCGTTTCTCAGGAGGTCTAGATCGCCTTAATGGAAAAAGCGGTTCCGTTCGCCTGCGCCATCGGGTCTAAATGAGGCAGCCGGGCCTTTGACGAGTCGCCCGGGGAACAGACCTGCCAAACTCGCCCGCCGGAGCCACCATGCGATCACCGCTTCTCACCGCCACGCTGAGTGTCCTGCTTGTGTGCATGATCGGCTGGCTGCTGGTGGTCGGGCGGTCCCTCATCCTGCCGTTCGTGATCGCGCTGATCGTCTGGTACATGATCAACTCGCTGGCACATGTCTTTGCGCATATTCCGCTTGGCCGCTGGCGCCTGCCCCGTTTGGTGTCGTTTTCACTGGCGTTGCTGACGATCTTCTTTGCCAGCACCGTGGTGCTCGACATCGTGACCGTCAATCTCACCCAGCTTGCACTGGACGCACCAACCTATCAGCGGCGGCTGGAAGAACTCTTCACCCAGGCATCCACCCAACTGCACCTTAATGATCCGATCGAGTTGAAGGACCTTCTGCCCGATTCCATCGTGCCGCGCATGGTGACCGCGGGGGCGAGCCTGGTGACGACGCTGGCCGGGTCGGCCAGTCTTGTGTTCATCTATGTCCTGTTCCTGGTGCTCGAGCAGTCGACATTCGACCGCAAGTTCGAACGCCTGTTTCCTTCGCCCGAGCGGGCGGAAGCCGCGTTTGCCATGCGGGCCGAGATCAACCGCTCGATCATGCATTATTTCTCGATCAAGACCGCCGTCTCCGTTGCCACGGGCGTTTTGACCAGCCTTGTTCTGATCGCCATCGGCCTGCCTTACGCGGCCTTGTTCGGCTTCATCGCCTTTCTGCTCAACTACATTCCAACCATCGGTTCGCTGATCGGCGTGATCTTTCCCAGCCTCCTGGCGGTGGTCTATTACGACACGCTCGGTCCCTTTATCGCGATTGCGACAGGCCTCGGCCTCATCCAGTTCACCATCGGCAATCTGGTCGAACCGCGCCTGATGGGATCCAACCTCAATCTGTCCGGTCTCGTAATCATGTTGTCGCTGGCCTTCTGGGGGGCGATCTGGGGTGTTGTCGGCATGGTTCTGTGCGTCCCGCTGACGGTGATGATAGTGATCGTCTGCGCCCGTTTCGAAGGTTCCAGGCCGATTGCGATTCTGTTGTCGCAGACCGGCGAGGTCGGCGGCCTGTCGGGCAAGACCGGCACCACGGGTTAGGCCTCCGGGGAAGATTCTCAAACGACTTTCGAGGACATCTGCCGGGTTTTGCCGATGAACGGCAGATGAACACAACCGTCATTACGCCGCCGCAATCACAAGCGAGTGTCCGGCCATCGAACAAACTGTTTCCATCAAGGATAAGTTCATATGAATGCCCCTCTTTTCCCCTCCGTCTCCCTGCTGCGCAAGGCTGTTCTGGCCGCTGGCCTCAGTGCCGCGCTCGTGAGTGCCGCACCGGCTGTCGCGCAGGATTCCCCGGCACCGGCCGGCACGATCACCATGCAGGGCCGCGGTGCAGTTTCCGTTGCCCCCGACATGGCCGTCATTTCCGCAAGCGTCGTCACAACCGGCAAATCCACTGCCGACGTTCTGGCCGAAAACAGCGCTGCAATCGCCAAGGTCATTGAAGCGGTGAAAGCAAACGGCATCGAAGCCAAGGACATCCAGACCAAGGGGTTTGGCATCTACCCGCGCTACGATCACTCCAAGAACTCCAGCAGCCAGCCGGATATTGCCGGTTATGAGGTTCGCAACGGCGTTGAGGTCAAGATCCGCGACCTGGCCAAGCTTGGCGGGCTGTTGACGCTTGTCGTCGAAAGCGGTGCAAACTCGGTCGATTCCATTCGCTTTGAAGTCAGCAATGCCGACGAGATACTGGATGAAGCCCGCAAGAAGGCCGTCGAGGATGCTCGGCACAAGGCAGGCATCTTTGCGGCCGCTGCCGGTGTCGATCTCGGCACCATTGCCGACATCACGGAAACCGGCACCGAAATGCCGCGCCCCTACATGATGCGCGCCGAGGGCATGATGATGGCCAAGTCCGCCGATGTGCCGATCGAGGCGGGCGAGGAAACCATCAGCGCGAATGTCACCATCCGCTGGACGCTGAAGTAACCACGCGCAGGAACCAAAAAAAACCGGGGCCTGGTTTCCAGGCTCCGGTTTTCTTTTGTCCAAAGCTTCCTTCACCGGTCGGCGGGCTGCCGGGTTTCCTCAAAGGTTCCGGTGCCAAACCTGCATCGGCTTGTCGGTTTCTTCGTTCTCGCCGACATCGCGCCAGGGAAACGTCACGACGACACCCTCCAGCTTTTCATAACCGCGCTTGCGCCAGAACGGATCGAGCGGGGCGTAGTCCGCCGGCTTCAGCGGGTGCGTGTCCGGGCGGATCACCGCACAGAAGGCTGCTTCACCGAAACCGAGCCGCCTGGCGTGCGCTTCGCGCTCGTCAAAAAAGCGATGGCCGATGCCCTGGCCACGGTAGGCAGGGTCCAGAACGGATTCGGCCATGTAGAAGACGTTTTCCGGATCCAGTCCCTGCTTGAGGAAAGGGGTTTTGAAAGCCTCCAGTTCGGCACCGAGGGGCTCACCTGTCGCCGCGCCAACCAGCCGGCCGCCGTCATATGCACCGACAATCACCGCCCCGTCCGTCCGGGCATAGCGTTGCAGGTATCCGGCCTCGTACTCCAGAGACCCCTCATAGAGATATGGCCAGCTGCGGAAGACGGATATCCTCAGGCGCGCAAGATCGTTCAGCGCAGCTGTCAACTCCTCACCCGTCAGCGTTCTGATATCAGCTGGCATGATGCCTCCCGTCCTTCAAAAACCGCCTGACCGCTGGGCACAGGTCCGTTTGTTCCAATTGTCGCAAAACCGCCTGGGCCTGTTACCAAATAGTACAAATCCCCGATACCTCTGCCTGCCCTGGCGTGGCACTAATATTTGGCATTTCTTTTCTTTGCGAGGAGCCAAAGCGCGCCATGTCCACGACACAGCCAGCGTCCTACAGCCCGATCCATATCATTCTGCACTGGGTGATCGCCGCCCTGATCCTGTTTCAGCTGATCTTCGGCGAAAGCATGGGCGATCTCAAACACGTGCTGCGCGACGGCGGCGTGCCGGATGCGGCAACCGCCTTTCTGGCAAATGCCCACATCTGGGTTGGCATTGCCGTTCTGGCCTTGACTGTCATCCGTCTTCTGGTGCGGGCAAAATTCGGCGTCCCTGCCCCGCTCCCCACTTCAAGAGCCCAGGAACTGGCCGCCAGGGGTGTCCACGGCCTGCTCTATCTGCTGATGTTGCTGGCACCGATCACCGGACTTCTGGCCTGGTACGGCGGCATCCACACTGCGGAAGAAATTCACGAATTGAGCAAGCCGTTCTTCATCGTGCTGATCGCACTGCATGTGCTGGGAGCGCTCTACCATCATATCGCCCTGAAGGATGGCATCATGATGCGGATGGTATCTTCCCGGCACTAGCCGAAACAGAAAAGGCTCCGGCAATCTCGCAAGCCGGAGCCTTCTTTTTTACGCCGGATAACTTAATCGCGTGCTTCCAGCCACACGCGCGCAGCGTCCATGTCGTTGCCGGTAAAGCCTTCCGCCAGTTTCTGCCCCACGACGGCACCAAACTTGTAGCCATGTCCGGAACAGGCCGAGACGACAGTGGTCTTGCCTTCGCTCATTGCGAAGAAATGCTCGTCTGAGGTGAAGGTGTAGGCACAGGTGACGACGTCATCGACGCGGTATTCCTTGATCCGGCCGAACGGCGGAGAGAAATAGTCGCGCAGGGTCTCGCCTTCGCCTGCAACCGGTATCCGATCCTGGTTCGGCGGAGCCTTGTACTTGTGAATACCCGCCCCGAACTTGAGGCCGGTTCCGGCGACCGGAGGCAGGATGTAACCGTCGATCGGGCCGCCCGGATCGAGAATCGCCGGCGATCGTTCCCAGGCCTCGCGCAGATCTTCAGGCGGCGTCAGATAGACAACCGCGGTCCGGTAAGTCGTCAGGCTGATGTCCAGCTTCGGGAAGAGCCCCAGCGTCCAGGCACCGGCCGTCACGATCACATGCTCTCCGGAGACCGTGCTGCCATCGGCAAGGGTCACCGTGCCCGCGGATGTGTCGACGGCAGTCACCTGTGCGTTCTCGCGCACATCAGCTCCCTTGGCGATCAGCCAGTCGCGCACCCCGGCTGCAATTTTCTGGCACAGCAGAACGCCGCCCTCGTCGCTGACAGCGCCATAACGGATCGTCGCCGGATCAACGAAGGGAAACCGTTTCGCCGTTTCTTCCGGTGTCAGGTCCTCGAACGGATAACCGCCCTCGACCAGACCGTCCCGATAGACCTCGCCGCCATCGCCCGGTTCCTGCGACAACAGCATGAATCCCGTCTCGGCGAGGTGCTTCTCACCCAGGTCGTCCCACATTTCGTCCCATGCAGCGTAGGCATCGCCGATGCGGCGCTGATAGCCGCCCTGGCCGCCATAGGCCCGGCGGATGATACGGTGCTGGTCACCGGATGCCGAAAGCGGGTTGGGGATTGGTCCCTGTTCCAGAAGCGTGACGGGCACACCTCGTTTTGTCAGGGCCCAAGCGGTGGAAAGTCCGGAAACACCGGCTCCAACAATCACAACTGTCATGAATTCTGTCCTGCGGAATGGAGGGCCAGATTATCTGCCTGTCCGGCGAGCGCAAGAGACGTTCTGACGCAAACCGCGCATGACGGTTATGTATTTTCGGTTGCCGTAAAGAGAGAAGCCGCTACGCTCCGTTCCGATAGGCTCAGGCCGATCGTGATCAGGGTGCGGGAGGACAAGCCGTGCTGGAAAATAACATGTCGGAAGAACAGCCTCTGGCCAGCCGCCGCCTCGCCGAGTTCCCGGATTGGGGCTATCTTTTGCGGGAATTCTACGAGGCCTACCGGTTCCTCTCGTCCGGTGGCAGCGACAAGATCCGGGCACATCAGCGCGCGGTGCGCGAGGCAATTGGGCGGGTGCTGAAATCCGATCCGGAAATGCGCTTCGATGCCCCGGCCCACAAACCCGTGACGGCACATCTCCGGCGTGCCCTTGACGAAGGCAAGCAGGAGCGAACCGCTCCGCTGGTGCGCGCTATCGAAAGTGTCCGGGACCATCTCATCTGGCAGTATGGCTACGAGAAAGTGCCGCGCGGCCTCGACAAGACGTATGCCTACGCGGAAATCTGCGGACCGAACGGACCGGTTCTGACGACGGACGTCATTCTGGGCCTGGTCCTGTTCGCACCGGGCTGTACATATCCGGCCCACGCGCACAGCGGCATATCGGAAAGCTATATCTGCGTTTCAGGAGCGGTTTCGGAAAATCACCAGGGGGTCTATGCCCCCGGTTCGATGATCTTCAACCCGCCGGAGCATATGCACCGGATCACCGTGTCCAAACTGGAGCCGGCACTTCTGGCCTGGGCCTGGATCGGCCCGCCGGAACGCCTCGCCAACCAGAAGATGGTCTTCAGCCGCAAGAAGGGGTGAGAGACCTCCTCCCCTGACAACGTCAGACGATATCCCGTCGGATCGTGATCTCCGCCTTTTCCAGCCCGTCCGGCGAAAGCCAGACGGGCTCTGCAATCAGTTTTTCGCAGAAGATCCCCAGTTCGGGAAATGTCAGCCCCATCGAATGGGCCAGCGCAACCCGGTCACCCGGCTTCGGGTTGAGCCCGCAGCAGATCTCCCGTGTGCCCATCTTCAGGTGATGGGCAATGTCCCACTCCAGCACCACGCCCTGATGCCGTGTCACCACCCAGCAGTGCATGTCGTCGCAGCTGCCGTTCTTTTCTTGCGGGAAAAAGTATCCGGTCACGTAACCGGCTTCGAAGCCGGCGGCACGCAGGCTGGCGATCAGGTAGGTGTTGATGTCGACGCAGGACCCTTCGGTCAGCCCGCACGACAGATAGGGCACTTCTTCGCACCCCTCGTTGAAACGAACCTGAGGATGGGCATAGCGGAACTTTTCGGCCGCCGCGTTGACGAGCGCCTGAATGGCAGCGTGACCGTCGGGCTGACTGTCGGCAATGTTGATCGCATCATAGACGAGATCTTGAGCTGCCCGGGTAAAACGGTTGCGCAGTGGCGCAAACACTGCATCAGGATAGCCCGGCCCTTCGTCGCGGTATTCGTAATTCACCACAACGTCTGCCCCGGGTTCCACCGACACCACGGCCACCATCTGGCCGGTAGTGATTTCTCCGGCCAGGCCCAGCTTTCCGCCCCTGATCTCGAAACCAACCGGCATCTGGTGTGGCGTCGGCAAGCCGACCGGCACCAGCAGTTTGTGGCGAGCCTCATCCGATCTGACCGTGACAGAAACGTTCGTACGCATTGTCACTCCCTCAAAAGATCAGCTGGAAAACAAGACCGGACAGCACCGCACCCGCAAATCCCAGACCGATGTAAGCGGCAAAGACCTGCGGCCTGACCAGTGACCAGACGGCAGCCATTGCCGGGATCGAGCTGACAGCGCCTGCAATCATGAACGCCATCGCGGCCCCGGCGCTCATCCCCTGGTCCATCAGACCAGCCAGAAGTGGCGGTGCCACGTAGCTGTTGAGATAGGCAGGCATGCCGATCAATGCGGACAGAAGAATTGCCCCCAGCCCGTCGCCGCCAACAGCCCGCGCAATCAGGTTTGCGGGGACATAGGTGACGAGAGCTGCTTCCAGCACATACGCCAGTGCCAGCCACTTGATCAGAAACAGTGCATTGGCTTTCAGTTCGATCCGGAACTTATCGGTGCGCTCAGTCTCTTTCCAGATTTGCCAGACCGGCCGCCCTGTCTTCGCAGAAGCGCCACAGCCGCAGCCACCGGTCGCCGCCCCGATTTTCACCGGATTGGCCAGAAGGCCGCTACGCAGCGCAAGTGCGACGGAAAAACCGCCGAAAAGACCCAGCGCCACCGCAAAGACCGCCTTGCCGACGGCAAAGGGCCATCCCAGTGCACCGGCAGTGATCAGCAATGTCGGCGGGTCAATCAAGGGAGAGGACAGCCAGAACGCCATGATGGCTGACAACGGCGCACCAACTGCCAGAAGACCGGCAATGAACGGGATGACTTCACAGGAACAGAACGGTGCAAGACCACCAAACAGGGCTGCGAGAAAGATTGCCTGTGTCTCGCGTCCCTCGAACGCACGTCCGACAAACGCCTCTGCGCCGGCCGCCTTGAGCCAGGCGATCAAAGCAACGGCAAAAGCAATATACGGCAATGTTCCCGCGAAGGCGGAGAGCGCGAAGGTTACGAAAGCGACGAAGTGCGGCTGGTCCAGTACCAGCACCAGCAACGGACCGCCGACGACAATCGTCCAGGTCGACAGAAGGTATTTCGAAACGGCGAGAGACTTCAGGGACCATTTCGAAGCCGGCGTGCTGCAGCAGGCGGTCTTCGGAGCGCAACAGCTTGCGCCGCCGCCACTCGGCCGAAGGTTGTTCATCGCATCAGACATCGGCGGGCTCCTTTTGCGAGGATGGGCACTCACAACCCTTTTCGTCCACGCAGCACTCTTTCAGGATGTAACCGGCAAGGTTTTCCAGATGGCCATAGGCTGCCCGGTTGATGACCGAGCGGCCGTCCTTTTCCTGGGACACCAGGCCTGCCGAGGCGAGAAACTTCAGATGATGCGCAAGCGTTGACGCAGGCATGCCCGTGCGGGTCTGAATATCGCCGACCGTCAAACCACCCTGCCCGGCTTTCACCAGGGTCAACACCACCTGCAACCGGGCTTCCGAGCCCAGTGCCGCGAACCCTTGCGCTGCAATTTCCAGATCCATCTGCGCCTCATTTAATATAACTATATTTCTAGTTATATAGTTTCTTTGGCGCTGTCAATTGCCGCCACAGGCTGAGCAGCCTCCGGATCAGGGGAGGAAACTAGAAGGTGGGTACAGAAGAAGAGCCTTGCTGGCGCTCGCGCATCAGGCAGCGACGAAACGCATTACCGTTTCGCAGACATCGCCCTTGAGGGAAACCTGACCGGATGCCGACTGCAATTCCGGACCAAACAGCATGGAGAAGGTCGTTGCGTTGGAGACGTTGAAAAAGCTCATGGCCGAGATCAGCCAATGGATCCTCAAAGGCGTCAGGCCATCGCGGAAGACGCCTTCGGCCACCCCTTTTGCATAAATGCCGGCAATTTGGGAAATCGCCGCTTCGTTCAGGCTTTTGATCTCGTCCGACTGCTCGAGATAGCGGCCATGATGAATGTTTTCGATCATGACCAGACGGATGAACGCCGGGCTTTCGCGATGATGATCGAAAGTGAAGGCCACAAGCCTCGACAATGCATCCCTTGGCGGCAAATGGTTCAGCTCCAGCTGTTCTTCGCCTTTGCGCACCTTCTTGTAGGCCGCTTCCAGAGCCTTGAGGTAGAGGCTCTCCTTGTCGCCTAAATAGTAATAGATCATGCGCTTGGACGAGCGTGTCTTGGCCGCGATTTCATCCATGCGCGCACCGGAAAGACCGTTCGCGGAGAACTCCTCCAGGGCGACGGCCAGGATATTCGCACGCACTCCCTCCGGGTCCTGCTTCCAGCGACCCCGTGAAGAATTTTTTTCCGGCAGCTCAGATTCATTGATCGACATGCCTTTTTCTAAACCAGCCCGGACCGGGTTACCAGCCTAAATTAACCGGACAGTACATTTCGCTTGACTGAATTAACTGGTTAGTACATTTTGAAACTCAGGAGATGCGGTCTCCAGCCATACAGACCCCGACAACGGGGCTGCCAAATGAGGTTTCTGGGAGGAACCTGGGTGGAAGCAGCAAGCAACATCGTACTGGCCGGCCTGATCGGAAGGGGTATTACCCGTTCCAGGACGCCGGAAATGCACATGGCCGAAGCAGCAGCACAGAGTCTGCGCGGCGTCTATCGCATTATCGATGTCGATACGCTTCCCGAGAACGAACAGAACCTGAAAGCTATTGTGCACGCGGCCGAAGTGACTGGTTTCAACGGTCTCAACGTGACCTACCCGTTCAAGATGGAAGTTATCCCGCTGCTCGACCAGCTATCGCCCAACGCGGCGGCTGTCGGCTCGGTCAACACCATCGTGTTCCGGGATCGAAAGCGCATTGGCCACAACACCGACCTGTGGGGATTTGCCGAGAGTTTTCGCCAGAACATGATCGGCGTGTCCCTGAAGACGGTGCTTCTCATCGGCGCTGGTGGAGCCGGCGTTGCAGTTGCCCACGCGCTGGCGGATTGCGGTGTCCAGCACCTGAAGATCTTCGACGTCGACACCGTGCGCGTGGAGCAACTTGCCCGGCAGGTCCGCTCAAATCGTCAGGGACTGACCGTGGAACCGGTCACGACCGTTGATGCTGCAAGCTGCGCCAACCTGTCCGGCATCGTCAACGCAAGCCCGGTCGGCATGGCCAAGACACCAGGAACACCGTTCCCGCTCGCGCTGCTCAAGCCCGACATGTGGGTTGCGGACATCGTCTATTTCCCGCTCGAAACGGAACTCCTGGCTGGCGCGAGAAGGCTCGGCTGCCGGGTGCTCCCCGGGTCAGGCATGGCGGTGTTCCAGGCTGTACGGGCCTTTGAACTCTTTACCGGTCGGCGTGCCGATCCGGTCCGAATGAAGGCGACGTTCGACGCCTTCGACGAAATGCCGCGGGAGACCGCGGACGCTTAACCCCTTCCGGTTTCGCATCATCACGAAAGCGGAAATGGTCATTTTGAAAATGTTACGCAAACGGGAGGAAGTCATGCGTTTCAAATTCTCATCCCTGGCAGCTACTGCCCTTCTCACAGTCGGCCTCGCCGCCGCGGCCCAGGCTCAGACTATCCGTCTGGCCCATGTCGACCCGGACGAATGGACCGCCTCCAAGAAAGGTGCTGCCGCTCATATCTTCAAGAACATCGTTGAAGGCGAAACCGATCTGACGGTGGAACTGTTTCCGGCCGGTGCGCTGGGCAACGAAGACGAGCTGGTCGCCCAGGCCCAGGACAACCTGACCCAGGTCGTGCTGGTGTCCGGCGCCATGTCCAAGGCTTGCCCGGCCGCGTCCGTTCTGGACATTCCCTACACCTTCTCTTCGGCAACCATTGCCTGGGACGTGCTGGATGGTGACTTCGGTGATGCACTTGCCGAACACTGCCTTGCACAGACCGGCCTGCGCACGCTGGCTTATGGCGAAACCGGCTTCCGGAACTTCACCAACGGCACTCGCGAAATCCGGACGCCAGCGGACATGGAAGGCCTGAAGTTCCGAGTGCAGCCGATCCCGCTTTATGTGGAAATGGTGAAAGGCCTCGGCGGCGAGCCGACCCCGATCGCCTGGACCGAACTGCCCAACGCGCTTTCCACCGGTGTCGTTGACGGCCAGGAAAACCCGGTCGGCGTGATCTACAACAACGGTCTGCACAAGCTGCAGAAATACATGACCCTCGACGGCCACGTCTATGCCGCCGACTTCATCCTGATCTCCGACGAGTTCTACCAGTCGCTCACTCCGGCCCAGCAGGCCGTGGTTGCCCGTGCGGCGCGCATTGCCGGCAACATGGGCCGTTCCATCCAGCAGTGGAGCACGGCTGAAGGCGTCAACAAGGTTCAGGCAGAAGGCATGCAGGTCTATTCTCCGACCGCTGACGAAATCGCAGCCTTTGCCGAAAAGGCACAGCCGGCGGTTGTTGAATATCTGCGCGGCGAACTGGGTGAAGATGCGGTCTGGATCGACCGCCTGCAGGAATCCGTTGCTGCTGCGAGCCAGTAATCCGGTCAAGACCCCGGGCGGATTGCCGCCCGGGGTTCTGGAATGTTGGAAAAGATCAGCTTTTGGCTGTTCAATCAAAGTCAGTTGAATAGCCAAAAGCTGAACAAGCAGGACCTGGAACATGAAAACGGTCAATGAATTTGCCCGGCGCCTCTTTGCGCTCGGAGCCGGCCTGTCGATGGCCCTCGTCTTTGCCATCATCTTCGTCAATTCGCTTCGCCGTTACACGGTCGGCCAGTCGGTATCCTGGGGCGAGGAACTGCCGATCTATCTGACCATCTACGGTGTCATGTTCGGTCTCGCGCTTGCCTATCTGCAAGACAGGCATATCCGCTTCACGGTGCTGACCGATTTTCTCTCCGTCTCCGTTCGTGAAAAACTCTTCGCGGCCGTCGACCTGGTCAGTTTCGCAACCGGTGTTGCCCTCGCCTTTTCCGGGCATGCCTTCGCCGTTCGCCGAGGCAACCTTGACGCTTCGGGCTTGAAATCAGCCGGCAACTGGCTTGCGGAAACCACAGGCATCGACTCGCTGGTCTGGGTCGCCAAGGTCGGCACCTGGCAGTATGCGATCGCTATCGGCGGCGCATTGCTGGCCGTGGCCGCCGCTCTCAAGTTCTTTGAACGCATCTCGGCCATCAAGGCGGTGCAGGCATGATCTACGCAATCCTTCTCATCGGGCTCGCCACCGGCGTTCCAATCGCTCTTGCCATCATTGCAGCCTTGCTGGTGTTCATGGGCTATGGCGAAGCACCCTATTCCCTGCGCGTGGTCGCAACGGAAATGTTCAAGGGAATGAACTCCTTCCCCCTGCTTGCCATTCCGCTGTTCGTGCTGGCAGGCGAGGTCATGAACGAAAGCGGCATCACAAGCCGCATCATCGCCTTCGCCAATGTGCTGGTCGGCCGGCTGCGCGCCGGACTGGCGCTCGTCAACATCTGGGCATCGGTGATCTTCGCCGGTCTTTCCGGGTCTGCGGTTGCCGACACATCCGCCATCGGCCGGGTTTTCATTCCGGAGATGGAAAAACACGGCTACTCCCGCCCCTTCGCTGCTGCATTGACGGCGGCCTCCTCCGTGATCGGGCCCATCATTCCGCCGTCCATTCCAGTGATCATCTACGCGCTGATCGTCTCCGGCGTTTCGGTGCCGGCGCTGTTTCTTGCCGGCATCGTCCCGGGCATTCTGCTGGCGATTTTCCTCTCCGTCTTCGTAATGCTGACCGTGAAGGTCGATCACGGCGATCAGGCAATAGGGCTGACCGCGGAACCGGCCAGCAAGGCTATCTTAGGCGGCATCTTGCCGCTGCTGATGCCGGTGTTCGTGGTCGGCTCCATCCTGCTCGGCGTCGTCACACCGACAGAGGCGGCAAGTTTCGCTGTCGCCTATGCGCTTTTCCTCGGCATCTTCGTCTATCGAAACATCAAGCTGTCTTCCCTGCCACGACTTTTCTCCGAAGCCATGCGCGACAGTGCGGTCATCCTGATCATCATTGCCGCGGTCTCTGCCGCCAACTGGTTGCTGACCTACAACCGCGTTCCGAACATGCTGACCGACTGGGTGCTGTTGAATGTGGACAGCAAGACCACGTTCCTGATTGCCACCATTCTCCTGTTCCTGTTCGTCGGACTGTTTCTGGAAGGCATCGCCGCCATGCTGGTGCTGGTGCCCATTCTGCACCCGATTGCAGTCGGCATGGGCGTGGACCCGGTCCACTTCGGCATCCTTGTCATCTTCAACCTGATGATCGGCCTGATCACCCCGCCACTCGGCCTTTGTCTGTTCGTCGCAGAAGGCATCGCCCAGGTCGGCATGGCCCGGCTGACCATGGCCATCCTGCCGTTCTTCTTCGTAGAAGTTCTGGTGCTGCTCCTCCTCACATTTGTACCGGAAACGGTCATCTGGCTGCCCCGCATAATGGGCTATTGAACCCACGGAAGGTCCCCATGAAAACCGCCATCGCCACAGTCTCCATCGCAGGTGACCTAGCCGAAAAGCTCAGCGCAATCGCGGCTGCAGGCTTCGATGGCGTCGAGATCTTCGAAAACGACTTCCTGGCGTTTGACCGCAGTCCGAAGGATGTCGGCCAGATGGTCCGCGACCATGGCCTGGAGATCTCGCTGTTTCAGCCCTTCCGCGACTTTGAAGGCATGCCCGAGCCACAGCGCAGCCGGACCTTCGCCCGCGCAGAACGCAAATTCGACCTCATGCAGGAAATGGGCGCGGATCTTGTTCTGATCTGCTCCAACGTATCTCCCATCGCGCTTGGTGGCATAGATCGTGCCGCCAATGATCTTGCAGAGCTGGGTGACCTTGCCGCCAAGAGCGGTATCCGCATCGGCTATGAGGCCCTCGCCTGGGGCCGTTTCGTCAACGATCACCGCGATGCCTGGGAAATCGTGCGCAGGGCAGACCACCCCAACGTGGGCCTGATCCTGGATTCCTTCCACACCCTGTCGCGCAAGATAGACCCAGATTCGATCCGGGCCATTCCCGGCGACAAGATCTTCTTTGTACAGCTGGCCGACGCGCCGAACTTCAACATGGACCTGCTCTACTGGAGCCGCCATTTCCGCAACATGCCAGGCGAAGGTGATCTGGACGTGACCGGTTTCATGCGGGCCGTTGCGGCAACAGGTTATGACGGCGTGCTGTCGCTGGAGATTTTCAACGACCAGTTCCGTGGCGGTTCGCCGAAATCCATTGCGGTCGATGGCTACCGCTCCCTGCTCTACCTAATGGACCAGGTACGGCGAACCGAACCCGGCATCCGGATCCCCGTTCCCGAAATGCCCGACAGGGTACCGGTTGCAGGTATCGAGTTCGTTGAATTTGCCGCCGACCGCAAGGAAGCAACCGACTTGTCGGCCATGCTGACGACGCTCGGCTTCCACAAGGCCGGCAAGCACGTCTCCAAGGAGGTCGAACTCTGGCGGCAAGGCGGCATCAACATCGTCATCAACACCGACCCGCGCGGCTTCGCCCATGCGTCCTACATCTCGCATGGCACCAATGTCTGTGACATCGGCCTTAAGGTTGCAGACGCTTCGGCAACTGTTGCCCGTGCCGAGACCCTGGGGGCCAAAACCTTCGAACAGCCGGTCGGGCCGGGCGAATTGAAGATCCCAGCGATCCGCGCCCTCGGCGGCAGCGTCATTCATTTCGTCGACGACAGCAAGGATCTGTCACGGGTGTGGGAAATCGAGTTCGAACCAGTTGGCCAGGGTGGGGCGACAGGTGATGCCGGCCTGCTCCGCATCGACCACCTGGCCGAGACGATGAACTATGACGAGATGCTCACCTGGCTTCTGTTTTACCGGTCGATCTTCGACACGGAGAAGACTGCCATGGTGGATGTCATCGACCCGGCGGGCCTCGTCCGCAGCCAGGCCATCGAAAACGATGACGGCAGCCTGCGGATCACGCTGAACGGGGCGGAGAACCGAAGGACCCTAGCCGGGCATTTCATCTCGGAAGGTTTCGGATCGGGTGTGCAGCATATTGCCTTCGAAACCGCCGACATCTTCAAGACGGTGAAGGCACTGCAAGCCAACGGTTTCACCCCGCTGGTGATATCGCCGAACTACTACGACGATCTGGATGCCCGTTTCGGGCTGGAAGAAGACTTCCTCAACGACCTGAAAAACTCGGGCATTCTCTATGACCGGGACGAGAACGGCGAATATTTCCAGCTGTACAGCCCGACCTACGGCGAAGGCTTCTTCTTCGAGATCGTCGAACGCCGCGGCGGCTACAAGGGCTATGGCGCCGCCAACGCCCAGTTCCGCATCGCCGCCCAGAAACGCCATTTCCGCGCGAAGGGCACGCCGGCAAGGTAGGCTGGCCCGCAAAGAACGCGAGGCTAATTGGGGTTATGTTCAATCGAACTCCGCAGCCCCACACACGCAACCTCATCCTGAGGAAGCGCTTCAGCGCTGTCTCGAAGGATGGGCTGCTCGCTCGGAATGTGCCGCCCATCCTTCGAGACGCCGCATTGCGGCTCCTCAGGATGAGGTTTTGGGTTGGTTAGAGCATACGCCCCCCCCTACCGCCCGGTTTTCTGTCGCCAGGCGTCGTATTTCTGCACGTTCTCTTCCTTCGTCGGCGGATAGAGACCGATGATCGGCGTTCCGGCCTTTACTTCTTCCAGCACGAAATCCTCAAAGCTCTCCATGCCGGTGCATTCGTCCGCAAGCTCGTCGGCCAGATGTGCAGGGATCACCATGACGCCATCCTTGTCGCCGACCAGAACGTCACCGGGGAAGACCGGAGCATCGCCGCAGGATATCGGGACGTTGATGTCCAGCGCCTCATGCAGGGTCAGGTTGGTCGGAGCTGACGGCTTGGCGTAATAGGCAGGCATGTCGAGTGCGCCGATACCTTCCGCGTCCCGGAAACCACCGTCGGAGACAACACCGGCAGCGCCGCGTAGCGCCAGCCGGGTGATCAGGATGGAACCGGCCGTTGCCGCGCGCGCATCCTTGCGCGCATCCATCACCAGAACGTGGCCCGGCGGGCAGGTTTCCATCGCAACCCGCTGCGGATGGTCCGGATTGCGAAAAACCGTGATCGGATTGCGGTCTTCCCGAGCCGGAATATAGCGCAGCGTGAAAGCCTGACCGACCATTTTTTCGTCTTTCGGAGCTACCGGCACCACACCCTGAATGAACTGGTTGCGCAGGCCGCGCTTGTAGAGCGCCGTCGCGACGGAAGCCGTCGAGACCTTTTTCAGTTTCGCGCGGGTGTCGTCGGAAAGTGTGTAGTCGCTCATGATGTCCTCAGTAGATATCGGGTTCGCCGGCGGTGCGGCCGAAGTCGGATTGCAGGAAGTCGAAGTCGCAGCCCTTGTCGGCCTGGGTGACGTGTCGCTGGAAGAGATAACCGTAGCCGCGCTCAAACCGTGGCACGGGGGCCTGCCAGGCGGCCCTGCGGGCCTCCAGTTCCACCTCCCCCACCAGCATGTCGAGGCGGCGGTTGGCGAGATCCAGCCGGACGATGTCACCGGTCTTCAGCAGCGCCAGCGGTCCGCCGACATAGCTTTCCGGCGCGACATGCAGCACGCAGGCACCATAGGAGGTGCCGGACATGCGCGCATCGGAGATCCGCAGCATGTCGCGATGGCCCTGCTTGATCAGCGCCTTGGGGATCGGCAGCATGCCCCATTCGGGAAAACCCGGCCCGCCCTGAGGCCCGGCATTGCGGAGCACCAGGACGTGGTCCGGCGTGACCTCCAGGGTCTCGTCATCGATGGCCGCCTTCATTTCCGGGTAGCTGTCGAAGACCAGGGCCGGTCCTTCGTGGAAATGGAACTTCGGATCGCAGGCCGCCGGTTTGATCACGGCCCCGTCAGGGCAGAGGTTCCCGCGCAGAACGGCGAGCGAACCTTCCTCGTACACCGGGTTGGAGAGAGGTCGGATGACATCGTCGTTATAGACGACCGCGCCTTCCAGGTTTTCACCGAGCGTCTTGCCGGTGATGGTCAGCGCGGAAAGATCCAGCCGGTCCTCGATCTGTTTCATCAGCGCGCGCAGGCCGCCCGCATAGAAGAAATCCTCCATCAGGTAGTCCCTGCCGGAAGGTCGCACATTGGCGATCAGCGGTGTCACCCGGCCAAGGGCGTCCAGATCGTCGAGCGACAGCTCCACACCGGCCCGGCGCGCCATCGCGATAAGGTGGACGACCGCATTGGTGGAACAGCCGGTGGCCATCGCAACGACAGCGGCGTTCCGGCAGGCGGCATCCGTGATGATCCAATCCGGTGTCAGGTCTTCCCAGACCATCTCAACGATGCGACGGCCACAATCGGCTCCCATGCGTTGATGGCCCGCATCAACCGCCGGAATGGAAGATGCTCCCGGAAGGGTCAGCCCCATTGCGTCGGCAATGGCCGTCATGGTCGAAGCCGTCCCCATGGTCATGCAGGTGCCGGCCGAGCGGGCGATACCACCCTGGATCCCGAGCCATTCATCGTCGGAAATGTTGCCGGCCCGGCGCTCGTCCCAGTATTTCCAGGCATCGGACCCCGACCCCAGGATCTTGCCGGCGTAGTTGCCGCGCAACATCGGGCCTGCCGGCAGATAGACCATCGGAACACCCGCCGAGATCGCCCCCATGACAAGACCTGGTGTGGTCTTGTCACAGCCTCCCATCAGCACCACGCCGTCCAGCGGGTGAGAACGGATCATCTCCTCCGTCTCCATGGCCAGCATGTTGCGGTAGAGCATCGAGGTCGGCTTGGTGAAGCTTTCGTCGACCGAGAGCGACGGCATTTCGACGGGAAAGCCTCCCGCCTGGAAGACGCCGCGCTTCACGTCCTGCACCCGCTCCTTGAAGTGGGAATGACAGGTGTTCAGCTCCGACCAGGTGTTGAGCACGCCAATGACCGGCTTGTCACGGAAGTCCTCTTCCGAGTAGCCGAGCTGCATCATCCGCGAGCGATGACCGAAGCTGCGCAGATCGTCAGGAGCGAACCAGCGCGCGGATCGTAAGTCTTTTGGGGCTTTGTGCGTCATGATTTTATCCGGTGAAGGCAAAGGTCAGCCAGATGACGATGAGGGTGAAGACGAGGCCTGCAACCTCCGGCCAGTTGCCGAAGCGGTCGTCGCGGCGTTCTTCGTCCGCGAATTCTCCCGGTGCGATATCCTCATCCTGGCGGGTGAGATCCTTGTCGGTGATTTTCATCTCAACCTCCTCAATCCAGCAGGTTCGGCAGCCACAGGGCCAGATCGGGGAAGAACAGCACCAGGAACAGGCCGACAGCCTGCAGGGCGATGAACGGCAGCACAGCGGCGAAGATTTCCTGCAGCTGGATATCTTTTGGCGCCACGGATTTCAGGAAGAAACAGGCTGGCCCGAAAGGTGGCGACAGGTAGTAGATCTGGATGTTCATGGCAAAGAGCACCCCGAACCAGACCGGATCAAAGCCGAGATCCACCACCACCGGTGCAAAGATCGGTACGGTGATGAAGATGATCGCGATCCATTCCAGGAACGTGCCGAGCACCATGACGATCAGCATCATGACGACGATGACGAGGATCGGTGCGATATCAAGGGATGTCAGCAGGCCGCGCAGGAATTCGCCGCCGCCGATCCGGTTGTAGATGCCGATCAGCGAGACGGCCCCCAGCACCAGCCAGATGATGGACCCAACCGTCAGCACCGTCTGGCGCATGGCGTCACGTGCCATCTTCCACGAAAGCTCATTGCGGACGGCAGCAACCACGAGAGCACCCACGGCTCCGACAGCCGCGGCCTCCGTTACGGTGGCGATACCGGAATAAATGACCCCGAGCACGGCACCGATCAGAAGCCCTGGCAGAACAACCCCTTTCAGGAACTTGACGCGCTGGAACAGCGGCAACCCGGTTTCGGGAATGTCATAGATCGGTGCCAGCGCCGGATTGAAGCGCACACGGATCAGGATGTAGATGATGAACAGGCTGGCGAGGATCAGCCCCGGCACGGCGGAGGCGGCGAAGAGCTTGGTGATCGAAACCTGGGCCGCAAGACCGTAGACGATCAGAACGACCGAGGGCGGGATCAGCGTTGCCAAGGCGCCGGCAGCGCAGATGATGCCGATAGACAGCTTGCGGTCATACCCGAGCCGCAGCATCTGCGGCAGCGCGATCAGGCCGAGCATGACGATCTCGCCGCCCATGATGCCGGACATTGCCGCCAGCACCACCGCGACCACACAGGTCTGTACTGCGACCGAACCGCGGAAGCGCCCGCCCAGGATCGCCATGCTGTCGAACAGTGACTGTGCGATCCCCGATCGCTCGAGGACGTTGGCCATGAAGACAAAGAAAGGAACGGCGATCAGCTCGTACTTGTGCAGAACCTCGCCGACATTGGCAGCAACGATGAAGAAGCCGGCACGTTCGCCGAAATAGAGGATCGCCGTTGCCAGCGACACCGTCAGTGTGGTGATGCCGAGCGGAACGCCCAGCGCCATCAGCGCCAGCAGCGCGACGACGATCAGAAGGGTAATGAGTTCAATGCCCACCGGCGATCTCCCCTTCGGTGCGCTGGCACCAGCGAATGATGTTGGCGGCAAGCTGGAGGATGTAGAGAACGCAGCCAGCAACAAGCAGGATCTTGAGATAGGTCGGCTGGATCGAGTTCAGCGCGGTTCCCGAGTGCTCGGTGCGCTTCAGAACTTTCAGCATCGGATCCCACAGGGCCATGGTCAGGACAAGTACCGCGCCAGCCGCAATCACCATCTGCAACAGGCGCATTACGCGCCAGACCCGTGGACTGACCAGCGTTTCGATCATGGTGATGGATATATGGCGGTGCCGCTGGGTGACATAACCAACGGCAAGCACCCAGGCCGAAGCACAGAGCGTCATGGCAAGTTCCGTCGACCAGACAGTCGGGCTGTCGAACCCGTACCGCATCACCACCTCGAGCGCGGAAACCGCGATACAGGCGAAAAACAGAACGGAACAGCCATGACCGATGAACACACTGACACTGTCCATGACATCGGCATAACGCGCGAATAGGCGTTTCATCATCTCTCCCTGAATCCAGACCTGAAGCGGACAGGCAAATCCGGCCGGGCACAAGGCCAGGTCATCGAGACTGTGCGCGCGCAGGAGCTTTGGCAAGAAAGCTGCGTGCCCTCACCTTGCAAGGTGGAAAGCAAGGGCACGCGTCACTGGCCGGGTCCTAGTTTTTGAAGAGACCGATTTCGGTCATGTAGGAGAGGTTCGCGTCAAGCGCTTCCTTGGCAAGGTCCGACTTCTGGGCGTAGTTCTCCCATTCCTTCCGGGCGATCTCGCGCAGTTGGTCGCGATCTTCCTGGGCCCAGTTGATCACTTCGATCTTCTCGCCAGCCCCATCCCGTGCGGCCAGTTCCTGGTCCTTCTTGTCGACTTCAGCTGCCATTGCGAACATGGCTTCGTACCACCAGTCGCGCAGGGCTTTCTGGTCTTCCGGGCTCAAAGCATCCCACTTCGCCTTGTTGATGGTGAACTGCATCGACGGCATGGAGTGAATGCCGGGATAAAGCGGGTAAGGAGCAACGTCATGCAGACCGGTCGCGTCGTTGTTGACGTAGGCCGAGGCGTCTGCTGCATCGACAATGCCCTTTTCCAGAGCGCCATAGACTTCGGAGAAAGGAATGGATACCGGCGACGCGCCGGCAGCCTGGAAGACCGCGGCGGCAAGCCCTTCCGGAGAGCGGATCTTCTTGCCTTCCAGATCTTCGAACGTGCGGATCGGTACGCGGGCCGGCAGTGCTTCGCGAGAATAAGGCCCGCAGGCAACGACCTGCACTTCTCCCCCGGTCACGGCATCGGCTGCTTTCTGCATCACGGCTTCGCCGCCGCCATCCTTGCAGAAACCGATCATCTGCTGCGGCGTGTCATAGCCGGAGATGAGGTCGCCCATGATGGCGTAGGCCGGCTCGCGGCCTGCAAAGTAGTTCACGGAAGTGAAGTCGCCATCCAAAACGCCGGCTGCGACAGCATCAGGCGTTTCTCTTGCCGGCACCACGGATCCGTTCGGCGTCAGCTGGATCTCGACGCGGCCATCGGTCATTTCCTTGATTTTCGGAAGCCAGGTTTCCGTCAGATACTGGGTCGAAAAGTCCCCTGCATTGAATGAGGTCTGAATGCTGAAGGTCTCGGCCTGCGCCATTGTTGCGATGACGGAGACCGAAGCTGCCAGGGCAGCGGCGGTGAATTTCATGGTGTCCTCCACTCGATTGCGCGGGGAGCTCCTCCTCCCGCTATCTGATGCATTAATATATTAGTGCATTTCTTGCAAGTCTGTTCTATCTTCTCCCGAGAAGAATCGTACGTTTGAATGAGAGGATCAGCGATGACGGTTGAACTGGCTCGGTTGCTGGACGACCCGAACAAAGCGGCAGACGCCGGCAGCGGTGAAAGGATCCGGCGGATCTCCGTCAGCCAGCAGATCCAGGAATCGCTGCGCGCGCGGATCATCTCGCTGGACCTCAAGCCCGGGCTCAGCCTGTCGCGGACGGATCTGGCTACCCACTACGGTGTTAGCCAGACCCCTGTGCGCGATGCGATGATGAAGCTGGAAGAAGAAGGGTTGCTGACCATCTATCCGCAATCCAAGACCGAAGTCTCCAAGATCGATGTCGACCATGCCCGCGAAACCCAGTTTCTGCGCCTGTCGCTGGAACTGGAGGTGACACGCACCCTGGCCAGACAGGAAGACAAATCCTCCATCGCCCCTGCCCGTCAGATCCTCAAGCTTCAGGAAACGGCACATGCCGAGGGCGATCTTGGCCTCTTTGCCACCTTCGACAAACGCTTTCACCTGTCGCTGTTCAAGGCGGTCGGGCTTGCCAGCCTGTGTCAGCTCGTAGCGTCGCGCTCCGGCCATATCGACCGGCTGCGCAATCTCAACCTACCCGACCCCGGTAAACCCGCCAGCATCCTGCGATATCACGGCCTCATCCTGGCTGGTATCGAGGCAAGTGACGAAACGGCCACGGAAACCGCTGTCCGCGAACATCTGTCAGGCACGTTGCAGCAGGTCGATCAAATCGTCGCCCGCAATCCTGCGTTCTTCTAGGCCGAGGCTCAGCAAGGCAAGAGATCGAGTGAAAGCCCAGTGCCCCAGCAAGACTGGCGGAGCCAGGCTTTCATGGGGACGGAACTGATCGTCAGCCTGCCTGATTGAGCATCAGCGATGCTACCAGTGCCCGCGCCGCCTCTCCTGCAGCTTCCGCATAAGCAGGATCGCGGTGAACCAGGATGGTTGAAAACGCGCCATCCAGAAGCAGCACGATATGGCGGGCCAGGTGCGGCGCCCCGCCGACACCTGCAGCCTCGAACTCTTCCGCCATCCATGCCTCGAATTTCTTCTTGTGACCGGCACCAACCTTCATCGCCGGATGCCCGGGCATATTGGCAAGTTCCGCCGCCGTTCGCAGGAAACCGCAGCCTTTCCATTTCGGGTGCCTTGCAGAAAGCGCTATCTGGCGGAAGATTGCCTCCACCTTGTCCGGCAGATCACCTTCGGCCTCCCCAAACCACTTCCGGAACTGATTGAGGTTGGGCTGATCTCGTGAGGCCAGATAAGCTTCGATCAGGTCGTCCTTGCTCTTGAAATGGTAATAAACCGTCTTCTTGGTGATACCTGCCTTCTCCGCGATCGTGTCGAGACTGACGGCACGGATTCCCTCCGCATAGAAGAGCTTGTTGGCAGCGGTCAGGATCCGCTCTCTGGCTGTTTCGGCAGATTTGATCATCGATCAAGTATACTCACCAGTGAATATACTTCAATGCGCGTCATCGCTAGCGTCCTGCCATCGACTTTCAACCAAGGACAAAGCCCATGACTGCCCCTGTTCTTCTGGACCGCCACGGCCCCATTGCGCTGCTTACCCTCAACAGGCCCGAGAAGCTGAACGCGCTCAACTACGCTACGAACGACCTCATCCTGGCACATCTGAACGAACTGGAAGCGGACGACGGCATTCGTGCTGTCGTCATCACCGGCGCAGGCAGGAGCGCCTTTTCGGCGGGTGGAGACATTCACGAGTTTTCGCGCACCATCGCGGAGGGCATAGACGTCGCGGTACGCGAATTTTGCCAGCGGGGCCAGCGCATGACTGCGCGCCTGGAAAACTTTCCCAAGCCGGTCATCGCCGCTGTCAATGGTCTGGCCTACGGCGGCGGTTGCGAGATCACCGAAGCGGTTCATCTTGCCGTCGCCTGCGAAAGCGCACTCTTTGCCAAACCGGAGATCAATATCGGCATCCCGCCGACCTTCGGCGGCACGCAGCGTCTGCCGCGCCTTGCAGGCCGCAAACGGGCCCTGGAACTGCTTCTCACCGGTGACAGCTTTTCCGCGCACAAAGCTCATGAGCTCGGACTGGTCAACCAGGTCGTCACCGACGGCAGCGAACTGGAGGCGGCCTTTGCCCTCGCAGAGCGCATCCTTCGTCACTCGCCGCTGGCTGCTTCCAGGATCCTGACTGCCGTCACGCGCGGGCTCAACACGACCATTTCCGAAGGCCTGCAAATCGAACAGGAGCAGTTTGCACGCATGGCAGCCACGCGGGACGTTCACGAGGGCCTCACCGGATGGATCGAGCGGCGCATGCCGGACTATCAGGGCGCATGAAGCCAGCTGAAAAACAGTGGGCAGCACGCCTGGAGTGTGCTGCCCACGAATGTGTCAGAAAAGTTTTACAAAAAATATTTATTTAATTACAAATACTTAATCAGCACTTTTCGGTTCATTCCCGATTTTTCCGAGACCGGCTGTTGTAATGAAACCGGTGTTTGTTAAGGTCCCGGCACCCAATGAGTGAAAGGCGCACACCGCTTCACCAGCGGATGTACAGGGCTTCCAACAGCCCATCTTCCGCACCTGCAGCACCCATTCGCTGCCTTGTGCGCCTTCCTGAAAAGTCCGGCACTCGACCCTTCGCGCAAAGGGTCGGCTAAATTCCGCCCAGTGCACCTATGCACCTCCCGCCGGGCTTGCAACAGAACCATTCCGACGCTCGCTGCCCGACCTCCGGGCGGTGCATGAGCGCGTGCACGCTGCGGCCTGTTCCGTGCGGCATCGCGCGCCTTAAAAAGGAGACGCTATCCATGCAGGCTCAACAGCTGTCCGCCAATGCCGAATTGCAACTGGACGAGCAGGCTTACGGCCGGGATCCGATCGCAGACCGGGAAACGGATCTCTACCGCGGCGAATACATCATGTCGTTCGTGGAAAAGTGGGACGAGTTGATCGACTGGGACGCGCGCGCCGACAGCGAGGGACAGTTCTTCATGGACGTGCTGCGCGCCCGCGGCAAGGAAACCGTGCTCGATGTCGCAACCGGAACCGGCTTCCACTCCGTGCGGCTGACCCGCGCAGGCTTTAACGTGACCTCGGCCGACGGCTCCGCTGCCATGCTGGCAAAGGCGTTCCAGAACGGCCAGAAACGCGGCATGATCCTGAAGACGGTACAGGCTGACTGGCGTTGGCTGAACCGGGACATTCAGGGCAAATACGACGCCATCATCTGCCTCGGCAATTCCTTCACCCACTTGCACGACGAACTGGACCGCCGCCGGGCGCTTGCCGAATTCTATGCCGCGCTCAAACACGACGGCATCCTGATCATCGATCAGCGCAACTACGATGCGATGCTAGATCAGGGCTATTCCAACAAGCACAAATACTATTATGCCGGAAAGAAGGTGAAGGCCGAACCGGTGCATATGGACGAAGGCCTCGCCCGCTTCAAATACAGCTTTCCCGATGGGGCCGAGTACACGCTCAACATGTGCCCCATCCGCAAGAACTACATGCGCCGCCTCCTGTCGGAGGCAGGCTTCGAGCGGGTCCGCACCTATGGTGACTTCCAGGAGACCTTTGCGGAAAACGATCCGGATTTCTTCATTCACATTGCCGAAAAATCCAGCCTGCACCTGGTTCGCTGGGGTGGCGCGCGCCCTGAAGACGGCAAAACGGATATCCGCGAAGTTGCCGAAAGCTACTACGACAGTGACGACGCCGACACGTTCTACAGCCTTGTCTGGGGCGGCCAGGACCTTCACATCGGCCTTTACGACGACACCAGCAACATTCGCGAAGCGTCGGACCTCACCATCGACGAGATGGCCGGCATGCTGCCCAATCTGGGTGCGGATGCCAAGGTTCTCGACATCGGCTCCGGTTATGGCGGTGCGATGCGCAAGCTGGTCAAGGCCAGTGGCTGCAGCGCGGTCTGCCTGAACATTTCCGATGTCCAGAACGACACCAACCGGCACCGCAACATCCAGCAGGGCTTCAAGGACAGGATCCGCGTCGAGCACGGCGTCTTCGAGGATATTCCGGAACAGCCGGAAAGCTTCGACATTGTCTGGAGCCAGGATGCGATCCTGCACTCCGACCAACGCCACAAGGTACTGCAGGAAGTCCACCGGGTGCTGAAGCCGGGCGGCTATTTCATCTTCACCGATCCGATGCAGGCCGATGATGCCGACCCGAAAGCTCTCCAGCCGGTTTATGACCGCCTGCAGCTCAACAGCCTCGGGTCGATGCGCTTCTACCGCGAGACGGCAGAAGCACTGGGCTTTGAAACAATCGAACAGCGGGACATGACGCAGCAGCTGCGCAATCACTATTTCCGGGTACGCGAGGAGCTTCTCGCCAACTACGACAAGCTGCGCAACGAAGGCGCTTCCGCCGACTATCTCGACAAGATGGCGCTTGGGCTCATGAACTGGGTCGATGCTGCGGACGCCGGCCAGCTGGCCTGGGGCATCCAGCTGTTCCGCAAGCCTGTCTGATCCCCTTCCTTCCCGATCTCCCGGCCCGGGCGCCATACACCGCCCCGGGCAGGACTATCCTTTCCAAAACGACAAGGAGCGCGCAATGACGCAAAGATCCTGGCTATTCACCAGTGAATCCGTTTCCGAGGGACACCCGGACAAGGTCTGCGACCGGATATCCGACACCATACTGGACGCTTTCCTGGAACAGGACCCTGACGCCCGCGTTGCCTGTGAAACGCTGACCACCACCAATCACGTCACCATCGCGGGGGAAGTTCGTGGCCCCGACCAGGTCCTCGATACGGTCGAGAGCCTGGTGCGTGAAGCCGTCCGCGATATCGGCTATGAACAGGAAGGTTTCCACTGGCAGACGCTGGAAGTGGTCAACCGCCTGCACCGTCAGTCGGCCGACATCGCCATGGGTGTCGATGAAGGCGACAAGGGCGAGGAAGGGGCCGGCGACCAGGGCATCATGTTCGGCTATGCCTGCAACGAGACCGAGGAGCTGATGCCTGCGCCGATCCTGTTGTCGCACAAGATCCTGCGCACCATGGCCGAAGCCCGGAAATCCGGGCGCGAACCGCGCCTTGGCCCGGACTCCAAGAGCCAGGTGACGCTCCGCTATGAAAACGGCCGTCCGACCGGCATCGATGCCGTGGTCGTTTCCACTCAGCACGGCGAAAATGTCAGCCAGGAAGAAGTGCGCGAAGCGGTGTTGCCGTTCATCCTGCATGCCTTGCCCGTCGGCTGGACCGTTCCCGATAACCGGATCTACATCAACCCGACTGGCCGCTTCGTGATTGGTGGACCTGATGGCGATGCCGGCCTTACGGGGCGCAAGATCATCGTCGACACCTACGGCGGTGCAGCTCCCCATGGTGGCGGCGCCTTTTCCGGCAAGGACCCGACCAAGGTCGACCGGTCGGCTGCCTATGCCTCGCGCTATCTCGCCAAGAACGTGGTTGCCGCCGGCCTTGCCGACAAATGCCTGATCCAGCTCGCCTATGCCATCGGCATGCCGGAGCCGGTCGCCGTTTATGTCGACACGCAGGGAACCGGCAAGGTGGATGAAGTCGCTCTCGGCAAGACCTTGCGCGAAATGGTGCGTCTGACACCGCGGGGGATTCGCGAGCGTCTCGGACTTTCGAAGCCGATCTACGCGCGCACTGCTGCTTACGGCCACTTCGGCCGCGCACCGGAAGAAGACGGCGGTTTCGGCTGGGAGAGAACCGATCTCGCCGACGAACTTGCACGGCACTTCGGCGCCCGTGCGGATGCGGCAGAGTAAGAAAACAGCGAAGCCCCGGCACGGCATCCGCCGCGCCGGGGCTTTCGGTTTACCGGATCAGAACTTTTCGACGCTCGGTCGCAGTTCCAACTCGGATGTCCAGGCGCTTTTGTCCTGACGCGAGATCTCCAGATACGTCCGTGCGATTGCATCCGGATGAAGGGTCTTGTCCGGGTCGTCATAAGGCGCGCCACGATCCGGATTGTAGATCACCCCGTCGATGACGAAATGAACCACGTGGATGTTTTGGGGCGACAATTCCCGGGCAAGTGACTGGCACAAGCCACGCAAGGCGAACTTGCCCATGGCAAAGGGCGCTGATTGCGGGAAGCCCTTGATGCCGGCGGAAGCACCGGTGAACAGCATCACGCCCTTCCCCTTTGGCACCATCCGCTTTGCCGCTTCATGTGCGACGGCCAGCGCACCGAAGGCGGTCACATCCAGTGCGGCATGCACATCCTCAAGATCGAGTTCGGCAACCGGTCCGCGGACGCGGCCACTGGCGTTGTAGACGACAAGGTCCGGCGTTGCCCCCGCCTCGTCCAGGCCCTGGAACAGGCGCGCCACACTGGCCGCGTCGGCAGCATTGCAGGCATGGGCTTTTGCTCCGGTTTCAGCGCAAAGCCCTTCCAGCTTTCCAGGAGATCTGGCAGCCAGTGACACCCTGTAGCCTTCCTTGGCGAACGTCCGTGCCAGAGACGCGCTGAGGCCCGGCCCGGCACCGACGATCAGGGCATTGCCGCTCACGATGCGGCTCCCAGATAAACCGGCTTCAATCCGCTCACCAGCTGCGCCTGGATCGGTGCGGTTGCCTCGTTGATGGCGGTGACACCCATATCCTGCCCGACCTGGGTGCGGATCGGCCGCGATCCATCCATTGCGATCAGCTCAAGGATCTTGGTTGCGACGTTGCCCGCATCGGTGATGGCTTCACCCTGATCGAACATGCCCTGGAACATGCCAAGCAACCTGTCGCGCCCCTTGGAATAATCGCCATATTGCCCAACCCGCACCGCATCACCCGGAGCCGGGGCGGAGGTCACCAGGTCAGTGCCATGGCCACTCGGCTCAACCAGCACGGACTCGACCCCGAACGGCTCCAGTTCGTAATGCAGCGACTCGCAGTAAGCTTCCATCGCCCACTTGCTGGCGCAGTAAAGGCCGAAGAATGGCATGCCGAACCGGCCTGCAACCGAACTGAGACTGATCACGAGACCGGACTTCCGCGCCCGCATCGCGGGAAGCACCGCCCGCGTCAGATGCATGACACCATAAACATTGACGTCGAACAGATCCTTTGCCTGCTCCATGGTGAAGCCTTCCGTCAGACCAACGGGCATGACGCCTGCGTTATTGACCAGAACGTCGATCGGTTGCTCTGCCTCGATCGCCGCGACGGTCCGTTCGACACCTTTCTCGTCAGCAACATCCAGATCGACCGGAACAAGCTTGCCCGGAAGACCTTCGGCAAAAAGCTTGAGCGCCTTTGCCGCTTCCGCGTTTCTGCCGTCCAGATCCCGCATGCCCGCATAAACGATATGGCCTTCCTGCACGAGTTTCTGGGCGGTCAGAAACCCGATGCCCCGGCTCGCACCGGTAATCAGGATTGTCTTTTGGGTGGTCATTTTCATTTCCCTTCTTTCTTGAAGATTGTGCGCATGAACAGCGCCAGGGGTTCGTCGCTGCGGCTTGCCTTCATTCTCGTCAGCGCGCCGCTCCACGAATTCATCAACCAGTCGGCAGCCTGTGCCGGGGAGAGATGAGACAGTCCGATCCGGGAGAGATCCGTCTCCCGCAGGCAGATTTCCAGTTCACCGGTCAGTGCCTGCCAATGACGGTCCAGCTCCGCCTGAAAGACCGGTTTCTGGTCGGCCAGCTCCGTCGACAGGTTGCACATCAGGCATCCCTGGGCGTAGCCACGGTCCTTCATCCCTTCCCGGGCACCGGAGAAAAATGCTTCCAGACGTTCCACCGGCGAGCGTTTGCGGTCCGAAAGGCAGGCCTTTGCAAAAGCGAGCTGATCCCGGTGGTAGTGACGCGCCACTTCGAGACCGAAGTCTTCCTTGGTGTCGAAGTAGTGGTAGAAAGACCCCTTCGGCACGCCACTTTCCCGTAACACGTCATTGATCCCGATTCCGTCGAAGCTGTTTTCCCGGATAAGCGTCATACCCACATCCAGAAGACGAGTTTTCGCGGTCTCGTAGGCAGCTTCGTTGCGTATTCTGGCCAAGGGGTTTCCTTTCGTCAGGGACTTCTGACACCGCTAATCCGACTGATGCAGCGCCTCGTCAGCGGTGTTCGTTGAATAAGAAATAGACCGGTCTAATTATTATCGTCAATAAAACGAACTTCACGGTTGCGTGTGCGCAACAATCAACGAGGGGATCGCCCTTCTCAGAAACAAAAAAGCTCCCCGCGGATGAGCACGGAGAGCTGATTGATCAAATGAATTTTGCCTGTCCGGCTCTGCTCGCGCAGAAGCAGGGTTTTGGTTCAGGCCTCTTCCGGCACTTTTTCACCCGCACCTTCCGTCACCTGGTCGATCCAGTCCTGAAGGTTGTAATAGGTGGTGATGCGGGCGATTTGACCATTGCGGATCTCGAAAAAGCTGCCCGCCGGCAGCTTGTAGGTCTGGCCGTTCGCGGGCGGCAATCCGCTGTCGGTGCCGATATAGCTGCCATGGACGATGAACTCGGCAGCAGCCCGTGTCCCGTCTTCACTGACGAACAGCACGATGTCGCTGAGGCGTTCCTTGTAGCAGCGCGTCATGTGAACGTTGAAGGACCAGAACTTGTCCTTGCCGACACGGCGTTCGCCCTGGTTGACATCATGGATCAGGTCGTCGGCAACCAGGCTTTCCATTTTCTTGGTATCGCCTGCATTGAAGGCGGCAAAATAGGTATCGATCAGAAACCGGGACTGTTTGTTGGCCATAGGTCCTCGCAGGGCGGAAACACAATCTGGCCGGGAGTTTGCCTTCGCCGTCTTCCCGGCGCAAGAGGTCGAGGAGATTGCGGTTTACGGTTCTTCACCGAAACCGCTTCAAACCAACCAAAGTCCCCGCCCAGGGCGACAGCCGGCACTCTGGGCAAAAGTGACAAAAATACAACATACTGTATCACATTAGCAACAAACATCGCTTCTCTTGAAATTGCCGGTTGCATTGGCACCCGCTCTCGAAGTATCAACTCGTCACCGGTCACCATACTGGCACAGACATCAACGGTTCGGCCATTTTTCGCCACCCGCATGATCAGGCCCTGCCCACTCATGTACGGATGCTGTTCTGGAGGATCGGACAATCGCGCATGAAGTTTAACGGTTGAACGCCGGGAGTGTACCCCGGAAGCAACAGGTTCGACTCCTGTGATGTGCTCCATGGATAGCTCAGTGGTAGAGCATCGGACCTTTAATCCGACTGTCGCGAGTTCAACTCTCGCTCCAAAAACACGGCCTCCAACGCCGAACTGGCCTGTCACGCCAGCAGCTATGCAAGCTGTTCCATTGGGGACCCGGAGAGGTCTTGCGAACGCGGACTGGCCCTTTTGCCTTCGGGTGAAAGTGCCCTGACCGCCGACGCCAGGTCGCTTCGCCCGGCCTTTGGCAAAGGCTCTGCCGCCGCTTTGCCGGAACCGCCTGTTTTCGAACGGGTTGGAACCCGCATTGCCGCTGCTACGCCCTCTGGCCAAGGGCCCGCCGGGAGACCTCGTGCTCTCTTCGGGTCTCATCGTTTCACCCCGGACGCTTCATGACGAGCGACCGGTTTCCTCAACCTCCAACCATCTTCAACACCGGAAAGGACAACCACGTGCCTTAGCGCATTGGAAGGATTATCGAAATGACGACTTTTCTCGACAAGATCCGCGGGCGAACCCGCGTAGTGATTTCTGAAACGGAACGGGCCCTCCACATCTGCAAGGGAGAGCTTCAGGGTATTCTCGGACCCGGTGAACACAGCCTCGAGAATGGCCGTGGCACCCTGGTGATCGAGCGCCAGTCGATGGCAATGCCCCAGTTCCGGTCGGCCTACGAGAAGGCGCTCTTCGATAAGCTTCCGCAAGTTACCGAAGAGCACTTGACCGTTATCCGGACCGGACCGGGTGAAGTGGCGATTGTGGAACGGGATAACCGTATCCACACCGTGCTTGGCCCGGATGAGCGGCTTGTCCTGTGGACGGATGCCGGCCCGTGGACCTTCGAGGTCATCGACACGGCTGCCGACCCGGCCCTCACGCAGAAGCTCATGCGCCGGCTCGGGGATGCCCGTCAGACGCAGCAGTTCGTGATCGTGCCGGTGACCGACGGTAGCGTCGCCCTCCTCTTCATGGATGGCGTGCTCACCAAGGTGCTTGAAGCCGGGGTGCATGCCTTCTGGAAGGCAGGCCGAACCGTGACGCAGAAGGTCATCGACCTCAAGCGTCAGGCTCTCGACGTCACCGGTCAGGAAGTCTTGACCCTCGACCGCGTTACCATCCGGATCAACCTCTCCGCGGATTACCGTGTGGTTGACCCGGTGAAGGCCGCAACAGAGGTGAAGGACTTCACCGACACGCTCTACCGGGCTTTGCAGCTTGTATTCCGCAAGCAGCTCGGCGCGCTCAAGCTCGACCAGATCCTTGAAAAGAAGGGGGAGGTCAACGCGGAAGCGGCCGCCAAGATCAAGGCCGACATGGCTGAAATCGGTGTCGAGGTCTCCGACATCGTCCTCAAGGACGTGATCCTTCCGGGCGAAATGCGCGAGATCCTCAACAAGGTGGTGGCAGCTGAAAAGGAAGCCGAAGCCAACGTGATCCGGCGCCGTGAAGAAACGAACGCAACCCGTTCGCTTCTCAACACAGCCAAGGTCATGGCCGAAAACCCGGTCATGCTTCGGCTCAAGGAGCTCGAAGCGCTTGAAGCCATCGCCGGCAAGGTCGACCGGCTCACGGTCCACAACGGAACCGGAGGCCTCATGAACGACCTCGTCCGGCTTCGGGACGACAACGCGGCATGAGCCAGAACGGCGCGGGGCAACCTGCGCCGTTTCTGTTTCAGAGCGGCCCTTGCAGGCCCTGGCTGTCCAGGTCCTGTTACCAGGCCACCTCGATTGAGGGTGCGCTCGCCCGCTTTCGCAGGGATCGCAGAATTTGAAAACAGTATAATTTTAAAAAAAAGACAATGAAAACAGACACAAAGATCTCGAAACGCCTGTCTTTCTGGCTAAGACACAAACCGGAAGACGCCGGTTTGATGCTGTCAGACAGCGGTTGGGCTGACGTAGCTGATGTCCTTGGCGCCTTCGGAGCCCTCGGCCTTGATTGCAAAAGGGATCAGCTGGAAAGAGTGGTCGCGACCAACGACAAGAAACGCTTCGAGTTCTCCGAAGACGGCAAACACATTCGCGCACGTCAGGGGCATTCTATTGACATTGAACTGGGCCTCACCGCTTTACAGCCTCCGGAGTTCCTGTTCCACGGAACGGCAACACGCTTTCTGCCACCCATTCTGGCCGAAGGCCTGAAACCTATGGCCCGGCACCATGTGCATCTGTCACCGGATCGCGACACCGCGCACAAGGTCGGAAGCCGACACGGCAAACCTGCAATTCTTCAGGTCGCGGCCAGCGCAATGCAGGCGGAGGGGCACACGTTTTACAGAACAGAGAACGGCGTCTGGCTGACGGATGCGGTTCCCGCACATTTCCTGTCCATGACAGAAACCTGTCCAAAGTAGGTCTCTTCGCGAATTCGGCATTCCTGGTTACATCGTCCGGGCCGGCATGAACCAAGGGCCTTCGATGGCTCCCCCCTCACGCATACCGGCGCCAAAAAAAAATAAATTTCTTTCTTTATTTCCGAAGCTCAATATATAAAGAAAACACTTTCTTTATCGAGGTTGCAATGTCCATCAGCTCGCCAGCGCTCCCGCCCGTCAGCCCGTCACTCTTTTCACCGGAACGTGCGGCCGGCACACTGGCGCTGGTACTCGGGGTAGGATCTCACGCCATAAACGGCTTTGTTACCACCGCTGTCCTGCCGGACATCATCCGCGATCTTGGCGGGCAGGACCGTGCCTTCTGGGTATTTTCCTCCTTTGAAATGATGGCAATCCTGGCGGGCTGCCTCACTGGCGCAGCAAAGGTCCGTTTCGGTGCCCGCAGTCCCTTCCTGCTGGCGTCCCTCCTGCTTGCGGGTGGATCGGTGCTCGCGGGTCTCTCGACATCTCTGGAAGGGCTGATTGCCGGACGCGCCCTGCAGGGCTTCGGCGAAGGCATGATCATCGCACTGTGCTATTCGCTGATCCCGGATCTCTTCCCCAGCAACATTGCCCCGCGTGTCTTTGCCTTGCTGGCAGGAGTCTGGGCCGTTGCAGCGGGTATCGGGCCGGTTTCGGCCGGCTTGCTGTCCGAACTCTGGTCGTGGCGCGCCGCCTTCCTGATCAACATACCCTTCGTGCTGCTGCTGTTCGTCCTGATGAACACGGCCTTGCCTGCGCACGCAGTCCGTCCGGCCACGGCAAGCGACCCCACGGCCAGAAGATTGCCGGTCCGTTTGCTGGTTCGCCTTGCCCTGCTGGCAGCAAGCATCTTTCTCCTGACCGTGATAGGCGAGCTGCATGCGCCCCTGCCGCTTGCCCTGACGATTGCAGCCGGGCTGGCAACCGCAGCGCTGCTGCTGACCTTTGACGCCGCAAGCCCGCATCGCCTTTTCCCGCGCGATGCCTTCCGGGCGCAGACCCTGATCGGCCTCGGCACCTGGATCGTGTTCCTCATTTCCGTTGCTGCTGCGGTGCGGGCGGTTTACGTGACGACGGTCGGCCAGGTCTACTGGGGCCTCAGCGTGACGCAGGCAAGTTATGTTGCCGCCGGGCTCGCCTTCTCCTGGTCGATCTTCGCCGTCATCTCTTCCCGTGCACCGTCGCGTCAGCGCGAGCTGACCTATCTGACGACCGGTCCGTTCCTGATCGCCGGTGGCTTGACCCTCACTGCTCTTGCGATCTCGACCGCATCGCTGCCTTTGTTTGCGCTCGCTGCCGTGGTTGCCGGTGCTGGCCACGGGCTGTGCAACCAGATCCTGATGCGTTCGCTGATGTACACCGCCGAGGGAGAAGACCAGAACCTGGTCTCCAGCATCCTGCCGACCATTTCCTCTGCCGGTATTGCCATCGGCGGTGGCCTTACCGGACTGATCGCAATTGTCACCGGTCTTGTTGCACCGGGATCGGAAGAACTGCTCACCCGGGAGGCCGTCGCGCGGTCCGGCGCCTCCGTCTTCTACATCAATGCGGGCCTGACACTGGTTCCAGCCCTGGCGATGCTGGTGCTACGTCACAGATTGACTGCACGGGAAAGCGCCATCGCAAACGAATAACCGCCCCCCTCACCCAAGGCAGGCACCGCGCGTCTCGATCCGGTAGACCCACGTCACCACCGCCCCCAGCAGCGAGGTAACCACGAGGCCAGCCAGCAGCACGTCCGTACCCAGGTCCTTGAGCAGAATCGGAAACAGGAAGGCAGTCAGAACCGCACCGATCTTGGCGAAGGACGCCGCAAGGCCCGCCCCCGTGCCGCGATAGGCGACAGGAAACACCTCGCCGGCAATCAGGTAGGTCTGCGCATTCGGTCCCATGTTGGTCATGAAGTTGAACAGCATGAAGCCTGCAAAGATCAGGGGGACGTCCCATCCAGGCCCTGCATGGTTGCCTGAAGCCGCAATCGCCAGACCAACGGCGCAGCCGATGAAACCGATCACCTGAAGGCGGACACGGCCGATCCGGTCAGTGAACATCACGGCAAAGACAATGCCGACAATCAGCAGGACGTCGATCAGGGCGGCGCCTTTCGCTGCAAGCAGATCATTGTAGACCAGATCAGAGAGCGATTGTGCGTGCTCGCGCTTGTTGCCAATTGAACTGGCCAGGATGACCGGCGTGAAAATGCCGATGCCATATGTACCGAGATCCTGCAGGAACCAGGGAACCGACGCAAAGATCGTCGACTTGCGCAGTTTCCGGTCTGTCAGGAACCGGCTCCACTTGACCTTGTGCGCATGCGGCGAAGCGGCTGTTTCGGCCTTCAGCGAAATTTCACTTGGATATCTGGGGCGCCGGTTCAGCAATCTCAGCAGCGCGGTTTCCGCTTCTGCCACCCGTCCCCTCACGATCAACCAGTTGGAGCTTTCCGGAACAAAGAAGCGGCCGGCCAGGATCAGAAGAGCAGGCGGAACGGCCGTCAGATACATCCAGCGCCAGGCTTCGGGGTCCGGAAACCAGGTGAGCGTCAGAAAGGCAAGCCCTGTACCCGACAATGCCCCGACTGCCTGAAAACTGAAGGCTCCCAGAACCATCCTTCCCCGTGCCCGCGCCGGAATGTTCTCCGAGATCACCATATGCGCCGTCGGATAGTCACAGCCGAGCGCCAGGCCGACACCAAAGAGAGCTATCAGGGTAATCGAAAGGTTCGGCGCTATCGAAAGCACCAGCAGAAAGGCGATGAAGAGCGCCATCTCGACGATAAACATCGCCCTTCGTCCAAACCGGTCCGCAAGCCCGCCCAGTGCTGTCGCACCAATCAGGATGCCGAACAGGATCGCCGAACTGACAAGCCCGTGCTCCACCGCCGTCAATTTGAATTCCCGCCCGATCAGCGGCAGGGCGATGCCGGTCATGAAGACAACCATGCCTTCAAAGAACTTGCCGGCACAGGCCAACCACCAGATACGCCACTGCATGCCGGTCAGGATGGAACTGTCGACATCCGTACCATCGCGCCAGATCGGTGTCTCCTCGATGTAGGCCTGCGGACTATCGAGGCTTGCAACTGATGCGGTGGAGAAGGTCTGCCGGACGTCGCTCATATAATCCCTCCGTTTGCCAATCGGGAAAGCAGGAGAAGGATAGACTGACGGTTATGAAATTCTGGTGATTGTCGTAACGTAAACTTTCATTCCAAGAAAACTGCCGCCTCAACTCGGGTGACCTTTGCCTGTTCTGCAGCAACGAAGGTCTTCTTCATGCCCGAACCGTCTCCTGGTCGCGATAAGCAGTATTGACAGTGTGAAACAACTTTCCGATGATCCGGCAGTTTTTATTAAGACCGGTTCATTTATGGGTTTTCCTGCCGCTCGTCTCACCGACATGCATACCTGCCCCATGTGCATGGGGGTTCCCGCGCCAATCGTATGGAAAGGCGCCTATACCGTGCTTACCGGCAAGCTGCCGCAGGCACGTGTTGGCGACATGTGCGTTTGCGTCGGCCCGCCGCCTCCAGCTGGTGGTGACCCCATCATTACGGGTGCGTGGACGGTTCTGGTCGAAGGCAGCCCTGCTGCGCGAATGACCGATCTGACCGCAAAGGCCGGAACGATCATAACCGGCCTGCCAACGGTTCTGATCGGAACGCAAGGCGGTGGTGGCGGAGGCGGAGGAGCAGGCGGCGCAGCGCCTCCGGCAAAAAGTCCGCACAAGTTCTCTGCCGGCGCGGAGACGGGTATCGAGAAGCCCTACAAGGAACGATACAACTCGAAAGGCATCAAGACGCCGGAAACCGAGAAGCGGTCGCTCAAGGACCAGCTGAAGGAGAACGCTGAAGTCAGCGCCGAATACGAGTATGAGCTGTTCAGCAAGGAAAAGACCTTCTGGGAGTCGGAAGGCGGTCATTTCAAGACCGAGGCGAGCGCGGAGGCAAAGCTCGGCATATCCGGCGATATCAACGGGGACTTTGCCGCTGGAGCTTATGCAAATGCGAAGGTTGCCGCCATCACCGGAAAGGCCGAAGGCAAGACGCTCAACGGGCTTGTTGGTGGCAAGGTGGAAGGCGAAGCTCTGTCCGCTTCAGCCGAAGGCGGTGTCGGCTTCCGAAAATCCGAAGATTTTGCAGGAGTGGAAGGCAAAATCGGAGGTGAACTCGTTCTGGTACAGGCCAGCGCCGAAGGCACCATTAACATCAGTCCCAAAACCCTGTACGACAACACCCTCGGCCCGTTTTTGAGCTGGGTGAGCGGAGATCCGGCGAAACGAACGCTCGACAGTGCCTATGACCACGGCCTTCGAATCGGAGGTCGCGGAGAAGCCGGTGTCGGGGCTGCAGCCGGGGCCAGCGCGCAGGCAGGAAAAATCGGTGGCGCCTATGGCGTGACTGCGGAAGCCAAGGCAGGGGCTGGTCCGATGGCGGGCTTCAAGGTCTTTGTCGGAGTTTATTAGACAGGTGGTTTTGCACTCGAGACCGCCGGCAGGAACACCCAAGGGTGATGATCGGAATGACCACTGAGGACTATGTCGCCGCCGAACTGACCGCAATCAGCCCGGCCCCGTTTGCGTTCCAGCTTCTGCTTCCCGGAAGCTGGGAGGTGAAGCAGGTCAACGAGCAGCCCCTCACGGTGGACAGCCCCACCATCATTGCGGTTTTCGAGCCTCCCCAGGCGACGAATATCTCCGTTCAGGTGATCGGCATTCTCCTCAACAACGAGATCTCGGCCGCACACTGGCTCGAATACTACTGCTCCCTGTCGTCCTGGCATGTCGACACCCTGCAGCCGATCGATGCTCGCCGCGCACGCGCAAGCTGCTTCGTCAGAGCCGAAGGCCACGAACTGCGCGGCCTCGTCACCGTCACGGTGAATGGCAATACGCTGATCCTGATCCAGGCCTTTGTGCCTTCCAGCGAGTTTGCTGCCCTTTCGGACGTCGTCAACATGGCCGTCAGGTCCTTCCGCACCGAGCAGGTCAGGCAGCCGAACGTGATCGAGGACTGGAGCAACTTTTCCCTGTTCCAGGACATCGGTTTCTTCTTCCCGGCGTCCTGGCATGTCAACCAGCCGCAATCCGGTCTGGCCGATCGCATGGCCATCGACTTTGCCCGCACGGGCTCCAACGGCGAGATCCTCGGGTTCGCCAGACTGAAGGCGATCAGCGCACAGCAGCCGGTAGACCTTGTTCAGGAACTGGGCAAGACCCGACGGGAGTTCGAAGGTTCCGACATCATTTTCGACGGGGGTGCGACGTCGAATGCGGTGGCGCTCGACCCGCCGTTTATCGAAGCCACCGAAGTGACCGTCGGTGCCCGCACGAGTGAAAGCAATGATCCGCTGGAATTCACCGCGCTGGCGATGAAGACCCCGTCGCACGTCATCATCAGTTCCATACTCGGCCCCTCTCGCAAGACCTCGTTCTACAATTGGGCGGTGAACATGCGCGCGCACGAAATCGCCAACGCGTCGCTGCAATTCAAGAGTCAGTCCTGAGGTCAGTCAAACTGGCGGGGTCAGAACCCCGTCAGTCCCCGTTCCAGCCACTGGCTTTGCGGGATCTCCTTGCCGATCTTGAAGGAGAACCGCTCCACACGCGTCACGCCGCTGTCCGTCTCGCAGCGGAAAGCCACGTCGAACCAGCGGCCAAGACTGCGGAAAGCGGCGATACGCGGCTGCAGAACGTTGCCGCCACGAGGCCGGAAAGACGGCAGCAGTTCCGGCGGCAAGGAACTGACGGAAGCAATCTGCTCTCTCAACTCGGTCATGCACAAGAGGTTCAGCCGCTGGCCCTCGGTCATGCCGCGCATGGCCGTGCGTGCCTGCGGATCATCCAGAATATCGCGGGAATAAAGTTCCCGAGCTGCAATCATTCCGGCTGGAGGTCCTTCCGAGCCGCCTGATGTTCGCCCTCCTCCTGCCTGGTCGCGTTGAGGCGAAGCCACCGGTTTCGGTGGTTTGGGAGCGGGCGTCTTGTTGGTTGCGATCGGTCCGACAATTCCGAAGTCTTCGGCGGGCTGCTCTCCGGTTTCAGCCGTGTCCGTTTCCGCGCCGGTTCCAACGGCCTCCTCTGGCAGGGCCTCCGGCTGTTCGGGTGTTTCCGCAACGTCTGAGGCCTCCTCAGGAGCTTCGCTATCATCAGCGGCGTCTTCAGCGGCGGTATCCTGTGCTTCTTCCGAAGCATCCTCCTGCGGCGCTTCGGTTTCGGCAGCCTCGGTCTCCTGACCTTCGCCCTCACCTTCGCCTTCGCCGGCGTCCGTTTCGCCCGCCTGGGCCTCATCCGTCTGCGCGTCGGTTTCCGCCTGCTGCTCACTCTCCGAGGATGCGCTTTCCGCGGATGCCGGCGGCGTTTCCTCTTCCCCTTGCAGCCCCGTGTCTTCTTCGCCGAACTCGGTCACTTCCTGCAGAACGGACGGCTCTGGCGGTTGTTCGGGCGTCTCGGCAAGGTCTTCGCGAGCGGACGCTGGCGGTGGTGGAGGCGGCGGCGGGGCTTCCTCGGCCTGCTCCTGTTCCGGCGGCTCGGGTTGTTCGGGAGTTTCCACCTCTTCCTGCTCCGGTTGCTCCGGTTCAGGTTGCTCAAGTTCCACAGGTGGCGTCTCTTCCTCCTGCGGCGGCGGGGGCAGCAGCTCGACTTCGACCACGTCCTGCAAGGGCTGGGTCGTATAGCCGGATACGCCTTCCAGCAGCATCAAGGCCACAAGCGCGTGCAGCACGGCGGAGACCACAAGCCCCCACAGGAAAAGCCGCCGGTCCGCAGGCTCGATCCCGACCATGTTCCGGTCCATGTCGGCGGTGATGGCCAATAGAGCGCCCTTAAAGCAAAGTTGCCGGTAGATTTCAGGTTCGAAGTTTCAAAAAAACCCGGCGTCTCCGCCGGGTTCTTTGATGTTTCAAGCTCTTCCCGGCAGCTTAGCTGTCCAGGAACGAACGCAGCTTGCGAGACCGGCTCGGGTGCTTCAGCTTGCGCAGCGCCTTCGCTTCGATCTGGCGGATACGTTCACGGGTAACCGAGAACTGCTGCCCGACTTCTTCCAGAGTGTGGTCGGTGTTCATGCCGATACCGAAACGCATGCGCAGCACGCGTTCCTCACGCGGAGTGAGCGAGGCGAGCACGCGGGTCGTCGTTTCGCGCAGGTTCGACTGGATGGCCGCATCGATGGGCAGAACCGCGTTCTTGTCCTCAATGAAATCGCCCAGGTGCGAATCTTCCTCGTCACCAATCGGTGTTTCGAGCGAGATCGGTTCCTTGGCGATCTTCAGAACCTTGCGAACCTTCTCCAGCGGCATCTGCAGCTTTTCAGCCAGCTCTTCCGGGGTCGGCTCGCGTCCGATTTCATGCAGCATCTGGCGCGACGTACGCACGATCTTGTTGATCGTTTCGATCATATGCACCGGAATACGGATGGTACGGGCCTGGTCGGCGATCGAACGAGTGATCGCCTGCCGGATCCACCATGTCGCATAGGTGGAGAACTTGTAGCCACGCCGGTATTCGAACTTGTCCACCGCCTTCATCAGGCCGATGTTGCCTTCCTGGATCAGATCCAGGAATTGCAGGCCGCGGTTGGTGTATTTCTTCGCGATGGAGATCACGAGACGCAGGTTCGCCTCGACCATTTCCTTCTTCGCGATACGTGCCTCGCGCTCGCCCTTCTGCACCATTGCAACGATGCGGCGGAATTCGGTGATTTCGAGCCCGGTTTCGGTGGCCAGCGTCTGGATGTCCTGACGCAGCTCGCGAACGGTTTCCTTTTCCTTCGCGATGAAGTTTTTCCAGCCACGCGTGGAAAGATTGGCAACCTTGCGCAGCCAGTTCGGGTCAAGCTCGGCACCCTGATACTGCTTCAGGAAGTCCGTGCGGTCGACATTGTAGCTGTCGGCCAGACGCAGCAGACGGCCTTCATAGCCCATCAGGCGCTTGTTGATGTCATAGAGCTGGGCAACCAGGGCGTCGATACGGTTCTGGTTGAGCGACAGGCTCTTCACATCAACGATGATGTCTTCTTTCAGCTTCTTGTAGCGGCGCTCCTGGCTTGGCGACAGGGTCTTGTTGGCCAGCTTGTTTTCCACCAGCTGATCCTGCAGGCGGCGAAGCTTCTTGTAGTTGTCGGCGATGTTGTCGAAGGTTTCCAGGACGCCCGGCTTCAGCTCGGCTTCCATCGCGGACAGGGAAACGTTGGATTCGAACTCGTCGTCGTCATCCTCGCCGTCACCGTCTTCGCTTTCGTTTTCGGTGTCTTCAGACGCACCGCCGGAGTTTTCCGAATTGCCTTCGCCCGGGGCCACATCGTCATTGGCAACGGCCGGGCCGGCCTTTGCATCAGGGCCGGCATAGGTTGCTTCCAGATCGATAATGTCGCGCAGAAGAACCTGGGCTTCGTTCAACTCGTCACGCCAGATGATGATGGCCTGGAAAGTTAGCGGGCTTTCGCAAAGACCCGCAATCATCGCCTCGCGGCCAGCCTCGATGCGCTTGGCAATCGCGATTTCGCCTTCACGCGACAGCAGCTCGACCGAACCCATCTCGCGCAGATACATGCGCACGGGATCGTCGGTGCGGTCGGCGGGCTCTTTCGTGGTGCTCTTGGCAAGCGCCGTCGTGCTTGCGGCCACCAGATCGCCGCCATCGACTTCTTCCGGGCCTTCTTCGGCTTCGTCGGAATCGATCACATTGATGCCCATATCGGAAAGCATGGACATGGTGTCTTCGATCTTTTCCGAAGACACCTGCTCCGAGGGCAGAACCTCGTTCAGTTCATCATAGGTGACATAGCCGCGTTTCTTGGCGGCTTTGATCATCTTTTTGACAGCGGCATCCGACAGGTCCAGCAGAGGGCCGTCAGGGCCGTCCGTGCTCTGCTCCTGTGTGTCGTCTGCTTGTGTCGCTTTGGCTACCATATCGTGCTCCAGTTCGCGGCCGGTCCGGCCACGCCGCGCCCTTTGTTTGGCTTCAACCCAATTCACCCCCAGCGCGCCAGCATGTGGTGCGGCGGCGTCTGAAAGAATCACTGCGGTTAGGTTTGTAAGCCGTGTCCCTTAAGTCCCAATTAACCGTACACTTTTCGACATTGGCATATTTCAGCATCGACGCAGCACACGGCCTTTTCTGTCGGCATCCGGAAACGGATGCGTAAAAGGTGTTCGTTCGGGTTGCAGCTATATTAAGACTTTTGCCGCGAGCAGGCTTGAAAGCTGCGGCGCTTGAGGGCTGCAAAGGTTCTATTTAGCTCGGCTCACGCGATTCGCAAGTGTGATTCGTCACCGGTCAATTGGAAAATGCCATTTTTGTGCTCCTGCGCACACCAAAGAGGGCATTTTCAGGCCCAATGCCGGTTCGTCGCCAGAAAACGGGTCGCTGCTCCAAAAGTTCCCTTTTCCGCAACTGAAGGTCCACACATCCTCGTTTAAGCCACCGGCAAGCCATTCCATCAATGAGCTGCCACGGCCACAGGAGGTGCCGTGCGGATCTTTTTGGCGCGCTCGGCAAGGTCGGCTTCATCGCGCGCACATTCCTCTCGCCTCCGGCTGAGGTCCTGCGTCAGGGCCTGGATGCGCATCCAGGAATGCTCATCGAGCTGCTCGTCCGCGGTAGCAAGCTCGGAGGAGAGTTCGTCTTCCAGCGCATTGAGCTCCAGGACATCGAGAAAGTGCAGATAGGCCGCTTCGATGAAATCCTCCGGCGGGTTGGATTTCAGAAGCGGGAAGCGATGGATCAGCGCGGAAAACTCCGCACCACGTTGCTGCTGCATGCCGATGGTTTCGAGCATCATTTCGCCCATGATGTTCCGAAGCGGTTCCTCGAATGCGCTGGTCAGGTCGGAAATGGGTGTCGCTTCCAGATCGTCGACGATCCGGCACAGAATGTCCCGCAATTGCCTGTGGAGGTCATTGGCAAACGGCAACCTGGAAAACCGCTCGAAGTTCCTGTCGAGCAGATGCGGGAAGCGCATGCTCAAACCGAGCACCAGCCGTTCGGTGCCGAAATCGTGGCTGGCAGCAACCCGTTCGCGTGCCGTGCCGAGCGGAGACGCCGCGTCGGCTGAACCACCACCCTTGCCGCCCTTGCCCCCCTGCCGGGACTGGCGTGCCTGCTCGAAGAACAGGTTCGACAGCTTGAACTTGAGATCGAGCTGATACCGTCGACGCACCCGCTCGTCGCGAATGGTGGCAATCAGATCATCGAACCGCTTCTCCAGTGCCGCCTTGCGTTCAGGCGTATCGAGCCGCGAAACGGAAATCTCCCGCTCCCAGACCACATCGAACAGGGACTGTGCCCGTTCGACTTCGTCGTGAAAGCCTGCCACCCCGCGCTGCTTGATGAGGTCATCGGGATCCATGCCGTCAGGCAGGAAGCAGAACTGGAACGAATAGCCGCTCTTGAGCACCGGAAAGATCCGGTCGATGGCGCGATGTGCTGCCGAAACACCTGCTGCATCGCCGTCAAAGCAGATCACCGGTTCGGGAGCGAATTTCCAGAGCCGCACCACCTGGTCTTCGGTAAAGGCCGTGCCCAAGGACGCTACCACATGGTGGATGCCCGCCTGCCAGAGGGCGATCGCATCGAGATAGCCCTCCACCACCACTGCCTCGCCGCTTTTGAAGGCGGGTTCGCGTGCGCGATGGGCGTTGAACAGCATGACACCCTTGTGAAACAGGGGTGTTTCCGGCGAGTTCAGATATTTCGGCTGTCCGTCCGGCGACAGGGTCCGCCCGCCGAAGGCGACCACCCGGCCGCGGTCGTCCTGGATCGGGATCATCAAACGTCCGCGGAACCGGTCGTAGGACGGGCGCCCGTCTTCCGGCTTGATGATGAGCCCTGCCTCGATCATTGCGGCTTCCGGGATCTCGCGCGCTGCAAGATATCCCTTCAGCGCATCGCGGCTTTCAGGCGCAAACCCGAACCGGAACTCGCGCAGGGTATCGGGCGTCAGGCCGCGTTTTTGCGTATAGGCACGGGCAGTGTCGCCACGCGGGCCCGCGAACTCGGCCTGAAAGAACTGCGCTGCCATTTCGCAGATATCGGCAAGCCCTGCCCGCTTCTTCTCGCGCCGCGCCGCCTGGGGATCGGGCGCAGGCAGACCGACGCCGGACTGTTCGGCAAGGCGCTCGACGGCCTCCGGAAAGCTCAGCCCTTCGGTTTCACACAGGAACGTAAAATGATCACCGGACGCACCGCAGCCAAAACATTTGTATCGGTTACGGCGATCGTCGACGTGAAAACTTGGGCTCTTTTCCTGGTGAAACGGGCAACACGCCCAATAGTCGCCCTTGCCCGGCTGCGTCTTGCGCCTGTCCCAGGTCACACGCCGCCCGACGACATCCGACAAGGTCAGACGGGCACGAATTTCATCGAGTAGGCGCGGTTCGAAACGCATGGAACAGTGTACGGGTCCGGATTACAGAAAACGGCATCCTGCCACCGGCACACTCGGGCGCCGCCGGTCAGTCCGCCAAAATAGAATGTCTTGAAGGTCGTTTCCAGTGGGGCCGGGCCTCATGCCCGGCTTCTGGACGATTTTTGCATCAGCCTCACCGGCTGCAACAGTGGCTCAGTCCTGTTTACCAGTCCCGGAGCTGCCCTGTTCACCGCCGTCAGCCCGCAACATGTCCTTCACCAGGCAGGACGCCTGCACGAAGTCCATTTTCCCGGGATAACGGCTCTTCAGTTCGTTCATGCAGCGGCCTATGTCACGCAGACCGTGCGCGTCGATATCCTTGACCGTCTCTTCGCAGATCTTCTGCATTTCCTCGTCGCTGAGCTGAACGGGCAGAAATTCACGGATGATTTCCTGCTCTTCTCGCTCCTGCTCGGCCAGGTCGAGCTGCCCGCTGCTTTCGAACTCTTCTGCGGAAGTTTCCCGCTGACGGATCATTTTTTGAAGGATCTCAATCACTTCGGTTTCGTTTACGCCGTCCTTGCCGTTTTCACGGGCAGCAGCCTCACGGTCCTTCACAGCGGTCTGCACCAGACGCAACGTGGCGCACCTGCGCTTGTCGCCTTCGTCCTGTGCCGCTTTCAGGGCAGCGTTGATTCTTTCGCGCATCACATCGCGCATGGTTCACCCCACCCCTGCCGCGCTGAGGCCCGGCGCTCAGGGGCGCCATTCCATTTTCTCAGCCAAGCCATTGAATTTTAAAGATCTTTTTTCAGAGGATCAATATTGACGATCCAAGCCGCTTCCCATAGAGTCCCGCGCTTAATGCAGGCGGCCTTTTGCGGGCTTTCCAGCCCGCCGCAGACGCCCTTCCTGCAGCGCATGATGTCACCAACAAGATCTGGAAACAAGACATGACGACTGCAGACGCATGGTCCGAGACCCCGGCGACCGCCTTGCTTGTGCTCTCCGACGGCAGTGTAATCGAGGGACAGGGCCTCGGCGCAACCGGCCAAGCCGTTGGTGAGATTTGCTTTAATACGGCAATGACCGGTTACCAGGAGATCCTGACCGACCCATCCTATTCCGGTCAGATCATCACCTTCACATTTCCGCATATTGGCAATGTCGGCACCAACGATGAAGACATCGAGACGGTCAACATGGCCGCAGACAGCGGCATCCGCGGTGTTGTGCTGGCAGCCGCCATCACCGATCCGGCCAACTACCGGGCGGCAAAACATCTTGATGCGTGGCTGAAGAGCCGCAACCTGATCGGCATCAGCGGCATCGACACCCGCGCGCTGACCGCGCTGATCCGTGAAAAAGGCGTGCCCAACGGCGTGATCGCGCATTCGCCGGACGGCAAATTCGATGTCGATGCCCTGAAAACGGCTGCCAGAAACTGGCCCGGCCTGGTGGGTATGGACCTTGCCAAGGACGCTTCCACCACCCAGTCGCACCAGTGGCACCAGACGACCTGGAAATGGGACGAGGGCTACGGCGAGGCAAAGGCCGGCAAGTTCAAGGTTGTTGCCATCGACTACGGCATCAAGCGCAACATTCTGCGCCTTCTGGCTGACGCCGGCTGCGAGGTCACGGTTCTCCCTGCGACCGCGACGGCGGATGACGTACTGGCGCAAGCACCCGATGGCGTATTCCTGTCAAACGGCCCCGGTGATCCGGCCGCAACGGGCGACTACGCGGTGCCGATGATCAGGAAGATTGTCGATGCGGGCGTTCCCACGTTCGGGATCTGCCTTGGCCACCAGATGCTCGCACTGGCGCTTGGCGGCAAGACCCTCAAGATGCACCAGGGACACCATGGCGCCAATCATCCGGTATTCGACCATACCACCGGCAAGGTTGAAATTACGTCGATGAACCATGGTTTCGCGGTGGATGCGGACAGTCTGCCGGACAACGTTCAGCAGACCCATGTGTCCCTGTTCGACGGATCCAACTGTGGTCTGGCGATGAAGGACAAACCCGTGTTTTCCGTCCAGTATCACCCGGAAGCATCCCCCGGCCCGCGTGACAGCCACTACCTGTTCAAGCGGTTCACCGACCTGATGGAAAGCGCGAAATCGGCAGCCTGACCTACTCAGGCCCTGGGAAATGCAGACAAGCGTTCGGCCGACGAACCAGCCGGCCAACGCCACTCCGCCACCGGAATGCAGCATTTTCTCAAATAAAAAACCCCGGCGTGCAGTGCACGCCGGGGTTTTTTGATAACTGATGCCGGAAGCTTTATCCGATCAGTTCGTCAAATGCCGTCAGGATCTGACCGACCTCTGCGATCTGCTCGTCAAGCATCTGCTTCTGCTCCACCAGGATTTCCTGTTGCGCAAGGCAGATTTCCTGAAGTTCCTTGAACTGGTCTTCCCGTTTGCCGTTGCCTTCCACCAGCTTGATCACCCGGCGGATTTCGGCAAGCGTGAGGCCGATCTTCTTGGCCTGCAGGATTACCCGCATCCGCGAAACGTCACGAGGACCGTAGAAACGGCGTGCGCCCTTGCGAACCGGATTGAGAAGACCCTTTTCTTCGTAGAAACGAAGCGTCCTGAGGGTTACATCGAACCGCTCGGACATTTCCGAGATCGCGAGAGCGCGATCGTCAAGCATCACTTCTTGTCCTGGCCCGGCAATATCCGGCACCACGACCATCTTGGTTGCTACATTGTTCATACTTTTAAGCCCGATCTTGTCTTTTTTGTTCCAAGTCTGGCTGGGTCTTGCTGCGCTCCCGACTCGCCGGTCCCACCTCCGGTTCATCAGGTCCCACTAGCACCGCAATTACAGCCCCCGCAGCTTGAAGCGCAATGCTCTTCGCTTCAGAAGCTCCCAACGCCAAACTCATAGGAGACTAAGCAGTAGTCTAATACACCGGATCGACAGTTAAAATCTACGCCAAATTTAGGAATATTGCCCGGTTTTTACGGAAGTTTCAGTTATGCGAAAACTAAAACTAAAAACCTACGAGAAAGGACACGCAACTACGAATGTTTATTCAGGGGCACTTTAGCCAAAACACGAACAAATATTAATTATCGATAATCTGAATATAAGAACTAGACTTTTCTTGAATATATAAATCCACAATAAATTTTCTTTACCTCACGGCAACGACCAAGGGAAAATTACTTAGTTCGCTTACTCCTAACCCTGAGGATTATTACAATTAGTGAATTTCCCTTAGATATTATGTAGGTAAAAAAGTTCACGAATCGTGATCCGCGAGACGAAAAAGAACGCTACATACGCAACAATACCCGCTATGCGCGAATATCAATTCAGCCTTACTCCTCATTAAAAGATAAGGAAAAATCTAAGCTTATCACTTATTTGACCAACCGTTACGGCACCGAACAAGTATATCAATTTTTTGTCCACATGGTCAATTTTACCATCAAATTCAACCACCTCCAGCGACGCAAAAGAGCACATTGTGCACTTCTCGATTGACAAGCGATGAGCAAGGTTATTTTTGTCAGAAGTACCGGACGAGCGAACCCGCAAGGGGATGCCCGCAACCAAGGTATTCTGGAATAAGACGAAATGGCCGTTTCAAAATCCAAAGACACCATGCCCGGCATGACCCCGCAGCAGTTCCGCCATTGGCGACGAGCACTCGGGCTCAAGCAGAAGGATGCGGCAGACCGTCTGGGCCTGAAGAAGCGCATGATCCAGTATTACGAAAAGGGAAATCGCGACGGGCGACCCGTTGAAATTCCCAAATCCATCCGCCTTGCCTGCTATGCATTGTCGGAAGGGATCGGCGACTTTGACGGCCAGACAACGATCCCGTTACCAGCCGAAATTGCCAAGCCGGAATAAAGTCGTGATTTTAGCTCGCAAAAGGTCGACTTTCACGCCCTGGCGGGGTTCCCTCCTGCGCAGCTTTTCCCTATAAGACGCGCTCAGCCAACATAGTCATACCCTCATGTCCGAGCCAGACCGAATAGCGAGCCCGCTGTCCGGAAAGGCCGCTGCGAGCTGCGAGCCGAGATGCCAAAACGCACAGATATCTCTTCCATCCTGATTATTGGTGCCGGTCCGATTGTCATCGGCCAGGCATGTGAATTCGATTATTCGGGCACCCAGGCCTGCAAGGCGCTGCGCGAGGAAGGGTATCGCATCATCCTGGTCAACTCGAACCCGGCGACGATCATGACCGACCCGGACCTGGCTGACGCGACCTACATCGAGCCGATCACTCCCGAGCTGGTGGCCAAGATCATCGAGAAGGAACGCCCGGACGCGCTTCTGCCGACGATGGGTGGCCAGACCGCGCTGAACTGCGCACTCGATCTGGAACAGATGGGTGTTCTGGAAAAATACGGCGTGGAAATGATCGGCGCCCGCGCCGATGTCATCGAAAAGGCTGAAGACCGCGAAAAGTTCCGGGCTGCGATGGACGTCATCGGCCTGGAAAACCCGCGCGCGGCCATTGCCTCCTCCCCGGCAATTCACGACGAGAACGGCCGGATCGTCGGTTACGACCGCAATGCCGGCTATCTTGAAGCCATGCGCGCCATTGACGAGATCGGCCTGCCGGCGATCATCCGTCCCGCCTTCACCCTGGGTGGCACCGGCGGCGGCGTTGCCTATAACCGGGAAGAATTCGAAACCATCGTCCGCTCCGGCATCGACGCGTCTCCGGTCGGTCAGGTCCTGATCGACGAGAGCCTGCTCGGCTGGAAGGAATATGAAATGGAAGTTGTCCGCGACACGGCGGACAACTGCATCATCATCTGCTCCATCGAGAACGTCGATCCGATGGGCGTGCATACCGGTGATTCCATCACTGTCGCGCCGGCCCTGACGCTGACCGACAAGGAATACCAGATCATGCGCGACGCCTCGATTGCGGTGCTGCGCGAGATCGGCGTCGAAACCGGTGGATCGAACGTGCAGTTCGCGGTCAATCCGGACAATGGCCGCCTGGTCGTCATCGAAATGAACCCGCGCGTGTCGCGGTCTTCCGCCCTGGCCTCCAAGGCAACCGGCTTCCCGATCGCCAAGATCGCGGCCAAGCTTGCTGTCGGCTACACGCTGGACGAACTGGAGAACGACATCACCGGCGGCGCGACCCCGGCATCGTTCGAACCGACCATCGATTACGTGGTCACCAAGATCCCGCGTTTCGCCTTCGAAAAATTTCCGGGCTCCGAAGCAACCCTGACCACTGCCATGAAGTCGGTCGGCGAAGTGATGGCCATTGGCCGGACCTTCAACGAAAGCCTGCAGAAGGCGTTGCGTGGTCTGGAAACGGGCCTGAACGGCTTTGATGAAACCGAAATCCCGGGCCTTGATCAGGGCGACGACCGCAACGCCCTGCGCGCTGCCGTCTCGACACCGACACCGACCCGGCTTCTCAACGTCGCCCAGGCCATGCGCCTTGGCATGACGGTCGAGGAAATCTACGAGGCCAGCGGCATCAACCCCTGGTTCCTGGAACAGATCGAAGCCATCCTGGAAATGGAAGCGAAGGTCCGCAAGCTCGGCCTGCCGAAAGATGCAGCGAACTTGCGCAAACTGAAGGCCATGGGCTTTTCCGACGCGCGCCTGGCAAGCCTTGCCGATCTCGATGCGTCGGACGTTGCCAAGCTCCGCAAGCAGCTGGACGTGCACCCGGTCTACAAGCGCATCGATACCTGCGCTGCCGAGTTCGCATCCCCGACAGCCTATATGTATTCCACCTACGAGGCTCCCTTCATGGGGCAGCCCGCGTGCGAGGCGAACCCGTCCGACCGAAAGAAGGTGGTAATTCTGGGTGGCGGCCCGAACCGGATCGGTCAGGGTATCGAGTTCGACTATTGCTGCTGTCATGCCGCCTTCGCGCTGGAAGACGCGGGCTACGAGACCATCATGGTCAACTGCAACCCGGAAACCGTCTCTACCGATTACGACACGTCCGACCGCCTCTACTTCGAGCCGCTGACCGCTGAAGACGTGCTGGAGATCATGCGCAAGGAGCAGGAGAACGGCACGCTGCACGGCGTCATCGTCCAGTTCGGTGGCCAGACCCCGCTCAAGCTGGCGCAGGCGCTGGTGAAGGCGGACGTGCCGATCCTCGGCACTTCACCGGACATGATCGATCTTGCCGAAGACCGTGACCGGTTCCAGAAGCTTCTGATCAAGCTCGACATGAAGCAGCCGGAAAACGGCATCGCCTATTCCGTCGAACAGGGTCGCCTCATCGCCGGTCAGCTCGGCCTGCCTCTGGTGGTTCGCCCGTCCTATGTCCTGGGTGGCCGTGCCATGCAGATCATTCGCGACGAGGAAGCCCTCAACTCCTATCTGCTCGGCACCCTGCCGGAGCTGGTCCCGGCGGAAGTGCGGGCAAAGTACCCGAACGACAAGACTGGCCAGATCAACACTGTGCTGGGCACCAACCCGCTGCTGTTCGACCGCTATCTCGACGGCGCGATCGAGGTGGATGTCGATGCCCTTTGCGACGGCAAGGACGTGTTCGTCTGCGGCATCATGGAGCACATCGAGGAAGCCGGCATCCATTCCGGCGACAGCGCCTGCTCCCTGCCGCCGTTCTCGCTCGGCGAAGAGATGCTTGAAGAACTCAAGCGCCAGACCACGGCATTGGCTCTGGCACTGGAAGTCGGCGGCCTGATGAACGTGCAATACGCCATCAAGAACGGCGAGATCTTCGTTCTGGAAGTCAACCCGCGCGCATCGCGCACCGTGCCCTTCGTCGCCAAGACGATCGGTGCGCCGGTCGCCAAGATCGCCAGCCGCATCATGGCGGGAGAAAGCCTGGCTTCCTTCGGCCTCAGCGAGAAGAAACTCGACCATATCGCGGTCAAGGAAGCTGTCTTCCCGTTCGCCCGCTTCCCCGGCGTCGACACGATCCTCGGACCGGAAATGCGCTCGACTGGCGAAGTCATGGGCCTCGACACTGCCTTCGGCAAGGCCTTTGCCAAGTCCCAGATCGGCTGCGGCACAGGGGTTCCGGACAAGGGCACCGTGTTCGTTTCCATGCGCGACGAAGACAAGGCCGGCGTGCTTGATGCCGTCCGCAGCCTGGAAGCCGGCGGCTTCACGATCATCGCCACCGGCGGCACCCAGAAGTTCCTCGAGGACAAGGGGATTGCGGTGAAGAAGATCAACAAGGTTCTTGAAGGCCGCCCTCATATCGTTGATGCTATCAAGAACGGTGAGGTCCAGCTCGTCTTCAACACGACCGAAGGCGCACAGGCCATCTCCGACAGCCGGTCGATGCGCCGGGCGGCTCTTCTGAACAAGGTACCGTATTACACGACCCTTGCAGGATCAGTGGCTGCCGCGAAAGGCATTGCCGCCCATAAAGCTGGGAGCCTTGAAGTAAGACCTTTACAATCCTACTTCGGCTAAGGCTATTATACTCGTGACCGGCCGGGAAAGCGCGCCTTTCCCGGCTTGGTTTGTTTTTGTCAAAGCGCGGTCCTCGAGATTAGGGGGACCCAATAAGCTGAAGGTCTGAGACCAATGGAAAAAGTTCCGATGACCTCCGCCGGGTACAAGATGCTCCAGGACGAGCTGAAGGAACGTACCGCGGTAGAGCGCCCGCGCATCGTCGAGGCGATTGCTGAAGCACGCGCGCATGGCGACCTGTCGGAAAATGCGGAATACCATGCGGCTAAAGAAGCCCAGAGCCTGAACGAAGGCCGTATTTCGGAACTGGAAGACAAGCTGTCCCGCGCTGAAATCATTGATGTGACCAAGCTGTCCGGCGACATCGTCAAATTCGGCGCGACCGTCACCCTCATCGACGAGGACACCGAAGAAGAAAAGAAATACATGATCGTTGGCGACGTCGAATCCGACGTGAAGCAGAACAAGGTCTCTATTTCTTCTCCGATCGCCCGCGCCCTGATTGGCAAGTCCATCGGCGACAGTGTCGAAGTTGCTGCCCCTGGCGGTGCCCGGTCTTACGAGATCGTGGACGTACGCTTCGTCTGACCCCAGCCTTTCAGTGTTGAGCCTTCCCGGTCCGGCCTCTATTTGCAGGGACCGCCCCCGGTCCTAGCTTGCCTGAAAATTACCCCTGGCCGTTTCAATGTCCGGGTTCCCTTTGAACCCGGACCTGCCCGGCGCCGCTCCCCGGCAACGTACGCGCGTTCTGCGACTGTCCTTAAGTCGCAGCAAAAGCAGAGCTTTCCCTTTGACGTCCACGACACAGCCGTTAAGCTGACAACCGGAAAGTGTCGGAGGATTTGCAATGGTCTTTAACGCGATTGCTGTATGGTTGTTGATCGCGTCGGTGCCGTTATGGATATACCGCTGGTTTCTGTTTTCCAGGCTCACGGCACGCGAACGCCTGATGTTCAAGCGCCTCGTCGCGCAACGCCACGAAAGCTCCTTCGTGTTCGCCGTGCGGATGGCCGGCTACCTGATCGCTCTGGCTGTTGCCGTCTTCTTCGTCGTCTTCGGTCTGCAATATCTGAAGTATGGCAACTTTGGCATAACGACCTACAGCGACACGATACGCAGCAGGTTCTATTCCGGCATTGAGCCTGTCGACCAGGCGCTCGACAGCTACCACTATGACCAGATGCTGCCCGTTGCGGCACTGACGACCATCCTGCTGGTGACCGTCGCCTTTACCCTGGTCACCGCCGCTCTCAGGGACATCTCCCTGATCCGGCGTCTCCAGAAAAAAGTGAAAAAACTGGCTTCGTGAGTTTGTTGGCGCCCTTGCCTGCCGGATCGGCAGGCAGCGCCTCACGCGTGCTGCAAGATATTCACCAGGCGGCCGAAAGGGTCGCGCACATAAAAGCGCCTGACGCCCCATGGCTCATCTGCCGGGCCGTATTCGATGCCGAGGCCTTTTGCCTGCACTTTTTCCAGCACTTCTTCAAGGTTATCGACTTCGACCGAAAAATCGGGCACGGGCGTTCCCGCACCGCCTTCCGCCGCAATGCTGACCTGGGCCATCGCCCCCCGTTCGCCTGCAAAGGTGACGATCCAGCCGTGATCCATCGCCAGGTCCATGCCCAGCACGTCGCCGTAGAAGCTTTGCGCTTTGCCGGTATCCGGCGATGCGATGTTGGCAACGACACGTTTCACAGCCATGGCGTCTTGTTCCTTCTTGCAGCCGGTTCGGACTTCAATCGATTGGAACGACAGGCTCATCCTTTGTTCGGCGGATTGTCAACGCCGTACGAACGCTGTCGACGTTGGGCGCAGCGGTCAATTCGCGAATGATGAAATTCTGGAAGGTCTGCAGATCCGGCGAAACGCATTTCAGCAGGAAGTCGACCTCACCCGAAAGCATGTAGCTTTCGCGCACCAGCGGCCAGTTCTGAACCGTCTGTTCGAAAGCGATCAGATCCGCCTCGGTCTGGCTGTGCAGCCCGACCATTGCAAAGGCTGTCACGTCGTAACCGAGCTGTTTTTCATCAAGCAGGGTCCGGTAGCCCAGAATGAGCCCGGCTTCCTCCAGCGCGCGCACCCGGCGCAGGCAGGGAGGAGCGGATATGCCGACCCGACGGGCCAATTCCACATTGGTCATCCGTCCGTCATCCTGCAATTCCTTCAGGATCTGCCAATCAATGGCATCGAGCCGCGCTTTCAAACCTGTCTCCTTCGCGCTTCGCATGACGCGCCATGCTGTGGGCATTCGGGTCTTTCACAAGACTGTCGCCTTGCCCGATACCGGAATCCCAAGCTAACCTCTATTTGTGTGCCGAGTTATGATTTTTTGCGCGTTTGTGCAAGACTATAACAAAATTGCGCACGATTTCGAAAGATTACGATAGGGGAACTTCTCCAAAACATGCCTTTTTCGCCGGAGAAAGCCCCTTCTTCCCTCTGGATCCTCACCGATGGAAAGGCGGGCGATGTTGCCCAGTGCCGCGGTGTCGCCGAAGCCCTCGGCGCACCTCTTGAAGAACGCCACATAGCGCCGCGTGCACCCTTTACCTGGTTGATGCCCTTCGGTCCGATCGATCTGCGCGAGCGGGAGACCCGCCCCGGCAGCCCGATTGCCCCGCCCTACCCTGATATCGCCATCGCGTCCGGCCGCCGGGCGGTCCCGTATCTGCGCCGGGTCAAGCGCCTCTCGGGAGGCAAGACCTTTACCGTGTTCCTGAAAGACCCGCGGATAGGACCAGATGCAGCGGATCTCATCTGGGTACCCGAGCATGACAAGCTGCGCGGACGGAACGTCCTTGTAACACCGACGTCCCCACACAAGTTCTCCGCCGCAACACTGGCCGAACTCCGCAGCCGGCAGGTTGCCGAGATAGATGGTCTTCCACGGCCCCGTGTTGCTGTTCTTGTCGGCGGGGACAGTCGGCACCACAGGTTTTCCGAAGACGACCAGAACCGCCTTTTGAGCGGCCTGCGAGAGCTTGCACATGCGGCACATGTGCATTTCATGATCACAGCCTCCCGCCGCACGCCGGCCGGATTGGCCTATGGTCTTGCAGGATTGGCCAAATCGGGAAATCACCTCTACTGGACAGGCGATGAGCCCAACCCTTACGGCCTCTATCTCGCCAAGGCAGATGCGATCATCGCCACTGCCGATTCCACGAACATGATCGGTGAGGCCACAGCCACCGGCAAGCCGGTCCATGTATTCGAGCCGAGCGGCGGTCACGACAAGATCACCCGGTTTTTGGGGACTTTGCGACGCATGGGTGTCATTCACCCCTTTCCAGGTCCGCTGAAAACCACTACCTACGAGCCGATAGATGCCACGCCGGTGATCGCTCAACGCATCTTGAGCGATTTTTCGGCCGCACGGCAAACCCGGAACAACGCCCCGATGGGCCAACCTGGCAACGCAAACGCCGGGACATGAAAACAGGATAAAGGTGCGCCCATGAGCACGGAACACAGCAAACTTCTGATCATCGGCTCCGGCCCGGCCGGCTACACGGCTGCCATATATGCTGCCCGCGCCATGATCGAGCCGACGCTGGTGGCCGGTATTCAGCCGGGCGGCCAGCTGACCATTACCACCGATGTCGAGAACTACCCCGGCTTCGCGGATCCCATCATGGGGCCGTGGCTGATGGAACAGATGCAGAAGCAGGCCGAAAACGTCGGCACCAAGATCCTTTACGACACCATCGTGAAGGCTGACCTGTCCCAGCGCCCGTTCCGCCTGGAAGCCGACAGCGGCACGGTGTTCACGGCGGACGCCCTGGTGATCGCCACCGGCGCGCAGGCCCGCTGGCTTGGCCTGTCTTCGGAACAGGATTACATGGGCGCCGGCGTTTCCGCCTGTGCGACCTGTGACGGCTTCTTCTACCGCAACAAGGAAGTTGTGGTTGTCGGCGGCGGCAACACCGCCGTGGAAGAAGCGCTGTATCTCGCCAATCTCGCCTCGAAGGTGACGCTGGTTCATCGCCGTGACAGCCTGCGGGCGGAAAAGATCCTGCAGGACCGCTTGTTCCAGCACCCGAAGATCGACGTCATCTGGGACCACCAGGTCGACGAGATCCTCGGCGGCGGCATGCCGAAAGCAGTTACCGGCGTACGGTTGAAAAACACCGCGACCGGCGAATTCCAGGAAATTTCCACCGACGGTGTCTTCATCGCCATCGGCCACGCACCGTCGGTCGAACTCTTCAAGGATCAGCTCACGCTGAAGTCCAACGGCTACCTGGAAACTGCCCCGGATTCGACCAGGACATCCATTCCGGGCGTCTTTGCGGCCGGTGATGTCACCGACGACATTTATCGGCAGGCAGTAACCGCTGCCGGCATGGGCTGCATGGCAGCCCTTGAAGCCGAGAAGTTTCTGGCCGAACATGAAGTGACGTCGACAAAGCAGGCCGCCGAATAGGCTGCCTGACTGTCCTGCGGAGGGGCACGCATGGATTGGGACAAATTGCGCATTTTTCATGCGGCCGCACAGGCTGGCAGTTTCACGCATGCAGGTGACACCCTGCATATGAGCCAGTCGGCTGTCAGCCGGCAGGTCAGTGCGCTAGAGCACGATCTGGGCGTTCCTCTGTTTCACCGGCACGCCCGCGGCCTTTTGCTGACCGAACAGGGCGAACTGCTCTACCGGACTGCCAACGACGTGCTGATGAAGCTGGAAGCGGTTCAGTCGAGCCTGACGGACAGCAAGGAAAAGCCATCCGGAGCCCTGCGTGTGACAACCACGGTAGGCCTTGGTTCCACTTGGCTCACCTCACGGATCAGAAGCTTCATCGATCTCTATCCAGATGTCGACCTGCACCTGATCTTCGACGACGACGAACTGGACCTCGGCATGCGCGAAGCGGATGTGGCCATCCGCTTGCGCCAGCCGACCCAGCCGGACCTGATCCAGCGCAAGCTGTTTACAGTGCATTTCCATGTCTATGCGGCACCGGAATACCTCCAACGGTTCGGAACGCCTGTGTCGATCGACGACCTCGACAAGCACCGGCTGATCACCTTTGGCGAACAGGCCCCGGCCTATCTCCGCTCCATGAACTGGCTGGAAACAGCCGGGCGCGTCGCGACAAGCCCGCGCAGGTCCGTCCTGAAGGCCAACAACATCGTGGCCATCAAGCGTGCCGTTCAATCCGGCGTGGGCATTGCCATTCTGCCGGACTACATCATCGACAAGTCGTCGAACCTGGCGCCTGTCATGACCGACCAGGACGACAAGGTGCCCTCCTTCGACACCTATTTTGTCTACCCTTCGGAACTGAAGAACACCGCGCGTGTTACCGCGTTCCGCGAGTTCCTGCTGGCAAATGCAGAAGGCTGGGTTTTCTAACCCTGCCCTCCTGCCGTCTATCTGCCCGATTGCGATTGGCTCAACCAGCCCCGGCTCGACCGGGACGCAACCCTGCTTGCATGCACGACCGGCCTACAGGGGCTTTTGCAGATACTCTCCCCCTAAAAAAGGTCTCAGAACTCGGCCTGCGCCGTGGCAACCGAGCGGCCCGATCGTCTCCATTCCCCTGGGAAAGCACAGGACTGGACAGACTCAGGTTTCAATCGCCAAATCAGCTCAACATTTAGGCATCAAAATTACTGCACACGGGGAGAGCATTTGCATTTATTTCGGTGAACCAATCGATTTTTTCACTCGAAATTAAAATTTTTTTTGAAGCTGCCGGCAAAAACCGACTAATTCAATCTGTTGTAATTAAAGAGGTTTTGGTCTGATTTTTGACCATTCAGTCAAGCCCTGCGTAAAATGCATAGCAGATCTGCGCCCCTGCCTCTTGTTTACGCAGCTTGTGCACTGCATATAAGCATCACTGTTGGTCACACGGACATCACGTCCTCCTCCCAGTGATGTTCCGACCAGCTGTTCCCCTCTGGAAGGTGATTCCACTGTTTTCAGTGAATCAAAATAAACTGCCGGGTCTTTTAAGACCCGGCTCTTTTTTTGCCCAGGCCATGCTGCGACGCAGCATGACGTAATGTCACTTCACATGAACAGGCGTTCGTTGCCCAGGTCCTTGTAGAGGCCGGCCACCTGCTCCTCATAGCCGTTGTAGAGAAGCGTGTTGCGGCGCTCGTCCGTTCCAAGCAGCCGCTCGGAAGACTGCGGCCAGCGGCGATGCGGCACGGACGGGTTCACGTTCGCCCAGAAGCCGTATTCAGAAGACTGGATTTCCTCCCAGAAGCTGACCGGACGCTCATCGGTGAAGGAGATCTTCACGATCGACTTGATCGACTTGAAGCCGTACTTCCACGGGACAACCAGCCGGATCGGTGCACCATATTGCTTGGCAAGCGGCTTGCCGTAAACGCCGGTAGCGATGAAGGCGAGTTCATTGGTCGCTTCTTCCAGCGTCAGGCCCTCGACATAGGGCCAGGGATACCAGCTCTGCTTCTGCCCGCTGGCAACCGACGGATCGAGGAAGGTTTCAAAACGCAGGTATTTTGCGCCGGACTGCGGCCCGGCCAGCTTCACCAGCTCGGCAAGCGCGAATCCCGACCAGGGCACGGCCATCGACCACGCTTCGACGCATCGATGCCGGTAGAGCCGCTCTTCCAGAGGCATTTTGGCCAGAAGGTCATCGATGCCGATCTCTTGCGGATTGTCGATCATGCCATCCAGCACAACGGTCCAGGGGCGGATCTTGAGTTCCTGTGCCGCCGGCCAGATCTGCTTGTGCGTGCCGAACTCGTAGAAATTGTTGTATTTCGCCGTGAACTCCTCCGGGGTCACGTCCCTGTCGAGCGTAAAGGTCTCATTGCGTTTGACCGGATAAAGGCCCGCGCTCGGGTCTTCTTCCGCAAAGGCCGGGCGAATTCCAAGGCCCGTACCCATCAGCGCACCAGCCCCGGCAAGGCCGGCAAGGATCTGCCGGCGGTTCATGAAAACGGCCTCCGGTGTTGCTTCCCGTTCCGGAAGCTCCCAGCTGCGTTTCTTCAGTATATTCATTGTCAGTCTCCCGTTTGTTCCGAAGGAAACCGGAATCGGCTTTCAATGGCAAATAACGCCCTGGTGACTGAGCGCAACAACATGGTGATCAACAGTACAGCGCTTTAGTAGGGCGAACACAACAGAGGGGCCAACCGGCCCCTCTGTCGTCGCTTTCAGTGCTCTACCGTTCACGCGGCCTGTCTGCCGGACCTCTGCAGGGCAATGTCCGCCGCCTTGCCGGAAAGTTCCGCCATATGGTCGAACTCGGCGGTGTAGCTTGCAACCCCGGCGGTCGCCGAACGCAGTTCGATGATCAGGTCACCGATTTCCGCCTCCGGCATCAACGCCTGCACCTCATCCCAGCCATTCCACTCGGGACGGGCATCGAAGCCAAGCAATTGTCCGCGTCGTGCCGAGACGATCGCATTCACCCGCGCGGTCGCATCGCTCGGGCAGGCAATCACCACCTTGTGGATCGGCTCCAGCAGCACCGGCTTGCACTCAGGCAGACCTTCCCGGATTGCCAGTATGCCGGCCATCTTGAAGGCCTGGTCGGAACTGTCCACGGAGTGATAGGAGCCGTCCGTCAGACAGACGGACACATCCACCACCGGGAAACCGAGCGGGCCTTGCCCCAACGCATCCAACACGCCGTCACGCACGGACGGGATATATTGTTTCGGCACGACACCCCCGGTAATCGTGTCTGAAAACTGGACGCCCTCGCCGCGCGGCAGCGGAGATATCTCGATCACCACATCGCCGAACTGACCATGCCCGCCGGACTGTTTCTTGTGACGGCCACGAACCTTGGTGCCTGACCGGATCGTCTCGGCATAAGGCACGTGCGGTGTATTGGCGGCGATATCCAGACCGTATTTTCCGGCAAGCCGTTCCTGGGCAACACGCAGATGCATTTCGCCCTGCCCTGCAAGCAACGTTTCGGCCGTTGTCTGGTTTTGCGAGACGATCAGCGAGCGGTCCTCTTCAACCAGTTTCGCCAGTGCCGCGGAAAGACGGACCTCGTCCTTGCGCTGTTTGGCGGAAATCGCCGTCGCCAGAACAGGATTGCGCCGTTCGAGCACCTGAAGGCTTTCGATCTTTCCGTTTTCAAAACTCAGGAGGTCGCCCGTCTGGACATCATCGAGCCTCCCGAGCCCAACCAGATCGCCCTTGCCGGCCGTTGCGATCTTGTTCGCCTGCTGGCCGAAGACAGAAAACAATCCGGACACCTTGATTTCGGCGTCGCCATTGAGGAACAGGGTATCGCCGTCGGAGACCACGCCTTCCAGAACGCGGGCAATCGACTGCTTGCCGCCGTGCTGGGTGTGCAGCGTCTTGACGACCTGCAGCATCGCGCGCGACGTCGTGCCAAGCACCCGGCGCGACAGCAAATCGACACCTGGAACCTCGTGGCGCAAGGCCTTCAGCAGCCGGCTGACACCGTTGCCGTGTTCTGCGGAGCCGAAGAAAACCGGACAGATGAGACCGTCCTGCATTTCGTTCACCAGATCGGCGAACACCTGATCGCGATTGGGGGCGATATCCTCGAGCAACGCCTCCATCAGGTCGTCGTCGTGATCGGCCAGGTGTTCCAGCATGGTGAAACGGGCTTCGTGCTCACGTGCGAGATCCGCATCGGACATGTCGATCTGCGTGCTTTCCTCCTTCTCGTGATAGACATGCGCCCGCTCCAGCGCGAGATCGATGAAACCCGTCGCCAGGCCGTCTTCCCAGATCGGGATCTGTCGCAGCACCAGCGGCACCGCAGATGCCGGTTGCAGCACGCTCAGGACATCACGCACCCGCCGCGTGCTCTTGTCGATCTTGTTTAAAAACAAAACCCGCGGAATGGCGCGGGCTTCAAGGGCTTTCAGGATCAGCTGCAGGGCTGGAACCTTGCGCTCGTCGTCCTCCGCCACCACGACGGCCAGATCCACCCCGGAAAGCGCCCCGTCCATTTCGCTCAGGAACTCCACCGATCCAGGGCAGTCGACGAATACGAAGCGATCTCCCAGGAATTCCGCGTCCGCAATGTTCAGTTCCACACTCATGCCGTGGGCACGCGCTTCCGGCGAAGCGTCACCCACCGTATTTCCGTTCGCGACGGATCCTTGCCGGGCCACCTTGTCCGTTCGCGCCAGCAAGGCTTCCAGAAGACTGGTCTTGCCGCTGCCGAACGGACCCACTAGGGCGATACAGCGCGGAGCGCTGCCCGCAGCAGATCCTTTTCCGTTTGAAGTGATTGCCATGCTGAGCCTCCCGTTAGTTCGAGGATACCTCGTAACAACGCGGCAGGGCCGGCTGGGGGACGCGGCCTGCCGCGTCTCGCCCGGATGGGATCGAAGGCCTTTTGCCCGGTACTCAACAGCACCAAGCCCCAAACTGCGGCCGATCGACCAGGGGCGGTCAGCCATCGTCGCGCCGATATCGGCGGCAACGCAAGGGAATCTTACGCGGCAGCGCAGCAATTTGCCCTTGTCTCGGCTCAGTCTCCAGGCAGATGACAGCTCGTTAAAAGTGCACAAAATTCCAAAACACCGCCGATCCCAGAGGCTTATAAAGGCTCTCCCGACCGAGATCTCCAGACCGGCAAGCGGTGGAGAAAATTTGAGCTTAAGACTGAAAAAAGTCCCGCCTTCAGACCTTCCCAACCATGTGCCATTGCCCTGCCGGAATTGGCAGATAGTGAAATTGAGGCGCGGAGGCCTATGTAACCAATTGGAACCGGCCTCGGACAAAAGGAGCACGCGTGACCAAAACCCTGATACTCTGTTCAGCCCTGCTAGCTGCCACGTCGGCAATACCGGCGCATGCGCAATCGACCCAGCTGCGCAGTCCTCCCATGATGACCTCGCCGCGGCTGCCTTCTGCCGGTCAGCAGCTGAACCAGAACCTCAACCGCCAACAGTCCGGCTTCTCCACCCGGCAGCAGATTGACGGTGCGGAGCGTCTGAACCGCACCGAGCAGATCAACCGGCAGAACACCCGGCCAGACAAGGAAGAAACTCCCTGTGCCGGCGCGAACGAAAGCTGCCGCGACTAAAGCGGAGAAACAGGACAGTGACAGCCGCTGAGGCTTAGTTGATCAGTTCCAGCGTCATCTTGCTGACACCCAGTGTCAGGTTCGTGCCTGTCTGGCTTTCCAGGCTGAAAGGGTTGAGCGCGATGGAGCGGTCGAAACCACCCAGCAGCGCGTTCGCCTTGATCCCCGCACCAACACTTGCCCCGGCGGTCAGCCCGCCGTAGGTGCCTGCCAAAAGGCCCGGCTTCCGGTTTGCGGAAGGTGCCAGCACACCCCAGACCAGCGTGGCCTGTTTGGTCTTGCCTATGTCCAGCCCATAGTCGCGGACGGTCCCCTTGTAGTTTTCCACCGCTCCGCCGTCGACCGGTGAAAAGCTGCATCCGAGTGTTGCTGAAGAGCCAACAATGAAACTGTGCTCGCCTTCCACCAGGCAGCTCAGTTTGCCGATTTCAACCTTTGGGCTGTCTTCGGAGGCAAGGGCCGGGATGGCAAACACAATGGCCATGGCGGCAAGAACCGGTTTCAAAATACGCATGTAGAGAACTCCCGTTCGGCTGCGAATATCCGCTTTTAGCAAAGGCGCGGATCACGCCCGTGATATGACGCGCCAAGACGTCAAAATCGCGGCAATGGCAAAAGGGTCAGGTGTAACCGTCGGCAGTGTCGGTACCGCCCGCCAAAGCCGGGGCAAGCACACCACCGTTCGACGACCTGTCCGACACACGGGCAAGCAGAAACCGGCGACCGGCAATCAGAAGGGTCAAGGTGACGACCACCGGAAGAAGGCTGTTTTCCGGCGCCTGGAAGGCCCAGACCGTTCCAGCGAGTGATACGGCAAGCATCAGAAACGATAGTCGGTACTGCGTTGATCTGGGCAAGTCGGGGACACCGGCAAATCCACCGCGTGAGAACAGGGTCAAGACCCCGCCGGTAAGCGTCACGGTCAACAAAACGGCACTGTACGAATAGCCTGTCAGGAATGATGCCAGAGTGCCGTCGCCAAACCGATACAGGCAGACCAGAAGCGGTGTCACCAGCAGGATATGCAGATTTATACCGAGCAATACGGGGTGCATGGGCACCTTGACCAGCACAAAGCCGGCAAGAACGAAAACCGCAAGACTGCAACCACTCCAGCCTGCAAGCTCCAGATCACTCGTCTGTCGCCAGAGCACAATGAAGACAATCGACGGCAGGCTTTCAAACAGATCAAGAAGCAGTTGTTTCTGATGTGAATTTGCCATCGCTCGACCTCCACCTGACGGGGAAAGGCTAGAGCGTTCGAACTGTGCTGTAAACCGCGCATTCCTCAACCGGAAAATGCAGCCCACAACAGAAAAGGGCGGCCGTCGGCCGCCCTTTCGCAAGTCTTTCGATGCCCGAAAAGCTTATTTCAGGTTCCCGCAGAAACGCTGGATGCGCGTGCAGGCTTCTTCCAGAGCTTCGGTCGAGGTCGCATAGGAAATGCGGAAGTTCGGACCAAGCCCGAAAGCCGAACCGTGAACGACGGCGACACCTTCAGCTTCCAGAAGCTCGGAGACGAAGTCCTCGTCGCTCTCGATCACCTTGCCGGAAGGGGCCGTCTTGCCGATTGTACCGGCGCAGGACGGGAACACGTAGAACGCGCCTTCCGGCACCGGGCACGAAATGCCGTTGGCCTGGTTAAGCATGGAGACAACCAGGTCCCGGCGTCCCTTGAAGACTTCGTTGTTCTTCGGGATGAAGTCCTGGGTGCCGTTCAGCGCCTCGACCGCCGCCCACTGGGCGATGGAGCAAGGGTTGGAGGTCGACTGCGACTGAACCTTGGCCATGGCCTTGATCAGGTCTGCCGGGCCGCCGGCATAACCGATACGCCAGCCGGTCATTGCATAGGCCTTCGACACACCGTTGACGGTCAGCGTGCGCTCGTAAAGAGCAGGCTCCACCTGAGCAGGCGTGGTGAACTTGAAGTCGTCATAGACGAGGTGCTCATACATGTCGTCGGTCATGACCCAGACATGGGGGTGCTTCATCAGCACATCGCAGAGCGCCTTCAGTTCAGCTTCCGTATAGGCCGCACCGGACGGGTTGGACGGAGAGTTGAAGATCAGCCACTTGGTGCGCGATGTGATCGCCGCATCGAGTGCTTCCGGGGTAATCTTGAAGGTCGACTTGTCCGCTTCCACGATCACCGGTTCACCGCCTGCGAGCAGCACCATGTCCGGATAGCTTACCCAGTAAGGGGTCGGAATGATGACTTCATCGCCCGGGTTCAGCGTTGCAATCAGCGCGTTGTAAAGCACCTGCTTGCCGCCGGTTCCCACGGTGATCTGGCTGGTTTCGTAAGTGAGCCCGTTTTCCCGCTTGAACTTTTCGACGATGGCCGCCTTCAGCTCCGGAATACCATCGACAGCAGTGTACTTGGTCTTGCCGTCGGTGATGGCCTTGATGGCGGCTGTCTTGATGTTTTCCGGGGTATCGAAATCCGGCTCGCCAGCTCCGAGACCGATTACATCGCGGCCTGCGGCTTTAAGCTCGCGTGCCTTGTTGGTGACGGCGATGGTCGCAGAAGGTTTAACACGCGCCAATGCGTCAGCAAGAAAGCCCATAATGTCCTCCAGGGGGAAACGGGATTAACAGCGCGCGGACCCTAGATCCGTGCGCTGCGGAAAACAAGACCAAATCCGGAGAAGAACGGGAGTTTTCAGGCCGCTTGCGCCAGTTTGCCGGCGTATCTTTCAATCACCTCGGCATCAAGCGGTCCGCCATGGCCGAGATAGAAGCGTTTTGCCCCCTTGGACAGCAGAAATTTCAGCGAACGGCCGACCTGAAGCGGGTCTTCTTCGAAGGGAGGCGGCTTGGGCCGACCCTTCAGCGCGATTCCGCCCAAAAGAATGCCGGACGCCGCCAGATCCCCCGCGAGGACAGCACCATCGTCAAGCAGTAGCGACAGCGATCCGGGCGTGTGGCCTGGCGTCGGCATGATGACACCTTGCACGCCATAGGCTGTCAGATCCAGTGTCTGGTCCCCTGACAGAAGAATGTCCGGCTCCACCTTCGCAAACGGCCGTTCGATCGCGCCTGAAAGCTTGAACAGCCGACCGAAGAACCCCGAAGGCTTCAGGATGGGAGCCTGGCCCCGGCAATAGGGTAAATCACCTTCATGCAGCACGATTGGCGCGCCCGACAGTTTCTGAAGACGCTTGGCGCTGCCCGCATGGTCGATATGGCCGTGGGTCACCACGATCAGCTTCAGATCGGCAAGGCAAAGCCCGACCTTCGCCAGCCCCTTCTCTATCTTGGTCTCACTGCCTGGCAACCCGGTGTCCACAAGCACGGCACCACCGGCAAAGGTCAGCAGAAACGCGTTGACCATGCCGAATGGCAGGATCGGGATAGTGTGGATCTGGATCTCGGACATGTTTGCCGCCGTTCTCTTCCTGGTGATAGGTTGGCTCTTCACCTAGGCGGACGCGGAAACACGTTCAATTAGGCACCTTTTGGTAACCCGGACGGGCCATTGGCTCCGGCGAACCGGTGGAGACGGACATGAGCGAACCGATCGCATCCCTCTGGCGCCTGCCTGGCACGCAGGACTGTCCCGTTGCCGACACGCTGAAAAGCATCGGCGGCAAACACACCCCAAGGGTTCTGCATTGCCTGACCGCTAAGGATCATCATTTTCTGGAACTACAGCGGACACTGAAACCGATCAGCCGCAAGGTGCTGACCCAGGAACTGCGCCACCTGGAAGAGATTGGACTGGTCGCTCGTACCGAACTGGACGACGCCCACCGCCGCGTCCGCTATGCCCTCACACCGAAAGGCCGGAGCCTGACCGAAATCCTTGGACGGGTCTACCTTTGGGCCGTGGAACACCACGGCAGTGACGCAGCATCAGCGGCATAAAAGTACTGTTTCAGTCGCTCTCAGTGCCTGTCGAGGGTCAGCTTCTCGTTTCAAGGATCAGCTTCGGATCGTCCTTGTCCTCATCGATGATCGTGCACTTGAAGCGCTTTTTCTTGGTCTGGCCATTGAGCACCGTCACCGGCACCGACAGGGGAACTTCCGAGGCGTCTTTGGCAGAGGTCAACAGGGACGCATAATTGCTCGGGTGAAGCAGCATCTCGGTGATCGGACGGCTGTCGAGGACGTCCGATGTCAGATGGTAGGTCTTCATCGCTGCGTTGTTCGCCGCGATGATGATCTTTGACTTGATGTTGACCACCAGGATCGGCGCGCTGCACGCTTCGAAGACCCTGGCAAAGTCGACATCACCGCCGGCATGGCCGGCTGAAAACAGCACCCCGCCCACCGTTCCGCCGACACGAAAATACATGGCGTCATATTTCAGTTCGACGCTGTCGTTGGACGCCAGCAGAAACTTGCCACGCCCGGTCGCACTGGCCCGGCGCGTCAATGCCGCGAGCGTCAGGGAGACGATCGTTCGCCCGACCCGGTTCTGGATATGGGCAATGTTGCGCCCCAGGATCAGGCGAGCATCCTCGATCTGGAAGCTCTTGAGAAAACCATCGCTGGCAAAGCGCACGTAGCCGAAATTGTCGACCAGCAGCACAACACGGGTGGAGGACGCGACGAAATGCTGGAGGATCGGCGCCAGTCCCAGTACGACCCGGCCCGGATTATTGTCATTCTCACCGATGGAGGGGAAGCAGATCGCAAGGATCTTGCCGTCTGGCAACTCGTATCGATAGGCAACGATCGGAATGCCCGGGATACGGTGGTCCGGCCCGCCGCCGACGTCGAACGGCCCGGCCTGGCCTTCCCGGATCGCACCCTGGACCAGCCGGAGAATGGTCTTCCGATCCTCTGGCGACAGGTGGCGCAGCGCCTCGTTGGAGGGCGCCTCCTGCAGATCCCGCACTTCGCTATTGAAACTCTGGGAACCGACCTCGTGCCAGAGAATGGTTTTCTTGCTGATATCGGCAATGAAAAACTGGATACCCGCCAGCGACAAGGCCGGCGGCTCACCGGCCTTCTGGACCGATGGTTCTGTCGACGTTACTGGGTCTGTCGGCTTGCCCACCGTGGCGCTCTGCGCAGCGTTTATCGTCATTCCATGCCTGGTCTGTTTGTATCGGATGTCCCGGCGAGCAAGCATGCTTCCGAAATGCAAACAAACACTAAAATCGCATCGTAAAATATCTGGGTTATGTCAGTTTTTACAGTAATTAAACAATGCAATACGTTTTTATGAGAAGTTGTATTGTCAATTTTACGAAAGCTTAATTGGCCGGTTTCAGACCCTGGAACCACAGCCTTCCACCTTCGCACATCAAAACTGCCGGAATGGAAAACAGTACCGTCGCCCTCCTGAATGCAGCGCCATTCGGAGCACGGACACTACCTATTGTGCCGCCTTGCCAAGGCGGCAGCAAATAGATCGAATTTGCCGCAAAATAGTCACGAAAACACACGGTGCATGTCTAAATCGCGTCCGCGTGCCGGCGCAATTTCAAACGAGATTGAACTCATCCCAGCGGATGGAGGAGCCAATGGCCCACGCAACGACCGTACAGGCGACCATCAAGTCGCAGAACGTAAGCTTCCCACCGGTTTTGCTGTTCATAGTGGCAGCAGGCCTGTTGATGTTGATGTCCGCACTGGAGCCGTCACTGGTGCTGCCGATGGTCGCGTTCCTGACCATGGCTGCCGTTACCCGTCTGCTGGCCCGCCGACTGTTTCAGGACCTGACCGGCGTTCAAGCGCAGGCAGACTGACAGAAACCGAAATACAACCGCTCGAAGCTGACTGATCTTCACCATGGCACGCGTAGATAACCAGAAAACCAGAAAGTCCGTCCCCTCCAAAAGCGACCTGCATGAAGCCCGGCCGCTGTTGCAGGCAATCTTTCTGGGCATGCTGCTGGCAACCGCTTTGGTCGCAGCAGCGGCGATGGCAAACCCGGCCAACACGAACGGTGTCCCGAAGACCGAGCCCGTCGCGCACTCAGCAACCGGCCAGGCACCGGCAAACGCCGGTCGACCGGCAAGCGCCATGTTCTGACAGCTTGACATACAAGGAGCCGCCGCGGCGGCTCCATCCGTTTCAGGAAGTCAAGATCAGCGCCTGGGGCCCGACCTTTCAAAAGCCGAGACCCGGCCTCATGCTTGGCACATGAGTGCCGGGCCTCAGTGCCCGGTCCGCCCCCGGATAACTTTTCCTGCCCAACTATGGTTCTCTTTGAACCTTCATCCAAAACAGCCCCGCAGTGCATTTGTGCAAGTGCCAGCTGCCTCACCGCCCTCAGGTGGTCCGCTGGGTGCGTCCGCTGTTGATCATGGTCAAGGACAGGAATTTGTTCGTTCGCCAAGTAAAGCAAGATCACATGTCATCTGCAAGACCGCACGCGGTTCTAGGCTGGCATCGATCGGAATTAACCAGAGTCACATGGCGCGACCTTGAATACCGGGGATAACCGCAGTCCAGGTCTTTGCGAGTGCGTTCGGAAACTTCCGGCAAGCCATGTGGAACAAAATCCGCTACGGGGCATTTGCCCTCAAGTGGTACTATTACGTCGATGCAACCGGCGCCAGTGAGGGATTTCACATCATGACCATTGCCAACGGCGAAAAGTGGATCGATAAAGAAACGAAGGGTTTGTCGGAGGCAGTAATGGACATCGACCTCACACTTTCAGCAGACACGATCCGCCTGCTCGCCCAGAAGGCGCGGGCAGTTGCATCGTCTCTTCAGGATACGTTCGAGGACGGCCATGAAGGCGACGTCGAATTCGACGCCGATGCCCTGGAGCAAAGTCACGGTCACGATGGCCTTGCGGAGGAGGAAAACGACGACCTCTCCGACGAGGAACTGCGGGAGCTGATCGAGGATCTCAACGTGGATGAAGCTGCCGAACTGGTGGCTATCTCCTGGATCGGCCGCGGTGACTTCGAGGCTGAGGACTTCCAGCAAGCGGTCGACGAGGCACGCGATCGCGCCGCCGGTTCGACAGCAACCTATCTTCTCGGCATGCCGCTCCTGGCCGATCACCTGGAAGCCGGTCTCGATGCGCTTGACCTCTGACGGCCGACACAGCGCTGTTTTCGCCCGGGCTTCAAGACGTTCGGCGGGTCAAACCGGCTAGGTCATTTTTGCCGGGTCTTCCACATCAGGTCGTTTTCCTTGGGAAAACCGGTTAGCAATTGATTTACTATCTTTTCGCTGCCGGACATTTGGCCCACTCTTGCCCCACTTCGTGGTGGGACAAGGGAGTTGAGGGCATGCTGCAAGACCCGGCGAACCAAGACGTGTTTACCGTCCATCGTCCGTCTCCATGGCCATATGTCGGCGCAATGCTCGCTGCGTCGGCCCTGATCACGACACTGGTCGTGGCGTTCAGCAGCTAATCCATACCGGCACTACCGCTCGAAACCGGTACCGGTCATCGTTCAGAGAGTTCCTTAATGCGTTCAACGCGTCTGGCCGTGCTTGATCTTGCCCGCGGCCTAGCTGTTGTCGCCATGGCGATCTACCATTTCTCCTGGGACCTTTCCTGGTTTGCCTATGTCGACTGGCCCGTTGCCCAGGGCACAGGCTGGCGCATGTTCGCCGCCTCGATCGCCGGCAGCTTCCTGCTTCTGGCCGGCGTCAGCCTGGATTTCGCCCACCACCTGGGCATCCGTTGGCATGCCTTCTGGCGACGCCTTGCCGTGATCGTCGCAGCCGCTGCCGCCGTGTCGCTGGTCACCTATTTCACTTTCGGCGATACTTTTGTCCGTTTCGGCATTCTCCATTCCATTGCCCTGTCCAGCGTGATCGCCCTTCCCTTCACGCGCCTTCCGTTCGTCTTTGCCGGGCTTGCTGCGGCGTTCGTTTTCTCTTTGCCCTTCTGGGCAGCTTCATCCGCCTTCGACGGCCAGCTCTGGCTGTGGACAGGGCTCGGCACACCGGATTTTGCCAGTGTGGATTATGTGCCGCTGGCGCCCTGGGCCGGAGTGACGTTGGCGGGCGTCGCCATCTCGAAGATTTTCCGAAAGATCAATCTGTGGCAGACGCTGTCCGGACTGACATTCGCCAACCGTCCCGGCCGGCTGACGCGGTTCTTCGGCCGCCATTCCCTGCCAGTCTATCTGCTGCATCAGCCCTTGCTGTTCGGCCTTGTGTGGACGGCAACTCAGATCGGCCCGGAGATGGACCGCTCCGCCAATGCCTTCGTGCGCAATTGCACGGTTTCCTGCCAGGGTACGACCGCCACGACAGAAATCTGCGAAGCCGCTTGCGGCTGTACGCTTGAATATCTGAAATCGGACCGCATCTGGGACCAGCTTCTGGCCGAGCCCGAAAACCAGCCTCTGCGCAACCGGATGTCGAACAGATACAGCCAGTGCCTGGCTGATCCAAAGTGGCCGGATCCGCTCAACTGATCCCGGCTTTCAAGCCTTCGGTGCTGTTCCGGGCGCTCAGGAAAGACGGGCCAGTTGCCGGAGCGCCCGGCCCCGCCGCTGCCGTGCAAAGGGAAGAAACACCTCCTCGTCTCGCCCCGCCGCCACCTGCTCCAGCGCCCAGAGGGCCGACACGGCATCGCATTTGGCTTTCATGACACCAAGACGATCGGTCTCGGGCACCGCAGCGCCCGTTGCTGCATAGGCTTGCAGGAACACCTGTTCCTCATCCGCACTCATCTCGTGCTCCAGAACGGCGTAGGCAAGATCCCAGGCGGGATCCGACATGCCTGAGAATTCCCAGTCAATCAGCCAGAGCTGGTCGGATGACATGAGGCAGTTGCCGGGGGATGGATCGCCATGGCTCGGAACAAGCATCCGGCCAGCACCACCAGCGGTGCCGGCACCGATCGGCTGCAACACTATTTCCAGCCCGGTCATTTCCTCCCGGCACCGAACTGCGTCCCGAAGACCTTGCCACTGCGCCTGAAGCACGCTGTCCGGATCGAGCAGCCCTTCGAAGGTCACACCGGACCCATGCAATTGCCCCAATGCCTCGCCGAGTGCACGGGCCAGGCTGTACGACGGCTGCTCCGAAAGATCGGCAGGGCTGCCGGTGACCTCGACGGCGCGGGTCACCAGAATGCCGGCCTCCGCATCACAAAATACCGGTGGCACGGCAATTCCAGTCGCAGCGGCGAGCATCAGGTTTCTTGCCTCTGCCTTCCTGTCGATGTTGCCTGCCGCTTCCAGACGGGGAAGCCGCAGGAAGAACGTGCCCTTCTCAGCCTCCAGCCTGAACACGCGGTTTGTCAGCCCAGGCTGGGGCCGGGCTGACAGGGGAGAGCCACAAACACGATGCAGGTCCTGATGCCGTTCAAAGGCCTCCAGGATGTCCGGCAAAATGGTGTCTGGCGCGTCAGAGGAAAGCTGTGGCACAAGCAGGAACAATCGAGCGAAACAGAGGAGCTGGCCGGACGCCATGACGAACGTCCCATCGCCCCATATCATCATCACGTACTGCCGCCAATGCAATTGGCTGTTGCGCTCCGCATGGATGGCGCAGGAAATCCTGTCCACCTTCTCGGAAGAAGCCGGCGCTGTCACCCTTGTTCCGGGCACCGGAGGCATTTTCACAATCATCTGCGACGGTCAACTTGTCTGGGACCGCAAGACAGATGGAGGCTTTCCGGAGGCCAAGGTGCTGAAACAGCGGCTTCGTGACCTGCTTTGGCCGGAGAAGGACCTCGGCCACAGCGACCGCCAGGACAGGAAAGACTAGGCCGGACGCGCTCAAGTGAATTGACTTCTTGAAGTCGCGAATATGTATACTGTGGCATCCGAAGCGCAGCTTTCGGCAAGAAACTTCGAGACAGGACGCATGAACCGGAGCCTTCATGCACATCAGGTTATCACTGTTATTTATGACACTACTATCGCTTGCCGGAGCAAGCACCAGTTCTGCAGTGGAAACCAGCGAACCTGAAATCGTCATCTATACCGAGGACTACAAACCGCTCTATTTCCCTGGTGAAGACGGGAAAATCTCGGGAACTGTCACCCAACTTGTACAAGATCTCGCCGATGAGGCCGGCATAACGGTCGAGATGCACATGCGGCCGTTCAAACGCGGGCTGAACGCGGTGGAGAGCAACGCCAACCATTGTTTCATGGCCCTGTGGCGCACTCAGGAACGCGAACCGAATTTCACCTGGGTCGGACCTTTGGAAATCGACGGATACGGCCTTTTTGCCTTGAAGGGCAGTTCCATAGAACTTTCGACAGTGGAAGACAGTTTCGGCTATTCGACCGGAGCCGTCGGCGGCTGGACCAGCACCAATGAACTTCAGGACGCCGGCCATCCCCATCTTGTGCTGGTGGACGAAGATGGGCTCAATGCGAACATGCTGCGGTCAGGTCACACCAAGCTCTGGCTGGGCGGCCTGATTTCGGCTCCCTATGTTGCGGCACAGGAAGGGGTGGAGATCAAGAAACTGCTGACCCTGCAGACCGTCGAACTTGCCCTGGCCTGCAACTCACATATCGACCAGTCCGTAACCGACCGACTGCAGTCAGCCTTGAACGCGCGTCTTCAGAAAACGCCACAAAACAACCCCAAGCGATTGACGCAATAGACAATTTATCTCTGCTGCCGAGCAACCACCTCGAAAAGTTGCATAACTTCAGAAAACTACTTTCCAAAGTCTTACCTGCATAACAAGCACACAAAAGATCGCCCATAATTAATGCAACTCTCTTTTGGGTCTTCTTAAAACTTTCAATTCAAAATGCTTTCGGCAAGACAACGTCCGGAGCTCAAGAATGAAGTTCGTGAACCTTCCTTTCAGGAAGACTGCAACCGAGCCCTCAGCAACAAAGCATGAGCGGGCCGGACAACCGGCACGGCAGCGCCCCTTTTTCGACTGGCCGATCAAGACCCAGCTGCAGATCGGCTTCGGCGCCATGCTGTTGTGCGCCATCGGGGTCGGTGCGGGGGGCTTGTTCGCAAGCTCTGAGGTCAAGAACTCGGTTACGGTGGCGAAGACCGCCAACGAACTTCTGGGGAGCGTCCCCCGGTTGTTGTCCCACGCCCAGACATTCAGTCGCGATGGCAGCAGCCAGACGGCGGAAGCGGTTGCCGCAGACATTGACTTGATTTCGCAGGAAAGTCTCGCCCTGTCTGAAAGCCAACCCCAGACGGCAACGCAGTTCGCGAGCATCGTCGGCGACCTGGAGACCGGCTTTGCGACGCTGCGCGACACACGGCAAAGCCGTGACACAGCGGCTGCGAACCTCGACACCCTCACCTCCGAACTGGTTGCAACCACCAACAAGGCCTTCGAGGAATACAAGGCCCTTGCCGCCTACAGATCCGCCCTTGCCATCACCAACGAAGGCAAGATGACCAACCTGTCCAACGTCAGCCCCCGGCTCAGCAACATGCGCATCACCACTGTGGTGCTGGCGCAGGAAGCCGAAACCTTTGCGGCAACACCAGACAAGACCCTGGCAAAGAAACTGGCGGACCGGGTGGATGCCCTCGACAAGGACGCGAAGGCGGTTCGCCGCACGGTGAAGACAGACACGATCAAGGACAGCGTCAAGGACCTCACCAAAAGCTCCAAGTCCTTTGAGAAGCTTCTGAAAGCGCACCTGAAGTCCCCGGAAGAGGGCGCCTGGAAAAACAAACTGGAACCGGCCATCCTTGAACTGATCACCCTTGCCGACACGATCATCAAGGCCGCCGAAGCACCGATTGACGACCTGACGAAGGAACTGCGGGACTTCGACAAGGCGAGCGCCGATATCGCTCTTCTGTCGAACTACACTCAGAGTGTGGCGCGTAGCGTGCTCGGCATCCGCAGCGCGTATTCAGACTATCTGAACACATCCTCGCAAAACGCCGCTGATACATTCCAGCTCTATCTGGGCGATGCCCGGACGGAACTTGGCAATCTGGACACGGTGCGAACCTCAGCCGGCAAGAACACGTCTGACAAGGCTCTGAATGATCTTCTCAATGGTCCACTCAAGGCGCTTGTTACCGCCGGTGGCGATGCCTTGCCGAAACTGGAAGCTACCTTTGCCGAAGTCGTCACTTCGACAGCGGCACTGCGCGCAAGCGAACAATCCTTTGCCGCCGCCGCCTCCTCCCTGACGGATCAGGCAGAAATCATCAGCGCCAATTCCGGTGCGACCGCGCTGGCAAGCGCCGTCGGCGCTCAAACGCAGATCACCATTACGCTTGCCCTGGCACTGCTTCTGGGCATCGCCTTCGTCGTATTGCTCTCCACTGCCATCATCCGCCCGATCCGGGGCCTGACCGGCGCGATGCTCAAACTGAGGGACGGCGATACGGCTCTCGATCTTCCGGCTGCAAACCGCAAGGATGAAATCGGTCACATGGCTCAGGCCGTCGCAACCTTCCGTGACCGGGAAATCGAGCGGATGCGGCTGGAAGAAGAAACCCTTGCAAGCCAGGAAGGTGTCCGCCAGCGCCAGGCCACCGTCGATGCGCTTGTGGCCTCGTTCCGTCAGGATATCGAGCAGGCACTCGCCACGGTGACCGGCAACATGCATCAGCTCGACAACACGGCCGAGCAGCTTTCCGAGATTGCCCGCACGACGACGGGCAAGTCCGAAGACGTCAGCACCGCCTCCAGCCAGGCCAGCCAGAACGTCCAGACCATCGCCGCCGCCACGGAGGAACTCAGCGCCTCCGTTCAGGAGGTCGGTCGGCAGGTCAACGACACCCTCGTGCGCGTTGAGGAAGTTGCAGGGGCAACCCGCACTTCCAACGACCAGATCAAGGGCCTGTCGGCGGCTGCCGAACGCATTGGTGCCGTTGTCCAGCTCATCCAGGAAATTGCCGAGCAGACCAACTTGCTCGCGCTCAATGCGACCATCGAAGCCGCACGCGCCGGCGAAGCCGGGCGGGGGTTTGCCGTGGTTGCCTCGGAAGTCAAGTCACTCGCCGGTCAGACGGCCAAGGCAACAGAGGAAATTTCCAGCCAGGTGTCCGAAATCCAGCAGGCCACCAACGGCGCCGTCGACGCGATCAGCGCGATCATGGAAATGATGGAGTCCGTCAACGAGACCGCAGCCGCCATGGCAAGCTCCGTCGAACAGCAGGCCGGGGCCACCGCGGAAATCTCCACCGGTGTCTCCCAGGCCGCAGGCCAGACCGCAAGCGTATCGGAAAATATCGGCGATCTCTCCCGAGGCTCCAGCGAAACCAGTCTGTCGGCCCGTGAAGTGGAAGAAATCACCGGTGCAGCCACCCGGCAACTTGCCGAAGTCACCACACGGATCGACCGGTTCCTGCAGGATGTCGCCGCAGCCTGAGTTGGGGGCTCTGCAGAAGTTGGATACCGGCGTCACCGGTATCCAATCGCCTTGCACCTGACTGTCTTTAGTCATCCCGGACGCAGCGCAGCGAAGATCCGGGATGACCACGGCGGGTTTTATCTTGGCAGCAACGCTGTGTGCTTACATCCCATTACGCTGCATCCTGCGCCTCAAACACCTCCCGGGCCGCGTTGAGGCCGTTGATCGCTGCCGGCAGGCCGCCGTAGACAGCCATCTGCCAGATCGCCTCGACGACTTCCTTCCGGTCCGCACCGGCGGCAAGCGTGTGTTCAATGTTGATCTTGAGTTGCGGAGCCGTCTGCCCGCCAAGTACGGTCAGGGCCGCGATGGTGCACAACTGGCGTGTTTTCAGGTCGAGGCCCTCCCGGGCATAGTGCCGGCCGTAAGCCCATTCGATCAGGCTTTCGGAAAATCCGGGCAGAAGATCGTCGTATCGATCACTGAGAATGGCTTCCAGGTCGGGGTTAAGTTTCTGCGTCAGCGCGCGGCCGCGTTCCAGGGCGGTGCTCATGTTTCGGAGCTTCCTTGCTTGGCGGCGCGCCGTGTTCGGTCCGGGCGCAGCTTTCGAAGGCCGGATCAACGGTCTCACCCGCTTCCATCCTTCTGTAGCGATCAATCTTATCGTCCAGGACGTCCAGCATCTCGGTGAGCCGGGCAATATCGCCGACAACCTTTCCCCTGTGTGCTTCCAGCAGCTTCCGGCGCTCCGTCAACGAAGCTTCGCCCTTTGTACGCAGGTCCGCATAACGCAGCCGGTCCTTGATGCCCATACCGGTCGATTTCAGCCGGTCCAGGAAGTCGATCCACCTGAGGATCGTTGCATCGTAGACCCGCCGCCCACCACCGTCCCGCAGGGGACGCGGCAGAAGGCCGATCTTTTCGTAGTAGCGCAGGGTGTCGGTCGAAAGTCCCGATTTCTCGGCTAGGTCGCCAATCCGCATGTCAGTCTCCGAACGGAACGATTTCTCTCAGGTACCGGTTGGAGTGCACTCCAGGTCAAGCGTCTTTTTCAACTAAATCAAATCTGGCGACACGGAGCTGCATTGCTGACAGGGGTCAATCTCGTTCCGGTTCGGCCGTTTTCGAGGCATCCAGACCTGAAGACGGCAAGACCCCACCTCGCGACGTCGTGAACTTGGGGTGAGCGTCAATCAATTGACTGATCGGTCAGTTGGAAATATCAATTCCACATGACCACGACACGCGACATTCTCATCGACACGGCCACCGAGCTCTTTCTGGGACGCAACTTCGGTGCCGTCGGCACCACGGAACTCTGCAAGAGCGCCGGGGTGAACAAGGGAACGTTGTACCATTACTTCCCTTCGAAGTCGGATCTTCTGGCTGCAGCGATCGAGCGATATGCCACGTCTTTCGGACAAGCTTTCCGCGACATTGCCGACAGTGACGCAGCACCGGAAGACAAGCTCCGCCAGCTCTTCGACGTTCCCGCCCGGGCAAACCGGGACTGGAAAGCCCGATACGGCTTTGCACAAGGATGCCTTGTCGGAAACATGAGCCTTGAACTCGGGGCCGTCGATACCCCTGTACGCGAGGCCATCAAACATGCACTGACGACGTGGAAAGCCCCGGTGCGCGATATCCTGCACCAGCTCATCGAGACCGGTTCACTCGCCAGGATCGATTGCGACAAGGGAGCGGATGTCGTCATCGGCCTCATTCAGGGTGGGCTTCTGCTGGCCAAGGCGCAGAACGACCCATCGCACATCACCCTTCTTGCCCCCGGCGCCCTCTCTCATCTGAACAGCCTTAAACCCTAACCGCCGCCAGTTGCGGCAAACACCGGACGTCCGAGCACGTTTAAACATGACTTGACTGGTCGGTCAGTTGACAGACGAAAGGAAACGACAAATGCCAAACATGCTTCAAATCGAACCCAACCAGGCAACAGGAGCCACGAAGGAGGCGTTTGATGAGGCCAAGCGGCAATTCGGCGGCGTCATCAATCTCTTCAAGGTCACGGGCAATGCCCCAAATGTGCTGAAGGGTTTCCTTGCGCTCAATGCCGGCGTCAACGACGGCATAGAACTGACGGGCAAGGAGGTCGAACAGGTCGCCATGCTCGTTTCCGCACTCAATCGCTGCGACTATTGTGTCAACGTTCACATGAAAGTGGGCCAGATGCAGGGCGGCAGCGAAACCGAGATGCTGTCGGCAATGGAAGGCCGCGCGGAGGATGCGCGGACGCAGGCCCTGCTCGACTACGCAAATGAAGTCGTCCGCAACCGCGGCCAGGTGACCGCCCAGACGCTTGATGCAGTCCGGCAGGCCGGTTTTTCCGACAAGGCCCTTCTGGAAACCATCGGGATCATCGGGATCTACACCCTGATCCAGTATGTGCGGCACGTGGCGGACCCGGAGCATGATTTCCCGCAGGTTACGCAATACGACGCTCAGCAGATGGGCGCCTGAACAAACGGCCCGGTCGCGTCAGCCCGATGACGCGACCAAACCCGACCAATGAACAGCCGCCACTTCACGATTGCCCAAACTTGAACGGGAGGAAGACGATGATCGACGTTCACCGAAAAAAAGACCTGCCGGTCCATCCGGACCTGGTCCGACAGCTTGCAGGTGGTTTTGACCAGATCGGTGCATGGCATCCGGCCGTTTCGGACTGCAAGACGAGCGAAACACCTTCCGGAACGGTGCGCCACCTGACACTGCCGGACGGCGCGATACTCCAGGAAGCTCGGACCGACGACGGAACGGTTCCCGGAACCTACAGCTACCGCATCCTCTCTGGCCCCCTTCCCGTGCGTGACTACACGTCGACTTTCCGGATCCTTGCGACCGGCAACGGCTGCGAGGTGGAATGGTCGGGAAGGTTCGGTGCTGAAGGCGCTTCAGAAGAGGAGGCACGTTCCGTGGTTGCCGGCATTTATGAAACGGGACTTCAGGCACTGGCGGCGATGGTTGCCGGACAGTCCGGCAAGACCCTACAACGCCGCAAGCCCTCCCCCTTGCCACAGGTGACCACGGTTCCGGAGATCCGTGCCGACGAAGCGCTGCGCGCTGTCTACGAAGACACCAAGGCCGTGCTGCAAGTGCCATGGATGGGCGTGGTGACGATGGCCTTTGCACAATATCCGAACTTCTACGCCGCCTTGTGGGGTGGACTGCGAGACCTTGCCGGAAGGAGGGAATTCGTTGCAGCCTGCGCGGAGCTGAGATCATGCGCAGAGCAGGAAGTTGCCGCCTTTTCGGTTCCGGAAATTACAAGGGATTTGCGCAAACGCGGGTATGCGGATCAGGAACTCGAGCGGATAAGAGACGAGATCGAGGTCTTCTCCCACGGCAACATGCCCTATCTCCTGATCGCGACAGCTGCCCGGCTTCTGATCGAGAACCATGACCTTGGTGAAAACAGCACCATTTCACCCTACGACAGCGAACACGGGCCGCGGCGACTGGGAGCACCGGTGCTCATGGAAATGCACCACGTCGACAGCCAGACACGAGATGTCTACGACGACATCATGCGTACGCTCGGCCTGCCGTTCGTGAACACCGACTATCGTGCCCTTGCCCGCTGGCCGAGCTACTTTCGCCTCGCGTGGAATGCACTGCGTCCTCAGATCGAAACCACCGACTATGACAAGGCCTGCGAACGCGTTCACGACTGCGCGGTCAACCTTGCCCGTAGGCTGCCCAACCCTGGCGGACTGACACCGGAAATCCTGCAAGCGGCGATTGCCCGGGACACCAACGCGCAGCCGGTTGGCGATGTGGTGCGGCTGTTTCAATGGTTGCTGCCGGGCCTGATCGTCAACGTCGAGGCCTTTCGCCAACAATTGATTTCGGAAAAGTCCAATTGAAAAAAAGCGGCCGGCGGGACTTGCCCGGCCGGCCGTTGGAAAGGCCCCAAACAGGAGCGCTTTGAAGGTCGATCCGGCGAGGCGGTTTCTACCGCCTTCGCCTTAACGGCTACAGGTGCCGTCTTGGTTCTGTTAAGCGAACCACCAGCGTTCGACGGCGCGGAAACCGTCCAGGGTCCAGTTGGCGGCAACCTTTTCCGGATGCTGGACCTTTTCGTTGTGCGCCATGACATAGCTGGCGAACATCGGAATAATCACACCACCGTCGGTGCGCACCAGGTTCTGCATTTCGCGGTACATATCGGCACGCTTGGTTTCATCAAGCTCGGAACGTGCCGTCTTCAGCAACTGGTTGAAGCGCTCGTTCTCCCAGTAGGTATCGTTCCAGGGAGCGCCTGACGCATAGGCCACGGAGAACATCCAGTCTTCCGTCGGACGTCCGCCCCAGTAGACCGCGCAGAACGGCTTTTTCATCCACACATCGGACCAGTAACCGTCATTCGGCTCGCGCGTCGGCTTGATGTTGATGCCGGCCTTGCTCGCGCTGTTTGAATAAAGCACGGCCGCATCGACGGCACCGCCAAAGGCCGCATCAGCTGCTGAAAGGCTGACGTCGAGGGAATCGAGACCGGCCTGCTTCAGGTAGTATTTCGACTTGTCGGGATCGTAGGTGGTCTGCTCCAGGTCGTCCGCGAAGAAGCGGTTTGACGGGCTGATCGGATGATCGTTCCCAACAGCCCCGTAGCCGAACAGGATCTTGTCGACCAGTTCCTGGCGATCGACAGCATATTTCAGCGCCATACGTACATTGTTGTCGCTAAAGGGCGCCGTGCGCGTATCCATCGCAAACGTGTAGTGCTGCGTGCCCGTGGTCGACAGGATCGTGACGTTCGGCGACCGTTTGAACAGGCCGACGGTCTTCAGGTCCACCTGATCGATGACATCGACATTGCCGGTCAGGAGTGCTGACTGACGCGCTGCCGGGTCAACGATGGTCAGCAGCTTGACATCGTCGAAATGCGCCCGGTCGGTCTTCCAGTAGTTCTCGTTCCTGGTCAGCTCGGCAATGACACCCGGCTGGTAGTTGGTGACCTTGTAGGGACCGCAACCGTCGCTGCTGGTCGGATCGATCTTGCCATCGGAGGATTTCATGATCGGCAAGTGATAGTCGCTGACCACGAACGGGAAGTCGGCATTGCCCGCTTCCAGCGTGAACACGACACTGTCGCCGTCGACGCTGATGTCCTTGATGGGGTCGACGAAAGGCTTCGCCGCCGAGGTGCTGTTTTCGCCGCGGTGATAGTTGATCGAGGCCACCACGTCTTCCGGCTTGACCGTGCCGCCGCTGTGATACTCGATCCCCGGGCGGATCTTGAAGGTCCAGACCGTGGCATCGGGAGACGGCTCCCAGCTTTCCGCCACTTCGCCCACCAGGGTACCATCTGCGGTGATCTCGATGAGGTAGCCATGACGGGATGTGGCGAACACCTGCACGAAGACATTGTCCCAGGTGCCCGGATCATAGTTTTCACTGGTGTTGCCGGCGGCGATGCCAACCCTGAACGTACCGCCCTTCTTGGGTTGCGCGGCTGCCGGACCGATAGCGAACTGACCGGCAACAGCCGCTCCGCCGATCGCTGCCGCACCTTGCAGGATGCTGCGCCGGGAGACCCCGGACTGCAGGATGTGCTTGTTAAGATTTCCCATTTTCATGTCCCCTCTTTTTGATGTCCTCATTATGGAAATGACGCCGCGTGAACGTGTCCGCGCGAAAGAAATCTGCCCTGAACGTCCTTGATCCGGACAGAATTGCCAGCCACCAAGACGCCTGTTTTTCATACTATGCCGTTTTTGATTGATCGCTCAATTAAAAAAAAGCTAACACTTGCGGCAAGGTCCTCACCCGCGGCGGAGAAGCAGCATGGGAAAGCGCAAGAACATCCTGATCCTGATGGTCGACCAGTTGAACGGAACCTTGTTTCCGGACGGCCCGGCGGAGTTTCTGCACGCACCGAACCTGAAGAAACTTGCCGCTCGTTCGATTCGCTACGAGAACACCTACACCGCTTCGCCGCTGTGTGCGCCCGCACGCGCAAGCTTCATGTCCGGCCAGCTGCCACGCCGTACGGGCGTCTACGACAATGCCGCCGAATTCGCCTCCGACATCCCGACCTATGCCCATCATCTGCGCCGCGCCGGTTACACCACCTGCCTGTCCGGCAAGATGCATTTCGTCGGTCCGGATCAGATGCACGGCTTTGAGGAACGACTGACCACCGACATCTACCCTGCCGATTTTGGCTGGACGCCCGACTACCGCAAGCCGGGCGAGCGTATCGATTGGTGGTACCACAACATGGGGTCAGTCACGGGCGCCGGAATTGCCGAGATTTCCAACCAGATGGAATATGACGACGATGTCGCCTTCCAGGCCGTGCGCAAGATCCACGACTACGGCCGCGGCAAATACGACCGCCCGTTCTGCCTGACGGTCAGCTTCACCCACCCGCACGATCCGTATGTCGCCCGCCAGAAGTACTGGGACCTCTACGAGGACTGCGAGCACCTGCTGCCGCAGGTTCCGGCGATGGACTACGACGACCACGACCCCCATGCAAAGCGCATCTTCGATGCCAACGACTGGCGCAACTTCAACATCACCGAAGAAGACATCCGCCGCTCGCGACAGGCCTATTTCGCCAACATCACCTATCTGGACGACAAGATCGGCGAAATCCTGCACGCGCTCGACGCGATGGACCTGACCGAGGACACCACCGTCCTGTTCGTCTCCGACCATGGCGACATGCTGGGCGAGCGTGGCCTGTGGTTCAAGATGAACTTCTTCGAAGGCTCGGCCCGCGTGCCCCTGATGGTTGCCGACGCGGATCTCGCGCCGAAGCACATTTCCGATCCGGTCAGCACGCTCGACGTTCTGCCGACCGTCTGCGACCTCGCCGGCATCGACATGAGCGAGATCATGCCCTGGACGGACGGCACTAGCCTGGTTCCGCTGGCAAAAGGCGAAGCCCGTACCGCACCGGTGCTGATGGAATATGCCGCCGAAGCCTCCTACGCTCCGCTGGTCGGCATCCGGGAGGGCGACTGGAAATACATCCATTGTGAACTCGACCCGCCGCTGCTCTTCAACGTGACGGACGACCCGCACGAACTGACCAACCTCGCCGCCGACCCGGCCCATGCCGCGACCGCCGTGCGTTTTGCCGAAATCGCAGGGAAACAATGGGACATGGCCGCTTTCGACGCCGAAGTGCGCCAGTCCCAGGCCCGCCGCTGGATCGTCTACGAAGCTCTGCGCAACGGCGCCTATTTCCCCTGGGACTACCAGCCCCTGCAAAAAGCCTCCGAACGCTACATGCGCAACCACATGGACCTGAACATCGTGGAAGAAAGCCAGAGGTATCCGCGGGGAGAGTGAACCCGCTTTCTTCCTGGACCGGCTCGCTTACCCTTGTCATCCCCGCGAAGGCGGGGATCCAGTAATCCTCTGACCTCTTGTGTTTACACTTACCGGCTCCAAGGACTACTGGATCCCGGTCCTGGCTGCGCCAAACCGGGATGACAATGCTGAGCGAGACAACCCCGTACGCCTTTAAGCCCAATGGCCCACCACGCTCTGCTTGTCATCCCCGCGAAGGCGGGGATCCAGTAAGCCTCTGACCTCAAAATTTTCCAGAGACCGCCCCACGGACACCGCGATCCCCGATCGTGGCCCTGCCGAAGCAGGGCCACACCGTGCGAGAAACCCGTTCACACAGAACTTCCCGGTCGACACACGGCGAGAGGTAATGGAAGCTCTGGCGGATCGATTGTCTACGGAGGTCCCGATGCGATTGCCGAAGCTGCTCACAGCGCTCTTCTTCCTGCTCATTTCACTTCCCGCCAGCGCACAGACCTACAACGTCGAGGCCGGGCCGATCTGGAACAATGGTGACGCGCAGGCGAAGTGTCCGCGTGTCTGCGGCGGGCTGGGAGCGCGCTGGAATGGGCAGTGGCATACGACGGTACAGGGGCAGATGTCGGTCTGTGCTTGCGAGAAGGCCAGCCCCGGACGTGAAATTCAGGCCGGGCCGATCTGGAACAACGCCGATGCGCAGGGCAAATGCCCCGGCATCTGCTTTGGCAACGGTCTCAGCTGGAGCGGCCAGTGGCGTACCACCGTGCAGGGACGCATGTCCGTTTGCGACTGCCGCTAGCCCGCCCGTGGGGTGGGCGGACGCGACCGGGTGTTACTTCGTGCAGCCGTTGACATCGGCAGCGCAGTAGAACCCTTCCGAGGAATTGCCGCAGCAATAAAGGAAACCGGGCGAGTCGCAGTAATACTCCGATGAACCGCAACGGCCGGCAACCTGCATCAACGGACCCTTGTCCGTCGATGACCCCGGCAGCTCCACTGCGCCGGACAGGCGCGGCGACATGTTGGGCATCGGCGGCACTTCAAGCCCGCCCTCCAGGCTTGCAAGGACAACTTTCGCTGCTGTCAGATCCGGCTGATGGGTCAGGTCCAGCGGATCGGCCCCTGCCGGGGTTACCGCGTAAAACATGCCGGTCATCAGCGTGATTTCAACAATAGTTCTCAGTCTCATCTTTCGCCTCCTCCGCGCAAGATGCAGCTTGTCTGCTTGTGATCTGATGGAGCCGATTATAGCACGAGACTGAAACCCCGAATATTCAGCAAACTACGCAGCACGCAAAAGATTTACAAAGAGAAACAACAGCCTCACGTGGGCACATCACCCATTGCAGGTGTATTTTCCGGCGCGTGTACCTGGGCCTCCAACGCGCCCAAACGTGGCGAAAATCCCGCCGAAAAGGCGCTCTAAACCCTGCCGGAAACCTGGTCAGACAATATTTTTTGCACCCCCGATTTCGAACAAATTTCCGCCGCAATCCAAGCGCTGAATCCACGTCAGCAGGGTCAAGCGCGTCCCGCGTAAGCCACTCACCAGGCAGTGCTTTTGGACTTCCCAAGGCATGAGATGGATAGAGAACCCAAGCCGTCATGACATTGGCAACAAGCCGTCATGGCCGCGAAACCACTGCACCTTCAAACATCTCTGTCCTTGAAAGGATATCTGCAATGGCCATTCGCGGCTTTGTCCTTGGTGCTGCCTTCCTTGCTGCCGGCCTGGCGCCCGCAACTGCCGACAGCGTGACCGCTTCCGTAGAGACCTGGAACCCGGCAACTCGTACGCTTGTTCTGAGCGACAAGACACAGTTCCAGACAATTTCCAGCTCCGTCGCTGTGCCGGACACCCTGGCTGCGGGAAAGACCGTCACCATTCACTACAATGGCTCGGAAAACGGCGTCGACTCGATCCTCTCCATAGAGGTTCAGCCCTAAGCCAGCGTCATGCCACTGCGCCACGAAACTGCCTCGGACTGACGGAGGCTGACGGTGCGCCGCCTTCATTTTCCAGGATCCGCGAAGCCCCCGAGACCGGTTCCTGACGCCCCTTTTGCACAAGGAGACGTGAATGCCAAAATGGCTCATCGCGATTGCGACGGCGCCGTTGTTGCTGACTTTGCCCCCGCACAGCCTTCGGTCCGCGCTCGCAGATGAAATCGCAGGTACGATCCTGTCCATCGATCCCTTCGAAGGCCTGTTTTCCCTAGAAGACGGGTCCAGGTTTCTTCTGACCGATACGCTCATTTCGCAAGATCTGATGATCGGATCGGAAGTCCTGATCACCTTCACGACAACAGTGTCCGGCGACCGCCTGGTGACCGCACTCCAGGTCGTGAACTGAACTGCCCGGCATCTCGCCCTGTCATTCTCACCTTCCGGACAGGGCGAGATGCCGGCCCAATACTGGCCAAGGCCCCATCAAACGGCCAATGTCCAACTTTTCCATCGGCCCGCACCACCTGCCCTTCGCGGGCCGATTTTTTTCTGATCTTCATCCACTGACCTCCGTCTGTCGGCGGACTTCCTGACAGCCTTATGTCAGGAGACTGACAGGAAGTGGCAAAAAGCGGAACAAACCCGCAACCACCCCCTTTCCTCACGCGTGCAACCGGACCATATTGCGGTCATGAGCAAGCGCCCGACCAAATCCTCCTCCGACGAAACGACTTCTGCTGACGGCTTCGGCGAAACGCCCCAGAAGTCACTTTCGGGAACGCCCCTGTCCGGATCGATCAGTGATTGGGCAGCGGAAATATCTCAGGAAGCAGACAAGCCGGAGCCCAGGAAGGCAGCCCTCCGGAGTGCTGGTGAGGGAAAAGAGGATCGGAACGACGGTGCACCGTCACGGAAGTCCGGCCGCAAGGCCGGTGCCACCGTAAGTGCGAAAAAGGAAAAGCCGACCAAGTCGTCGCGCGGCACCTCCATCGGCAAGGCAGACAGCGCCCGCGAACGCGCGGCAGGCGGTCTTAACCCGGTGGCCGGTCTCGACATGTCGCTGGAAGAGGCCGAAAACCTCGAAAAGCAGCTCAAGCAGCACCAGAAAGACAACAAGAAGAAGAACAAGGAAAGCAAGTACGGTGAACTGACCGGCAACCAGGGTGCCACGGCGACCGTCGAAGCGCTGTCCGCGCTGATCGAAAGCGGCAACCCCCTGCACAAGAACGGCGAGCTCTGGGTGCCGCACCGGCCGGAGCGCCCGGAAAAGTCCGAAGGCGGGGTGCCGATAGTCCTGAAGTCCGCCTATGAGCCCAAGGGCGACCAGCCGACCGCCATTGCCGACCTGGTGGAAGGCATGGAAAACGGCGACCAGACGCAGGTTCTGCTCGGTGTCACCGGCTCGGGCAAGACCTACACCATGGCGCAGGTGATTTCCCGCACCCAGCGCCCGGCGTTGATCCTGGCGCCCAACAAGACGCTGGCGGCCCAGCTCTACGGCGAATTCAAGTCGTTCTTCCCGGACAACGCGGTCGAGTATTTCGTTTCCTACTACGACTACTACCAGCCGGAAGCCTATGTGCCGCGCACGGACACCTATATCGAGAAGGAAAGCTCGATCAACGAGCAGATCGACCGGATGCGCCACTCCGCTACCCGCTCGCTGCTGGAGCGCGACGACGTCATCATCGTCGCCTCGGTGTCCTGTATCTACGGTATCGGCTCGGTCGAAACCTACACCGCCATGACCTTTGCCATCGAGGTTGGCGAGCGCATGGACCAGCGCCAGCTGATCGCCGATCTTGTGGCCCTTCAATACAAGCGCAACGATGCCGCTTTCCAGCGCGGCACCTTCCGGGTGCGCGGCGACACCATCGAGCTGTTCCCGGCCCACTACGAGGACACCGCCTGGCGCATTTCCATGTTCGGCGACGAGATCGAGTCGATCACCGAGTTCGATCCGCTCACGGGACAGAAGTCGGGCGAGCTGAAAAGCGTCAAGATCTACGCCAACTCGCACTACGTCACGCCCAAGCCGACACTCAACCAGGCAATCAAGTCGATCAAGGACGAACTCAAGCACCGGCTTGAGGAGCTGAACCAGCACGGTCGCCTGCTGGAGGCTCAGCGGCTGGAACAGCGCACCATGTTCGATCTGGAAATGCTGGAAGCCACCGGCTCCTGCGCCGGCATCGAGAACTATTCGCGCTATCTCACCGGCCGCAAGCCGGGCGAGCCGCCCCCCACCCTGTTCGAATATCTGCCGGACAACGCCATCGTCTTCGCCGACGAGAGCCACGTCACCATTCCGCAGATCGGCGCCATGTACCGGGGCGACTTCCGCCGCAAGGCGACGCTGGCCGAATACGGCTTCCGCCTGCCGTCCTGCATGGACAACCGTCCGCTGCGCTTCGAGGAATGGAACGCCATGCGGCCGCAGTCCATCGCGGTGTCGGCAACTCCCGGCTCCTGGGAGATGGACCAGTCCGGCGGTGTCTTTGCCGAGCAGGTCATTCGCCCGACCGGGCTGATCGATCCGCCGGTGGAAATCCGCCCGGCTACCAGCCAGGTCGACGACCTTCTGGGCGAAGTGCGCGAGGTGGCCCAGAAAGGCTACCGTACGCTGGTGACCACGCTCACCAAGCGCATGGCCGAGGATCTGACGGAATATCTGCACGAGAACGGCGTGCGCGTGCGCTACATGCACTCCGACATCGACACGCTGGAACGCATCGAGATCCTGCGCGACCTGCGCCTCGGCGCTTTCGATGTGCTGGTCGGCATCAACCTGCTGCGCGAAGGCCTCGACATTCCCGAATGCGCGCTGGTCGCGATCCTGGATGCGGACAAGGAAGGTTTCCTGCGCTCCGAAACATCGCTGATCCAGACCATCGGCCGCGCGGCGCGTAACGTCGACGGCAAGGTCATCCTCTACGCCGACAACATGACCGGCTCCATGGAACGGGCGATCGCCGAAACCAACCGGCGCCGCGAAAAGCAGCTCGCCTACAACGAGGAAAACGGCATCACCCCGGAAAGCGTCCGCCGCTCCATCGGCGACATTCTGGAAAGCGTCTACGAGCAGGACCACGTCACCATCGACGCCGGCTTCGCCGAGGAAGGCAACCTCGTCGGCCACAACCTCAAGGCCCATATCGAGGATCTGGAAAAGCAGATGCGCGATGCCGCAGCCGATCTCGACTTCGAGACGGCCGCCCGCCTGCGCGACGAGATCAAGCGCCTGCAGGCAACCGAACTCGCCGTCGCCGACGACGCCATGGCCCGCCAGTCCGACGTCGACGGCAAGACCGGCGGCTACAAGGGCGACCGCAAGTTCGGCGCCGGCGGCACCAAGGAAGGCGCGAGCGGCAAGAAGAAACAGACCGCCCGCGACAAGGCGCAGGCCGCCAAGGACCGGAACGCCCTGCCCACCCCCAGCGCCAAAGTGCGCAAGAACACCCTCGACGAAATGACCGTCGGCCGCACGGAAGTCCCCCTCGGCTCGTCAGACCCGGTCAAACCGCTGGTGCGGGCAAAGATCGGTGCGGGGTCCTACGAAGACCCGGCAGAGGAGAAGCGCAACCGCGGACGACCGAAGAAAAGCGGGCGTCCGGGACGGTAAAGAAATCCCCCCGCTGGAGGGTATTCAAAGGCTCCACGGACCGGGATGACGAGGCTTGGATTGATCGCATCGCCCTGCTTTGTCGTCATCCCATGGCTTAACCATGGGATCCATTCCCTGACGGAGCCCAACACAGAAGCTTCGATTGTCGAATAGACACGGCATGGATTGCAGGGTCGAGCCCTGCAATGACGGTGGAAGCCTGAAGCTGCGAGGCGACCGCAGCCTCTCCTCCTCACAGTCATTCCGGACAAGCGCAGCAAAGCTGCGCGACGTTCCGGAACCCTAAACATCAGTGCGAGCGTAGCTCGCTCCTTAGTCCCCTCTCCATGGGAAATGAGCGCGCCTGTGGCGCAGATTATGTCTGGATCCCGGATCTGCGTTCGGCGTTGCCTCACTTGTCCGGGAGGACGGGTGGGTGGAGCTAGGGACAGGTGTCTTTGACAATAAGCTCGGCGGCGAGACCAGCCCTACGACGCTAACGCCTCCTGTTCGTGATGCCTTGGCGAACTGGCAAACCTCTCATCCCCAACGTCATTCCGGACAAGTGCAGCGAAGCTGCGCGCCGATCCGGAACCCAGCACGTCAGTGCGAGCGTAGCTCGCTCCTTAGTCCTCCCTACCTAGAAGTTGAGCGCCTCCGGCGCAGATAATGTCTGGATCCCGGATCTGCGTTCGGCGTTGCCGCACTTGTCCGGGAGGACGGGTGGGTGGGGCTGAGGCTCCGGGTATCCAGGAAAACCGAGGGGTCTGCGTGGCGCTTTACAAAAGCGCCGACGACGATAGGTCCAGCTCGTCAGACCTTGCGAAACCAGCAGATCTCTCCTCCCCACAGTCATTCCGGACAAGCGCAGCGAAGCTGCGCGACGATCCGGAACCCAGCGCATGAGCGCGAGCGCAGCTCGCTCCTTAGTCACCTTCTCCATGGGAAATGAGCGCGCCTCTGGCGCAGACGATGTCTGGATCCCGGATCAGCGTTCGGCGTTGCCGCACTTGTCCGGGAGGACGGGTGAGTGGGTTGAGGCTGCGGGTATCCAGGAAAACCGAGGGGTCTGGGTGGCGCTTTACAAGAGCGCCGACGACGATAGGTCCAGCCATTCCGGATTGCTGCGTTCGATGAGGTCAATCTTCCAGCTGCGCCGCCATTTCTTCAGCTGTTTTTCCCGAAGGATTGCCTCATCCATCCGTTCAAACCGTTCTGCATGAACGAGCCTGGTAACCCCGTAGGTCTTGGAGAAGCCGTCGATCAGGCCGTTCTGGTGCTCGTAGAGGCGGCGCGAAAGGTTGGAAGTCACACCGATATAGAGCGTGCCGTTGCGGTTCGAGGCGAGAATGTAGACGGCAGCGGGCATGGTGCGACTATTCCGTGCATCGCCAAGCCTTTCAAGAATTAAGGACATGCCTGCGGCATGAAATATGTCTGGGTTCCGGATCTGCGCGCAGCTGCGCTACGCTTGTCCGGAATGACGAGTGGGGATGAGAGGCACCCCCTGTTTCCTTAGGCCTCTGGAGCCCTAAGGCTGAGGCGGTCGGCGGGCGGGCTTTACCAACGGCTTTATCGTCAGGGTTACCATTCCCAGGCCACACCCACCGTCATTCCGGACAAGTGCAGCAAGGCTGCACGCTGATCCGGAATCCAGCGCGTCAGCGCGAGCGTAGCTCGCTCATCTTCTTACGAGATCTGAGCCGCTCAGATGCCCTTGAACAGCACGCCGGCGGCCAGCACGGCCCAGGAACCGATCAGCAGGTGGACGGTGGACACGCCGATGCTCGGGACGGCGACGCCCAGCATGGGGAGCACCGCGACAACGAAAAGGGCCAGAGAAATCAGGAAAACGATAATGGAAGGGGGTGTCAGTCGCATGAAGACCTTCGAAAATGGTTCTGTCGTATGTGCCGCTCGCCTACGGAGGGTCGGCCGGGCGGATCGTATCAATCCCGGACCACCCGGAGAATTCCGGCGCGGACCGATCTGTGCGGCCACATGAGCCGGGCCATCAGGAATTGTCAATGTCAGTTATGGCAGGGATGATGCCTTCCCACATCTGACGAGGCTTTCCTGTCCCGAGCCCGGTTCGTGGCAGGAAACGCGGCGCCAATAAACTTGGCGCCGCGCCGCTATCCTGTTACCTGCGCGCGCTCAAAAGCGGCGTGATGTTGCGGATCGTCACGCGGCGATTGCGCTCTTCAGCGCCTTGCGTATCGACCTTCAGATAGTCCTCGCCATAGCCCTGAACGACCATGTTCTCCGGCGACACGCCATAAATGTCCGCCAGAATACGGGCGACGGTTTCAGCACGGCGGTCGGAAAGCGCGAGGTTGGAAACATCCGAGCCGACAGCGTCCGTGTGACCTTCGATCAACAGCACCGTTGTCGGGTCCTGATCGATCAGGGCTTGGGATGCGCGGGCGATGTCCTCAAGTTGCGGAACCTGGCTCTGGCGCACCACGGCACTGCCGGTGTCGAAGGTGATCGTGTCGAGATCCACCCGGCGCACCTTGTCGCGCAGGCGTTCGTTTTCACGAATGTCGCGCAGGGAATAGGCCTGTTCCACCTGTTCCACCGGCGGCGCGGTGAAGGTCTGGTAGATCTCGTCATAGTTCGCTCGGCCCGCCGGCACGATGTAACGATCGCGCGGGATGCCGACTTCCAGCGGCGGCAGTTCGCGGTCGTAGTTACGGCGGCGGTGGTTGAATTCGCGATTGTCGATCAGCACGTATTCGCGGCCATCCGGCAGAAGGCGCGAGCGGTAAAGCACATAGCCGCCCTCGTCACGGATGGTGATGATCTTCACGCCGTTGGTGCGAGTGACGGTTTCGCGCGTGCGGCCGCCACGCAGGCGTTCGGCATGGAATTCATCATCGCCATAGCGCAGCAGGCTGCTTTCGTCCTTGCGCACGAAATATTCGCCATCCCGCTCGACGATGATACGGTCACCCTGATCCTCGACCACCTTGCCGCCAAGGGCCGGGATCAGCATGCCGACGCCGACACCAACAGCCGCGGCACCAAGCAGTTCCAGCCTGCGGTCGCGGGCTTCATCACGGCGGCGTTCTTCCTTCGCCTTGATTTCGGCGCGCTGCGCTTCCGTAGCGTCGTCCGAGACGACGGCCGCCGGTTCTTCCGCCGGTGCGGCCGCCTGGGCCGCGATCGGCTCACCCGGCTCTTCGGTCACGGTTTCATCTGCCGCGGTGGCTTCGACCGGGGCGACAGCAGGTGCGATCTCTTCAGAAGTCTGCGGCTGTTCCGCTGTTTTCTGATCGGCACCAGCTTCATCGGTAGCGGTTTCTTCCGCAGCCGGCTCTGCTGGGGCGGTTTCCTCGGCACTCTTCTCGGTGCTCTCCTGCGCAGTGGGTTCCTCCGCCGCAGGCGCTTCAGTCGAAACGGCATCCGCCGGCTGTTCTTCCACCTGCGGTTCAGCGCTTTCCGCGGCATCAGTCGGTTGCTCTTCCACCGGCTGTTCGGATGCCGGTTCGGCCGCGGTCTCTTCCGCGGGCGCAGCTTCTTCGACAGGCGCTTCCGGCTTTGCCTCCGGCGCGGTCGTTTCTTCCGCGGTCAGGGGTTTTTCCACCGGCGCGGTTTCTTCAACCGGCGCGGCGGGTTTCTCGGCGGGAGCTGCCTCTTCCACGGGGGCTGTCGGTTTCGCCTCAGGCTGCGCATCTTCCGTCGCGACGGGCTCAGTAGCGGCAGGCGCCGGCTCTTCCGCCTGGGTTTCCTGAGCAGCTTCGGGGGCAGTTTCTTCCACCGCACCTTCTTCAGGTGCCGGCTCGGCAGGGGCTTCTTCAGCCGGAGCTTCCACGGCAGGAGCTTCCGTAGCAGGTGCTTCTGCGGCGGGGGCTTCTTCGGCAGGCGCGTCAGTGGCTGGCGCTTCTTCCGCAGGTGCGGCTTCCTGGTTCTTGCAGGCTTCCTGATCCGGATTGGCCGCACAATCGACAGTCGTCTCCTGAGCACGTGGCAGGCCCGGCTGCAGCGGCAAGCCGATCGCCAGGACAAGCGCCATGGCCGTTGAATTTCGAAGCAATCTCGACGTCATTCTTTTCATCCTCTCGCCCCCCAACGAACTTTCCCGAACCGATCACGGCCTGGAACACTCGAAGGAAAACAAGTGACCGGAGCTTTTGTTCCAACGTCATTTTGGCGGATGCGGTTGTGCCCTCGCGTCACCTCGACTTTCCGTACATCCGTCTTTCGCCCGATTGACTTGCGGTCGCACAGGGTCATGGTGGGTTGGGGGCCGGCGACCAGCCGGCATTGTCAGAGGGGGCTGACATGACAAAACAAATACTTGCATTTTCATCGCTCGCGCTGGTCCTTGCCGGGCCAGCGGCAGCCGAACTCGCGAGAACCGAATTCGGCGACTGGTCGCTACGTTGCAACGAGAAGACCTACTGCATTGCCGAAACCGAAGGCACCGGTTCCAATGACGAAGCGTTCAGGCTGAAGGTGGAACGCAGCGCCAAGGCAGACGCGCAGGTTTTTGTAACCCTGAGGCCGAAAACGCCGCTCGAAACCGGCATGCGCGCCCGGATCGAAATCGAAGGCGACGAGGACAATGTCGGTTTCTTCGGCAAGGCAGCAAAGGTCTACACCGGCAATGAGATGACCTTCGGTGGTGACGCCGACCGGGACCTGATCGAAAACCTGCGCCTCGGCCAGGACGCTGCGATCCAGATCGAATTTGGCGGTAGCACAGGCACGATCACCTACGAAGTCTCGCTCGTCGGCATCACCCATGCACTCCTGAAAATGGATGAAGTGCAGGGTCGCATCGGCCGGCAGGACGCCATCGTGGCCTGGGGAGGTTTGCCTTCTGCCAAAGCCACCGGCATTGCCGCAGCCGCCGCTTCATCCCCGTCACCGGCACAGCCTGCTCCCGCCCCGTCTCCGGCACCAGCCGAAACGGTTGCCGAGGCACCCGTCGACGATCTGCCGCCACCGATCATGCCCTCTCAGGAGACCAGCAACAGCGGCGTCAACCGCGGCGGGATTGGTCAGGTCTATACGGTCAGCGAGCTTCCGGACGAGATCCAGATGATGGGCTACCGCACGCTGGGGTGTCAGCTTGCGGAAACGGTGCCCGCCTTCGGCGCGCAATACTACGCGGAAGGCGACGTGGAGACCTGGGTTGTTCCCTGTCAGATGGCCGACCTCAACGTTCCTTACTACATGGCGATGCATGTTCCGTTCGATCCGTCGCTGGACGAGTGGAAGGAGTTCGAGACCCCCCCCGGCTTCAACCAGCCCAACCATGCCCTGGTCAACAACCTGTTCTACGACCCGGGCAGCGGCCAGGTGACGGGCACCACCTACCACTCGCCCAACTACGACTGCGGCACCTTCGAGCGCCACGAGGTAGAAGCTGAAAGCGGCAACTACACCCTGATGGAATATCTCGAAAAGACCGACTGCGACGGCATCACCGGCCCGCCCGAGGGCTGGCCCCTGAGCTGGACGATCGACGAGATGGGGGACTAGAGCCTTCGCGGGAGGGGCTGAAAGGAACCTTTGCCCCAAAACACCACCATCATTTCGGACAAGCGAGGTGCAAGCCGAGAGCCGATCTGGAATGGCGGTCGATTGATGCTTTAGGGCGGACCTATTGCTTCTCCGGAAACAGCCCATGAAAGACTGCACACTGGATCATCAGGACGCCGTTCATGGTCTGGGCATTCATGTCGACGACGATTTCCGCATAGGCCGAGTGCGATCCCATGATGGTTTCAAGCTGGAGCTTGCATTCTTCAATGTCGCCGTCGGTCTCGATCGCCAGATCGGTTGTTTCCCCACTGCCGATGTCGAGCTTCAGGGACAGGACAAGCGGGTCTTCATCGACATGGTTTCCTTCAGCAACGGCCAGAATATCGCTGCCCGCAATCCTGTAGGTGTGAAACACCTGATAGGCACTGGCAGGGAGATACGAAAAGAAAAAGAGAGCAAGACCCAACAGGAATGTCTTTTGGAAAATACGCATATCTGTCTCCGCGGAAACTTTCAGAAATCCCCGGCATTTCGGCGGATACGGCAAGTGACGTCAACTGCAATCAGTGAAGATTAAGCCAATCCGGCCCGGATTTATCGAGGGACCGCCGGCAGAACGAAAAACAGGACGATGGCAATCGCGAAAGCCGCCAGCGCCAGAAAATAGAGCCGAGCGATGCGGCGGCGTCCGGGTTCAGCCTCGTCACCAAACCCGCCAGGCGTGAACATCCGTTTCCACATACCAACGCCCTTCAGCGGCGAAAACGCAGCCTCCTCCAGAAGGTTGAGACGCTTGATGAACAAAAGAGCGCTCACATAGCCGGCAATCATCAGGAGAAATGCCAGCGTCATGAAGGTCATGAAGATCAGATAAGCGGGTGTCATGCCCTCTCTCCTTCCCACTTCGGAACGGCCCTCAAACAGTCTTTGCGGCATGTGCGGCCCGTTGCAACCCGCCACGCTTGTTAACCATAGGTGCAAATCCGTTAAAATGCCGGGGATATCTGTCTTTTGAGGGTAACACTTCACACTGTATTCTGCGGTCAGCTTGCCCTGAGTCGTTGAAACCGCCAGCGCTTATGGGTTAATAAAGAGTTAAAGTTTTGCGTATCTTTCGCCGGGCGGCGCCGGCGGGAAAGTCAGGAGACAGGAATGGGCATTTTCTCGAAATCCTCGCGCCCCGGCGGTGACCAGGAGCAGCGGGTCGAGACCGTGAAAGAGGCAAGCGAAATTCAGGAAACCGCGCAGGCTCCTGAAAAGAGCAATATCGAGCATCTTTCCCCGTTCGCCCTGAAAATGCAGGAAAAGATGAACCATCTGGACGGGCTCAAGTCCCGCATCGGCGGTCTGAACCAGACCTTCGAACAGATGGCTGCGTTTGCTGCGGAAAGCCAGACGTCGATCCGCCTGATGGCCGAATACCTTGAAGGCTCCCGAACGACCGTGGAAACCGAGGTCCGGCTGAAATCCGAAAACGCCAAGATCTCCACCGACCTGCTTGACGCCGAACACAAGGTCCGGACGCTCACCACCCAGCTGGAAGATGCCCAGGCCGAAGTCCATTCCCTGCGCAAGCGTGCAACAGAGACCCGCACGGCGCTGGAAACCGCCCGTAACGACATCGTCTCCATTCGCGACAACAACAAGAAGGTCAACGAGGAATACCGGCTGCAGAGCGCCAAGCTTGTGGAAGCCAATTCCCAGGTGTCTGATCTCTCCGGCAAGCTCAACGACCTCAAGGCCAAGTTCGAGACGCTGGAAAAACATGCCGAGAGCCTCGGTTCCGATCTGGAAGCGGTTCGTCACCGCGAAAAGGAACTGCAGCAGAACCTGTCCGAAAGCGCCAAGCTGCTGGAAGACGAAATCCGCAAGAACAACCAGGTCACCAGCGAGCTGGAAGCGGTCAAGCGCGAAGTCGGCGAATTCCGCAACGACAACATCGACCTCAAATCTCATCTGGATGTTGCCAATCAGGAACTGGCCTACGCCAAGAGCCGGCTTGAGGAAGAACAGCGCAAGCACGACAACGAGGTCTATGCGCTGAATGCGGAAATCGAAAACCTCTCGTCCCAGCGCCGCATCGGCGCCCAGTCTCTGCAGGAGATGGCGCGCGAGAACTCCACGCTGAAGGAACGCAGCCGCGATCTTCTCAAGCGCATGCAGGAAATCGAACATCTGCTCGACAGTGCACAGAAGAACCACGAAAAAGACCGCAACGAGCTGATGGCGACCACCGCCAAGCTGCGTGAACTGAACCTGCGCTACAACTCGGCCCTGACGGACCTGAACCACCAGCGCAACCAGAACCAGAAATACGCCGACAATCTGGAAGACCTGATCGAAGAGAACAAGCGTCTGCAGCGTTACAAGATCCAGGTCGACACTGCCAACGAGCAGATCGTCCAGCTGAAGTCGGTCATCGTGAACTATCAGATGGCAATGGAAGGCCGCGGTCCGGCCGAAGAACTCGGACTGACCGAAGGCTACGATCCGGCTGCCGAGCTTGGCATTACCGAGCCGCTTTCGAACGAATTCGAGCCGATCGACATTGACGGCGACGGATCCGACGACGACGGTCCGGACGACAACACCCCGAACGGCGGCGACGACAAGATCGTCAAGCTGCGCGACTGACGCAGCCCTCTGGCTGGCATTTTTCAACCGGCCACAGATAACACGAGCAGATCAGGCCCCGGCTATCCAAGTCCGGGGCCTCGTTTTTCAAAGACCGTTTTCCTGCCGCGTTTCCGGCAGAATGTCCGGGCACACCGGGCGTATTTCAGCGACATCCCCGTACAATGACGATTTGATGAGCAAGGTATTCGCCGCCGTTTTGTTGATCCTGCTGTCGCCGGTTCTGGCCGGCATCGCCGTTCTCGTCTGGCTTGGTGACCGGAAGGCACCGTTTTTCATCGCCCGGCGAACCGGCCTGGGCGGTGGTACCTTTGCGATGGTGAAATTCCGGACCATGCGCCCCGGCACGAGCGACGCAAGCGCGATCACCGAAGTGCGGGACAACCGTATCACCCCCTTCGGCAGCTTCCTGCGGAACACAAAACTCGACGAACTGCCTCAGTTGTTCAACATCCTGCGGGGGGACATGGCGTTCTTCGGGCCGAGGCCGGAAGACCCTGGCATTGTCGCCCGTTACTATGACGATGAGATGCGAAGATCGCTGTTGTTCCTGCCCGGCCTGATCAGCCCGGGCACCCTGTGGGCCCTGACCAATTTGAACCGGATCGAAGGCACGAACGACGCCGAAGATGTCTATGCACGCGAAATCCTGCCCGAACGGCTCGCGCGCGATACCGCCTATTTCGAACAGGCCGGTTTCATGTCCCATACGCAGCTTGCAATGAAGACCCTGGCCACTCTGCTGCACCGGGCGGTTTCGGCTGAAAATCGGGAGTAACTGATCGCTTCAGCCAAGTTCAGCTTTCAGGAACTCGCAGATCCGGGCTGCATCAACCGTGCTCAGGTCCATGTGCACCGGCAGACGCACCAGCCGACCCCACGTGTGTTCCGCTCCAGGGCAGCTTCCCGCCAGAGTCCGCCCGGCAAAGCTGGAAAGATGCAGCGGCTTGTAGTGTGACTGCAAACCAAGCCCCATTCGGGCAGCCCCCTGCAATATCCGGTATGTCGTTTCCCGGTCCTTTCCGAGAAAGGCAAAGGAATATCCATTCGCCTTTGTACCCTTGCCTGGCCGCAGGATCTCGATCGGCAGTTCCCGCAGAGACTTTTCGTAGTACGCCCAGATCGCGCGGCTTTTCAGGAGGATCTCTCTTGAATGCACCAGCTGGCTGTAAAGCAAGGCAGCATTCAGGTCCGGCATTTCGAAGCTCGAAGAAACCGAGGTCCATTCATAGTGGTTGACTTCGCCCCTTGCGAAGGCGGGAAAGTTCGTGCCTCGCGCCAACAGCTCTTCAACACGCTCGCGCAGGTGGGAATTGTCGCTGTTCAACACCAGCGCGCCGCCGTGCCCGGCGCTGATGATCTTGGTTTCATGGAAGGAATAGGCGGCAAACAGACCGCACGTCCCAACGGCCCGGCCATCCTGCTTCGCGCCGAAGGCCTGGGCCGCATCTTCCAGAATGACGACCCCGTGCCGATCGCACAGATCCTTGATTGCCGCCATTGGAGCTGCCGCGCCGCCATAATGCACAACGACGACAGCTCTGGTCCGGCTTGTCAGCCGTGCCTCCAGTGTTTCCGGCGTTACCATCATCGTTGCCGGATCAATGTCGGCCAGCACGATCCGCGCTCCCTTGCGGGCAAAGGCCGTCGCTGTTGCGCAGAAGGTGTACGAAGGAACGATGACCTCGTCTTCCGGCCCCAGATCCAGCGCAAGGGCCGAAATTTCAAGTGCGGACGTGCAGGAATTGGTCAGGAACACACGGTCATGGCCAACATGCTGGCTCACCAGCGCCTTCGCCTTCCGGCTATAACTCCCGCCGGAGCGCAGATGTTTGCTGCTGAGCGCCGATGCCACCGCATCGTAAGTTGCGGGTGGAATATGCGGCGCATGAAAGCGGATCGGCGGAAGCGCAGCTTCTGTCGGCAGGCTCAGCATCAGAACCTTTCTTCGTCGGCAAAGCGACGGACACGGGCCCGCATTTCGCGGTAAATCGCGCGCAGCTCCTGATCGACTGAGCTCTTCTGTCGGTACCCGAGAGACCGCAGGCGGCTGTCGTCGATCCGGTAAGCCGCATCGTTGGTTACACGATCCCGAATGAAATGAAGACCGGTGGAGACGCCGGTTATTTCGCAAACCCGCCGCGCCACCTCAAGCACAGACAAGTCCTCTTCCCCGGAAACGTTGAAGATCTCGAGCGCCTGTTCGTCCTGTGTGTTGAGCACCAGACCGATAGCGGCGGCGAGATCGCTGACGGGCAGAAAACTGCGTTCCTGGGCCCCTGTGCCTTCAATCGTCAGCTTCTGGCCCTTCAGTGCCTGCATGACGAAACGCGGAAACAGCTTTTCCGGGTTCTGTCCGGTGCCAACAGCATTGGTCGGTCTCAGGATCGTTGACCTGAGGCCATTTTGCGCAGCCATCATGACGGCTTCCTCAGCCATGGCCTTGGAGGTCGCATAGGGTGTCGTCGGCCGCATCGGAGCGGTTTCGCGAACCTCCTCCATTGCAGGACCGTAGACTTCGTCCGTGCTGACATGAATGAAATGCTTCACGCCGGCGTCCTGTGCGCCTTTCAGAAGGGCTTCAGTGCCGGTCACATTGACGTCAAAGAAGAGTTCCGGGTCGGCGAACGACCGCGGCACATGGGTTTCTGCCGCCAGATGGATCACGGCGTCGCATTCATACAGCGCAGCAGCCACATCGATCGGCGAGCGGATGTCTCCGCGAATGACGGGAAGATCTCCCGCTTCACCGATGGGTGCCAGGCGGCGAAAATCAGCCGCGTAGGAGACCCGGTCCAGGATCACCGTCTCGGCGACATTCGCCATCCTTGCAACACGTCTGAAAACTTTGGACCCGATAAAACCCAGGCCACCGGTTACAACGATCTTGCGAAAGGAAATGTTCTGTTTCGGAGCAACTGTCTTTGCACAATGTTCCATATTGGCACAAATCCTGATATATGCAGCGTTTGATTGCATATTCAGCAGATTTCGTGCCAGTCACCTCCGGCATGAGGGTGTGCAAGGGTGAAACGCAGTCTGAGCAGCACAGCGTCCCTGGCCGGTGTTTGGCGAGAACGAGTTGCGCCCCGGAAGTCACCCCAAGACAAATAGCTCTTTTTTGTCAGTTACCTGACACAAGAAGATCGTCTCTGCCGGCAGAGCGCGCGGCTAAGCCTGCATGGACGATGACAATTGACGAAGGAATTTAGCCGACCGTAGATTCACTCAGGCTCAACGGTGAACTGCAGCGGATAGCCAAGCTGAACCGCAGCATCGATAGCGCGCGTAGCCTTGGTTTCGGCGACGTCTCGCGGATAGACGGAGACAACACAGATGCCCTTCTGGTGCGCTGTCATCATCACGACCTCAGCTTGGGACTCATCCAGACGGAACTCCGCCTTCAGGATCAGGACGACAAATTCCCGCGGCGTATAGTCGTCGTTCAGCAGCATCACCTTGTAAAGCTTTGGCCGCTGCACCTTCGTCTTTTGCTTCAGTTTCGGTTTGAAATCGATCTCACTCATGACAATCGTCCAAGCTGACGCCTAAGGTTCCGCACGATGCGGTCTCACCTGAGAAATGGAAATTGTGCCGGAGAATTTCACCGGCTGCATGCTGTTAGACCCGATCCGCTCCAGATGCCGTCATCTTGAGTGACGCAGCGTCCGCAGCAGGCCCATGCTTTCCCTTACTATACTGCATCGCGAAATCGAAGAAAACATGACAGCTGGAAATCTTGCCACCGTTTCGAGAAAAAACAGCAGGCGAGACATGATGAGACCGTATCGCACATAGAGCCGTGGTTTTGACGCCAGACAGCCGCGAGATGAAAAGCAGGCCGTTTCCTCTGTGGCGGTTTTCCGAAAGAAGGTTGCTTTCACTAATCCGGCAACGCGGTTCCCCCGTAGATCCTTTCAGGCTGGGTACACGACAAGATCTGCGGAGGGTTGTTCGATGTTTCCTCATTTGAAGACACAAGGGTTCCGGTGGCGCAGGTTCGCTTTCGCGCTCGCCCTGGCATTCGCTGTTACAGCACCTGCCGGCGCGGCCTTCGCCGACCTGGGTTCAGCAGCCAGGCTGCTTCCGTCTGCCGAACTGGTTGGCAAGGGCCGGATGACCTTCCTCGGCTTCAAGGTGTTTGACGCGGAACTCTATGCCCCGCAGGGCACCTATAGCCCGTCCGCCCCTTTTGCCTTGAAGCTCACCTATCTGCGCACCTTCAAGGGCAAGCAGATCGCCGAAAGCTCGGTCAAGGAAATCCGCCGGCAGGGTGGCGTCTCGGATGCTCAGCTTGCCAAGTGGCAAACCCAGATGGAAGCCCTGTTTCCAAATGTCTCCCCTGGACAATCGATTACGGGTGTACGCACCAGCAGCGGCAAGGCCGAGTTCTATCTCGGCAACCAGAAGCTCGGTACGATCTCCGACCCGGCATTCACGAAGAAGTTCTTCGCTATCTGGCTGGGCAACAACACGCGTGATCCCCAGTTGCGCGCGCAACTGGTCGGGTCCGGTTCGTGACGACACGATTGTCGGACGACGCTGCGGCTCTGCCAAAAAAATCCGGTAATACTGGAAGCGTGACGCTTTCCGGCCTTGCGACCTATGGGGTCATGGCATTTCCCCTGGCATTTGCCGGTTTGCCGATCTACCTGCACGCCCCGGATTTTTATGCCGTTACATTGCAGCAACCCGTGGCGACGCTCGGCGCCATTCTTCTTGCCCTGCGCCTGTTCGACGCCATCCAGGATCCTTTCATTGGCAGCCTCAGCGACCGGTTTCACCAGTGGCGCGGGACTGTTCTGGCACTTGGCGCAATCCTGCTTGGCGTGGGCTTCTGGATGCTGTTTCATCCCTGGAAGGAGGCACCGCTTGTCTGGTTTGCTGCCTCCGTGCTCATCTGCACCACAGGATATTCGGTCGTCACCATCAACTACCAGACACTGGGCGGTCTCTGGAAAACAAGTGCCTCCGACAGGACCCCGGTAACGGCAGCGCGCGAAGGGTTCGGTCTTGCCGGCCTCCTCATTGCGTCGGTCCTGCCCGCCGCACTGGCAACACGGACCGGCATCGAAACGGCATTTCTCTATGTGACGCTTGGCTATCTGCCACTTTTGGCGATCTCCTTGTGGCTGCTGTTACGATGGATGCGGTCGGCACCCCTTGAAAACCCGCAAACAGCTGGTCCGGTAATGGGCTGGTGGACCCTGTTGCGGAGCCGCTGGAGGCGCCTGTTTTTCGGACTGCTGTTTCTCAATATTTTCGCAAGCGCGATCCCCGCCGTCCTGGTGCTGTTCTTCATCCGCGACAGACTGGGGGCCGAGAGCTACACAGGGCTGTTTCTGCTGGTCTACTTCCTGTCAGGCGTCATCTCGATGCCGCTCTGGACCCGGCTTGCCCGACATTTCGGCAAGGTGCGGGCATGGCAAATGTCACTGGCCGGCGCCATCTTCACGTTCTGCTGGGCCGCTCTTCTGGGAGAGGGAGATCTGACAGCCTATGCGTTTGTCTGTGCACTGTCCGGCCTGGCGCTAGGCGCTGACCTTGCCTTGCCACCCGCCATATTGGCCGACCATATCGACACGGACCGGCGCCAGGGGGAGGCTTCGCGCCTTTTTGCGGTTATGGCGTTCTTGTCCAAGTCCGGTCTCGCCCTTGCCACCGGCCTCACGCTGCCTTTGTTGGGCCTGTTCGGGTATCAGCCGGGAACTGCCCTCACCGCACAACTCGGCTTTCTGCTCAGCCTCACTTATGCGGGCGTGCCCTGCCTCATCAAACTGTGCGCACTCTTGTGCCTGATCGCGTTTGAAAAGGACCTGACACAGGAAAAAACCGCTGGGTAACCCGTCCCGGCATCTCGACACGCCGCTTGCAACCCTGACGACAAGACCGCAGCCCTGCCTCAACTGCGTGCGGCAAGAGGCGAACGCAGGGAAACCGGGCCACCATCTTTGTCGCCTCCAGTTTCACTCTTCGATGCTGCCATCTTGCGCGTTGGTTCCGCCGGTTTGCGCGCCTCGTTTTGCACCGGCCCGCCGTGCTGGATCAGGCGATCGACCTGCGATGGACGCCCCAGCAGAAAGCCCTGACCTTCGTCGCAGCCTTCCTGTTGCAGGATCTCCATCTGCTCTTCAGTCTCAATGCCCTCAGCCAGCACCGGAATGTCCAGGCTCTTTCCGAGAGCCAGAACGGCGCGCACGATCGCCTTGGACTGGCGGTCCTGCTCCATTTCGCCAACAAACGCCCTGTCGAGCTTGATCTTGTCGAACGGAAAGGTTCGCAAGGTTTCAAGCGAAGAATAGCCTGTGCCGAAATCATCCAGCGCAAGACCGACGCCCAGATCCTTGATCTGGCGCATGATGTGCAGCGAACGGGCCTTGTCTTTCACAAGGGCGGTTTCCGTCAGCTCCAGTTCCAGGCGGTGTGGTGAAAGTCCGGTCGTCACCAGGGCTTCATGCACCAGCCGTGGCAGGTTGGTGTCCATGAACTGTACAGCGGAAACGTTCACGGCAACCCGGTAGGCAGGCTCCCATCGCGAGGCGTCCTCGCAGGCCTTGTTGAGCACCCAAGCTCCAAGGGAAGCGATCAACCCGTTTTCCTCGGCAACGGGAATGAACTCGGACGGTGAAATCGGGCCGATTACAGGATGGGTCCAGCGAAGCAGGGCCTCATATCCCCGGATGCCCTGGCTGGAATTCAGCGACATCTGCACCTGATAATGGATCTCGAGCTCGCCGCGCTCCAGCGCCCGTCTCAGATCTTCTGCCAGTTGCCGCCTGTTTCGAACCGTCGCACCGATGTTGGCATCGTAAAAACAGATCGTTTCGAGAAACCCATGCTTGGCGTGATACATGGCAAGGTCGGCATTGTTGACCAGTTCGTCCGGCGTCTGGGCATCGTCAGGCCAGATCGCCGCCCCGAGACTCGCGCCAACGATGCCGTCCATTGCGCCTATTTCGATCGGACGGGTGAAAACGCTCTCTATCCGTTTCGCAAAAGACAGGATTTCATCCTTGTCGCTGAAAGGCTTGATGGCTGCGAATTCGTCGCCGCCGAGGCGGGCGATGAATTCATCATCGCGCAGGATCTGCTCCATGCGCCGGGCCAGGATGCGCAGAACCTCGTCACCCGCAGCGTGGCCAAAGGTGTCGTTGATTTCCTTGAAGCGGTTCAGGTCGATCCCGATCACCGCCAGCTTCTTGCCGGGGTTCAAATACCCATCGAGATTTCCGGCAAGCTGTCTCTGGAAGCTCGTGCGGTTCGGCAAGCCCGTGAGTGCGTCATGAGCGGCAACATGGTGCAGTTGCCGCCTGGATATGGCTCGCACATTGTTGTCGATCAGGAAGCTCGTCAGCCCGGTGCCGACAACCAGCAGGGCAACAACGGCAATCGCCAACGCAAGGGCAAGGGCAGCACCGTTATCGACCTCCGTGAAATTCTGCGACATCGGGATGATCCGCAACGCGGTCATGCCGGTGAAATGCAGGCTTACGATCCCGGTCACCATCAGGGCAACGGCAACCCAATACCGACGAGAGCCCAGGTAGGTGCGCCAGATCAAGGTGATCGCGGCAGCGGACAGGGCAACAGACAAAAGGACGGACGCGACGATGTAGCCGAAGTCCCACTCGACGAGCCCTGTGATCCGGTAGGCGAACATCCCGGTGTAATGCATGGCCGCAAATGAAATTCCGACGAGAGCCCCACCCATGCCGGTCAGGATCTTTCCGCTACCGAGGCCGCTGACCACGAAACTGACAAACAGCCCGACAATCGCGATCACCAGCGAAATGAGTGTCAGGGCCGGATCAAACGAGACCGGAGCGGTCGGCTCGTACGCCAGCATTGCAACGAAATGCGTGGTCCAGACACCGCCGCCACCGGCAACGGCGGCCAGAAACTGCCACCCGAGACGCTGCGTGCCTTGCGCACGCACACAACGCCGCAACAGCCGCAGGGTAACGGCCGATCCAAACAGACAAACGAGAGCTGCGAGCCCCACAAGCGCGATGTTGTGCTGATAGAAGATGCAGCCAAGCACATTGAACATGGTCGGGAATGATCCGTATAAATGCGTAGATAATCGGGTAGGTAGCACCTAAAAGTTACGGTTGAATTGACTAATTCCCGAGAAACAGATCGACCTTCCGGCCCCTCCCGAGGCCGAGCCTCACCGCGTTTCAATCGACGTCGGCTCTTGCGGAAAAAGGCTTGCCTTGAAAGGAGCCGTCGTGTGACCCTGCGTGAGATTGCCGCAACAGCTTCCGACGTCATGACCGTACGCCCACCCCAACTGACCAGACCTGCCGACAAGGATCCGCTCTCGGCAGCGCTTGAGAACGAGATTCTCAACGAGAAGGCATCCACGCTTTCGCGGCTTACCAAAAAGCTGGAGACGGCTCTCGCCGATCTGAAATCGGCGGAAGACGGTTCCGAAACAGCTAGCGAAACCCTGCAAAACCGGCTTGCCGACGCCGGTGAAGCGCTCTGGCATGTCACCATCCAGCGCGAGTTATGCGGCTTGCGTCAGCACCGGGCCTTCTACGATTTCCTGGACGTTCCAAAGGCTGTCCGCCTGCGCATGGGGCCTGCCGCGGCCTTTCGTTCGGCACCCGGCTCCTGACAATCCACCGGGCTGTGACCGGTATCACTTCTTTGTTGATGTCCCTGCCCTAGAGACAGGAACCGGTTGCATCTTCGCGGCTGCGGTGGTTTTTTCTGGGGGCTTTTTGCAAGATGAGTTATTTACAGTCGCATCCAGCGAGCTATGTGAACCAACTGGAGCTCGCCGGCACGACCGCATTTGGTCGGCGAGAAACACAAGATAAAGCCAGGCGCAGAAAAATTATGGTGTGCAGGAAGACCCGTCATCTCGGCCGAATTTCCAGACTGGTGACTGGATGTCTGGTTTTTGGCCTGCTCCTGGCTCCTTTGGCGCTGCCTCTCGCGACAAGTACGACCGTGCAAGCCCAATCCGTGCGGGTGGTGCCGGAAGGCAACCGGTTCAAGAGCCAGCCGAAGATCCCCTTCGCCTCTTCGCGCCGTACCGCCGCCTCCAAATCATCCTACGATGCCAAGTTCGACAAGGTTCTGGCCGTATTGAAGCGTGATCGCCGCCTGATGGGGTCCATCAAGCGCGTGGCCGCCCGCTACGGCATCGACCCGATCCACATCATCGGCGCCATCGTCGGCGAACACACCTACAACTACGACACGCTCGACAGCGCCCAGTCCTACTACGTCAAGGCTCTCGCCTATGCCGGCATCCGCTTCGACTTCGAGCTGAACGGAGTACACGTCGACAAGTTCGTCGAACGCCCGGAATTCGAACGCTGCCGCAAGGACCATGTTCAGAAAAGCTCGGACCGCCGTTGGTCCTGTTACGAGAACGTCTGGAACGGCAAGTTTCGCGGCCGTTCGGTTGACGGCGTCCGTTACCCGAAAAAGAACTTCAACGAAGCGTTCTTCCAGCCGCTTTATTCCGGCCAGAGCTTCGGCCTTGGCCAGCTGAGCCCGCTCACGGTCCTCAAGATGACCGACCGGGTTGCCAAGCAAAGCAACTTCCGCAAGCTGACGGCAGCCGATTCAGAAGCGGTCTACAAGGCCACCATGGACCCGAACATCTCGCTGCACTACATGGCCGCGATCATCCAGGACTCCATTGCCGCCTATAAATCCGTCGGCAAGGTGGATATTTCGAAAAACCCTGGCCTGACCGCGACGCTCTACAATCTCGGCGACCCCTGGGGCCGAGCCGCGAAATACCGCCGCAGCGGCCAAAGCTGGCCGCAGGAAAACTACTACGGCTGGCTGGTCAATGATCGCATCGACGATCTGAGAGCCCTGCTCTGACAGGTAAAGTCACCAGCCTTCGCCCTACCGGCGCAGCCGCCCCCCTAACGACGCCAGGCTACTAGTGTTTCGACCCGCCGAGGGCTGCCCGAAGCGGGCAATCCCTCGCCGGATCAAGGCATCACCGCACCTCAGGTCAGGAACGGATTGGTCTCACGCTCATGGCCAATCGTCGAGGCCTGGCCGTGACCAGGAAGAAAGGCAACATCGTCTCCAAGCGGCAGCAGTTTTTCGCGGATCGACTTGATCAGGGTCGCATGATCGCCACCCGGCAGATCCGTGCGACCGATGGAGCCGGCAAACAGAACATCGCCGGAAATCGCGAACCGCAGTTCCTTGTCGAAGAACACCAGGTGGCCGGGTGAATGGCCCGGGCAATGCAGAACATCGAACATCCGCCCGGCGATTTCCACCTGGTCGCCTTCAACCATCCAGCGGTCCGGCATCACGGGCTTGACGCCTTCCACGCCGAATTGCACCGCCTGGTCGGCCACCCTGTCGATCAGCATCTGATCGGCTTCGTGTGGCCCCTCTACCGGCACCTTCAGCGCTTCGGCCAGGTCAGCCGCACCGCCAACGTGATCGATATGACCGTGCGTAAGAACGATCTTTTCGACATTCACGCCCTGCTTGTTCACCGCTGCCAGGATCTTGTCGACATCGCCGCCCGGATCAACCACCGTTCCGCGCATGGATGAAGGGTCCCAGATGAGCGAACAGTTCTGCTGAAACGGCGTAACGGCAATCACCATCACCTGGATTGGCGGCATGCCGTCTTCCGGATTTTCATCCCCACCGGAGTTCGTCGTGTCCTGCGCCATGGTAGCCTCCTTCAACAGCGGCCTCGCACGGCCCATTGTAACAAATACGGGACAACACCATCCGGTGTCGTGTTTCTGGTCAATCGCGGCTTCACCTGGCCGCGTGCATTTCGTACAAGATGTATGGACCTGTTGGAAGACGCCAAGCACATTCGGATAGCCGGAGCTAATGACGCCACGACTGTTGACATTGCTGATGACTGTTGCCGCAGCGCTTTTGGGCGCTTCGAGCACAATGGCGCAGCCTGGCCGGACGACGCCCAGCTTCGAAAGCTGGACGGTCGATTGCGGCAATACCGGCGTGTGCTTTGCCTCCTCGTTCACCCGCAGCCAGTCGGTCTGGGTCGATGTGCGCATCGTCCGCGACTGGCAGGCGGAGGCCCAGCCTCTTGTCCGTGTAACCACCAACACCGAGCTGCCCAAGGACGGCACCTTGAAGTTCGAGGTCGACGGCGCTCCGATCGAGGCGCTGCCGATCGAACAGCTGCGCGAGATGCAGCCGGCTGTCAATCCGCCAGCCGGCTTCCGTCCGCTCGGTGGAGAAGGCTTCTGGTATCCGACAGGCCCGGCGACAACGACGCTGCTTGACGCCATGCGCAAGGGCAAGGAACTCACCATCAGCGTACCTGCGACCACCGGAACCGACCCGGTCGCGGTACCCGTCCCCCTCCTCGGCCTCAAATCCAGTCTGCTATGGCTCGACAATCGCCAGGACCGCACCGGCACCGTTGCAGCCATCGTCTCCCCCGGCACCGATCCTGCCAGGGACGCCCCGCACGCCATTCCGCTGATGAGCGCCGACCAGCTTCCGCCAGAAGTGGCTGCCGTCTGGTCTGCCAACCGCCTGTGCTCTGAAATCGACCCGACCATCTTCGCCAGCCTGAATGCCGTTCGCGTGCCGCTTGCCGACAGCGCCGCGCTCTACATCATCCCCTGCGGAGCTCCAACCGCCTACAACAGCCCCTATGTAGCTGTCCTTTCCGGCAAGGACGGCGCGGCCCGTCAGGTGCATGTCGCCCGCATGTCGGAAAAGGGTCCGGTCGCAACGGATCTCATCTACAACGCAAGATGGATTCCGGCCGATCAACAGCTCGTAAGTTACTTCAAGGGTTCAGGAGTTGGCGAATGCGGCCTGTGGAACCGATGGGTGTGGAACGGCACCGGCCTGGTGCTGCTGGAAGAAGCGGCCAGGAAAACATGTGACGGTACGGAACCTGACTTGTCCAATTGGTCAAGTACCTGGCCTCCGAAAAACGCTTCCAATTAGCGCCTGCACCAAGGATTTTCTTGCGATTTTCCCTGTCCCGCCCTTATGATGATAACGCAGCGGCTGGAGAGGGATGTGGCAAGATTGTTTCAACCCGATCCCAGAATGTTGATCAGACGCACGGAGTGCGCCTGAGTGTGGTGACTCGACTGTGAAGGCGGGTGAGGTTGGTCGTTATGTGCCGAAAGGGCGCAACAATTAAGGTGATTCGGTAATGCACGATGGTGATTCGGACCGGCGGTCGCGTGGTCGGCGCGGCGGCAAGCGCGAGTTTGGCGGTCCGCAAGACTTCGGCAGTGATTTTGGCGGAAGCGAGTTCGGTGGAGACTTCTATGGCGGCGGCCGGGATGGCGGCTACCGCGGCGGACGCGACAATGATTTTGGTGGCGGCTACGGCCGCGACGACAATAAAGAAGGCGGCTATGGCGGCGGCCGCGGCGGTTACGGCGGCGGTGGTGGCCGTGGTGGCTACGGCGGTGGCGGCGACCGCGAAGGCGGCGGCGGTTACGGCGGCGGCGGTGGCCGTGGTGGCTACGGCGGCGGCGGACGTGAAGGCGGCGGCTATGGCGGCGGCGGACGCGAAGGCGGCGGTTATGGCGGCGGTGGTCGCGATGGCGGCGGTTATGGCGGCGGCGGCGGTGGCCGTGGCGGATACGGTGGCGGCGGTGGCCGTGAAGGCGGTTACGGCGGTGGCGGACGCGGCGGATATGGCGGCGGCCCGCGCGAAGGCGGCGAAGGCGACGGTTTCCGTCAGCAGCGCCCGCGGCGTGACATGCCCCCGGTCGAGCGTGGCCCGCGTCAGTCTGGCACCGTGAAGTTCTTCAAGAACGACAAGGGTTTTGGCTTCATCACTCCGGACGAAGGCGATGCGGATGTGTTCGTGCACATTTCCGCGGTCGAGCGGTCCGGTTTTGCCGGCCTGGACAGTGGACAGCGGGTGTCCTTCGAGACCGAACCGGATCGTCGTGGCAAGGGACCGAAAGCGGTCAACCTGCAGGCGCTCGAAGAAGGCGACGCACCGCAGGAAGACGACGGCGGACCTGCCGAAGAATAAGCTCCCCTAGCCCCTGCCACACAGAGGCTTGAGAGCATGAAGCAAGTGGGCGCAGCCTTGCTGCGCCCACATTCTTTTTACCGACAATGCCGGCACCGCCTCCCCCGACCTGACTTGGAGCCGTGCCGGTTTCCCTTGATCCTCAGCAGTAGCTGCAATCAACGGATCCAGCGGACATCTTTCCACTTCCTGCCGAAGCCCCTATAAGGCGGGTCCGAAATCCACCGTGGTGCCCCATGCTTGCCGTTTCATCCGATACCCTGACCATCCGACCGTTCCTGCCGGGCGACCTCGGCGCGTTGTTGCCGCTGAACAATGCTGCTATTCCGGCAGTCAACGAACTGACAGCCGAAGAACTGCTCGATCTGGTCAATTCCGCCCTTGTCTGTCTTGTTGCAGTCGTGGACGACACGCCTGCCGGTTTCCTGCTGTGCCTGGGCGACGGCGCCGGCTATGACAGCCGCAATTATCAATGGCTGAGCGAACGCGTTTCAAATTTTGCCTACACCGACCGGATCTGCGTCGACGAGAGCCTTCGGGGCAAGAAGATCGGCGACGCCCTTTACGGCGCGCTGTTTGAACATTTTGCCGGAAGTGGTCGTGTTTTCGTCTGCGAAGTCAACGAACGCCCCGCCAACCCGGGCTCGATACGGTTCCACAGCCGTCTCGGTTTCTCGGAAATCGGCAAGGCAGACCACGGCGACAAGGCAGTCATCTTCTTCAAGCGCAACGCTGAACCTGCCTCCGGGAACCAGTCCGAATGAACTACCGCCATGCCTATCATGCGGGAAACATCGGCGACGTTCTGAAACACGTCGTGCTGGCCCGCCTGATCGCCTATCTCCAGCGCAAGGACAAGGCCTTCCGCATCCTCGACACCCACGCGGGCATCGGTCTTTACGATCTCAATTCGCAGGAGATGCAGAAGACAGGTGAATGGCAACTGGGCATCGGCAAGGTGCTTGAGGCCGATATTCCGCCTCAGATAGCCGAATTGCTTGCTCCCTGGCTGACGGCAGTGCGCGCGCTCAACGACGGCGACGCGCTGAAGGTTTATCCGGGCTCGCCCATGGTCGCACGGCAGTTGATGCGCAAGCAGGACCGCCTGACGCTGACGGAACTGCACCCGGCGGATTTCAAGACGCTCGCGGAGCGGTTCGCGGGAGACCATCAGGTCAAGACCATCCACCTGGACGGGTGGCTTGCCATGGGAAGCTTTCTGCCCCCCAAGGAGAAACGCGGCCTTGTGCTGATCGACCCCGCATTCGAGGTGACGGACGAATTCTCCCGTATGACCGATGCCGTGGTGAAGGCCTACAGAAAATGGCCAGGCGGCACCTATGCACTCTGGTATCCGATGAAGGATGTCAGAGCGATCCGGCGCATGCATGGCGACTTCGACGAAGCTGGCCTGCGCGACGTACTGAGCCTCGACCTCAACGTCGGCAAGAGCGGCCCGGACACCAGAATGCTCGGTTCGGGCATGACACTGATCAACGCCCCTTTCACGCTTGCGGAGGAAATGCGCCTGGTTCTGCCCTGGTTGTGCGACGTCCTGCACCAGGGACCCGGCACCAGCTGGAACGTAACGCAGCTGATCGGCGAATAAAGCCCCTACAGTGACACTTTTACCGGGATCGAACCTTGACCTTCCGACCCGGCTCCCCCATCGTCTCCTACACAGTTTGATTTCCGGAGTTTATGCCGTGAGTATTGCCCGATCCGTCTGCTTGACCCTGTCAGCCTTGGCCTTTTGCGCAAGCTTGGCTGCACCGGCTGCCGCGAATGACGACCGTGTCTACTTCTCGTTTGGCAGTGACAAGCGCTTGCCGGATTGCACGGCCGCATCCGTTCAAAGTGCCGTCGCAGGCACCGTCGCCCGGGCTCGCAAGGACTATTACGGCGGCCGCACGATCCTGAGCATCGACGGCATCAGTGAAGTCAACAACAGCGGCAATGACGTCAGCCCGATCGAGCGCCGCTACTGCAAGGGCACGGCCAGCCTGTCGGACGGCACCATTCAGTCCGTCCACTACATGGTGGAAGAGCACGCCGGTTTCGTCGGGCTCAGCTGGAATGTGGAGGCCTGCCTCGCTCCTCTGGACAAGTGGCGGGTCTACGGCGACCATTGCAGCACGGCGCGCCCGCACTAAGGCCACGGCTTCCCCAAGAAGGTTGATCCATGGCGCTGCTCGGCCATATCGGAAGACTGTCCGCCTGCCTTCTGGCGGGACTTCTGAGCCTGCCAGCCTCTGCTGATCAGTCCGGAAAATTCGATTTTTATGTCCTCGCCCTGTCCTGGTCGCCGACCTACTGCAAGCAACAGGGCGCGGATGCCAATCCGCATCAATGTGATGTCTCCAAGCCCTTTCGCTTCGTCGTGCATGGCCTGTGGCCCCAATACGAGCGTGGCTTCCCGGAAAGCTGCCCCGGCGCGCCGAAGCGCATCGACCGGCAAATCGCCGTTTCGATGGAAGACATCATGCCGAGCCACAATCTCGTCTTCCACGAGTGGCGCAAGCATGGCACCTGCTCCGGCCTGACGCCGGAAGACTACTTCGATCTCACCCGCGAGGCTTTCGACAAGATCACGATCCCCGGGGCCTTCCGCACACTCGACAAGCGCGGCAAGGCCGCACCCGATACCGTTGAAAAAGCCTTCCGGCTTGCCAATCCGGGCCTCAAGGAGGACGGGCTTGCCGTCACTTGCGACCGGGGCGAACTTGAGGAAGTCCGCATCTGCCTCACGCGGGATCTTGAATTCCGTGCCTGCCGCGAGGTCGACAGATCCGGCTGCCGCGCTGGCAGCCTGTCCGTGCCGCCGCCCGGCGCACGCTAACCGTCTTAGACACCCCAACCGCCTTCTTCTTTCAGGAGTTCGGACCCATGATGAAACTTCGCTCGTCTCCCCCTTCGCCTTTCGGCCGCAAGGTGAAGCTCGCCCTGTCCATTCTCGGCCTCAAGGGCAAGGTCGAGATCGAAGACGCCAATACTGCCGATCCCTCTGACAGCCTCCGCAGCCAGAACCCGCTCGGCAAGATCCCGGCACTGGTCCTGGAAAACGGCGACGTTCTCTACGACAGCTCCGTCATTCTGGAATACCTCGACTTCCTGGCAGGCGGCGGCAAACTGTTTCCGGAGGGCGAAGCCCGGTTTCCGGTCCTGCGGGACCAGACACTGGCGGACGGCATCATGGATGCGGCCATCCTTCGGGTCTACGAGAAGCGCTTCAAGGAACCGAAGTACCGCGACCCGGCCTGGGACGCCTATCAGGCAGCCAAGATGGACCGTGGCCTGAAGCACTTTGAAGACAACACGCCACCTGTTCCGGCAACCGCTGCAGACGTCAATGCCGGCTCCCTGACGCTCGCCTGCGCCCTCGGCTACCTGGATATCCGTTTTGCCGGCGAATGGCGGCAGACCCATCCGAAACTTGTGGCCTGGCTGGACGCCTTTGAAGCAGCCGTTCCCGCCTTCACCGACACGAAGGTGCCGCCTGCCCCCGTTCCGGACAACGCCCCGGCCCTGCTGCAGTAATCGCCTGCCTGCAGCAACATGCAATCAGCCGGCCCTGGTAACGCAGGGCTGGCTTTTTTTTGTTCGGAGGGTGGTTCAGTGCCCCTGCTCTGCAAGCACGCCAATTAACGGACCAGCGACTTGATGCTACAGTTCTGAAACCAGCGGGATGAACATAAAGGCATGTGTCTTGGTCGAGATGATCTACATACCGATTTCACCGGCTGAACTCCTCGACAAGATCACCATCCTTGAAATCAAGGCCGACCGCATATCCGCTCCGGAGAAACTGGAACACGTCCGCTTCGAATTGGCTTCGCTCAGCGAGATTTACGACCGGCACATGCCTGATACGGGCCAGGTCCACACCTGGAAGGCCCGGCTGAAAAGCCTCAATGAAAGTCTGTGGAGTTTCGAAGACGACATCCGCAACTGCGACCGATCGCAGGATTGCAAGGACCACTTCGTGGATCTGGCACGACGCATTTACCAGACAAATGACAAACGCGCGGCACTGAAGCAGGAGATCAATACGGAACTCGGGTCTCGTATTGTCGAGATAAAATCATACGCCACCGTCAGCAGTCTGCAGAAACTCCCCTTGTCCGTTCAAGACGAACACGAAGTTTGAAAACTGGTAGAAATTCGCCAATGAATCTCTCGGCTCCCGCCGCGTCCAACCGTTCGGCAGCAACTGATAGACGTCGTATTCTGGAAGCATTTCCGCGAAGTCGTTCAGCGTCCTGCTGCGGAACATCTGGTGCCAGTTGAACTCCATCTGGATGAACCGCGGCCTGATTTCGGAAAACACCCTGGCAGCCCCTTCGAACACTTCGGTCTCAAAGCCTTCCGTGTCGATCTTGATAAGATCTACCGCCGTTATTCCGGCTACCCGGCAATAGGTATCAAGCGACGTCACCCGCGCCTTCACCGTTTGCTCGTTTGTGACATAACTCACCTTCTTCACCTCCTGCGAGAAGGAGGCAAGAACAGGGTTCGTTGCATCGAAATGCAGTATCCCCTCGCCGTCGAAGTTACCAACCCCGACGTTTTCGCAAACGATCCTGTCGCCGTACGCCTGCGTGTTTCGCACCAGCTCTCCATGCGTTGAGATCAGCGGTTCAAAGGCAATGACGTCGGCGGACGTGTAGTTCAACAGATCAAGACGGTATCGGCCGACATTCGCACCGATGTCGAAACAGAGCCTCGGTGCAGTGGCGGCCAGGATCTCTTTCACGAAGAAGGTCTCGCCGCTCTCCAGATTGTTGTAGCCCCGCGCCGACAAGGCGGCATTCAGCAGATAGTCATTCAGCTGGGCCAGATCCGGACTGTGCCGGTTGGCGATGTACCACTCCAGGAATGCCTCGGTCAGGCTGGATGCGGATGTCTGGTCTTTCATTCGCGCCGTCACCTTTCGCCCTCTCCAGTGCGTGCTCCTTGCGCCCCCTTACAGCGGGATCATCAAAGACTTTGAATTTGGGCAGCACCCTGAACTAACCTAAGGTAACTTTCGCATGGACTTGAACCATTCAATTCAAAGCAATTTCAAATCAGCCAGGACCTCACTGCCTCATGACCATGCCGGAATTCTACAGCGAGTATTCCCCGCAAGCCCTGACAGACCTTCGGGAAACGCTTGTCGGTCAGCTGAAACATGTTTTCGGACCGAGCCGGGGCGGCTTGCGGCACGAGATCTGGGCCGTGGAAAAGGCCCTGGGCATGCACCAGCAGTATTTCAGCCAATCCGGCCAGGACAAGTTCCTGAACGACGAGATTCTGAAACACCGTACAGGCGGCGTTTTCCTGGAACTTGGCGGATATGACGGGCTCACTGGTTCAAACAGCCTTTTCTTCGAAAAGGAACTTGGCTGGACCGGGCTTTTGATTGAGCCGTCGCCGGCAAACTTCGCAAAGGCGACGTCCGTTCGCGGCTGCAGCTGCCTCAACGCTGCGGTCGGCTCGCCGACACCTTTCGCGGAATTCCTGGAAATCCGAGCCGGCTACACCCAAAGCGGCGGTCTGCTTGCAAACATCGCTCCGGACCTTCTGGAGAGGATCCGGCAGCATCCCGAGCACGACGAGCGCATTGCAAAGATACCGGTCCGCTCGATCAGGGAGATACTGGCAGACGCGGGAATTGAGCATATCGATTATGTGTCTCTCGACGTTGAAGGCGGCGAGATGGCTGTCCTGGAAGAGTTTCCCTTCGAGACCATCCCGGTCGAAGTGTGGACCATCGAGAACATTACCGACAGTCCCGAGATCCCTACCTTCATGGCTGGAAAGGGATACGAGGTGATCGAGTTTATCGGCATAGACGAAGTCTACAGAGCAACGTGAACGGGACAGCGCAGCAGACCAAATGACCAGAGACCCCGGCCCCCTGAAGGCAGATGACTTGTACGAAATGGCGCTGCGAAGCTTCGGCCGGGAGCAATGTGCCACGGCAATTGCCTATGCCGATGCCTGCCTGAAGCTCGCTCCGGGTCATGTGGACGCCTGGCTGTTGCAGGCGGAGGTTCATCTTCTGGAGGAGCGGGATACGGCTGCACTTGCCTGTCTTACCCGGGCTGCTGCCATCACGCCGCCAAGCATCGTCGCCCTGCACCGCCTTGCTGCGCACTATCTGCGCCTCGGACGCCCGGAAAATGCCTTGGCCGTGGCAGAACAGTTGAAAAACCTGCAGCCGGACGATCCTGAGATAGACTATGTCCTGGCTGTCGCCCGCTCCAGATCAGGCAGGCATGGCGAGGCATTCAACATCTTTCAGAGGCTCTTGCACGACGATCCGGACGACGCCGGTTCAGCTATCGAAGCCTCCTGGCTGGCTCTGGGGCAAAGGGACTATCGGCGTGGCTGGCCGCTTTGGGAGCATCGTTTCGGCGCCGGCATCACTCCGGCCGCCGTTCACCACCTGCCCTTCTGGGACGGATCTCCGCCAGCGGAGAGGAAAATCCTGGTTCTGCCCGAGGGTGGGCACGGCGACATCATCTGGGCGGCGCGGTTTCTGCCAGGCTTGAAGGCTGCCGGCGCAAGCGTCCATTTTCTGTGTCCCCCCGCCCTGTCGCACCTCCTGCAGAACCTTCAAGGTGTCGACATCTGGGTCGAGAATGCTGAAGAGCTCCCTGGGTATGGCTGCGAGTTTCAGATCTCGCTTCTGTCACTGCCTTATCTGCTTGGTGTCGATGATCCGTCCCGTTACCCACCTCCGCGCCTGAAGTGCGATCCGGCGTTTGCAGAAAGGCGGGACGCCTTGCTTGCAAGGGCGAGAGCACCGCTTCGTGTCGGTATCCTCTGGTCGGGAAACGTGGACTACGGTGGCAACGCGGACCGGGCAGCGCAGCTCTCGGATTTTCTGCCGCTTGCCGAACTACCCTTCGTTCAACTCTACAGCCTGCAGAAAGGGCCGCCCCATCGCCAGCTTATCGAAGGCGGGTTGGGTGACCTTGTCATCGATTGCGACGATTTCGATTTTGCCGAAACCGCCGCCATGATCCAGTCGCTGGACGTCATCGTGATGACCGATAGTGCGGTGGGACATATTGCCGGGGCGATCGGCACACCGGTCTGGCTGCTGCTCGACACTTTTCCCCACTGGTATCACTGCTTTGAGGGAGACCGTTCGGACTGGTATCCGGACATGCGTTTTTTCCGGCAACAGCATCCGCGAGACTGGAGCAATGTCGTCAGGAACGTAGGCGAAGCTCTGAAAGGAGTTGCGGAAAGCAGAGGCATTTTGTAACTTTGTGTCAGTTTAGCACTTAAATCTTTTATAGTATTTGGTTCTTGAGGGATAAGCTTTGGTTGACCGAAAGAAACCGGGGATCGATCAAGATCTCGTAAAACTGGGCGCAGGCAGAAGACCCTCAGCCGACAGCTCCATGGGCAGTCGGCCCGGACAGATGCATTCCGAAACCCTAACCGCCGGTCCGGCTGGATACGCTCCCTTCTCCAAACGGCCGGCGATGAACACGATCTATGCAGGACATCCGGGCGCGCGGCGACCGGTGATGGACACCATCTATGCAGGTCATCCAGGCTATCGCCGACCGGTGATGGATACCATCTACGCTGGACATCCCGGCCATCGCCGACCTGGGATGGATACCATCTATGCCGGCCATCCCGGTTTCCGGCGGGCAGCTATGGAGACCGTCTATGCTGGTGGCGCAGGCTACCGCCGACCGGGAATGAACACCATCCACCCGGGACATCCCGGCTCACGGCGCGCGGTGATGAACACCGTCTACGGGGGGCGCGCGGGGTCACGGGTTCCAAACGCAAATACCGTCTTCTCACCGGGCTACGGCGTGTCTCAAATTCAGACGCGGCAAGTCACGGATCCCTTTACCCGCCAGCCCGTGACCGTTTCCTACAATACCGTCACCGGCCTTTATCTCGACAAGAGCCTCAATCGCTGGCTCCCAGCTCCGCCCTGGATCAGTGCACAATTCCGGCGATAACAAGGGCGGTGCTCCCGTGCTGAGTTTCAACGTTACCGTCGATGCAAGCGGCGGAAACACTGAAGGCAGCGGGCCGGCAACGATCGGCTGGCTGCTGGCGGGCGACGAATCCCAACTGGTCTACAAGCCACCGCAAAGGCTGAAACAGCCCTCAGCCCCGCGCCAGCGAACCCATGCCAAATCCGTGACAGCCTGCCCTGCGGTCCTGGGACTCGAAAGCCGGCTTTTCGAAGTACTATGCCCTTGCGACCTTTCCCTTCAGATGGCCGAAACCGACTTCGGTGAACCCGTGGTCGTGAACGCCGACGGGCCAATGTCCTCGGTTCGAGACGATGTCTTCACTCACCTGATCATTCTTCATCCGCGCGAAGAATGGCGCTCGCCCGACCGCCCCATCCTGCAGATGCGCCTGCCGTATATCTTCGTTGCGGACGAGCCCACCTACATGTCGCAGCTGCCACCGTTTCAACATGTCGGGAGATCTTCGCTTCCCGGCCTGATGATACCGGGAAGGTTCCCGATCAACGTCTGGCCGAGAACGCTGACATGGGCGTTCGAATGGCACGATATCTCCGCCCCCCTCATCCTGCGCCGCGGAGACCCGCTGTTTTATGTTCTTTTTGAAGTCTACCCCCAGTCTCGCGCCATCCAGCTGGTGGAAGCGGAACTCACTCCGGAGCTGCAAGCCTATCTGCAGCAGATCAATGGCGTCGTCGGCTACGTGAACCAGACCTTTTCACTGTTCAAGGAAGCAGAAGAGCTGCGACCGGCGCAACTCGTAACTCCAAAGAAAGCACCGTAGGAAACCGGTGAAACTCTGCCGAGGTCCTGACGCCTGTCCCGAGACACCCGGCATCCATGCCCCGGCATCACCTTCAGAGAGGCAACAGGAAATGGCGAATGAGGCCGACGGAGCAACACCGCTCATCATCATGATTGCGATGCCGACCCGCGGCCAGGTCGAGCTGCCGACGGTTCGCTCCCTCATCGCGTTGACGCAAGAGTTTCAGCACCACGGACTACCGTTTGCGTTCGAAACCTATGGTGCCGCAAACCTCGTCATCAACCGCAACCACCTTATGAGCAAATTCCTCGCCCACAAGCAATTCAGCCACATGCTGATGCTCGACTCCGACATGGAGTTCACGCCTGAGGCCGTGTGGCGTCTGGTCGCCTTCGGCGGCGATTTCGTCAGCGCCTCCTACCCGCAGAAATATTACAACTGGGATCTGCTCCGGCAGCTGATTGAAGCGGAAACCGCCCTGCCGGAAGCCGAGCGCAGCCCGATGGAACAGCTCGTTTCCCGCAGCATGACCTACAATCACCAGCTTCGCGACTATGACAACACCGATTGGCACCCCGACCATCGGGATGGTTTCATCTCTATTCCCGCCGGCGGCCAGGGCCTGACGCTCTTGAGCCGAAAGGTGCCGGAAACCATGGTGGAACGCGGTGTCGTCACCAACTACCCCGACATGTCGCTGATCCCCGCCCATGCCGACATGGAGTATTACGACTTCTTCGGCCACCTTCCGACGCCAAGCGGTCGGTTATTCCTGCATGAGGACCAGAGCTTCAGCCTGCGCTGGGTACGCGGTTGCGGCGGCACCATCTGGCTGGACTACCAAACCGAAATCCGTCACGCAGGCTTGCATACCTTCGAAGGCAGGTATTCCGACAAGCTGCAGGACGATTTTCCCTCGCTTGAGGTTTGACGGCAGGTGATGCGTTCAGCATGGAAGCAAGGGTCTCACTGCGCATGAGCGCCTACCGGCATCTTCCGTTCAAAACGCAAAAGGCCGCGCTACAAGGCACGGCCCTTCTTGCAACAGTTTTTTTTGCAGCGTCAGGCGACTTTCTTGCCCGACATGGCATGAACGTCCGCTGCGCCCAGGCGCTGACCGCCAATGGCCCAATCACCCTGCTCGACTTCCACGATGCGGACCCAGGTGACCGGGCGCATGGCTTCGCCTTCCACGGCGACCATGGCTTCGGTCACCTTTTCGATCAGCTGGTGCTTCTGTTCGGGGGTGAAAACGTTCTTGATGACATCGATCGTAACCAGCGGCATTTCATATCTCCTAGTTCAAGTAACAGTGTTTCCAAGCAACATCGGACGTTCCCGATGAACAAGAGATACGCCTTACCCAGCGGCAATGCTTGACGGGGACATGAATATAACTGACCTTTTCATGAAGACTTTCGGGGAAAGGGGAACGTGTGCCGCAAGCCGACGCCCTGGTGTTTACCTTTGACGGATTTGAACTGGACGGCACACGTTTCGAATTGCGCCGTGATGGCGAACGCGTGGCGATCGAGCCGCAGGTCCTCTCCCTTCTCTTGCTGCTGGTCGAAAACCGCGACCGGATGGTCAGCAAGGACGAATTGATAGAGCATGTCTGGGACGGACGGATTGTCTCCGAAACGGCAGTGGCAGCGCGGATCAAGGCTGCGCGCAAGGCTGTCGGGGACAAGGGCAGCACACAGAAAGTCATCCGGACGATCCATGGCAAGGGGTTCCGGTTTGTCGCGGAGACCGAAGTTTCCGGTGTCCAGGCAAAGGCACCCCCGGCGCGTTCGGGCCTGATCACCGAGGAACAGGCCGCCCCGGCAATTGAGGAAGCGCTGAAGACCGCGCGCGACGGGCGGCCCTCCATCGCCGTCCTGCCCTTCCAGTATTTTGGCGAACCGGGCCAGCACGAAATCGTGGCCGATGCCCTGCCTGCCGACATCATTGCGGATCTGTCGCGCCTGCACTGGCTGTTTGTTATCGCACGTGGATCGAGCTTCCGCTTTCGCGGACCCGATGTGGACCCGTTGTCCGCCGGTCGCCAACTCGGCGTTCGCTACGGGCTCACCGGCACAGTCGAACTTGCGGGTGAAAGCGTCACGATCGGCGTTTCGCTGATCGACATGACCAGCAGCGGCACGATCTGGGCGGAACACTATCGTGGCAGCCTGTCCGAATTGCAGCAGCTCAGACCGGAAATCGAAAGCCATGTGGTTGCCAGTCTGGCGGTTCAGATCCCGCAGAACGAAGTGCGTATCGCACGCAGACGCGCTCCGGGAGAACTGGATGCATGGGCCTGTTTTCACCTGGGGCTGGATCACATGTACCGGTTCAACCGGCAGGACAACGCCCGTGCGTCAGAACTGTTCACACGATCCCTGGAACGCGATCCCTATTTCTCCGGCGCCATGGGCGGGCTGTCCTTCACGCATTTTCAATCAGCCTTCATGCGCTTTGCGGAAGATCCCGAAGCCGAGGTCGAAAAGGCCCGCGCGCTGGCGCAGCAGGCGGTGGAAACCGACAGGCTCGATCCTTTTGCTCACTTCAATGCCGGGCGGTGTTCCTGGCTCGATGGCCGGCTGGAAGATTCAATCGCCTGGTTTGACCGGGCAACCAGCCTCAGTCCCAGTTTCGCCCAGGGTGTCTATACACGCGGGCTGGTGAGCGTGATGGCAGGTCAGGCAGCGCAGGCCGATGCAGATCTTGCTCTGGCGCTGGACCTCAGCCCGCTCGACCCGCTTGCCTATGGCATGGTGTCGGCACGTGCGCTGGTGCAATTGCAACTGGGCGACAGGCACAGGGCGGCAGAGCTTGCCGTGAAAGCAGCGCAGATGCCTGGTGCGCACAAGCATATCTCCTTGATCGCGGCCCTGACATCACACCTGGTCGGCAAGAATGCAGAAGCCCGGCAATGGCTGGCCCGGGCGAGACAGGCAGATCCGGAAATCAGTTCGGAAGTCTTCTTCGCGTCCTTCCCGTTTGCCGAAAACGGCGCTCGCGAAACGATAGAGAAAGGCCTGCGTGAACTCGGGGTGTGAAAAGGCTTCGCGACCCCATGACTTCGGGAACCCGATACGTCATCAACACAGGACTTGCCTGACGCCCGATGTCTGCTTGAAACCGCAGTCCGAATTCAACAGCAAATGCCGTCGACGGGCGTGAATTACCAGATTTTGCTCTGCACTTCTGCGTTCAGACCAAGTCTCTGCGAGTTGATTATCTGCACTTGCAAGGTTCCAGATGTAACGCTTCCAGCGGCCTGGATGCGACCAAAAGCACCCTCCCCAAATTTCAATCGATTAGTCTTCAAACTGCTTATGGACATTACGTTTCCACAAGAGCTAAAGACCGTGCGCAGGACAAAGACTTGCTACTCAGCGCGCTGGAAAGACCATAAGGGAGTTTTGTGTATGGCGGCCATGGATAACCACTTCGACAACTGGAAGGAACAACAGTCCGCTGCCGAGCAGATGATCCCGCTGGTTGGGCATCTCTACCGTGACTACGGCATCAACATCCGGATTTTTGGCCGGCGTCTTCTGAACAACTCCGCCATCGAGATCCTCAAGGCACACCGCTATGCCCTGCAGATCACCGGGCAGGAACTGGACGTCACCAAGAGCCTTGAAATCGTCAAGGCAATGCTGGAGATGGACCTGGCCGCCTCGCGCGTCGACCTCGGCAAGCTGTGCCACGGCTATATGGAAGAAGGCGGTGACGTTAAGAGCTTCCTCGAGAAGCAGCTCGCCAGTATCAACACTGGCAAGACATCCATCCTGCAGGAACCCCAGGATGTTGTTCTCTATGGCTTCGGGCGCATTGGACGCCTTCTTGCTCGCATGCTGATCGAACGCGTCGGTGCCGGCAACAAGATGCGCTTGCGCGCGATTGTTGTGCGCGGCGGCAAGGCCGGCGACCTGAAGAAACGGTCCAGCCTGCTGCGACGGGACTCCGTCCACGGCGCTTTCAGCGGATCCATCACCGTTGACGAAGAGCAGAATGCGATCATCGCCAACGGCAACTACATCCAGGTGATCTACGCCAACTCTCCTGCCGAGGTCGATTACACCAAATACGGCATCCGCAATGCGCTGGTGGTCGACAACACCGGCATCTGGCGCGACGAGGATGGTCTTGGCCAGCACCTGAAATGCCCAGGAGCAGCGAAGGTGATCCTGACCGCGCCGGGCAAGGGCAGCATCAAGAACATCGTCTATGGCGTGAACCATGGCGACATCTCGGCGGACGACAGGATCCTGAGCGCGGCCTCCTGCACCACCAACGCCATCACGCCGGTGCTGAAGGTGATCAATGACGAGTTCGGGATCGAGAACGGCCATGTGGAAACCATCCACGCCTTCACCAACGACCAGAACCTGATCGACAACTACCACAGCGGGGATCGCCGCGGCCGGTCCGCTCCCCTGAACATGGTGTTGACGAGCACGGGTGCGGCCAGCGCGGTCGCAAAGTGCCTGCCGGAAATGAAGGGCAAGCTGACCGGCAACGCGGTGCGGGTGCCGATCCCCAACGTCTCCATGGCCATCCTCAACCTGAACCTCAAGCGCGAGACGACGGCCGAGGAAATGAACAATTACCTGCGCGGGATTTCGGTGCAGTCGCCGATGCAGGACCAGATCGACTACACAGCCTCGACCGAACTGGTTTCCTCCGACCTCGTCGGCTCCACCCATGCAGGTGTGGTCGACAGCCAGGCAACCATCGTCGACGGCGACCGGCTGGTCCTTTACGTATGGTATGACAACGAGGCGGGCTACAGCACACAGGTGATCCGCCTGATGCAGGAAGTTGCGGGCATGAAGTACCCGTCTGTCCCTGCATAACCCTACCGTTAAAGAACAGGAGGGGCCCAAGCCATGTCTTGGCCCCTTCCATTGACTTTTGCCGTGAAGCTGCGCGAAGCGCTTTTGCCCCATCAATGCGCAGGACGGGGTGAGGTTTTTTTGTGGTTTGATGATCACTGCCGGCTGTTGCCGAGCGCCGGACCAAAAACCGAACACGTCGGTCAGCGCCGCGCCTTGAAATCGGTTGCTCAACAGTTTGGGCTAGGTGGTAAAAGCAGGCATTCAAAAAAGGCGTAGAAATTTCAAAACACCTGGAGAGGAGAGCTTGCCTGAAGGGGCCAACCGGCCGTTTCAGATGTCTTCTTCTTGAAAATCTGTCTGCGGGCAATTCAACGGCTTGATGGGTAAAACCTGGCAAGCAAGCCAAAACACATCAATGCCAGTCGAATTGCACCGCAGGAGAGGTGACCCTTATGACGTCTTGTTCACGCCGAGGGTTTCTGGTTGTCAGTTCCGGTCGAGGTTAGGCCTCAACGAGATTTCTGACGGGAAGATTTCTTGATCTTCACTGTCTGCGTATCGGAATTGCTTTCGTGACCGATCTTGCCAAGTTCGTCGACAAGATTGTCGATGCAATCCTGAAGCGCCTGACCTTCAAGTCCCCAGCAGCTCTGGCCAGCGGAAGCAGGCGTTGCCTGGATCAGGAACGTGGACATGACAGCAGCCAGTGCGAAAGAAGTGGTTTTTATCATAGTAGTTCTCCATTTGGTTTTGGCGTCGGCGACCTTGCCGACACACCAAAGATGGGAACCTTTCTTTTCAGCCCCGTTTCACCGGGTGTTTCAATTGTATCCGGTCGTTCGCCCCACTGAAATATCCGACACATTGTTTCAAATGCGAGGTCTGAGCGGGGATTGAGCTGGGCGACAAAACCCCAGACAAGATCTGTGTAAACGACTGAAGAAAAACATCTTTTGAAAAAACTTGAAAAACCGGATCACGCGCCGGGGAAAGCGTTTTCCCATGTCCGCCCGGTATCAAAAAGCCCGCCCCTGCACACACCAAAGGTACAATTGTTACCGTTCACAAGGAGACAGCGCGGATCTGGGGCTGGATTGATGCGCCAAAAAGCCGGGATGCTGACCAACAGGACGCAAATTCCGGCTCTGACGAACTGGAATTTGCGGCAGGCATCACAGCTGACGGGGTTTCCCGGGTCGCCGGGAAGAGCACTTAATCGAAGACGTAGCCCAACCCTCGGACCGTTCTGATGGTCTCGGGTTTTGTGGGATTGAGTTCTATCTTGCGGCGCAGCCTTGAAATACGCAGATCGATCGAACGATCGAAAGGTTCCCAGCCCTTGTCGTGTGCCTGCTCCAGCAACTGGTCGCGGTTGAGAACGCGTCCACGGTTCTCAACGAACACCCTGAGCAGCTGATACTCCATCGACGTAATCGCAATTTCCTGACCGTCGCCACCGATCAGCCTCGCCCCGTCCAGATCCAGACGGCAGGTACCAAAGGGAACTGTGCCTGCTTGCCGATCCTTCTGCCGCGCACTTGTCTCGTCAAAACTTCTGCGCCTCAGTGCGGCTTTGATCCGGGCCTCCAGTTCGCGCAGGTCGACAGGTTTGCCGACATAATCGTCGGCTCCCATTTCCAGCCCCACCACGCGGTCGATCACATCACTTGCTGCGGTCAGCATGATTACCGGCACGGTCGAGGTGGTTCGAAGGTCACGCAACGCGGTCAGACCATCCGTACCAGGCATGTTCACGTCCAGAATGATCAGCGCCGGTTCCAGGCTCTCCAGAAGCCGTTTCATGTCGTTGGCGTTTGGCGCCTCAACAACATCATAGCCGCGCTCGGCGAGATACTCGGCAACCATTTCGCGAAGATGAGGTTCGTCGTCACAGACCAAAATTTGCTTCGCACCCGGAGCCCCGCTCATGATGTGTTTTTCCTGCTGTCCAGTTGATTTAACAAACAAGCCAGATCCTTCTTGGAAATGGGCTTTTCAATGTAGGGGCGCTCGCTTTCGATCAGAAATGTCTGAACGGACTTCCCCATGGCATCGCCCGTCATGAAGGCGATACGATCCTTGTAAGCGGGCGATAACCCGATCAGGCTGTTGTAAAATGCGGCACCGTCCATGCCCGGCATCTTGTAGTCGCTGATAATCAGATCGACGGATGTGTGAGACAGGCGCGCAAGAGCCTTGCGTGCGCTGGTTTCCTGTATTGCCTGGCAACCGAGATCTGCAAGCAGGTCACAAACGAGCTCGCTGACCGCGACATCGTCATCAACGACCAGTACCCGTTTGCGATGATGCGTTCCGCCTGGCTGGGCCTGCGAGGTGTCAGTTGAAGCCTCTGTTTCCATTGCGGGCAGCCGCACGAAGAAACTCGTCCCCTTGCCAACGGATGAACTGACTTCGAGAGTGCCTTCATGGGTGTCGACAACCCGGTGACAGAATGCCAGGCCGACACCTGTCCCCTCACCCACGTCTTTTGTCGTGAAAAACGGCTCGAAGATGCGGTCCCTGATTTTCTTCGTCATCCCCGGACCATTGTCCCGGACTTCAAGGACTGCCTGGCCGTCTCTTCCGTCGTGGAACGTCCGCAGCACAAGCACCGCGTCTTCACCAAGCGGCGAAAGGGCGTGTTCCGCATTGATAATGAGGTTCGTAACGACCTGGACCAGCTGGTCCGTATCGCCGAGGATTGAAGGAAGATCCTCATCAAACTCCGTCTCAATCCTGGCTCCGTTGGAGCGCAGCCCGTAGCCGGCAAGATCAAGGGCAACCGAGGCGATTTCGTTCAGCGTACACGGTTCCAGATTTGCCGGTCGCTGGCGCGCCATGGACAGGAAAGCCCTGACGATCCGCGCGCTTCTGTCGGCAGCCTCCGCGATGCGGTCGATGCGCTTTTCCAGAACCGGGTCCTTGAGCTTTCCCTGAAGCATCTGGGCGTAACCGGTAACGATGGAAAGGGGATTGTTGAGTTCGTGCGCGACACCGGCAAGCAGCTCACCCAGGGCGGACAGTTTTTCGTTCTGGTGGGCAATGTCACGCTGTTTCTGCAATTCCTCCTGCATGGCCAGAAGGTCCGAAATGTCCCTTGTGGAGGACACGATGACATTCTCGCCCTTGTAGTCGGTCACGCGGGCGGCGGTGATGCCTTCCATGATTGAGCCGTCGGCCCTGCGGAACTGAACCCGGTAATCATCAAGTGTTCCCGTCGGCAAGAGCGCTTCCAGATATCGCTCCCGATCCTCCGGCTTCAAGAAGAAATTGAGGGTCGTGTCGATATCGCCGAACCGCTCTCGTGAAGCAGGCGGGCAGTAGATGATTTTTCCATCTTCGATGCGGGATACGAGAAAGTTTGCCGGGCAGGCCTCGACGATCTTGTGCAGAAGCAGATCCGCCTCGCGCTGCTCTTCCTCGGCCCGTCGCTGCTCGGTCACGTCGATAAAGGAGACGAGGTACCCGTCCAGTTCGGTTCTGTGGGCTGACGCCAGCAGAATACGTCCACCGGCAAGATGGATGGCCTGCTTCTTCTGGTAGGATTTCACGAGCAGCGTCAGCTCGCACATATAGGACGTCTTGTCTTCGCCCTCGGGAACAAGAACGACGCCGTTGTCGATCAACCGGCCCAGGATGGTGAGAATGTTCTCCCCGGCAACGGGCGGCGCCAGTTCACTGAAGTACATTTCGTACCAGAGCCGGTTTCCGAGCACGAAATTGAGGCTCTTGTCGAAGAGCACCAACCCCTCATCGAGAGATTGAATGGCATCATTCAGGGTGGCCAGGCTTCTGGCCTCGGTTTCTTTCAAGGCGGTGATGTCGGTGACCACGACAACGCGGCTGTTATGTTCGGAGATGGCTCGCTCGACACGATAGTGCCGGCCATCCCAGAAGCGAACCTCCATGGGTTCCAGCGTCTCGCGCTGCTGCTTCACCGCAGCGGTGAAGAGCTCAGCCGCGCGGTCGCCTACTTCCTGCCCGGCAACCATCGATATCTGCGGTGCCAGCAAGTCGATCCGCTCAATATCCGACAGCTTTAGAATTTCGGCCGCGGTCAGGTGAAAGGGCGCTGCAAACGCATCATTGCAATGCGTGAACTGCCCGTCCGGCCCTTCAAAGGCGATACCCACCGGCAACCGTTCAACCGCGGTCGTAAAGCGCCGCTCCGCCCTGACGCGATCCGTGACGTCTTCAATCGTGAGCAGCCGTCCTTTCAGATTTGTCTCGTAGGCGCTGCCAACCAGCTCCCTGTTCTGATTGTTGGGTATCGGATACCCCTTGATAGCAAGGCGTATAAGCCGATCCAGCTCATCGAGAATTTCGGCGGGTTTCATGCCTCCCGGAAGCGGGATCAGGCCGCATGCTATGGCCTCGGCGTGGATGTCGCGCATCGCACGGCCAGGAACGAAAAGCCTCCCGTCCGGGTCGCCAATCTCCCGAAACTTCTTGTTGGCAAACACCAGCCGGTCATCATCATCGACGAGCGCGATACCAACGTCGACGGCATCAACCGCGCCGTAAAGGATCTCTCTTGCACGCGCCTCTGCGGTCCGCTGTTCCGTGATGTCGCGAACCTTCACGACAATGCTGCCGTCTTTCAGATGCTTGAGATAGATCTTGTGCTGGCTGCCGTCGGCAACCTTGATCTCGATCTTCAGTTTTCCCCTGGCCGCCAAGGTTTCCAGGACACCAGGCAAACCGCCTTCAGGGCTGCGAACGAAGGAAATGTGCCCACTGCCGACAGCACTGCCGACGATGTCGTCAAGCCGCGCGCCGGGAACAAGCAGATCCTTGTGCGGACCAAGCATCTCCGCATAGCGTTTGTTTGCGAAAACGAGCCTTCTGTCACTGTCGTAGAGCACAAAGCCATCGCTCAGCGCCTCGACAGCTTCTTCCATGAGCAGCTGGATCCGGTTTCTATCGGCTTCACTTTCAGAAGCACTCGCTCCGTCTTGAAGCAACATTGGATCTCACTTTGTATCAACGCCTCGGCAAGGGCGGCAGGCCGGACCTCATTTCTACGTAAGCTTCTTTTCAGTTTGGCCTTGCCGTTTGTATCAATTGTATCATGTCGCAAGCGTCGAGGGCCCGCAAACCGGGATTGAACATTGCCCATTGTCCGGCCTGGCCGACCCATTTGGAACTTTCTGCCCCCTTCCTTGAGGCCTGAAGGTAGCTGGAACCGGCAAGCTGAAACCATGGGCTTTCGATATCAAGGCGGTCGATATCCGGTCGGGAGAAACGCAGGCTGGGGATGAATGGGGCGAAGCGGCAACTTGATGCGGGTGCCGATTACCCATGTCGCCATCGCCGATCCCTCCACCAGAGCTGAACAAAGACGACATTGAACAGACGCTTCAGTTTGCCGAACCAGGCGCGAGTGCAGAAAACCTGTACCGCGTTGTGCAATCGGGTCCTGTCTATCGAGCGGTTTTCGCTTCTCAAGCCATTACGTCTATGGCCGCTTGGCGGAAGGCCGCTACCTGCTCTTCAGTTGCTGCCCTGTTTGTCACAAGCCTGCCGATCTCTCCGGCCTCCAAGGCCTGAACCCTGCTGGTTTTTCCAAGCTTGCTCTGGTCGGCCAGAATAACCGTCTGCTGCGCCTGTGCCGCCATGGCTTTGGAGATTTCAGCTTCCTGCAGGTCGTAGAAGAACGCACCCTTGGTCGGATGCACCCCAACCGGAGCCGAAAAGCACAGGTCGACACGGAAACGGCGGATTTCAGACAGCGTGAGTTCGCCGACCGTCGAAGGAACGTCGGCCGCCATCCGTCCACCGAGCAGCAGCACATCCTTGCCCGCCCCTTGCAGCGTGGTGGCAATATCAATCGAGTTGGTGATCACCGACAGATCCGACAGCTTGGCCAGTTCGCGGGCAAACAGGGCCGTAGTGGTGCCCGCGTCCACAAGGATCGTCTGTCCGGGCTGGATCAGTCCGGCAGCCTTGCGGGCAATCTCCGACTTTGCCCGGATCTGCGTCGTCATCCGTTGGCGGAAGGGCTCCTCGGAACGCGGCTCGGGCAAGACCGCGCCGCCATGGACGCGGCTGACCTGTCCAGACTCTTCCAGGTCCAGCAAATCGCGGCGCACCGTCTCGCGAGAGACGTTCAGCATCTGCGCAAGATCGTTGGCGCTCACCTGCTGGCTCGCACTTAGCATGGACAGAATGAGCCGGTGACGTTCTTTCGCCCACATCAGGTCCGCACCTTGCTCCGGTTGCCTCGTCCCATCAGCACCAGCGTTCCCTTCATGCTCAAAAGCGCAATACACACGACTGCCATCACACAGGTGGAAAAGGCTGCCGCCTGCGAAGTCAGACCGGCATCGTCCAGCCGCATGATGGTGACAGCCGCCACGCTCAGGTCAGGCGTGGTGAGGAAGACGACTGCCGACAGGGTTACCATGGACCGCATGAACAGGAAAAAGAACACTGAAACGAGCATTGGGGCAATGAACGGCGCGACGATATCGACGGCCGTCCTTGCCATTCCAGCTCCAAGACTGTCTGCAGCTTCCTCGAGCGCCCGGGGCAACTGGCGAAAACCGGTCATCACCGTCAGAAAACCCTGCGTGTGGTAGTGGTAGAAGTTGATGACCGCGATGAGGGCCGCCGTCCCATAGAGAAGGTAGAGCGGCGTCGCGGTTGAATTGAAAGTCAGGATATAGGCAAGCCCCAGCACCATCCCGGGCACTGCGGCCGGCATGGCGGCCAGCATCTGGATGGGTTGGGCCACGCTGCGCGGAAGGCGGCGCAGCCCGAGGCACAGGAGGAAGACCGCAAGCGTGCCTCCCGACGCTGCCATGAGCGATATCACGATGGTCATCCAGAGCGAGGAATACCCCCCGGCCAATGTGATGTCGTAGTGCTTGAACGACAGCGCCATGTTGTAAGGCCACAGGGTGACAAAGCTTGCGTAGACGACAATGCCGATAACCGCGACGATGCCGGTGCAGACCAGAAGCGACAGGAACGCCATGACCGGGTCGCGCACGGGTGCGAAGGAGGGCCGATACGGCACCTGGCCAGCCATCTGTCCGACCTGTTGCCGCTTCATTGCCTGACGCTCGATCGCATAGGAAACCACCGTCGGCAACAACAGCATGATGCCGACGACAGCTCCCATGTTGAAATTCCGCTGGCCGACCACTTGAGAGTAGATTTCGGTCGCCAGAACCGAGTAGTCCCCGCCGATCACCGCCGCGTTGCCGAAATCGGTGATCGTGATTGTGAAGCAGACGAAAGCCGCGTTGAGGATCCCGAAGCGCGCCGCGGGCAAGGTCAGGTCGCGAAACTGGCGTGACGGCGAAGCGCCCATGACTTCCGCAGCTTCGTAAACACGCGCGTCCAGCAGGACCAGCGCCGCGCCGATTATCATCACCGCCTGCGGCAAGGCATAAAGAGTGTTGGCGATCAACAGCCCCCAGAAGCCGTAGATTTCGATCTCGACACCCAAGGCACGGCTGATGACGCCGTTGCGTCCCAGAAGGAAGATCAGCCCGAGCGCCTGCACGAGCGAGGGGGCGAGCAGCGGCAGGACGATCACACCGCGGATCAGCCACTTGCCCCGGAAAGCGCAGCGATAGAGCCCATGCGCGATGATGAAACCCAGGAAGACGCTGAGAACTGTGGTGGCAGCCCCCATGATCAGGGAATGTTCGGTCGCACGCCAGAACCCCGTCGACCCCAGAACCCTCGTGTAGTTGGCAAACCCGTAACCATCGTCAACCGTCAGGGAACGCAGGAACACGATCACCATCGGGTAGAGAAAAAAGAGGACGAGCCCAATCAGCGGCAGCCCAACGCAAACAAGTGTGAGCAGCCGGTCTGCATCCAGTTGTTTGCGCGCTGGCGTGGTCATCGTTTCCACACCGCTCATGCGGCGGTCTCGGCAGGCTGTTGGGTGATGTCGTCAGCCACCCAGGTGCAGGCTTCCGGTGGAATGCTCAGGTTCACGCGTTCGCCCTCGTGACAGGAATTATACCCGTGGGTCTCGACGACCAGCGGGCCGATTGCGCTATCGACCTCAAGCCGTCTGAGATTGCCAAGGAAACTGATGCTGCGCACCGTGGCGTTGCCGTCCCGCGCCGGGGTCAGACTGATCTGTTCAGGGCGAATGCAGGCAACATGCTCCGCCCCCGATCCCCCCGGCCACTTTTCCATCAGATCCGGGTATTCACGCCGGATCGGGGCGGCAGAAACGAGATTGCTGATCCCCATGAAGTCCGCCACAAAGCGCGTCGCCGGTCGATGGTAGAGGTCTTCCGGCGTGCCGGCCTGCACCACGACACCATGGTTCATGCAGATGATCTTGTCCGCCAGCGCCAGCGCCTCTTCTTGGTCATGTGTCACCATCAAGGTTGGAATGCCGAGCGAACGCTGAACATGGCGGATTTCGTCTCGCAGTTCGGCCCGGACCTTCGCGTCGAGCGCCGAAAGCGGTTCGTCCAGCAGCAAGACGCGCGGGTCGACGGCGATTGCCCGTGCCAACGCGATCCTCTGTTGCTGCCCGCCGGACAGCTGACCGGGAAACTTGCCGGCGACTTGCGGCAGTTTCACCAGCTCCAGAAGTTCCGCCACACGCCGTGAAATCTCCGACCGCGGGGTGCCACGTATCTTCTGCCCGTAACCGATGTTTTCGGCCACTGTCATGTTGGGAAAGAGCGAGTAGGACTGGAAGACGATCCCGAAGCCCCGCTTGCGTGCGGGAAGGTTCGAAAGCGCAGTCCCCTCCAGAAGGATTTCGCCGCTGTTCAGCTCCGTCAGGCCGGCGATCAGCCGAAGGAGTGTCGTCTTGCCACAGCCGGAGGGACCCAGCAGGCAAACGAATTCCCGTCGATCGATCTCGATCGAGACATTGTCGAGCGCTTTGAAGGCCCCGAAGGTCTTAGTGGCGTTACGGACGGTCAAGTACACGGCGGATCGGTCTCCTGTCAAAGGTGCGCGGGCCTCCAGTGAAGCCCCGCGCGCTTCTGGCGGCAGCCGGAGCTGCCGCGGGCACGATCAGCGGCCCAGCTTTTCTTTCCAGGTTTCCTTCACGGCCGTCTGGTTCTTGGCCGCGGTGACGAAATCGATTTTCGCCAGGACGGTCGAAATATCAGCCGGCAGGCCCGCTTTTTCAGCTGCTTGCGAAGCATCGACACCCGGAACCGTGATCAGCGCCTTGTACTGCTGGTAGAGACCGATTGCCTCGTCAGACATCGTCCAGTCGAGGAAGGCTTTTGCCGCATCCTTGTTGTCGGAGCTTTCCATCAGGCCGGATGCTTCCAGTTCATATCCAACGCCTTCCTCTGGGAAGACCATTGCCAGCGGATAACCTTCCTCGATGGACTGCATCGCGGTGAAAGCCAGTGAAATGCCGACAGTGTATTCGCCGACGCGTGCGGACTTGCAGGGTTTGGAACCGGATGAAGTATATTGTGCCATGTTCGGATCGACGGCTTCGAGCTGTGCCCAGCCGGCCTCGTCACCCATGGTTTGCAGAACCGCATTGACGTGCAGGTATCCGGTCCCGGAAGAATTCGGGTCCGGCATCAGGATCTCGCCCTTGAAGTCCGGGTTCTCCAGATCCTTCCAGCTCTTGGGCATCGGCAGGCCCTTTTCCTCAAGCCGTGCCGTGTTCACGCAAAACGCGCCCATGTAGCCGATCGGAGCAAACCATTTGCCGTCTTCACCACGGAAGGAGGCAGGCAGAACATCGACGCCCTTGGCTGCGTAGGGTTCCAGCATCTCCAGGATCTGGGGATCCATCATGGCGCTGACGGCCCAGCCCCAGATCACGTCGGCCTGCGGGTTGCCCGCTTCTGCCAGAAGACGCGCGCCCAGCTTGCCCGTGGACAGGCGCAGCACATTGATCTCGGTATCGGGCATCGCCTTCTGGGCGGCCTCGATATAGGCCGCGATCTCTTCTTCCTCAAGCGCAGTGTAGACGGTGATTTCGTCGGCAGAGGCTGTTGCCGTCATGCCGACGGCAAACAGCGAAGCCAAGGTGAATTTCGTCCAGGTCTTCATTGTCGTCTCTCCTTGTTGATCCACGTGTTCGTGTGCCAGTGCCTGCCCCGGATCGGATCCTCCCGAGACCCTTTGTTATTGCCGCGTCCTCTGTTCGCGGTTCTGGGGATATTTGTGTAGTCTTGCATTTTTGTGGATTTTGTCTAGAGTTAATTTGCCGGCTGACCATCGTTGCCAGCTTCCCCGCAGACAAGGAAAACCCATGCAAAGCTCCACGACGCCGCCCGAAACGGAGATGCTGGCGCGTTTTGCCGACGGGCTCGCCAACGTGGCCGACGCCATGGCGATGACCTACTTCCGCAAGCCATTGGACGTGGAACAAAAGGCCGACCTTTCCCCGGTCACGCAGGCTGACCGCGCCATCGAGGCCGCGATGCGTGAAAGCATCCTCAAAGAGTTCCCGGCCCATGGCATTCTTGGCGAAGAGCATGAGGACGCACGTCTGGATGCCCAACACCTCTGGGTGCTCGACCCGATCGACGGGACAAAGAGTTTTGTTTCCGGGATGCCGACCTTCGGCACGCTCATTGCCTGCCTTTTCAACGGGACACCGGAACTCGGCATCATCTCGATACCGCCGACCGGCGAACGCTGGACGGGGCGGCGTGGTGAACCGTCAACATTCAATGGTGAACCTTGCTGCACCAGCGGCCGGCACCGACTGGCCGACGCGATCCTTTACACGACCACACCCGACACGTTCGACACCGAGGGACGCGCGCAGTTCGAGGCACTCTCAAGCAAGGTCGCCATGCGCCGCTTCGGGGGCGACTGCTACGGATACGGACTGCTGGCTTCAGGCCACATTGATCTGGTGTTCGAAATGAATCTGCATCCCTACGATTACATGGCCCTCATTCCGGTTATCGAGGGTGCGGGAGGCGTGATCACCGACTGGAAAGGTGAAAGGCTCGGCCTGCACTCCGAAGGTCAGGTTCTCGCCGCGGCCAACGCCGCACTGCACGCAGAAGCACTCGCCGCCTTGTCCTGACCCGCCTTCGACAGTGCCCTGGGCTGTCGCCCCCGCGCCGTCCCAATTCAGATCCTGTGCCCGTGCCGGCGTCGTCAGCCCGGGAGACATGACGAGGCTGCCTGTCAACGCCGTTGCCAGAAACAGGGCATCCGACGCTGGAGGGATGGTGCACGGCCACGTGCAAAGTTCGGCAACCAGGGTGCGGAAAACGACGGCATTGCGGCACCAAGCATCCACTCGGCAAGGCTGGGTCAGGGAAGGGTCATCAGCGGATCGGCCATGATCGTGCCGGCGGCAAGCGCCGCGCCTTCGGCATTCAGATGCGCATCCGGCGCGTAAAGGCCCAGCGGCGAGGGATAGTCGCGAAAGGTCGGGGTCAGGTCGATCAGACCCAGCCCTGCGCTCTCGGCTGCGCGCGCCACGTTCTCGCGTAGCGGAGCGCTGAGAAAGCCATGCGGAAACACCCCTCCGAACTGGTCGAGAGCGGGGATATAGACCACTACCACCTGCCCCTGCCAGCCATCTGCGATCTGCTTCATGCGATGCAGGATCTGCTCGAAAACCGGGTTGTCGCTGGCCGCCTTGGGGTAGTGCAGACCCAGGATGCTGGCGGTTTCCTGAAGGGCGAGGAAATTGCGCAAATAGGCCCGGCGGCTCAGATATTCCTCCAAAGTGGCAGCAGTGCCCTGCCACCAGCCGGCAATGATCCGGGCCGCGTCCGCGCGCCGCGCCGCATCCAACTCGATCGGGCCGAAATCGGCCTCCGGCGCCAGGGCCTCGTGCAGCCACGGCTGTTCTGTTTCAACGGACAGGTTTTCCCAGTCGTTCCCCTCGAAAAAGGCCAGAACGGTGATGCGGGGGCGAAAATGCGGGCCATAGCGGCCAAGGACCGCCAGTTCATACAAGGGGCCTGCGCCCCGGCTGGCAGTGTTCAGGATCGAAGCCCCGCCCGCACGCATCTGGTCGACGAAATGCTGCCCATCGTCGAGGCAAATCCCCTCGGCAAAGGAATCGCCGAGGATCATCAGATCGACCGGCGCGGCGGTTTCCGGTAGCGGATTGCGAAACCCGTAGCTGTCGATCCGTGTCGTGACCGGCACGCCCATACGGCTGCACAGCAGCATCTCGGCTCCGGGCGTCCCGGCCAGCACCGCCTCGGCCAGAGTTTCGGTCCCCAACTTGGCATTCAGGGCCTTGATCGTATAGGCCGGAGGCATGGCGCCGCCATAGCGCTCCAGATCGGTTCCGCCATCGACGATCCCGGCCAGCCCCATCCGCTGCGGCAGGTTATGCCAGCGCATGTACCCCTCGAACATGAACATCCCGGCCAGGATCGAGCAGGCTGTAATCCCCATCGTCAGCGCATTGTCGGGCGACAGAAGCCAGGCGCAGCCAACCAGCAGCGCGGCAATCGCCAGCGGCCCCAGGACATAACGCAGCAGCCTGGGCAGGTCTGAGGCGAAATCGTCAAAATGCACCAGCGCAAAGATCGCGGTCAGCAGGAAGTAACCCGCCGGGATCAGGCACAAGATGGTAGCGATCCGGCGATGGCGGCCGAAGATGTGCAAGGGCTCCTCCGGTCAGTCCAGTTCGTACATGTTTTCGTAATTCTCATGCAGCGAGGCGTCCTGCGCCTCCTTCTCCAGCAGGCAATTGCCGGCGACCAGCATCTCGATCCCGGTGCCCATGAAGCAGCGGAAGGCGTCGGTCGGAGTGCAGACGATCGGTTCTCCGCGCACGTTGAACGAGGTATTGACCAGCAGCGGGCAGCCGGTCAGGTCGTGAAAGGCGGAGATCAGCGCGTGATATTTCGGGTTGGTGTCGCGATGCACGGTCTGCACGCGGGCCGAATAATCGACATGGGTCACGGCGGGGATGTCCGAGCGGCGGATGTTCAGCTTGTCGATGCCGAAAAGAGCCTGCTCCTCGGACGTCATCTGGCGCCGAATACGTTCGGCAACATCGGCGACCAGCAGCATGTAAGGGCTGTCCCCGTCCAGATCGAACCACTCGCTGACATGCTCGCGCAGGACAGAGGGCGCGAAGGGCCGGAAGCTCTCGCGGTATTTCACCTTGAGGTTCAGCAACTTCTGCATGGAGCCCGAGCGCGGGTCGCCAAGAATAGACCGGTTGCCAAGGGCGCGCGGCCCGAATTCCATCCGTCCCTGAAACCAGCCCACGGCCTTGCCATCCGCCAGCGCCTGTGCGCTGCGGGCCAGGATCTCACCCTCGTCCAGCCGGGTAAAGCTGGCCCCCGCCGCTGTCAGATCCGCCGCGATCCGGTCGTCGTCGAAGGCTGGACCCAGATAGGCGCCCCGCATAGCATCGCCGGGCTGCGCCTGTCGGGGCTGGCCCAGTTCCATATGCCAAGCGGCCTGCGCTGCCCCGAGCGCGCCCCCGGCATCGCCCGCCGCCGGCTGCACCCAGATGTCGCGAAAGGCGCCGTCACGCAGGATCTTGCCATTGGCCACGCAGTTCAGCGCCACCCCGCCGGCAAGGCACAGCGAGGGAATCCCGTATTCCTGCGCCAGCGCGCGGGTCATGCGCAGCAGGATCTCCTCGGTCACGGCCTGGACCGAGGCGGCGATATCCATGTGGAACTGTGTCAGCGGTTCCGTCTCGGGCTGGCGCACGGGGTGGCCGAACAGGTCCTCCATGGCCTTGCTGGTCATGGTCAGACCCGCCGCATAGTTGAAATAACGCTGATCCAGCCGGAACGAGCCGTCCGGCTTTACGTCGACGATCCGATCCAGCATCAGGTCGCGAAATCGCGGCTGCCCATAGGGGGCCAGCCCCATCACCTTGTATTCGCCGGAATTCACCTTGAAGCCGGTGTAATAGGTGAAGGCGGAATAGAGCAGGCCCAGCGAATGCGGGAAATGCAGTTCGCGCTGAATTTCCAGATCCTTGCCGCGTCCGATCGCGACCGTGGTCGTCGCCCATTCCCCCACCCCGTCGATGGTCAGCACCACCGCCTCTTCGAAGGGTGACGAGTAGAAGGCACTGGCGGCATGGCTGATGTGATGTTCGGCGAACAGCAGCTTGTCCACGGAGAAGCCCGGGTCGAAAAGGCTCAGTTCTCGCTTCAGCAGGTCCTTCAGGAACAGCTTCTCGCGCAGCCAGACCGGCATCGCCATCCGAAACGAATTGAAACCGCGTGGGGCATAGGCCAGATAGGACTCAAGCAAGCGCTCGAACTTCAGGAAGGGCTTGTCGTAGAACGCGACGTGATCGACGCTGGCAAGGTCCAGCCCGCCCTCGTCCAGCACATAGGCGATGGCATGGGCGGGAAAGCCCGCATCGTGCTTGCGCCGGGTAAAGCGCTCCTCCTGCGCGGCGGCCACGATCCGGCCATCGACCAGCAGTGCAGCGGCGCTGTCGTGATACAGCGCCGAGATCCCCAGGATCGCGGTCACTGGTCTAGAACAGCGCATAGATGAAGGGGGCGACCGCCGAGCCCTGGCTGAGCACGATCAGCGCTCCGAAAATCGCCAGTACAATGAAAACTGGCAAAAGCCAGAATTTCCGCCTATCACGCAGAAAACCCCACAATTCGGCGATCATCGACATAGAGGCAATTCCTTGCTTTGTCTGGGAACCGTGCCGGTATTTTTGTCCTAATATTGCAGTTTCATGGACTTCGGCTGGTCGGTTCTGGGAATCCAATAAGATTTTTCATTCGGATCCACTTTCCTTGAAAGCGGATCCTTCCCGCTGGCTCGCATCGCAAGACCGATGGGAATGAAGATTAAAAGAAAGACAACCGCCATCGCCACCGGCGCCATCACGGCACCAAGCAGCAGACCCAGTTTGAACCACAACCTGTTGGGTAGGCGCAGGCTCTGCGGCGCAAACATGGCAAGGGCAATAAAAACAGCCGCAAGGGATAGCAAAATCCAACGCGGCGCGGCGCCACCAGTGACCGGCCACAGCCCGATCAGCAAAAAGACCACGGCGAAGACCAGCCCGAAATTCCGTTCGGAGCCCATCCTGACCGAGGTATTGAACTGATGATCACTCATTTGGAACCACACAGGTAAACAACCTGAACTATATATATCAAAATCGACGGGGTTAGTCCCCAGTTAATATTCGCGTAAAAATTAAGCACATGATGCGGTTTTGCACAAATCGAAAGAGGGATCCACTGCGTAAACCCGGATTTATAACCTGGGAGGCATGAGCCATAGGACTCAAGCGAAGTACAAAGCCGCGAACCGAGCTGCTTGGAAGCAGGCCTTGAAGCAACGTAGGTCGGGGGCTTTGTGGGTTGGTCCTCAGACGCTGTGGATGTTGCCGCCGACCAGTTTCCTGTTCTGATTATTGGGCATCAGATACCCCTTGATTGCAAGGCGTATAGACCGATCCAGCTCATCGAGCATTTCGGCATGTTTAATGCTCCCAAACGCGAGATCATGCCACATGGCGTGGCCTCGGCATGCTCCTGCAAACCAGCGTGTGAAATTGGCCGCAGTCTGACCCTTCTGATCCACTTAGGACGTTCCCCCGCTGTTTGGGCATGGGATGGAACGATGATCAGACCGGTTGCGGATTGCGTTCAGGGAATGCCCGTTGGTGCCAATATGGATAGGGAACGGGTGTGGTGCTGGCTTCGTCAAGCAGGCGCATATGTTCGGCATCCAGCTCCCAGCCGGTGGCCTCCATGTTGTTGCGCAACTGAGCTTCGCTGCTAACCCCGATGATGAGGCTAGCCACGGTCGGCCGCTGCAGAAGCCAGTTCAGTGCGACCTGGGCTTCGCTTTTGCCTGTGTCACGAGCCACCTCCCCCAACGCTGCAAGTACGCGCTCCAGAAGGGTTTCGTCGTAAAGAGGCGGTGCATAGTCCGGGGTTGCGTCCTTGTGCCGGCCTGCTGAAGCGTGCTTCCCGCCACCCTTCAGGCGCCCCCACCCAAGCGGACTCCACACCAGGGCTGAAACGCATTGATCCAGGCCCAGTGGCATCAATTCGAATTCGTAATCGCGGCCGATGAGCGAATAATACACCTGGTGCGCCACCAGCGGCTGCCAACCGTTGTATCGTGCCGCAGCCTGAGACTTCATCAACTGCCAGCCGGCATAGTTCGAGACACCCTGGTGCCGAACCTTCCCCGCTTTCACCAGGTCATCCAGCACCTCCATGGTCTCTTCGACCGGTGTCATTGCGTCAAACGCATGGAGCTGGAACAGGTCAATATAGTCGGTGCGCAGTCGGCTCAGCATTCCCTCGACAGCAGTCAGCAGGTGGCCGCGTGAACTGCCCACGTCATGTTCGCCCGCCCCGGTCCGCAGACCCGCCTTCGTGGAGATGATCACCTTGTCCCGGCGCCCGTTGATTGCCTGCCCGAGCACCATTTCGGCATTTCCGCCGGAATAGACGTCCGCGGTGTCGAACATGTTCAGCCCCTCGTCGAGACAGATGTCGACAAGACGCCGGGCTGCACCCGCATCATTGCCAGACCATGGCCCGGACGTGAAACTCGCCGTCCCCAAGCTGAGAACGGGCACAGACAGGGCACGATCGCCCAGCCAACGACGGTCCAATGCGTGTCTCCTTCCACGATTGATTGAACTGACCTTGATCAGATACTTTTCTGGTAAGACGTCGGGATTGGATCAGGTATTCCGATCCGGTTTCAGGCTTTGCTCCAGTCCATCACTGCACCCTCCCCCTGCGGTCACGCCTGTCCACCGGAAAGCGGCGTCCTGCCTCGAAGCTTGAGCAGCCGCCTGCCACTGGTGATCGCCTGACCGAAATCCTTCTGCACCGCCAGCAGAGCCGGCACCAGAAGGATGACAAGGAACAGCCCGACGCCCAGCCCGTAGGCCAGCGTGATGACTGTCGGCAGCAGGAACTGGGCCTGGCGACTGGTCTCGAACAGCAGCGGCGCCAGGCCGAACACTGTCGTTGCAGTCGTCAGCACGACCGCCCGCAACCGGTCGCAAACACCGTTGACCACTGCCTGCCGGAAGGGGTGGTCCTTGGCGTATTCGTCGATGGTGGTCACCAGCACGATGCTGTCGTTGATGATGATGCCCGCCATGCCGATGAAACCGACCACGGAGAACATCGACAGCGGAATGCCGTGCAAGTAGTGGCCCCAGATCATGCCGACACAGCCGAAGGGAATGATGATCATGATCATCAGCGGCCGGGTCCAGGATTCGAAGATCCAGCACAGCACCAGGTAGATGCCGGCCAGACACATGGCAAAGCCGATCAGTGCATCGGAGAGGAACGAGCGTTCCTGCTCCGCCAGCCCGCTCATCTCGCTTTCGACGTCATAGTCGGCGGCAAGCTGTGGCAGAAGCTCGTTCTGCAGTATGTCGGTCACTCGGGCAGCGGCTGCCGGATTGTCCTCTGATACATCCCCGAAGACCCGCAGCGTGCGCAGCCCGTCGCTGCGGCGGACCGAGGCAAAGCCGTAGGTGCTGTCGATGCTCACAATCTCGCTCAGGGAAACATAGGTGCCGGCATCAGTGCGCACCCGCGTAGAATAGAGAAACGCGGCATCCGTTTCCTCATCCGGCAACAGCACTTTCACCGTTGCCGTTCGCCTGCCGATCGGAAACTCGGCAACCTCGATGCCCTCCAGCCGGTTGCGCAGAATGCGGGCGATTTCCTCTGTGGTGAAGCCAAGGGCTTCGCCGCGCGGTGTCAGCGTCAGGTTCAGCTCCGGCTTGTCATAGGCCAGCGTATCCTCCAGCGCGCTGACGCCTTCCATAGGCGCCAGAGACTGCTTCAGGCTTTCGGCAGCGGCTTTCAGGTTTTCCGTGGAGTTGCCGTAGAGCTTGATGTCGATCGCGTCGCCCCCCGGGCCTGAGCGCTCGCCGCGCAGGGCCAGCGTTTCCAGAAGCGGCGGATTTACGATCTCCTCGCGCCAGTCGCCGATGAACTGAAAGGCCGAATAGGGCCGAAGGTCGGGGTCGAGCAGTTCTATGGAAATCCCGCCAAGCTGGTCGGCGTCCTTGGTATCTGCCCCCATGAGGCCGCGCCCTGCCGTCGCACCGACGGTGGAGAGCGCGAAGACCACCGGTTCGGCACCATATTGCTCGCCGTACCGCTGGTTGACCACGTCAAGCGCGCGTTCCATCTCCGCAATCATCGCCTTGGTGTCATCGCGTTTTGCCCCGGGCATCATGGCAATGCTGGCGGAAACCACCGCCTGTTCCGGCGCATTGAAGAACCGCCAGCGAACCGACTTGTCGAAAACCAAGGTGAGCGACAGCGCCAGGACCATCAGCGCAAAGCCGATAGCCGGATACCGCACGGCGAGAACCCAGCCGACGAACCGGCGAAACAGCTTTTCCCGGAACCAGACGAAGCCCCGGTTGAACAGGCGGTTGGGCAGGTCGAACCAGTGTTTCTTCTTGCTGGCCTTCAGCGCGTGGTTCATGTGGGCCGGCAGGATGAGGAAGGATTCCACCAGGCTGGCAATCAGCACCACCGACACCGTAAAGGGAATATCGGCGACGAGACTGCCGAAACGCCCACCGATGGCAACCAGTCCGACAAAGGCAATCAACGTGGTGATGGAGGCGCAGAAGACCGGTGCCGTCATGCGCCTTGCCGCAAGGCTGGCGGCTTCCGCTGGCGAATAGCCGCGCCTGTGCAGGAAGTCGGCATGCTCACCGACCACGATGGCGTCATCCACGACGATGCCGAGACAGATGATCAGCGCGAACACGGAGATCATGTTCAGCGTGATCCCGAAGACATACATCAGGCCGATCGTGGCGGCCATCGCCACCGGAATTCCGGCGGCCACCCAAAAGGCCGTTCTGGCTGAAAGAAACAGGAACAGGAACAACAGCACCAGGGCCAGCCCGAAGATGCCGTTTTCAACCAGGATGTCCAGCCGGTCGATGATCGCCTGCGAGCGGGTGTTGGTCAGCTGAACGACAACACCTTCGGGAAGTGTGTGCTGGAAGTCCGCCGTGATCCGCTCTACGGCCCGCTGGATCTCGATGGTGTCTCCCTGGGCGCTCCGGCTGACCCGCAGAACCACCGCCGGCATGCCCTTGTGATAATAGGCCCGGCCGCTTTCCACCCCTTCGGTGACAATGTCGGCAACGGACCGCAGCTCAAGCTTTTCCCCTTGCGAGGGCGCTTTCAGAACGATCTCTCCCAGCTCCTGCTCGCTGCGCCGGGTCTGGCCGGTACGCAGCCGGGCGGAACTGCCGGCGACATCGCCCGCGGGCGTCGTTTCCATCTCCGCCGAAACAACGTCAGCGATTTCGGCAAGCGTCAGACCATGCCGCACCAGCATGTTCTCGCCGACATTCACCCGGATGATCGGGTCTTCCAGTCCTCGAATGGTGACCCGCGTGACGCCCTGGCGGAAAAAGACGGTCTGGAGATCTTCGGCAAAGCGGGCAAGCTGGTCGATATCGACCGGCCCATACATGACGACATCTGTCACCCGGTCGGAATAGACGCTGCGGGTGACCACCGGTTCGTCGATGCCTTCGGGAAGACTGGAGCGGGCCTGATCGACGGCGGCCTTCACCTCGTCGGTTGCCTGGCCCATGTCCCAGCCGTCCTCGAACTCCAGTTCGATGCTGGCCCGACCCTCGCGCGCAACGGATGTGGCTTCGTCGACACCGTTGATGGCAAGCAGTTGCGGTCCCAGGATTTCGACAACGGCCCGGTCGAGATCCTCAGGCCCGGCACCCGACCAATTGACCACGACGTCCACTTCCTCGCGGACAAAATCGGGAAAGAACTGCGTCCGGATCTGCGTCGACGCCGCGAACCCGCTGATCAGCATCATGGCCAGTAGCAGGTTCGCCGCTGTGCGGTGCCGGACCATGTAGTCCAGCAGCGAGGCAAATTGCGATCCGCCAGGAGAACGCATGTGGGGACACTCCAATCAGAATATCAGGTCGGATGTGACAGGGTTTACAGCGGTGTTCAGCCGCTGTTGCCGCCGCCATGCTCCAGCCGTTCGATCAGCTCTTTCGGCACCATCGGCTTGTTCAGAAGGGCAAGCAGTCTGGCCTTGCGGTTTTCCGGCATGTCGGACCTGTTCAACTGATCGATCAGCGCCGCGCGTCGTTCAGGTTCCAGCGCCACCAGGTCGCCGGAGAGACGCGCTTCGCCCGCTTCCAGCGCCTGCGCCGTCGCTGGCTCGTCAGGTTGCGGGTCATCCTGCCCACCGGTGTTGCGCCGGGGAGTAACCTTCAGACCGGTGCCAAGCTGCGGCAAGCGCTCCCGCACGTAATCAGCGCCAAAGGGGACATTGGCCACGATGACTTCATTGCCCATCCGGCGCAGGATCGTCGCCTTGATTTCCTCGATCCGATCCCCTTCGCCAACGATCAGCATGCGACCGTCTTCCGTGAGCGCCGCCGAAGGCACCTTCGCGACACGGGTCAGCTCCGGTTCAAGCACATTCACCTTCACGAAGTCGCCCGGCCGCAGCACCGTACCCGGCTCCAGATCCAGCGTCGCAAACAGCGTCCGCCCCGCTTCGCCTTCAGAGACCACGGCCGCGGCCCTGTCAATGGTACCTGGAACCTCGATCGACCGGCCTCCCAGCTGCAGGACTGCAGTGACGGGTGCCTTGACCAGACTTCCGCTGGTATCCAGCAGCCGGGAAAATTCGTCGGTCGACAATGAGAAACGGACTTCCAGCGCCGCCGGATCGATCAACAGGGCCAGTGTCTCCGAAGAGCTGACGCGGCGCCCCAGCGTGGCGTTGACCTCAGACAGGTAGCCGGTGAAGGGGGCCGTCAGAGTGACTTCCTCCAGGGTACGCCTGGCATCATCCAGAGCGAGCCGGGCTCGCTTGACCGTCAGATCCATCCGCTCGATGCGCTTGCGTGCAGTGATGACCGATTGCAGGCGATTGCTGAGCGATTGTTCGAGGGAGGCGACGGCCAGTTCTTCGGTCTCGACCTGTACGGCCGTGGAATAACCCTTGTCTCTCAGCTGCTGCTGGCGCTCCAGCGCCTGCTTGCGCAAGTCCAGCTGGCGCCGGGCTGCTTCCAGTTCCTGCTCGGCACCGACAATGGCTTCCGCGGCTTCCGCCTTCTGGGCCTCGGCATCGGCAAGGGCCGCTTCCGCGTCCAGCACCTGGAATTCCGCATTGGCCGGATCGATCCTCAGCAGCAGTTCGCCCTTTGCGACGGCAGCACCGTCGCGAAACTTGGAGGCAACCTCCACAAGCCTGCCTTCCGAGCTGGCCCTGAGTTCCAGCGTCCGCCAGCTTTCCACCTGGCCGTAGGCGGTCGTGACAGGCGCGACCGTTTGCGATGTCAGCTCTGCGACATTGACCGAATAGCTGCGTTCGCGGGCAGGACGTCGCTGCGCGGTCTCTTCTGCCGTCATGGCAGTATACAGACGGTAGCCGCCAAAACCGGCAAACCCGATCATGATCGCCATCAATGCCAGACCGACAAGTCCGCGCATCAGAAACCGCATTCGCCTCTCCACCTGAAGGGCCGGACTAGCGAGTAGTAAGGAAGTCACCCGGGCACCGGCACTTAACGTCAGGTCCCTTAAGTAACACGGTACTGGGGCGAAATTCTGAAAAGCTTGTAACGACTTGTATCGTCTTGTATACGCCGGCCGCCTGTTCGCCCGTCAGCCGCTTCTCTTTGCCGCAGCCGACCGAAGACACCCGGAAAGCAGACATGAAAAAACCCGGCACCTTGCGGTACCGGGTTTTCCGTGTCGGCCGGGAGGCTGGCTTAGAACTTGTAGCCAATACCCATGCGAACCTGCGAATTGTTGAAATCCGAGCTCACGCCGGTTCCGTTCAGGTTGAAATCCTGTTCGCCGAAATCCTGGTAGACGTATTCCAGCTTGGCGCTGATGTTGTTGGTGATGGCTGCTTCGCCACCTGCGCCAAGGGTCCAGCCCAGGGCGGTCTTGCTGTCCGTGTCGCCATTGCCGGAAACTTCCAGGTCGGCAATCGCCAGACCGCCGGCACCATAGACCATGTAACGGTCGAAGGCGTAACCGACACGGCCACGGAAGTTGGAGTTCCAGTCAGACTTGGACCGCAGGGTAAGGCCACCGTTGGACTTGGACTTTTCCAGGTCGGTCAGGCTGAAGTCGGCTTCCGCACCGACCACGATGTTCGGCGTCACCTGGTAATTGTAACCGGTGTAAAGACCGCCGGCGATGCCGTTCGCGTCCACTCCAAGCCCGGTGTTGTTGCCGGCCTTGTTGTCGAACTGGCCAAAAGCCCATCCGAGATTGCCACCGACATAAAGGCCGGTCCAGTCGATGCTCTGTTGCGGAGCCGGAACCGCCTCATAGGCCGGTGCCGGCGATTGCGGCAAATCCGCAGCCAGGACAGGCGCCGATGCGACCGTCGCGGCTGTCAGGGCCATGCCAGCAAGTGCAAGACGTTTCATTTGAGTACTCCAGGTCCACTTTATCCATTAGTGCGTTGGCCGGAAATTGCCGGCCAGTTGCGAGTTGGACGGGTATAAAGCCGCGTCCTCACTCTCCCCCAATGACAAGATATGGAGATCGTTTGTGGCGGATCAGGATTGAGAATGGGGAGTTTTGATGACAAATGGAGGCAACATTCTGACAGGATGAAAGACCCGTAAAGACAATTGCAATTTGCATTCAGGAACCCCATTTGGCCGGTAGAAAGATCCTTGTCCGCGGCTTTCCCCTCACCGATCTATTGCGTATAAGGCGCCAAGTTGAACATTGGCGCTGCCACATTGAAGCCGCCTTCGAAGATTGAAACTGACCCGAACCGGAAATTCGTAAATGCTCTTTGACTACATCAGCCTTGCAGGCGGACTTGTTGTTCTGATTATCGCAGGCGATGTCTTGGTCAGGGGTTCGGTCGGTATTGCTCAGCGTCTGGGCATTCCCAATCTGGTCATCGGTCTGACCATCGTCGCCTTCGGCACCTCCGCTCCCGAACTGGTCATTTCCCTGAAAGCAGCGCTGGAAGGCGCCGGCGGCATCGCCATCGGCAATGTGGTCGGTTCCAACATCGCCAACGTGCTTCTGGTTCTTGGCATGCCCGCGCTGATTGCGGCAACCCCGTGTGGTGAAACCGGCGCGACGCGCAACGCGCTGTTCATGGTCGCAGTCACCATTGTTTTCATGGCGCTCTGTTTCTTCACGCCCATCGGCCTGACCGCCGGCCTCATTCTCCTGGCACTGCTCGGTGTCTTCCTTGCAGCCTCCACCATGATGGCGCAGAAGCACAGGAAAGAGCAGAAAGCCATCGCCGCGGCATCCGCGGGCGCCGCCGCTGCCGATATCCCGATGGAAGACGATGATGGCCTGGACGAGGTTGAGGATGTTCCCGATTCCGTCTGGATCGCGCTTGCCTATATTCTTCTCGGCCTGGTCGGCCTTCCGCTCGGTGCGCATTTCACCATCAGCGGAGCAACGTCGATCGCAACCTCCTGGGGCGTCAGCGAAGCCGTCATCGGCCTGACCGTCATCGCCCTCGGCACCTCCTTGCCGGAACTTGCCACCACGGTCATGGCCGCCATTCGCCAGCATGGTGCCGTCGCCATTGGCAACGTCATCGGCTCCAACGTCTTCAATCTGCTTGCCATCATCGGCATCACCGCCGTCATCGTGCCGATCGACGTGCCGCAGGAAGTCCTCAAGCTGGATATCTGGGTGATGCTGGCCTGTGCGATCCTGCTGACAATCCTGGCTGGAATGCGCATCTGTCTCGGCCGTATATCCGGCGCTGTCATGACGGCGGCCTATTGCGCCTATATCGCCACCGTCTATGTGCTGGGTCACACCTCCTGAAGACACTTTGGGCCGCCAGTTGGCAGCAGAGCACCGCTTCGCCGTACCCGCCTCTTTCCCTATTGCCTTGCGCGGCTTAAATGTCTGGCATGCAGGATGATACTGATTCTGAAAAAAGCGCCGTATCCGCGCCGGAGACCGGCAATGCCCCCGCACGCAAGGGCGTCGAGGTCATTGCCGACGAGGTCAAGCGCCTGCCCAACGGGCCGGGCGTCTACCGGATGCTGGACGAAAACGGCGAGGTTCTCTACGTCGGCAAGGCCCGCAGTCTCAAGAAACGGGTCACCAGCTACACGCGCCTGCAGGGCCAGTCCAACCGGATCATGCGCATGATCCTGGCGACGGCGTCGATGGAATTCGTCGTCACCCAGACAGAGCCGGAAGCCCTGCTACTGGAAGCCAACCTGATCAAGCGCCTGCGGCCACGGTTCAACGTGCTGCTGCGCGACGACAAGTCCTTTCCCTATATCCTGGTGACCGGTGACCATGAATCCCCCGCGATCGTCAAGCATCGCGGTGCCCGCAAGCGCAAGGGCGAGTACTTCGGACCCTTTGCCTCGGCAGGCGCGGTCGACCGCACCATCAATGCGCTCCAGAAAGCCTTTCTGATCCGGACCTGTTCGGACAGCTACTACGAAAACCGCTCCCGTCCCTGCCTACAGTATCAGATCAAGCGCTGTGCAGGCCCCTGCACCGGGGAAATCGATCCCGCGGATTATGCCGGCCTGGTATCGGAGGCCAAGGCCTTCCTTTCCGGCCGCAGCCAGTTGATCAAGACCCAGCTTGCAAAGCAGATGGAAGCCGCGTCCGCCGATCTGGAGTTCGAGCGCGCCGCCATCTACCGCGACCGCCTGTCGGCATTGTCACACATTCAGGCGCATCAGGGCATCAATCCGCAGTCGGTCGAGGAAGCCGACGTTTTCGCCATCCACCAGGAAGGCGGCCAGACCTGCGTGCAGGTGTTCTTTTTCCGCACCGGACAGAACTGGGGCAACCGGGCCTACTTCCCCAAGGCCGACAAGTCCTTCGAGGAAGCCGATATTCTGGAAAGCTTCCTGGCGCAGTTCTATGACGACAAGCCCGCTCCACGTCAGATCCTGCTCTCCCACGAATTGAGCGAACAGGACCTTCTTGCGCAGGCGCTCTCCGAACGCACAGGCCGAAAGGTCGACGTCGCCTGCCCCAAACGCGGGGAAAAGAAGGAACTGGTCGACCACGCACTGACCAATGCACGCGAAGCGCTCGGCCGCAGACTTGCGGAAACCTCCAGCCAGGCCCGTTTGCTGAAAGGGGTCGCGGAAGCTTTCGACCTGCCCCAACCGCCGCGCCGGATCGAGGTCTACGACAACTCCCACATCATGGGCACCAATGCGGTGGGCGGCATGATCGTTGCCGGCCTGGAAGGCTTCGCCAAGGGCCAGTACCGCAAGTTCAACATCAAGTCGGAAGATCTCGTCCCCGGCGATGACTACGGCATGATGCGCGAAGTGCTGACGCGGCGCTTCTCCCGCTTGTTGAAGGAACATGCCCGCGAAGACAGCAAACCGGAGGCGGTCGACCCAGCCCTCCAGGATACCGATGAGGGCGAAGTGGAAACGGCGCCTGCCGATACCGGCGTACCGGCCTGGCCGGAACTGGTCCTCATCGACGGTGGCCAGGGCCAGCTGACAGCGGCCCGCGAGACGCTGGAAAGCCTCGGCATCACCGATGTCCCGCTCGTCGGCATCGCCAAGGGACCGGACCGGGATGCCGGACGGGAGAAATTCTTCATCCCCGGCCGGCAATCCTTCATGCTGCCCGAGCGCGACCCCGTCCTCTATTTCGTGCAGCGCCTGCGCGACGAAGCGCACCGCTTTGCCATCGGTAGCCACCGGGCCCGCCGCAAGAAGGACATCACCAGGAACCCGCTGGATGAGATCGCGGGTGTTGGTCCGACGCGGAAGAAGGCCCTACTGCGCCACTTCGGCACGGCCAAGGCCGTCTCCAAGGCAGGGGTCGACGACCTGGCCGCCGTGCCCGGCATTTCCGAGGCGATTGCCAAACTGGTCTATGACCATTTTCATGAATAGGACGTCCGGCCGGAGGTTCCTCCCGGCCAATGATTTTGCCAAAGCCAAGGAATTCTGAGAGTGTCAAACCCGTTGGAAGCCGCGCTTCGGTGCATCGACGCAAAGGATTACGGCATGGCGCTGGAGATCCTGACCGATCTCAATGCAGCCAATCCGCGAGATCCTCAGGTCAATCACTGGCTTGGTGTCATCTATCTGACCCACGGTCACGCATCCCGGGCAATCGAACATCTACAAGCTGCCGCGAAGGTCGCGAAGAAGGAAGCCGTCATCTTCGCAACACTTGCGGATGCCCTCACCCTCGACAACCGTTTCGAGGAGGCCCTGCCATATGCGCGCAAGGCAGTCGCCCTCGACGCCAAGTCCGAATTCGCCCACCGCACCCTGGGCGAGATCTACGCAAGGCTGCGGCGGCCCGTCATGGCCGAACATGCCTTTCAAAACGCGCTTGCCATCAACGAGGCATCGGCGATCGCACATCTGGCGCTCTCGCGGCTGAAAGTCTCGCTCGGCAAGATGGACGAGGCCGAAACCCATTTCCGGCGCGCACTGGAACTGGCTCCCGAGGAACCCTCGGTTCTCATCAGTGCAAGGGACCTCTCCGACCTTTCACTGAAGAAAGAGGCGCTGGAAAAGATCGAGCCCCTGCTGAACGATGCGGAACGGCCGATGGCGAAGGTCGAGCGGGCAAGGCTTGCCTTCACCGCCGGCAAGATCTGCGACGACACCGGCGACATTCCCAAGGCCTTCCATTACCTCGGCCTGCATCGAGACGACCTTTACGGTCACTATGATGCCGACCGGCAGGAACGCCACGTCGAAACCTGCCGGGAAGTCTTCTCGAAACAGTTTTTCGAAGACCGCAAGGATTTTGCCCTCACCAACGACAGACCCATCTTCGTCTTCGGCATGCCGCGATCAGGCACCTCGCTGGTGGAGGCCATCCTGTCTGCCCACCCGAAAGCAACGGCTGCGGGCGAACTCAGCTTCTTTGACGAGCAGATCGACGGTCTGACGGCAGGCCACACCGGTGACAATGCCTTCTTCGACGCCGCCCAGGCCCTTGACCGCAAGAGCGCCCAGCGCATCGGCCGCAAGTACCTGACCCTGCTCGACGGTTTCAGCAAGAAAAGTGCCCGCGTGATCGACAAGATGCCGCAGAATTTCGAGCACCTCTGGCTGATCGCCCTCCTGTTCCCCAATGCACATTTCTGCCATGTCAGCCGCAACCCGGCCGACACCTGCGTCTCCATCTACATGACGCCCCTGCCCGGCAAGCACGGTTACTGTGAAAGCCAGCAATCGCTCGCCCATTATTATGGCCAGTACAGAAAGCTGATGACGCACTGGAGCACGGTGCTGCCGGTTGAGATCCGCAATCAGTCCTACGAGACCCTTGTAAGCGATCCGGATACGGAGCGCCCACTACTGATTAGTCATGCCGGGTTGGCCTGGGACGATGCTTGCCGCCATCACGAAAGCAATGAGGCGCAGGTCTTCACCTTCTCCATGGCCCAGGTCAGGCAGCCCATTCATACAGGGGCCATGAACCGCTTCGAAAAGTACCGGGATCACATTGGCCCGCTGCTCGAAGGACTTGCAGAGATCGAAACCTGACACCGGAGGGTTGCATCTTCAGGCCGGTTTATCACAAGCTGTAGCGACAAACCGGCACCCGGCGCGTCTTCCGCGCCTTTTTTGGAAACGGGTGTGTTCGCGAGACCAGCCGCTTGTGCGGTGCAGACCACCGGACAAAGATGCACCCAGATCCGACCGAACAAGCTTTTGCTCTTCTTCAAGCCGGGCAATTCGACCGCGCTCAGGCGCTTCTGGAGGCATTGCTCCAGAACGATCCGCGCAATGCCCGGGCACGGTATGGCCTGGGCATCGCCTGCCTCTCCTTCGGCCGAACCGCGCAGGCGATCCCGCATCTGGAAGAGGCCGCAAAAGGCGCGAAAAAGGAAGCAGTGGTTCACACCACACTTGCAAGCGCGCTCAACATCGAGAGGCGCAGCGAAGACGCACTGCCTCATGCACGCAAAGGAGCGTCGCTCGCACCCGGGTCTGAATACGCGCAGCGCGTCCTCGGTGAAGTCTACGCCGATCTCCGGCGCTCCGGACTTGCCCGGCAGGCCTTCGAGCAGGCTCTGAAGGCTGATCCGCAGTCGCCACGAGCTCATCTGGGCCTCTTCGAACTGGAAATGACGCTCGGCAATCGGGAGCTTGCTGAAAATCATATTCGCACCGCCTTCACCGAGGCGCCTTCCGATCCCGCAATCCTGACCGCGGCTGCCGAAGCTCAGGACGAAACTATCAAGGCGAGTGTCCTTGACGGGATTGAACGGCATCTTGCGAACCTGCCCCAAGGTGCCACAACCGCCGAAGTCAGCCGTCTTGCGTTTGCCGCAGGCAAGATCTGCGACGCTGCAGGCGACACCGGCAAGGCATTTTCCTTTTTCGACGGATACCGGACGGGCCTTTACCCCGCCCACGATCCGGGCGTGCAGAAAACCTTCGTGAAAACCTGCAAGGGCGTCTTTGACCGGGAGTTTTTCGAACAGCGGAAGGACTGGGCGCTTTCAAGTGACAGGCCGGTTTTCGTTTTCGGCATGCCTCGCTCCGGCACGACCCTGGTCGAGCGGATCATCGGCCGGCACCCCGCTGCACGGGCCGCAGGGGAGCTTCAGTTCATCCCCGATCGGATTCATGATCTGGCGTCCGGCCGGATACACGACCCGCGCCTTTTCGAGGCAGCCCGACAAATGACACGGCAGGACGCTCAGCGCATCGGCCGCCGCTATCTCTCCCATCTGGAGGATATCGACAAGAGAGCGCACCGTGTAATCGACAAGATGCCTCACAATTTCGAAAACCTCTGGCTTCTCGCCCTTCTTTTTCCCAACGCCAGTTTCGTGCATCTGACGCGGAGCGCGGAAGACACCTGCCTTTCGATCTACATGACGCCGCTACCGCCGCATCATTCCTACAATGAGAGCCAGGCTTCACTCGGCCGCTATTTGAATCTCTACCGTGATCTGATGGCCCACTGGTCAGAGGTTCTGCCGGTCGCCTTGAGGCATCAGTCCTATGAAAGCCTTGTCAGCGACAATGAGACGGAAAGTCGGGCCCTGCTCGCCCATACCGGCCTGGACTGGGACGACGATTGCCTGAAGCCCCCTGACGAGACCACCCAGATCTTCACCTTCAGCCGAGAGCAGGCACGCCGACCGGTCTATGGCTCGTCCGTCGGGCGCTGGAAGGCCTATGAAAGGCTTATTCAGCCGCTTCTGACAGCGCTCGAGGCAAAGGCGAACTGACTTTGCGGCAAAACAGGTCGCACCTTCCGCACAGTCCGTGCTAAGCACAGCCGCCTTCTCATGAAATCGGACCCAGGCTGCCATGTTTCGAAAGCCCCAGGCTAAACCGCGTTCCCTGATCCATAGCGTATTATCCCTGATCGGTTGGTGCGGCAGCCTTGGTGCCATTGCAGTCAGTGTGCTCGGCCTGCTTGCCTTTCTGGCACCGGACGTCTGGCTTGCGGACAACATGAGCTTCTTCCTGCGACAGTTTCTGGCCGCAGGCCTGGCAGGGTGTCTTGGCGGTGCGGCCGGTTTCCTCGTTCGCCACCGGCTGCGTCTGCTGTACCGGTTGACCTGGTTCGTGGCCGTGATCGCCTTTCTCAGCCTGGCCGGGTTCACCGGAGCTCGCACGCTTGCCAACACCAAGCCTCTCGGTCCCGCCGCGCCGGGAGACCGTCCGCTCAAGATCGTCTCCATCAACCTTGAACACCTGTTTCTGGGTGACAAGGTCTTGCAGGCCTTTCTGGAAAAGGAGCAGCCTGATGTCGTGGTGTTTCAGGAAGTGCTGTGGTGGCTTCAGGAACGCCGCTGGCAACGCTTGGGGCTGCCGACCGGCGGTGCCGGCAAGAACGGATTTCCCGAATACCTGAAGGTCGGAGACCTGGGGGGCCTGGCGGTCTATTCCCGCTTTCCGCTGACGTCGGAAGAAACCCGTGTCATCTCTGGCGATGTCCCTCCCGGGGCAAATGTCTATTACGATGGCGACAGGGAACTGCTGTCGCTCTCCGTCGACACCGGTTCGGCTCCGCTGCATCTCCTGGTCATTCATCCCGACAGCCCGCGTTCGAAGATCCGCTGGGAGAACAAGCGCCGCTATTTCGACGAGGCTGATAACGTCATCGATACCTTGAAGGCCGACAACGGCAGCAACATTCTGGCGATCGGCGACTGGAACAGTTCACCCTGGTCTGCCCGGTTCCAGCAGACACTGACACGAAACGGGCTGAAGACGGCCTATCCGGACGGATGGCCACAGACGACGCGCTTCTTCTTCGACTACAGCCTGCACTGGATCCTCGGTGCGCCTGTCGACCAGTTCGCCGTTTCCAGGGACATCCAGATCGTCAACGTTTCGCTTGGCCCCGATATCGGTTCCGATCATTTGCCGCTGATCGTGGAGATCGCCCAGACGCCAGCGAACTGAACCCGGCAATCGGCCCCCGTCACCTGAAATTGAGTCATTGGCTGTGACTTCAACCGGAAAGTGTTTGAGGCTTCGGGTGGTTTCCTGAAAACTGCCCGCAACTTCAAGACCGATTCCCAAAGTTCCGCATGGCCAAGCTCTATTTCAACTACTCCTCGATGAACGCCGGCAAGTCGACCGTCCTGTTGCAGGCCGCCTATAACTACGAGGAGCGCGGAATGAACACGCTGCTCCTGATCGCCGCCTTCGACGACCGGGGCGGCAAGGGCCGGATCGCATCGCGTATCGGGTTGGGAGCGGATGCCGATGTCTTCAACTCGGCTGACAACGTCTTTGATCACATACTGCGCGCCGACGAAGCGAAAAAGGTCGACGCGGTCTTCGTCGATGAAGCCCAGTTTCTGACGGAAGACCAGGTCTGGCAGCTCGCCCGGGTGGCCGACACGCTGCGCATTCCGGTAATGTGCTTCGGCCTCAGAACGGATTTCCAGGGAAAGCTCTTCCCCGGCAGCGCCGCCTTGCTGGCGCTTGCGGATAATCTGAAGGAAATCAAGACCATCTGCTGGTGCGGACGCAAGGCAACCATGGTTGCCCGGTTGGATGCGGACGGCAAGATCGTCGAGGAAGGCGACCAGGTCGTTATTGGTGGCAATGACAAGTATGTCTCGCTCTGCCGCCGTCACTGGAGCGAGCGGAAGCTGGGCTGATCGCCACTTTCCGTTCGGAACCTTGCAGCACCGCACCTCGGACTGGTCGCAGTGCCCTCACTTTGTGATGGACAAAGCCCCCTAGAGCAGGATTATCGGTTTTTCTGACAAGAAGCCCCGCCGCAGCCCAATTCGTTGAAGGTGCTACCGCGCGCACTCTGGTCAGCGATCCGAAGACTTTTGGGGTATGCATATGATCAAGGAATTTCGCGACTTTATCGCCAAGGGCAACGTCATGGACCTTGCCGTCGGCATCATCATCGGCGCAGCATTCACCGCCATCGTCACCAGCCTGGTCAATGACCTGATCAACCCGATTATCGGGCTCATCATCGGCGGCATCGACTTCACCTCCATGTATGTCGTTCTGTCCGGGGAGGTTCCTGCCGGCACCGGTCTTGCCACTGCTCGTGAAAGCGGAGCCGCCGTTTTCGCCTATGGCGCCTTTCTGACGTCCTGCATCAACTTCATGATCATCGCATTTGTCGTCTTCATGCTTGTGAAGTCGGTCAATCGGATCAAGTCCATGGCTGAAAAGCCGGACGACGTAGAGCCTGAGGTCAAGACCGGCCCGTCGGAAATCGACGTCCTGATCGAAATCCGCGACGAGCTTAAGTCAGCCAAGGCCTCTGCCTGATTTCATCTTCGCGGGACCCTTTACCGCGATTACTCTTCCTCGCCCCGGTACTGCCGGGGCGAACGGCCAAAAGCCTTGCGAAACAGTGTCGAGAAATGCTGCAGATTGTTGTACCCGCAGCGCATCGCGATTTCACTGATCGACATCGCTGCAAATCTCGGGTCATGCAGCGCCGCTGCAACGACCTCCAGCCGTTTCTGCCGGATTTCGCCTGCGATCGAAGACCCTTCGCACTGGAAGATCGCGTTGAGACGCCGTACCGACAGTCCGGTGGCCGACGCCACCTGGTTCCGGTCCAGCTCCGGATCGTGAATGCGGCGCGCAATGCAGCTGCGCGCCCTGAGCAGGATCTGACGATCGAACGAGGAAAGCGCCAGCTCGCTCTTGCGGCTGCCCGCCAGCCCGGTCGCCACAAGGTCCAGAAGTGTTTCCTGAAGCGTTGAGGCGAACGCCGGAGAGCCGCTGTTCAGGTGGGCTGAAAACGCCAGGATGCTCTCCCGCACAAGACGGCCGATGTCGCTTTGCCCGTCGATCCAGGTTCCGCCGAGCGTCTCGGCAAATGGCAATCGGGAGAGCAGACTTGCCTTCGAAAACTGCAGGACCGTTTGCGAGAAGGGTTCCGTCAGATCCAGACAATAGGGCTGGGTGCTGTCATAGACCACCATGTCGCCGGGACGCAGCACCGATGTTTTTCCGAATTGGGTCAGACGCGAGGAGTTTGCGGTCTGCAGGCTGACGAGGAAATCGGCTTCCGACGCCGACCGGATGTCGCTGGGACGCCGCACCACCCTGTGGGCTGTCCCGGACACTCTGGAAACGGACAGGGCCGAATGGCGCTCGATATCCAGACTGCCGACGAAACCGGGGCCCTCGCCCGCTTCACAGCCCAGCTGGACATAAGAGTCACAGACTGCTTCCCGCCAATAGGCGAAGCGATCGCGCGGGGCGATGTCCACTGTGCTGTATGAGGCCTGGCCGCTCATATCCGTTTCCGTGTTCGACTGGTCGATTTTCGGCAGTCTGCCCAAAAACGCAAGTTTTTTGGCTCAGGGACAAAAGTAATCTCTTCTTCACTCCGGCAGGCTGGGAGGCCTAGGAGGACATCACATGACCAAGCAATTCAAAGTCGCAGCCGTCCAGGCTGCCCCCTGTTTTCTCGATCTTGATGCCGGCATCGACAAGGCCGTGCGCCTGATCGAGGAAGCTGCATCAGCCGGAGCCAGACTGGTCGCCTTCAGCGAAACCTGGCTGCCCGGTTATCCAAACTACATCTGGCTCGGCCCCGTCGCCTGGCAGATGCAGTTTGCCGGACGCTATTTCGAAAATTCCATCGTCGCCGGTTCGGACCATGAAAAGCGCCTGGCCGACGCCTGCCGGAAAAACAACATCCAGCTTTCCATGGGCTGCTCGGAACGTGACGGCGGCTCGCTTTATATAGCCCAATGGCATTTCGACGAGACTGGCACGGTCGTGAACCGCCGGCGCAAGCTGAAACCCACCCACGTGGAACGCACGGTCTATGGCGAAGGCGACGGCTCTGATCTTGCCGTGGTCGAAACCTCCCTCGGCCGCATCGGCCAGTTGGCCTGCTGGGAACACCTGCAACCGCTGTCGAAATACGCCATGTATGCCCAGAACGAGCAGATCCATTGTGCCGCCTGGCCCAATCTCCACCTCTACAAGGGCACGGCCTACGCCCTTGGCCACGAAGTCAACAACGCGGCGTCGATGATCTATGCGGTTGAAGGCGGTTGCTTCGTGCTTGCACCCTGCTCGCTGGTCACCAAGGACATCCAGGACGAGCTCTGCCAGGGCGATCCGGAAAAGGAAGCACTATGCCCGCTCGGCGGCGGCTATACCCGCATCTACGCCCCGGACGGACAGGAAATCGGCACGCAGATCGCTCAGGACGAAGAAGGCCTCGTCTTTGCGGACCTCGACCTCGGCATGATCGCCTTCGCCAAGGCAGCTGCCGATCCGGCGGGTCATTATGCCAAGCGGGACGCCACCAGACTGCTGCTCAACCGGAAGAAACAGCGCCCCGTCGTCGCCTTCGACGATGCCCCCGGCTGGGAAGATGCAAGCGAGCTTGCCACAGCGCGGCAGAGCCCAATGGAAGAGGCTGCCGAATAGACCAAACGAGCCGGTGCGCGGTACCTGCGCACCGGTCCGGGATTCGCCGGGTCTACCGTACGTTGAGCCAATCCGTCGGCGACGACCTCGCCGGCACACTTGGACAAACCCGCGGAACCGAAATTTGCGCCTTGTCCAGGCGTGGCCGGCAAGGTCAATATCGGCGTATGAGAGACGAAGACAGCAGTCCCCGGTTCCGCATCCGCCTCGTGTTCGGCCCGGACGAAATGATGGGCCCCGGCAAGGCCGAGTTGCTGGAACGCATTCAGCGCACCGGATCGATAGCGGCCGCGGGCCGTGAGATGGGCATGAGCTACAAGCGGGCCTGGCAACTAGTGGAAACACTCAATGCCATGTTCCGCTCTCCCCTCGTGGAACGCAGCCGCGGCGGCGCAAAAGGCGGTGGGGCGCAGATTACCGAGACCGGCCTCGCCGTTCTCGAGGAGTATCGCGCAATTGAACTGAAGGCGCGTGCCGCCGGAGACCCGCACATCGAAAAACTGAAAACCCTGCTGAGCGATATTCCCGACGGAATATAACGCTTGCCTTTTGGCAGCTTCGCCTGCGATATTCCCGAAGAAACATATCGCAATTTTGAGGAACCAGCTGCATGTCCAATTCCAGTGTCTTCGCCTGCTTGCGCTCTCTGGCTGGTGCGGCCTTTCTTGCAGGCCTTGCGGCTCAGCCAACCACTGCGGCAGCAGGGGAAGTCACCGTTTTTGCCGCAGCAAGCCTGGCGGACGCCCTGGAAGAGATCGAGCAGCGTTTCGAAGCAGCCACCGGACACGATCTGGTGATATCACTTGCGGGCTCTTCGGCGCTGGCGCGGCAGATCCAGCAGGGAGCACCGGCGGACATCTTCATCTCGGCGAATCCGGACTGGATGGATGTTCTGGAAAGGGACGGGCTGCTGGAGGCCGGCACCCGGTTCGACCTGTTGAACAATTCCCTCGTCCTGATTGCACACGGCCGTGAAGCAAAGCCGCTCGATATTTCGGCCGATCTGAACCTCCCCGAAATCCTGGGCGACAACCGTCTTGCCATGGCTTTGGTCGATGCGGTGCCCGCAGGCATTTACGGCAAGGCAGCCCTGCAAAGCCTCGGGCTGTGGGACGATGCGGAACCACGTGTAGCGCAGTCGGACAATGTTCGTTCCGCGCTCGCCCTGGTGGCAACGGGTGAAGCGCCCTACGGCATTGTCTATGCCACGGACGCCGTAGCAGAGGACAATGTGACTGTCGTTGGAACCTTTCCGGCAGAGAGCCATCCGCCGATTGTGTATCCGGTGGCGGATCTGGCCAATCGGGACACACCCGCGGAAGAAGAGTTTCTAGCCTATCTCCAGGGCCCCGACGCGCGCGAAGCCTTCGAACGTCAGGGTTTCGTCGTGCTCGATCGCTAGGTCTTCAAGCCAGACAACGCAGGAACCTCAAGTCGCCAAACAGGTGAGCAGGCCGGACGAGACGCCTCTGCCCCATCACCTTGCGCTGAAGAATGCAAATTCCCGCAAGCTTCTCCGGCCTCTCCCCTTGAAGCCATTCCCCGCCCCTCGTAAAAGGGGGCAAATGAAACGGATTGAGGCCTCAGATGCTCGGCAAGATGTTCAAATCCCTTTTCGGCTCTTCCGGAGACGGCAAAAAAGGCGCCTCGAAGGCAACGACGGTGGACTATGACGGTTACCTGATCGTCGCTCAGCCCCAGCTGTCGAACGGCCAATGGCAGGTCAGCGGCCGGATTGAAAAGCAGGTTGGCGAGACAACCAAGGTGCATACCTTCATTCGTGCAGACACGCTGCCGGACGAGGAAGCTGCGGCCAACGAGATGATCCGCAAGGCCAAATTGATGATTGACCAGGTCGGCGATAGCATATTCGATTGAGCAAGGACCGGATCTTCACCGGAAATGAATAGTCATGGCGCTGCCGGGAACCCGTATCCCGGGCCGAGAGCGCCGGGTTCAGCCCGAAATCCGAAAGCCGACATGAAACGAAATATTGTCCTGAGCCTGCCCAATCTCCTCACCTATGGGCGCATATTGGCGGTTCCTGCGGTTGCGGTTTGTTTTTATTTCGAAGGCAACACAGCCCGCTGGGTTGCGCTTGCGCTGTTCGTTCTGGCAGCGATCACCGATTTCTTCGATGGCTACCTGGCGCGTGCCTGGCAACAGCAGTCCGCGCTCGGGCGCATGCTCGACCCGATTGCCGACAAGCTGCTGGTGTCCGTCAGCCTCCTGATGCTGGCCGGTGACGGAACCATCTACGGCTGGACCATGATCGCGGCAATCATCATCCTGTGCCGGGAAATCCTGGTCTCGGGACTGCGCGAATTTCTGGCCGAACTGCAGGTCAGCGTTCCCGTTACCAAGCTTGCCAAGTGGAAGACCACCGTCCAGTTGATCGCTGTCGCCTTTCTGCTTGCTGGGCCGGCGGGCGACACCGTATTCGCCTATACGACGCAAACAGGCCTCGTGGCACTTTGGCTCGCCGCCCTGCTTACCCTATATACGGGGTACGATTATTTCCGGGCCGGCATAGGCCATCTAATAACGGAATAGGCGCCTTCATTCCGGCCCTGACCGCACACCACCTGGAGGTTTCATGAACATCCGCTATTTCGCCTGGGTCCGTGAACGGGTCGGCGTCGAAGAGGAAACCATCGAGGTTCCGGCATCGGTTGCGACAGTTGCTGATCTGATCTCGCATCTGAAGACACTCGACGACAATCACGCCGCCGCGTTCGAGGAAGAAGACGCCATTCGCGTCGCACTTGACCAGATGCATGTGGAAACCGACGCTGTGCTTGGCGATGCCCGGGAAGTTGCTTTCTTTCCGCCCATGACAGGCGGCTGAACGATGGCCACAACCCCGCTTGTCCGCGTCCAGGCAGAAGACTTCGACCTGCAGGCCGAAAGCCTTCGTCTTACAGAAGGACGCAAGGACGTCGGTGCGCTGGTGACCTTCACAGGTCTGTGCCGGGATGAAGCCGGAACTCTGGCGGCGCTGGAACTGGAACACTATCCCGGCATGGCCGAAGCCGAATTGACCCGGATTGCCGGAGAAGCGGCGGAGCGCTGGCCGCTGACGGGCCTTACCGTGATCCACCGCTTCGGCAAGATCGCACCAGGGCATAACATCGTTCTGGTGATCGCAGCCTCTTCCCACCGCCGGGCCGCGTTCGAGGCTGCCGACTTCCTGATGGACTACCTGAAGACCCGCGCCCCCTTCTGGAAGAAGGAACACCCTGCGGAAGGCGGCACCGGAGCCTGGGTGGAAGCGAAAACCGAAGACGACACGGACGCCGCACGCTGGACCTGAGCTGCACAAGCGAATAGTCTGCTATTGATTCAAGGCCGCTCTGCCGCTTCTTTCCCATTCTCAAGCTTTGCGGCTGCCCGGCAGCCCACCCATTTGAATTGGTCCGACCCCGTGAAACACGACAGTGAACCCTCCGGCACAGCCGCCGCAACGCCGGCGGCAGAAAAGGGTGCTTCAGGCTCTTCTTCAGAAGTTCTGCGCGAGCCAGGCATTCCCTTTGCCGAGTTTGTTGCCATCATCGCCATGATCATGGCGCTGAATGCCATGGCCATCGACGTCATGCTGCCGGCCCTGCCCGCGATTGGCGATGCACTCAACATCGTTGAGGAGAACAACCGCCAGCTTGTGCTCCTGTCCTATCTGGTGGGTTTTGGCGGGGCGCAGCTCTTCTTCGGCCCGGTAACAGATGCACTGGGGCGGCGCGGCATCCTCGTCGGCGGCCTTGCGCTTTACAGCCTTGCCAGTATCGGCGCCATCTTCGCGATGGATCTCGACACGCTTTTGCTCGCGCGCGTCCTTCAGGGCATCGGCTGTGCGGCTGCCCGCGTCACGGCGCTTTCCGTCGTGCGCGATTGCTACACCGGCAGGCGCATGGGCAAGGTCATGTCACTGGTGATGATGGTCTTCATGGCCGTTCCCGTGGTCGCGCCCTCCATCGGCCAGGCCGTTCTCCTGATTGCCGGCTGGCACTGGATCTTCGCGCTTCTGCTCATTTACGGCGTCGCGATGATGATCTGGTCCGCCCTCAGGATGCCGGAAACCCTGGCGGTCGAAAACCGCCGCCCGATGGAAGTCTCCACCATCGTCAGTGCCTATATGACGGCTCTGACCACCCGCGTGAGCCTTGGCTACACCGTCGGCACCGCATTCATTTTCGGCGGCCTGTTCTCGTTCCTGGCCATGTCGCAGCAGATCTTTGTCGACATTTTCGGCCTTGGGACGCTGTTCCCGATCGTCTTCGCTGCCATTGCCATCACCATGGCCGGTGCGTCCTTCACCAACGCGCAGCTGGTGGAAGCCATCGGCATGCGGCGGCTCTCCCATGGGGCCGCGGTCGTCTACACCGCGCTCGGATTTATCGTGTGGATTCTGGCGTTTCTAGGTTTGGAGAACTTCTGGGCGTTCATGATACTGGCAACGCTGATCATGACCAGCTTCGGCTTCCTGGGTGCTAATTTCAATGCCATGGCCATGGAACCGCTCGGCGCCATCGCCGGAACCGCTTCCTCCGTCATCGGCACCATTTCGACGCTTGGCGGCGCGATCCTGGGGTACATCATGGGGCAGCTTTTCGATGGCACGACCCAGCCCCTTGGCCTCGCCTACACAGTCTATGGACTTTGTGCCATCGGCTGCATTCTCTACGCCGAGCGTGGCCGCATGTTCCACGCCATGCACGACAAGCAGTCCCAGGACTGAGAATGAGATGTTGATGTCGGCGCCTCACGCGCCGACATCAATCGCGATTTTTCCGATGAAGGCTTTTTCCAGGAACTTTTCCTGCGCGGCACGCAGTTCGCGCAAGGGATAGGTTTCAGCAACCACCGGCCGGATCTCGCCCGCTTCGATGTAGCTCACAAGGTCCTGAAAGACGTTGTCCGGCTGATAGGTGCTTCCAAGAAGCGTCAGATCACGCAGGTAGAGCGTGCGAAGATCCAGTTCGACAATCGGCCCGGCTATCGCACCCGATGTGACGTAGCGCCCTCTGTTGCAAAGCGCATCGATCAGCTTGCCCCAGGAAGGGCCGCCAACGAGATCCAGCACAACGTCAAAGGACTGTTGGGGCGGAACGGCGTCCCGATCCAGTGTTTCGTCGGCTCCAAGAAGCCGCAAGTCGGCTGCTTTTTCCCGGCTGGTAACCGCCGTGACATACGCCCCCCGGCGCTTGGCAAGCTGGATCGCCGCAGAGCCGACCCCGCCGGACGCCCCTGTGATCAGCACACGCTCAGCCTTGACACCAGCGCGCTGCATCATTCCTTCAGCCGTGGAAAAGGCGCAGGGAAACGAAGCCAGTTCGATGTCGCTCAGACGGGAGTTTATCGCAAGCGCATCGTGAGATCTTGCCGCCGCGTATTGTGCAAATCCACCGTTGCTCTCTGACCCGAAGGTCCAGATTGCAGGTTCCTGGCCATCTGCTTCGACGGATTGAAGTGCCCGCACCAGAACCCGTTCGCCAATCCGGCTCACCGGGACGCCGTCGCCAACCGCAACGATTTCACCACAACAATCAGCGCCCTGAATATGCGGGAAGGTCAAAGGCTTGCCGGACCAGCTGCCATCCGCTCCGGTGTCGGCCAAATATCCGTCAGCCGCGCCGGAGGCGGTGTCGCCACGCACGGTCTTGGAGTACCAACCCGTTCGGGTGTTCACATCGGTATTGTTGACCGACGACGCACCGACACGGATCAGAACCTCGTTCTTTCCGGGCACGGGAACCGGCAGGTCTGTCCGCCAGACCAGCTTCTCAAGTCCGCCGTGCCCCGTCAGCACGACACCGCTCATCTTTTCGGGGATCGCCATACGCTTTCCTTTGGTAGAATGATCGTTCTACTTGCCACGTGTAGAACGATCATTCTACATAGTCAAGCATGACCGACACCATGACCAGGATCGCTTCGGGACTTGAGCGGGCATTTGCCGAAAACGGCTTTGCCTCACCAAGCGTGGGAGATTTGAGAGATGCGGCGGGCGTAAGCCTTCGCACGCTGTACAAATACGTGCCGTCGCGGGAAGACATGGTCTACGCGGCCCTGGAGCATCGGCACCGGCGCTACCTGAAACTGGTGTTTGGCGACTTGCCGCTCGATCCGGAACAAGCTCTTGGAGAAATCCTCGACCGGGTCGCCAGCTGGATGGAAACCGAAACCACGAGGGGCTGCCTTTTCCATGCCGCTGTGGCATCTGCTCCCCATAAAGAGAAGCTGTTTGACCTCCTGAAGGAACACAAGACACAGGTGGCCGACCGCGCCGCCAGCGCAACGGGGCTTGCGGGCCGTGAAATCGAACTCTCGCTTCTTCTGGAAGGTCTGACGCAGACCTGGCCGCTTCATGGCGACCGGTCGGTGGAACGCGCCAAGTTATTCGGCAAGCTTCTTATGACGGCGCATTCCGACATCACCGCAAAATAAAAGGCGGGCCAATGCCCGCCTTTCCGATTATTGCCGTGCGGCTGTTCTGTCAGCCTGCTGCGGCCTGCAGGGCCGGGGTTTGCGGACGCACAGCGGCATCATAGTCCTGCATCAGGGTCTTGATGATGTCGCCGACCTGATAGGTATTTCCGGCGATCTCGGAAACCGGTGTCACTTCAGCGGCCGTTCCGGTAACGAAGCACTGTTCGAATTCCGGCAGTTCTTCCGGCATGATCACGCGCTCGACAACCTCGATACCGCGGTCGCGTGCCAGACCGATCACCGTCTGGCGGGTAATGCCGTTCAGGAAGCAGTCAGGCGTCGGCGTATGGATCTTGCCGTCCTTCACGAAGAACACGTTGGCGCCGGTCGCCTCGGCCACCTGGCCGCGCCAGTCCAGCATCAGCGCATCGGTGTAGCCCTTGGCTTCCGCGGCATGCTTGGAGATGGTGCAGATCATGTAGAGACCGGCGGCCTTCGCCTTGAACGGCGCCGTTGCAGGCGCCGGACGGCGATATTCGGCCATATCCAGGCGAATGCCCTTCAGGCGCTCTTCCGGCTTGAAATAGCTCGGCCATTCCCAGGTGGCGATCGCCAGGTGAATGGTGTTGTGCTGAGCCGAAATACCCATCATCTCGCTGCCGCGCCAGGCGACGGGGCGGATATAGGCATCGGTCAGGTTCATGCGCGCCAGGGTTTCTTCCTTGGCAGCGTTGATCTGTTCAGCAGTGTACGGGATCTCGAAACCGAGCATGCGCGCCGATGCAAGCAGGCGCTCCGTATGCTCTTCGGACTTGAAGATCCGGCCGCCATAAGCACGCTCACCTTCGAACACGCTGCTGCCGTAGTGCAGTCCGTGGCTGAGAACATGCAGTTTGGCTTCCGACCAAGGCACGAAAGTGCCGTCGTACCAGATATCACCACTGAGCTGATCAAAAGGCGTTCCAGCCATTTTTCATCTCCCGCTCGCTCTATGAGCGTTGTTTTGTTTTCTCTTTAACAGAGGCAAATGACGCCAAAGACTTGCGCCTTTTTTACCGCTGTATTTTTTGCACAGCACGCCAACTATCGGTATCCTGATGGCCGCGGCGACGATGATAGGATTCGTTTATCATCTGATGCGTGAAAATGCATCAAAAAGACCGATCATTTCGTTCGCGACCGGATAGAAGTAACAATCGACCAGAATTAAGTCAATATGACTGACGTAAATTTCAAACCGGACCAACCGCCCCTGAGACGGGAAACGGACGAGGTTCGGCCCAGGCAGCCCGAAGGGGACGATACGGATGGCGCCAACGCGCTGTCCTACGACCTTATCGAGCTTCTTTTTTTCGCATATCGCGACTTCACCGGTGACCCGGATGACGTACTGGCCAAGTACGAGTTCGGCCGCGCACACCACCGTGTTCTGCATTTTGTGGATCGCAATCCGGGGATCATGGTCACTGACCTGCTCGGCATCCTCCGGATCACGAAGCAGAGCCTTGGCCGGGTGCTCAAGCAACTGGTGGACGCCGGCATCATCGAGCAGCGCGAAGGCCATCACGACAGGCGGCAGAGACTGCTCTATACCACCGAACGCGGACACGCCCTTGCTGTGGACCTTACCAGCCTGCAGCAAAAGCGCCTTGAACGCGCCCTAATTGGATTGCCAGATGGCAGCGACGAAATTATCCGCAGGTTTCTGCTCCGAATGATCGACCCCGAAGCGCGGCCTCAGATCCTCCAACTGATACGCAGTCTCTACGATCTGAAGGATTGACCGGCAGAGGTCACAAAAGGACGACAAAGCCGACATGAATGCCCAGGTGCCTGACGACAACGCCAACCACATTCTCCTGGTCGACGACGACAAGCGCATCAGGGACCTTCTGTCCAGGTTGCTCAAGGAGAACGGCTATCGTGTGACCGCCGCCGCCCATGCGGCCGAAGCCCGCACGTGCCTGTCCGGGCTTGAGTTCGACCTGATCATCCTCGATGTCATGATGCCGGGTGAGACCGGTCTGGAACTTGCCGTCTCCCTGCGCCAGGACTCTTCCGTCCCGATCCTGATGCTCACCGCGCGCTCCGAGGCTCCGGACCGGATCGCCGGACTGGAAGCCGGTGTCGATGATTACCTTTCCAAGCCGTTCGAACCGCGGGAACTGATGCTGCGCATTGCCGCGATCCTGCGCCGTGGCAACCAGCAGCCGGTCATTGTCAGCGAAGAGATCCGCTTCGGCCCGTTTTCGTTCAATTCTTCCCGGGGTGAACTGAAGAATGGCGAGGCCATGGTGCGCCTGACGGACAGGGAAAAGCAGATCCTGTCGATATTTGCCGAGCAACCGGGCGCGACCGTTCCTCGCCACAAGATCGTCGGTGATGATAGCGGCCTGGGCGAACGAACGGTCGACGTCCAGATCAACCGGCTGCGCCGCAAGATCGAAACGGATCCGGGAAACCCGATCTACCTGCAGACGGTGCGCGGCATCGGATACAGGCTCGCGTGCGACTGAGCCGGAAACAAATGGCGAGACTCGACAGCTTCTTCCGGCGCGTTCCCCTGACGGTTCCCCTGAAACCGCTGATGGCGGTCTATCGTCAGGTCGCCAGGCTCATGTACCGGGTCATGCCGAAGGGCCTGTTCACCCGGACCTTCCTGATTATTGTCGCCCCCATCGTGATCCTGCAGTCGGTGCTCGTCTTCGTGTTCATGGAGAGGCACTACCAGCTTGTTTCGCGCAGGATGTCCGAAGCCGTGGTGCGCGAGATTGCGGCCGTGGTCTATGTTCTGGAGAACTATCCGCAGGATCCGGACTACGCCAACATCGAGGAACTCGCCTCGCGGGCGCTCGGCATGTCCATGACGGTGACACCGCTTGAGCCCTTGCCCCCTCCGACGCCCAAACCTTTCTTCGACGTCATCGACCAGGAACTGAGCCAGGCGATCGGGCAGCGCATTGGCAAGCCGTTCTGGATCGATACGGTTGGCAGGTCCCGCTTCGTCGAAATTCGCATCCAGTTGAAGGATTCCATCCTGCGCGTCTTCACAAGGCGCAGCCAGACCTACGCCTCCAATTCGCACATCTTCCTGGTCTGGATGTTCTCCACGTCGCTGGTTCTGGTGATCATCGCCCTGTTGTTCCTGCGCAATCAGATCCGCCCGATCGTGCGCCTTGCCAATGCGGCGGAGGCCTTTGGCAGGGGCCGGCCGGTGGAAAACTTTCGGGCCAGCGGCGCACGCGAAGTTCGCCAGGCAAGCCTTGCCTTCATCGACATGCGACGGCGCATCGAACGGCAGATCGAGCAGCGCACCACCATGCTTGCAGGCGTCAGCCACGATCTCAGGACCATTCTGACGCGTCTCAGGCTGCAGCTCGCGTTCCTCGGCGGCTCGCCGGAAAGCGAGGCGATGCGCAAGGATGTCGACGAGATGAGCCACATGCTCGAGGATTATCTGGCCTTTGCCAGCGGCGATGGCGATGAGGACATCCAGAAGACCGACCTTTCGCTGCTTCTGGAGGAACTGGAAGAAGAAGCGGAGATCTCGGGCCACGATGTAAGGACCCGGTTCGAAGGCGACCCGGAAGTCGAGATCCGGCGCCTGTCGATGAAGCGCTGCCTCTCCAACCTGGTGACCAACGGCTTCAAATACGGCAACCGGGTGGAAGTACTCGGCCGAGTCGACAGAGGCTGGATCACCATCACCGTCGACGACGACGGCCCGGGCATTCCCGAAGACCAGCGCGAGATTGCCTTCAGGGCCTTCCACCGGCTGGATCTTGCCCGCAACATGGATGAAACCGGCAGCGGCCTCGGCCTTGCCATCGCCCGTGATATTGCCCGTGCCCATGGCGGCGACCTCTATCTAGAAGACAGTCCAATGGGCGGCTTGCGGGCACGGCTGCGTATCCCGGCTTAGGAAAACTTTACTCTCCAGGCAGGAATTCGCTGCCAATCTGGCCGAGAGACTTGCCTTTTCAGCCAGCAATTTGTTTCATTTGAAAGTCTTTCAAGGCGATCAGACACAATCGCCACCCAATTTCCGGTTGACTGGGCAAACATCAATTTTCTACCAAATGGCCTGCTGGTTCTTGCCCCCGTTTTCCACCAGCCGAGCGCATTCCGATGAGACGGGGACTTGAGGAATGCACCATGCCTGAAATTCTGCTGAAAAATGCCGAGACCGTCCTCACGATGGATGACGACCGCCGGGAACTGTCGGCCGTCGACATTCGTTTGCGTGATGGCGTGATTGCGGAAATCGGCAAAGATCTGGAGACCTCCGGCGAAACGCTGTCCGCTCGTGGCTGCGTCGTGACACCCGGCCTTGTGAACACGCACCATCATCTTTACCAGAGCTTGACCAGAGCTGTTCCCGGTGGCCAGGACGCCCTGCTTTTCGGCTGGCTGCAGACCCTTTACCCGATCTGGTCCCGCTTCGGCCCGGAGGAAATGTTCGTTTCCGCGCAGACCGGACTTGCCGAACTGGCACTTTCCGGATGTACGCTCAGCTCCGATCATCTCTACCTCTATCCCAACGGGTCGCGGCTTGATGACACCATCGCCGCCGCAAGAGAGATCGGCCTTCGCTTTCACCCGACCCGCGGCGCCATGAGTATCGGCGAAAGCGACGGCGGCCTTCCGCCCGACAGTCTTGTTGAACGCGAAGCCAGCATTCTGGAAGATTCCATTCGCGTCGTAGACGCCTTTCACGACCCGTCAGAAGGCGCGATGGTTCGTGTCGGCCTTGCCCCTTGCTCACCCTTCTCGGTCAGCCGGGACCTGATGCGCGATGCGGCTCTGTTGGCTCGCGACAAGAAGGTTATGCTTCATACCCATCTTGCGGAAAACGATGAAGACATTTCCTACTCGCAGGAAAAATTCGGCTGCCGACCGGGTCAATACGCCGAGGATCTCGGCTGGACCGGGCCGGATGTCTGGCACGCCCATTGCGTCAAGCTGGATGATCGGGAAATCCGGCTGTTCGCCGGCAGCGGCACAGGCGTTGCCCATTGCCCCTGCTCCAACTGCCGGCTTGGCAGCGGCATTGCCCCTGTTCGCGCAATGCGCGACGCCCGGGTGAAGGTTGGCCTTGGTGTTGACGGTTCGGCCAGCAACGATGCCGGCAACCTGGTCCTGGAAGCGCGCCAGTCGATGCTGCTGCAACGGGTGGCCAACGGTGCGGATGCCATGTCTGCCCGCGAAGCCCTGGAAATCGCGACGCGTGGCGGAGCCGATGTGCTCAACCGACCGGACTGCGGCCGGCTCGCCCTCGGCAAACGTGCAGATATCGCACTGTGGGATGTTTCCGGCATAGAAAGCGCGGGCAGCTGGGATCCGGCGGCCCTGCTGCTCGCCGGTCCGACACGCGTCAAACACCTGTTCGTGGAGGGCCGTCAGGTCGTCAACGACGGTCAGATCACCACGATCGACCTGCCGAGGGTGATCGAACGCCAGAACCGGCTTGCGCGAAATCTGCAACCCTGAAACGAGCTTGCCCCTGGAGACGGGGTCAGGTGCGCAGGATCAGTAAAGCCGACCGCCGATCGGAACGTCCTTGGTCGGCGACAAAAGCACCACTTCGCCATCGGCATCCGGAACGCCGAGCGTCAGCACTTCGGACATGACGGGGCCAATCTGGCGCGGCGGGAAGTTGACCACCGCCATCACCAGCTTTCCGACCAGGGTTTCCGGCGTGTAGTGTTTGGTGATCTGCGCAGAGGTTTTCTTGATGCCGATTTCCGGACCGAAATCGATCTGCATCTTGTAGGCAGGCTTGCGTGCTTCGGGAAATTCCTCCGCCTTGATAACGCGGCCGACACGCACATCCACTTTCAGGAAATCGTCAAAACTGATCTGATCGCTCACGAAAACATTCCTTTTGTTTCGCGAGCGACCATGGACGGACAGATGACGGTTCGCAAGGCCCGGGCAGCGCTCAGGCGCCTGCCGGGGCCTCTCCGCCGAGGTCTGTGTCTTCCCGGTCACTTTCCGCCCTGTCACCGCGGCGGCCAGAGCGTTCAGATGCCTTGCGGAAGAACGACCGGATGCCTTTTGCGACGCCGTCCAGCTTGTTCAGCCGCTTCATGAAGGACGTGCCCTTGTCCAGTTCCTTGTCGAGGCGCGCCATGGTGCGCGGCATGCCTTCGTCTTCCTCGTCCAGCCAAACGCCGATGACACGGGCAAAGGCAACGGAGAGACCCTGGGCAACGACGGTTGCCTTGACCCCGGAAACATCGATCCCGGCAGCGATCAGCATCCATTTCTGCGAGCGCACTTCAAGGGCGTTGAAGTCAAGCGCAAGGGCGGGATCCTTTCGCGCCGCCTTGTGGAGCGCACGCACGGTTTCCTTGTGTTCGGCCATGGCGTCGATGCGGCTCATCAGGATGTCGAACAGGCGATCGCGCGCGGGTTGGTCGCCCATATCCTCGTCGCGTTCGTCCAGAACAGCGGTGTCGATCTGTTCCAGGAAGGCGGCAACCAGCTTCAGCTTGGAGGCATAGGCGCTGCGCATCTCGGAAAGCTTGACCTTGGACGTCTCGGCGATCAATGGCAGCGAGACGTCTTCATAAGGATGTTCCGACAACAGATCGAGAAAGGTCTTCAGGATCTTCTGCTTGGTCTTCGCGGTCGCCATTGCTGGCCCTCCTGTGTGTTTTCTGCCCTCAACATAGGATCGCAGATGCTTTCAGAAAAGGGCGGCCCGCTGCCGCAGGCTATCGGAGCGCCCCTCCAGGAACGCGGGTCTCAGGCAAATGCAGGCACCGAATAGGAACCAAACCGACTGGCACGGCGTTTCCTGAACTGACGGGCCTGAGACCGTGTACGGAGTGTCCGGAAGGACTCCCGGTCACCTTTCTCATGGCCTGTTCCGCCCGAGCGATCGGTTCCCCCACGCGAAGCCCCGTTGAGACGGAGCGTCGCGCCGATCGTCTCCGGGTGGCTTTGACAGACCTTTGCCGAGCCCCGCCCCGGGCCAAGCGCATCTTGTGAAAGGACGCCCCATGAAAACGCTTGCCGATGCTTTCGAGCATACGCTTCAGGACATCTACTACGCCGAAAAAACCATGACCAAGACCATGCCGAAACTGCAGGAAGCTGCAAACGGCAAGAAACTGAAGGATGCGATCGGTGAGCATCTGGAAGAAACGAAATCCCAGGTCAAGGTTCTGGAACAGGTCTTCAAGTCGCTCGGAAAGAAGCCGGAAGGCGAGAAGTGCGATGCCATTGAAGGCCTTATCAAGGAAACCGACGGCATCATCAGCGAGGCGAGCGGCGCGGCCAAGAACGCAGCATTGCTGGCCGCCTGCCAGGCGGTCGAGCATTATGAGATCGCCCGCTACGGGACACTGCGCGAATGGGCCAAGGTCCTCGGCCACGAGGAGGCCCACGACTTGCTGACCGGCATTCTCGACCAGGAAAAGGCGGCAAACAGCAAGCTGACCAATCTTGCCGTTTCGACCATCAACGCGCAGTAACCGCGCCATGCTGCTCAAAGGCCCTTCGGCTTTCGGGCCAGGTAACCAAAAGGCCGCCGGAGTTCCGGCGGCCTTTTGTCTGATTAAACCCGTGTTGCCGGGATGACCTCAGCCGGCCAGCTCCCGCGCGCGTTTGACGGCGGCGGCAACCGCCTCGCTCATAACCGGCTGCAATCCTTCGGCGTGCATCAGCACGTCAAGCGCAGCAGCCGTCGTGCCGTTCGGGCTGGTAACGTTCTGGCGCAGGATGGAGGGATGTTCACCGGACTGGTGCATCAGCTCCCCTGCCCCGCACACCGTGGCAACGGCCAGCTCATGAGCTATCTCTTCGGGAAGCCCGGCCTGCTTGCCCGCTTCGCTCAAGGCTTCTGCAAGGAAGAAAACATAGGCTGGGCCCGAACCACTGACACCGGTCACCAGATCGATCTGGTCTTCGCTGTCGAGCCAGACCACCTTTCCGACCGCCGACAGAAGCTTGGTGACATCTTCGCGGGAAGAAGCGGAAACTGCCTCAGTCGGATACACCGCCGTGATGCCGCGTTTGACCATGGCCGGTGTGTTCGGCATGCAGCGGCAGATCGGCACCTTGCCGAAGTATTCCTCGAATCTGGCAACCGGAGTACCAGCCGCAATCGACAGCACGAGCGTGTCTGCAGCAACGGCAGACTTCAGCCCGGGCAGGACCTGGTCCATGAGCTGTGGCTTGATCGCCACCAGCACGATGCCAGCCGTAAGGTCATCCGGGACCGAAGTCACATGGCGGATGCCGTGTTTCTTGAGGAGGGCGTCCATCTCTTCGGAAAGACGCGGGTCGCTGACCACGATGGCGGCGGGATCGATCCCTTCCGCCATCCAGCCTGATAACATTGCCCCGCCCATCTTGCCGGCTCCGACAAGAAGGAAAGGCCGTTCCTTTGAAAAGCTCATGCTTCTCCTGCGGTTTCAAACAAGGCCGTATTCAACGCCTCGGCTGCCGAATGACCGGCCCAGACGACGAATTGAAAGGCTTGATAGAAACGTTCGCAGTTTTCAAGGGCATTTGTCAGCATTCCCTCGATCTGTGCCGAGGAGGCCTCCGCACCGCCCGCAAGAAGCAGCGACTGCCGGAACATCACCACGTTCTCCTTGTTCCAGAGATCGAAGTGGCCCATCCAGAGCTGTTCATTGACCAGTGCGAGCAGACGGACAACTTCCGTCTTGCGCAATTCGGTGACCTTGAGGTCAAAAGCGCAGGCAAGATGAAGGGCTTCGACTTCCTCCATCCACGAGAAGGAGACGTGGTAATCACACCAGCTCCCCTCCAGGGATATGGTGATCTCGTCTTCGTCCGACCTTTCGAACGTCCAGTCGTTCAAGGCGGCGAACGTCTCGATGGTGTCAACGGGATTACCAGGTCGCTCGAGTTCAAGCTCGATGAGGCTCATGTGCCTACTCCCCTTCTGAGCCGGGGGCCTAGAACCCGATCACGATAACCGGGCGGGCCGCCGGGAAAAGTCCCATGCCGGAGGAGCAAAACGCGTCCTGTTACGGCCCTTTTAGAAGGGAACCGGTTCCGTCTTGCTCCGACGAATCCCTGTTATCTTTCAGTATAGGAGCAGGATTGACTTAAGCGATACATACCAATTGAGCGAAAAAAGCCGAAACTTGTGGACGACTCAGCGGTATTTTTCATCACACTGCCCAAAATCAACGCAAACCCGCCATGTTCACGCGTCGTAATTCTGTCATCAACTATTAACAGAAAACGCTCACATCGACGTCAACAAATCGGGTTAAGCGTCTCCAGCAGCGCCGGATTCCGGATTTTCGAGTTTGGCGATCCGCGATTCGAGCTCGTCGATCCGGTCCAGAGCGCGCACTGCCATCTCTTTGACCGCTTCGTGCTCTTCGCGCGAAACCACGTCCATGTCGGACAGGAAACGCTCGGCCTGCGCACGGAAGGCAGTCTCCACCTCGCGGCGGGCACCCTGGGCAACACCGGCGGCGTCGGTCATCAGCTTGGCAAAATCATCGAGAAGACGGTTCGGGCCTTGGGTCATCGGACCCTCCTTGATCGGAAAAACATGCGATGGGAGAGAGGTATGAGGGAATGGCGGGAACTTCAAGGACCAATTCCGCCGCAGCCGAATTCACTATCAACAGGAGCAATCTCCCGAGCCCTCTTGCGGGTAGCGCCCCACCGGCCTGACAAACCCGTGTCGGCTTGACGAGGCGGACAAGATCGCGCAAGCGTTCAGCCCGAAACCCGCCCGCGCACCATCGGAAGGTTCTGCCGTGCCGCCTGTTCTGGTTATGCCCTTTCCCGCAATCGATCCTGTACTCGTCGAATTCGGGCCCTTTGCCCTGCGCTGGTACGCGCTTGCCTACATCGTCGGCATTCTGCTGGCCTGGCGCTACATGCGTCTGCTGGTGGCCAACGACCGGCTGTGGGGTGGCATTGCCCGTCCCACACAGCTCGAGATCGACGACTTCGTGCTGTGGGGAACGCTCGGTATCATCATCGGTGGCCGCCTCGGCTACGTGCTGTTCTACAATCCAGGCTATTATATCGCCCACCCGGCCGAAGCGCTCGAGATCTGGACCGGTGGCATGTCCTTCCACGGCGGCTTTGCCGGCACCGTCATCGCGATGATCCTGTTTGCCTGGAAACGCGGCCTGTTGATCTGGACCCTGTTCGACCTTGCCGGCTGCGCGGCTCCCATCGGCCTGTTCTTCGGCCGTATCGCCAATTTCATCAATTCCGAGCTCTGGGGCCGGCCGACGGATGTACCCTGGGCCGTGGTTTTTCCGAACGGCGGACCGGATCCCCGTCATCCAAGCCAGCTCTATGAAGCCGCGCTCGAAGGGATCTTGCTGTTTCTGGTTCTGATGGTGCTCAGCCGGCGCTTCAAGCTTTTGCAAAAGCCCGGCTTTCTTGCCGGTGCCTTTGCCTTCGGCTACGGCATCGCCCGGTCGATAGCAGAACTCTACAGGGTTCCGGATGCCCATATCGGCTATCTGAGCGGCTTTCTCACCATGGGCATACTGCTGTCCGTTCCGATGATCCTGGCGGGCCTCGCAACCATGATCTGGGCCGCCCGGCGCCGGACCGGAGCAACCGCGGCGTGACGGCACTGAAAGACAGGATCAAGGCACGGATCGAAACCGAGGGCCCGCTTTCGGTCGCGCAATACATGTCCGTTTGCCTCGGGGACCCGGACGCCGGCTACTACATGACGCGCGAACCGTTCGGCACCGCGGGCGATTTCGTCACAGCACCCGAAGTCAGCCAGATGTTCGGCGAACTCGTCGGGGCAGCCTGCCTGTCCGCCTGGCAGGCGCTTGGAGAGCCGGCGGAATTTCAGCTGGTCGAACTTGGGCCCGGTCGCGGCACACTGATGTCCGACCTCTTGCGGATGGCAGCCCTGCGTCCAGCCTTTGTGAAGGCGGCTCGCCTGAACCTGGTTGAGACCAGCCAGCGACTGAGGGACATGCAGTCAGCGACGCTGGCGCGCGGTCCGTTGAAACCGCAGTTTCGCGACCGGTTCCAGGACGTTCCGGACGGTCCGCTGATCCTGGTTGCCAACGAGTTTTTCGACGCCCTGCCGATCCATCAGTTCGTCAAGACCGAACACGGCTGGCAGGAACGCCAGATCGGGCTTTCGCAGCACGGAGAGCTGATCTTCGGTGTCGGCACCGCCCGCCTGCCCGATGACGCTGTGCCCGCTGGTCTATTTACTGCACCGGACGGCACAATCTTCGAAACCCAACCCGCCGCCAATGCGATCGCCGAAGAAATCGGCCGGCGGATTGCAGACAAAGGCGGTGCAGCACTCGTCATTGACTACGGGTATCTGAAGACTGCTGCCGGCGACACGCTGCAAGCACTTTACAGGCACGCCTATGACGACGTCCTGGCTCATCCGGGAGAAGCGGATCTGACCGCCCATGTGAATTTCGAGGCATTGGCGGCGGCGGCTGTCCGGGCAGGCGCCCGCGCTCTTGCGCCGCTGACCCAGGGCGAATTCCTGCTTCGTACCGGTCTTCTGGAACGGGCAGGTGCCCTTGGTGCAGGTAAAACCCACAGCGAACAGGAGGCGATCCGCGATGCCGTCGAACGGCTGGCTGCGCCTGACCAGATGGGGGATCTTTTCAAGGTGCTCGCTGTGACGAATTCCGGAAATTCGTTTCCCCCGTTTGACAGCGCGTCCTGAACACCCCAAGGATCAGTCGCTGGCGTGGCGAATCCCCTCCCCTCAGGAGCCCTGAATGAAAATTGAAGCAGACGTTTTGAAGCTGGATGGTATCCGGCACGGCTTCTTCACCCGCCAAGGCGGCGTTTCCGGCGGCATCTACACCAGCCTCAATATCGGTCTCGGTTCGGACGATGAGCGCAGCAGCGTTCTTGAAAACCGCGACCGGGTTGCCGGCCAGCTCGGCATTGGTGCCGATCGCCTGGTGTCCCCCTATCAGATCCACTCCGCCGACGTGATCACTGTCAGCGCACCGTTCGCACAGGATGCGGACCGCAAGGCCGATGCCCTGGTCACGGCCACACCGGGCCTTGCCATCGGCATCGCGACGGCCGATTGCGGCCCGCTTCTGTTTGCAGATACCAAGGCGGGTGTCATCGGCGCTGCCCATTCAGGCTGGAAAGGCGCCGTTACCGGCATCTTGCAGAATACAGTTGCCGCCATGGAAGCTCTCGGCGCGACCAGAACCAACATCACGGCGGTGCTGGGTCCGACGATTTCGCAGGGCGCCTATGAGGTCGGCCCCGAATTCAAGGAACGTTTCCTTCAGGAGCACCCGGACAACACCCGCTACTTCAAGCCTTCGGAACGGGCAGAGCACTTCATGTTCGACCTGCCCGCCTTCATTACGGACAAGCTTCAGGCTCTTGGACTGGGGGCCATTGCCGACCTGGCACTGTGCACCTATGCCGATGAAGACCGCTTCTTCTCCTACCGCCGGACGACCCATCGCAAGGAACCGGATTACGGCCGCCAGATCAGCGCGATTGCACTTTTGTGAGGACCACCCATGGCACTTCATTTTTCCGATGCCGAGTTTGAAAGCCGCTTTGACAAGCTGAAAGCCGCCATGGAGGCGCAGAAGCTGGATGCCATGCTGCTCTTCGCCCAGGAGAGCATGTACTGGCTGACCGGCTACGACACCTTCGGTTTCTGCTTCTTCCAGTGCCTCGTGGTGACGAAGGAAGGACGCCGGGTGCTCCTCACCCGATCTGCCGACGAACGCCAGGCCAAGCACACCTCGAACATCGAGGACATCCGCATCTGGATCGACCGCGGCTCCGCCAGCCCGGTGCTGCAGCTGAAGGAACTGCTGTTCGACATGGACCTTCTCGGCTGCAAGCTGGGCGTTGAATACGACACACAGGGCATGACCGGCAAAATAGCGCTGAAGCTGAACGAGGAACTTACCAGTTTCGCCGATGTCAGCGATGCCTCGCCCCTGATCCCCGAACTTCGTGCGGTGAAAAGCGCCGAGGAAATCGTTTATGTGCGCAAGGCCGCGGAGCTGGCGGACAAGGCCTTTTATGCGGCAATGGATGAAATCCACCCCGGAGCCGACGAGGGCCGCATCCTGGCTGCGATGCAGGGAGCCATTTTTGAAGGTGGCGGCGATTACCCCGGCAACGAGTTCATCATCGGCTCCGACCGCGATGCTCTCCTGTGCCGTTACAAGGCAGGTCGCCGGAACCTGTCCGAACAGGACCAGCTGACACTGGAATGGGCAGGCGCCTACCGCCACTACCATGCCGCACTGATGCGCACGGTGGTGATCGGTACGCCGACGGACCGGCATCTGGAGATGTACACCGCCGCACGTGAAGCACTGGCCGCCGTTGAAACACAGCTCGTCCCCGGCAAGACCTTCGGCGATGTTTTCGACGCTCATGCGGAACGGGTAGACGCTCATGGCCTGATGCCGCACCGGCTGAACGCCTGCGGTTATTCCCTGGGTGCCAGGTTCACACCAAGCTGGATGGACATGCCCATGGCGTACCGGGCCAATCCGGCCGAGGTAAAGCCCGACATGGTGATCTTCATGCATATGATCCTGATGGATTCCAACTCCGGAACCGCCATGACGCTCGGCCAGACCTATCTGACCACGACCGGAACGCCAGAGTGCTTGTCCAAGCTGCCTCTCGACCTGCCGGTCAAGTCAGGCTAAACCAGTTTCAACCTTGCGGCCCGGTTCGCGTTTCGCGTTTCCGGCAGGGCCGCTGCCACGACGATATCGACCGCGAGAGCCAAGCGTCTCCATGACAGACAAGACCACCCAACAATCCATTTCTTCCCGGCGCCTGTTGGCGGTTCTACTGCTTGGAGCAGGGCTTGCAGCCTGTCAGGCTGCTCCACAGCCCCCTACTCCGATCTCGACCACTGTCACCGCGCCGACGATCGCCGGACAGGTCGACCCGGAAGAAGGCATCACCTTCGCGTTCGAACCGTTTACCGGTGCACCGGGCAACATTGCCGACGAGCTGTCCGAAATGATCGGCTCCGAAGCCCGCAAACAGGGCATCACGCTGGTGCGCCGCATCGGCGCGGCCGCCACCTACCGGGTCAATGGCTATCTGTCGGCCACCGGGCAGCCTTCCAACGGCACGGTCTTCTACGTTTTCGACATCGTCGACAGCTCTGGTCGCCGCGTGAAGCGAATCTCCGGAACGGAAGATACCGGCGGAGCCTCAGGCGACCCATGGCAGGCTGTCAGCTCCGGCACGCTGTCGCGCATTGCCAATCGCTCGATGGTGGAAATCAAGGCCTGGCTCAACCGATAATGAATTGCTTTGCCGGGTAATTCCGGCGTGGCGTCACAAAAAATAAAAAAAAGCGGGCGTCAGGCACGAACGCCTGTTGTGGTCCGGTTGCTTGGTTGTTACAACGCCGCCGCCTGCCGAGGGTTTCCGAGCGAGGCTCCCGGCACCCGGCACATGACTTAAGACCTAGGCCTTTCCGCGTGTTTGCAAGGCACAACCTGTCTGCAAAACCGCCGTCGCACCAGAAGGACTTGCGGCTCATGAAGATCGTCGCGGGCAATTCCAACCGAGCCCTGGCTGAGGAAATATCCAAATACCTGGATGCCCCTCTCGCCAAATGCCAGGTCCGGCGGTTTGCCGACCAGGAAATCTTCGTAGAAATCCAGGAAAACGTACGCGGCGAAGATGTATTCGTCGTCCAGCCGACCAGCTACCCGGCAAACGACCACCTTATGGAGCTGCTCATCATCATCGATGCGCTCCGCCGGTCCTCTGCCCGCCGCATCACCGCGGTCATTCCGTATTTCGGCTACGCCCGGCAGGATCGCCGCGCCTCCGGCCGAACTCCGATCTCGGCAAAGCTGGTGGCCAATCTCATTACCGAAGCCGGTGCCGACCGCATTCTAACCCTGGATCTCCACGCCGGTCAGATCCAGGGTTTTTTCGATATCCCGACAGACAACCTGTTCGCAGCTCCCGTCATGACACGCGACATCAAGGAACGCTACGCGACCGACAATGTCATGGTCGTGTCTCCGGATGTCGGCGGCGTGGTGCGCGCCCGCGCACTTGCCAAGCGCATCGAAGCTCCGCTCTCCATCGTCGACAAGCGTCGCGACAAGCCTGGGGAATCGGAAGTCATGAACATCATCGGTGACGTCAAGGGCTATGACTGCATCCTGGTCGACGACATCGTCGACAGTGGCGGCACGCTCTGCAACGCTGCCGAAGCCCTGTTGTCCAAGGGCGCACAGTCGGTAACGGCCTATATCACTCACGGCGTTCTGTCCGGTGGTGCCGTTGCCCGCGTGACCTCTTCCAAGCTGAAGGAGCTGGTTATCACCAACTCCATCGAACCGACTGCCGCCATCACGGCTGCAGCCAACATCCGTGCAATCTCGATTGCCCCGCTGATCGGCGAAGCAATCAACCGCACGGCACTGGAAAAGTCGGTGTCCAGCCTCTTCAGCTGATCGCCGAAACGTCGACTGCTCAAGACGCCCGGCCCGTGCCGGGCGTTTTTGCGTTCAGGCCATATCTTTTTGCGAAAGTTGCCTTTTCCAAGATTGCCGTATTGCCCGCTGCCGTAAAATTGGGCCCAGGCCCGACCCGGCGGGAGGGAATCGGAGCCGGAAGCCGGCCCCCACAGGGTTTGCAACCGGGCCCCCGTATTCGCCCCTTCAGGCCACATTCACGCCAACATCGGACGGGTAGTTTCCACCCCTCACAACCAGTCCGCGCCAAGCTTCACAAATTTTCCCAATTGTTCAAAAAATTTGCCGCCGAAGCTCCTGCCCAGCTTGTGAGCACGCATATTTTGTGGTCATCTAAGCCTGCACAAGGTCTTTTCCAGGGGATTTCAGATGCTCACTTCCAAACCATTTTCCAGGGCCCGCAGGGTCATGTTGACGGCCGCACTGGCTGTCACAGTATCGGCAGGACTATCCGTTCCTTCCGCCAATGCTGCCGACCCGGTCAAGGTCGCAGCGATCTACACCGTTCCGGTCGAACAGCAGTGGGTCAGCCGCATCGACAAGGCGCTGAAAGCCGCCCAGGAACGCGGCGAAATCACCTACACCTTCTCCGAAAACGTTGCCAACACCGACTATGAGCGCGTCATGCGCGAATACGCCGAACAGGGCATGGATCTGGTGGTTGGCGAAGCATTCGCCGTCGAGCGCGCCGCCCGCAAGGTGGCTGCGGAATATCCGGACACGGCTTTCCTGATGGGGTCGTCCTTCGGACCGGCTCAGCCGAACTTTGCCGTCTTCGACAACTGGATCCATGAGCCCAGCTATCTCTCCGGCATGATCGCCGGTGCCACCACCAAGTCGAATGTCATCGGCATGGTCGGCGGCTACGCCATTCCCGAAGTGAACCGCCTGATGAACGCCTTCATGGAAGGCGCAACCTCCGTGAACCCGGACGTGAAGTTCCTCGTGACCTTCATCAACTCCTGGTACGACCCGCCCAAGGCCAAGGAAGCTGCCTTCGCGATGATCGACAAGGGTGCGGACATTCTCTACGCAGAGCGCTTCGGCGTTTCCGATGCGGCCAAGGAAAAGGGCATTCTGGCGATCGGCAACGTGATCGACACGGCAAGCGACTATCCGGGCACCATCCTGTCCTCCGCGCTGTGGCACATGGAACCGACCATCGACAAGGCGATCGGCCTTGTTGCCAGCGACACCTTTGAACCTGCCGATTTTGGCCCCTACAGCTTCATGTCCTACGGCGGCGGCAGCTTCGTTGTGGACGAAAGCCTTGCTCCTGCCGACGCGGTTTCCGCGGCAAAGGCCAAGGAGCAGGAAATCCTCGACGGCCTGTTCCGCGTCAATGTGAACGACAGCGAACCGAAATCCACCATGTAGGCTTTCGCCTGCCACGTCCGGCGGTCACAATGACCGCCGGCGATTCCCGGCCGCGGGGTTCAAGCGCGGCATTCATTCTTTTCCCGGGGGGATCATATGGCAGGTCCGGCACAGGACGCTGGTGTCGTGCTGCGGTTGGACGGCATCACCAAGCGCTTCGGCGCTCTGACGGCCAATGGCGACGTATCGCTCGATTTGAAACAGGGCGAGATCCTTGCCCTTCTCGGCGAGAACGGCGCCGGCAAGACCACCTTGATGAACATCCTTTTCGGGCACTACGTGGCCGACGAAGGCCGGGTCATGGTTTCGCCGGACGGCTCCGGCTTGAGCGAACTGGAACCAGGCTCGCCGCATGCCGCGCTCCAGGCAGGCATCGGCATGGTGCACCAGCACTTCACCCTTGCCGAAAACCTGAGCGCGCTCGACAACATCCTTCTGGGCACGGAACGGCTTGCCGCGCTTTCCTCTTCCCGGGCGCCTGCCCGCCGCAAACTGGAAGATCTGATGGCCCGCTCCGGCCTGACGGTTTCCCTCGATGCCCGCATTTCCCAGCTTTCCGTCGGCGAAAAACAGCGGGTGGAAATCCTGAAGGCGCTCTACCGCGATGCCCGCGTGCTGGTTCTGGACGAACCGACCGCTGTGCTGACGCCCCAGGAATCCGACACTCTGTTCGCGACCTTGAAAAAGCTGGCCGACGACGGACTCGGCATCATCTTCATCTCGCACAAGCTGGCGGAAGTCCTTGCCTCTTCGCACCGGGTCGCCGTGCTGCGCGGTGGCCGCAAGGTGGCCGACCTGCCGACAGCCGAATGCGACCGGCGCAAGCTGGCCGAGTTGATGGTCGGCCATGCCATTGTCGAGACAATGCGGTCCCCTGGCACACCGGGCGCACCGCTTTTCGTCTTGAACAAGGCCTCAGCCGGACATGGCCGCGATGCCTTGCACGCGGTCGACCTCACGCTGAAATCCGGTGAAATCCTCGGCATTGCCGGAGTTTCGGGTAACGGCCAGACGACGCTTGCTCGGGTCATTTCCGGTCTGGAACCGCTCACCCAAGGATCCATGACGCTGGAAGGCACGGTGATCGGCCACGCGAGTGCCCGAACCATGATCGACAACGGCCTTGCCCGCATTCCCGAAGACCGTCACCACGACGGCATTGTCGGAGCGATGAGCGTTTCGGAAAACCTTGCCATCGAAGCCATCCGCAAACCGGAAAACCAGCGCCTCGGTCTGCTGCGGTTTTCCGCCATGCGGGAGCGGGCGCGCAACCTGATCAAGGCTTACGATATCCGCTGCCAGAGCGAGGACAGCCCGGCGCGGCTGCTGTCGGGTGGCAATATCCAGAAGATCGTATTGGCCAGAACCCTCGAAACTGTTCCAAAGGTGGTGCTGGCCGCCCAACCCTCGCGCGGGCTGGACGTCGGCGCCACGTCCGATGTTCACAAGCGCCTGCTGGCGGCTCGCGACCGCGGGGCCGGTGTCATCCTGATCTCGGAGGATCTCGACGAACTCATGCGCCTTTCCGACAGGATCGCCGTGATCCACCGCGGACATCTGTCCGCGGCAGAACCGAGCGAGACGCTGGACCGCGGCTCTCTCGGCCTCAGGATGGCCGGTCATAATACGGAGGACGCAGCATGATCCGCTTCGAACCGCGTGGCCCCTCCTCCGTTTCCCGTATGCTGGGTGTATCGATTGCCGCCGCCGTTGCCGCCCTGGTGCTTGCCGCCATCCCCATGGCCTTTGCCGGCTTGTCGGTGTTTGAGGCCTACAGCCTCATGGCCAAGGGCGCCTTCGGCTCACTCTTTGCCTTCACCGAAATGCTGACAAGGGCGACACCGCTGATACTCACCGGCCTGGCGGCAGCCGTCGCCTTCCGGGCCAAGCTCTGGAACATCGGCGCCGAAGGCCAGCTTTATGCCGGCGCCCTTGCGGCGGTTGCCGTCGGCACCGGTGTCATTTCCGCGCCGCCCTACCTTCTCATTCCCATGGTGATTGTTGCCGGTGCGCTCGCCGGCGGGCTGGTCATGCTTGGTCCGACCCTTTTGAAAACACGGCTTGGCGTCGATGAAGTCGTCACCACCTTGCTGCTGAACTTCATCATCCTGCTCTTCGTGCAGATGATGCTGGAAGGCCCGATGAAGGACCCCATGGGCATGGGCTGGCCGCAATCGGAACCCATTCTAGATGAATCGGCCTTGCCCAAGCTGATGGACCGGATGCGTATTCACTGGGGCCTTGTAATCGCCCTCGTTTCGTCGCTCGGCGTCTATTTCCTCTTGAAACGCACCGTCTGGGGTTTCGAAATCCGCGCGGTTGGCGAGAACGCCGCTGCCGCACGTCACGCCGGCATTCCGGTCACCGCAACCTTCATTCGCGTCGGGCTTCTGTCCGGCGCGCTGGCAGGGCTCGCCGGCGTTGGTGAAGTTGCCGGTCTGAAAGGCTATCTGACCGCTGACCTATCACCCGGTTTCGGCTATTCCGGCATCGTTGTCGCCATGCTTGCCGGGCTTTCCCCGGCCGGTGTCGTTCTGGCAGCTCTCTTCATCGCCAGCATCTTTGTGGGGGCTGATTCCATGTCCCGTGCCACTGGTGTCTCCAACTATCTGGCAGACCTGATCGTCGCCATGGCGCTGTTGTGCGTCCTGGTCTCCGGTCTGTTCCTGCGCTTCAAGATCCGCTTCGTCGGCAGCCAGGCAAACCCGGAGGCGGCAGAATGACCGAGATCCTCGACATTCTCATCTCCGCCAACTTCTGGGCGGCCGCGCTCCGCATCGCGACCCCGCTGATCTTCGGCGTCATCGGAGCGCTTGTTTGCGAACGCGCCGGCGTCCTCAACCTCGGCATCGAAGGCATCTTCACCGCCGGTGCCATGGCCGGCTGGATGGCGGTCTGGCTCGGCGCAGGCCTGTGGGGCGGTGTTCTGGTCGCGGCGATGGCCGGCGCCTTCTTCGGACTGATCCACGCCATTCTGACCGTGCCTCTCGGGCTATCTCAGCACGTCTCGGGCATTGGCGTGACGCTGTTTGCCACTTCGCTCAGTTATTTCATCTACCGGACGGCCCTGCCGGATGTCTCGTCACCGCCCCGGATCGAGGCTTTCAAGCCGCTCGACATTCCGGGCCTGAGCGACCTGCCGTTCCTCGGGCCAGCCCTGTTCCAGCAGACGCCCCTGACCTTCCTCGCCCTGCTGTTGGTCGCGGTCACGGCCTATGTGCTCTACCGAACCCCGCTCGGCCTGGCTATCCAGGCGGTCGGCGACAATCCGGCTGCGGTGGAATCGCAGGGCCTCTCGGTCTATGCGATCCGCATCGGGACGGTGGTTGCGGGCTCAGCGATCATGGCGCTTGGCGGCGCGTTCCTGACCATGTCGGCCTTCGACGCGTTTTTCTTCGGCATGGTCAACGGCCGTGGCTGGATCTGCATCGCCCTGACGGTGTTCGCCTCCTGGCGCCCCGGCAAGGCCCTGATCGGCGCTCTGCTCTTCGGGGCTTTTGATGCCTTCCAGGTGCGTCTTCAGACCGAGGTCGGCAGTTTCATTCCCGGCCAGGTGTTCCTGATGATGCCGTATCTGCTTTCCATCGCCGCGCTGATTGTCGTTGCCCGCCGGGCAGACTATCCAAGGGCCCTTCTTGTGCCCTACTTCCGTGGTCAACGCTGAGACAGTCCCATGAGTTTCGATCTCCTCGTCAAGAACGCCAACCTGCCCGACGGCCGCCACGGCATCGACATTGCCTGCCGGAACGGCCGTATCGAGGCTGTGGAAGCCGGGATCACGGCGGACGCCGGCCAGGTGATCGATGCTGGCGGACACCTCGTGTCGCCACCGTTTGTCGACAGCCACTTCCACATGGATGCGACGCTGTCGCTCGGCCTGCCGCGCATGAACCGCAGCGGTACGCTGCTGGAAGGCATCGCGCTTTGGGGAGAACTGAAGGAGATCCTGACCGTCGATGCCGTTGTTGAGCGGGCCCTGAGATATTGCGACCTGGCCGTCTCGCAGGGGCTGCTGGCAATCCGCACCCATGTGGACGTGTGTGACGACAGATTGACCGGCGTCAAGGGCCTTCTGGAAGTGCGCGAGAAGGTGAAGGACTACATCGACCTGCAACTGGTCGCCTTCCCCCAGGACGGGCTCTACCGCTCTGCCACCGCCGAGAAGAACCTTCTGACGGCACTCGACATGGGCGTCGACATCGTCGGCGGCATTCCGCATTTCGAACGCACCATGGACGACGGCGCCCGATCGGTCGCGCGGCTGTGCGAAATCGCGGCCGAACGCGGGCTGATGGTCGACATGCACTGCGACGAGACCGACGATCCGATGTCGCGCCATATCGAGACGCTCGCCTATCAGACCCAGCGCCTCGGGCTGCAGGGCCGCGTCGCCGGATCGCATCTGACGTCCATGCATTCCATGGACAATTACTACGTCTCCAAGCTGTTGCCGCTGATCGCCGAAGCGGAAGTGCATGCCATTGCGAACCCGCTGATCAACATCACGTTGCAGGGTCGGCACGACACATATCCAAAGCGCCGCGGCCAGACCCGTGTTCCGGAGATGCGGTCCTACGGCATCAATGTCGCCTTCGGCCACGACTGTGTGATGGACCCCTGGTACTCAATGGGCTCCGGCGACATGCTGGAGGTCGCCTCCATGGGGCTTCACGTTGCCCAGATGACCAGCCGCGACGCCATCCGCTACTGCTACGACTGCGTCACCGCGCACCCGGCCAAGGCTATGAACCTGGAAGGGTACGGCCTGGACAAAGGCTGCAAGGCGGACTTCGTGCTGCTGCAGGCCCGAGACACGATCGAGGCCATTCGCCTGAAGGCAACGCGCCTTGCGGTCGTCAAGTCCGGCAAGGTGATCGCAACAACCCCGGCCCGGCAGGCGCAACTCACCCTCCCCGGACGTCCGGCCCAGGTCGACCCGGCCTCCTACGCTCCGCACGAGGGCTGACCGTTTTTCCAAGTTCGCCCCCTGCCCCTCAGAGCCCTCTTCCCCGTCATGCCATGGCTCGACCATGGCATCCACGCCGTTTCCCTGCCCCAGTCACGGCCTAGGGACCCGGCCCGGTCGCGGCATGGATTACCGGGTCAAGCCCGGCAATGACGCGGTGAGTGGTTGGTGCTGATGCGGCTCAGTTCCCGGCCATTTTTCCCGGCAGACTGAGATCACCGGAGGCAACGTCGAAGACGTCGACGACGCACAGCAGTGGGGCGTGGACGTTCTGGTTCACCCGCAGGGCCGACGTGACGCCGTCATACGACAGGGTCTCAACAGTGCTTTCATCGGCAAAGGCCACGTTGAGGGTAATTTCCTCTGCCTCCATCACGGGTGAAAATCCAGGGCTGTCGATGTAGATCGGCAGGCCCGGCCAGGTGGCCGGCATCTTCGGGTTGGTACCATCGGGAATATCCTGCACGGAGAGTGCGCCGGCACCGCAGGCCTCGTTCGGTGTCAGCACCACCCAGTGCGAGTGCCATTTCGCACCGTCGTTCAGAAGGTCGCCGTCGCCATCTTCATCAAAAAGCGGTGTGTCGTCGAAATCCGGATGGCTGGTAGCCACCAGCGCAAGGATGCCGTTCCCCCCTTCAAACCCGACCGTTTCCGGTTTCAGTGACGTTGGCCAGACATAGGACTGCACCGGCGCCCCTGCGAGCGCACCGTTTGCCTCCGGCACGCTCGCACCGGCCGTTCCCTTCAGTGTCATGTGGAAGGTTACGACACGCCCCTTGCGGTGCACATGGGCGGCCAGGATGTCGTAGTTCGGGTCAATCTCCTGGTTTTCCGGCGACAGGATTGCTCCCGTCTGGTGAACCGCGTGACTGCCGCCTGCAGATGCCACAGTCGGCAGGACGATCGTTGACATACCTGCGATCAAAACAGCTTGGGAAATGGATTTGTACATCGGCTTTCTCCTTGATTGAGGACGCAGCCTTATTAGTAGCGACTCGAAACTATTGCAAGTTTAATTTCGACTCGCTACATAGAGAGCATGTTTGCTCCAACCGACACACAGACCATTCGCGACCTGATCGACCGGTTGACGCGTCTTGCCGCTGCCGAGGAGTGGAACGGGCCTTTGAACCCGTCACAGTTTGCTGCGCTCAACTATCTTGCCCGGGCAAACCGCTTTTCACGCGCGCCCTCGCACGTGGCCGATTTTCTGGCAACGACACGCGGCACGGCTTCGCAAACCCTCAAGGCACTTTCCCGCAAGGAGCTGATCGCCGAAACGCGTTCGGACGAAGACAAGCGCAGCATTCGTTATGACGTCACCCGGGCAGGCCGGGACCTGTTGCAGGACCCTTCGTCTCTGGAGAATGTCATCGACGCCTTGCCGCCGGACGTCGCTGCGTCGCTGGCCTCGTCCCTGAAAGCACTTGTCCTGACGATGCTGCACGAGCGGGGTGGCCGCTCGTTCGGTCTCTGCAGCACCTGCCGCCATCACGAGGCAAGGGAAACGGGGGGCTATTGCAAGCTTCTCAACGTGCCGCTCTCGCCTGTCGATGCCGCACAGCTCTGCCACGAACACACACCAGCCGAAAGCCATCAGCCATGACCGCCAAAGCCCGCATTGTCTCCCTCTTCACCGGAGAGCCAGAACACCGTTGGGAGGGCAAGGAGCCGTCTGCCATCCGCAAGACCCGCGCAGATGGTATCCTCCAGGTCAGCTCCACCGGCATCACCACCGACCGTCAGGCGGATCTTTCCGTACATGGCGGACCGGAAAAGGCACTGCATATCTATCCGGCGGAGCATTATGCCCACTGGCGGGACGCCTTTCCGGAAAAGGCGGAAATCTATCAGCCAGGCGGTTTCGGCGAGAACATCGCTTCAGAAGGCTTTACCGAGGAAGACCTGTGCATCGGCGACATCCTGTCGGCGGGCACGGTCCGCATGCAGATTTCCCAGGGCCGCCAGCCTTGCTGGAAGCTGAACATGCACACAGACAACCCTACGCAGGCAGCCCATTTCCAGAAGACAGGCCGAACCGGCTGGTATTTCCGGGTGCTGCAGGAAGGGTCGTTTCAGACAGGCGACGAGTTGACCGTCGTTGAACGCCCCTGCCCGGACTGGAACCTGCGCGAGGTCATCCACGCCCGGTTCAACCCTCGGCTGGATCCGGCGGTGGCAAAGGCCCTGTCAGAACTTGAAGAGCTGGCTGAACCCTGGCGTGTCTCCTTCGCCAAAAAAGCCGATCCGGCCTTTCAGGAAGACACATCGAAAAGGCTCAACGGATAGGTCAGGCACCTTTGGGCGGCAGTGTCAAAGCATTGGCGATGGCAAGATCCAGCCAGTTTTGCAGAACTTCGTCGGTGCAATCGTCTTCACCGACGAAGAACATGCCACTCAACGTGCGCCCGCCCTGAACGATCGGTTCAGCACCCGGCAGTGCCAGCCCGGCAGCATGGCTGGACTTGCCCAGACGGAAGATGAAACGTCGTTCGCCCTCCCTGGTGCGATCGGCACCCGCGATCATGTGGCCATGCAGCAGAAAGCACATCGCGCCCATCATCCTTTTTTGGCTGATGCCTGCCCTGTTTCCAAGCGCCTCGCGCAAGCGGTCGTTGAGGTCTTCATCGATGGCCATGGGGTCGATTCTTTCAGACAGGGAAGGTCAGGAAAACGGTTTCGGACAGCGGGAGACATACCCGCACAGAGGACCGCAACCTCTTTCGGACGAGCCATTCGGTCAACCGGAAGGTTCAGCAAATCTGTGTTACAGACCGGTTTGCAGGTGACCAGCTTGAAATTTCCGCAGTTCCCTGCGACAAACGAGCGACTGCGGACTTGCACTTTCCTTGCGCTTTGGGTATATCCGCGCTCGCGCCTGCACCCCTGGAGGAGGCGCTTCTGGACCGATCCCGGACAACATGAGTCTTCTGGCACGGTGGTTCGCCGGTCCGTTACCTATACACTCGAAGGAGTTTTGCCATGGCTGCCAGCTATGAGCTGAAGGCGTCGGCACGGGACCGGGTGGGCAAGGGGGCCGCACGGGCACTGCGTCGCGAAGGCCTTCTCCCTGCCGTGATCTACGGCGACAAGAAACAGGCACTGCCGATCACCATTCCGGTGAAAGAAACCACCATTACCCTGCACAAGGGTGGTTTCCTTACACACATCGGCATCATCGATGTGGACGGCGAAAAGCATCAGGTTATTGCCAAGGATTTCCAGCTGCACCCGGTACGCGACGACGTCATGCACGTCGACTTCCTGCGCGTTGCCAAGGGCTCCACGCTGACGGTTGAAGTTCCGGTTCACTTCCTGAACGAAGAAACCTGCCCGGGCATCAAGAAGGGTGGCGTCCTGAACATTGTTCGCCACACCGTCGAAATGACCGTTCCGGCCGACAACATTCCGGAAGCTCTCGAAATCGACCTGGCCAAGGCACAGCCGGGCGACAGCCTGCACATTTCCGCAGTTAAGCTGCCGGAAGGCTGCCAGCCGACCATCACCGATCGCGATTTCACCATCGCCACGATCGCTGCTCCGGCCGGTATGAAAGAGACCGACGACGAAGCTGAAGCAGAAGAAGGTGAAGGCGAAGCTGAATAAGCTGCAGCCTTGCTTTAAAAATCGGGAGGCGGTCTCCGCCTCCCTTCCCTTTTCGGGAAAACTTGCAGAGCAGCCGCCATCGGCTGCTTTTTTGTTTCAGGATTAGCCAGCCGGTCTGCATTGCGCTAATTGCAGCACGCTCTACCTTGAAAGGCACACCATGAAATTGATCGTCGGCCTGGGCAATCCGGGCGCCAAATACGAAGGCAATCGGCACAATATCGGTTTCATGGCCGTTGATGAGATCCATCGCCGCCACTCCGGCTTCCAGCCCTGGAAAGCCCGTTTTCAAGGTCAGGTTTCCGAAGGCCGCCTCGGCTCGGAAAAGGTCCTGCTGCTGAAACCCAGCACCTACATGAACGAATCCGGCCGCTCTGTCGGCGAAGCCATGCGGTTCTACAAGATCGAGCCGGCAGACATTGTCGTCATCTACGACGAACTCGACCTGCCGCCCGCGAAATTCCGCATGAAGATCGGCGGCGGCCACGGCGGCCACAATGGCCTGAGATCAATCACGGCGCATATCGGCGAAAGCTACCGCCGGCTGCGCCTCGGCATCGGTCATCCGGGCGACAAGAAGCTGGTGTCCAACTACGTGCTGGGTGATTTCGCAAAGGCCGATCGGGACTGGCTGGAGCCGCTCCTGACGGAAGTCGCCGATCAGGCTCCGTTGCTGGCCGAAGGCAAGGACAGCCAGTTTGCCAACAAGTTGACCCTGGCCCTGGAGCCGGAAAAGGCACAGCGCAAGGGCAAGAGCCAGGACGGCAAGGCAAAGGACGGCACGACCAGAGCCGCCAAGGCCGTTGCTCCCGGACAGGGCACCCCTGCACCAGCCAAACCCAAGGGCCAGAGCCATATCCGCCAGGCCCGGCAAGGCAAGTCAGTCAACTTGCCCAAGTCAGGGCCCATGGCTGACATGCTGAAAAAGCTGCTCGGCGGCGGCGACTGAGGCAGTTCCCTCCACGAACACCAGCGCAACCGGGCTGCCTGCCATTGGCGGTCATGACAGCGGCTGAACGTTGATGATCTCCACACGCCTGTTGCGGCCGCTGGCCGGATCGCCCGGGTCGACAGGACGGCTTTCGCCGTACCCCACCGGCACAAGCCGTTCACGGGGGATCGTATAGAACGCAGCCAAAAACTCCGCGACCATGAAGGCCCTTCGTTTGGACAGGTCCAGATTATAGGCCGACGTGCCGCGCAGGTCCGTGTGCCCGGCGATCTGGAAACGCATGTTCCTGAGACGGGGATCCTGCAAGGCCTGTCCGAGCGCCTGCAACGTCAGAATGCCGTCGTTGGTCAGTGAGGCGGAATCGAACTCGAAATTGACCGTCAGATTGATGCGCGGCAGCTCCACTTCCGGCGGCAACTGGCCCTCGATGCTGATCCCGCGAAACGGGTGCGGTTCCTGCTTTCGCATGGACCGGGATTTCGGCGCGCCGGCATCTGGCAACAACGCGTTGATGATCTGATCCGGCGTGACGGACTGGGCGGAGGCGCCGGCTGGCAGCATCATGGGGACCAGCAGCGCCAGAACGGATGCCAATGCCAGGCGGGCGGTTGCAAATTCGATAAGAAAGCGCATGTCGAAACCTTTGAGTGTCACTCTTCCCGGATCGTCAAATGAAGGACGGCTGCAGAAATCTCACGTGGCAGGCTCATTTCGTCCGGCCGGTCCGCCATCCCTGCCCGCAATGCCGTCAGGAAATATCTGTCGTCCGCGGTACCGGCGCCGCCTTCAGCGCTCACAGGCATGGAGAATTGCCCGGCTCCGCCGTTTTCCAGCTCTTCCAGTTGGATGACGGGGCTATGAGCTGCAATCACGATAATGGCTTCCGATCCCGCAGGTGGCTGCACGGTGAACTTCTGACGCCCCTGCCGGCCATCGCCATAGACGAAACGGTCGCCGAATTGCACCTGCTGGCGCACCGGACCGCGACGCGGAAAGAGGTTCACCACAGTGCCGTCGGCCTGCAGATAGACGATATAGAGAAACGAGGCGAAATCCGGCGCAGTCACCTCGAAGGCCAGCGAATCTCCGTAGCGTAGATCCGCGCTGCCTCCCAGGAGCCGAATGCGCGGTCGCGAAGGTTCCGCCAGTGGCCGGGCAAGAGTCTTCAGGGCTTCACACACGGGCCAGGGTCTGACATCGATTTTCTGAAGCTGCTCGGGCGGAAACTCCGCTTCCAGTTTCCGGAGCGCTTCCTGTGTGCTCACGAAACCGGCGAGCAGCGGCATGCCGTCCGGCGTATCTTCGCTCACGTAAAGGCTGCTGCAGCTATCCCCCGCAAAGGCCACCTCATTGTCCCGGTCGGTTCTGGTCAGTCCTGGCACCGGACGCGGCGGCACGATGGACGTGCGCATGATCGACGCATTGTGCATGTCGGCCTTCGTTGCCTCGTAGCTGATCCAGCCATACCCGTCTCCGGACCAGTAAGGCCCCCAGGAGTTCTGGACGAGGAATGCCTGACGCCGTTCATCGTACCCGACGAACACCATCTGGTGTCCTCCGGCGGCCCCGCTGTGACGCCCGAGCGATCCCTGGTAGATCTCTCCCGATTTCAGATATTGCAGCGTCACCCCGTCCGGCGTCTGGGAGGACGGCACCACACCGACCATCAGGAACCCGGTGGCCACGGGGTTACCCGCCGCCAGCTGCTGCTTGATCGCATCCAGATCCCGGTCCGTCGCGTTGCGGCGCTGGCGACCCTTGTCGAACACGAACAGGAAGTCTCGAATGCGGAACCTGTCGGGGGCCATCGTTGCGGTTTCCACCCGTTCCGAACACATCGCGGCGTCCGGAATGTCGTCCTGGTCGGGAGAGCCGTTGCCCTTGAAATAGGCCATCGCCAGAAGCGCATGACTTCCGGCGGTTTCACACGCCTCCTGCCGGTTGCGGATCTGCGAATGGAGAAACGCCGGACTTGGCGTGAAGGTGCGGTTGCCGGGTTCCACGTTGTTTTCAAGCGCAGCGTAATAGCCGCGCATGGCATACCCGATGGCATAGGAAACACAGCTGCCGTATGTCTGCAGCAGGGGTGGTGGCATCATTGGCGACAGGTCGATCGCGTCGGGGATATAGGCCCGTGTGACATTTACCTGTCCGACGCCTTCCAGCAGCGCAGGATCGATCGGCGCATCGCCCAAAAGGCCCGTCAGATCACTCGGATTGAAGCTTTGAGCCGATGCCGGACTTGCCGAGAAGGCAGTGGCACAAGTGGTGACGGCAGCCAGGGTGGCAAACAGGCTGCCGGAAAATGCACACAGAAACCCGTGTTTCTTGCGACTGAAAATCATCGCGTCCCAATTCCCAAAACAATCGCCCAAAACACCCACACGACTATAACCGATAAACAACCGGAGGGAAGCTTTCAGCCGGATCACATCGCCGGACGCCTTTCCTTTTGTCGCTTCATCCTGACATGCTCTTGACAAACACCCGCCCGCAGTCCGCCAAAGCCTTGACCTCTTGACCCGGCTCGGGCATTTAGCGCTGCAAAGTCTCAAGACCAACCGAAAGCGAACTCCCATGGGTTTCCAGTGCGGCATTGTCGGACTGCCGAATGTCGGCAAGTCCACACTCTTCAACGCGCTCACCAAGACGGCAGCTGCACAGGCTGCCAACTATCCGTTCTGCACCATCGAGCCGAATACGGGCGAAGTTGCCGTTCCGGATCCGCGCCTCTACGCGATCCGTGAAGTTGCAGGATCCAAGGAAGTCATTCCGACGCGCATCACCTTTGTCGACATCGCCGGCCTCGTACGCGGCGCCTCCAAGGGCGAAGGCCTCGGCAACCAGTTCCTGGCCAACATTCGCGAAGTCGACGCCATCGCACACGTGCTGCGCTGTTTTGAAGACGACGACATCACCCATGTGGAAGGCACTGTCGATCCGATCGCCGATGCCGAAACGGTCGAGACCGAACTCATGGTCGCCGACATGGAAAGCCTTGAGCGCCGCATTGCACCGCTGAAGAAAAAGGCCTCCGGCGGCGACAAGGAAGCCAAGGCTGTGCTGCCCGTCATGGAAGCCGCGCTGGCCCTGCTGCAGGACGGCAAGCCCGCACGCGTTCTGGAAGTCTCCGGTCCGGATGAAGAGAAGATCCTGAAGGGTCTGAACCTCCTGACTGCAAAGCCGGTTCTCTACGTCTGCAACGTCGACGAGGCATCCGCAGGCGAAGGCAATGCCCTCTCCGCCAAGGTCGCCGAAAAGGCGAAGGCAGAAGGCGCTGCCGCCGTCGTGATTTCCGCGGCCATCGAGGCGGAAATCTCCCAGCTCGACAAGGAAGAACAGGAAGAGTTCCTGGAGACCATCGGGCTTGAAGAGCCGGGCCTCGACCGGCTGATCCGCGCGGGCTACGGCCTGCTGGGCCTGATCACCTATTTCACGGCAGGCCCGAAGGAAACCCGCGCCTGGACCATCACCGAAGGCACCAAGGCCCCGGGCGCAGCCGGTGTCATCCATACGGATTTCGAACGCGGCTTCATCCGCGCGCAGACCATTGCCTACGACGATTACGTCGGCCTCGGCGGCGAAACCGCAGCCAAGGAAGCGGGCAAGGCTCGCGACGAAGGCAAGGAATATGTCGTCAAGGACGGCGACGTCCTGCTCTTCAAGTTCAACACCTGACGAAATCCCGCGCAGGCAGCCAGGCGCCGCCTGCGCGTTTCCAGTCCGCTTCCACCTCCCGGTCAGCCGCCTTCCTCAGAAGGCACGGAAACGGAAGATAAAGACATCCCCTCTAGGGTTACCCGGACAAACGGGAATTCGACCTGCAAGAGGGGCCAATATGGCGGGACGAAGCGACACCAGGATCCGCAAGATCATTGCGGGAACGGTGGGAAACACGCTGGAATGGTACGATTTCGCCGTCTACGGCTATCTTGCCCCCATCCTTGCGCAACAGTTTTTCCCGAGTGACGATCCGACCGTCAGCCTGATCAGCACCTTCGGTGTCTTTGCGGCAGGCTTCCTCATGCGTCCCATCGGCAGTCTGCTGCTCGGCCATATTGCCGACAAGACCGGCCGCAGCCGGGCCCTTCTGTTGTCCGTCGCCCTGATGGCCATTCCGACGACGCTGATCGCCTTCTTGCCGACCTACGACCAGATTGGCATTGCCGCACCTGTGCTGCTGACGCTGCTGCGGTTACTGCAGGGGCTTTCCGTCGGCGGCGAATACACCGGCTCGACCGTCTATCTTTACGAGATAGCCCCGCCCAAGCGTCGGTGTTTCACGGTTTCCTGGGCCCTGGTCGGGGCAACATTCGGCATTCTGCTCGGTTCCGGCGTGGCGGCACTGGCAACCGGCCTCCTGCCGGCGGACGATCTGGGAAGTTGGGGATGGCGCATTCCCTTCGGCTTCGGTCTGCTGGTCGGCCTGACCGGTTTCATGATCCGCAGCGGCACCAAGGCAGAAGAAAAGGATCAACCGCCCTCCTCGCACGATCCTGTCAGTGCTCCGGTTGGCGAGGTCCTGCGTAACCACCGGCCCGCCCTGCTGCGGACGATAGCTTGCAACATCCTCAACGGTGTCGGCTTCTATCTGACGTTCGTCTATCTCACGTCCTACCTGGTCGACTACGTCAAGTTCACCGAAAGCCGGGCCCTGACGATCAACACCAGCGTGATGGTCGTCTTCATGCTGCTGTTGCCTATTGTCGGCTATCTCGCCGACAGGATCGACCGAAGAACCATTCTGCTGTTCGGATCGGGCGGTGTCGCCCTCTTCGCCCTGCCGATGTTCTGGCTGGTGCATCATCCGGATCCGCTCATGGTCATTTTGGGCCAGCTCGGCATGGCCGTTATTCTCACCGCCTTCTTTGCCCCGCTCATGGCCGCCATGGTCGGCCAGTTCCCTGTGTCCGTGCGCGTGACCGGCTATTCCATCGGATATAACATCCCGCTGGCGCTCTTTGGCGGCACGGCACCGCTGTTTGCCACCTATCTGATCGACAAGACCCACCTGCAGCTCGCGCCGGCGTTCTACATGATCGCTGCCGGCTTGCTGGCCTTCGTGGTCATCTGGTTCATGCCTTCGGAGGACGGCAGTATCAGCCAGGACGAAGAAGCGGAGCCGGCTCCAACGTAGTCCAGGGCAATAGGACCACCTGCATTCCGGCCTGAACGCCTCTGGTGTGCCCAACAAATCGCACGGCAAAGGCTGGCTCCACCGGGGCGAACATAACTCCCGCTCGACAGGATGCTGCCGAACCCGGTACAAGCAGGCTTTCGTCAATTCTCGAAAGTGTCTGCGATGTCGACCGTCATTCCGGCTCCCTTCCCCACGATCCTGCCCGTCAGCGAAAGCCAGAAGGGTTTTCCAGTCCGCCGGGTCTATTGCGTCGGTCGAAACTATGCCGCTCATGCCGTGGAGATGGGCCACGATCCGAACAGGGAAGCGCCGTTCTTCTTCCAGAAGAACCCGGACAACCTCGATCCTTCCGGCGAGTTTCCCTATCCGCCCCTATCCAGCGACGTGCATCACGAGGTCGAACTCGCGGTCGTTCTGAAGTCCGGCAAGCGCAGCATCCCGGCAGCCAGTGCACTTGAACATGTTTACGGCTACGCCGTTGCCCTCGACATGACCCGCCGCGACCTGCAGGCGGAGGCCAAGAAGGCGGGGCGCCCGTGGGAAGCCGCCAAGGCTTTTGAACGCTCTGCCCCTATCGGCCGGATCATGCCGGCGGCAGACAGTGGCTTCCTCGACCAGGGCCGGATTGCTCTCAGCGTGAACGGAGAGCTTCGCCAGGAAGGCGACCTCAACCAGTTGATCTGGAAAATACCGGAAATCATCGCCAAGCTGTCCGAGCTGTTCCAGCTTGGTGCCGGCGACGTCATCCTGACCGGAACCCCCGCTGGTGTCGGCTCCGTCCAGCGCGGCGACCTCATGCTGGCGACCATCGACGGCTTGCCGGAGCTGACCGTCAGGGTCATTTGACAGGCCCGGGTGGGCGTGTGCGCGCTCGCGTTGAGATCCCCGGTATTGCCGCATTGCAAGGGCCCGGAAAGCAGCCGCTTTCCGGGCCTGGTCTTATTGGCCTTCTCACGCCCTTGAAAGCTGCGGAACCTTTTGGTGGCAATCCGTGTTTAGAAGTCGTGGTCCCGGTTTCTCCGACAACGGCGCTGTCCAGCTCCGTTCGGCCGGAAATGCAAAGGAAGACGGACCAAGTCCTTTAAGTGGTCTTGAGATTGCGGGTCGGCCATGTTCAGGTCGAACCCGGATTTTGAAGTCGTTGCCGGAGCCTGTTCGTGACCTTTGACCAGATTGCCCTGTTCGTCCTCTTCGGCACTGTCTTCGCACTGCTGGTCTGGGGCCGTATCCGCTTCGATCTCATTGCCTTTGGCGCGTTGATCCTGGGTGCGTTCCTGGGTCTCGTCCCTTCCGAGGAAATCTTCTCCGGCTTCGGCCATTCCGCCGTCATGATCATTGCCCTCGTGCTGATCGTCTCGCGCGGGCTGATGAACTCAGGCGCTGTGGAACTGATTGCGGGCGTGGTGATTTCCGCTTCCAGAGGCCTGTCGCGGCATATCGGTCTCATGGCCATCGTCGGCGCCAGCCTGTCGGCAATCATCAATAACGTCGCTGCTCTGGCATTGCTCATGCCGCTCGATATGGAGGCGGCCAAGAAGGCGGAACGTTCGCCTGGCCTCTCCCTGATGCCCCTATCTTTCGCAACCATCCTCGGCGGCATGATCACCCTGATCGGAACACCGCCAAACATCGTCATCGCGCAGTATCGTTCGGATACCTTTGGCGCGCCCTTTTCCATGTTCGATTTTGCCCCTGTCGGCCTCGTGGTCGCAGTGACAGGCATTGCCTTTGTTGCCCTGTTCGGCTGGCGCCTGCTGCCCCGCCATTTCCGGGACAAGCCGAAACAGGAGGGCTTTGCCGAAAGCCTTTATGCGGCCGAACTGAAGGTCGGGGAAATCTCGGAAGAAAAGCCGCTTACCGTCGGCGATCTTTACCCGGTTGCCGACGAGAAGGATGTCGCCATCATCGGCCTTATCCGCAATGGCCGGCGGGTACGCGGGTTTGCCCGCCGCGAGGCGATCAAGTCCGGAGATTACCTGTTCGTGGAAGGCGACCCCAAGGCTATCGAGGCCTTCATGGGCGCGGCCAAGCTGGAATTCGCCGGCTCAGAACAGCACAAGGGCGGCCTGAACAACGACGCCCTGTCACTGATCGAGGCAATCGCGCCGGACAATGCCAGGATCATCGGCCGGTCGAGTTTCGACATGCGTCTCCTTTACGGCCACAGCGTTACCTTGCTCGGCATTTCCAGGCAGGGTCGCCGCGTACAGAAACGCGTTCGCCACGAAGAGATACGTCCGGGTGATGTGCTTCTGCTGCTGGGTACCCCGGAGCGGCTGGAAAGCGCCTGCGCCTGGCTTGGTGTCCTGCCTCTGGAAGGACGCAAGACGGGCGTCATGCAGCGCAACAAGGCCTGGCTGGCGATCGCAGGCTTTGCCGTTGCGATTGCAGCAGCCGTAGCCGGCCTTGCCTATCTCCCGGTTGCCCTGGCTGCCTGTGTGATTTTTTATGCCGCCGCCGGCCTGATCAGCGGGTCGGAGGTTTATCAGTCCGTGGAGTGGAAAGTGATCGTGCTGCTCGGCTCGTTGATCCCCCTTGGACAGGCATTTGAGGAAGCAGGAAACGCACAGCTGATCGCCGACGGTATTCTCGCCCTCACCTCGACGGCTCCGGCCTGGGTCACCCTCGCCATCCTGATGGTGGTGACGATGACCCTTTCCGACTTCCTGAACAACGTTGCCACCTGCCTGATCGCAGCGCCCATCTCGGTCCAGATCGCCAATTCCCTGCAGGTGAACTCCGACCCGTTCCTGATGGCGGTGGCGGTAGCATCGTCCTGTGCGTTCCTGACGCCGATCGGCCACAAGAACAACACCATCATCATGGGCCCGGGCGGCTATCGCTTTGGCGACTACTGGCGCATGGGCCTGCCGCTCGAGATCCTCGTCCTGGCCGTCAGCATCCCGGCCATCCTGCTGTTCTGGCCGCTCTGAAGCAGAGCTCAGGCAGCAGGCTTCAGAGGCAGGCAGATGTCGGTCAGAAGGTCCGCCGGCGCCGTGTCGCGCGGGTTGTTGAGATAGACTTCCAGACAGGGCGCATCGTCCGGTTCACGGCCGGACTGCGTCAGCCACTCGCCGTAAAGCCACTCGTAGGCCCATTTCATGTCGGCGTAAGGTCCCTTGTAACGCAGCACCGCGTAGTCACCGGCACGCGTTTCCCGCCTTTCGAGCGGAGCATCGACCGGGAAGCTATCGTTTATGACCGCTCCGGCAGCCGACTGCAGATCATCTTCGGCAACATGGGTCGGGTCGGAATAATAGAGCGCCTTCATCGCACCGATCCGGCCGACCAGCTGACGGCTCACCAGAATGCCGAAAAGTGTCTCAAACGCCTTGCCGATCTCCATGTAGGCGCCTCGGTGAGGCAGCACGGCCAGGGTTTCGGACGGAAGGGTTTTGACGGAAACGTCATGCATTGGAGCAGGTCCTTTCTGTTTGGGAAGTGGTGCACCACCGTTGGCCGGCTGAACCCGGCGCGAGGAAACGGAGGAGCGGTAGGCGGTAGGGGTCTGGCCGTAAGCCTGTTTGAAGCTGCGTGAAAAAGCCTCCAGGCTGCCGTAACCGGCCCGTTTTGCGACGACGGGCAAGGCCAGGTCCGTATAGGCAAGGTCTCCCGCGGCACGATGAAGGCGCAGACGCTTGACCGTCGCGAAGATGGATTCGCCATAGGTCGACTGCCAGACCCTGTGCCAGTGTGAGGGAGAAAGGGCTGCCACCTCGGCAAGCGTCGCCAGATCAGGATCCTCGTCGAGGTTGGCGTAGATATATTCGATCACCCTTGTGAAACGGCGGACATAGCCGTTGTCCCGCGGTGAGAGTGTGAGCTTTTCGTGATTGGTCATGGACTTGGCCCCGTTCGATTGATGGGACCCTAGCACCATGCTTTTTGATAAATCTTGCTGACTTCCAGCCCCTCACACCGGCACATTCCGGAAGAACAAGGTCTTTCTTCCAGAAAGACAAAACAGGCACTGGCTTCCGGCGTCGGAATGGCCATGATGTACGCAACTCAAAAACAGGGGAGTTGAACCATGACCACCCAGAAACGCATTCTGTTCACCGGCGGTTCCGGCAAGGCCGGACGGCACGTCATTCCCTATCTGCTGGCGCAGGGACATCGCGTCGTCAATGTCGACCTGAAACCGCTTGATCATCCAGGTGTCGACAACCTCATCGCCGACATCACCTCATCGGGTGAAATGTTCAACGTCATGACCAGCTACGCCAATTTCGATGAACTGGAACCGGGCAACGGGGTGCCAACTTTCGATGCGGTGGTCCATTTCGCGGCCGTGCCGCGCATTCTCATTCATCCGGACAACAGAACCTTCGAAGTCAATACGATCGGCACATACAACGTCGTTGAAGCCGCCGTGAAGCTCGGCATCCGCAAGATCGTGATCGCCTCTTCGGAAACCACCTACGGCGTCTGTTTCGCCGATGGCGTGGTCGACCCGAAGGTGCTGCCCGTCGAAGAAGATTATGACGTCGACCCGATGGACAGTTACGGGCTTTCCAAGGTGGTCAACGAACAGACCGCCCGCGCCTTCCAGCGCCGGTCCGGCTTCGATATCTATGCGCTGCGGATCGGCAATGTCATCGAGCCGCACGAATACGACCGGTTCCCGGATTTCTTCGCCAATCCTGCGCAACGCCGCAGAAACATCTTCTGCTATATCGATGCGCGCGACCTCGGTCAGATCGTCGACCGCTGCCTCGAAAAGGACGGGCTCGGCTACCAGGTCTTCAACGCCGGCAACGACACGAATTCCGTCGATATTCCGAATGTGGAAATCCTCAAGCGCTTCTTCCCCGACGTGCCGCTGAGCCGGGAACTCGGCGAGCACGAGGCCCTGTTTTCGAACCGCAAGATCCGCGAGGTTCTGGGCTTCCAAGAAGAGCACAACTGGCGCAAATACGTGACCGTATAACCGGCGATCCAGGCAAGAACGAAGGCTGGCGGATTTAGTTTTACTTCCGATACGGCTGGGACTAGCTTCTGAACGCAACACTGTCGGGCAGCAAGGCTGCCCACCTGGGAAACGTGCCATGAAGCTACTGAAATCTGCCACTCTCGGCCTTGCCCTCCTGGCGTCTGCGACTGCAGCCGTCGCACAGGGAACCGGCTCGCAAGGGTACTTCCAGATCTACAACAACACCGAAGACAACGTAGTCGTCGGCTTCTACACCAATGACGGCGACGGCTGGTCTGACAACTGGCTGTCCGGACCGCTATCGCCGGGTGAAAGCGCGAAAGCCGAGTTCGCCGCCGACACCGGCAATTGCGCGCAGACCTTCCAGGTCGGCTGGCTGGCCGACGACGATACCGAAGTTCTCGACGATCCGATCGACATCGATATCTGCGAAGCCAGCAACGTCTACATGGATGATAACGAGATCTATTACGACTGATCTTTTCTTCCAATCTCAAGGCGGAAACGCGGACCATCGCGTTTCCGCGGACTGCCAACACCACCGGAATTCATGACCGATCTCCTTTATTTTGAAGACTTCGAACCTGGTCAGGTCTTCGAGCTGGGCTCCCTCACCGTCAGCAGGGACGAAATCATCGATTTCGCTGCCGAGTTCGACCCGCAGCCTTTCCACCTCGACGAAGAGGCCGGCACGGCATCCATCCTCGGCGGGCTCGCCGCCTCCGGCTGGCATACAGGTTCGATGGTGATGCGCCTGCTTGCCGAAAATTTCCTGACCAGGACAAGCGGCCGTGGTTCGCCGGGTATCACCAAGCTGCAGTGGAAGCGTCCCGTTCATCCAGGTGACTGCCTAACGGCCCGGGTCGAAATACTCGACACAAGAGACTTGCGGTCGAAACCGGACCTTGGCCTTGTCAACATTCGCGTGACGGCCAAGAACCAGAAGGGCATTGAAGTGCTCGTCTGGGAAAACCCGAACCTGTTCGCAAGACGGGAGGTCGCCCGGTGAGTGCCTTTTTCGAAGATATTGAAGTCGGTGACACGCTTGACCTTGGCGAACACACCTTCACCCGGGAAGACATCGTGCGTTTTGCGGAAAAATACGATCCGCAGGCTTTTCATCTCAGCGAGGAGGCCGCCGCGCAGACCCATTTCGGGCGCCTGTGCGCTTCCGGTTGGCACACGGCAGCGGTTTTCATGAAGCTCTGGGTCGCAAGGCACAAGGCACTTCAGGAAGAAGCGCTGGCGGCAGGGCAAACACCAGCCAATATCGGCCCCTCGCCCGGGTTTGAGGATCTCAAGTGGATCAGGCCGGTCTTTGTTGGTGACACGCTGCGATACCGGCGTGTGGTCACCGGCAAGACCGAAAGCCGGACCCGCCCGGACTGGGGTCTCGTTCATTCCGACATGCAGGCCTTCAATCAGGACGGCACGCTGGTGTTCTCCTTCAAGGGCACGGTGTTCGTCGAACGCCGCAAGCGCTAACCGGACAATCAGTCGGCCCTGTTAAAACGCAAAAGCGCGCTGCGTCCTCAAGACGGCAGCACGCTTTGCGGTTGGCAATCCTGACTTGCCATGTCTCGCATGCGAGCTGTGCCTCAGCGGCAGACGTCCAGGATCCACAAGAAGGCCATCGGCACCATGGTCAGCGCCGGCAGGATGATCGCCGGGTATCCGAAGGCATAGATCGACACCGCCCAGATCATCGCGAGATTGGCGATGAACCAGTATTTGGCATCTTCCGCGCCATAAAGCGCTTCCTTGAGAAACAGGTTCAAGACGGGCACGGCCAGAAGCAGCCGTAGCACCAGGACTTCCTTGGGGGCAGATGAAGCAGACATCTCTTCTCCGGATCTTAGGGAAAACACGTAGAGTTTGTCCCTAATCCGTTTGCCTGTTCCAGGCACTGCGGCAAACGGACATCATGCCCATTTGCCGCAGTTTGCCGCGTGATGCTATTCCGGCTTGCGGCCGTGCACCAGCATCGTCATGCCCGGGATCATCACTTCAACTGCGATATCCGTGAAGCCGGCGGCTTCCATCAAGCCGGCAACGTAGGAACTCGTGATCGAACGGGCTTCCGGGTTGAAGGCGGTGTGCTGAAGCTGCCAGAGCGCCGCCAGCTTCGGCCCGTCGCGGTTTTCGTCGACCATGAAATCATGCACCATGAAGTCACTGCCCGGTGTCAGAACCTCGAACGCCTTGCGCACAAGCCCGGGAATGGCCGTGCCCGGGACGCCGGAAAAGAGATAGGACATCAGCACTGCGTCCGCGCTGTCCGGCCATGTGTCCTTCAGGGCATTGCCCGGCGCATAGCGGATGCGGTCCTGCAGGCCTTCTTCGGCAATGAACTCTTCGCCCACCTTGGCGACATTCGGAAAATCCAGAACGGTTGATCGCAGTCCCGGATACGCCTTGCAAAGCGAAATCGAGAAGGCCCCGGTGCCACCGCCAACGTCCAGCAACTGCTTGGCAGCGGACAGATCCACAAGCTTGGCAAGTCCCCGCCCGGGCCCAAGCGAGCCTGCATGCTGGGACCGGGAATAAAGCCGCGCTTCTTCCGGGTCGCTGAACCACGTCTCGTAGGAAGCAACCTGGTCGTCTTCCAGACTGTCCGTCAGGGCGTCGTTGAGCTGGGTCATGAAGGGGTACATCTGCTTGTCGATCTGAAACCGCAGATAGTCGCCGAAATCATACTTCCGTCCTTTCACCAGAAACGCCTCCGCTGCGGGCGAATTGGTGAAGCCTGCTCCCTCCCGGCGCACCAGCCCGAGGCTCGTAAGCGCGGTCAACAGTGTTGTGGCGCGATCAAGATCAAGCTCGCTTTCTTCAGCAACTTGCTGTGGCGTCAAGGTCTTTTCGGAAAGCAGTGAAAACAAATCTACATGAAGTGCAGAAAAAAGAGCCTTTGAGCCCATAAATCCGAAAGCAATATCTGAAATTTCCTCAGCCGTTTCCAAGGACCTGGCGACGGGCATAAATTATCCTCCTCAGGAATTCTGAGCACAAATGTGCGGAATTTTTCCGTTCAGGAAAAATGAACTTGGGAATGAGCAAGTATAACTATTGTGCGCCGCAATGCAAATTCCGCTCCCCATCCGGCAAGAGCTGACGCGGGAGCCGGTTTTTGTCCTTGAACTTTGGCAGATCCCGGTCTTCGATTAAGCTGAGGTCGATGCTGTCAGGCATCGAAAGCGTTCTCAAACGCCTGGTAATTTGCCTTTCTGCAGTATACCGCCCGCAAGAAACCGAACAGGACCGACCGAGTGCCTTTTCTCGACTTTCCCGCACAGCTTCCGGAAAACCGGACACCACGTGCCGTGATCTTCGGTGCCGGACACGGCAGCACTTACCCTGGCAAGGACAGCAGCGGGTACACCGGAGCAGCCGATGCCATTCGCGCAGCCAGTCAGGAAGATGCCGGTCTCGTCGGCCACTGGGACTTCGATCTCGGCGGACCGCTTTTCGAAGGTCATCCGGTATGCTGCACCGACATCGGCAATATCGACACCCGGCTGCACGACAACGCAGGCAACCGGGCACGGATCGAGGCACAAACACGCTCGATCCTGGCACTGCCAGCCGTTCCGATCCTGCTTGGCGGTGATGATTCCCTACCGATCCCCTTCCTCGCCGCCTTCGCTGATCAGGGGCCCCTGTGGGTGCTGCAGATAGATGCCCATATCGACTGGCGCGATGAGATCGATGGCGAGCGCTACGGCTACTCCAGCCCGATGCGCCGCATCAGCGAGATGCCGCATGTTGCGGGCCTCGTTCAGGTTGGCCTGCGTGCCGTCGGCAGCGCCGGCAAAACCGAAATCGAGGCTGCACAAACCTATGGTAGCCGCTTTGTCACAGCGCGCGAGGTCCACGCAGAAGGCATCTCGGCCGCGTTGAAGCATATTCCACAAGGCGCGCGCTGCGTCGTCACGCTGGACTGTGACGGCCTTGACCCGGCCATCATGCCCGGCGTTGCCGCGCGCACGCCCGGCGGGCTCACCTACACGCAGGTGATCGATCTGATTGCGGGTCTGGGCAGACGCGCAAGGATCGTTGGGTTTGACCTTGTCGAATTCTACCCGCCAAACGATATCGACGGCCTCAGCGCGCTGACCGCCTCAAGACTTTTGGTCAACGCCGTCGGCGCGATCGTCCGGCAATAACAGGATGCTCGGACAGGTATTCGGGCTGGCAAGACCGATGCAGAAAAGGTGGGAAAGAAAGGGGATGTCGCCAGCACCTCAAAGGCTGCGGGCAAACAGGACTTCGTCGCGGATTTCGATACCGTAGTCGCCACGCAGCGGGATTTCCGGCTTCTTCTCGCGCTCGGCGTCGATGACACCTTGCGCGATCCGCTCCAGACGGAAGCCGCGCCGTTGATAGAAGCGGAAGGCGTCGAGGTTGTCGTTGGACGTACGGACGGTCAGCCGGTTGATGCCGGACGCCTTTGCTTCATCGACCACCGCGTTCAGCAGCAGTGTTCCGGTGCCACCCCAGCGGCTGAGCGAGTCGAGCGTGAGGATTTCCCATTCGCTTTCCCGCTTGATCAGCGTGACGAGCCCCACAAGATCGTCGCCTGCGTAGGCAACATAACCCGGCAGGCTCGACGCATCGACGATCTCGCCGTCCAGTAGCATTTCGGGGCCTGCCCATCGGTCTGCCAGAAGCTGGAACACAGCTTCCTTGTCTTCCTCGTTGATCCGTCGGATGATCACGCTCATGGTCTGCCCTGCCTCCAGATCAGCGGCCCTTCAATCGTCGCCAATTGAACAACCATTTGCCGATCGCTTCCATAATTTGCGAGCACCCTTTCTGCGGTCGTCTGGCCGCAGGATGCCCTATCGGTGAATGACGCGGGATGCCAGAGGCGTGCGCGCCTGCCAACGCGCTCGCTCCAGCTCCGGGTCGATATGCTCTTCTTCCGGATAACCGACGCATAGATAAGCCACGAGGCGCCAACCGGCGTCAACCTGCAGCGCCTCTGTCACCGCGTCCGGATCAAGGATCGACACCCAGCCAACCCCGACACCTTCGGCACGAGCCGCCAGCCAGAATGTGTGGATCATGCTGACCGTGGAATAGGCCAGCGTTTCCGGCATGGTCAGCCGGCCCAGTCCGTGGCCCTGTTCCGGGTCGTCGTCGCAGAAAATCGCCAGATGCACGGGGGCTTCCTTCAGCCCCGCCAGCTTGAGCTGGCGATACGCGAGCGCCTTGTCGTCACTGTAGGTCCTGGCGGCTTCTTCGTTTTCGGCTTCGAAGCTCGCGATGATCCGCCCACGCGCCTCGGCGCTGTCGACGACAACAATTCGCCAGGGTTGACTGTTTCCAACAGAGGGCGCGAGGTCTGCCAGTTGCAGAAGATGGTCGAGAGCGCCTGCCGGCAACGGCTCCTGCTTGAAACGGCGCACGTCCCGTCGCCATTTCAGAAGGGTCTCGAAATCCTTCTGAAATTTCGCTGAAAAGTCCGGTATCACGTCTCTGCCCTCGGCTCCTCCCGCCATGACAGACCTAGTGACCCGGAAATTCCACAAGGGTGCGCACTGGAACGTTCATCGCTTCCAGTTTCTTGCGCCCACCGAGATCTGGCAGATCGACGATAAAGCACGCCGATTCGATGTTGGCGCCCATGGACCGCAACAATTTGCAGGCAGCCTCTGCCGTTCCACCGGTAGCAATAAGGTCGTCAACCAGGATGACACGGTCACCCGGCTTGATCGCATCCTTGTGCATTTCCATCTCATCCAGGCCATATTCCAGGGAATAGGCGATCCGGACGGTTTCGTGCGGGAGCTTGCCCTTCTTCCTGATCGGTACGAAGCCGGCGGACAGCTGGTGCGCGACCGCGCCCCCGAGAATGAAACCGCGCGCCTCGATGCCCGCAATCTGATCGACCTTGGAGCCGGCCCAGGGCTGTACCAGGGCATCGACCGCCCGGCGGAAGGCACGGGCATCGCCGAGCAGCGTCGTGATATCCCGGAACAGGATGCCCTCTTTCGGATAGTCCTTGATCGTGCGGATTGCACTGACAAGCTCATCCTGAATGGTCTGTGCGGTCATCGGGATATCTCTCTGTTAAAATAGTTCCAGGCATCTGCCCCGGCCGGTGGTTATAACAAGTTTGACCTGCCGGTCGAAGCAATTTCGCTTTGTCTCAAGGGGTTATGCCGGCCACACTTTCGGCCGGCAATCCGGTCAGGTCCGGTTCAGGATTCGTCCTGCGACAGCGTCGAGCTTCGCCACCAGCGCCGGGTCGCGTTTGTCCGGCGCGGTCATCATGGCAAACTCCAGCGCAGTATCGGACCCGGCCGGGCAGGACTGATGTTCGCGCGGCAGATCCCTAGCGACACGGCCAACAAGCCTCTGGGCGTTTTCCGCGTTCTCGTGAAGAACCTTGATGATGGCCTGAATATCGACTTCGCCGTGGTCCGGGTGCCAGCTGTCATAGTCGGTGACCATCGCGATGGTGGCGTAGGAAATCTCCGCCTCGCGGGCAAGCTTTGCTTCCGGCATGTTGGTCATGCCGATGACGTCGCAGCCCCAGGACCGGTAGAGCTGGCTTTCCGCTAGAGAAGAGAACTGCGGGCCTTCCATGGCCAGATAGGTACCGCCCTTGGCATAGGCGAGGCCTTCCGCTTTCGCGGCTGCCGCCACTGCATCGACCAGCTTCGGGCTGACCGGGGTCGCCATGGACACATGCGCGACACAGCCGGTACCGAAGAAACTCTTCTCCCGCGCAAACGTCCTGTCGATGAACTGGTCCACCAGCACGAAGGTGCCCGGAGCATGTTCTTCCTTGAGCGATCCGCAGGCAGAGACAGACAGAAGATCGGTGACACCGCAGCGCTTCATCACGTCGATGTTGGCGCGGTAGTTGATGGTTGTCGGCGAATAGACGTGTCCGCGCCCATGACGGGGCAGGAAAACCACCTTGAGACCATCAATGGTGCCGATACGCACTTCATCGGACGGCGTGCCCCAGGGGCTGTTGACGGCGATCCATTCGGAGTTTTCCAGACCCGGAAGGTCGTAGATTCCAGACCCGCCGATAATGCCCAATACTGCGTCTGCCATAACCACTCCAAACAGATTCAAAATCAATTCCTGCGGGACACTGGCCCGCATCAGCGATGGTTTATTTCAATTGATCCGCGATGGCGTCAAGCCCGGCCTTGGCGCATTTCGCCTCGTTCTCGCCGCCACCGCCTCCGGCAACGCCAATCGCTCCGAGAAGCATTCCGGTCGCCGAGACGATGGGCAGCCCCCCAGCCAAAGGCAACGCCCCTGGAATAGCAGCAAGACTGGCCTCTCCGCCCGGTCCGGCGAGCGAACCAAGATCCGAACTGGGAAGGTTGAAAGAAGCGGCGGTCCAGGCCTTGCGACGGGCGGTTTCGGCAACATGCGCACCGCCCATGTTGCTGCGCAGTGTCACTTGCTCGACGCCGAAACGGTCCACCACGGAAGCTCCGGCCTGAAAACCTGCCTCGTTGCAGACCTCGACGGCGCGCAGCGCAGCGCGCATGGCAAGATGCATGTCCAGGACCTCGACCATGTGGGTTGCGGCCGATTGCGAATTTGCGGGGACAGGAAGCAGGAGAATTGCCAGAAACATCAATGCGCGGCGCATTGCATTACCCCTCAAAGAAAAAGCCGCCGGAAGGTCCGGCGGCTTTCATCATGCACTTAGGCGGCAATCAATCAATGCTCAACGTTGCGCCACAGTTTCTTCTTCGTGAAGTAGAGCATGCCGGCGAAGACGATCAGGAAGATCATGACCCGGAAGCCGATCTTCTTGCGCTCTTCCAGATGCGGCTCGGCGGCCCACATCATGAATGCAGCGACGTCATGCGCATACTGGTCGACCGTCATCGGTGTGCCGTCGGTGTATTCGACCAGCTCGTCGGACAACGGTGCGGCCATGCCGATCGGACCACCTGTCAGATGCTCGTGCGCACAAGCTTCAGCGGTAACGGAACCACCCAGGAATGCCGGGTTGTAGTTGCCGGTGAAGTCCTCACCCAGACATGCCGGGTTTTCTTCCGGATAGCTGGTGAGAAGCGCGTAGATGTAATCCGGGCCCTGCTCCTGATACTGGGTGAAGGCGTCGAAGACGAACCACGGGAAACCGCGGTGCGCCGCACGGGCCTTTGCCAGCAGCGAGAAGTCCGGCGGGTAAGCGCCGCCGTTGGAAGCGCGGGCAGCCTGCTCGTTCGGGAACGGAGACGGGAACTTGTCCGCCAGAATACCCGGACGCTCATACATGTCGCCGTCGTCGTTCGGACCGTCGATGACGGTGTACTCGGACGCGATCTGCTTGGCCTGATCTTCGGTGAAGCTCGGGCCACCGTCTTCAGCAAGGTTACGGAAAGAAACCTGCTTCAGGCCGTGGCACGAAGCACAGACTTCCCGGTAGACCTTGAAGCCACGCTGCAGCTGGCCACGGTCGTAGAAACCGAACGGACCCGAGAAGGACCACTGCTCCCGCTCGATGTGCGGGGCGTTGCCTGCTGCGAAGACCGGGGTCGCGATGGCGACAGCCGCCACCGCAGCGAAGGAACGAACCATTTTGATCATGGTGCTCATTGTCTCAATTAACTCCTGATCCGGGCCGCGTTACTTCGTTTCCGGTGCTGAAGTCGCACCAGCCGGTTTGCCGGCTCCGCCCTTCAGAACCGCTTCGGAAATCGAGGCCGGCAAGGGCCGCGGTTTTTCCAGGAACCCGAGCATCGGCAGGATGATCAGGAAGTGGGCGAAGTAGTAGGCGGTGCAGACCCGGGCGAGCAGAACGTAGGTGCCTTCGGCCGGCATGGCGCCGAGATAGCCAAGCGCAACGGCGTTGGCAGCGAAGATCCAGAAGAACTGCTTGAACAGCGGGCGGTAGGTGCCGGAGCGAACCTTGGACGTGTCCAGCCAGGGCAGAACGAACAGAACTGCAATGGCACCGAACATGGCGACAACACCGCCGAGCTTGTCCGGAATGGCGCGCAGGATCGCGTAGAACGGCAGAAAGTACCATTCCGGAACGATGTGCGCCGGGGTCACGAGCGGGTTTGCTTCGATGTAGTTGTCCGGGTGACCCATGTAGTTGGGCACGTAGAAGACGAACCATGCGAACAGGATCATGAACACGATGATCGCGAACAGATCCTTGATCGTGTAGTACGGGTGGAACGGAACCGTGTCCTGCTTGGTCTTCGGCTGAACGCCTGTCGGGTTGTTGTTGCCCGTGGTGTGGAACGCCCACACGTGCAGGATAACGACACCGAAGATCATGAACGGCAGCAGATAGTGCAGCGAGAAGAAGCGGTTCAGGGTCGGGTTGTCGACCGCAAAACCACCCCACAGCCAGGTGCGGATTTCTTCGCCGACCAGCGGAATGGCCGAGAACAGGTTGGTGATAACCGTTGCGCCCCAGAAGGACATCTGGCCCCACGGCAGCACGTAACCCATGAAGGCGGTGCCCATCATGATCAGGAAGATGATCACGCCGAGGATCCAGGAGATCTCGCGCGGCGCCTTGTAGGAACCGTAATAAAGACCACGGAAGATGTGGATGTACACGGCGATGAAGAACATCGACGCGCCGTTTGCATGCAGGTAACGCAGCATCCAGCCGAAGTTCACGTCGCGCATGATGTGCTCGACGCTGTTGAAGGCTGCATCGGTGCTTGGCGTGTAGTGCATCACCAGCACGATGCCGGTGATGATCTGCGCGATCAGCACGAAGAACAGGATGCCACCGAAGGTCCACCAGTAGTTCAGGTTCTTCGGCGTCGGGAAATCAACAAAAGAGCCGCGAACGAGCGAGATGACCGGCAGGCGGCTTTCCAGCCACTTTGCCGGAGCGCTCTGCGGTACATAGTTTGAATGTCCAGCCATGGCTGTCTCCTAAAAATCTATGCCGTTAGCCAATCTTGATCGTCGAGTCGCTGACGAACTCGAGCGGCGGAATCAGCAAATTCTCGGGAGCCGGGCCCTTACGGATACGGCCGGCGGTGTCGTAGTGAGACCCATGGCACGGGCAGAACCAGCCGCCGAAGTCGCCGGAGCTGCCGATCGGCACGCAGCCGAGGTGGGTACAGATACCGACCTGGACGAGCCATTTCTCGTTGCCTTCGACGCCACGGTTGGCGTCAGACGCTTCCGCGTCCGCCGGCAGGTTAGAATTTCGTGCAAGCGGGTCGGGAAGATCAGCCAGGGGAACAGCCTTGGCTTCTTCCACTTCCGTTTCGGTACGGTTGCGGATGAATACCGGCTTACCGCGCCATTTGACTGTAATCGACTGCCCCTCTTCCACGGCAGAGATATCCACCTCGATGGAAGCCAGAGCCAATGCGGAGGCATCCGGGTTCATCTGATCGATGAACGGCCATGCCAGCGCGCCAGCGCCAACGACGCCCATGGCGCCGGTCGCAATATAGAGGAAATCGCGGCGGGTCGGTTCCGCCTGATCCGTATGTGCCAAGGTCGCGTCCTCTCGAAACCTGTTCAACCTGTACCGAAAGCCCGCATCACGTCCGGGACCCCTTCTTTGCCCAAGAAGGGAACGGAACCATGCCGGGCTCATCGGGGGCCGGATACGGGCTATTCCGCACCGGCCAAGCGGCTTGTCTTTTTGCACCCTTCGAAACGCTTGTCCAGTTCAACAAACGCCTCGAAACGCATATGTCGCAGGCAAAACAACCGCCGCGCCGCTTTTCTGCCCTTTTTTGGGGAATGAGTGCAAGAGCGGAATCCGATTGAATCCCGCTCTTGCCATTGGTCTTTGGATTTAGGCGGCCTGAACCGAGGACAGAAAGCCCCCCGACTGGTGCTCCCAGAGCTGTGCGTAAAGTCCGCCCCGCTCCAGAAGCTCCTGATGGGACCCCTCCTCGATGATTCGACCCTTGTCCATCACGATCAGCCGATCCATGGCCGCGATCGTGGACAGACGGTGGGCAATCGCAATCACCGTCTTGCCCTGCATCAGATCGAACAGGCTCTCCTGAATGGCCAGCTCCACTTCACTGTCGAGAGCGGATGTCGCCTCGTCGAGAGCCAGGATCGGCGCATCCTTCAGCAGGGTTCGGGCAATGGCCACCCGCTGGCGCTGGCCACCGGACAGCTTGACGCCCCGCTCGCCGACATGGGCATCGAGACCCTTGCGGCCCTCCATGTCCTCCAGCTCGTCGACGAAGGACAGTGCATGTGCTTTTTCAAGCGCTGCCAGCACCTCTTCCCGCGTCGCATCCGGACGGCCATAGGCCACGTTGTCGAAGATCGACCGATGCAGCAGCGATGTATCCTGCGTCACCACGCCAACCTCGGCTCGGATGTCGTCCTGACGGACATTGGCGATGTCCTGGCCATCGATCAGGATTCGGCCGCCCTCCAGGTCGTAGAAGCGCAGGATCAGGTTGACCAGCGTCGACTTGCCTGCACCGGACCGACCGATCAGACCGATCTTCTCACCCGGATGGATCGTCAGGCTGAGGTCCTCGATCACGCCGGCTTCCTTGCCATAATGGAACCGGATGCGATCGAAACGGATCTCGCCCTGCCCGACCTCGAGCGCCTTGGCGTTCTTGACGTCCATCACCTCGCGTTCCCGCGAAATGGTGGAGATGCCATCCTGCACGGTGCCGATGTTCTCGAACAATCCTGCAAGCTCCCAAAGAATCCAGTGGGACATCCCCTGAAGACGCAGCACGAAGGCAACCGCAATGGTGACTTCGCCGATGGTCACAGTGCCGGCCTGCCACAGAATGATCGAAAGACCACCGATGGAGGTCAGCAGTAGCATATTGATGAACACCAGGACGATATTCAGTCCTGTCACCAGCCGCATCTGCAGAAAGACCGTCTTCAGGAAGCCAAGCATGGACGTGCGCGCATAGGCTTCTTCGCGCTCCGCATGGGAGAACAGCTTCACCGTGGTGATGTTGGTATAGGCATCAACCACGTGACCGGTCATCAGGGAGCGTGCATCAGCCTGCTCCTTCGACACGTCCCGCAACTTCGGAATGAAGAAGCGGATCGTGAGCAGATAAGCAGAGATCCACACCAGAAACGGCAGACTGAGCCAGATATTGGCTCCCGCGACCACGATCACGGCCGCGGTGAAGTAGACTGCGACATAGACCATGATATCGGCCATGCGCGAGACGACCTCACGCACGCCAAGCGCTGTCTGCATCAGTTTCGTCGCGATCCGGCCCGCGAAATCGTTCTGATAGAACGACACGCTCTGGCGCAGCAGGTATCGATGCACCCGCCAGCGGATGGACATGGGATAGTTGCCCATCAGTCCCTGGTGAAACAGCAGCTGCCAGATAACCTCCAGCAGCGGACGCAGCACCAGCAGGATCACCAGCATGAAGAGGAGCGTGCGCCAGTTCTGACTGACGAATGTATCCGGATCGGATTTTTCCAGCCAGGTGACCAGGTCACCCAGGAACGTGAAGATATAGACTTCCACGATCGCGACCAGCGTGCCGAGAAGCGACACACCGGCCAGGATCGGCCAGACAGGTTTGGTGTAGTACCAACAGAAGGCCCAGAAGCCCTTCGGGGGCACTTCGAGAACAGTCTTCTCGAAGGGGTCCACGAGTTTTTCGAAACGCTCGAACATGATTACCTCTCGGCCCCGCTCAACCGTAACACATTGAGATGCACCAGGGCATCGTCAGTGCGCACAGGTTTTCTATGCGGGCGAATTATGCGGCCAGTCGCGAACAGCAGCAGACTGGCGATGAAACTTGTAAAGGCGAGAGCCACGATGAAGGTGCCCCAGAAAAGCGCGCCGAGTTCATCGGCAAACTGCGTCACCGGAATATGACGGCCGGCGATTTCCAGAGCCTCGATCCGGCTCAGATTGAAGACGATGACCGGAATGAAGAACACGACGGCGATCGCAAAAGTGGTTCCCAGAAAAACGCCGGCGGCGACAGCGGCACGCATCGCACGGCGAGGAAAAGCCTGTCGTGGCTCTTCTGGTAAAGACACTTCAATATCCGGACGGCCTGTCGCTGAGGACAGGTCCGGCGTGAAATGGAATGACATCGGATCATCTCCGAAATGGGATCGTAAACGTGGTGACGGCAGACATGCGCGGCAACGCATGCAGCTCAATGGGAACGGCTTCAGCCGGTCACCGCAAAAGTCAGGAATTTGAAGAAGGTCTGTGGCTTCCTAGCGGAAGCGGACAGTGATACCTGGGCAAGCCTGGAGAGCGGCATATGGGTGGATCATGCAACGATCTGTCATTTAGTGCCCTCCTGGTTGCGCAGCCGGGCGGCTGCTGGGGAAACAAAGCCAACCACCATGAGTTGACTGGGGATGTTGGTACCTGCTTTCGGAGAACTTGAAAAGCAAAAATGCGTCAATTTGCAGCACGAAATATCGATCTGTTGCCCATCGGCCACAGACCCGCAAACCTCTCCCAACGGCAAAGTGGTTAGGACTGATACTCCAGCAGCTCGAACTCGCGCATGTGAATTTCCGCTTCATGCGGCGATAGCGGATCCGCAATGACCTTGCCCTGCACCGTCGTGCAGCCGAATTGCTTGAGCAGATCGACCTGCTTTGTCGTATCGACCCCCGCCGCAGAAATCTTCAGCCCCAGATTGCCGGCAAGCCGGGTGACCGACTGAACCAGCTGCCGTTTTTCCTTGCTGTCCTCAAGCCCTGCAATAAGCATCGGACACAGCTTCAATTGATCCGCGTTCAGATAGATAAGCTGACCGGCACCGCCATGTCCGCCGCCGAACTTGTCCAGGGCAACCCTGCAACCGATTTCCCTCAGAAGGTCGACGGATCCGGCGAGGCCGTCCGGTTCGTCGAAACGGATGATTTTTTCGTCCAGCTCGACCACGATGTCGTCGGTCTTGAAACCAGCCTCACAGGCAGCTTGACGAAGTTGTTCAACGAAGCCTTTTTCCTTCAGGCTGGCTCCGCTCAGGTTCACCGACAGGAAGAACGCCGTATTCGAGAGCTCTCGAAGTCGCCGGACCTGGGAAAGACCCTCCAGCAGCGCGAAACGCTCGATCTGGGCGATTCTCTTGGCATCTTCGTGCGTCGACAGAAGGCTGACCGGGTCCACGAGCCCTTCGGAAGGATGCAGCCAGCAGGCCGTAACTTCGTATCCGATGATCCGCCGGCTCTCCAGGTCGTACTGCGGTATCATCATCAAAGACAGACCGCCGTTTTCAAGATCCTCGTCCAGCTGTGCCTGGATCATGCGCCGGTGGCGATGTGCCGCTCCAAGCGCATCCGTGTACCAGGAGATCTGGCTACGGCCCGAACGTTTGGCAGCATAAAGAGCAATATCGGCACAATTGATCAGTTCCGACGCACTCGCAGTCGCCGTTTTCGCCAGCACTAGCCCGACACTGCCGGCAACCCGCAACTCGTGACGGTCCACTCTCACCGGCTTGGCCAGTCCCTCAAGGATCCGGCTGCCCAGATCTTCCATTTCGCCTGGGCCGGATGGGTCCGCGACCACCGCGACGAATTCATCCCCGCCGATACGTGCGACCAACCCCTTGTTGCCCAGCACACGGCTCATCACCATGGCCACATGGCGCAGGACGGTGTCGCCTGCTCCGTGTCCATGGCTGTCGTTGATGTCCTTGAAGTGGTCCAGATCAAAATGGATGATTCCGATCTGAGCGCTGCCGGCCGTACCCTCCGCAACGCGCTCCTTCAGGTAGGCATTCAGCTTGGCCCGGTTGGCAACGCCGGTCAGGTCGTCATGCTCCGCTTGATGTTTCAAACGGATGCGCGCGTTCTCCAGCTCCTTCACATGCTCAACCTGGCTGGTTACATCCCGGCAAATCAGAATGATCTTGGTTTCTTCCAGCGTCTTTCCCTCGACGACAGCAAAGGTCAGCTGGTTCCAGAACAATTCGCCGTTCTTGCGCCGGTTGAGGATCAGCTCTTCGGTTCCCGACCGGAACTTCGTCAGGTCGTAGCGGAAGTTTTCGATCTCGTCCGGGGGGAGCTGGTTTTCCGGCGGCAAGATGAATTCCTGAGGCCGCCGGCCGCGAATTTCCTCAGCGCTGAAACCGGTGATGCGGGAATAGGCCGGGTTCGTCCATTCGATGTGCCCGTCGATGTCCTGCATGACCAGGCCTTCATGGGCATGTTCCACGACAAGCTGAAGGATTGCGGCATCGTTGCCAAATCTGGAAACGCTGGAAGGAGCCGAGCCGTCCCGTTGCTTTCGGCCGCATAAATAGCACACGGCCATGAGAACCAGAGCGGTTCCCAATGCGAGCAGGAGATGTTGACCCGGCACATTCGCTAAGAATTCTGCCATATTCCGTCTTCAGCCAAGATATTAGTTACGCTTACTCTACGGGAGCAAAACTGAACCAATCTCTAAACTGCAAGTGATTTTATTGGGTTACTGTCATTTATACCAATACACAAGGCATTCCGAGGCTGCCTCTCAGGCAGCCCGCACGCTTTGCAGAAATTGCCGAACCTGTTCTTGCAGGCTGTTTGACAATTGCCCGAGTTCGGCAGCGGCACCGTTCATTTCATCGGTAGCCGTCCGGCTGGTCTCCATAACGTCGCTCAAGGTGTCGACGTTTTCGGCCACTTGATCGGAACTGGTCCGCGCCGTCAGTGCATTGCTGCTGATCTCGTGGGTGGCCGTTGTCTGTTCCTCGACCGCTTCGCGGATTTTTCCGGAAATCTCGCTGACGCGGCCAATGGTTTCCGCGATCGAACGGATGGCGGTTTCGGAAAGCTCCGCGACTTCCTGCACCGCTGTCACCTGCGCGGAGATGTCTTCGGTCGCCCTGGTCGTCTGCTCGGCAAGGGCCTTGACCTCATTCGCAACGACGGCAAATCCCCGCCCGGCTTCGCCAGCCCTTGCAGCTTCGATGGTCGCATTCAGCGCAAGCAGGTTGGTCTGGCTTGCGATCTGGCTGATCAACTCGACGATTTCACCAATGGCACGGCCGGTTTCCGCAAGCCGACCGACAATCTCGTCGGTTTTCCGGGCTTCCGCCACCGCGGTGCTGGCAATGTCCGTTGCCTGATCGACGTCCTCACGCACACGGCTCAGCGAACCGGACAGCCGGTCTGCCGAACTCGTCACGAAAGCGACGGAACTGCTGGCTGCCGATGTTGCCTGATGTACTTCCTGAACCGCCTGCATGGACGAGTTCACCGCCCTGTTCAGATCCGCCGAATTGCCTTCAACGCTTTTGGCAGCCGTCGACAAGGCAGAAACCACACCGATGACGGACTTCTCGAAATCATCGGCAACATCCTGCATCAGCGCCTTGCGCTCTTCGCTGAGGGCTTCCTGGTGGGCAAGTTCCTGCCTTGCCTGCTCTTTGGCCCGTTCGGCGAGATTGGCCCGGAAAGCGGTCACGGACCGTGCAATTGCTCCGATTTCGTCGCTCCGATGGGCACCGTCGATCTGGATGTCGAGATTGCCTTCGGACAGCATGTCGAGGCCAGTCTGCAACCGGTTCATCGGCCGGGCGAGCCCCACGGCCAGAATGACGGCAAATGCCAGAAAGGCCAGACCGACCGGCAGCACGACCAGACCAATGGTGATCATCTGATCCAGGATAAGCCCGTCGATCTTTCCGGCAACATTGCCTGTCAGAAAGTCCTGCGCACCGGCGGGTGTCCCGATCTTTTCCATGAAGGCCTGGCGGAAGGTATAGAAAGCAAATGCGGTACCGGCCATCATGATGGCGGCAGCCGTCAGAACCATGGCGACGAACCGGCCCTTGATTGAAAGCGTCACGTGGAAACCCCGACAGTAATTTTTCAGCCCCGCTTACGGCCGCTGTTGATCAGCGCCGTTATCGCAAGATGAAACACTACCGCTCTGCACGTAAAAATTCAGTAACGGCCAGTCCTCGGAGAACTACGTAGTCTTGATATTTTTGAGGAGACTGTTGTGCCCTGCGTTTCGCGTCTAACGGATCAGGACATCAGCCGGGTGATCGTGAAACCCGCACCGGCCGAAACCGCGGACAGGACCGTCCCCCAGGCAACGTCGACGAGAACTACAGAAACCGGCCACTCCCTGAGCGTTGCGTAGTTGGTGACGTCGTATGTGCCGTAGGTGAAAAACCCGAACAGCGCTCCGAAAACAATGGCGGTCACAAGGCTGTCTGCCTTGAGCGCGGGCGCAACCGCGAAGATCACTATGCCGACGACATACACCAGATAGAAAACACTCGCGGCGGCGATGTTGGGCTTTTCCATCATCAGATGGCCGATACGGTCAAGGTAGAACCGGGTGGATACCTGCGTCAGCCAGACGTAGTCCACGGCAAGAAAAACGAGCACTGTTGCGATGTATGCCGTGACGTATTTCAAGATCGGCCCCCTGGTTTTGCACTGCCTTGTTTCGTCGGTTCTACGCCTCGGCAAGAGCACTGGATCAGCAGGAATTGAGCCGAGCTGCTACGGCGAACTTCAACTCAGGCGAATTCGCTTTCCGGTTCCAGAAATCCGCCGGACTGGCGGTGCCAGAGCTGCGCGTAAAGGCCGTCTGCATCTTCCAGGAGCGTCTCGTGTGTCCCCTGCTGAACGATCCGGCCCCTGTTCATGACAATCAGTCGGTCCATGGCCGCGATGGTCGACAGGCGGTGCGCGATCGCGATCACGGTCTTGCCTGTCATCAATCCTTGCAGGTTCTCCTGGATGGCGGCCTCGACTTCCGAATCGAGGGCCGAGGTCGCTTCGTCCAGAACGAGGATCGGGGCGTCTTTCAGGAGCACGCGCGCGATTGCAATGCGCTGACGCTGCCCGCCGGACAGTTTGACACCACGCTCACCTACAAAGGCGTCGAACCCCTTGCGGCCGCGCCTGTCTTCCAGCCTCTGGATGAAACCGGACGCGTGGGCCTTGCGCGTCGCCTCCAGCAACTCTTCTTCACTGGCCGACGTACGGCCATAGAGGATGTTCTCGCGGATCGAACGATGCAGCAAGGACGGATCCTGGGTCACCATGCCAATCGACCGGCGCAGCGATTCCTGGTTCACATCGCGCACGTCCTGTCCGTCGATGAGGACACGCCCCGCCTCCACGTCGAAGAACCGAAGCAGCAGGCTTGTCAGCGTGGTTTTGCCCGCCCCCGACGGGCCGACGATACCGACGCGCTCACCCGGCTGGATCGTCAGGTCGAGATGATCGATGACACCGCCCGCCTTGCCGTAGTGGAACCGGATTTTATCGAACCGCACTTCCCCCTCAGTCACTTTCAGCTCCGGCGCCGCCGGTTTGTCTGTCAGGGTCACTGGCTTGACGATGGTTTCCATGCTGTCCTGCAGCGATCCGAAGTGGCGGAACAGGCCGTTGAGCTGGTTGAACAGCCGGTTCAAAAGGATATTCAGCCGCAGGATCAGGCTGAGCGTGAAGGCCACATGACCTGCGCTGATGCCGCCGTCCTGCCAGATGGACAGTGCCAGGCCCGCAATCGAAACGATCATCACTCCGTTGACCAGCGTCATGATCATGCGAATTGTGGTCAAAAGCCTGGTGAAGACCCGTATCTTGGCAATCATCGTCTCAACCGAGGCCCGCGCTCCCCGGCTTTCTTCTTCCGATGATCCGAACAGCTTGACCGACTGGATATTGGTGTAGGTATCCACCAGACGTCCGGTCACGCCCGAATAGGCATTTGCCGAATCCTTTGCCGCAGCACGAACCCGTGGCACGAAGATGATGGCGGTTGCAGTGAAACAAAGCAGCCAGATGGCCACGAGCGCACCCAGCCAAAGGTCCAGATCCGCGACCAGCACGAGCGTCGTGATGGCATAAACGACAATGAACCAGACCACCTGCAAAAGGTTGGTCATGAAATCGCCCGCCGACATGCCCGACTGCATCACCTTCTGCGACAGGCGCCCGGCGAGATCGTCCTGGAAATAGGAAAGGCTCTGCTTCATCACCCGCTGATGGCACTGCCAGCGCACCAGATTGAAGAACCCGGGCACGATCGCCTGTTCTTCCACCAGCGCCATCAGCGAATTGGTGAGCGTGCGCACGACCAGCACCACGAAGGCCATGGTCATGAGTGTCCAGAAATGATCGGAGAAGAATGTCGCCCGATTGCCTTCTTCCAGAAGATCCACGATGCGGCCAAGAAAATTGAAGATCGCCACTTCAACAAAGGCGGTCGCCCCGCCTATGGCGAGCATGGCGATGAACGGCCAGCGCACCTGCGTGACGAAATACATCAGGAAGGCAAACCCGCCATGGGGCATGTCGGATTTGGACGGCTCCCGGAAAGGATCTATCCAGGATTCAAAAGCGCGAAAGAGCGGGGACACGTGGCGTCTCCATGGAGGCTGGAGCGATTCTTCACGTCATCCTACGCGCCAGGCGCGAAATTGGCCCAATGAAAATATGTAACGATTTGCCCCAAACCCGCAGCTCCCGGCCTTGTACCGGGCATTGAAACCGGTCTTCCTGTGACAAATGTTATGCCTGCTGCTATTGAGCCGGTCTCCCGAAACCAATGCGGATCCCCATGCCAGACATTGCCCTTTACCAACCGGACATCCCGCAAAATACCGGAACGATCCTGCGTCTTGCCGCCTGCATGGGCGTAACTGTGCACTTGATCGAACCTGCGGGATTTCCGATCTCCGACAGCGCTCTCAAACGGGCCGGCATGGATTACCTGGAAAGGGCCGCGATGGTCCGCCACATCTCGTTTGCCGCATTCGATGACTGGCGACGTTCGAACAAGCGCAGGCTGATCCTGCTGACGACAAAATCGAAAGTGCCCTACGCGGATTTCGCGTTTCAGCCAGACGACATATTGATGATGGGCCGGGAAAGTTCGGGCGTGCCGGAGGACGTGCACACGCTTGCCGATGCCCGGCTGACGATCCCCATGGCCGACGGCATGCGCTCGCTCAACGTTGCCGTCTCAACAGGCATGGTGCTGGGTGAAGCCTTGCGGCAATCAGGCACATTTCCTAAAAGCCCAGGGTACACTCAAAGATAGCAATCACATGCATGCCCGCCGGCCCGGCAGGCCCCAACCAGTCCAGGCAGTCACATGAACGCACCCACACCTGAAAACCGCGGCGGTCCCATCCCGGACGGCATCGAGGACAAGAAGGCAACCGCACCGGCCTGGTTCAAGGAGTTGCGAGACAGGATCTGCAAGGCTTTTGAAGACCTGGAGGACGAGATCGGCGATCTCGCCGGTCCGCTGGCCGACCAGCCCGCCGGGCGCTTCGAACGCACGCCCTGGGAGCGCACCGACAGCACCGGGGCAAAGGGCGGCGGCGGCGTCATGTCCATGATGCATGGCCGCGTTTTCGAGAAGGTCGGCGTCCATATTTCCACCGTACACGGTGAATTCTCGCCCGAGTTTCGTGGTCAGATCCCCGGTGCCAACGAGGATCCGCGCTTCTGGGCCTCCGGCATCAGCCTGATCGCTCACCCGCAGAACCCGCATGTCCCCGCCGTTCACATGAACACCCGCATGGTGGTCACCACCCGTCAGTGGTTCGGTGGCGGCGCAGATCTGACGCCGGTACTGGACGCACGGCGAACGCAGGACGACCCCGATACCGTTGCCTTTCACGAAGCCATGCGCGCTGCCTGCAACGCACACGATGTTGCCGACTATGATGCCTACAAGGCCTGGTGTGACGACTATTTCTTCCTGAAGCATCGCAACGAAGCGCGCGGCATCGGCGGCATTTTCTACGATTACCTCAACAGCGGAACCTGGGAAGACGATTTTGCCTTCACCAGGGATGTCGGCCTGGCCTTCTTGAACATCTATCCGGAACTCGTCCGCCGCAATTTCCAGAAGCCGTGGAGCGACATGGAGCGCGAGGAACAGCTGGTCCGCAGGGGCCGATACGTGGAGTACAATCTGCTTTACGACCGCGGGACGATTTTCGGACTGAAGACCGGCGGCAACGTTGCCTCGATCCTCTCGTCCATGCCCCCCGTTGTAAAATGGCCCTAACTCAGAAGGCCGAGGTGCCTTTCACCTTCTGAGGCTGCCGGCTGACTTCGCCGAAATCCCGATCGAGGACCATCTGGGCGAATTGCTTCAGCATGACCTGGTCGAGTTTCTTGCCCATCTCCAGCATGACGCCAATGGCAGCGCGAACCGGCATGCCGTCCTTGTAGGACCGGGTCTCGGTAAGCGCTGTGAATATGTCGCAAATGGTCATCAGGCGGACTTTTGGCGAGATCCTGTCTCCCTTCAGCCCATCGGGATAACCTGATCCATCCAGAAACTCGTGATGCTGGATGGCCATCTTCTTGATGTCGACCGACACTTCGAGCCGCGGTTTCAGAATCTCGCGACCGAACATTGGATGTTTGTCGATAATGGCGCGCTCGGCGTCCGTCAGCTTGTTGGCCTTGTCCAGGATGGTCAGCGGGATGCGCATCTTGCCGATATCATGCAGCAGTCCGCCGGCAATCACTTCCTGGCAATCCGCCTTGCTCCAGCCGAGATGCTTCGCAAAAGCCCCGGCGAGACCGGCCACCATCAGGGAATGACAATAGGTTCCGCTGTGGTGAGATTGCACGGCTTCCAGCCAGGGTGAAAGTCCGTCAAGTGACAGCGACGACAGGATCTCCGCCGCCCCCTCGTTCATCAGGCTGATCTGGATGTTGGATCCTTCCGTTGCAGACAGCGCGATGCTTTCCAGGAAGGAGTTGCCTTTCCTGTAGGCCTCAAGTGTCTTCGCCGGAAGTCCCTTTGGAACGTTGGCAAGCGGGTCGTCGGGAATGATTGCCTTGAGTTTGCGCACCAGAATTGCCAGTGGCGTGTCACGCTCCATGATGTCGGTCTTGCCGAGCGCTGCCGCCTGGATCACTTCACGCCGGTTCTTCTTGGACACCAGGCAGATCACCGGGATTTCCGCAATGCTGGCCCAGGATTTCTTGAGCGCGGTCAGCCCCGCATCAGTCGCGTCCAGCAACTCCACAACAGCGACACGGCCATCGCCGACCGTCTTCGCAGACACCTTTGACATGTCGATCAGGCGCGCGGGAAAGAAGAACGGAAGTTTTCTGACCGGAGAATCGAGTGGAAGCGGGCCGTCTGAGATCAGGACAATTTCCATTCATCGCCTCATTGTATTCCGCACACGCCTTCTCACGACAAGTTAACCGGAAAACCCGCCCACAGGAATTCACCATCACGATGTGACGCAATCTCAATAAGATTTCATTAAGTCGCAGCGCCTGCCCGCGACAGCAAATCCTGTTTGGAGAGCGAAAAACCGCTGTCGCGCCAATCGGCCTCCAGAGCCTTGAGGCTATCCCCCAACGCGCGCCCGGGTGAGTGCCCGGCTGCAATCAGATCTGCGCCTTTGATCGGGAATTCAGGCACGGCAACCTCCCGCAACCGCTCCAGCAGCCCACCAAAGATTTCCGTTGGATCTGATCCTTGCGCACGCAACCCCGCCCAGCGCGCCAAAAGGCCGTCGACCGCGCCCTGACGGCCGAACTGATACACCAAGTGCTCGGCTTCGGGCAGACCATCGGCCTGGCGAAGACATTTCATCGCCGCCCAGGCGGTCCGCATCCGGTCCCTTTCGGCATTCGACAGCCGAAGCCGGTCGCTAACGCGCTCCACGTCCTCGCGCACGAAACCGGCAAGCACCACCAGCCCGAGCTCCGGATCGGTCACATCACTTGCGGTGGCTTCCAGGCTGCGCAGTGCCAGGTAATCGTCAATGCGGGCAAGGCCGCCCGTCGCAATTTCCCATAGGCCGCAATCGTTCATCATTTTCAGTGCGGATCCTGCCAGAGGCGCGCGCAGCAGCCGCCGCATCTCGTGGCCGATACGTTCTGCGGACAGATGCCGCAAGCCGTCCCGCTGGCGCAGGCACGCCCCGAGCCCGTCCGCATCCATCTCTCCGGCACCATACGCCGCGTAGATCCGGAAGAAACGGAGGATGCGCAGATAGTCTTCCTGTATGCGCTTGTCCGGCTCACCAATGAAACGGACACGCCGGTTCAGACAATCGTCCAGTCCACCAAGCGGATCGTGCAATCGGCCATCGCAGTCGACATAGAGCGCGTTGAGAGTGAAGTCGCGACGTTCCGCGTCGCGCGTCCAGTTCCTGCCGAAAACGACACGGGCCTGACGGCCGAAGGTTTCCACGTCCTCCCGCAGCGTCGTGACCTCGTAAGGATAGCCGTTGCTGACCACCGTCACCGTACCGTGGTCAATGCCCGTTCCAACCGGCTTCAAGCCCGCGGCCAGCGTGCGTTCCATCACCGTTTGGGGCGAGGCGGTCGTCGCGATATCGACATCTGGAACAGGGTGACCGAGTAACGTGTTGCGCACGGCTCCACCGACAACGCGGGCTTCGTCGCCGTCTTGCTCGATCGCCGCAAACACCGCCTGAATACCCGGTGTTTTCAGCCAGTCCGCCTGTTGCAGGATCTGATCGGCAGTCGTTGTCATCGCTTTATTCGTACCGGCCCGGAACAAACACCCCATCGCGCATTTCCGATGGCCGCCAATTGGCCCCATCCGGTGCGTGATCGAAGGATGCCATGCCGACCAGGCCGGTAATGACCAGAACGAGTCCCACCAGCGTGAGCCACGCCATCGGCTTGGCAGACCAGCGGCCAGGCTCGGTGTTGCGCTTGCTCAGCCACAGCCAGAGTCCGTAGGTGATGAAAGGAAGAAGAAAAAGTAACAGATGCAGTATGAACACACGAACCATCAGCGGTAGACCGTTTCGTACAAGGAGCGGATAATGCCCGCGGTGACGCCCCAGATATAACGTTCTCCGAAGGGCATTGCGTAGAAGTAGCGGCGTTTTCCCTGCCACTCGCGGCTGAGTTTCTGGTGGTTCGCGGGATCCATCAAAAAGCCCAATGGCACTTCGAAGACGCTCTCGACTTCGCCGGGATTGGGCCGGAAGGCAGCGCCGTCTTGAATGGTGCCAACCACGGGAATAACCCGGTATCCCGAACCGGTGAGATAGGGCGCAAGATTGCCGATCAACTCGACGCGCTCCGGAGCAAGGCCGATTTCCTCGTCCGCCTCCCGCAGCGCTGCTTCAACAGGTCCATTGTCAGTCGGATCGATCTTGCCTCCGGGAAGGGCAACCTGTCCGGCATGGGATTTCAGGTGACCGGTTCGCTGCGTCAACACCACATTGGGCCCGTCGCTGCGTTCCACGATACCGATGAGAACTGCCGCATCGCGCGGTGGACCGTCCCACTTTGCATAGGGACCAAGGTCCGGGTTGAGAATGTGGTCACCGGTCTCGCGTTCGATGTCGCGAAGCGCTGCATCATCCAGCCGCGTCCTGAACAAGGAAGTCCAGTGCCCGGAATCCGCAGGTGGTTTGGTCAGGAATGCAGTCATGCAATCGGGGTTTCCGGTCGTACGAAACAGTTCATTCGGTCAGTCCTGAACGCTCAGGAAGGCGGGATCTACCGAAAAGAACCGGCCACCGCTCCAGACCCCCATCCGGGTGCCGTCATCTGTTTCCTGCTCTTCCATAAGATCCGCCAGTTGATACATCAGCGCTCTGGTGAACAAGGCCTCCAGGCGCCCTCTGACGTGAACATAGGGTTTCAAACCGTCGCTGTCCGGTTCTTTTTCAAATCGAAGAGGATGGTCCGCACCAACGGCGACCAGATCACCGAGATTTGTCCGCAGCGTGAGCTGCTGCTCTTGAGCCTCGCCTTCCACCGCCATCTCGACGGCCAGAAGCGGGGCATCCTCCACGGTTATCCCGATCTTCTCGACTGGCGTGACCAGATAATGCCGGCCGTCCTCGTCCTTGCGCAGCACAGAGGCAAACAGCTTCACCAGAGGCATGCGGCCAATCGGCGAACCGAGATAATACCACGTGCCATCACGGGCAATGCGGATGTCCAGATCCCCGCAAAACGGCGGATTCCACTTCTCGACCGGAGGTGGTCCCTTGCCGCCCGTGTCCGCCCGGCTCATCAGTGCCTTTAAACCTTCGGGCAGTGCCCCGTCCGTTTTTGCGGTTGCCTCCGCCATGGATGTTTCGCCCTTGTCGTCTTCATCAAGGTACCGGAATTTTTGACAATTCCGCTACCGCCCGGATCTTCTTCGCCTGCTCCCGGCTTCCCGCAGGCCCGACCTTTTCCCCAAAGTGAGGAAAGATTCTTGGACCTTTCCACTGTATGGCGCACAATTGCGCCTTATCTACTGATTTATATGGTGTCAGACTGCTTGAGTCGCAGCAACAAAGGTCAGGGGTGTTGTTAGCCCCAGGGCCGGACAGGCAGTCGAAACGCAGATTGCGGGAAAGGTGATCCATGAGCGTTATTTCTCCCTCCAGCCCAAGCGAAGAAGATCTCGCCGCCGTCGCCGAACAAGCCGAACGCGCCGTCAATCGGATCAGCGATGCCAAGGTCGATATCGCCCGGATCATCTTCGGTCAGGAAAATGTGGTGGAGCAGTCGCTCGTCACCATATTGGCTGGCGGCCACGGCCTTCTTGTCGGTGTGCCCGGCCTTGCCAAGACCAAGCTGGTGGAAACGCTCGGCACCGTTCTGGGCCTCGACGCCCGACGCATCCAGTTCACGCCAGACCTGATGCCGTCCGACATTCTCGGTGCCGAAGTAATGGAACAGGGTGCCGACGGCAGCCGTTCGTTCCGCTTTATTCCCGGTCCGGTTTTCTCTCAGTTGCTGATGGCTGACGAAATCAACCGTGCCAGCCCGCGCACCCAGTCGGCGCTTCTGCAGGCCATGCAGGAGTATCATGTGACCGTCGCCGGACACCCGCATGACTTGCCGCGCCCCTTCCACGTGCTTGCCACGCAGAACCCGCTCGAACAGGAAGGCACCTACCCGCTGCCGGAAGCCCAGCTCGACCGGTTCCTGATGCAGATCGACGTACATTACCCGGATCTTGAAGCCGAACGCCGGATCTTGCTGGAAACCACCGGTGCCGATCAGGCCAAGGCCCAGGTAGCCATGCGCGCGGAAGAACTGATGGAATACCAGCAGCTCGTTCGTCGCATGCCGGTAGGCGAATCCGTGGTGGAAGCAATCCTGAAGCTTGTGCGCTCCGCACGCCCGGACAACAGCTCCGCACCTTCCGATCTCACCAACCTGATCGCCTGGGGTCCGGGACCGCGTGCCAGCCAGGCACTGATGCTGACCGTCAGGGCACGCGCGCTTGTCGACGGGCGTCTCGCACCTTCCGTCGATGACGTCTTGGCTCTAGCCGAACCGGTCCTTCAGCATCGCATGGCGCTGACGTTTGCGGCCAGAGCCGACGGTCACACCGTTCGCGACGTCATTCGACGGGTCAAGGAACTGATCGCCTGATCCCCTCCCCTTAACCAGCCAGGAAGCCGACCGCATGGATTCGAGCAGTACGCAGGGCAGCAACCAGACAGGCATTGATGCCGATACCTGGCCGAACGTCATCGGCGAGGCCCGGTCGGTCGCCGATGCCCTGCCGGATCTGCTGGTCGAGGCAAGCCATGTTGCCAGTTCCATCATCGCCGGCTGGCATGGCCGTCGACGTGCGGGCCCGGGGGAAAGCTTCTGGCAGTTCCGCCCGTTCAACATGGGTGAACCGGCAAAGCGCATCGACTGGCGCCGTTCCGCACGCGATGATCATCTTTATGTTCGCGAACGCGAATGGGAGGCCGCACACACGGTCTGGCTCTGGGCAGATCTTTCGCCCTCCATGGTCTTCCGCTCCCGCCTTGCAGGTGTCGCCAAGCGCGACCGCGCCATTGTGCTGATGCTTGCACTTGCCGACATGCTGGCTGAAACAGGCGAACGGATCGGACTTCCCGGCCTGACCAGAGCCTTTTCCGACCGGCGTGCCGCTGAACGCCTCGCCGATGCACTCACCCATCTTTCCAAACCGATCGCCTATCCGGACACCACTGCCGTGCAACGGTTTGCCGATGTGGTTCTGGTGTCCGATTTTCTGGACCCGATCGAGGACGTCGCGGCATGGGTTGCCCGTGTTGCCAGCACCGGTGCGCGTGGTCACCTGGTTCAGGTCCTCGATCCGATCGAGGAAACCTTCCCGTTTGACGGCAGGGTCGAATTCACCGATCCGGAAAAGGGGTTTCGGCTGACCGCCGGACGCGCGGAAAAGTGGCGCGAGGATTATCGCAACCGGCTGGAAGCCCACCGCGCGGAAATTCGTGACATCGCTAGGCGTGCCGGCTGGACATATGTCCTGCACCACACCGACCGTCCGGCATCCGAACCTTTGCTCGTGCTTCACAGTGCCCTGTCCGGTGCGCTGGACGTACTGCCAAAAGGAGGCATCTGACCCGTGTTCGCAGGATTGCCTCTGACATTCACCGCCCCCTGGATCCTGACCGCGCTGGCATTGCTTCCGGTTATCTGGTGGCTGTTGCGCCTGACACCGCCGCGCCCTCGCGAAATCCGGTTTCCGCCGACCCGGCTGCTGATCGGCATCGATCAGCATGAGGAAACACCGCAGCGCAGCCCCTGGTGGCTGACACTGCTCCGCCTGCTGATGGCAGCCATCCTCATCATTGCCCTGGCCGGACCGATCTGGCGTTCCAGCGAACCGCTTGAAACCGGCGAAGGTGTCCTTTGGGTTCTGGTTGACAACGGCTGGACATCCGCGAAGGGATGGACCGCGCAGGTCAATGCAGCCGAGCAGATCCTGAGCGAAGCAGAACAGAGCGGTCAGCCAATCCTGTTTGCAGCCTCCGCCGAAGGCCCCGGCCAGAGTTTCACACCGGAGGCAGCAACAACGGCTCTGGAAAAACTGCGCGCACTTGAACCCCGTCCCTATCCGCCGCAGCGCGCCGAACTCAGCATCGGCCTGCGCAAGGCAGCCCAGGAGACACCGCCCGGTGCCGTGATCTGGCTGTCGGACAACACCAGCACCAAAGGTTCGTTTCTAACCGATCTCGCACAGATTTCCGGCACGGCTCCGATAACGGTCCTGACAGGTCTGGACACGCCCATGGGATTGAAGGACCTCAACAACGACGCCGACGCCCTGTCGTTGACCGTTGTGCGCCACCCGGATCAGAGACTGGGCTCCGCAACACTTCAGGCTCTCGATCTGAAAGGCCTTGTCCTTGGCGAAGTGCAAGCGAATTTTGACGCTGGCGCGACCGAAACACAGGCGCGCTTCGAACTGCCAAGCGAATTGCGCAACGACATTGCCCGGGTCGAAGTCACCGGTGAGGCCGCCGCGGGCGCCGTCCAACTGGTGGATGACAGCTGGCGCCGACGCACGGTCGGACTGATTTCAGGCCAGTCGGGCGATCTGGATCAGCCGCTGCTGTCGCCCCTTTATTATCTGGAGCGCGCCCTTGCGCCCTTCTCGGACATACGTCGCCCGCGCGATGCGGATATTGCCGACGCTGTACCTTCGCTGATCGAGCAGGGCATTTCCGTGCTGGTTCTCGCCGACGTTGGCCGGTTGCCTGAATCGACGACCGAGACGCTTCGCGACTGGATTGAAAACGGCGGCACGCTTGTCCGCTTCGCCGGCCCTCGGACCGCGGGTGGCAGTGACGATCTCATCCCCGTTCGTTTGCGCGCAGGTGACCGGTCCCTTGGTGGTTCACTCAGCTGGAAACAGCCACAACATCTGGCAGACTTTCCGGAAGGATCGCCCTTCGCGGGCTTGCGGGTCCCACAGGAAGTTACTGTGACCCGGCAGGTACTGGCCGAGCCGACATCGGATCTGCCTGAACGCACCTGGGCCATGCTCGAAGACGGCACTCCCCTTGTGACGGCGGCTCCCATCGGCGCGGGGTCGATGGTGCTGTTCCACGTCACAGCGGATTCCTCCTGGTCGAACCTGCCGCTGTCTGGCGTCTTCCTGAACTTGCTGCGGCGGATCCTGTCGGTCTCGAACGTGGCCGCCGCCTCTGAAACCGCCGAAGATGGCACGCCGGCAACGAGCGTGTTGCCGCCCTTGCGCCTGCTGGACGGTTATGGCCGTTTCGGCCCGCCGCCGGTAGAAGTCACGCCAGTGAACGCGTCCGTTTTCCGGGATGCGGAAGCTAGCCGCAGAACACCGCCCGGTCTTTACGGCACGGAAGACGGCTTCCGTGCGCTCAATCTGATGCAGCGGGACGATGAGCTCCTGCCGCTGGACCTCTCGGCGCTGGGCGACCGAACCGTGCAAACTGCCTACCCGACCTCCGATCCCTTTGATCTGAGAGCCCTGTTCTTCACGCTGGCTTTCCTGCTGATGATCCTCGATACAATTGCCGTTTTCCTGCTGGCCGGTGGCCTGAGCCGTCTCGGCTTGCGCAGCCGCGCCGCCGCCACGGCTCTTGTTCTGGCTTTCGGTGCGGGCCTCCTGGCCCCTGCCGGCATTGATCAAGCCAGGGCGCAATCAAGCTCGGATGATCTTCTGGCCTTGGAATCGACCCTGGAAACCCGCCTGGCCTACGTGCTGACGGGCAATCCTGAGATCGACGATGCCAGCTCTGCAGGCCTTTCGGGGCTGACCCAATTCCTGTCGGAACGCACCGCGCTTGAACCTGGGGCACCGATTGCCATCGACATCGAACGCGACGAACTTGCGTTCTATTCCCTGCTCTACTGGCCAATCGATGCGGCTGCCGACAAACCGAACGATCAGACAATTGCCCGCATAGACACTTTCATGCGCAACGGCGGAACGATCCTGTTCGACACGCGCGATCACATCAATGCCTCGGCCAACGGCTTCGCCTCGACGCCGGCAACGCTGAAGCTGCGTGAAATCCTGGAAGACCTGGACGTTCCTCCGCTTGAGCCGGTGCCGCCCGATCACGTTTTGACGAAGGCTTTCTACCTGCTGGATTCGTTCCCGGGACGGTATGCGACCAGCCCGCTCTGGGTGGAAAGCCTGGAAGAAGTTGCAGCCAGGGGCGACCGGCCGGTGAGGGCCGGTGACGGCGTGTCACCGATCCTCATTACCGGCAACGATTTTGCCGCTGCCTGGGCAATCACCGAGGCAGGTGAGTTCATGTATCCGACGGTGCCCAACAATCCCATACAGCGGGACTACGCCTTCCGTTCCGGGGTCAACATCGTCATGTACAGCCTGACCGGCAACTACAAGGCCGATCAGGTGCACATTCCCGCTCTGCTTGAGCGTTTGGGACAATAGGAGACTAGATGGTCTGGTCACTCGCCTTCGATCCCCTCGTTCCGCTCTGGGCCCTTGTGGCAGGCGGCGTTATCGCTGTTCTTCTAACCGCCTTTTCCGGCTTTCTGAATTTGCGTGGCTGGTTGCTGCGCACCCTGACAATGGCCTTGCTGTTGCTGGCGCTGGCCAACCCCGCTGTAGAGCGGGAAGACAGGGAACCGCTCTCAAGCGTAGTTGCTCTTGTCGTCGACAAGAGCCAGAGCCAACGCCTCTCCGATCGCCAGTCGACAACCGATGAGGCCGTGGAAGAACTGACCCGCCGCATCAGTGCCCTTGATGGTTTTGACCTGCGCGTTCTGGAAGCGCGAAACTCCGGTTCAGGTGATGGCACCGAGGCTTTCCAGACCCTGGCAAACGGCCTTGCAGACGTTCCGCCGGATCGGGTTGGTGGTGCGATCATCGTGACTGACGGGCAGATCCACGACATCCCCGGCAACGCAGGCGCCCTGGGGTTCGACGCCCCGGTTCATGGCCTTATCACCGGTACGGTTGATGAACGGGACCGGCGCATCGTACTCGACAAGGCCCCACGGTTCGGCCTGGTTGATTCAGAGCAGATCGTCAGCCTGACAGTCGTCGACCAGGGCCGTGGCACGGGACCTGGCGACCAGGTGCGCCTGACCGTCAAACGCGATGGCGATGTCGTCACCGAACGCACGGCCCGGACAGGCGAGAAGATCGACATTCCGGTTGAGATCGCCCATGGCGGCAACAATATCTTCGAATTCGACGCCGAGCCGCTGACCGACGAACTCACGACGCTCAACAACCGGGCCGTTGTGACCATCGACGGCATCCGCGAGAATCTGCGTGTGTTGCTTGTTTCCGGGTCACCTCATGCCGGTGAACGCACCTGGCGCAACCTTCTGAAGTCCGATGCCTCGGTGGATCTGGTTCACTTCACCATCTTGCGCCCGCCGGAAAAACAGGACGGAACGCCGATCAACCAGCTTTCGCTGATCGCTTTCCCAACCCGGGAACTCTTCTCGGTGAAGATTGACGAATTCGACCTGATCATCTTCGACCGCTACGTGCGCCGCGGCGTTCTGCCGATGCTGTATTTCGATAACATCGCCCGCTATGTGCGCGACGGCGGTGCGATGCTGCTGGCCGGTGGTCCCGATTACGCCGAAGGTGGCAGCCTATACCGCACGCCACTGGCGCCGATCCTTCCGGCCCGTCCGACCGGCACCATACTTGAACAACCCTACCACGCGTCCCTCGCCGACCTCGGCAAGCGCCACCCGGTCACCCGTGGGCTGCCCGGATCCGAACAGGACCCGCCCGCATGGAGCCGCTGGTTCCGCGTCGTCGACACCGAGCTCGACGCCGGCCAGACGCTGATGTCCGGACCGAGCGACACGCCGCTCTTGGTTCTCAACCGCGAAGGCGAAGGCCGAGTGGCCATGCTGCTGTCCGATCACGTCTGGCTCTGGGCACGTGGTTATGAAGGCGGTGGTCCGCATGTTCCGCTGCTGCGCCGTCTGGCCCACTGGCTGATGAAGGAACCGGATCTGGAAGAAGAAGCGCTGAATGTATCCATGCGCGGACCGGAGCTGGTCATCGAACGCCAGACCCTTGGCGAGACCGTCGGGGAAGTCACGGTCGTCTCGCCGACAGGCGACCGGTCGCAGATCGTTCTGACCGAACAGGAACCGGGCCTGTGGCGTGGCGGCATGCCTGCCGGTGAAACCGGGTTGTTCTCGGTCACCGAAGGCGACATGAGCGCGCTGATCCACGTTGGGCCCCAGAACCCGCGTGAATATACCGACGTTCTGTCCACCACCGAGCCATTGGCCCCGCTCAGCGAAGCGACGGGTGGAGCGTCTGAGCGCTTGCGGGATGTCGGCGGAGACCTGACCGTCCCACGCATTGTTTCAATGCGTCCGTCAGCGAGCTACGCCGGCAATGGCTGGCTGGGGCTGAAGGCCACTGAGGCGAGCGTCCTCAACGGCATCGACCGCTATCCGCTGATGATCGGACTGCTTGGTCTTGCCCTCTTGCTGGGTGCCCTGTCCCTGACCTGGTATCGCGAAGGACGGTAGCTTTCGTGCGACCGCCCTTGTGGCGGTCGGCAATCCGCTTGAGCTAAGTACGAACCGATCTGTTGTGTTTGGGGCCCATCCTTCGAGACGGCCTGAAGGCCTCCTCAGGATGAGGAAGAGAATATTGATAGGCCGGTAGCTTCCCCTCAACCTCATCCTGAGGAAGGCCGAAGGCCTGTCTCGAAGGATGGGCCACACCCACAGTTAACCCGCCCCGCGTCACGCAGAAACAACCTCAGGAAGCGACCGCAGCAGAGGCTCCGCCGTGCACCATTCCGCTCGGAATGTCGCCGTCATTCAACAGCGCGACGAGGAGCCGCGCCGGGTCGACGGGCCCGGGCAGCGTAATGCGTCCGAACGGAACCTGCTGAAAGCCGAAGGGGCTGTAGTAAGGCGCATCACCAACCAGCAGCACGACCTTGTCTCCGGCCGCAGCCGCCGCTTCCATCGCCGTACGCATAAGCGCCTTGCCGAGACCCCGGTTCTTGAAGTCGGGAGATACGGTCAACGGACCGAGCAGCAGGGCATCGGTGTCGCCAATCCTGATCGGTGTCAGTCTGATTGACCCCGCCACCTGCTCACCCGCAAGGCCGACGAAAGAGACATCCGGACGGTGCGGCACGCCTTCGCGGATCCGGAAAGCTGTTCGCGCGAACCGGCCTGGGCCGAAAGCTTCGGCCTGCAGATCGTCAATTGCGGAGGTGTCGGTCGCGTCTTCGGGCCGGATGACCCATGTGGTCTGTTTCATTTGGCTGGTTCCAGCAAGCATGCAGTCTTTGGAGAAATGCGCGCCTGCCAGTGCCTGGATAAAACGTAAGGAAGATCCAGGATCAGGTCAGCCGCGACGGTGCGGACGAGAGTTATCTCGTCGGCTGGTTCGTCGTCGAAGCGTAAGACCTGCGGTCATCTATCCCAGTCTCGTTGCGATATCAGCATGTTCGAAAGCCGATATTTCCAGAAAGAGGAGAAGCGGTTACCACGCAATGGCTGCTTCGGTCCAGCCTTTTTTGTCCCTTCTCACCAGTCCGCTGATTGTTCACCGAGCCGGAACAGAGCATTCAATTGATTGATTTTCCGCCTGTGTGCACAACCTAACCAGACGAAGCACAACAAGGGAGCGCATCATGGGACTGCTGGTCGACGGCGTCTGGAAAGACAAATGGTACGACACGAAATCCACCGGTGGACGCTTCGTCCGCAAGGACGCGGCATTTCGGAACTGGATCACGGCGGACGGGACTGCCGGCCCCACGGGCAACGGCGGCTTCAAGGCTGAAGCGGATCGCTATCATCTGTTCGTTTCCTATGCCTGCCCCTGGGCGCATCGCACGCTGGTATTCCGAAAGCTCAAGAAACTGGAAGACCTGATTTCCGTCTCCGCCGTACAGCCGCTCATGCTGGAGAACGGCTGGGAGTTTCCGGAGATAGATCCGCTGACCGGCGCGAAATACGCCTGGCACGTCTACACCAAGGCCGACCCGCACTACAGCGGCCGTGCGACCGTGCCGATCCTCTGGGACAAGCACCAGAACACGATCGTGAGCAACGAGTCCTCCGAGATCATCCGGATGTTCAACTCGGCGTTCAACGACCTGACCGGCTCACACCTTGATTTCTATCCGACTGCCTTGCGCACCGAAATCGACAGTATCAACGAGCGCGTCTATCACGCCGTCAACAACGGTGTTTACAAGTCCGGTTTCGCGACCACACAGGAAGCCTATGAAGAAGCCGTCACGGAACTGTTCAAGGCACTGGACGAGCTGGAAGACCGCCTGTCCCGTCAGCGCTATCTGGTCGGAGACCAGCTGACGGAAGCCGACTGGCGACTGTTCACGACGCTGGTGCGCTTCGACGCGGTCTATGTCGGGCATTTCAAATGCAATATCCGCAGGATCGACGACTATCCGAACCTGTCGAACTACCTGCGGGAGCTTTATCAGGTCCCGGGTGTTGCAGACACGGTCGACATGACAACGATCAAGCAGCACTACTACGGTTCACATGAGAGTGTGAATCCGACGAGGATCGTCCCTGTCGGGCCTGCGCTGGATTTCACCCGCCCTCACGACCGCGAGCGTTTCAAGGCTGCTGCCTGATCATGTAGGAAACTTCCAGGTGAGCCGGTTACGGCTTACCTCGGAAGACGACATGACCGACCTGATGGTGGCAGGCCTCACCACTTGCCGCTTTCCGGTTCGCGGCCGGAGCGAAACTCGTCAAGCCGCCGGGCCGTGGACCGCGTAAGCCCCTCCGGCAAAGCCTCCAGTTCAAAGAATGCCGCTTCCTCGATTTCCGCATTGGGCTTAAGGAAGGTGTCCGCCTGTCTCCACTCGGGCATGTGATAAAGCCCGACATGATCCCGGCCTGTCGCTTCTTGGTTCAGGAAGATATTGAGAAGCTGCGGGCGGCTTACCGAGACGACACCTGCTTCTTCCAGAACCTCCCGGCAGGCAGCCTCTTCCATCGTCTCGCCCTTGTCCACGCCCCCACCCGGCAGGTACCAGCCCGTGACATAACTGTGCCGCACCAGAAGGACCCGGCTGTGCTGGTCTTCAACGATCACGCGCACCCCAAGCGTGAACGGGTTTCGGACAAGTCCAATTCCCTGGATCAGGCGCGTGGTCACCGACGTCGGCAAGACTGATAATATCTTCAACATTTTCAGGACGTTACCGGATCCAGAGGGGAAATAAAACTTTTTTAACCCATGCAATCCCCGCAGGGCTGACCCGTGAGAATAACGCTCCTCCTTTGTGCACCGCATGCATATATATCGGGCAAGTTGATGAATTCGAGGGCAGCCCTTCTGACCGCCCGAACCTGAAGGAAAAATAAAATGTTGAACGCTCTGTTTGGAAAACGCCGCCGCAACCGCAACAATTACCAGTGGAAGCCGGCTATCGACCTGACCAACCCGCGCATCGTCGCAACCCTGACCACTTTCCCGACCAACTAAGGTCGGTCGAAGGAACCTGTACGGAGAAGACCCATGTTCGGATTCGTGAATGTTGTTGGCGCGACGCTGCGCGAAACCACGCGCTCCGCAGACAATAACACCGAGAAAGCGCCGAAAGCCGCAAAGGCAGTCAAACCGGTCAAGTAACCGGTTTCCCGGCAGTTCCTGAACTCACTTGAAAGCGCCGCGTCATTTCCCCTTGACGCGGCGCTTTTCGTTTTGAAGATGCGCGACCATGTCCACATTCACGCTCGCTCATCTTTCCGACCCTCATCTCGGCCCGCTTCCGGACCCCAAGCTGCTGCAGCTCTTTTCCAAGCGGATCCTTGGTTACCTCAACTGGCGCCGCAACCGGTCGAGGATCATGGGCGGCAGTTATCTCGAACAACTCGTCGATGACATGCAGGCGCAGGCGCCCGACCATATTGCAGTCACCGGCGATCTGGTGAATATCGCGCTGCCCCTGGAAATTTCCGGTGCGCGGACCTGGCTTGAAGATATCGGCCCGCCGGAGGATGTCTCCGTCGTTCCGGGCAACCACGACGCCTATGTGCCTGGAGCCGTGCGCAGGGCCCGCGCGGCATGGTGGCCGTACATGCGCGGCGATGGCGCAGGCAATGTGCCGTCAAACGGCACCAACTCGGAAGCAACCTTTCCCTATGTTCGCAAGCGGGACGGCATCGCCCTTGTCGGCGTGACGACCGGTCGTGCCAGCGGCCCCTGGTTCGCAACGGGCCGTGTCGGCAGCAAGCAGAGCAAGCGTCTGCGGGCAATTCTGGACGACCTTGGCCGGGACGGTTTCTTCCGCGTGGTGATGCTGCATCACCCGCCATTCCCCCATGCCACCCGTTGGCACAAGCGCCTGTCGGACGCCTCCAGGGTGCGCGCCGTCGTCAAGAGAGCCGGTGCCGAGCTGATCCTGCACGGCCACACCCATGTCGACAGTTTCGAGCATATCGAGGGACCGGACGGGCTTGTCCCGGTGGTTGGGGTGCCATCTGCCACAAGCGCGCCTGGCGGCAAGAAACCGGCGGCGCGCTACAACCTGTTCCGGATCGAAAAGACAAACGAGGGCTGGTCCTGCCAAATGGAAGAGCATGGCTTTGCCGCGCCAGACGAGCCGGTGAAACTGCTCACGGAACGAGAAGTCGCCATTCCGGGTGGCAGGCCCTGAGGCCCTTCCTGCAGGCCTGACGAGTTGCCCAGAAAGACACTCACAGGCTTGCGGTAACCAGGACCGAGACTGGAGAGTGCTGGACGTCTTTCACAAAAGACGCCTTAGAGCGGATTGGCGAACCAGGCAAAGACAATGAGGCCGATGACGCCCGCCGCAAGACCGATCCCGAAGGCACCTGCGACCGCCATCCAGGGTGTACGGCTTTCCTTGACGCGCACGACCTTGCTGTCGAGTGCGACCTGCCGCAGCCGGTTGTTGAGCCAGTCGCCTTCCAGCGCCTTTTCCCGCTCCAGCACGCGTTCGGCAATATATTCGGTCAGGCAGTCTGCCATGTCGTCGATGTTGGCCGTTTCCAGAATGACCACCCGGCCGAGGCGCGTGTCCTTCAGGAACCGATAGGTGCGCCTGTCACCGCCTACGGCCACGTGGCTGGTCGCATCGATCCAGAGCCGTGGCGTGGAACCGGAGATGATCTGAAGGGAAAACTGGTCGTCGTCTTCCGGGATTTCCCTGAAAACATCCTTGAGTTCGTCTGCAAGCATGTCCAGCCGGGCACGCTCGGTCTCCTGGAGCTCAACAACCACGTCCGAACGTTCGACTTCGCCAAGCTGAACCTTCCGGATCGCATCGCGCAAGGACCGCATGCGCGTATGTGGGACAACGTTATCCTGCATTTCAGACATGGGGTACACGTGACTCCGTTGTACTGCCGTTGGTGAATCAAGTCTTAACTGACTCTATCCCGAGTGAAACAGCCGCATGGCCTCCACCTGCGAGCTATCCACTGGCAATGATCCAAACATGGTTAACGGAGATTAAGGTATTTTTGACAGTCACGCCAGTAACGCGCGACTGGCCTGAAGCCTGTTCATGGGTTATGCAAAAAACATATTGCGATTGCGGAGTTTCGCTCATGAACGTGGACGGCAAGAAATATCGCACGATCTGGCTGGCGGAAGATGGCGGCTCGGTCGAGATCATCGATCAGACAAGATTTCCGCACACGTTCGAGACCATCCGACTGCATACAATGGAAGACGCCGCCCATGCGATCCGGTTCATGCAGGTGCGCGGCGCGCCTCTGATTGGTGCAACAGCCGCCTACGGTGTCGCGCTGGCCATGCGGACTGACGCTTCAGACGACAATCTCCATGCTGCCTGCTCGTCCCTGCTGGAAACCCGGCCGACAGCGGTCAACCTGCAATGGGCCCTCGACAAGGCGCGTCGGACACTGGTCCGGCTGGCACCTGAAATCCGCGAGGAAGCTGCCTTCAAGCTGGCCAATGACATCTGCGACGAGGACATCGCCATCAACATGGCCATCGGCATGCACGGGATGGAGCTGATTGCCGCGATCTCGCGGCTGAAACGCGCCGGTGAGCCGGTCAACATCCTCACCCATTGCAATGCCGGCTGGCTGGCCACCGTCGACTGGGGCACTGCGACAGCGCCGATCTACATGTCCCATGACGGCGGCATTCCCGTTCATGTCTGGGTCGATGAAACCCGACCGCGCAATCAAGGGGCTTTCCTGACCGCCTGGGAGCTCGGTCAGCATGGTGTCCCGCACACCGTGATTGTCGACAATGCCGGCGGACACCTGATGCAGCATGGCGAAGTTGATATCGTGATCACCGGAACGGACCGCACCACGGCCACCGGTGATGTCTGTAACAAGATCGGTACTTATCTGAAGGCACTGGCAGCAAAGGACAACAGTGTGCCCTTCTACGTCGCGCTGCCGTCACCGACCATCGACTTTTCCCTGTCGGACGGTATCCGGCAGATCCCGATCGAGGAACGCGGCGGCGAAGAAGTCAGCCGCATCACCGGCCGCACCAGCGCCGGCGAGATCGAGACGGTGGACATCGTTGCGGACGGATCTCCTGTCGGAAATCCGGCCTTCGACGTCACCCCTGCCCGTCTCGTGACCGGCCTCATCACCGAGCGCGGCGTGCTGGAGGCAAACCGCAAGGCCATTGCAGATGCCTTTCCGGAGCGGGTTCGGGCAAGTGCCTAGACGGGTGCGCTTGCGAGCGGGCAGCCCCATTCCTTCGAGATCGCGCTGAAGCGCGTCCTCACTCGATCACAGGCACATGCGGGGCGCGCTTGCGCCCGAGAAGTCCTTGCAGACGCGGGTCTTCGGCAACTTCGATAGCGCGCTTGTAGGGTTTGAAACCGCAGGCCTGGTAAAAGATCAGCGCCTGCGGGCTGTCGCCGGTGCAGGTGTGCACCCAGAGCCGTTTCGTTTCCGGGCGTGACCAGACGATGTCCAGCGCCTGGGCCATCAGCCAGCGGCCAAGTCCGCCACCGATCGCGCCGGGGACCAGACCGAAATAGGAAAGTTCAGGCTCTTCCGAGTTGGCAAAATCCAGCTCCAGCGTACCGACCGGCTTGCCATCGATGATCGGCAGGTAGTTCTCGCGGGCAGGCTCGGCGAGCAACTGCTCCAGCGTCTTGTCGTCATGAACCAGCCGGCCAAACCAGATCCAGTCTTCACCGACCTCCCGGAAAAGCTTGCGATAGCTGTCGAGATCCGGCGTCTGCCACCGCTGCAATGTCACGTCGCTGCGTGATGGCGCAATAGGCTGTTCAGGTGCCTGAAGCATTTCCAGGAACGTGACCACGAAGGCAACCTTGCCCTCCGGAATATCCGTGTAGCCATCGAGGTTAAGCGCTTGCGTCGACATGAAAACTCCAGAATCTCGCGTGTTTTTCCGGGCTTAACAGCTGGAACGTTTGTCGCCAAGCCGCCCTGTGCTTATTGCGCTGATTTAAGGGCTTGTTAACCATCTTCGCACACAGTCTGTTCAGATCTCCAGGAAGGAGCTGCCATGGCAAAGGTCGGAAACTACGTCCAGCGGGACTACCACAAAACTTTCAGCACGAAGCGGCAGTCAACCTGGTCTGACTACAACAAGGCCTGGAACGGGCGCCGTCAGGCGTCGTCGCAGAAAATGCAGCAGCTTCGGAACCTGGCATCCACCTTCGCGACCATCAATACGCAGGCAGCTCAGACGAACACCCTGTTTGTCATGCAGAACCAAGGCCGACTGGGTGGTTATGCGAACCAGACCGCCGCGATGGCCCGCATCAATGTGCTCGTCTAAAAATCCTGGATGAACCGCCGGGCAAACGCCTGGGCCGATGATATTTTCTCAAGAAAAATTACGTAGCGTTTTCCGGAGAAACGCGCGTTAAGAGCTTGTTCATTCCTTCGGGAGCTATGCTGTTTCAGTCTTTTGAAAAGGCAAACGCATGGCCAAGGTCAGCAACTACTTCCAACGAGATTATTCCAAACGTTTCAGCTCCAATCGCAAGGTGTCCCTGGCCGACTACAACAAGGCCTGGACAAAGCGGCGTCAGTCAGCCGCAAAGCGTATCGACCAGCTGAATAACCTCGCTTACGTGATGCAATCGATCAACACGCAGGCCTCCCAGGCCAATTCGCTGTTTGTCCTGCAAAACCAGGGCCGGCTGGGCACATACGCCAGTCAGACCGCCGCCATGGCCAGGATTAACGTGGTCGTCTAGCACACCGGGCATGACATCAGCGGGTGCTCAACAGAGCCTTGTTGAACGCGCTGATGATTGCCCCGCCTCAGATCGAACCGATTGTCTTGAGCTTGATCCGCGGGTGCACTTCCGCCTGGCTCATGATCGTCGTATGGGCGCGGAAACGCTCGACGATGGAGCGAACGAACGGCCTGGTCTGCGGGGATGTCAGCAACACGGGAACCTCGCCCTGCTGCGCAGCCTGCTCAAACGCATCGCGGACCCTGCCGACGAATTCCTGCAGCTTGCTGGGTTGCATCGCAAGCTGGCGGTCGTCCCCCTCGCCGATGATGGATTCCAGGAAAGCCTGCTCCCATTGCGGCGACAGCGCGATCAGCGGCAGATAGCCACCGGGCGCCAGATTGGCGGCGCAGATCTGCCTGCCAAGACGGGTGCGCACGTGCTCGGCAATGGTGTCCGTATTGCGGGTCATGCCGGTTGCTTCGGACACGCCTTCCAGAATGGTTCCGAGATCGCGAACCGAAATCCGCTCGCCCAGGAGGGTTTGCAGCACGCGCTGGACACCGGACACGGTGATCTGCGACGGGATAAGGTCCTCAACCAGCTTGGCCTGCTCGCCCTTCAGCTCCTTGAGCAGCTTCTGCACGTCGCCATAGGTCAGCAGTTCGCTGATGTTGGCCTTGATCGTCTCGGTCAGATGCGTGGACAGAACGGTTGCCGGATCCACCACGGTGTAGCCGCGCAGGGAAGCATCCTCGCGGTACTGGGCCTCCACCCAGGTTGCCGGCAAGCCGAACGTCGGTTCCGTGGTGTGCGTGCCCGGCAGCTTGACCTGCCCACCTGCCGGATCCATGACCATGAAGTGGTTCGGGTAAAGCACGCCGCGGCCGGCTTCGACTTCCTTCACCTTGATGACGTAATCGTTCGCGCCAAGCTGAATGTTGTCGAGGATGCGCACCGGCGGCATGATCACGCCCATGTCGCCCGCGATCTGGCGGCGCAATGCCTTGATCTGCTCGGTCAGAACATCGTTGTCGCCCGTTGCCTTGCCGTTGATCAGCGGCAACAGGGCATAGCCGAGCTCGATCCGCAGTTCGTCCATCTTCAGGGCGTCGGTAATCGGCGGTTCTGGCGGCGGCTTAGGCGCGTCTTCCACGGCCTTGACCATCTCGGCCTTTGCCGCGGCCTTCTTCTTCTTCGACCCGACGGAAAAGGCCAGGTAACCGGCAAGACCTGCAAGACCGAAGAACGGGACCATGGGCATGCCCGGAAGCAGCGCCAGGATCACCATAACCGCGGCCGACATGCCGAGCGCCTTCGGATAGCCGGTGAACTGGCTGGTCAGCGCCTTGTCGGCAGCGCCATGCACACCTGCCTTGGAAACAAGAAGGCCGGCCGCCGTGGAAACGATCAGTGCCGGGATCTGGGAGACAAGGCCATCGCCGATGGTCAGCAGCGTGTAGTTGTTGGCGGCCTCGGTAAAGGTCAGCTCCATCTGTGCAACACCGATGAAGATGCCGCCGAGAATGTTGATGAAGGTGATCAGAAGGCCGGCAATGGCGTCGCCGCGCACGAATTTGGACGCACCGTCCATGGCCCCGAAGAAGGCGCTTTCGTCTTCGAGCGCCTTGCGGCGAGACTTGGCTTCGGCTTCGTCGATGAGGCCTGCGGACAGATCCGCATCGATCGCCATCTGCTTGCCCGGCATGGCGTCCAGGGTAAAGCGTGCCGCGACTTCCGCGATACGGCCGGAACCCTTGGTGATGACGACAAAGTTCACGATCACCAGGATTGCGAAGACGATGATCCCGATGACGAAGTTCCCGCCCATGACGAGATTGCCGAAGGACTGGATGACGTTGCCCGCTGCCGCAGTGCCTTCATGCCCGTTTGCCAGGATAAGCCGGGTGGAGGAGATATTGAGACCCAGCCGCAGCATGGTCGCAATCAGCAGAACCGTCGGGAAGGACGAGAATTCCAGCGGCCGCTGGATGAACAGGCCCGTCATGAGGATCATGACGGAAAAGATGATCGAGACCGCCAGGAACGTATCCAGCATCATCGGCGGCATCGGCAGGATCAGGAGCGTCAGGATGACGAGAATGCCGGTCGCCAGACCGACGTCACCCCGGCGCAGGGTATCTACAATCTCCTGAAGGACGGGGAAACCTGCAAGACCGGTGGCCGCGGCGGGCGCAGCCGTCTGCTGCTCCGCTGCGGGGCCTTCCGGTCTGCGCTGTTCGCCTGCTGCCGTGTCCGACATGTGTGGTCTGATTTCCTGTAACCGCCGCCCGGGTCAATCAACGGGCGTGGCCTTCGTTATGGTTCCTGCCGGTGCGTTCAGGCCCGGGCTTCGCCCGGTCCCGGAACGCTTATTCCTTCATCGGTATATTGATTCAGCTTGTTGCGCAGCGTCCGGATTGAAATACCCAGAATTTTTGCAGCATGTGTCCGGTTGCCCAGGCAATGATCCAGCGTGTCGAGAATGAGATCACGCTCGACATCGGCAACCGTGCGTCCGACGAAGGATCGCGTCACGGCTTCTGCCGTCTGTGCCGCCCGCTCCGCAGCGCCCTTGGAGACGCTCAGCGGCGTGCCGTCCGGCATGCGGATCGCCTCGACGCCGATTTCACCACCCGAGGCCAGCAGCACCGCGCGGTGCATGGTGTTTTCCAGTTCGCGCACGTTACCCGGCCACGGATTGGACATCAGCGCCTGACGAGCTTCGACGGACAATGGCCGAACCGGCACACCGTTGGCTTCCGAGTAGTGCTTGATGAAGAACAGGGCGAGTTCCATGATGTCCGCCGGCCGCTCGCGAAGAGCCGGCAGCTTCAGGTTCACCACATTGAGGCGGAACAGAAGATCTTCGCGGAAATGGCCCTGACGCACGCTTTCGGCAAGATCCCGGTTGGACGTTGCCAGAATGCGGATGTTGACCGGAACCGGGCGCGTGCCGCCGACGCGGTCGATCACACGCTCCTGAATGGCGCGCAGGAGCTTGGCCTGCAGGCGAACGTCCATTTCCGAAATTTCATCAAGCAGCAGCGTGCCGCCATCGGCTTCCTCGAACTTGCCGATCCGACGGGCAACGGCGCCGGTGAAGGCGCCCTTCTCGTGGCCGAAGAGTTCGGATTCCAGAAGATGTTCGGGAATGGCCGCGCAGTTGATCGAGATAAACGGCTTCGAGGCCCGGTTCGAGCATTTGTGCACATGGCGGGCAATGACTTCCTTACCCGTGCCGGATTCACCGGTGATCAGCACCGAAGCGTCAGATGGCGCGACCTGTTCGGCAAGCTTGACCACCGATGCCATGGCATCGTCCCGGTAGATCAGGTCGCCGCGTTCCTGGGCAACAGCCGCCAGAACGGCTGCGATCAGCTCCGGATCGGGCGGCAGCGGGATATATTCCTTCGCGCCTGCCCGAATGGCAGACACCGCTGCCTGTGCATCCGTTTCCACGCCGCAGGCCACCACCGGCACATGCACGCGTTCGTTCTGGAGTTTCTGGATCAGCCCGGCAATGTCGAGATGAACCTCGACCATCAGGAGGTCCGCTCCGCGCCCGGACCGAAGCACCCTAAGGGCACCTTCGATATCGTCCGCATGGGTGACCTGGGCCCCGCCCTGCATCGCGATCTTGGAAGCCGTCGTCAGCTGACCGCCGAGCGTTCCGACAATTAACAGCCGCATCCGTTACTTTCCCTATCGATCCGTCTTGATGATTTCAGTCATGGTCACGCCGAGCTTGTCTTCCACCAGGACGACTTCGCCGCGGGCGACCAGCCGGTCGTTCACATAGATATCGATGGCTTCCCCCACCTTCCGGTCGAGTTCCAGAACCGTTCCGGATGCCAGTTTCAACAGGTCCGAGACATGCATTCTGGAATGCCCCAGAACGGCGGAAATGCGCACAGGAACATCGAACACGGCCTCAAGGTCAGCCGCGGATTGCGGTACATGCATTTCGCCATCGTCGAGCCGGCGCTGCGGCGCCTCGAGCTCGTCGAGCGGGATATTGTGATCTTGCTCGTCGCTCATGCCTCAGTTTCCTTTTCCGCCGACGTGTCGGAGGTTTTGCCGCGTCTTTCCGCGCTGCGCCCTCGCAGGTAGGAACGAATGCTGGCATCGATTTCGGCTTCGATCGCCTTGCGGTCGCGTCTGATGCCGCCGTCGGCCCACTCGATATGGCAATCGCCGCGGCCGATTTCCGGCTCGCCGAGGATGACCAGCCGCCCTTCGAAGCCCTTTTCGTGAATGATCGGATCCACCTGGGCCTTCAGCGCCTCGACATCCTTCTCGGCGATGCGGATGACGAGATGCGGCGCCTTGCGCAGCGGTCCCAGGCATTCTGACACCAAAGCCACCGTCTCGGCCAGCGGCTGACGTGCGATCAAATGGGCACACAGACGCCTGGCCACAAGAAAAGCGAGACTGATGGCATCTTTCTCACGTTCCGCCACCTGCCCGTCCAGGGTCTCCAGCACCCGCGAAACCGCCCCGGCCAGATGATTGACTTCCGCCGTCAGCAAGGTCTCCTGCTTGGTCTGCAGGTCCTGAAGCGCCTTCACCCGGCCTTCCTCGAAGGCCTGAGCCCTTGCCTTCTTGAGCAATTCCTCATGCTGGGCGACCGGAATCATCGGTATCTCCGGCTCGACGGGAGCGACCTCTTCCGGCTCTTCAGGCTCGGAAAAGTCGACGTTGAACAGAAATTTCGATGGGTTGGTCATGCGTCCCATTCTGCTGTAAGTGCCTGTCGTTTGCCGCATCAGTAGATAATTTCATCCTCGCCCTTGGACTTGGAGATCATGATCTCGCCCTTGGCTGCCAGGTCCTTGGCCTTGTTCACCATGCCAGTCTGCGCTTCGTCCACGTCACGCAACCGCACGGGTCCGAGCGCATCCATGTCGTCCTGCAGAAGCTTTGCGGCGCGCGACGACATGTTGCCGAAGAAGAATTCCCTTGCCGTATCCGTGGAGCCCTTGAGTGCAATGGCCAGGGCGTCCTTTTCGACGTGCCTGAGCAATGTCTGTGCACTGGCTGCGTCCAGCTTCAACAGATCGTCGAAGGTGAACATCAGGGTCTTGATGCGGTCGGCAGCTTCCCGGTTGTCCTCTTCCAGGGCTGCCAGGAAGCGGGCTTCGGTCTGCCGATCGAAATTGTTGAAGATCTCCGCCATCATCTCGTGGCTGTCGCGCCGCGAGGTGTTGGTGAGGTTCGACATGAATTCCACGCGCAGCGTCTGCTCCACCTTCTCCAGAACTTCCTTCTGTACGGCATCCATGCGCAGCATGCGGCTGACCACTTCCAGCGCCAGCTCCTCCGGCAGAATGCCCAGCACCCGTGCCGCGTGGTCGGAATTGATCTTCGACAGCACCACCGCGACCGTCTGCGGATATTCGTTCTTCAGATAGTTGGCGAGAACGTTCTCCTGCACGTTGGAGAGCTTCTCCCACATGTTACGCCCGGCCGGACCGCGGATTTCCTCCATGATGATGGAGACCTTCTCGCCCGGCAGGAAGCTGGCCAGCAGCCGCTCGGTCGCATCGACGTTCCCTGTCAGTGATCCCTTGGAACTGACGCGGCGCACGAAATCCTTGAACAGGTTCTCCAGCATGTTCGGCGTGACCGGACCGAGGTTGGCCATCGCAGCCGAAACCTGGCGCACCTCGATCTCGTCAAGCTTTGCCCAGATCGGCGCGCCATGGGACTCGCCAAGCGCGAGAAGCAGAACGGCTGCCCGTTCCGCTCCCTTCAGCTCGCGCTCTTCTTCGTCCGCGCTGACCTGCAGCTGTTTCTGGAGTTGATCGCTCACCGTCAGGCCGCCTGTTCATCCAGCCAACCGCGAACGATGGTCACCGCTTCGGTCGGATGGTCCTTGATCATGTCGCCTACCTTGGCAATCGAGCTTGCCTGCATGGCCCCTTCCTGCTTGGCCTGTTCCAGCCATTCGATCACGAATTCGTCTTCAGCCGATTCTTCTTGTGGCACTTCCGTCTCCACTACCAGCGTCCCATCCGGACCGATCATCAGCTCCTGAGGTTGCTTTTCTTCCGGTGTCACGATGCGGCGCAGCAGCGGGCGAACCACGAAGAGCAGCAGCATCACGGCGATCAGGAACAGCACACCCAGCTCGGCAAAACGAATGATGTCGTTGCGGGTGAAATCGAACAGGCTGTCACTTTCAGCCAGCAGGTCGTCCTGCGGCGGCAGGGCGAACTGCAGGTTCACGACTTCCACAACGTCGCCCCGCTCGGCATCGAAACCGACTGCGGAGCGCACCAGAACAGCGATCCGGTCCAGAGTTTCCTGGGCGCGCGGTGTATAGGTGCTGCCGCCATTGCCGTCCGGCTGGTAGGTGCCGTCAACCAGCACCGCAACGGACAGACGCTTGATCTTGCCAGCTTCGACAACTTCGGTCCGGGTCGAGTGGGAAATCTCGTAGTTGACGATTTCCTCGGTAATGGACGACGTGTCGCGCTCTGCCTGCCCCTGACCAGCATCGGCGTTCGGAAGCTGGTTGGCAACAGTAACCTGCCCGTTCCGGGACACGGCGGAAGAAGCTTCTTCCTTGGACTGGGTCGAACGCACCACCTGCCCGTCCGGATCGAAGGTCTCGGTGGTCTCCGTCAGGCGATTATAGTCGACTTCCGCGTTGACGCGAACCCGTGCCCGTCCAGGGCCGACGACGGAGTTCAGAATTTCCTCGATCTGGTTGCGCAGCCGGCCTTCGACCTCGACAGTCCGCTCCTGCAGCGAATTCGTCATCAGGCCGTCTTCGTCGTTGCCCGCGCCGGAAGCCAGCAGACGGCCACTTTCGTCGACAATCGAGACACGGTCCGGCTCAAGTCCGTCAACCGCGGTGGCAACCAGATGCTGGACAGCGCGGATTTCGCCCGGGCCGAGGGCACCACGAACGTTCAGCACGATGGACGCTGACGGCGGACGACGGTCTCTCTGGAACAGCTGGCGCTCCGGGATAACCAGGTGAACGCGGGCGGCACGGATGCGGTCGAGGGAGCCGATCGTGCGCGACAGCTCGCCTTCCATGGCGCGCAGGTGATTGATGTTCTGAACGAAGCTGGTGGCGCCAAGAGTGTCTGAACGGTCGAAGATCTCGTAGCCGATAGAGCCGCCGGTCGGCAGGCCTTCAGCGGCAAGCTGCATGCGCAGGCGGGCGACCTGCTCGTTCGGAACCAGAATGGAGGCACCCTGACGGGCGATCTCGAATTGCACGCCCTGGCTTTCCAGCTGGGAAACGATCGATGCGGAATCCTCAAGGGTCAACTCGTTGTAGAGTGTCGTCATCTGGGGTGCCGTCACCCGAAAGATGATGAAGGCGAAGACGCCGACGAGGATGGCGGCAACTGCCCCCATTGCAGCAATGCGTGCCGCCCCCAAGGTTCTGATGAATTCTACAAGTCCGTTCACGAATGCCCGCCCGCATTTGAAACATGCCCCTGCCGTTATTATTGGAGTCGGCTGGGCACGCCACACCTTCGATGGGCAAAATTTGCCGCCCAGGTGGTTAACAAGTGGTTAACAAAACCTTTCCGATAGGGGCGGATCGGCGGGTTTCCGCCATTTCGATTAATGCAAACTGCAACTGAGGTGGGGAAAAACTGCCTACCTCATTAATTTTTGGATAAGTTCCGTACGGACAGCAAGACAAATAAAAAGGCCGGCAGTGCCGACCTTTTGATTGCGCCCCACCGGCGCATTGCAGAAACCGTGTTCCGGGTCAATTTCGATATTGCTGGACCCGGGTCGCTCGAAGCCCGGCAAGACCGTGCTTTTCAATCGAGCTTTGCCAGGAGAGGAACTCCTCAACTGTCAGAGTGTATCTCTGGCACGCTTCTTCAAGGGACAACAAGCCACCGCGAACTGCGGCAACCACCTCTGCCTTGCGGCGGATGACCCACCGCTTTGTCGAAGTCGGAGGCAGGTCCGCAATGGTAAGCGGGCTCCCGTCCGGTCCGATGACATATTTTACACGCGAACGAATGTGTTCGGTCATTGTACTCTCACACTAACCATGACCAAGGCTGATTTGAGACTACAAGATGACGCTTAACAAACGCCTAAAGCAAAATTGTGTTTTTATTAACTATAAAATCTAAATTTAGTGAATGATATTTAGGATTTCGCAAAGATAAAGGGTCCAATTCTAAATAGTATTATATGAAATCGTTAACCATATTTACCTGACCGTGCAATTTGCAAGGCAATTCGATTAACCTGAAAATTGCATCCCTCCTCCGGCCACACTTCATTCTTGTTTTTTGTGCCGGCAAATGTCCCGCTGATTACCCTCATCCCCTTGAAACATCGAGAAAACGCGAAAAACCGCCCCGGAGCCCTCCGGAGCGGTTTTCAAAAAATGTGAATGTGTGGCTGATCAGGACGGCCGGGCGACCGATACCACGGAACTGACCGGAAACTCCTGGCTGCCAACCTTCAGCACCGCTTCGCCGCTCGACCAGTCCACGCTGTCGACGATGCCCGATACGGTCGTCTTGACGGTTTCCGGCCGGCTGGAGGCGTCCTTAACATCGAAGGAGATGGTGTAGAGCCCGTTCACGGCCTGCTGGCCGGAATCAGTCTGCCCGTTCCAGTAGAAGGTGCCGTCGCCTGCTGCCAGCTCGATGTCACCGCTATAGACGATGGAACCGCTGGTATTGCGGATCTCGAAGGTGCCAGTCGCATCTTCCGCCACATTATAGCTCCAGCTGGCCTGACTGCCTGACAGGGTCGTCGTGGAAGCATCAGCAGTCACTTCATTGCCGATATAGCTGACGTAACTCATGCTCTGGTTGCTCGTCAGCGAGGCAATGATTTCTTCAAGGTTCTGGTTCTGCTTGATGGCCTGCTCGACGCTCGAATACTGAACCAGCTGATTGGTGTATTCGGCCGAGTCCAGCGGATCCAGCGGATCCTGGTTCTGGATCTGCGTCGTCAGGATGCTCAGGAACAGTTCGTAATCGGCGATGAGGCCGGCCTGGCTGGTTGCCGAGCCGGTCTGCGACGATGCAGAGGAAGTTGGAGAAACGGTTGTCATTTTTTCACTCCTGAGGCAGCAACTCGCCCCGTTACACTTTCATGTCCAGGCCGCCGCGCTGTTCCGCGATGGTCATTCTGACAATGTCTTCAAGCATCGGATCGGCTTCCGCGGAAACCGTGCCTCCGCCACCACTCGAGGCCGGCTGATGTCCATCCCCTCCCTGTTCGGAGCCGAACTGCTGGCCGCCGTCCTGTCTCAGGGAGAATTGCAGGTTGTCTGAATCCGGGTTGAGCCCTGCCGCTTCCAGCGCGCGCTCCAGGCCGCGCTGATCACGAAGGAACATGTCCAGCGTCTCCGGCCGGTCGACACGCAGATGGGCCTGGACCTTGCCATCATGAGAAACCTTCATCTCAACCTCGACTCGGCCGAGCTCCGGCGGGTCGAAACGCATCTGGAAACGGGTCTGACCATCCTTCAGATTGCGTGCAATCTCGGCGGCCACCTGGGTAGCCACCTGGCCGGACTGGCTCTGGCTCGGCATCTGCAGGCTCTCGGTCCGCATTGCCCCTGCCAGATCGCCGCCGCGTACCGTTGCCGCACCGAACTCGCCGGAAATGCTGGTGTGCTGCAATTCAGCAGGCATATCCGCTTCGTCAGCCGCAATATTCGACAGCGCCGCAGCAGCGACAGGACCAGCCAGGGCCGCGCCACGCGGCTCAGGTCCCGTTTGCTCCGCGCCCTTGGCAGCAGGTCCGGCAGCAGCATCTTGCGTATTGCCTGCCCCCTGCGGACCAGACGCTTCACCCGTGACCGGCTTGACGAGACCCGTACCTTCCTCGGCAACAGGCTCACCAGCCAGCAACTGTTCAGACGACACCGGCTGCGGCGTTGCCTGAACCGGCTGCTGAACAGGAACGGCACCCGCATTCACGGCGGCAGCAACCTGCGTGGTGGCCGCACTCATCGCGGTTCCTGCCTGTGCGCTCGCCTCACCCGTTTGCGTGTTCGCCGTTACCGGCTGGGCTGACGTCTCACCATCCACTACGGGTGCGGCAGGCACTGCAGGAACCTGCGTGCCTTCAGATGCCGCAACAGCCTTGGCGACAGCCGAGACAGACGCAGCAACAGTTCCGGCAGGCGTTGCCGCGGCGACCTGGAGACCAGGCGCTTCACCAGCCCCCTGCCCCGGCGCTTGGCCGCCAACCACCGCGCCGGCCAGCACGCTTGCCTGGACAGGCAACGTCACGGTCGGCTGCTGGCCGGCTGGCTGAGCAGCGGGCGTTACCGACGCCCGAAATTCTTTCGGCAGCTCGCTCTGCCAACGGCGCTCTGTCGTGACAGGCGCTGGCCGGGCAACTGCCGCCTGCACCTCCGCCGCTGTAGCAGGTGTTGCCTGCCCGGCCGCTTCAGGCTGCGCAGCACCTGCCTCAACACCGTTCAGCGCGCCGGCAAAGCTCGGTGCCGTAGCCGGTGCAGAACCTCCGGAGTCCGTACCGGCTCCGGCATCTGCCGCGGGAACAGGCGCAGCCCCGCTCGCGGCACCAGCGGCAGGCACCGCTGGAACGTTGCCTGCAAGACCTGCGCCTCCAGAAAGAGCTGCACCGGACGCACCTGCATCGGCAGAGGCAGGCGTGGTAGCCGCGCCTTCGCCAGCAGGAGCCGGAACAACAGGTGCAACAGGAGCGACCGGCGCAAATTCTGCAACCAGGGCAACGTCGGCGGTTTGCGCTGCCTCATCTCCTTCAGAGGGAAGCAGACCCTGATCCGTATCACCGGGTTGCCCCGCGTTGAGCGGCGGAGTGCCGGCCACGATATCGCCGGAAAGAAGAGGATCGGTAACCGGGACCGTCGGATCCACCGCAACGGCGGGTGCAAGTTCGCCTGTCACCACGGAGGTCTGGATCTGCGCGGCAACCGCCCCCGACTTCACCGGATCGGCCGCCCGGCCGGCCTTGGTGGAAACCACGGCACTGACCTGACCCTTGTCTTGCCCTGCGCTCTTCGCAGCGCCCTGCCCCGAGATCGAGCTCAGCTCGTCGGCAAATCCGTTTGCCTTGCCCCCAACAGAGGAAGCAGCCGCACCTGCAGAAGCCTGCCCGCCAGCAAGTGCGCTGCCCGCACCCGCTGCCAGCGCCCCGGCAGAAACATCCGTTGTCAGTCCAAATGGCAGCACGCTTGCCCCCAGATCCCGGCCCGCACCGGCGGGCATATTTCGTCACCGGAATAGAAAGCAAACATCGGGCCAAACGTTAAACCCTGTCAGAACCTTTGATTTTGCTCATCTTTTTCAAAGACGACGCGAAACCACCTCGGGTTTCGGGCGGCAAGCTTTGCCGGTCCGGCAAAGCGTGCCTGCCATGCGGGGGAAGCAATTGGCAGCCGCTCTCCTTATCTGTATAGTGCCGCCAACTTTGAATAGGGCCCTTGATCGCCGCCCGCCCGGCAGGGCGTGGAAGGCTCGGGACGGACAACCGCCCCGCCTGCGCGATCGGCCAAAAACTTCTGGAAGTACACTGGATGCGAAACAGTCTGGATCTGCCCGGCCGCCCGGAAGACACTCGCGTTGTCGTCGCCATGTCCGGCGGGGTCGACAGCTCGGTCGTGGCCGCCCTCATGAAGGCCGAAGGCTACGACGTCATCGGCGTCACCCTGCAGCTTTATGATCACGGCGCCGCCGTCAGCAAGGCAAAGTCCTGCTGCGCGGGCGTCGACATTCATGATGCCCGCCGCGCGGCCGAAACCATCGGCATTCCCCATTACGTGCTGGATTATGAAAGCCGGTTCAAGGAACAGGTCATGGACCGTTTCGCCGACAGCTACATCGCCGGCGAAACCCCGATCCCTTGCGTCTCCTGCAACCAGACGGTCAAGTTCACCGATCTCCTCAAGACCGCGAAGGATCTTGGCGCCGATGCACTGGCGACCGGCCACTATGTCCGCTCCGCCCAGCAGGGCAACAAGCGCGCACTTTTCCGCCCGGCCGATCTTGACCGCGACCAGAGCTATTTCCTGTTCGCCACCACGCAGGACCAGCTCGATTTCATCCGCTTTCCGCTTGGCGGCATGCCCAAGTCGAAGGTGCGTGAGCTTGCAGCCGAATTCGGCCTGACCGTCGCCAACAAGCCGGACAGCCAGGACATCTGCTTCGTGCCCAACGGCGATTATGCCGAGGTCATCCGCAAGCTGCGCCCCAATGCGGCCGAACCGGGCCAGATCGTCCATATGGACGGTCGCGTGCTGGGTGAGCATGACGGCATCATCCACTACACCATCGGCCAGCGCCGCGGCCTTGGCGTTGCCACGGGCGATCCGCTCTATGTGGTGCGCCTCGACCCGGACGAGCGCCGTGTCGTCGTCGGCCCGCGCGAGGCACTGGCGACCCGCACCATCCTGCTGCGCGAAATGAACTGGATCGGCGATCAGCCGCTGGACGAAGGCGACGAGATCGAGCTCTTCGCCAAGGTCCGCTCCACCCGCCCGCCGGCACCTGCCACCTTGCGCATCCTGAACGGCAAGGCGTTCGTGGATCTTGCCAACGGCGAAACCGGCGTCGCCCCGGGCCAGGCCTGCGTCTTCTTTGACACGGATGACGAAACAGCCCGTGTTCTGGGCGGTGGCTGGATCCACAAGACCGAACGCACGGGCGACTGGGCGATCGATTTTCCACAGGTCAAAGCCCCGGTTTCCGCGGCCTGAGGCCAGACAAAAAACTTTGCGGCCGGACGCCAATTCAACGCTTGACGCCCGCCCGCCGCCTCACTATAAGCACCCCACGTCGCGCGGGCCACCCAGGCCCGGATCGCACGGGATGGCGGAGTAGCTCAGCCGGTTAGAGCAGCGGAATCATAATCCGCGTGTCGGGGGTTCGAGTCCCTCCTCCGCTACCAACATCTTGCAACGAAATCCCCGTACCTAGTCGCAGCATGATCGCAGGCTAACTCTGCTTGCGGCCAGCAAGAGCGCGAAAGCAATTTCTCAGCTACTTGTGGTCAGGCATCGCAGCCAACGGCTCGGTTTCAACACCCGCCGAATTGATCACGACCCAATTTTTCACCAAGGACCACAAACGTCCTGGGTGGGACCGACTGGAGACGGTTTGTTCATGATGGTGATCCGATCACGAATAACTGACATTCATCGGCCCTAGTTGTGGTGACGCTTCCGGCGCAAAGCTGCCATTGGACGTGTGCTCAATCAATGGCAGCATCGCGCCCTCATGTCGGTCGTTTAAGTTTGCGAGCGCTATACCCGAAAGCGGACGACCACTTTAGGTGGGCAGCGTCAACTAAACCATCCACTGCTCAAGGGAGACTTACGCCAAATCAGCAATACTCAGTCGCTATTCCGGATGTAATCGCGGTCCCAGCCCTTACCGCGCTCGATGCCGCGTAGCAGTCCCATCTGAAATGGGGTTCGACCAGCTCGCGTTGCGGGTTGGGCGGGAATAGCAGGCATCGCCACAGCGCTTCCTCGCACCGCGCGAAAGCCTTGTCGGAAACCCTCGCTAAAATCTGTGTCGTCGACCATGTTGATTTGTCCACTAGCGCTACGGTCTACTAAAGAGCCTTAGCCTGCCAGACAGTTACCCGCTGAGCAAGTAACCAGGATAGAGCTTTGCTGGATGCCCAGACTCTGGCAATTAGCACAGCCCACAATGTGTCGCAGCTCCCCGTATTGGTGGTGCAACGGTATAACCAAAGTTCCTGAATGCGGACAATCAGGGGAGCATGTCACAGACACTGCAATGCGGTTGCGGAGCTGTCGGCCCGCCCGTGGAAGGCTGAACTGAACAGCAGTCGTTTCCAAGGCGATTCTTCAAGCGTACTCACCCTGCTGAGATAATAGTGTATTTTTGAGCTTCTTTTTTTTGTCCGTTTAAGGCGAGGTCGTTCTTCGCTAAATCGAAGGACCTGCGGACGGTTTCCCCGTGCGCGAGGGCCCGATAGAATGCTCGAGTAAACAGGATCGCGGCGGTGTCACCAATCGATACATCGCACCCGATCACCGCCTCGACATGTGGCGCGACGAGTTTAGATACAGAGTCCGAGAAGCAAGCGTTGAGCACCACGCATTTGATCGTAGGCATCAACTCGATGAGATCCGCAATCGCCTCACCCGCAACTTCAACGGCGTTTCCTGATAGATCCTCAAAAATCAGCATGCCGGTGTCGCCGTGCCCACTAAAGTGTAACACCTCCGGCTTTGCGTTGAGGACCTCGCGCTGTAGTTGGTCGGTGCGGATCGCCCATGCATGTTCAACGTTGACCGCGATCTTGGCGTCGCGCACTAGGGCAAGCTGCTCCTTGAGATCGCTTGCCTCTTGGTCAATTTTCAGGCGCGCCTCATCCAAGGGGTTGGCTGCGAGGAACAGAACCTTCATTGGTGGCGCCTTTTTCAATATTTCGTTTGATTTCTGAAACATCGTGGTGAGGTCCGAGGGAGTACCGAACAGATCACCCATCCCACTCGTGCGGTCCAAACCTTTGATCTTTCCATACAGTTCTTTCCCTTCTGCACCAAGTAGGACTCTTTCGGTGAGCTTCGGATCCGCCTCGACGATCTCCAGGGCCTTCTCAAAATAGGGAGAGCAATCGTCCGAGAAACGGGCGAAATGCTCCGCGACCAGAGCGAGGACATCCGGATTTTCCTCGACGTCGTACCAATTAATCGTCAAGTCTTCGAGACCCTCATAGTAGGTGCGGACAAGACCTTTTGCCAAACCGATCCTCGCCTCGTGCGAGGCGTTGAAAGTACCATCATGAATGATTTGATGACGCGCTTTCAGATCGTTCTCACGCTCTGCAGCGAGTTGCAGTAGTTTCGCTTGAACGTTGGTCGGCTGGGCTTCGATGGTGTCGAAGGGTATACCTAAGTCAGCCAAGCTTAGGCGCTTGTTCTCCATGACCGACCAGACGCTATATTGTCGTACGATGCGATCATCATGCTGCCCTAGTTGTCTAACGATGGTACCGTTTGAATGGCGGGGATGGAGAAGGTTTTGGATGTCCTTATTCAGCCCCACGACGAGCAAGGCGAGCTTCAGGACTTCCTTATCCGACTTGTCGATGTCGATGGTAAGTCCCGAAAGGTCCAGCCTACGGACGTCCGTCGTCTGCATCGCGGCGAGGATACGGATGGATGGGTCCACGACGGACAATTCGGGCACGGCTTCGAGACTGCCTCGGTACATGTGAGAAAGGGCGGCAACCGCCGCTGCGACAATCTCTGGTTTCTCTTCGTACTGCTTCATGGCAGCGGCAACGTACCGGCTGCTACCCTGGAGCGTCCCAAGTCTCGCCAGCGCGTTTAGGCACCATCGCACGACCTTAGGGTCACCGTCGCTAAGGACGATGCCGTTAATGGTCTTCTCGAACGAATTCTTGCCCTCGGCGTTTAACTTGTCGCCCTGTCGATACCTGTGCGACAGGTCCTGAAGGGCGGCTTTCCTGCGCCTTGCGTCGCCATTTTCGATCTCGAACTTAAGGAAGGCAGTTCGGCCTGGAGAAATGATCGCCACTAGCGAACGCAAACCTCGTCGAGAGCGTCTAGGGTCGCCTTCGTCCAAGGCTCGAAGTCGTCGATGTCGTTCGGTGGAACCCTTAAGTCGAGCCAACGGGGATCATTGAGGGACAGGCGCCGCGTCGTCGGCTCGAACCAGGTCGGGCATGTCCAATCCATGACGATCAAAAGCACCTCCTGCTCATCGTCACGACGCACCCGCATCGCGAAGCGCGGCTCCGGATCGGGAAGCTTCTCGCCGTGAACGGCCACTGCTGAAATGTCCAGGTCGGACAAAATGGCGCCGAGTGCGTTCTCCTTAGCGCCGTAATCGCCATCAGAGAATAGCGTGCAGTCAAAGAAGCTGACGACACCTGGAAAGCCGATGGTGCGCTTATTTGCGAAAGTGTCCGCGTCGCTACGGTATCGCCCAGTCCGATACGAAAGGACCTCCGTGCCGCGCCGAACGACAGAGAAGGTCCACACAACGAGCGCCCCGTCGGTCTCTTTCCGCGATTGCAGGTAATGGAGGGCGTTGCAAGACTCGGCTTTTCTGACGAAGTCGTGCCAATCAGACAGTAATCTCTTCCCGTATTCGGCGACGAAATCCGCGTCCACGGCCAGAAAAGGGGCGATGTACAGGTCGCGTGTCCGACGCCTAGCTTCGAACTTCTCCTTGTACTTGCTTGGGATGGTGGGGTCGCTCACGAGCTCGTTGAGGAAAAAGTAGCCAGGTTCTGTACGGAAGAACGCGGAATATTGACTGTGCAGAACGTCCTCACTGAGGCGCGCACCGAGCGTTTTCACCTGCGTTTTGCCGTAGAGGTGCTTCGGAACAATCGCAGCTGCATATGCTGCCTCTAGGATGCCAGCGGCGGTCATTGGCCGTCGCGACGCCCTAAGAACCCGTTGAGCAATTTCAAGGTAGGAATCCATGGACCCTCCCGTCGGAGACTTTAAGTACGGACGCTACACTCCCAATGAGTATGTAGCAAGAATATGTCAAGGAAGACTCAACGCGGGGTATCAGAGAAGGTCCGCGCATCCGGCTACCGAATTATTGAGATCGGAAGCTGTAGATCGTTCTCAGCAGAGCGAATGGCAGCAATAGCTAGCCACCAGCCAAAACCCGTCAGTCTCCTTCCGGCCCCGTTTCAGACATTTGTTCCGTCCGCAGCAAATGTCCACTTCCCGCCCTCAATAGACCCACACTCGTCCATAACTAACGGCAGCTTAGCAATTCAGGCCGAAATGCCGCCTCTATAGAGACTACCCCGCCGCCCAATTGGACTCTGAAAATTGTCAAATTGGATATGTTGGCCAGACCAATTCCTTTCTAGCGTTCACGCAACAGCCGACTGTTCTCCTGATGCTCCTGGATCCTTCAGGCAGCGCCCCCTTTTTAATGGACCGAACATGCAAGTGCTTGACCGCGTTGAACTCTACCTTGTGAAATCACCCCTGCCCGCGCCACATGCGCCGTCGTGGATTCCTGGAACGATCCGGACCCATGTCTCCATGTGCATCGTCCGGTTCATCACCGATGACGGTGTTGAAGGATGGAGCGGGTTTCCGGCTGCGGGGCGCGAGCGCGCCGGGCTGGGCGACCTCTTGGCGGGTCTGTTTCTCGGCCAGGATGCAGGCGATATCGAAAGGCTTTCCGAGCGCATCCAGATCATGGCGGCGGGCGGCAATTTCAACTGGTGGCTTGAGCCTGCCTTCTGGGACATCAAGGCCAAGAGCGCGGGCCTGCCGCTCTACAAGCTGCTTGGCGGAACGGATGACCGCATCAGGCTTTATGCCTCATCCGGCGAGCTTCGGGCCCCGGGCGCGCGGCGCGAGGAAGCCGAAGCCCGGCTTGCCGAAGGGTTCGACACGATGAAAATTCGTGTCCATGACTTCGATGAGGCCGTTGATATCGACCATATTTCCGATATCGCCCGTCACATGCAGGGACGGATGAGGATCTCGGTCGACTGCAATCAGGCCTTCCGCCTGACGCAGAACGGCGATGCACCGCTCTGGTCGCTGGAGCGGGCCAGGCGCTTTGTCGATGCCGCCGCGGATGTCGGCCTTGCCTGGGTGGAAGAACCGCTGTTTGGCGAATGGCACGAGGAAATCGCCAGACTGACCACCTATTCGCGCGTTCCTGTCGCCGGTGGCGAACTTCATGTCATGGGCTACAGGGAACTGGCGCGGATGATGAAGATGGGCTGCTACAATATCTTCCAGCCCGATGCCATGTGGGCCGGCGGGATTACACAGTGCCTCAAGGTTGCCGCGCTGTGCAGACAAAAAGGCATCAGGTTCACGCCGCATTGCTGGTCGAACGGCTTCGGTTTCATTGCAAATGCGCATGTCTTTGCCGCCAGCGGCTTTGCCGGTGAGGAGCTGTTTGAATATCCGATCTCACCACCGGGCTGGACACCGGAAGGCCGCGACCAGATCTTCTTGCAGCCGTTCCTGCACGAAAACGGCTGGTTTGCCATGCCGCAGACACCTGGCCTCGGCTTCGAGATCAATCAGGAAACCCTTGAGAAATACGGGCAGTGTTTCTTCAAGGCCAGCCGCAACTCCACGCACTGGATGCCTGAAGCGCTGCCTGCTCCTTAAAGGTCTCCCCCACGTCTGGCGTGCGCCGTTCACGCGATCTTCGCCCCGAAGGCACAGGACAGGTTTCTGCCACCTCGGTGAGGGAAACCTCCCGCGCGGAAGCATCAATCCGAACCGTGCGTCTTTGCATGTCATGTCCCGAGGCGCACAGGAAAAAGAAGCACTGCGCGGCAGGCGCCCGAGCGCGCCTGTCAATCTGCACAATGGACCGGCGTGCAGGCATGAAGTAACAATTCTGGGTAGAGTTTGCCGATAGCCCCGGTCCTTGCCTCAGTCACCAAGGTCGATCCTTGATCGCCGGGCGGGAACGGGGGCCCTTGGCAACCTGTGTCCGTCATGCGGGGAACGATGCGAAGCTGGGCCTGCCTTCTCTGTCTTGCAACGCTGCTTCTGGCAGCCTGTTCGACGCTGAACACAGACTATCCGCGCGTCGAGACGAGTGCCTTTACGGCCTATCGCAGCACCTATCTGGGCCGCCTGTTCCGGGCCGCGGAAAAAAGCCATCCGGGCAGATCGGGTGTCTCGCTGGTCACGACAGGGCGCAACGCCTTTGCCATCCGGGTGGCCATGACGGAGCTCGCCGAGCACAGCCTCGATCTGCAATACTACATCTGGGATGCGGACCAGAGTGGGCGCATCCTCGCGCAGGCCCTTTTGCGCAGCGCGGATCGCGGTGTGCGCGTCCGTCTTCTCATCGACGATATCAACGTCAACGGACGCGATGAAATCCTCGCCAGTCTGGACGCCCATCCGAATATCGAGATCCGGTTGTTCAACCCCTTCGTGAGCCGGTCCTCGCGGGTCTTCAACCTGATCGGTGACTTCGACCGCCTGAACCACCGCATGCACAACAAGCTGATGATCGCCGACAATGCGGTTGCGCTTCTCGGCGGGCGCAATATCGGCGACCACTATTTCGACGTCTCCGAGGAATCCAACTATCGCGACCTGGACATTGCAGCGGTCGGCCCGGTGGTGCGGGATGCCTCGAGCGTCTTTGATTATTTCTGGAACAGGGACTGGTCGGTGCCTGTCGCAGCCAGCGTCAACCGGACCTTTGGCGAAACCGACCTGAAAGCGGCCCGGGTGAAACTGGAAGAGACCATCGACACCGAAGGATATCCCTATCCTTTCCGCCAGAGGGTCACTGCCGTCCGCCAGTCGATGTCGGCGCTTACAAGGCAACTGGTCTGGGCACCGGCCTTTGTCGTCTGGGACGATCCGGCCGATTTCATCGCGGGAAAAAGCGGCGGCAAGATCCTCAAGGCACTTGCCGGCAAGGTGGACGGGCTCAAACGCGAACTACTGATGGAAAACGCCTATTTCGTTCCGACGCAGGCAGGTGCGGACAAGCTGAAGCAGCTTACGGCGCGCGGCGTGAAGGTTCGCGTTCTCACCAACTCGCTCAGTTCAAACGATGTGGTTGCGGTTCACGCCGGCTATTCGAAATACCGCGCGGAACTTCTGGAAGCCGGCATAGAGCTGCATGAAGTCAGGGCCGATTCCGCCAGGGTCCAGCAAACGCTTTTTTCGACAGACTCCAAGGCCGGACTGCACACCAAGGCCGCGGTCTTCGACGGAGCCTCGATTTTCGTCGGCAGTTTCAATCTGGATCCACGATCAGCCAACCTCAATACGGAGATCGGCCTCTACGTGGAAAGCCCCGAACTTGCCCGCAGGCTGACAGTTTTCCTGAATGAAGGCGTTTCGCTGAAAAACAGCTACCGGCTCGAACTGGACGACAACGGCAGGATCGTCTGGAAGAGTGAAGAAGATGGCGAGTTCGTCACCTTCACCTCGGACCCGGGATCGACACTGGGCCAGCGCTTCACCTCAGGCATCATCGCAACGCTTCCCGTCGAAGGCCAGTTGTAGGCTGGTGGAAAGGGTTAGCAGGCTCCTCTCCGCCAACCGCCCCCGCCCCCAGCGTTCCGATACAAGCTGGAAACGACGACGGCGCTTCGCACGTCAAGCGATCTCGAACCCGGCACACAGCGCGGTGTTGGCGACATGGCTGCGCATTGCGGTTCGGGCGGCTTCCGCGTCGCCCTTGCGCAGTTCGGCAACGATGACCCGGTGCTCAGCCAGCGAGGCCCGCATGCGCAGCGGATCCGTGATCGGGATCGGCTGGCGCTGGGTTTCCGTCAGAAGTTTCCGGACCTGATCGTAAAGGCCCGCGATCATGCGGTTCCTGCACCGCCGGGCAATCAGGTCGTGAAACTCCAGATCGGCATCCACGTTGCTGAGAAAATCGCGATTGGACCAGGCCTGTTCCATCAGGTCGGTCAGTTGCGAGAGTCGGTCGAGATCTTCCTCCGACAGTCGCCCCGCTGCATGAGCCGCAATCTCACCTTCAAGGACAAGCCGGGTCTCGAAAACTTCCCTTAGGGAATGTTCCTCGGCGAACTTCCAGTCCGACATGGTCTTGCCCGAACCGGTGCCGACGACAAACGTGCCCCTGCCCGCTTCCGTCTTGATCAGGCCGATGGTTTCAAGGGTCAGCAGGGCTTCGCGCAATGAGGCCCTGCTGACACCGAACTCCTCCGACATTTCCCGCTGCGAAGGGATCTTCTCCCCGCTCTTGAGCGCTCCGCTGAGGATCATCTCCTGAAGCTTGCGGGCGATGCTCTGCGGAACCGGCGTGCGTGTAATCATTGTGTCTTTCATGGTTCGTACGGCGCGTGTGCCGTTCTGCCTTTCTTTTAGCCCGCCGAAACGCGATCAGCATCATTTTAACGCTTGCATCCCGTTTGATCGATCTGTTTACTGGTCTAACTGGTCAGACCAGTCATACCAGTTAGACCAAGAATAATCACCAGGGGAATAAAATGTCTCTTCACTCCTTCATCAAAACGGCTGCAACCGTAGGCTTGCTCACGTTTTCCTCCATGACCACCGCCATGGCCGCAGACCTGACAGTCGGCGCCAACATCGGCAACGTTCCGTGGGAATTCCAGGATGAGTCGGGCAAGACCGTCGGTTTTGAAATCGATCTTGCAACCGAGGTCGCAAACAGGCTCGGAAAATCGATCGAGTTTGAAAACATCCCGTTCAACGGGCTGTTTTCCGCAGTCCAGTCGGGCCGGATCGACATGGCGGTGTCCTCGATCACCATCACCAAGAAGCGTCTGGAATCGGTCACTTTCGCCCAGCCTTACTATGACAGTGACCAGTCCCTCACCGTTACCGCCGACAGTGGCCTGAAATCGGTTGCCGACATGAAAGGCAAGGTCATCGGTGTCGACACGGGCTCTACCGGCGACATCTGGGCCACCGAAAATCAGGAGAAATACGGCTTTGGTGAAATCCGCCGCTACGAAGGCCTGGCCCCGGCCATGCTCGACCTGACGGCGGGCCGCATCAACGGCTACATTAGCGACATCCCGGCGCTGCTTTATTACACCAAGGACAAGCCGAACCTTGCGGTCGTCGAACGCATCACCACCGGCGAACAGTACTCCATGATGTTTGCCAAGGACGCGGAACTGGCAAGCCAGGTGAACGACGTCCTGTCCGAACTGAAGAAGGAAGGCGTCGTGGCTGACTTGCACGAGAAATGGTTCGGCTCTCGCGCCGAAGAAACCACCTCGACAGTCACCATCCTCGACATGCCCAAGCTGTAAGCAAAGCACGCGCGGGCCGCCTTCGGGAGGGCCCGCGCCTTCCCTGATTCCAGCCATTCTTCCGGACTTTTCATGGACCTCTTCGAAACGTTCTTCAACGTTCCGGTCTTCATCCGAACGTTTCCGCTCCTCATGAGCGGCCTTGTCGTAACCTTGCAAATCGGGGCAACCAGTATCGTTGCCGGCCTTGTTCTCGGGCTTTGCCTTTCCCTTGTGCGCATGTACGGCTCCCCCTGGATACGTGTACCGGCCGCCATCTATATCGACATCTTCCGGTCGATCCCGCTGCTCGTACTCCTGATTGTCGTCTACTACGCCCTTCCATTCGTCGGCATCAGACTGTCACCATTCCTGTCCGCCACGCTCGCGCTGACGCTCGTGTCCGGCGCCTATACCGCAGAAATCTTTCGGGCGGGCATTCAGGCGATTCCCGCCGGACAGTTTGAAGCCTCGCGCGCACTTGGCCTGTCCTACAAGGACATGATGGTCGACGTCGTGCTGCCGCAGGCCATCAAGATCGTTATCCCGCCACTGACGAACAACTGCATCAACGTGATGAAGGACACCGCATTGGCCTCCGTCGTTGCCATGCCGGACCTTCTCAAGCAGGCAACCCAGGCCCAGGCCCTTGCCGCCAACCCCACGCCCCTGATCGGCGCTGCCATTATCTATCTCGCGTTCCTGTGGCCCCTGGTTGCCCTGGTCTCGCGCTTTGAAAACCGGCTCGGGCGGAGGAGTGCGTGATGCGAAACATCATCGAAATAGAGAACGTTACCAAGCACTACGGCGCCTTTGCCGCGCTCAGCGACATAGACCTGGCGATCGGCGAAGGCGAGGTTGTCTGTGTCATCGGCCCGTCCGGGTCCGGCAAATCCACGCTGATCCGGTGCATCAACCTTCTGGAGAGCTATTCCGACAAGGGCAGCATTCGGGTCGACGGCATTCCGGTGCAGCCCGGACCGACACTGGGCCAGGTCCGCGCGGAAGTCGGCATGGTGTTCCAGTCGTTCAATCTTTTCCCACACATGAGCGTCCTGAAGAATGTGATGCTGGCCCCCATGCGCGTGCGCAGGACACCGGCTGCGGAGGCTGCCGCGAAGGCTCGCGAACTCCTGGCCCGCGTCGGCATTGCCGAACAGGCAGACAAGTTTCCCGGCCAACTGTCCGGCGGTCAGCAGCAACGTGTTGCAATTGCCCGCGCACTGGCAATGGAACCCAAGGTGCTCCTGTTCGATGAACCGACCTCGGCGCTCGATCCGGAAATGGTGGGCGAAGTTCTCGACGTCATGCGCCAGCTTGCCGGAACCGGCGTGACCATGGTCGTGGTCACCCATGAAATGGGCTTTGCCCGCCAGGTGGCCGACAGGGTGATCTTCATGGATGGCGGCAGGATCGTGGAAACCGGAACGCCGGCGCAGATTTTCGACACCCCGAAAGAACAAAGAACCCGCAATTTTCTAAGCGCGGTCCTCAACCACTGAAATTTACTGCCTTTGCTGGAGCCAACCATGCCAAACAATGCACAACTGGACATCGCCTGGGTCCGGGATCAATTTCCGGGACTGAAATCGGACTGGGTCTTTTTCGACAATGCCGGCGGATCTCAGATCCTCAACCAGGCAGTCGAGCGAATCAAACAGTTCCTGCTCGAAAAAAACGTTCAGATCGGCGGTAGCTACGAAGTTTCGAAGGCCGCGGCGGCAGCCCTCCTGGAAGCGCGCAAGGCCGGTCAGCTTCTGGTCAACGCCTCCCGTCCCGAAGAGATCGTCTTCGGCCATTCCACCACCGTGCTGATGCAGAACCTTGTCGAATCCATGCGCCGCCAATTGGCGCCGGGGGACGAGGTGATCGTGACCAACGCGGACCATGAATCCAATATCGGCCCCTGGCTGCGGCTCGAGGAATTCGGCATCAAGGTGATCTTCTGGCAGCTCGACAAGGACAGCCTGACCCTGCACCTGGATGATCTCGGCAAACTGATGAACGAACGCACCAGGCTCGTTGCGGTCCACCACGTTTCCAACATCCTGGGTGAAGTCAATCCCGTTCGCGAAATCGCCGATTATGTGCATCACAGAGGTGCCAGACTGTGCGTCGACGCGGTCGCCTATGCGCCGCACCGGGCGATCGACGTGCAGGAACTGAACGTCGATTACTACATCTTCAGCCTGTACAAGACCTTTGGCCCGCACATCGCGATGATGTACGGCAAATACGACCACCTTCTGGAGCTGGACACGCTCTACCACTATTTTTACGGCAAGGACAAAGTCCCGGGAAAACTGGAAGCAGGCAATCCGAATTATGAACTTGCCTATTCGCTGACAGCCATCACTGCCTATCTGCAGGAACTCGGGAAACGATGCGGAGCCCCTGCCTCGTCCGATCCGCGCGCCCTGATCGAGACCGCCTTTTCTGCCATCGCGGCGCAAGAGATTGCCTTGACCAAGCGCTTTCTCGACTGGGCGAAGCAACACCCGGACATCACGATTGTGGGGCGTGACACGGTTGGAAACGGCAACAGGATAGCGACCATCAGCTTCACGGCAAAAGGCTGGGCGCCGGAGGCACTGTGCCGAAAGATCGACGAATACCATGTTGCGATCCGCCATGGTGACTTCCATTCCCGGCGCCTGATCGAAGACCTCGGGCTGGCCGAAGCCGGAGGCGTCGTGCGCCTGTCCATGGTCCATTACAACACGCTTGAAGAAGTCGATCGCCTGACCAACGCCCTGGATGAAACCCTCGGTCAAAAAGCGTCCGGAACAGCACCTGTGAAAGCATCGGCATGACGGCACATTCCTTCGACACAGTGGTGCGCGGTGGCACCATCGTCACCGCAGCCGATGTCTATCAGGCAGACATCGGCATTACGGATGGCAAGATCGTGGCAATCGGGCGTGATCTGCAGGAAGCGGCCACGACCATCGACGCGACCGGCTTGCTCGTGATGCCGGGCGGCATCGACAGTCACGTCCATATCGCCCAGCCGTCAGGCGAAGGCATTGTCATGGCGGACGATTTCGAAAGCGGAACAAGGTCGGCGCTTCTTGGCGGGAACACGACAGTAATGCCTTTCTGCCTTCAGCAGAAAGGCGACACCCTGCGCGAGGCGTTGAAGGGATATCATGCCCTTGCGGAGGGCAACTGTTTCACCGACATCAGTTTTCACATGATCGTCTCCGACCCGACGCCCCATGTGCTTGGCCAGGAAATGCCGGCGCTTGCGGAAGAAGGCTATACGTCGATCAAGGTGTTCATGACCTACGAAGGCCTGCGCCTTCGCGATGACGAGATCCTGGCCACGCTGGACGCGGCCAAACGCTCCAGACAGGTCGTGCTGGTTCATTGCGAAAACGAAGATGCCATCCGCTATCTGATCGGACGGCGTGAAGCAGATGGCGACACCGCCCCGTACCACCACGCCACGTCTCGCCCGATCGCGGCAGAGCGAGAGGCAACACACCGGGCCCTGTCTCTGGCCGAAATCGTCGATACCCCGATCGTCATCGTCCATGTTTCGAACCGCGAAGCGATGGAGGAAATCTCGCGCGCAAGGCTGAGAGGCCAGAAGATCGCCGGTGAAACCTGCCCGCAATATCTCGTTCTGACGGCAGACGATCTGGATCTTGAGGATTTCGAGGGTGCGAAATTCGTCTGCTCGCCTCCTCCCAGAGACAAAGAAAGCCAGGACGCCTGCTGGTCCGGTCTGGAAAACGGCGTGTTCGACCTTTATTCTTCCGACCACTGCCCGTTCCGATTTGACGACCCTGGCGGCAAGAAGACCGAGAAGGGAATGCAGTCCTTCAGATGGATCCCGAACGGCATTCCGGGCGTTGCGACCAGACTGCCGATATTGTTCTCCGAAGGCGTCAAGACCGGCCGGATCGACCTCAACCGATTCGTTGCGCTGACGTCCACCAACCACGCCAAGCTGTATGGTCTCTATCCGCAGAAAGGCACCATCGCGGTCGGTTCGGATGCCGATCTGACCCTGTGGGATCCGGAACTCAGGAAAACCATCACCAACGACGACCTCGGCCATGGCGCCGACTACACGCCTTACGAAGGCATGGAGGTGACCGGATGGCCCGTGAAGGTTCTTCTGCGCGGCGACCTGGTGATGGAAAAAGGTGTGCCCGTTCTTGGCAAGGGCCGGGGCAGGTATCTTCCCCGTAAACGGAGCAATCTGATCAACGGCGAAACCAGCCTGTAAGTCCTGCCCGGCATCATCCGGCGTGTCGCTGTTGGCGGCTGATGATGCTGGGCCACAAACCGGAAAAAGAAACGCAGACCATTTCACCCGGGCAGGGATCTGGATTGACACCGACGGTCAGGTCGGCGAGGATTTTCAGATGATCCGAATGTCTGCTTTAGCCTCCCGGCTAAAAAGGCGGCTCCTGCCTGTCGACAGGCCGCCTGATCAGTTAGTGGGTGATCCGGACGCCCCGTATATTTTCCGCTGGCGCTTGTGGCCGAAGAACCCGCTCATCAACGCGTATTTACACAATGTCGTACGGGCTGACGACGAGGCAGCCCTGCACGACCACCCCTGGCCGAGCGTGTCGATCATGCTGGCCGGCACGATCGACGAGACTTTCGCTGCCCGTAAAGGCGAGAAGGTGCGCAAACTGCGTGCCGGAGATGTCGTACTCCGTAAATCCCGCTTCGCGCACCGTCTGTCTCCCGTCCTCACCGAACCGGCCTGGACCCTCTTCATCACGGGGCCGCGCGTGAGGGAATGGGGCTTTCATTGTGCCCAGGGCTGGCGTGACTGGAAGACATTCGTCGAGGCCAGAAAAGGTGGCAAATACAACGGCTGCGATGATCCATAGGATTATTCGGAAGGCGTCTCGTCCAGAATGACATCGGTTCCGGCGCAACCGGCTGCCCGCTGCAGGATCAGCTCATGAATGCATTGGGCAACATGTGCGGGCGGAAGCCCGGTGCCCCCGGGCTGAAGCTGCAATTGGCCCGGTATGACGGTGTGCAGGGCAATACCCAGTCCCTCCACCTCTGACCGCAAGGCCTGGCCGAACGCGATCATTCCAGCCTTAGCTGCGCTGTAGACAACGGCTTCAGTAACGGGCCGAAGACCGGCGGTAGACGCGATCTGCACGACGACGGCGTTGTTTGAAAGCTTCAACGCCGGAATGGCGGCGTGGGTCAGAAGGATGGCGGACTGAAGACTGGTTTCCAGCACGCGCAGGAGCAGCTCCGGTGAAGACTGTGCGAAGGGCCGGAACCCATATGCAGCCGCACCATGGATCAGGACGTCGAGCCCGCCCATTGCAGTTGCCGCCTGCTGGACAACAGTTTCGGGTGTGGTTTTTGAAGAGAGATTTGCTTCAATGATATGGGCGGTTCCGCCCCTGGCGTGTATCTCATCCGACAATTGCCGAAGAGACTCCGCACTGCGCCCGACCAGGGCAAACTCGAATTCCGGGCTGGCAAGGCGTTCGATCAACGCTCGCCCAACCCGACCACTTGCGCCTGTCAGCAAAATTCGTGACATGCGTTTATCGGTACTGATTCAACCGGGAAGCCAAAACGGCAGACCCGGTATCAGCGACCTGTGGTTTTATCCTCGTCGCAGCCAAATCCGACCACACGACCTGCTTCTTGCCCCGTCAACTGGCGCGGCGTGGAGCCGGCAAGTGCAACGGTTTCCGACGGATCGACAAACTCGATGTCGGCTTCAACTTCGGTATTGCGCTCGATATTTGCTTTCGCTTCAGACATATCTAGTGCTCCTTGTTTGCAATTTGCAGTTTCAATCCTGCACTCATACCTACTAGATTGTCCAGAGCGAACTCGCGATGTGGTGAATTTTCTAAAAGCGACTTCAGCTGCCAGACGGCGATAGACTGATAAATTGCAACCGGAAACGATCAACAGGAAGACTGCGTGTCGAAGGCAACTGACGGGCTCGAATTTCAACGGAAGCGGCACGTTTTGGCGTGGATGCCGATATCGCGGGTCTCTGCATGACATCGAGACCAGTACAATTGGCCGTGATCAGCATAGCCGGCTACGGGTTGGCTCTCCTGACGAACCTGCTTCTGTCCAACATGCTCGGGACAGAGCTCTTCGGAGACTATCAGGTTGCATTCGCCCTCTTGTCCCTGCTGGCCTCCCTGTCACTGTCCGGAACGGATATGGTGGCTTCACGCTACCTTCCCACCATGCGTAAAACGGTGAACCTCGAGGGTATTCGGGCTTACTGTGCCTGGAACCGCACCCGGATACGCTTCGGCTTTTCAATCATCCTGGCAGTCTATGCAGTGTTTCTGGCAATCGCACTTGCAACACATCTGGCCGATTACAAGCGCTTCGAAGAGTACCATCTGGCTTTTCACAGTATCTGGATTGCCCCGATTGCCGCACTTTCGCTTCTGACCGACCGATATCTCGTCGCCAGCGGGTACCCGCGAACCGGGAGCATCCTGGGCTCGCTGGCCCTTCATCTTGTGCTGCTTTTCTGTGTCGCCGCGGCAGTGTACGGGCTGCGGCTGTCGGTCTCGAGCAGCAGCGTCATGATCGGTATCCTCGTGGTATCGTTTGTGTTCCTGGGGCTCCTGCATGCCTTCATCTTTCGGACCGTTGAGCCCGAGATATACGGTGCATGGTGGACACCGGCGCGGGGCGCATCCCCCGAACACCACAGGGCCTGGTCACGGACCAGCAATCGAATGCTGATCATGCGGGTCAATTCACTGATGTTGTGGCACCTCGACCTCTTCATAGTCGAAATCGCCTCGCCGAACGAAGCCGCCACAAGTCTATATGCGGCAGTCCTGCTGGTGGTGCGCATCATGCAGCTTATCCCGACCACCATATCCTTCATGATCCGCCCGTTGTGCGGTGCTGCCGCCGACGACCGGTCGCAATGTCCCAAATTGCAAAAGGCAATCAACGAGTCGAATGCCGTCGTCCTGGGGGCCTGCTCGCTGCTCCTGGCCGGAATGCTTATCGGTGGACATTTCATTCTGAATGCATTTGGCCCGGGGTTTTCCGAAGCAACGACTGCACTCGCGATGGTTGCCGCCGGAGCCTTCATTGAAGCCTTGACGCGGCAGTCCGTCGTGATGCTGCAGACCATGGGTCACGAACAGGTCGCGACCCGTATTTCGACGGTCAGTCTCGTTATCGTGCTCGGGGGCGGGTTCATCGCCACCTACCTCTTTTCATACAACGGCATGGCCGCCGTGACCGGTTTGGTCTTGGCGGGCAAGGGTTTGATATCCTATGCTTTTGCTCGAAGGCGGCTTCCGGAGATCCGTCCTCTGAGCGTCATTTGAAACAACGCGGAGGTGTGATGATGAAGACAGACAATCCATATCAACACTTGATCGAGGCCCTTACCCCACCTTCTGGCGAAATAGATTCATTCATCGAATTGGGCAGCATTCTGCGGTCACTCGATCCGCAACGCATAAACGGCCTGTTGCTGGATCTGCTGCACGTTGTGCGCGAACGCGGCAGCTTGCCGGCACAGCGGGAAGGCAACGTCTACCTGTGCCGAACCGATCAGTTCAGCCTGATGCTGCGCTTCAGTGGACAAGGTGGCCGGCAACCGGTCTACACCGCCAACGAGTTTGATGCCTTCGTGTTGAACCTGTCACCAAATGATGTGCACATACCGCGGCTGGAGTGCGGGCTGGATCGCAACAACCTTCATCAGCGCCCGCCCAGCCTCAAGCGCCGGGAAAGCGACCTCGTGCTGAAGGCACATGACGTCTATGACGCCCCGGCGTTCGGCGACATCATCGACATTGCCGCCGCCACGCCGATCGCGCCGTTGTTGATCGTGCATTCCCCGCCACGGGCCCACAGCACCTGGACCTTCGACCGCGAGACACTGGAGCCACTGCAGCAGGTCAGCACCGATCTGCATGCCTCGCGCATGCAGATGGTTCTCCAACTGCTTCAGGCCATGCAACAGATCGATGGACTTGAAGAACCGCTGGCCAAAATGGTGCATTCGAACATGGCAGGTTTTGCACGCTGGGATGCCTTGAAGCTGCTTCATCGCTGTGCGCCACAGCAGGCTCTCACCGCTTTGCACCAAATGGCGCACAGTGACCGCGATGCGTCGCTTCGCGAAGCGGCGCGAGCAACCCTTGCAAGAACAATGGACGGGGATGCGGCATGACCGAGACATATTTTCCCGAAGGGAAAGAAATCCTGACACTTGATCAGTTCGTTGAAAGGCTGGAGGCATCGGGCATTGTTCCGGATCTTCGCGCCTCCCGCTACACTCCGGAAGCAATGTCGCGCGTTGCCGAATGGATGGCTGCATTGGCACGCGATCCAGATGTGCTGCGCGGTCTGCTTGTCGATGGTCTGGCGGATTTTCTGAACTACCAGGTCGACAACGATTTCAAACCGTCAACCTTGATGCTGCACAAGGGCGACGGGTATTCCCTACGTGCCGTCCTGTGGATGCCGCCAAGCCCTCAACATCCCCCTGAAATCTTTTCCTATTACGAAACCCATGATCACAGCTTCGATTTCTTCACGGTCGGCGCTTTCGGTCCCGGGTACCGCACCCAGTTGTACGACTACGAATACGAGAACGTGCGCGGCGTCCCGGGAGAACTTGTTCCCTTGAGGTTTCAGGAGGAAACCGGGCTGCCGCCAGGCAAGGTGATGTACTATTACGGCAGCCGCGATATTCACACGCAGCTCCCGGCGCCTTCGATCTCCGCGTCGATCAACCTGCTCCTGCCCAAGACCTATCCGGCACACCGCCGGCAATACGAGATGACCCTGGAAGAAACGCCGGAAGGTGTCTTCGGCAAACTCATTGCCGGGAATGTCGATCGCCAGGCGCAGGAGCGCGCGTTATTCGAAACAGCAGCGGCTATGGGCGATACCGATCTTCATGAGGCCTTGCGCGACATTGCAAGACATCATGACACGCCGCAGGTGCGGGCACTGGCCTGGCAATCCCTGTTGCCCAACAGCAAGCATCTCGCCGAGGATGTCGGCCTGGTCCGCGACGATGGAGACCCCCATGTTCGCGCCGCCCTTTCGCAGTGGGTGTAGAGCGCTGAGATTTACCAGCCTGGCAATGTGGTGCCTGCGCTGCTTTGCCAGCAACCATCCGAAGCCGTGCAGGTTGGGAAGGATCAACTCCCTTTGGAACAGGTCGGAAAGTGTGGTAATCGCCAGCTAAACAACATCGGGAATGCACCATTGAGCGAACTGACCGTAGCGGAAGCAACGAACCGCGTTTATGAATCCCTGCAGGCTGACAACGAAGATATCGACCTGCATATCGCAGCTCTCAAGGAAACGTTGAAACGCGAGGGCCAGAAGGAAGCCGTTTTTGATCCGGCAAAGCTCGTCCAGAACAACCGCTCCGGACGCAAGCTTTTGCAAGCCTACTTTCGCCAGCGCGGCGTGAAGGTCACCTTCGCGGCTTCCTGACACGAAGCTGCCATTGGGCTGCCTGCCTCACTGAACCCTGTATCGATGCTCCGGACGTCCGACCGGGTAATCTCCACTGGAGCCGCCGCCTTGGTTTTCACCTGAAGGCGGCGGCACTGTGCGAAGTCCCCAGACACGTTTCCACCTCACTCGAAAACAGTACTGCTCTGTTCCTGCTTTCTCAGGTGGGCTTTTTCTGCATGTCGAGCGCCGCTCGTAAACATGTACCGTTTCGCAACCAGGGAAATTGCGAACACAAAGATCAGCAGCGGCACCACAATGACCATGAGGGAGCCGAGCCCGTTCGCAAGTTCGCCTTGCGAAAGAAGAAACCATACGAACACCCCGGCAATAGCTACCGAAATGGCCAGTTCAACAAGCGTCATCTGAAAAGCGGCCCGCCAGGCGAAACCGCTGTCGGGGATGATTTCGTACTTTTTGTAAAAGTGTCGCCCTGCGTCGCTTGAAGCGCCCAATACGGCACCAATCTGGTTCACCGAACCGCTCACGCTGATGCCGGTTAGCGTTTCCAGAATGACACTGAAAATAGCCAGGGCGATCAACAGCCCTGTGTACACCAACGCAAATCTCACCAATCCAACAGTTTTCTGCACAATGACCCCCAGGACTTGAAAACACTTTTTTTGATAGCACCGGGACAGGCAAAACATGCCCCATGCGGTCCCGCCCCGGCATTCCATAGTGGAGAATTCCAGCGACGGCCGTCCGGCTTATAGAAGCTAAATCTTAAGTTGCAATTTCCAGAAACACTTGCATTGACGACAAAACCGCCAGGTAACACTTCAAAACGCCACGAAAATATGTTCATTTTGCCTCGATCTTGAGGCCTTATTTCAGCCCAACAAATACTGATGAATGCATGACATCGAACAACAATAATCGTTTGATATTCTGGGCTGAATTTCCTTTCCGTTTTCTCCGTCGAAGCCAAAAGAGGTTTGGATGACTGTACTCATTACCGGCGGTGCCGGTTATATCGGCTCGCATTGCTGCGTGGCTTTTCTTCAGGCCGGGCACGACATCGTTGTGGTGGACAACATGTCCAACGCGAGCCAGGTCAGTCTCGAGCGGGTAGCGGCCATCACCGGCGCGAAGGTATCTCTGGAAACAGCCGATATCCGGGATCAGTCGCGGATGGAGGAAATCCTCAAGCAGTACCGCTGTACGGCGGTGGTGCATTTTGCCGGCCTGAAAGCGGTTGGTGAATCCACCAAGATCCCCCTCGCCTATTACGACAACAACGTCGTGGGAACTCATCGCCTGCTGTCGGCGATGGCCAATTGCGGCGTGAAGCAAATGATCTTCTCGTCCTCGGCGACCGTTTACGGCGACCCGCAATTCCTGCCCCTGACCGAAGATCACCCGACGAGCGCCGTCAATCCCTACGGCCGCACCAAGCTGATGATCGAGGAAATGCTGCGCGATGTCGCCGCCAGCGACCCCTCCTGGCGCTTCGGCATCCTGCGCTATTTCAACCCGGTCGGCGCGCATGAAAGCGGGCTGGTGGGCGAAGATCCGCAAGGCATCCCGAACAATCTCATGCCGTTCATCACCCAGGTCGCGGACGGTCGCCGGGAGGAGCTTTCGGTCTTCGGCAACGACTATGACACGCCGGACGGAACCGGCATCCGCGACTACATCCATGTCATCGACCTGGTCGAAGGCCATCTGAGGGCACATGAAGTGCTCGGATCAGGCTCCGCCCCGTCCAATTGTTTTGCGGTCAATCTTGGCACCGGCAATGGCTACAGCGTGCTGGAGATGGTCAAGGCATTCGAGCGGGCCTCCAACAGACAGATCCGCTACTCCATCGCTCCCCGCCGGGAAGGCGATGTGGCACAGTGTTTCGCGAACACGGAATTTGCGGAAAAACTGCTCAACTGGAAGGCCGAGCGCGGCCTTGAGGACATGTGCCGAGACACCTGGAACTGGGTCTGCAAGAACCCGCGCGGCTACGAAACCGTCGCCTGACCAGGACTGACGCCTGACATGTTTGAGCCGGCAAGCGGTCTTGCCGGCTCAATTCATTGGCAGATGCCACTCGTTTCTAGGCTGAAGTGTTCTGAAACACTCTCACGGTGCGGATGCTGGTTGCAGCTCCGGCAACGTCACCATCGTTCTTGCCGGCAAAGGGCGCGACCGCATTGCTGAGAAGCAGCAGCGCTGGCGTGTGAGCAAAATCGTTGGGTGCGTCAAAGACTTCCATGTCGTCGACATAGAAACGAAATCCCTGCCGGGTCCAGAGCATGCCATAGCGGTGAAAGGTGTCGTCCAGCCGAATATGCGCCCGGTAACTTGCGGCAAGCACCTTCTTTTCCGGGCGCCACCGGCGGGCTGAAACCTGAACGATGTTCGGATATTTGACTTCGGCCACATCCAGCTCGAAATGTGTGTCGCCCTCCGTCTCGCGATCGGATATCAGCCAGAAGGCATTGTTGACACCGGCCTCGCGCGCAATGCGCATCTCGCACTCGAAATAGCCGTAAGTCTGGCGGAAGGTCCGGGTCCGAACGTAGCCTCCCGTGAAAGGCCGTTTCGGATCGGCCTGATGGCCGAGCTTGAGGTCGAGTTCGCCTTCCCGCATCACCACGTTTCTCGGGTAGCGCATGGTCGGATGACCGTCCCCTCCGATCCGCATGCGGTCCCAGGTTTGCTGAAACCGGTGGAGGTCGTCGAAATCATCCTGGAAGGTCAGTTGCCAGTCGCCGTCCATCCGCTGCAGAGGGGCAGGCAGGTCGTTCGAGGTCAGGGCCAGCAAGCTGCGGGGCGACGCAAGAAGCGCCGCACCCGCCATGCCACCGGCTGCCGCGCCGGTCAGAAACCGGCGACGGCTCAACACAGGTCCGGGTCGTCTCATGATCCCGCGAACCGGTCAGCTCGCCAGTTTCGCGCCGGCGTCCGGCGATGTCTTCTCGCGAAGCTTCAGCTCCAGGTTCCACGCGCGGCTGCGCAAGGTCTCGATCTCACCGGTCATGAAATCGACCTCGCCCCGGAACCAGTCCGTTACTTCCTCGGTCGTCTGGTCGATCTTCACAAGGTTCGGCTTGACCAGCGGCTGCTCAGGCGGCGAGGCCACCGGTTTTGCGAGCACGTGGTTGAGGCCGTTCTCGGTGAGGAAGCGATGGTACTCGGCATAATTCAGCCGGTAGACATGCTGAACCTTGGAGAAGTCGGCGCTCTCGAAGATCTTTTCCAGGTTGATCGGCATGTAGTCTTCGATCTCGACGGAAGGGATCGCGAACAGCGTCGACAATTCGCGAATGCGGGAATCGTAGGTGAAGAACACCGCGGGAATGCCCTGGTGCAGGCCGATGACGTTGCCGTGCAGGCGGAAGCCGACCAGAACGTCGACATTGTCCCGCGCATCTGCCGCCCATTCATCAACGTCGAAGAATGCCTGCATCCGCTCGCTCATCAGCGCCTCGACATCCTTGTCGCCCTCCAGATTGTACTTTCCGAGGATCGAGCGGATATGCTTCTGCTTGGCTTCACCGGTCTCGAAAATTGCCAGCGTTTCCTCGCGCTCGCCCTGGGAATAGAGACGATTGGCCGGTCGCTTTGCCACAGCCTCGATGAGCGCCCGTTGCATGCGGTTGGTCTTGGTGGCGTTGGACGCATAGTCGGCGGAAAGATACTTGTTCAGCGTCAGACCGACACGAGCGTTGGCCGGATCCAGCGGCTTGATCTCAATGGACGGCCTCAGATTGCGGTAGAAGCTCGGGCAGCCGATGATCCGGATGTTCTTGATGCCGATGTCGTTGAAGACCTCGGCGCTGTAGACACCGCGTACGCCGATCGTTTCGCATTTGTCGGCGATGATCTTCCAGGCCTCGATGCTGCCTTTCGGCATTTCCAGCTTCTTGTATTTCGCCGCCTGGGCGCCGACACCCACCGGGACGATCGGTCCCTTGAGCTTCTTCAGGAGCGGAATGACATTGCCGATATCAACCGTCTCTGTGAGGTAGTTGGATCCGCGAATGACGGTGGCGTCATAATCGTCGGTCGGCCAGAGTTTCTCGTCGGCCGCATGGGCGAACTGCACGTTGGTGATCTGGTCGTAGGCAAGTGCCTTCAACATCGCGTCATAGACGAGAACGTCGCCCGTGTTGATCCCGCCGCGTGCAAAGGTCGACAGGGGATCATCGATTTTCAGAAATGCCGACTTGTTGCCCGGCTTGACGGCAGCGCCGCCGTTGAGAACGAAGAGCTTCTTCATGTGAACTGCACCTTTCAAAAATGTGGGCTCGGGCCCTTCGATTACCGGACGGACGTCTGACGTCCGCGTTGCTGCCAGAGCGTTGCTCCGTCAGCGGCACTCCCCCGGACGGTCGTTTCGGATGAACTGGAAATCTGCGCCACCGGCGCCTTGGTTCGGCGGATGCTTTGCAGGCGATCCGGGAACCAGTTGTGCAATTGCCGCAGGAACGGCTGCAGGCTCTTTTCCCAACTGCGCTCTGCACTGCGCTGTGACGCATTGGTCGAAAGGGTTCGAAGCAGCCTTTCCGACTTTGCCAGTGTTTCGAGCGCCGTGATCAGATCATGGGTCACCACGCCATCGTCAGAGGAGCGCAGCAACAGGCCATCAACCTTGTTCTCGATCAGCTCGCTTACGGCCCCCACATCGGTGGCGACAGGCACACAGCCAAGACGTTGTGCCTCGATGATCGTAAGCGGCGCACCTTCCCATCTGGACGGCAACACGAAGGCATCGGCCCAGGCCAGCAGTCGGCTGAGCCTTCGACTGTCATAGATCGGCGGATCGACGCGGATACCAAGTTCGGCAAACCGCTCCTTCCAGGAACCGCCTGCCCCGGCGTCCATGACGTCGGAACCGACAATGCGCCAGTCGATGTCGACACCCTTGCGCTTCAGGGCACGAGCCGCAGCAAAGATCCGCTCGATGCCTTTCTGCCTGTCCAGCCTGCCCAGGAACACGGCCCGCAGGCGGCCATCGCGGTCTTGCTGACGGTTGTCCGACAGCCGTTTGGCCTCTTCCGGTGCCATCGGGTAACCGGCGGCATTCGGAATATGAAGCAGCTTGGCAACAGGCACGCCCATGCCGTGCAGCCACTCAGCCATGTCCCGCGAACAGGTCAGCACGCTGTCGTAGATGTGCTCATAGGCAAGCGTCAGATAGGGATGGCCTGCCGGACGGCCGAGTTCGGAACTGTCCAGCACATGCACGTAGTTGACGACCTTGACCCCGCGCCGGCGAAGTTCGCCGAAAATGGCATTGGCCGGGGCAAGCTGGTTGTTGATCACCACATCAAGGCCGGACAGGAACCCGAGAACCTGTTCGGCCCGCGCGTTTTCGTCATGCCCCATCAGCAACTCGTGGCCGGAGAACATGTTGGGACCACCCCACAGAGGATAGTCGTCGGCCAGAAAGTTGATGGTGTCGAACACCCCGTCGTTGTCGGAGATGTGGTTGTAGACCGGCTTTCCGAACACATAGAGGTGGACTTCGCACCCGGCTTTTTTCAGAACCCGGGCAGCCGCGTAGGCAACCTTCTCGACACCGCCGAACGTGGCGATCGGCAACAACAGACCGACCCTGAGGGGCGCGCCCTCACGGCCAAGACGCGGCATGATCGGGGCTGCTCCTGCACTGTGCCGCAGCAGCTCGAAATACTTGCTGCGGTTCGGGAAGTAGGCAGAACGCCAGATCCAGCGTTCACCGGGCCCGTGGCGATAGCCGGACTCGCGCAAGGCCCCCAGCGTAGCCAGAAGGCTGTTTGTGGCAGACAGGGCGGTGCCCTGAATGTCTTCCGCCGAGAACGGTCCACGCACGACGACTTCGGCTATCTTCGGTGCCGGATTGGCACCTCTCAATGTCCGGATCCAGTCGTCGGACTTGTCCTCGACACATTGCTTCATGATGTCGAGCGAACACATCCAGCCAAGCGGCTTCTTGGCAAGTTCCTTGCCTTCGCCCAACTCGTTCACCTCGATGGCCAGCCGGTCCTTGTCGCTTTCGAACCGAAGCGCGACAAAATGATGGGACGCCGACAGGCGCTCGGTCAGCCACAAGACGTTGTGCAGCAGACCGCAGCTTTTCAGTGCTTCCCTGTGTGCCGGCGACATCCACAGCCAAAACGGAGGTACGCCGTAGGTTTCCGGTTCGGCCTGCGCTGCCCAGAAGGTCTTCACGAATTCCTCGATGCTGCGCTTCTTGTGCGCAACGACAGGATCGGTGAAGAGATCGACCAGGTAGGTATCTGCTCCGAATGCGACGAACCGTGGTGCTTCCTCGTGCTCCCAGCCAAGCAGCGTCTCGGTGGAGAACAGCTTCTTGTGCTTGTCCTTGATGTATCCAAGGATGCTGTCACGGGTACGGTTGGAATCGCGCAACATGCTTTCGGCGCGCTGGCGGTACTCGAAGCCGAAGAAGGGATAGTTCGCTCCCTTGAAGCCATGAGAAATCGCCTGCAGCCAGAAATCCCAATCCTCGAAGCCGGACTTCATGCTCTCGTCGAAACGAACCCCGGCGTCGAGGAGGGATCTGGAGACCAGGCTGCCGGCCTCGCAGATATTGTCGAAGGTAACGTGCAGAAGGCGCGAATATTCCGCCGTATAATTGCCGTTCCACTCGATCCCGAACTTGTCGATATTGGGATAGACCCAATCCACGCCATCACTGGATTTCATGAAGTCGAGAAGAACGCGGATCGCCGAGGGCGTGATCCGGTTGTCGGCATCCAGGAAATAGACCGCTTCCAGATCGGAGAAACTGCGCAAGGCAAAGTCGATGCCGTAGTTGCGCGCAGAACTCAGACCGCCGTTGGCCTTCCGCAGGTAATAGACATTGTCGTAGGCGAGCGCATAGGCCCGCCCCGTTTGCCCCGTTTCGGGAAAGGGGCAACCATCGTCAACGATCACGACCGCGATGTTGAACGGCGCCTGCTGGGCCAATGCCGCGTCGATGGCCTCGGTCAGAAGGACCGAGTGCTTGTAGACCGGAATGACGATGGCGACCGTGGCCGAGGCCGTGCCGGAGCCGCCGAACTGTGCGTAACGCACATTCGGCAAGCCCGGTCTTGAACCAGTGTGCTGGAGCATGCCGGCCTACCCGCTCACGACAGCGCGGAAGTTGGCAAATTTCGCCCAGGCAAAATCGTTACCGGTCGCTTCGTTCATCCGGGTGGCAAAATAGACATTCTGCCAGACCCCGATCCGCTCGCCTGCAAAGGCGCTCAGATGTGCCGTCTCGCCGTAGCTGACGGTTTTCCAGCCGGAAAACGCCTCGCCGACCGACTGTTCACGTTCTCCCTTGAAGAGCGCCTTGGCCGCGCCAAGGTCCTTGGCAACCACAATGGCGAAATCGATATCGGCGGCGCGGCTGTTGTCGATGAATGCCTTGGCAGACATGCGGATCACCTGCGGCGGACAAGCTGCCGGAAGTTGCCCGATGGTCATGCCTTCCGCAGGCGGGTGACAGCCGATGGCACGTTCCGTCGGCAACGGCATGATCGCTTCGAAATCGAAGGACACCTCATCGGAATTGGCAAGGCTTGCGTGCTCCAGGATGCCCGGGGCGATCGGCATGTCACGGAAGCCTTCGTCCAGGTTCACCTGTTGCGACTGCGCCGGAATGTAGTTGGCGTGTGGCGGCATGGAAACGCCCGGAATGCCACCCCACACCTGAAGGGCGAGGCTGTTCTTGAGGACCGACAAGCCGTTGGCGGCATCGCGCACATGGAACATTTCGACCGGCTGCAGACCACCGACTGACAGAAGCGGTACCTCGTCCTCGGTCTCTTCAACCTGCATGCGGAACTCCAGCGTTCTGCGCAGGCCCGCAGTCGAGCGCGACAGGCCGAAGATGTTCCAGCCCGTGGACAGATCGCCACTGGAGAAATGCCAGGTATCAACGATCCTCTGGTCCTCCAGCGTCATCAACTGGGCACGCAGCTTGATGTCGGGACGGCTGCCGGTCTGTTCGACATGCACCGCCACTCCGCTGACACCGGAACTGGGCACCGGCAGGATCTGGCTGACACCATCGACGGAGGCACTTGCCAGCACATTCGGATTGAGCGGGTTTTCGGCCGGTTCGTTGCTGAACAGGAGATCCAGCGGCTGCAGACCATGCCGGTTGAGGAACGCTTCAAGTGCGGCAAACCGGTTCTGCAGGTCGTCGTTCAGGCTGCGAAGTGTCTTCAGCTCCTTGCTGGACAGAACCAGGCGCCGTGCACCCGATTTCACATGATCGGCAACCAGCCCGACCATCGAGGAAACAGCCTCCACTTCACCGCCACGACCCCAACCGATAACCGGTGGCAACTGAACCACACCGCGTTGCTGCATCCATTTGTGCAGTTCGTCCTTTGCATCCATTGCAGCCGGATCCACGATCACGGCCAGTGGCAGAAGCGGCGCTTCCGACACCTGGTACCGGCCGGCACTCTCGTCGGAAAACAGGGCGTAGTCGTCTTCGACACCCTCGAACCAGACCGTCTTGACCGCCTCGAGCAACGGCCCGGGAATGTCCTGCCTTGATACGCCCACGACGATCAAGGTCAGCTCCTTCAGCAGCAGCATCTCACGCGTAGCGTTGTGAACGGGAAACGTGTCTTGTGTAGCCACGACTGTCATGCAAGCCCCCATCTGAACTGTGAAGCGTCCCCCTGCCGGAGATCCGCTTGCTCAACTAATATACATGCACAAGATTTATGTTTGTTTGTGACAATAATGCGGCGCAACATAGAATTATGTAAATATATTTATCTACTTATTGCTTTTCACAAAATATATATGCATTTCTATCGCAATATTACTCAAATAATACGAATAAAATACTTCAAAATTCGAAATGATATTCTTATCAAATCACATGAGAGCTACCACCTTCCGCTGCTGCGCCGGCGCACGCTCCCGCATGACATGCGGCACATTGTTTTCGCTCAGGAAGTCACCCATGGCGTAATAGGTGGCCTCATAGGCGCGGTTGAACCGGTCAAAGAGGCCCTGATCCCAATAGTCGCTCAGGCGGAACACCTTCTCGCTGAAGACGTCGAAGCTCGGGATCCGGAACGTCTCCGCAAATTCGCGCGTGCGGCTGTCGTAGGTGAAATAAAGCGCCGGGACGCCATTGGCCAAAGCCATCAGGTTGCCATGGAGGCGATATCCGAGCACCAGGTCGCAGGCTTTGACGCAGGCATCATAGTCCGCAACAACGTCGGAATAGAACATGGAGTTGCGGTAGAGGCACTCGATGTCGTCGTCCAGATACCACTCGCCAACCCAGGCATTCTCCCGAAGCGAGGAGATCGCCTGGTCCTTTTGCGCAGGCGTTCCAAGTACCAGCTTCTTTTCCTCCAGCTCGCCCTGAGCCATCAGAACGGTATCGAAGCGGGCCGCAACCGACTTGATCAGGTCGCGATGGAACGTGAGATACTGCCGGATATCTCTGGCGTATGCCGGCGACACTTCGCGCCGCACGGTCAGGCCGACTTTCCGGATACGGTCGATCTCGGGCAGCGTAATCCTCAGACCGGGATCGTTGTGGCGAAATGCCGTCGGGCAACCGATGATCCGCGTGTTGGAAATTCCGATATCTTCCAACACCTCGGCGGTGTAGGCACCGCGAACGCCGACAGATGTCGTCGAACCTGCAATCAGGCGCAGGACATTCTTCGTGGCATCCGACAGCACAAGCTTGCCGTCCACCGGCGCCTGGGCACCAATTCCGAAAGCCAGAACCGGAAGCCCGAGCCGGCGCAGCACCTGCTCCGCCATTTCCCAGTCCATCTCGCCGTGAATGTAGTTGGACCCGCGCAACACGACATAGTCGAATTCATCCCGCAACCGGTCGACTTCCGCCGGGTTGAATTCGCGGATCGTCAGGGTTTCGAGCCTGTCGTACTTCAGCAGTTTCAGCGAGGAATCGAAAACGAAGGCATCGCCGATATTGTGATAGTGGTTCAGGTTGCGCTGAATGTCCTGATGGCTGTACCAGCGGACATTGTTGTGATCGTAGACTTCGCCGGACGGTATCATCACCAGAACGCGTGTCATTCCATATTCCTTTGTCTTCTCAGGCGCTTTGCATGAGGGCACCGGGACGAGACGCGAGGCCGCCATCTAGAACCTCGCGATAAAGGGTCACGTGCTCGCCGGCACTTTCGAGATGCGTTTTGGGTGGCCTGATGCCCGTCCGCAGACGTTGCCACAGACCCGGATCGCGCAAGGCCTCCGCCATGCGGTCAGCCAGGTCTTCCGGGCTTGCCGGCCGGGCATGCAGACCGTCGACCTTGTCGCGAACCTTTTCGGCCATGCCACCGATGCCGCTGCAGATAACCGGACGTCCATGGAAGAACGCTTCCTGGATGATCACAGGTGAGTTCTCCCACCATACGGACGGCATCATCACCCAGTCCGTTTGCCGGATCAGCGACGGCATATCCTTGTTCTGGTAGCTGCCGGCGAAACGCACGCGCGATCCGGCCGCTTCCAGAAGCTCTGAAATTCGACTGCGAAACGCTTCGGGCTGACGTTCCAGATTGCCGCCATGAATGGTCAGCGTGGCATCTTCCCCCCAGATGCTTTCGGGAACTCGCTGGACTGCATCCAGAAGTACATCCACCCCCTTGTAGGGCGTCATCTGGCCGAAGAACGCGAAACGGTTCCGCCGGCCACCGGCTGCCACGGAACGCTGCGCCGCCTGCTCGCTCACGTTCAGGCCGTTTTCGATAACGGTCATCTTGTCCGCCGGCAGCCCCCAGGCGACATAGCGGTCCGCCAGGAAACGGCTGGGCGAGATGTAGCCATCGGCAAGCCCGAGCATGGACTTGATGAACTGCCGCCGGCGCAGGAAACTGGCCGGCGAAATCTCCGGAAAGCAACCGTTGCAGGCAATCGGTGTGGCTGCCTCGCAGAGTTTGTGGCCACCTGCTTTGACCATTTGCCCATGATGATGGCAGATGGACAGGAACTCGTGGAAAGTCACCAGAATGGTGGCGTCCGGCAAGGCGTCGCGCACCGTGTAGAGTGTCTCTAGCCCGAAGCCGATGAAATGATGGAAATGCACCACGTCCGGACGCAGGGTGCGCACAAACCGCCGCAGGTCCCTGTGCAGGTCTCCGGTGTTGCGGTTGGACACCAGGAACGGATCGTAGTCGTCGGCGTGAAAAAGCAGCTCGTCATCGGCGTCATCGACACCCATCAGCGCGGACTGGCCGTGCCGCGGATAGCCGTCACCTACCCGCGCCAGGAAGAACGACTGTGTTCCCGGCAGGGTCTTCAGGCCCTGGTGCAGATTGTAGGAAGCCACTTCCGCGCCGCCGAGTGACAGTGTCGGATGGCCGTGAGAAATGACGAGCACGCGCAGAGCCGCGGCCTTGGAAGGTGTTCTTTCCTCGTGAGCAGCCGTCATCGGATATCCTCTGCCAGGTCAGCAAGAAACGGAGACCAGGTTCGCTCGAAACTGCGGCGATCGAGTTCGGAAACCAGTTTTTTCCAGGACCGCTCTCCCGGGCGACCGTCCTCGGCGTGGATCATCTCCACCTGAGGCACCCAGAGCGAACCGATGCCCGACAGTTTCAGCCGCAGGGCGGCATCGAGCCCTTTCTCGTCCGTGCCAAGATATTTCCTTGAAAAGCCCCCTGCTTCCGCGAGGGCCGATCTCGGCAGCACACAGCAATCGAACGGTGCTGCGGCAACAGGGCTGACATCCGCGCCATGAAGTGTCCGGCGCGGGTAACCGAGATAATGTTGCTTCAACAGATAGCGACCGTCTTCCGGCTCGATCCAGGCACCACCCCATCTGATGGTTTCGTCTTCATAGAGCAGCGTGGGCGCTGCAATACAGCTAGCATCCTGTGCCTGAAACGCCGCAAGCAGCGGCTCCAGCCAGCCCGGACCGCGCGGCAACACGCCGGAAGACAGACAAACAACCGTCTCCGCCGGTGAGGCCTCGACGCCCGCCTGAAGCGCATCGAGCGCGTCCTCGACGTGGTCCGCCAGCACCAGGCGGACGGCGAGACCGTAGAAACCGGCAAGTTGCCTGAAGTCTTCAACCTGCTCCAGCGCATCATCCTGCGAGGCAACCAGGACTACCGGCGCGCGCCGCAGCAGCGGATCAAGCGCACACAGCGACAGCAGGACACGTGATTTCTCGAAATTTCGGTCGAGACCGATCACAACGGCAAAAGCGGCGTTTTCATTCACTGCCCCGAAGTCGATCGTCTCCACGATGGCTGGTTCGGGCACATCATTGGCCTGCAACACCGGCAGAAGATGGCGCTCCAGAAAATCAGGACGGAATGCTGTTGCCGGATCCAGCCCGGAAAGAAGTCGCCTTAGCGCGGAACGCGGCGAAGCCCTGCCAAGCGCCAGCGGAGCAAAGGCGGACCTGCCATCTTTCAGCACGATCTCCAGATACGTACCCTCGGTGCCGGACATTTCCTCGGCAGGCACATGAACAAGGAACCCGTGCCGTTGCAGTGCATCCGGCCCGTTCAGAAAGGGTGACAATGTTTCGAAAGCGCTTGTCACGTCGGGCCGCAGCTGCGTCGTCCAGCGCGTGTCGAGGCGACAACTCATGCAGCCCGAACGCAGGAAGACCGACTCGACACGGTCTTCCGGATTGAGCAGCCAGCCCGACAACAGGACGCCGGCCCGATCCAGTGAAGCGCTGAAATCGATACCGACACGAACCGGGACGTCGAGCTCGCTAACCGTTTCCCGGCCATCGAACCGCCGGCCCGCCAGCTCCAGCCGGGCCCTGCCGTCACCCGCGGGGGAGAGCTTCGGCAGAAGGGCCCGTATGTGGGAGGGAAGAGCCCGGGCCGGCGGCATCGTCCTGTGTTCATGAACCTCGACCACGCTCCATCCGGCGCGGCCACGAAAGAAAACCTTGCGAAGTTGCGGGGTATCAAGACCGCCCTCAACCTCGAGCAAACCGGCAAAACCATGTGCCTTGCCACCGGTGTCCTTGCGCTCGAAAAGACTTCCGGCCAGCTGACCGAGTTTTAATGCGCCGTCGAAAACAAACACCCGGCTGGTTCCCACCGGCATGCCCTTGGCCCACCCCTGGAGGTAGATATCTCCGGCGTCGAAAACACCCAGCACCTCGATGAAACCGTCGCGTCCTGCGACAGCATCGACAAGTCTGGCGGCCGTTTGCATTGCCTGAGGTGTGGTTCCCGCGCCAAGCAATGCCTGGACCAGGCCGTCAACGATATCGGGCACCGATTGAGGCGACAGCTCACCGACACTGTTGAGGAAGCTCTTGAGATCTTCTGCCTGGTGCCTGACGCCATAGGGGTAGGCATGCCCCTGGCTGCGGATCGTCACCCGGTCAGGCCGGGAGGCAGAACCTGGCACCGGAGACAGGATAGCGATGAACGGACGCTTTTTTCCCGAAAGGCCGTTTCCGGCAGGCAGCACCGTCACCGTGCAGGGTACGACCATCTTCGGGTCTTCGTTGAGGATAGCCGGCACCCCGCCGGCAAAGGCTTCCCCCACCCCGGCGATCAACAGAGTTTCGCGGTCGAGGTTGACGTAAAGAACCGAATGACCGTCGAGTGGAACCTGCGCCCCTGCGCTCCCCTGCGCCTTCAGCGCAGGTGCCTGCCGCTCCGCTCTCGCGGGCAGCTTCTTCACGCCTTCCAGGGTGACGACAGGCTCCATCGTTCCTTACCTCCAGAGACCGCCTGCGGCGGCAAACAGCATGCCCCCGACAAACCCGAGAAGGATCGCCAGCAGCAGGATATGAACCTTGAGGTTGTTGCGGCTCTTTTCTCCAAGGACCTTCAACCGGTCATCGAACCCCTTCAGCGTCGTATCGAAACGCAGCAGGAAAACTTCCAGTTCCTTGACCTTCTGGGAGAGGTCGCCCTGGCCGTTTTTCAGAAGGGACATGGCTTCGCCAAGTTCACCCTCGTTCGATGCCAGCGCATCGATCCGCTGCACCGTCTCGCGCAAGACCGCCGTTGCATCACGCTGGCCAACAGCGCTTTGGCGCTGCGCCACGATCAGCCGGTCGACTTTCTCCATCACCACTGCCAGAGGCATGGCGACGGCAGCTTCCGCGGCGCGTTCTTCTGCGCTCGGGCGCGGCAGCTTCAGTTGCGCTTCCCCCTTGGGGGTTTCCGCCACAACAGTCAGACCGCCAGGTGCTGCGGCAACGGCCTGGGGCAACTCGATGTCGAATGCATAATGGCCGTCGCCGATGCCGTTGCGCTTCAAGTCGATGCGCTGGGTTTCGGCAACCTTGCTGAGAACTCGCTCACCGTCGTGGAAGACGTGGATGGTCATGCGGTCGCTCGGGCTCGACGCATCCCAGGCCCAGCCAAGCAGCCGGCCGTTTTCGAATGCATCGACACGCCCCTGAAGCCGCGCGGAAACGGCTTGTTCCCTGGCCTCAGCAACAGCTTGCGGCGGCTTGGCGTCCGATCCGGGTTTTACCTGTTCAAGAGGGGTTACACTCATTCCGTTTTCCTCAGGCAGCAGGTTCACGCGCCGCGGTTTGCCGGTCGGCAAACAGGCGCAGATATTGTTCGGCAACAGCGCTGACGGACGGCGGCTTGCGGATGTTGGCTGCAAGTTTCCGGTACTGCGCGGCATCTCCGGCAGCTGTCGCCATCGCGATTGCCAGGCCGACCGGATCGTTCTTGCGCACATGCAGGCCATCGACGCCGTCCCTGACGGCCTCGGCCATGCCGCCGACACCGCTGGTGATCACCGGCCGTCCGTGCTGCTGTGCTTCTGCAATGACCAGCGGTGCGTTTTCCCACCACAGAGAAGGCACGACGACCCAGTCCACGGGCTCCATGAGACCGGCGACATCATCAGGTTTGTAAGCCCCCAGGCGCTGCACTCTGGGTGCGGTTTCCTCGAACAGCTTTTCGATGCGTTTGACGAATTCCTGGTTCTGGAAGGGAGCACCGCCATGGATCCGCAGCTCGAAATCCATGTCCTTTTCCACCAACAGCTTTGCCGCCTGCAGCAGAACCTCGACACCCTTCCAGGGGGTCAGGTTTCCGAAATAGCCGAACACGGTTTTGGGCGTGTCGTCAGCCGACCGGCTCTTGGCCGGTGCCGCGTCCGGTCTGCCATTTCGAATGATCCTGATTTTCTCCGGCGGCAGGCCCCAGCGCACATAGACGTCACGCAGAAACGCGCTTGGAGATACGAACTCGTCGACGGCCTCCAGATGCGTCTTGATGAACCGCTCGCGTAGACGCATGTCGTTCGGCTTTGCTTCGGGCAGGCACTTGCACAGCCCTCCCGACCCAAGCGCGGCACAGGCTTCGTCCGGGCTTTTCATCAGAACGCCGTCGTTGGCGCAAATCGCGTAATAGTCGTGCAGCGTCATAACGATGCGCACGTCGGGCAGCACCCGGCGGATAAGAACCGGCAGTTCGACACCGAACAACAGCAGATGGTGGATATGGACCACATCCGGCCGAAAGCTTTCCAGCAGTGTCCGCATGTCCGGTACAAAGGCTTGCAGATCGATCTGGCTCATGTTGAACCGGTCGAAATGACCAGCCCACATCAGCAACTCGTCACCGCTGTCGCTGATCGCCTGAAAGCTGGTACCGGGATGCGGTTCGCGGTGCAGGTGGTTGGTCGCACCGACAAACAGTGACTGGTGCCCGGCCTTGCGATAGGCCCTTGCCAGGTCAAGCGCGACCGTCTCCGTCCCGCCGGGGTGAAGATCCGGATGATTATGCGCGAAGACAAGGATCCGCATCAGGATACCCCCCGCGACGTTTTCACGGCAACGAAAAAGTCCTGGTAATGCGGAGCCCCGTTGCCGCCGCGCCAGTGCCCGAACCGCTTCAGGGCGATTTCGAATCCGGCCGTCTCCAACGCCCTGTCGAGGAAACCATCATCGAAGGCGACCGCTGCGAGCGGCGCTTGCGGGTTGCCGTACCAGGCAGGCCCTTCGCCGTCGCGTCGAAACACGACACGTGGGATCAAGCCTTCCCCGCGGTCCGGCGCAATCACGAAAGCCGACAGAAACAACCTGCCTCCCAGCTCCATGAGGCGCGAGATTTCGCGAAAATAGGGCAGGATCTCTTCCGACGGCAGATGGGTGACCACCGAGGTCATGATGGCAAAATCGAACGAGCCGTTGGCGAACGGCAGGGCAATCTCCGTGCCGCGGATATAGCCGTCGGGATTGTAGAGAGCGTTTGCGATATCGAGATGCATGAACCGGAAATTGGGATAGACCGACCCGATGTTGCGCGTGCACCATTGAATGCCCGCCGATGCCGGATCGATACCCACATACCGGGCGGTGTCCGGATCCAGATACTGGGTCAGAGGCACTGACATCCGGCCAATGCCGCAACCGACATCAAGCACCCGCTCATGCGCGCGCAAGCCCCCAAGGTCGATAAAGTGGCCCAGAAACTCCGTGCCGATGGCAAGATAGTCACCATCTCCGACGAAGTTGTCCTCGCTCGGTGGAACCGGCAGGAACCTGTTACGGCCGATGTAACCTTGCAGGTCTGCAATCCGCTCACTGCCGAGTGGGGATGTGACCAGACTGGTGGCATCCTTGATGAGAACCGGCGAATTCATGCACTCAGCCCTTTTTCACGCCGCTCCGCAGCTTCCATCAGGGCAACGATGTCGTCCTGCCAGCGGGACTGGTGGAGCCAGCGATTGTATTGAGAGGCGACACCGCGCGTGTAATCTTCGTTCTTGCGAATGGAAACACGCTCGAAGTGGTAGAGTTCGACGTCGCCCAGATAGTAGATCTTGCGATTCAACTTGCGGAGTTTCAGGCACAGGTCGCTGTCTTCGTAGTCACCGACGATGAAGTCCGTCGTGAACCCTCCCACCGTCTCGAAATCGGCTTTCGACAGAACGAGGCAAGCACCGGTTACCCCCGGCACCTCGCGGGAGGTGCTGGCTTCCGGAAACTGACGCGGGAAACCCTTGTAGTAGTGATGGTTGAACCAGCGGCCCTTGTCGTCCTGGATAAACTTCAACCCGGCATGCTGAATGGCGTTGTCTGCATAGAGCAGCTTGCCGCCTACTGCCGCGACCTGCTCGTCCATCATCAGGCTGGCACACAGCTGTTCGAGCCAGCCGGCCTCGACCGGCACGACATCGGAATTGATCATCGCCAGATAGCGCCCGCGCGCTGCTTCCGCACCTGCATTGCAGGCAAGCGCATAGCCGCCGTTGCGTTCCATCACGACGAGCCGAACGGGAAGGCCATAAAGAAGATGGAACCCGGCGAGCAGGTCCTCCACATGGGTTACCTGTTCGGGGGAGTCGAGCACGAAAATCACCTCGGCGTTTTCCGCCAGCCAGCTGTCGGCGGAAAACGCCGCAAGCTGCGCCTTGATGAACTCGAACACCTTGTAAAGCGGGATCACGATCGACACGGTCGGATCGGTTAGCGGTTTGCCGAACAGAACTTCGGACGGTTCACCGACTGATTGCCGGAAACGCGACTGAATATCGGACAAGACATTCGACAGACAGGTCGCCAGAACTTTGTCGCTCGCATGGCGCGGTGTCACGACGGAAAGCGCCTTCGCCCTCGTGTCGGGGATGTCACCCGGCTGCGGTGGCGGCACCAGCAGTTCCCGCTCCCCCGATGCCAAACGGACTTCGAACCGGGGCTGCAGATTGTGTTGAAGCGCCCTGCCGACCGGCGCAAACGCGACAAAGCGCTTTATCGCATAACCGCCTTGGGTTTCCGGCAGAACGCCATCGAACGTGTGTAGCTCAAGCGCAACCGGACCGGCGTCACCGGCAAGAATATCGAGCCCCTGATAGACACGGGCGGGATCGCGCAGCCAGCCACCGACCAGGACACCGGCTTCGCAGGCGACAGCGGTTTCCACTGCACAGAAGGAGCCGGTTTCTGACAGCGAGCCATGCCGGCGCGCCGGCAAGGGATCGCTCACCTGCAGGTCCCGTATGGCTGCACGCGCCTCATCGGATTTGGCGCCGACGTCCGACACCAGGTAGTCCCGCACTTCCGGCAGCTTGCGCGAATTGGTGGCCCACCATGCACCGACAGTGCGCTTCACGTTGTCGGTAGCCAGTTTCCGGATCGCCAGACCCCAGCTTCCGGACAGCACCAGAAAACCGTTGGCAGGCGGCTGCGGCATGTCGACGGCACCGAGGAACAATCTGCTCTTGCCGCCATTGTACGGCGTGTTGCACGTTCCGCTATCCAATCGCAGAACACCCGTATCACCGATCACGACCGCTGTTTTGATGTCGGTGCTGTCGCTGTTGATGAGAGTTTCCAGCAACCGGACGGAACCGATGCTCGCGACAGCATCCACAACCGGCGGCGCATCGTTGACGGAGCGCAGCAGCTCTCTTGCAAAATTGACGAAACTGCGGGAACGCCCCAGCCGGAACATGCCGGACCAGGCGCTCAGGAAAGTCGTGACGAAAACTGCGCAGGCGGCCTGACTGAGCCCGTTGGTAATGGCAAAGGCATCGGCGGCAGGACCAGGCTTTGCGGCGTCGACAGAAAGCGTCGCCTCGGACCCGACCGCGCCGGCGCTCAACTTCAGACTGAGCCTGGTTTTTTCCTTCAGCGAAACAGCCCATACGACTCGCGACTGGCCATCAAGCCGGTTCAGCCGGACACTCGCAATGGAGCCGAAGGACTGACCGCCCTGCTCCACAAGCCGGGGCGCAGCATTTACCTGATGCGCCGGATCCCAGACAAGAAGAAGAACCTCCGGCGTAAGTTGGAAGTAATGCGGGGACTCAAAGTCCGCCTCGGCGTATTTGCCCAGGGTCTCGAGCATCTTTGTCCATCACTGTTCTAAGGCCTGAGTTGCGGACGGCCACAGGCCAAAGGCCGGTACCCGGGCACACGGACGACCGCGTGCCCGGGTGCGGGATCATCAGGAAACGACGATGTAGCCGTCAGGATTGTCCTGAAGATCGTCGGCATCGACGTTGTTGAGCGTGACGGTATCGCCGTTGCCGAGATCGATGACCGTGTTGTTGCCAACCTGGGTCGCCCGTGCGGCGACATCGGCAGCAGAGGAAACGCCGGTATCGTTGATGTTGCTCGAGATCTGCACCAGATCGCCGACCTGGAAATCCATGACGATGTCGTTGCCGCCACCGCCGGAGAACACGAAGACATCGTGGTCGCCACCACCGAACATCAGATCGTTGCCGGCGCCGCCGTCAATGATGTCGGTTCCTTCGCCACCGAAAATGATGTCGCCGCCGGCACCGCCTTCGATGTAGTCGGAGCCCGCTCCGCCGAAGATGGTATCGCTGCCTTCACCACCAAGAATGACGTCTTCGCCACCTTGCCCGAAAATCTTGTCGGCACCCTCTCCGCCGACGATCAGATCTCCACCTCGGCCGCCGAAGAGGAAGTCGTCCCCTTCATTGCCGAGCAGAACATCCGATGAGCCCAATCCGAATATGAAATCCTGAGCATTTGTACCTTGCAGGAAATCCTGAAAAGCACTGCCTTCAATCGTGGCCATGTAGCTAACTCCTGAAGTTCGCCTCGTTACATTTGACGCCCCGCGAACCGCGGCACACCGCACTGCACAAACCCCGTATTTTTGCAGCGCGAGAAGTACAATACACAATTACTAATCTCTTCAAAGGGATGAATAGTGAAAAAAATATGGCAATATTTTGAAGGAGATAAACTAATTCTACTTTTCATTTAATAGTAGTTCGAAAATACAATTCCTTTACGTTTATTTTATTTCGAAATTCAAAACAAAATCAATGAAACCACATGATCCCCCATAGATTGAAATCCAATTTCTGCGATTTTTCAGATGCTTGAAACCGCCCGCACTTCATGCAGAAACAGCACTCAACCGCCTCGCCGGAAAAATAAACGACATGGTGGTTTTGCAACGCACTAATCGCGTTAAAGGTGCAATTTTCGCACTGCACCAGGAAAATGCCCCCACGCTCGGAATGGACCGGGCTTCGAAAAAGCAACGGGCGGTCAATGCCGCCCGTCGTTAAAAAAATTTGTTGGAGCACAAAAAAATTGCGCCTCAGTCTTCCCGGAAAGCTCGATCAAGGCTTTGCGTGATCGGCTCGAGCAGATAGTCCATTGCCTTGCGAGCACGCCGGATAATCAGGACTTCCGCCGGCATGCCCGGGTAAAGCGTCAAGGCGGGCTTGCCGTCCAGCTCTTCAGAAAGAACCTGTGCGCGCACGATGTAGAAGGCCGCTTGTGTCTGGGGATCGACGGTCTGGTCGGCAGCGACATAGGTCACCTCCCCTCCCAGCGGGCTGGTGTTCTGCCGGTCATAGGCGGTCAGCCGGATGCGTGCCTCCGAGCCGACGCGAACGGTATCGATGTCGTTCAGGTTCATCCGAACCTCGACAAGCATCTTCTCGTCTCGCGGAACGATATCCATGATCGCCTTGCCGGGCTCGACCACCCCTCCGGGTGTCCGCATCTCGATCCTGGAGACAATACCGGCCTGTGGGGAATGGACCACCAGCCGGTCGAGGACATCCTGCGACGAGATGATCTGTTCGTTGGTGAGGTTCAGCTCAAGCTGAGCCTCGAGGATCTTTCCGGCAATGTCGCTTTGCCATTCCTGTTCGGCCTGCAACAGGGCAACTTCCGCACCCTGGCGCGCCTTTTCCGCACGCGCCTTCTGGGCCTCCAGCTCACCGCCGTCGCCAATCATCTCGCTCAGTTCCAGCTGAACTTCGCTAAGCATGGCTTTTGACGTGAACCCTTTCTTCTCCAGGCCACTGAGGGCGTCGACACGCTCCTCAAGCAGCTTTCGCCGGTGCCCCGTGGCTTCGATCTGGGCCTGATTGGCCTCGATCTGCGCCACATACTGCTCCATCTCCTTCTGCTGAAAGGCGATCTTGCCCTCGTAGACCTGGCGGCGTTTTTCGAACACCCCCTGTTCGGCCGCCACCACTTCGGCGATCAGGGGCTCGCTGCTGTTCTTGAGCTCTTCCGGAAATACGATTTCTTCCGACAGGTCCCGCTCGGCCCTGAGGCGGGCCAGTCTCGCCAGCAAACTGGTCCGTTTGCCATGGAGCTGCGCCAGCTCGGCACGTGCCCGCGTGTCGTCCAGCTCCACCAACGGCTGGCCGGCATCCACGAAATCCCCTTCCTGCACGAGCAACCGGCGCAGGATTCCGCCTTCCAGATGACTGATGGTCTTGCGCTTGCTGTCGACAATCACCTTGCCGGTGGCAACCGCCGCACTATCGAGATCGGCCGTAAATCCCCAAAGCAGAAATCCGCCAAAGCCGATCGAAACGGCCAGAGCTGCCGCCAGAAGCGGTTTGCGCAAGCTTGGCGGGCGCGCATCGTCCGCCTTGAGGGCGGCCATCCAATAAGCCTGGCCTATTCCGGTCGCCGCCTCGGACGAAGGTGTGGCAACCGGCGGCCTTGCCTGCTCGGAACGCTCGCTCATGCCACTTCTCCACTCGTCGGCAGGGCACGGGGTGCGGCAGGTGCCGGCAGGCGCCTTGAAATACTGCTGACGACATCCGTCCGGTCACCGAACTGGCCGATCCGGCCATCTTCCAGCACCAGGATCTTGTCGGCCGCTTCCATGATCGCTGGCCTGTGCGCGATGACGATGACGATGGCGTTGTCTTCCTTTGCCTGCGAAATGGCACGCAACAGGGCAACCTCCCCTTCCGTATCCAGGTTGGCATTGGGTTCGTCGAGCACGAGCAGGCGCGGCCGTCCGAACAGCGCACGCGCAAGGGCGACACGCTGCTTTTGTCCGCCAGACAGGGTGTAACGGTTGTCACCGACGGGCGTATCGTAGCCGAGTGGCATCCGGCCGATCATCTCGTGAACGCCTGCAGCACGTGCCGCATCGATCACCATCTGAGGGTCGGCATCATACATGCGCGAGATGTTGTCCCGAACCGTTCCATCCAGAAGTGACACCGACTGCGGCAGATACCCGACCATCGCACCAAAGGACGCCCGCTCCCACAGATAGGCGTTGTGCCCGTCAAGAAAGACACCGCCCGTCGTGGGCTGAAGAACTCCTACAAGCAGACGGGCCAGGGTCGACTTTCCGGCTGCCGACGGGCCGACAATGCCAAGTACGTCACCGGGTTCGAGCGTGAACGAAATGCCCTTGATAACAGGCACCGGTGCGTTGGGCGGCGCGTAGACCAGCTTGTCGATCTTGAGCGATCCCTGGCTGGGCGGGGTCGGCACGGTCTGGCGAAGCGAGGAGTGGTTCTCCAGAACCTCGCGCACCCGGCCCCAGGCGGTTGATGCGAACACCCACTGGCGCCAGTTTTCCGTGAGATTGTCGAAAGGGGTCAGCAGGCGCCCCATCAGGATACTTGCGGCGATCATCGTGCCGGCAGTCACCTCTCCCTTGATGACGAGATCTGCGCCAAGCGCCAGAACCGCGATCTGCATGCCAAACCGGAGGCTTCGCGTCAGCGCGTGGATTGCCTTGCCGCGCCGGCTTCCCATTGCCATCAGTTCCGTGGCATGGAGCTGCCCCTTGCGCCAACGGCGCGTCAGGGCAGGCATCAACCCCATTGCCTCGATCGTCTCTGCGTGGCGAAGCGTGGAGGCGATCGTCGCGACATTCTGCAAGTTGGCGGTGTTCGCTTCCTTCAACAGCGAGCGTGTCGTCATGTCGGACAGGAGGTTGAGCCCGATCAGCGTAATCGCTGAAACAACAGCCAGCAGCCCGTAAAGCGGATGCAGGGCAAACAGCACAATCAGGAACAGCGGCACCCACATGGCTTCCAGCGGTGCGCTGATGGCGTTGCTGGTTATGAAGGTGCGAAGGTCGTTCAGGTCCCGCAGCACTTCGGAGGCCATACCGCCCCCCTTCTCCAGCGAGGATTTCACCCCCGCCTCGATTGCCGTCAGGTTGAGACGCCGAACCAGTTCGCTCCCCATCACCTGGAAAATCTGGCTGCGGATAAATTCGAGAATCGCAAAAAGCATCAGCCCGCCACAGGCGATGATCAGCAACATTGTCAGGGTATCGAGGCTCTGACTGTTCAGAACCCGGTCATGAACCTGCAGCATGAACAGCGGAACGATCATCTGCAGCAGCGTGATGAACCCGCTCAGAAGCGCCGCTGCGGCGAGACCGGTTGCAAAGGTGACTCGAGCCTCTCTTATGAGACGGAACGGATCGATTGCGTCCGGTGTTGTCTTTTCAACCATTCAAGATTCTCCGAAGCCTCAACCGATAGGTGTGTTCGCACGTGCGAAAAAAAGAGCGATTGCCCAGAAAACGACACATCTTTTCCATAGGAATGACGAAAGCATATAGACTAACTTGGGGTATCTAGTGCCTTTAATTATGGCAATCGATTGGCAAAGAGAAGAAATGCAAAAACAAAACTAATAAATGCATCAATGTGCATAGACAGGGAGCAGAATAGCGATGAAATTATTTCGAATTTAGTTCGAATGTAGGTGGGAGTTTGGGGCAAATGCACAAAGTCTTAGAAGACGCAACAAGGGACATGAATGGGCACGTTTCGCGGACTGAACCTATGGTTGAAGAATCCATCAATCATTCAGCATACGGGGAAAGGGAAAGGATCGCGGCTCCGGCGTCGCAAGCGAACCATTTCGAACTCGTAAGGGTCATCGAACGAATGTATCGGCGCTACCTTGACCGCCTCCGCGTCGATCTGATCCGAATAGGCGCGGACGACATCTCTCCCGCCCATGCCATGTTGCTTTTCACCATCGGTGACGACGACCTGTCCGTGCGGGATCTGATGGACCGCGGTCACTATCTCGGATCGAATGCGTCCTACAGCCTCAAGCAACTTGTCCAGTCCGGCTACGTCGACCGAACGGCTTCGGCACGGGACCGGCGCTCAGCCCGTATCCGTCTGACCGACAAGGGAAAGATGCTTTGCAGAGCCGTGAAGGCAGCCGACGAGGTCAATCAGGACCAGATCGTGCGGTCCGAACAGGACCTGAAGGCTCTCGAGGAAACATTCGCACTGCTGCGCAAGCTTGAAGTCCTTTGGGCAACGGACCTTCAACAATCCCCCTTGCGTCTGGACGGCACCCGTTTCTGATCGAAGGTTTGGCACATGCATATCGTGTTCGTGCACCGGCATGGGCCCGGGCAGTTCGTTCATCTTGCCCGACGTCTGATCGCCGATGGCTGGACTGCCACGCTCATATGCGAATCCCTGGACCGGCCGGTGCCGGGCCTGCGTGTGCTGCGCTATGCCGGTGACACCCGGCAGGCGGCCAGCACAGGTGGACGGCCTTCCGTTCCCTACATCGAGGCGGGCCGCAAGGTTGCCGATATCCTGCACAAGCTGGACCTGAACGGCCACAAGCCCGACATTGTTATGGGACATATCGGTTGGGGCGGCATGATGTTCGTCAAGGATGCCCTGCCGCATGTACCTGCCATCGGTTTCTGCGAATATTACTTCCAGCCGCAGGGCGGAGACGTCGGGTTTGCACCTTCCGACGAGATGTCGCTGCAGCAGCGCCAGACCATGAGGCTCCGCAACGCCATCCAGCTGTCCACTCTGGACCAGCTCGATGCCGGCATCAGCCCGACGGCCTGGCAGAAGAGCCGCTATCCCGCAGAATACCGGTCAAAGATCCTCGTGCAGCATGAAGGCATCGACACCACCCGGGCTCGCCCCGACGCGATGGCCGGATTTCGCCTGCCGGACGGTAGGCACCTGACCGCGGGCGATCCGGTGGTCACCTTCGCGGCACGTGACCTGGAACCCTACCGCGGGTTTCCCCAATTCATGCAGGCGGCAGCACTGGTCGCCCGCGAAAATCCGGAAGCCAGGTTCGTTGTTGCCGGTGGCGACGGCGTCAGCTACGGACGCGCACCGTCTCGTGGCGACACATGGCGCAACCGGCTTCTTCAGGAAACCGGCCTTCCACCTGATCGGATCCATTTTGTGGGCCAGATTCCACACAAGGATCTCCTGAGCCTGTTTCAGGTCTCTGCAGCCCATGTCTATCTGACCTACCCGTTCGTGCTGTCCTGGTCATTTCTCGAAGCCATGGCCTGCGAGGCACCTGTCATCGCGTCCAAAACCGCTCCGGTTCAGGAAGTCGTTCGAGACGGGGTCAACGGCAGGCTCGTCGATTTCTGGGATACGAAGGCAATCGCTGCCGAAGTTTGTTCGGCGTTGCAGTCTCCGGCAGACCGGCAGGCCATGCGCCGGGCAGCGCGCCGGACCGTTGTAGCCAGATACGAATTGTCAGCCTGCGTCCTGCGCCTGCAGGCGCTCTTGAGCAAGCTGCCGAACCGTTCGGCGCAAGGGCAGCCCCGCCTTGGACCAGTCGCCGGAAGGCGCAACGTGGTGACGGAGTGGAACCGGGTATGAAGGGAATTGTTCTTGCCGGCGGCGCCGGGTCTCGCCTGTTTCCCATGACGCTGGCAAGCTCGAAGCAGCTTTTGCCCGTCTACGACAAACCAATGATCTACTACCCGCTGACCACGCTGATGCTCGCCGGCATTCGAGACATTCTGATCATCTGCACACCGCGGGACCTGAGCGCGTTCCAGCGCGTCCTCGGCAAGGGAAACCGCTGGGGCCTGAACCTGTCCTACGCTGTCCAGAAACACCCTGCTGGCATTGCCCAGGCATTCCTGATCGCGGAAGACTTTCTGGGTGGGGAACCGTCGGCCCTCATCCTGGGCGACAACATCTTTCATGGCACCGGCCTGTCGGAAAAAATGCTGGCGGCCCGCCGAAACGAGACCGGCGCAACCATATTCGCCTATCAGGTTCATGATCCCGAACGATACGGCGTTGTCGGCTTCGACAGCGCAGGCAAGGCTGCCTCGATCGTTGAAAAACCGGTTGCCCCGCAATCGGACTGGGCGGTGACCGGCCTCTATTTCTACGATGCCAGGGTTGTCGACATCGCCCGAACCCTCAAACCATCCGCCCGCGGCGAACTTGAGATCACCGACATCAACAGGGCCTATCTGGAAAGCGGTGACCTCAGCGTCCAGATGCTGGGCCGGGGCTATGCCTGGCTGGATGCGGGAACGCCGGAATCGCTCCTGGAAGCAGCCTGTTTCATCCAGACACTGGAATCCCGCCAACGCCTGAAGATTGCCTGTCCTGAAGAGGTCGCATTCTACCAGGGCTGGATCTCAAGAGGTGATCTCGAAGCGCTGGCGAGCGAGATTTCAGGCACGACCTACGGCCGTTACCTGAACTGGATCGCCAGGGAAGCGGCAAAAGCGCAATATGAACCGGCAAGCGCCCTGGCCTCGTGAGAAGCATCAGAAGCGCGCCGTGATCGAGGCCTGCAGATTGAGGTCCCCGGCTTCCGTTTCTCCTGCGTCCTGCAGGGCAACGCCCGCAATCAGGTTTGCTGTCAGATTGTCTCCAAGAGCATAGTCGAAGCCGGCGCCGACACCGGACAGTGTCGCATTGTCGTCTGTGGCGTGATCGATCCCGAAGCCGATATCGGCAAACAGATAAGCCGACAGACTGTCGTTTGTCAGTGATTGCGGCCAGCTTTCAGGCAGGTTGCCGGCAAGCGGCGAGAAGGACGGCAGACGCAATTCGTTTCGCCAGATGACACCGCTGTCCACGCTGGCATCATCGTAGTTATAGCCACGCACTGCATGCCGCCCACCAAGCGAGATCCGCTCCGTATCCGGCAGCACCTGTCCGGCGAGCGTGCCCGAGAGGGCGCTTACCCAGAAGAACCTGTTCGGAAGAGACGCTGTGCGGCTGATGTCCGCCGCAAGATACGCATAGTCGACCGACTGGACACGCCCGTTGGTAAAGGTTTGCCAGGTGGTTGCCGCATTTCCCTGAAGAACACCTCCCGGATTGGCCTTCACCCTGACATCCACTGCCGTGCGGCCAAGACGGTCATCGAACGAATTGCTCCAGCCTAGCACCATCTGGAACAGATCCGCGGCACCGTCGGCAACCGCGACGCCATTGAAGAAGGTTGTCCGTTCCAGACGTTTCAGCTCGACACCCGTGTAGATATCCCCCCAATAGCGCCCCGGCAGGAGATTAGAGACGGCAGACCTATAGATGATCGGCAATTCGTAGGTGGTGTTTTCAAAGTCGAAAAAACGGTTCGGCGTCTCGCGTGACGCAACCAATGCCGGTGCGATTTCAAGACTTTGCCGGGCCCACGTCGGAATGGTGAGCCTGCCTGCATGGGACACATAGGAGGGGTAGTCGCCTTCACGCGGAATGACAATCCCCGGATCGCTCCAGATGTCGTCGCTGGCCGTCATCTGGTAGGAAAGCCAGGGGCCGCCCGGAAAGGGAAGACGCGCATTGCCACCCAGAAAATACCGGTCGCGTCCTGTGTCCTGCGATCCGGAATTGGACCACCCCGCAAACACCTGCCACGGCCTGCCGTCATCGATCGTGACTTCGAGGTCGCTGAGCGCAGCATCCTCGCCCGGGCGAAAGACCCCACCCGCCCGCCTGTAGGGGGAGCGGTTCAACCAGCCGAGATCCTCTTCCAGTGCGCGCGCATCAATGCGCCCACCGGGGTTGATCCGCAGCCTTGCGCGGATCTCCTCGGCGTCGCGCTCGTCGAGCCCCTGAACCGTCACGTTGCCCGACTTGAACTCGATCACCCTGACCTGCAGCACCCCGCCGGTTATTTCCTGCGGTGGCAGGGTAACGGATACGAACGGATAGCCGGCATCCTTGTAAACGCGGGCTATGGCAGCCTGGATTTCCCCCGCAAGGGCGAGGGAAAGCGGCTTGCCGAGATACTCCGACAGCACGGCATCCAGTGCAGCCTGATCGAAAGCAGCCGCCGGACCGCCGATGCCCTTTGGAGCTCGGCCTGCCACATCGTCGGACTGACCGATCAGATAAACGCCGGCCAGGTCAACGCCGAGTGGTGACCTGTCGGTGGCACCGAAGTCCTGGGGAGCGACGTCCAGCGAGACCGGCTCTCCGGGTTCGGCAGCAGGCAGGTTTCTCTCAAGAGCCTGCTGGGCGAATGAACCTTCGGAAACGAGCGCAAGACCGGCCACCAGGGCCGCAGTTATCGTATGTCTTGTCATGCCGGACTACTCTGCCGCCGCACTGAGCCAGCGACCGAACGAGCGGTTGCAGGGGTGAACGGCACCTTCGCCGCCGACCACTCCCGGCTCGCAGGCAGAGGGATTGTCTTCAAGTGCCTCGTCGGTATCCGGGGTCTGCAGCCGGTTGCGCTCCAGCACCTGCTGGCGGGGATCGGTGGAAGACTGTCCGCTGCCGGAAGAACCAGACGTTTCGGAAGGACTTGTGATCGTCAACGTGCCATCGACGCTGACAATGTCGTAGCCGAACTGATGCGAATAGAAACTGTTCCCAATGGCATAACTTCCGGCCGCGGTTGCCGTGACGGCGGCACCGCCATCGAAACTTCCGAGGAGGCTCGCTCCGGCAGACGACAAGGCATAGGTGAACCCGCCGGAATACACCGTTCCGTCATATACTTTCGACTTGTCGTCACCCGTTACCGTAATTGCGGTCAGGAAACCTCGCAGGAGCGGAGTTGTCTGCCCCTCGTAGATGCGCCAGGTGTTCGCCGTGCCGCCCTGGTCGTCAATTCCAAAACCGGCTGAAACGAACGTGTCGAGCTGCTGCATGGCACTGCTGGTGACACCGGAAACATTGGTGACCGAACCGCCAAGCTGATTGCCGACTGCATTGTTCAGCCCGGTAGTCTGTGTATCCCAGACACTGTTGGTGAGCGTGATCGTACCTGCGTCCATTGTGCCGACCAGGCCGCCGCCGTTCAAACTCGCGGAGACGGCACCGGTTGCGTAGGAACGGGTAACGGACGACCCGTCAAGCATCCGCCCGACAATGCCGCCGATCTCATTGCTGCCAGACACGTCCCCAGTGGCGTAGCTGTCGGAAATGCTGCTGGCCGTTACGCCGACGAGCCCGCCGGCCATGCTGCCGGTGTGGATCACGTCGCCAGTCGCAAAGGACCGTGTGATTGGCGCTCCGACGGAGTGGGCAACCAGCCCACCGAGACGCGTCGCGATGCTGTCGGAACTTTGCACGGTCCCGGTCGCATAAGAGAGATCGACCGAGCCCGAATCAATGGAGCCGATGAGACCGCCTGCGCCATATGGTGTGGTGGTACCACCCGTGTTATCGGCAAGGAGCGTGACAGTTCCGCTGGCATGAGATCTGGAAACGTCGACATTTGACACCCGGCCCATCAGTCCACCGATGTCATAACGGCCACTGACGTTGCCGGAAGCGGACGAACGGGTAACCTGCGATGCATCAGAGACCTGGCCGTTACCGATAAGGCCACCGGCAGCATAGGCCGTGGTGGTGACATCCGCCGAGGAATGTGTGTCTGTAACGGAATACTCCGACGCCATAACTCCGGCAACGCCGCCGACATTACCTGCGCCTGTCACCGTGCCGCCGACCGAAACATCCGATACCGAGACCTTGCCACCAACGGCAGCGCCGATCAGCCCGCCAACACCGATCCCTCCCGCGATGTTGACGTTCGTCAGTTTGAGATCATGAATGGAGATATCCTGACCATCGGCTCTAACGACGCCAAACAACCCGATCGTGTTGAAGTTACCTGTCGAGGTCAGGCCATCGATCGTATGGCCGCCACCGTCGAAATTGCCGCGAAGGCTTGTCGACGCAAAGCCGGAACCACCGTTCCAGGCAGCTGTTCCCGAAGCGTCGATATTCCGGGTCAGCACATAGTTTACCGGCGTGGTGCCGGAACCTGACTGTATGCCCTGAAGACTGTAGACATCGAAGATCTGGTACGGGTTGGCCTGCGATCCATCACCACCAAGCGCACGTATGAAATGACCGCCCTGGATATCGAAATCCCGGGCATAAAAGTCCGGCAAACTGCTGCCGACCTGCAGCCAGGCGGTATCGGACTGGAAATCGGCGACATGGATATCACCCGTCGCCGTTGAAGTGACATTCGTTGCGCTGCTCGTCCGGTCCACACGCAGCTTGCCGTTCGCCGCGGTGACGGAGCCGTTGATCTTGATGGAGGCGTTGCTGGCGTCGGCGTAGAGAGAAAGCTGGTTGCTGTTAGACCACGCGACATCGCCGTTCACTGTCAGGTCACCGTCATGGGCCCACAGGATGGCGTTGCTGTCGCCGACCGAAAATGTGCCATTCGTTGCAACAGTCAGGTTGCCACCGGCGTAAAGATTGTTGTCGAGATTGAAGTTGGACGTCGCATTCAAATTGAAGTCGAGACTGTTGCCGTTCCGGTCGGTTCGCACAACCGCCGACGTGTTGAACAGGAAGTCGAGATCGGTGTCGCTGAACGCGCCGATGGTCGTGTCCAGAGCGGTGACCACGTCCGTCATGGCCGCCGCACCGGTATTGATGTTGAAGGCATCGCCCCAGATATCGGCTCCGGAGACGCCGGTCGACGTTACTGTGTCGGCGAAAGTCGCCGCTTTGGCGCTTTCACCGTCCAGATAAGACAGGACCCCTGCGGAATTGAGCGATCCGGCCGTGGTCAGGATGTAATAATACCCGTTTGCCCCGGTCACAGCGCTGCCGACAAGATTACCGCCGGAAAGTGCGCTGACATTTGCCCCGGTTTGGGCCGTCGTGCCCGCATCACTGTAGACGATACCCGAGACGGCCTCGGGTGTGGCGGCATACTCCCACTTGAAATAAGGGAAAAGTCCGCTGCCAGTGCCCCAGATGCTGCTGTCCAGGGTAAAGCCACCCAGGGTCAGCGATCCCTGCATCTGGGAAGTGGTCAGGCCGCTCGTGTTGGTCACGGTGGGGGTATAGGAATTCGTGTAACCGATCACCTCGGTTTGTCCGGTCGTTTCAGTATCCCAGGCCGTGTCGGTTATTGAAACGCTTGAGTCGGAGACTTCAGCGACCAAAGCGGCTGCATATCCTTCAGCCTCTACAAGACCCGTAACAAAGGAGTTCTCAATGACTGTGTTCCTGTCGGCCGTACCGATGAGCCCTCCAGCCGCGGCACCGTTTGTGCCGAGCACCTGACCGGCAAAATACGAGTTCGAGATCGTAAGATCTTCTGCGTACCCAACCAGTCCACCAGCCTCCCGAAAGCTCCCTGACGAGGTGACTGTCGCCGTCGAATAGGAATTTTCGATCCTGTTGTCGTTGTCGTCTGTGGTGCCGACAAGACCACCGACCTGCCCTCCGGTTATCGATCCAGTCGAGCTGGAATTCGATATTATCAGCCCTTCACCCATAATTGCGACGAGGCCGCCGGTAGCACTGCCCCCATCCGTCGTCGTGACGGAAACATCGGCATGAACATTGGTCATGGTCGACTGGTCGATGTTGCCGTAATACCTGGCCACGACGCCTGCGCCCCAGGAATTCGCCTGAACGGTTCCACTGACAGTCACATTCGACATGTTGTGACCGTGATAGTTCCCACCACCTGTGTCGCCGATCAGAATTGCCGTCTGGTTGTCGCCGGTAACAGACGCGTTCGTAAGTGTAAGGTCCTTTATCTCCAGGTCACGTCCGGAAGTGAAATAGTTGTCTTGCCAATAGCTTATGAGTGCGACATTGCTTTCGGACGGCCGGTTGATATAGAGGCCGTCTATCGTATGTCCCTTGCCATCCAGACTTCCGGAAAAGGAAACGGGGTCAAAGCCAGCACCGTTATTCCAAGATGATGTCGTCGACGCGTCGATATCGTTCGCAAGTTCATAGTAGAGGCTGATATCGCCGGACCCGCCACCACGACTGTCATGGGTCGTTATCCCTTGCAGGCCGTAAACGTCAAATAGCGCATAGGGGTTGGAAAAAGTGCCATCGCCACCTTGCGCCCGGATGAAAGTGCCGAATCCAACACTCAGTGCGTTCGTGGCAAAGTCTGGCAGGCCCGTGCCGACCTGATCCCAGACACCCCTTGTGAGAGCGAAATTGTCGACATCGACCGCGCCGGCCGCTCCCGTCGAGATCGTGCCGACAGCAGCCGTCCCGCTGTTACCGTAAGCCAGCAGGGTCAGCCCACCGTTCTGGCCGTCGATGGCCGCATTGATCGCGATGTCGTTATAGGCGTTGAGCGTGAGTGTGTTTGTGCTCGTCCAGGTGATGCCGGAATTGATGGTTATGTTGCCGTCGCCCGCACTCTGGTTGCCCGGACCGCTTGCCGACGAGTTGGTGGTCTGCAGGCTGACGTTGTTGCTGGCGAGGTTGGAAGAGATCGTTGCCGCCGCCGCCGCATCGACCGTCAGGTCAACCGGGTCGATCAGCCAGAGGCCGGTCTGACCGCCTTCAGCCGAGGTGTCGACCGCAATTCCGGAAAAATCGATCGTGTTTCGGGCAGACGTTTCGACAAAGCCGCCTTCACCGCCCACGCCACCCCTGGCGCTCAACGATCCGGAAACACTTGCCGTGTCCTCGGCAAACACCACGATTTCACCACCCTTGACGCCGCTTTCTTCCGCCGAGGCGTCGAGCGTACCGGTGATCGTGATTTCTCCGCCCGTCACCGTGATGGCGCCACCCTCGGTCGCCGGCTTTACACCCGGAACCGGAACGTTCTCCGCCAGTCTGCGCGACTTGAGCTTGCCACTGACCTGGACCTTGCCCGTATTGCCCGCCGTCAGGAATATCCGGCCACCGGAAGTGCTGACACCGGTTGCCTTGACGACACCATCCGTGTTTCCAGCCAGCGCAAAGACATTGCCGCCATTCGCGCGGATTTCAGCGTTGGCTGCCGAGATGGTTCCGGAATTGAGTGCTTCGGTATCGGCTCCGCCAAGCTTGACCGACAACAGGCCGTCTGCATCGGCGACGTCTTTCATCAGGACTTCGTAGCCAGCGGCAAGGGCTGCGGTCCCGTTGGGCGCTTCAAGCGTGCCACTGTTTTCAACGCGGCGCGCAATCAGTGCAATGTCACCCTGCGCAGACCGGATAGTGCCCGCATTTACGACTTCGGCACCGCTCGTGCCGGAAAAGGTCAGGCCGCCACCATTCAGAAAATCGCTGTCGGTAACGTCCTGCGTCGAAGCGACAAACGAACCACCTGTCGACACAAGGCCGCCGCTGCCAACCGCAACTCCGGCGGGATTGACGAGAAACACGCTGCCCGTCGCGCTGAGGTTGCCATCGATACGGCTCGGCACATTGCCCGTGACCCGATTGAGCGTGGCACCGGCGCCATTGTCGAAATGAACCTGATTGCCGGAGCCGATGGAAAAGCTGCCCCAGTTCACGATACCGGCATCGCTTGATTGCTTCACATCAACCCGTGAATCACCTTGCGTAATGGTTCCGTTGCCATGCGTGAAACTGCCCCCTTGCGGCAGGGCATCGCCTGAAAAGGCTGCGGTGGGGACAAGAGCTGTCGTCAGCAGTAGAGATGCGGCAAGGGAGGCTGTCCGGTTTGAGCCGGAGGGAATGGCAGGCTCAACCGTTGCGCTTGAAACGCCGGTGTTTCGGGTCCTGGACGCCATTTGTATCATTACTCCCGCTGTTGCGTCGTCTTGTGCCCACGACGGTCAACATTGGTGTAAATACAGATGGCGAGTGATCGAATTCCACCTACCAATACTAATCAATTCTGACAGATTCTGACGAGACTTGCTTCCTTTGGGTGACACCTGTCTGAAATCGAAGCTGCCGCAATGAAGGCCTCGAAACTGTTACTTGAACAGGCAGGCCGCTTCCGTCATCACAAGCGCATGCTCGATCTCAAGACCATGTTGCTGCTGGAATTCGCGACAACCGCTTTCATGTCAGTTGCCTGGCTTCTCGTCTGGTTCGTCTGGCGCCAGATCTATGAACTGAAGGTCATCGCGGCCGGTTTCTTCGCCATTGCGATTGGATTGTTTCTCTATTTGCAGCGCGGTCCGGACCCATCGCTCTTTCGCGTCGTAACGGACAACATGGTGATCAAGTTTGGCCTGGTCCTGTGGGCCGACGGCCTGGCGCGCTTCCTGGGACAACCCCGTTTTGTCGGCATCAGCGCGTTCTGTCTCGCGGCACAACTCCTGTTCTGGATCTTCGCCGTTATCTACGATCCGACAGACCTCGGCCTGCGCATTCATGCCTCCACTGCCTTCACGGTGGTGATGATGGCACTGATGATCCGGACGCTTTACCGCGACCGCTCCCAACCCCCTTTCCTGCGCTGGATCATGATCTTCCTGCTTGGGGAATATTCCGCCGCAAGTCTGCTGCAGAGCGCACTCGTCTACATTCAGCCATCAACGGTCGCCAATCCGGTGATGACCAACATCAACACATGGTACTTCTTCCAGGGACACATCTTCATTGTCGGCTTTTTCTTCTGCCTGATCTTCATGGTGGGCATGCGCCTGTCCATGGATTTGCGCGACCGCAACGCTGCGCTTGCGCGCGAAGTAACATTGCGACGGCGTCTGGAGGGAGAACTGTCCGCCAGTCTGGAAGGGGAGAAGGCCGCCCGCCAGGACCAGCGCCAGTTGATGCGCATGGTCAGCCATGAGTTTCGCACCCCCCTGGCCGCAATCCGCTACGCTAGCGACATGCTCACCCTGATGCTGGAACGACCGCAGCAGGCTGTCGCCCAACGTCTGAAAAGCATCGACGAGGCCGTTTCCCGCATGACGATGCTGATCGATCGTTTTCTTGCAAGCGAGCGGCAGGATGAAGGTGTGCTTAAGATCGAGCAGGTGGATTTCCCGGCCCTTTATGAGGACGTTCAGCGGCACTTCGACCATGCCGGCCTTGGCGAACGCCTCAGACTTCATCCCGTTGCGCCGATGCCGGCATACCGGGGAGATACCGAGATGCTCCGCACGGTGATCGTCAATCTGGTCGACAACGCGCTCAAATACTCACCAAAGGACGCTGAGGTCGAGATCACGATAGGGGTCCACAACGGTGATATCGTTCTGGAAGTGAAGGACCGCGGGATCGGCATTCCGGATCGGGACCTGGCGCAGATCGGCAACCGTTTCTACAGGGCCTCGAACACTGGCGGAACCGGAGGCAGCGGGCTCGGCCTGCATTCCTGCCGGCAGCTTGTCGGCTATCACCAGGGACATCTGGATTTGAGTGCAAGACAAGGCGGCGGCACGCTCGCCAGGGTTTTCCTGCCGCTTCCCGGATTTGCGCGAGCGGACTCTGAGACCATGCAGGAGGAGGAACCGGCATGAACAGGATTTTGATCGTGGAGGATGAAAGTGCTCTTCGCGCCGACCTGTTGGATTATATGCGTCTCAACGGCTTTCAGGTCAGCGGCGCGGGCGGCGCAGCTGAAATGTGGACCGCGCTGGATGATGCCGACCGACCGGATGTCGTGATCCTGGATGTTTCGCTGCCGGATGGAAACGGCTTCGACCTTGCAGGTGACCTGAGGGCGAAAATCAATTGCGGCATCATCATGCTGACCGCACACGGAGACAGCGAAAGCCGTGTCCGCGGGTTCGACAGCGGTGCGGACATCTATCTCGTCAAGCACACCAGCCTCAGGGAAATACTGGCTGCGGTGCAGAGCCTCATACGCAGACTGTCCGGTGCTTCATCAGAAGGCAACAGCACTGCAGAATGGGTGCTGGACAATGTCTCCTGGAAGCTTCTGCCACCGGACGGCGACGCCATAAAGTTGACCGCAACCGAAAGGATCTTTCTGGAAGCCCTGGTCTCCAATTCCGGCGCTCCTTGCGCCCGGGACGATCTTTCCCGGCTTCTTTCCAATCGCCAGACCCAATTCGACAACCGGCATCTGGATGCCGTCGTCAGCCGCCTCAGGCGCAAGATCCAGGATCAGACCGGGGTGGAATCGCCCATCAAGTCTGTCTATGGCGTCGGGTATTCCTTCAGCGCCGCCTGCAAGATGGACAGCTAGCCCGGCTTGTCCCGCTCTGGCTGCCGAACACGTGGCGGAACCCGAAGGGTCTGGCAACACCGCCGTGCATATTTCCGTCGACATTCGGAATTCTGATATAAGGTGCCTCCAAATGAGGCAATCCGGGATGTCAGGTGCAATCAGTTTTCAGAAAATATCCGTCATGCCGGCCGTCATTGCGATGTCCTGCCTGGCGACACTCCTGCTGTTGACTGCCGCAAACGCGCGGGATCTTCGTGTCCTGACGTCCTTTCCGGACTATTTCACGAAGCCCTTCGTCGATGCGTTTTCGAAGAAGTATCCGGCGATCAACGTTACCGTCCTGAACAAGAACACGGTTGCCTCGGTCGAGGAAATCCTGCTGGAAAACCCGCGCGGCTTCGACCTGTTCTGGTCGTCGTCACCGGAGGCCTTTTCCCTTCTCGAGAAATTCGGCCGCCTGCGGGAACGCTCACAGGACAGCAGCCAGACCTTTGTCGATTTCGCCTATTCCGGTGTCGGCTGGTGCTGGATGGAAGACTTTGAAGGCAGGCCGCCCACAAGCTGGAACGATCTGCTGGACGCACGTTTTCAGGACAGGCTGGCCATGTCCCACCCTGCCCGGTCTGGGTCCACGCACATGCTGCTGGAAGTCATCCTTCAGGACCGCGGCTGGGATCGGGGCTGGCAGTATATCTTCGGCCTGTCCCAGAACCTCAAGACCATCACCGCCCGCAGTTTCAGTGTCATAGAGGGGCTCAAGCGCGGCCGCTTCGATGTTGGTCTGTCGATCGATTTTCTCGCGCTGACGGAAGCCGACGACGGCGTTCGCTTTCAATATGGTCAACCGGTCATGATGGCCCCTGCCCGGATTTCCGTTCTCAACCACGGTTCCGCCCATGAGGAGGCGGGCCTGTTCATCGATTTCATGTTGAGCAAACCTGCGCAGGAACTGCTGACACAGCCTGACATCCGCAGGATCCCGGTGGACACCACTGTTCGCGAACAATCCCTGAACCAGTTCCCCAGGGAAGTGCAGGCTGCGCTGAAATTCAGTTGGTCCACCTATGACCCCAATCTTGCCGAAACCCGGTATCAGGCAGTCAACGACCTGTTCGACATCTTCATCACCAGAAATCTGGTTCAGCGCAGAAACCTATTGCGGCGCCTGGAAACGTTGAGCCGTCAGGCGCCTCCCGATCTCGTCCCTTCGCTGATCAAGATTAAGAAGAAGCTCAACCAGCTTCCCGTGTCCGAGATAGATGCCGTGCGCTCGGAACGCTACCGGGACGCACAGGAGGAAGGCGCGAACTCGCTTGTCGGAACAGGCGAGGAATGGAGCCTTGCCACCTGGCGCGTTGCCGCCAGGGAGCAACTGGCGGAAGTCGATGCCATGCTGACCGGGCTCGAGGCAAGCATCCGGAATGGTCTGGCTGTCAATGACTGAGACGGCAAACCGCGGGCGCGGCACGATATGGTTTCGATTGCTGCTGTCCATCCTCACGATCGCCGCGATCACCTGGATCATCCTGGCCATCGGCGTGGTCTTCTTCACTCAGGCACGCAGCGATTTTGGCGAGATCACCGAAAAGAGCATTCCGGAAATCGCCCTGGCCTCCGAGCTTTCCGAATATGCGACACGCCTTGCCGTCATCGCGACCGAGATTGCCGCGCAGACCCGGGAACGCGAACCGGAAGCCATGCGCGAGGATGTGGAAGCCGCAAGCCAGGGCATTTCGGGCCTTCTGGAAACAAACATCCTGAGCGACACGAAAAACACCGCGAAGATAATCGAGGCGAAGGAAACCTTGAGCGACAAGCTCGGGTCCTTCCTGCAGGTCTCCCGGGATCTGCAGGCAATCAACAGATCGCTGGAACACTACCAGGTGGAACTGCGCTGGCTGCAGATCGATATCCAGACCGAAGTCGCTGCCCGCATTCAGGACCTGTCCTTCAACATCGACAGCCTGTCGTCAGAAATGGTCCGCTCGCAGTCGCGCACCGACCGGGTCGCGGCTGCCGCGATCATCCGGCAGGAAACCCTTCTTCGCGAACAGATGCAGACAATCGGGTCAAGCACGGCGACGGCGATTACCTTCCTGCTGCAGGCGCTTTATGTCGACACGGCGGAAAAACTCGCACAGCTCGAAGATCTGAATTTCGACGCGCTTGAAAACCTCCAGGGCATGCTGGCGGAGGTCCCGCAAAAGGCCGACACCGAGACGCTGGTGTCCTCGCTGGAGCGGCTGCAGGCCTTCGCCTATGACGAAACGGGGGTCTTTGCAGGATCGCGTGACCGGATCGAGCTGCAGCAACAGGCACTTGGCGACCTCAGCACCGCACAGGCCGCCGTCGCAGATCTTCAGGCAGCCCTGGTCGAGTTGGGCAGGGAACGCCGTCTTGCCGCCCTCACCTTTACCAATCAGGCAGCCGAACGGCTGCGCATTGCCTCTCTGCTGCTGGCCGTCGCAACTGTCATCTGCGGCGTCATCTGCGCCGGCATTCTGCTGTTTTATGTCCGCAACCAGATCGTTGCCCGATTGCACCGGCTGGCAGAAGCCCTGATCGAGATCGCTCAGGGCAATCTCTCCACGCCGATCCCCACCCGCGGCAACGACGAGATCGCCCGCATGGGGGCAGCGACGGAGATCTTCAGATCCTCCGTGGTCGAACTGAACAGAACCCACGAAAACCTGCAAAAGGAAATCGTGGAGCGCAAACGCGCCTTCGACCAGTTGAAGCAGACCCAGCGCGAACTTGTTCAGGCCGGCAAGCTGGCGGCTCTCGGCCAGATGTCTGCGGGCATCAGTCACGAACTGAACCAGCCGCTCGCGGCCATGAAACATCACCTGCACAATCTTCGACTGCTGCTTGCCAAGGGCAAGAGCGAAGCGGTCGAAGCCAAGGTCGACGTCGTTGAAAACCTTGCCGAGCGGATGTCACGCGTCATCAAGCACCTGAACGGCATAGCCCGCCGTTCGGACTACGCGGTCAAGGACCTGACGCTGGAACAGGCCCTGGAACCTGTCGTATCGCTGTTCGAGCGGCGCCTGGAGGAAAGCAGCGTCGCGCTCAATGTCTCCGACGCTGCCGGCAAGCTGCCCCTCCGCGCGGATCCCGTGTTGCTGGAACAGGTCCTGATCAACGTCATAGGCAACTCGGTCGACGCCATCGACATGAAAGCGGCAGGCCGCGGTGAAATCCGCATCGAGGCAGAGCAAACCGGCGGTGACGCGACCATCCTGATCGCCGACAACGGCATCGGCCTTCAGGGACAATCGGCAACGCAGCTGACCGACCCGTTCGTGACCACCAAGGAAGTCGGCAAGGGTCTCGGTCTTGGATTGACCATCTCCTTCAACATCATGCAGGACATGGGCGGGCATCTGGAACTTGCGGAAAACGACCAGGGTGGCGTAACCGTTCAGCTGAGGCTGCCATGCGCGGCACAGAACAAGGTGGGGCAGCTTGAGCACTCGGTTTGAAACGGGCGAAATCGTTCTGGTCGACGATGATGCGGATCTGCTGGAAGCAATGCAGGAAACGCTCGAGCTCGCCGGGTTCAGCGTACGTTGCTACGCCAACGCCAATGTGATTGCCGAACAGATCCAGCCAAACTGGAACGGCATCGTCATCAGCGATATTCGCATGCCCGGCAGAACCGGCATGGAGTTTCTGCGCCTGATCCAGGAAAATGCCCCACAGGTCCCCTTCATCGTCATTACGGCACACGGCGACGTGAAGACCGCGATCCAGGCGATGAAGCACAACGCCTATGACTTCATCGAGAAATCCACCGAACCGCAACACCTGATCGACACGGCCCGCCGGGCACTTGAAAAGCGCAGGCTGCAACTCGAAAACCTGGCGCTGCGGCGCAAGGTTCAGCGCATCCGCGATCCTCAGGGTGAGCTTATCGGCAGTTCGCAGGTCATGGCTGACCTGCGGTCGACGATTTCGCGCATCGGCCCGCTGAATGTCGATGTGCTTCTGCACGGCGAAACCGGCACCGGCAAGGACCTGACCGCACGCTGTCTGCATCAACTGTCCCCGCGCGCGCCGGGACCGCTTGTGACGATCAACTGCGGTGCCGTCACGGAGATGGACATTGACCGCGAACTGTTCGGCTTCGAAACCGAAAACGGCTCCTTCCCGGGGCGGATCGAACGGGCGCAGGGCGGAACACTTTATCTGGATGAACTTGATTCCATGCCCAATGCGCTGCAGACGCGGTTTCTGCGTGTACTGGAAGAGCGCAAGATCACAAGGCTGGGCGGCAGCGATGCCGTCCCGGTCGATATCCGCGTCATCGCCGGCGTGAAGACCAATCCTGCCGCCCTCGTTCACGATGGCCGCCTGCGGGGCGATCTCTATCACCGGATGAATGTCGCAACCCTGTCCCTCCCGCCGGTGCGTGAACGCGGCAGGGATGTCATCGAACTGATGGAACACCTTCTGGATCAGGCCTCGGAAAACCACGGCCTGCCGCTTCCGAAACTGTCACAGCGCCAGAAAAAGCAGTTCCTCACCTATGACTGGCCCGGCAATGTTCGCGAAATTCGCAACATCGCTGCACGGCTTGTCATCGGCCTGGAGGCTGACCTGCAGATAGGCAGCGGCCAGCCCATTGAGGTCTCCACAGGCTATGAGGCGGCCATGACCGCCTTCGAAACCGAGCTCTTGCAGAACGCTCTGCTTCAGACCGGTGGCCGCAAGGCAGAAGCCGCCGAACTGCTCGGCATCCCGCGCAAGAGACTTTACCTGCGCCTGAAAAGCTGCGGTCTTGCGGAGGAAGACGGGTCATGATCGACACGTTGAACGTGTCAGTTTTGACACAAAAATATCAATAAATTCAATAATTTGACTCGAAAATTTCGTCAGTGATAGCGTTTCCTCGCTGAACGAACAAGGGGCTGGATCACCCCCTTGCGTCAGAATGGAGGAGACATAATCCAATGAGGAAATTACTGGGCCTGACGGCACTGGGACTGCTGGTGTCTGCCGGCGTGGCGAATGCTGCCGACAAGGTGGTCGTCGTGACATCCTTTCCGAAGGAACTGACCGATGCATTCGAAGCCGCCTTTGCTGCATCCAACCTGGACTACGAGCTGGAGATCCTGAGCAAGGGAACATCCGCAGCCGTCAAATACATTCAGGAAACCGCCGGAAACAACACGTCCGACCTGATGTGGGCATCCGCCCCCGATGCATTCGAAGTGCTCAAGGGCAACGACCTGCTTGCCAAGGTCGAAATCAACGCCGAAGGCATTCCGGAAAAGATCGGCACGTACCCGATCAATGATCCCGACGGCTTCTACTACGGTTTTGCCGCATCCGGTTACGGCATCATGTGGAACACCCGCTATCTGCAGGCCAACGAGCTGGAACCGGCAAAGGAATGGGAAGACCTGGCCAAGCCGGAATATTTCGGTCATGTCGGCATGTCCGCACCGTCCCGCTCCGGCACCACGCACCTGACGGTCGAAACGCTTCTGCAGGGCGCCGGCTGGGAAAAGGGCTGGGCCGACTGGAAGTGGATTTCCGGTAACATGAACACGGTCACCGAGCGCAGCTTCGGTGTGCCGGATGGCGTCAACTCGGGCAACTTCGGCCTCGGCGTCGTTATCGACTTCTTCGGCTTCTCGTCCCGCGCGTCCGGCTTCCCGGTCGACTTCGCCTATCCGTCGGTCACTGCCGTTGTACCTGCCAACATCGGTGTCGTGAAAAACGCTCCGAACCCGGAAGGTGCAAAGGCGTTCATCGAGTTCGTGCTGTCGCCGGAAGGCCAGCAGGTCCTGTTCGATCCGGCCATCATGCGTCTGCCGGTCAACCCGGCGGCTTATGCGACCGCACCGGACGGCATTCCGAACCCATTCGAAGGCGATGATGTGAAGGCATCGGTCAACTTCGACGCCGACCGCTCGGAAAAGCGCTACAACGTCGTCAATTCCCTGTTCGACGTCATGGTCACCTACCGTCTGACCGAGCTGCGTGAAGCGGTCAGGGCCGTGCAGCTTGCCGAGATTGCACTTGCCGACAAGGACAATGCGGAAGCCAAGGCACTGATCGCCGAAGCACGCGCACTCATCGACGCTACCCCCATCACCGAGGAAGAAAGTCTCGACCCCTCCTTCGCCGCCGTCTTCCAGCAGAAACGCAAGAAGGAAAGCGACGTCATCGAGGGCCGCCAGGCAGAAGTCGAGCAGCAGTGGGATGCCTTCGTGGTCGAGAACTACGCAAAGGCCAAGGCTCTGGCGGAAAAAGCCGCCAGCCTCTGACGGAAAACCAAAAACAACATCACGTCGAACTTGCCGCACCGCCCGGAACAGGGAAGGTGCGGCCTCTTCCCCGGAGTCCATAGCCGATGACTACGAGCAATGCAGCGACTGCGCCTGCAAGGCAGTGGCGCATATTTCCCGAGCTGTCCGGCACCGCAATTGCGGGCGTCGCGATCGCCATCTTCCTGCTGGCGTTTCTCATCCTTCCCGTCCTGAAGGTGACCTATGTCGCCTTCCAGGATCCCCACACAGGAGCCCTGACGCTCCAGAATTTCGGCGATTTCTTCCGCTCGTCGCTGTTCCGCAGTTCCTTCGTGAACTCCTTCTACGTCTCGGCGATGTCCGTGGTCGTGGCAACGGTTATCGCCCTGCCGCTGGCCTATATCACCACCCGTTTCAACTTCGGCGGAAGCGCGCTGATCCAGAGCATCGGCGTCATCCCGCTGATCATGCCGCCCTTCGTCGGCGCCATCGCGATGCAGCTCCTGTTCGGCCGCAACGGCACGGTCAACCTTCTGCTGTCGCAATACCTTGGCTTCAAGATCCCGTTCATGGAAGGTCTGAACGGCGTCATCTTCGTCCAGTCCCTGCACTATTTCCCGTTCATCCTGATCAACCTGTCGGCGTCGCTCCGCAACATCGACAAGGCAATGGAAGAATCGGCGCAGAACCTCGGCTGCACGGGCTTGCGCCTGTTCCGCCGGATCGTGTTCCCGCTCGCCATGCCCGGTTACATTGCCGGCGCCGCGCTGGTGTTCATCAAGGTCTTTGACGATCTCGGCACCCCGTTGCTGCTCAACGTCAACAACATGCTGGCCCCCCAGGCCTATCTGCGCATTTCCTCCGTCGGCATCAGCGATCCGATGGGCTACGTCATTTCCTTCATCCTGGTGGCCTTCTCGGTCTTTTCGCTGTGGGCGTCCTTCCTGTTCATGCGGGGCAAGGATTACGCCACGGTTCAAAAGGGTGGTGGCGGTCTTGCCCGGCGCGACCTGTCGCGCGGCGAGAAGATCGTTGCCTATGGCGTCGTCGTCTTCATCCTGCTTCTGGTCCTGTCGCCGCATTTCGGTCTGACGCTGCTTGCGTTCGGCACGATCTGGTCGTTCAGCCCGCTGCCGGACGGCTACACGCTGGCCAACTTCGCCACCGTGTTCGAACAGTCCCTGCAATATGTGGTCAACACACTGATCTATGCAGGCCTTGCCGCCGGCTTCGACATCATCCTGGGAACGGCAATCGCCTACATCGTGCTGCGAACCGGCATCAAGGGCCGCAAGATGCTCGACTACATGGCGACCGCCGCGCTTGCCGTACCCGGCGTCGTGCTCGGCATCGGGTACCTGCGCCTGTTCCACAGCTTCGAGGTGCCGGTCATCGGCAAGCCGCTGGCGTCCTGGTGGGTCATCATCGTGATCGCCCTGACCGTGCGCCGCCTGCCCTATGCGCTCAGAGCCTGCATGGCCGCGCTTCAGCAGGTCAGCCTGTCGCTTGAGGAAGCAGCGGAAAACCTCGGCGCCTCCAAGGGCCGCTCCATCCGCAGGATCGTCGTTCCGCTGATGGCCGGGGGGATCCTCGCCGGCTTCGTCACCAGCTTTGCCACTGCCGCAGTCGAACTGTCGGCAACCATCATGCTGGTCTCCACCAGCGACGACGCTCCGCTTTCCTACGGGATCTACCTCTACATGCAAAGTCCGTCCGGCCGGGGTGCCGGCGCGGCACTCGGCATCCTCGCCGTCGTGATCGTCGGCCTGGGGACGTACCTGTCGAACCGCATCATCGAGAAGGACCGGGCCCGCAAGGCCGAAGTCCGCGCATCCCACTGAGCGTTCAATTTCGAGGAAACACTTCCAATGACCAGAAAAGCAGTCGAAATACGGATCGAGGACCTGCATCTCTCCTTCGGCACCACCGAAGTCCTGCGCGGCGTCAACATGACCATCGAACCGGGTGAATTCTACGCCTTCCTTGGCCCGTCGGGCTCCGGCAAGTCCACCCTCCTGCGTGCCATTGCAGGCTTCGGTCCTACGCCCAGAGGACGCATTCTCATCGGAGGCCGCGACATTGCCAAGCTTCCGCCCTGGAAACGAAATGTCGGCATGGTGTTCCAGTCCTATGCCCTGTGGCCTCACATGTCGGTTCGTGCCAACGTCGCCTTCGGCCTTGAGGAGCGGAAAGTCGCGCGCAAGGACATCGGTACCCGTGTGGAATCGGCGCTGGAACTCGTCGGCCTCCTGCATCTCGCCGACCGCATGCCTTCCCAGCTTTCCGGTGGCCAGCAACAGCGCGTGGCTCTTGCCCGTACCGTCGTCGTCGAGCCGGATGTCCTGTTGCTCGACGAGCCGCTGTCGAACCTTGACGCCAGCCTGCGCATCCAGATGCGCCGGGAACTTTTGTCCCTTCAAAGGAAGCTGGGCCTGACGACCATCTTCGTCACCCACGACCAGGAAGAGGCCAACACCACCGCCGACCGAATGGCCGTGCTCGACGGCGGTGTCATTCAGCAGATGGGCACGCCGCAGGAGCTCTACGACACGCCGGCAAATCTGTTTGTGGCAAAATTCCTGGGAACCGCAAACATCATCGACGGCACACTTCAGCGTGGCGACGGCGGAAATACCTTCAAGATTGCCTCCGGCGAAGTGCTTCATCTCGGTGCAGGCAGCCCCGACGGTTCTTCGCTCGTGCTGCGGCCGCAGAACATCGAAATCGTCACCGACCAGAACCACCCGGACCTGATTACGGGCAAGGTCAAGCACCGGGAATTTCTCGGCAGCCAGACGCGCTACCTGGTGGAAGCAGCAGGCAGTGAGCTGATCATCGATCAGAAACATGTGGGCGGTGTCGACTGGTACGAACCCGGCATGGAAGTGAAGATGAGCGTCAACACCCGGAACGCCGTGTTGCTCTGACGTTTTTCGGCATCAGGCCAGCACGGGATCGTGCCGGCCTCCTGCCCGGTGCAGGTGTCTTCACGCCATTCAGATCCGGTGCCCGGCCCAACCTCCTCTCACCCTTCTCCCTGCGGGCGGCCGCCACTGCCGGCTGGGAGGAGCTGAAAGCCCAAGGTTCGGGCGTCGGGGCCCGTGAGCGTCAGTTCACGGGCCATCTTTCGCAGAAACACTTGCCAATATGACGCAAGGTCAAGTTTTTGATATCGGAATCGCGATACAGGTCTCGCAGCGCGAAGAAAATCGCAACGCCTTTCAAGCAATTCAGCGGATCAAGGAAGGTTCCGATAACCGGCGATATTAGTCAACTTTGGCTAGGCACTTGCCTCACCGATAAAACTGACCTGGTCATAAATAGTTTGGTAACAACTACCACCTAGCTTTCCCGGATTACTCCTGTGGCGGCATGGAGTTCAGTGAACCACTGAAACTCGATTCATGGGGGAAACATGAGAGCCGCCGGCAATCTTCCGATATCGATGAAACTCGCCATCTGCATGGCTGTTTCCGTTCTGCTTACAATGTCCGTTGCGGTCGTCGGCTATGTCGCGACCCGCCAGATGGGCGGGGCAATTCAAACCTCCCAGACTACGGGCTCTGCCCTGATGTCCATGGCCCAGCTTAACCGCCTGAAAGCGCGTTACGTCGAATCCGGCGATCCGGATGACGTCTCCGTGGTGAAGGACAGCATGACCGACATCTCCGCGACGCTGTCCGTTCTGCAAGCAGGCGGAGAAGACGTTGCCTCGGCGACCGGCAACATTGCGGCATTCTCGACTGCTTTCGACACCCTGGTTGCCTCAGAGGAAGAAATCGAACGCAAACGCCTGCAGATGACGACATCCCTGGAAAACCTGATGGCGATCGGCCACAGCGTTGCCCAGGCGGCAGCGAAACGCGAACAGAAACTGGTCGACGAGCTGCAATCGTTGAGAACAAGCGGGGAAGCAGCCAGTGAACTCGCGCAGGCAGCAACACTTGCCAGCGCCCACTCCATGCAACTCAAGCTGGATCTGGAGACCCTGTTTCGACATCCGGACGCAGCTCACATGAAGGCGGTCAGCAAGTCCTTCGGCAAGTACTATCTCCTGATCCGCAAGCTGACGTCCTCCGCAACCGTGTCGGAAAACCTGCAGCCCGCACGTGACCTTGCCGAAGGCGCCAACGCCATGCGCGCCCTGCTCTCCGCCGTCCAGAAGGATCCGTCCCAGGCCCTGTCCAGGAGAGACGCTCTGACCAAGGGCTTTGATAGCCTTGCCGGACTGACCGATGCCGTGCGCAATGACCTTGGCCGCGCCTTCAAGACGGCCCACGGCGACATGCTGGCGATCGAGGGACTTGCCCGCTCCGCTGTTGCCGAAGCCAAGGCCGGCGACGACTTTGCTGCCGAAGCCCGGGTGTTGTCAGATGCGTTCTGGCAGTTCCAGGTCAACCGGTCGGATCTTACCCGCAAGGCGGTGCTCGACAGTATCGCGGCCCTGCAGATGCAACAGGAACAGGTGTTGTCCACCATGCTGACGGGAGCCGATGCGGTCGCAGCGCGCACCGCAATCGAAACCCTGGGCAGCGCCTTTGCGAAACTGTCTTCAGCCATGGCAGATTTCCGGGTTGCTCTTGCTGCTGCCGACACTGCCGAGACAAAGTTTGCCGAAGGCATTTCCGCGCTCAACGCAAGGCTGGAAACCAGTGCCGCCAGTACGGAAGCAAGGTCGACACTCATCCTGTTGGCGGTGTCCGCGATCGGGCTGGTGTTCGGCATTGCGGCGGCAGTTGCACTCTGGTTCACCGTTGCCCGCCCCGTGTCCGTTCTGACAGCTGCGACCCGTCGCCTGGCTGACGGCGAAGTCGATGTCACGATCGACGGTGCGGTCACGCGCGACGAGGTTGGGCAGCTCCGTCAGGCACTCCTGATTTTCCGTGACAGCCTGCTGGAAAACCGCCGCCTCGGCGAAGAACGGATGCAAAGCCAGTTGGCCAGTGAGGAGCGCCAACAGCATATAGACAAGCTGGTGGCCGGGTTCCGCGATGACATTCAGGACGTCCTGAAGAGCCTGTCCGAAAATGCCGGACAGATGCAGGACACTGCCCAGTCCATGACGGTGATTGCCGAAACGGCATCTTCCCTCACCGGCAACGCCACCGGTTCCTCGAACGAAGCCTCCGGCAACGTTCAGGCCGTCGCGGCTGCCACCGACGAGATGGCTGCCTCGATTGCCGAGATCGCCCGGCAGGTGGAAACGTCAAGCCAGATCGTCAGCAACGCCGCGGACAACGCCAACCGGACCAGCAGCAAGATCACCGGCCTGGCGGAAACCGCACAAAGCATCGAAGGCGTTGTTTCCCTGATTTCCGAGATCGCCGAACAAACCAACCTGCTGGCGCTCAACGCCACCATCGAGGCGGCTCGTGCCGGGGAAGCCGGCAAGGGCTTTGCCGTTGTGGCGGCAGAGGTCAAGTCGCTGGCAACTCAGACCGCAAGAGCGACAAACGAAATCGCCTCGCAGATTGCGGCCATGCAGGCGTCCGCATCGGAAACGGTTACGGCCATCGGCGAGATCGTCGCGATAATGCAGGACGTCTCGGAGTGCACCAGCGCGATTGCCGCTCCCGTTGAGCAGCAGGGCTACGCAACAAACGAAATCGCGCGAAATGCCGCCCTCGCCTCCAATCGAACCATGGCGGTCGTCGAAGACATGTCCAGCGTTTCGGATGCGATCGGCGACACCCGGAAATCCGCAAGCGATGTTCTGAATGCCTCCGACGATCTGAACCAGCAGACAGCACGCATTCGGTCGACCGTGACGACATTCCTCAACGAAGTGGCGGCAGCCTGAGATCAAACGCCTGCCGGGCGGGAGCACCGACTGCTGCCCGCCCAGTTTCCCCCCTGTAAAACCGGTTCGACCCGAACGGACCGCCAACATGACACTTAAGAAGACAACCCGATGACCCATCCGAAAATCATCTTCATGCGCCACGGCGAAACAGAATGGAACCTGATCGGCCGTGCGCAAGGCCGGCTGGATTCTCCCCTGACTGCAAAGGGACGCGAGCAGGCGACTCTCTTGGGAAAGATCCTCGCCCGCGAACTGGTATCAGCCGAAGGTTACGACCAGATGGTCAGCCCCTTGGGCCGAACTCTGGAAACCTCGCAGTACCTGCAGCAGAACTTCGACTTTTCGCCGGTTGAAACCGACCTGCTCGTCGAAATCGATGTCGGCGGTTTGAGCGGCCTGACAAGGCCCGAGATGTTCGAGAAGTATCCCGAGCACATGAACGGCAAGCCCGGCAACACCTGGTATTTTGATGCGCCGGGTGGCGAGACACTGCAGCAGATGCGTGAGCGCGCCGGAGCCTGGCTTGCAGGCCTGACGGGACCGACAATCGCAGTGGCCCATGGCCAGATCGGCAAGGTTATTCGAGGTATCGTTCTTGGCCTCGATGACACCGGGATCCTCAGCCTCAAGGAACCGCAGGGCGTGGTTCATGTGCTTGAAAACGGACAGGAAACGGTCTGGAGCTAAAGACTGCGGGCGTGCCCCCGTTTTGCACGCCCAGCACCTTCCCCCGCGAAAAATACAAGACCAAAACCGGAAGACAGGACGAACCCGTCACTTTGGCAATGGTCTTCCTCCATTGACGCTGTGGACAGGAAACCGGTGCTGCAGCTATACAAAGGAGAGTATTCAGCAAGAACTCCTTTATTTCATTCACTTAGCGGGGGCTACAAGTGAACTATTTGCTGCCAGCACATATTATTCGTTTGGGCGTCATTTTAACGGCCATCGTATTTCTTCAAATAATTTCCAGTACAGGATCCGCCTTTGCGGGTAAGCGTGTCGCGCTCATCATCGGCAATTCGAATTACGAACATATTCAATCTCTGAAAAACCCTGAAAACGACGCCCTCCTCATGGCAAAAACCTTGGGCGATGCCGGTTTTGAAGTGAGGCAACTCATCGACGGCAACTACAGGGATATGAAGCGGGAACTTCTCGAGTTTGGTCGCACCTTGCGGGATTCGTCGATCGAAGCAGGCCTGATCTACTACGCCGGGCACGGTGTGCAGGTACGCGGGGAGAATTATCTCATCCCGGTGAACGCCCTTCTGGCGGATGAGGACGAGGTCGATCTTGAGGGCATCAACGTCAACGACTTCCTCAAGGTGATGAACTCGTCCAGCAGTCCGGTGAACATCGTCGTACTGGATGCCTGTCGCAACAATCCCTTCAAAGGCTCGTTCCGCTCGGCCACCCGTGGCCTTGCCCCCATCGATGCACCCATGGGCACCCTGATCGCCTATGCGACGTCACCCGGGCAGGTCGCGATGGACGGTTCCGCCGGAAATTCCCCCTACACGGCCGCCCTCAGCCGCGCCATTGAGACCAGTCCCGGCGAGCCGATTGAATCCGTCTTCAAGCAGGCCAGGCGCGATGTTCTGGCCGAAACCGCCGACCGGCAGGTGCCTTGGGAAGTCAGCTCGATCACCGGTGATTTCTACTTTTATGAAGACGGTCCGCTGCCAGACGATACCGCCGGAGAAGCCGGCAGCCAGGGCAGCCTCGACGTCGCCTACTGGACCGCCATTCGCGACAATCCTTCCATCTCGGAACTGCGCGCCTATCTCGCCCAGTTTCCAAACGGCCTTTTCGCAGGTGTCGCCGCCAACCGACTGAAGGACCTCGAAGACAAGCCGCAGGTCCAGGCAAGTCTTGCACCGAGCGAAGCCGAGCAACCGATAAACGAAGCTCCGGTCCCGTCCGACCCGAAGGAACTGACGAGGGCCGTCCAGGTGGAACTCAACAGGCTTGGCTGCGACGCAGGTTCGCCAGACGGTGTCTGGGGCCCGAAAAGTGGCCGCGCGCTCGACACCTTGAGGAACGAAGCCAAGCTTCAGCTTGCGTCCTTGTCTCCCAACGCGGCTGTCCTGAAGAAACTTCGGCAGCTCGACGGCAGGATATGTCCGCTGACCTGTTCCGCCCGCTACGTATTGAAGAACAACGAGTGTGTTCTGAAAACCTGCCCGGCCGGACAACTGCTCTCTTCAGCAGGGCAGTGTTACACGAAGTCGAAACCCAGTCCCCAGTCCTCCTCATCCGGAGGCAACTGCTTCACGTTCAACGGCCAGCAATATTGTGACTGACCTGGCAGAGCGGCACACGTGCTCGAGTTTCAGATGATCGGGGCAAGATGGGGTTGATAAAAACTCTGGCAGCCAGCCTGCTTCTTGCGGCCGGCTTTGCAGGAAACGCAAGCGCGGACGACATGTCCGGCAAGACCATAACGATCGACATCACCATGCCGATCTGCGGTTTTGCCGACGGCACACAGTCCTGCGTCTGGGAACACAGCGCGTGGTTCTATCTCGCCGCCATCTTCTTCGCCGGGAACGACGACCTGTTCTATTCCTTTTCGTTTCACTCGAACTTCGAAACGGAAGGCGTCCGGATACCAACCGGCACGGGATCAGGTGAGAGGGTCAATAAAACCAAATCCGGCGACCCGATCGTCCATTTCGTGGATGTTGAGCGGCTCTCCGCAAACCGTCTTCATGCAGTCCACACCATGGAAATGGTTGAAGACGGATACATCCGGAAAAACGCATTCACGCTGGAAATGAACGGCAAGGAGTGCCGGATCCTGGAGTTCAGGCAGGAGCACTTCTCCAACACCCAGCTCAAGTACGCCTATGGAAAGCCGACCTCGCTCATTTGCAAGGTTCAGGACGGTCCGCAAACCGATGTCTATGGAAAGTGACGGCATGGACAGCGCACCGGCAAACCCGCAACCACAGCTCCAAACAAATCCATCAACATCGAATTTCAAGATCCTCCAGATGGAGGGCATTTTCCCGGAAGGAGACTTATTGTGAAGAAGATTTTGTTCCTGGCATTGACGACCTCAATGCTGGGTATGGCCGGTTGCCAGTCGACGGCACCGGAAGGCGCCTCCCCGGCCCAGAGTTCCAAATCAGCTCCCGCGACCTTCGATCTCGGCAGCAAGAAGATTTTCCTGAGCTCGAATATCAAGATCGAGCAGAAGGACTATTATTCCAACACCAACAAGGGTTCGTTCACCGAAACCAACAACCGCACAGGCACCACGGCCGTTCTGATCCGCCAGAACGGCGACAATCTGCTGGTCGCCGATCCGGACAACCAGGCGGGAACCGTGTTTGTGAACGGTAAAAGCGTCAAGACCTCCGGCAGCATCTCCGGCAAGGGCAGGACCAACTGCGTCAAGCTGGAAATCGAGGAAGGCTACAAGCGGAATATCTGTTCGCGCTACACCTACAGCAACGGCATCGTCGAGATTTCCGAAGAGGAAAAGGACCCAGCCGAGGACCGCACCACAAAGCGGACCTACAAGTTCGCCTATGACGGCAACAGCTGCCGCTTCATCAGTTTCTCGGAGTTCTCGAACGCAAAGCGCGGCTATTGTGACGGCCCCTGCCTTGGCTACTACGGCGGCAAGACCAAGTGGCGCTACACAATCAACAGCACATCGACTTCAGGCAACTGCAGCATTCGCTGATTGGACCTGACGCGTTGCCCCGGGCCGCCGCTTTCCAGCTTACGTTTCCCCGGGGCAACCATCCTCACCTGACGGATATGATGGCCGGAGCGCAACGCGGCGAACGCCTATCATTTGCCGCCACTCGCTTCCGGCGTGGCGCGCTTGCCGGACACTTCACCACGCACCCGAAACCCTGACATTTCCCTGATAATTCGCGACCGTTTTCGTACCGTGCCGCGTTATCGAAACACGACCAGCCTGTCGCAATCACAAGCCAGCTTTTCCTGACGATTTGAACCACCGTGTCGTGGCGCTTATGCCGCCATGACGCAATTACGCTATTTTGCCTGTCGATCAGTCGCGATACTGCCGCCACGAAACGGAAATCCGGTGCAGTCGCACGGACCGGACGCAGGCGGACTGCGCTCCGGTCGATGAAAAAGGAATGAGACATGTCAGCATTTCCTGACAAGGCACAGATCGTCATCGTCGGTCTCGGCGGTATCGTCGGCGCGTCGATCGCACATCACCTCATCGAACGCGGCTGGACCGACATTGTCGGCATCGACAAGTCCGGCATTCCGACCGACATCGGTTCGACGGCCCATGCGTCCGACTTCTGCTACACCACCAGCCACGATTATCTGTCCGTCTGGACTACCCAGTATTCCATCGATTTCTTCGACAAGATGGGCCACTACGCCCGCGTCGGCGGTCTGGAAGTCGCGCGCACCGGCGACGACACCTGGATGGAGGAAATCAAGCGCAAGGTCACTTCGGGCAAGGCCTTCGGCACCAATGTGCGCCTCGTAACCCCGGCCGAGATCAAGGAAAAGTTTCCGTTGATCGAAGAGGACATGGTCCAGGGCGGCATGTGGGATCCGGATGCAGGTCTCGTTATCCCGCGCTCGCAGACCGTTGCCGGCAAGCTGGTCGATGAAGGCGAAAAGACCGGCAAGCTGAAGGCCTTTGCCAACACCCCGGCCCAATCCCTCATCGTCGAGGACGGACACATCAAGGGCGTGAAGACCCACCGCGGCACGATCATGGCCGATCATGTCATCGTCTGCGCCGGTCTCTGGGGCCGCCTGATTGCCGAAATGGTCGGCGAAGACCTGCCGGTGATGCCGGTCGATCACCCGCTGACCTTCTTCGGTCCGTACAATGAATTCGCAGGCACCGGCAAGGACATCGGCTATCCGCTGCTGCGCGACCAGGGCAACTCCGCCTATATGCGCGACACGGGCGATCCGAAGACCGCAGAAGGCGGCCAGATCGAGTGGGGGTACTACGAGCCGACCCACCCGCGCATGTGCCACCCGCGCGATCTCCTGGAAAAGGATCAGGCCCGCCTGTCCCCCTCCCAGCGCGACCTGGAGATGGAACAGGTCATGGAGCCGCTCGAGCGCGCCATGGAACTGACCCCGATCCTGGGCGAGATCGGCTACAACGAAAGCCATTCCTTCAACGGCCTCCTGCAGGTGTCCGCCGCAGGCGGCCCCTCCTGCGGCGAAAGCCAGAAAGTGCGCGGCCTTTGGTACTGCGTTGCCATCTGGGTCAAGGACGGACCGGGCTACGGCAAGCTGCTGGCAGACTGGATCACCGATGGCCGGACCGAAATCGACCATGCGTCCATCGATTATTCGCGCTTCTATTCCCACCAGCTGACCGAGAAATACATCGAGGACCGCTGCTACGAAGCCGCACAGAAGATCTACTTCCCGGCGATCCACCCGCGTGAGCCTTACCTCACGAGCCGCAGCGTGAAGCGGTCTCCGTTCTATGACCGCGAGGTCGAACTCGGCGGCTACTTCATGGAACTGGGCGGCTGGGAACGCGCGCATGGCTATGCCGCCAACGAGCACCTGCTGGAAAAATACGGCGATCGGGTTCCGGTTCGTGAAAACGAATGGGACAGCCGCCATTTCTGGCGCGTTTCCAACGCCGAACAGCTCGAACTCAGCGAAAACTGCGGCATCATCAACCTGTCGCACTTCTACATGTTCGATGTCGAAGGCCCGGACCACGTGGACCTGCTGGAGTGGCTGTGTGCCGCGAAGATCGGCGGCGATGCCAACATCGGCAAGGGTATCTACACCCACTTCCTTGATGACGAAGGCAACGTGCGTGCCGACCTCACGGTCTTCCGCATGGCCGACCGCTGCCGCATCGTCGACGGCGCCGACGCCGGTCCGCGCGACTATCACTATGTGAAGCGCATCGCCGAGGACAAGGGCTTCGACGTCACGGTGACCGACGTCAGCGAGCAGTACACCACCATCGGCATCTGGGGCCCGAACGCCCGCGAGAACCTGAAGAAAGTGGTTGCCGACCCGGCAGCGCTCGATCCGGAAAACTTCCCCTTCGCAGGCATTCGCCAGATCGAGATTGCCGGCAAGTCCGTCATGGCCCTGCGCCTGTCCTATGTCGGTGAACAGGGCTGGGAACTGCACATGAAATACGAAGACGGCCTGGCCGTCTGGGACGCTCTGCGGTCAACAGGTGTCATCGCGGTCGGTGTCGAAACCTACGCCAACTCGCGCCGCATGGAAAAATCCCTGCGCCTGCAGAACGCCGACCTTCTGACCCAGTACAACCTCTATGAGGCTGATCTCGCCCGTCCGAAGGTCAAGGAAGCGGATTTCCGCGGCAAGGCAAAGCACGTCGAATACCGGGAACGCGACAAGCAGCCGGCCATGCTCTGCACGCTGGTGATGCTTGAAAACACCGATGCGAAGGGCGTCAAACGCTACCCGGTCGGCGCGATGCCGGTTCAGGATCCGGACACCGGCAAGACGCTGGTCGACAGCCTGGGCCGTATTTCCTACACGACGTCGGTCGCCTACGGCCCAACCATCGGCAAGAACATCGCTCTTGCCTACCTGCCGCAGGAATACTGCCAGGTCGGCCGCAAGCTGAATGTCGAGTATTTCTCCGAAACCTACCCGGTCGAGGTTGCCGGTGTCGGCTATCAGCCGCTCTACGATCCGGAAAACCTGAAGCCGCGGTCCTGATGATCAGGGCCCGTGGCAGGCAACGGCTTGCCACGGGCTGACCTCAGGTCACAAGAACAAGCTAAAGCCCCATCTCACGACCCCAAAAAGCGCCGCTCGCCGGCGCTTTTTCCTTTCGTGGCACGTGCGGCGGCCTTAACCGCCCCGCATGACAATCCCTTCGTCGACCCATCTGTCGAAAACGCCAAGCGCTGCATCCGCGAAGGCGTGGTCGTTGATATGGGCCGACACCTCGCTAATCTCGACACGGCCGGGAAAGACCGTCCTGACTTCATCGATGAAGGCCGCCAGTCCGTTCGGATCGTGCGCCTCTTCGCCTTCCTTGTCCCAGGCCTCGATACCGCCAAGCGGCAACAGGAAATGGGTCGGCCCCTTGGCCGCCTCCAGCCGGTCGGCAAGTACGTTGGCCCACTGCCGGCGCTCCTCCCGGTTGAAGACGGAACTCTTGATCAGTCGGTTATGTTCGTGGAACGGCCGGTCGGCATATTGCGCCGGGATCTCCTGCCAGCCGGCAAAGTCCACCAGATCAAGCGCGCCTGGCGCCACGATCTGCGGTGTACCCTGCGCGCCCGCATTCTGCAGCCGGTCCGGCCCGCTGCTGACCAGCGACCCGGCCAGCAGATTGCCGAATTCCTGCAGGCAGAAATCCATGACGCAGCAAAAGGCCCCTTCCCGCGCAAGGCTCTCGAAAGCCATGCCGCCCATGCCGGTGGAATGGAAGACCGCCACTTCGTACCCGCGCTCTTCCAGCGCAGGTTTCAGCAGTTTCATGTAGGATAGGCAACTGGAGCCGAGTGATGTCATGCCGACCAGCGGTTTTGAGCGGTCCGGCATCTGTGCGGCTTTCGCAGCCCCCAGCACGGCGCCCGCGGCCTGCGCCAGCGACGACTTGCAGATTTCGTTCAGACCATAAAGACCACCGGCCCACAGGATCATCTGGATATCCGGGGCCAGCCGTTCCGGCGGGATCAGCGGCGAGAAGCTGACCGTGGAGACGATGAATTTTGGCACACCCATCGGCAGCGCCTGGGCGCAATCGAGTGCCAGATCCGTTCCCATGGTTCCGCCAAGCGCAATCATGCCGTCGATCCGGCCCTGCGCATAAAGGTCGGCGACAAGCTTCGCCGCGCCCTGCGCCATCACCTGAAACGCCTTGTTCTCGTCGCCTTGCGCGATCACATCCTCGATGGACATGCCGCCCGCTTTGGCAACCTCATGCTTGGAAATGCCGGTCGGACTGGCCGGATCGCCCAGCACGCTGACATCCATCGTCAGCACCGCGCCGCCCTGATCGCGTATGGTCTGCTCGATGAACTCCAGTTCGGCATTCTTGGTGTCGTAGGTCCCGATGGACAGGATCGTCTTGGTCATGTCTATCCTCAGAGCTGGATCCAGGCTGTCTTCAGGTCGACATACTTGTCGAGCGCGTGCAGCGACTTGTCGTGACCATTGCCGGACTGCTTCATGCCGCCAAGCGGCACGGTCATGTCTGAACCACCGTAGGTGTTCACATGAATGACGCCGGACCGGACACCGGCAATCATCCGGTGCGCCCGGCCGAGATCGGATGTCCAGACACCGGCGGCGAGACCGTATTCGGTGCAATTGGCGATCCGGATCGCCTCTTCCTCGTCCTTGAAGGCCGTCAGGGCCAGAACTGGGCCAAACACTTCCTTTTGCGCAATCGTGTCCTGCGGCTTGACCCCGGTCATGACGGTGGGCGCCATGTAATAGCCGCCGGTCTCCGTCAGGATTCGCATTCCCCCGGTGCGGCGCTCCGCGCCCTCGGTTTCTGCTGTCTCCACGAACCTCAGGTCGGCTTCCAGTTGAGGCAGCGAATGCACCGCGCCGATCTGGCTGGAAAGATCCAGCGGATCGCCCACCTTGAAAGCTTCCGCTTCCCGGCAGATCGCGGCAACGAAATCGTCGTGAATGTCCTCCTGCACCAGCAGGCGCGAACCGGCGACACAGACCTGGCCGGAATTGCGGAAGATCCCCGCCGCCGACACCTTGGCTGCTTTTGCCAGATCAGCCGCATCATTGAAGACAATGTTGGGGGACTTGCCGCCAAGTTCCAGATAGCAGCGCTTCAGGTTGGATCTGGCGGAATATTCAAGAAGCCGTCGCCCTGTCGCACCAGAACCGGTGAAGACCAGGATGTCGACATCCATGGATAGGGCCAGGGCTTCGCCGACAACCGCACCGGGCCCGGTCACCACGTTGAAGACACCGTCCGGAACCCCTGCCTCGGACGCCAGCTCGGCAATTCTGAGCAGGCTGAGCGAGGCTGTTTCCGCCGGTTTCAGCACGATGGAATTTCCCATGGCGAGCGCCGGCGCAATCTTCCAGGCACCGATCATCAGCGGAAAGTTCCAGGGAACGATAGCCCCAACCACCCCGACAGGCGCCCGGTGGATGAGACCAAGCACATTGTCTGCAGTCGGTGCGATCTCGCCATAGATCTTGTCGAGCGCTTCGGCGTAATACCGGAAGGTCCCGGCGGCCGACAAAGCCTCGGCCTTGAAGGCCATGTTGATCTCGGTGCCGTTGTCGCGCACGCCGAGAACAGCAAGCTCAAGCGCTTTCGCCTCGATCAGGTCAGCGAGCTTCAGCAGCACCTTCTTGCGATGCGCCGGAGCGGCCTTCGACCAGCGGCCATCCTCGAACGCCTTGCGTGCGCCCTCGACGGCAAGCGTCACATCGGCGGCCGTTCCGCTTGCGATCTTCGTCAGCAGCTTGCCGTCGATGGGGGAAAGCACCTCCAGCGTTGCCCCGTCCCGGGACGCGGCAAAGGCCCCGTTTACAAAATGCCCCTGCTCACCAACGGGCTGGTCGCGCAAGGCATCGATTGCGGCCTGATCAAGCATCTTGGTTGTTACCCTTGCTGGGTTGAAGTTTCGGAACTGTCCTCTTCACGCTCCAGCCGCACCTTGTGCTCGCGGATGACCGCACGCACGTGCAGGACGAGAATGAGAATGATGGCAATGAAGAGAATGGCGGCGATCGGTCGGTCGATGAAATCGAACGGGGAATTCACCCGCGCCATGGCGCTGCGCAGTTTCACCTCCATGATGCCGCCGAGCACCATGCCGAGGATGATCGGCACGATGGGAAGGTTGAGCCGCTTCAGCACCAGACCGAAGACCCCGAACCCGGCGGCAATCGCGCAGTCGGTCACCGAGTTGCGCAGCGAGAACACGCCGACAAAGGACAGCGTCATGATCATCACCCCCAGGAACCGCGTCGGGATCTGGATGATCTTGAGCAGCAGCCCGGTGGAGGACAGCAGGAAGATCAGCACGATGATGTTCAGCAGGATCAGCGCCAGATAGAGCGCGACCACGAAATCGAGCTGCCCCTGGAACAGCTGCGGGCCGGGGATGACGTTGTGGACATAGAACACCGACAGCATCATTGCCGTCAGTGCCTCGCCCGGAATGCCAAGCGCAAGCAGCGGGATCATCGCCGCACCGGGCACCGCATTGTTGGCAGCTTCCGATGCGATCAGTCCTTCAGGCGAGCCCTTGCCGAAAAGGTCCGGATCCTTAGAGGTTTTCTGCGCATAGGTGTAGGACAGGAACTGGGCCGTGAATTCGCCGACGCCGGGGATCATGCCCATAAGCACGCCGAAGCTGGAAGAAACGGTCGCCACCCGTTTGAACGCGAACAGCTCCTTGAGCCCGGCAAAGAGATTGCCCTCGACCTTGGCCGATCCGGGTTGATGTTCCTTGTCGACCAGCAGCAGCAACGCTTGCGAGATCGCAAAGAGACCGAGCACCACCACGATGAGATCGACACCGGAGGTGAGCCAGCTCTGGTCGAAGGTGAAGCGCTTGGTGTATTTGGCAGGCTCCAGGCCGATGGTGCTCAGGAAGATGCCGAAACAGGCCAGCATGCCGGCGGCAAAAACCTGTCCGCGGTGCGCAACCACAACCAGGATTATGCCCATTAGTGCGGCCAGGAAGATCTCGCGGCTGCCGAAATGCGGTGCGATCATCGCCAGCACCGGCGAGAGGACGATCAGGCACAGGATCGAGAACATGCCGCCGAAGAAAGAAGCCGAATAGGCGAGCGACAGCGCCCGATGCCCTTGCCCCTTCTTGGTCATGGGATAGCCGTCATAGGTGGTCAGCGCATTGACCGCCGTACCCGGTGTGTTAATCAGCACCGCCGGAATGGCACCGCCATACATGGATGAGCCATAGACTCCGAGTAGCAGGGTCAAGCCGACGATAGGTTCGAAGGAAAAGGTTGCCGGCAGCAGTATCGCGATGGCAACGGCAGCTCCGACACCAGGAATTGCGCCGATGATGACACCACCGATGGAGCCGATCACCAGGGCCGCAAGAACGTCCCATTGGGCAAGCATGGACAGGCTGGAGAGGATCAGTTCCATTCTCGCCTCACAGATAGGTCAGGGCAAAGGCGCGGATGCCGTCAGGCAGCGCCTCGTAGATATGGCCGGCGGGAACCTTGACCTGCAAAAACGCGCGGAAGATCACCACCACAGAAATGCTGAAGGCAACCGCGGCACCCAGGTTGAGAGGCGTTGCCTCGCCAATCCGGACACACAGAAACAAGGTGAAGGCGAGTGTTGCCGGCAGGTAGCCGAGTTGCGGTACCAGGAGCACGTAGATCAGGAAATAGGCCACGAACTCGAACGACTTCATCCAGAAGCCGACCTCGCGCCATCGGCCCGGAATGCGCTTGGAGCAAAGCGAACCAATGAAATGCAGGCTGGCGAACAGCACCATGCCGCCGATAGCGACTGTGGGCCAGAACCTTGGCTGTGCGAACCACTTGGTCCGCTTGGCCCAGACCGTCTCACCCGGGATCTGCGACAGAAGAAATAGGGAAAATGCCAGGAACAGGATTGCAAACACGATGTCGCCGGGCCGGCGATAGCGTTTGAACAGTTCCTGCAGCGTCTTGATGCGCGCCAAGCCGAACCCTCCTTGGAACCCGAAAGCAACCGGCCGGCGCGAGATGCGCCGGCCGAAATAGTCGCCTTACTGTTCGATCAGCTCGGAGATTTTCTGAAGCGCCGCCGCATCAGCCTCGATCTGCTGTTCGGACTGAACCGGGTCCTGCCAGTAGATCAGGACGCCGGTCTGGCCGATCAGCTCGAGCGCCTGCGGCGACTTGAGCGCAGCTTGCGCAGCTTCGGAAATCTTGATCCGCGCATCTTCGGGAACGTCCTTGTGAACGAACAGCCCGTTCCACAGCGCAACCGACAGATCCGGGTTGATTTCCTGCATGGTCTGCACGTTCGGCGTCAGGGACGTCCGTTCCTTGCCGATGCTGGCCAGGATCTTGACCTCGCCGAGGCACGGCTGGATCTGCTGCAGTGTCGTGTTGATGACGTCGACATCGCCGGAGGCCAGCGTGTTGCAGTTCAGCTCGTCAAAAGCCGCTTCGCTGGCAAAATCGAAGCCGGAGGTCTTGGCGGCAGCGAAGGTGATCTGGGTGGGCGGCAGGAACGAACCGAAATGGCCGAGAGCGATCTCGTTTTCCTTGGCGTAATCAGCCAACTCCGCCCACGTGGCGTAGGGCGCGTCTGCGCCAGCGGCAATCACGAACGGATAGGTCATGAAAATGCCGATCGGCTCGAACGGGTTCGGCGAAAGTTCGGGAATTCCGATCTGCGGACCACCAATCGGCACGTCGGTCACGAAAGAGCCGACCGTATAACCGTCGGCAGGCGCCGTTGCGACTTCCACTGCACCAGGGAACGGACCACCGCCGCCACCCGGCTTGTTCACGACCGCTGCCGGCACGCCGTACATTTCCTGGAACTTGTCCGCGATCAGACGGGTCAGCACGTCTTCCAGGTCCCCCGGAGGCCACGGAACGATGAACGATACAGGCTTTTCCGGATATTCAGCCAGAGCGGCCGTTGCCGACATCAATGTCGCGGCCGTCAGGGCGATCACTTGCTTCTTCATTTCAACAGTCCCTTTTCTGGTCAGGTGACAGCCGGACTTTGCGCCGGTCTTGGTCATTTTTTATTTGCTTTGTTAATTATTGTGATCTTAAATAACAAGATGTCAACCTTCAATCGAAGCGCTGACGCTTTTGTTTACCTCGCAAAACGGTTCAAATAACAAACCATCGGTTTAAAAATATATTGTTTCAAATGAAACTACATGTCAACATCGTCCCGTCGAATGCCGGAGCTTCAATCCGGCACCTGCGGGAAAGGAACTGCTGAAGCATGGGCACGATCACAAAAGCGCTGAGCCTGCTGAACCACTTTTCCGCCAGCCGTTCGGAAATCGGCCTGACCGAGTTCCGCAACCTTTCGGGCCAGGACAAGGCAACGGTTCACCGGCATCTGACCGAACTCACAGCCAACGGTTTTCTGGAGCAGAACCCGGGCACCAAAGGCTATCGCCTGGGCCCCGCCATCCTGCGTCTTGCGGCAGTCCGCGAACGACTGTTCCCGGCAAGAAGGCTTGTCGCTCCACTGGTGGAACAGTTGGCTGGAGAACTCGGGGAGCTGGTTCATGTCTCCTTGCGGGAAGGCAATCATCTGTCACCGCTCTATCATCATGACGCACTCATTCACGGCACGCGGGTCTATTTCGACGAAGCTGAATTGCTGCCGCTGCACGCAACTGCCTCCGGTCTCGCAATGCTGGCCTTCGGTCCGATCGATCTGCTGCCGAAGCTTCTGAAGACGAAGCTCAAACCCTCCACCGGCTACACGATCACCGATACCGAGCTTTTGAAACAGACAGTCGAACAGGTTCGAAACGACGGTATTGCCTTTATCGACCAGGGTTTTGAAGAGCACGTCTCTTCCTTTGCCTCGCCGATCTTCGGCGACTTGCCAGAGGCAGTCGGCACCATAGCCGTTGCCGCCCCCACCGTTCGCATGACCGATGAGTTGAAAGCAAAAATCCGAATTTCCCTGCCGATCGCGGCGACGGAAGTCACTGAAAAACTCGGCGGCGTTGTCCCGGTCGATTTGAGAAGGATCTGGCGCGATGCCGCATGACACGAAGGCTCTGGTGCTCGATTTCGGCGGGGTTGTCACTCGCACGATGTTCGAGACCCACGATCTGACCGAACAGGCCCTCGGGCTCGCCCCCGGCAGCCTGACCTGGCGTGGCCCGTTTGATCCGGCAACCGACAGTCTTTGGCAGGCAATGCAGCGGGACGAGATTTCCGAACGCGACTACTGGCAGCGGCGCACGCAGGAAGTTGCCGAGCTGACAGGCAACAGCTGGACGAAAATGGCGGACTTCGTGAAGGCTGCGCGCGGCGCTGATCCCGATGCCGTCATGCGCCCGGAAGCCCTGGCCGCAATCGAAATTGCCCGGCAGGCAGGCTGCAAGCTTGCGATCCTGTCCAATGAGCTGGACCTTTTCTACGGTGCGGACTTCAGGAAAAAGCTCGCTTTTCTGGATGATTTCGACGTTATCGTCGATGCCACCTACACCAGGATCCTGAAGCCGGATCCGCGTGCATATCAGCTGTGCCTGGACGAACTCGGCCTGCCCGCATCCGCCTGCGTCTTTGTCGACGATCAGCTGCGCAACATTCGCGGCGCGGAGACGGCCGGTCTGCAGACGGTTCACTTCGACGTTCTTTCCCCCCGATCTTCCTATGACCAGGCACTTTCGTTGCTCGGCCTGCCAAGTTTATTCCAAGGAGACATGACATGAAGGATTCCAACTTCCTGAAGGAAAACAACGCCCGCCATGTCTGGCATCCGATGGCTCATCCGGCCGACAGCCAGACCAATCTGCCGACGATCCTGACAGGTGGCCGCGATGTTTTCATCACCGACGTCGACGGGCACGAAGTTCTTGATGCCGTCGGCGGGCTGTGGAACGTCAACCTCGGCTACTCCTGCGAGCCGGTGAAACAGGCAATCTCCGACCAGCTGAACGCCCTGCCCTACTACTCGATCTTTCGCGGCACATCGAACGACAAGGTCATCGAGCTTTCCTACGAACTGGCCGATTTCTTCGCCCCGGACGGGCTGACGCGCGCCTTCTTCACCTCCGGCGGCTCGGATTCGGTCGAAGTCGCCCTCAAGCTCGCCCGCCAGTATCACCGCATTCGCGGCGAAGCCGGCCGCACCAAGTTTCTCAGCCTGAAGAAAGGCTATCATGGCACCCATTTCGGCGGCGCCAGCGTCAACGGCAACGGCAAGTTCCGCAACGCTTACGAGCCCCTGCTGCCGGGCTGCTTCCACATTCCGGCTCCCTACACCTACCGCAATCCGTTCAACGAGAGCGATCCGGCGAAACTTGCCCAGCTCTGCGCAGCCGCCCTCGAAGACGAGATCGCCTTCCAGGGAGCCGGCACCATTGCCGCCTTCATCATGGAGCCCGTCCTCGGCGCCGGTGGTGTCATGCCTCCCCATCCGAGCTTCATGCCGATGGTGCGCGAGATCTGTGACCGCAACGGCATCCTGCTGATCTCCGACGAAGTCATCACCGCCTTCGGTCGCACCGGCAGCGAGAGCGGTGCGCGCCACTGGAGCGTACAGCCGGACTTCATGTGCACGGCAAAAGCCATCACAAACGGCTATTTCCCGTTCGGCGCGGTGATGATCGCCGGGCATGTGGCCGAAGTCTTTGAAAAGGACACCAGCGGCATCGCGTCCATCGATACCGGTTACACCTATTCCGGCCACCCTGTCGGCGCCGCAGCCGCTCTGGCTGCCCTCGCAGAGATCCGACGTTTGAAGGTCCATGAAAACGCCGCCGCACGCGGCAAGGAACTTCTTGGTGGCCTGAAAGGGCTCCAGGAACGTTTCGAGGTGATCGGCGACGTGCGCGGCGAAGGACTGATGTGCGCCATCGAACTCGTCTCCGACCGCGCCAGCAAGAAACCTTCGGCAAAGGATGTCCCGCTGAAGCTGCAGCAGGCCGCCTATGAGGACGGCGTCATGATCCGGGTTTCCGGAAACAATGCCATCTTCTCGCCGCCGCTGATCGTGACATCGGACAACGTCACGAAAATCCTGTCGGCAGTCGAGACCGGACTGAAAGCCGTTTCCGGCTAATCCCTCGGAAGCATCTCCGTAACACGCAAACCTCAACGGCCGGTACCACCACGTTGCCCTGAAGCCCTCTCAAGACCTCGAGGGCTTCGGATCCTCTAAAGGCCACTTGCCATCAGAAGACCAGCACGCGGCGCGCAAACAGCCAACGGGATTTGCGCGCCCAGGCTCTTCTGTTCGCCGCACCAGCAAGCCGCCGCCCCTATTTCAGGTCGAATTTCTCTAATACTTTCAACCACTGCGCGACATATCTGGTCGCCGCGTATCAAGTTTCGAAAAATTAGATCACAAATCCGGGAAGGCAAAACGCCCAATTCCTGAGCCTGAACTCAAATTAGCCAAGTCCGCCTAATTTGTCGGCAATCTGAATAGTTAAATCAAACAAGACAAAATTTTATCTCAAACAGATTTCACCGGGCATTTCGCGACATCGCCTCGGGACATTTCGTCGCAAACAGTAGAAATCGAAAAACACGACAAATGCTGCAGCGCAGCAATACACGCATGCACACCACCCCCACTTGCATTTATCAAATTCAACGAAAACCATCTCGTGATTACAACTCGATGATCTTAATGTATTCATCGATATATCTCATTTAATACTGAAGCATATTCTACAATTTTCTTAGAGTTATAAATTAACCAAGACTACAGTTGCTTTAAAATTGATGCAATTGCACTAGAGCAACGGCATGAAGTTTCCGGTATAAAAGGTTTAATAATTTATTAACCCCCTAAGAAACCAATCGATCGATTTAGATAAATCCAATTTTTGAAAATGAACCGAGCCAGAACTTAGATCATCGCCACGAATAAAATCCATTTCTACCTGGGAGCAAAAAATGTATTTTGCAGGAAGGGACTTTAACGAAAGTGTTTTATACGGTGGCCAGACAAAAGAACGCCGCAACCGAAGCAATTTAGACTTTCCTTATGCACTGGCAAAACGCTTTGAATTTCTTCTCTTCAGCATCTTTGTTCTGGATGCAAGAAGGAAGAAGATCGAGATCTGCTATACAATTGATGACAATCGTCAAGCCTGGGAAGCTGAACATCTTCTTGGGAACGAAATAGACACGTTCTCCCAAGTAAAAGCCAACTCCTGCACCCCCGTTACACACGACACCGAGATCCTGCATTGCACCGCAACAACTCCCGATGGTTTGTCGCGCGATACAACCCTTGAAACCAACCGTGCGGCTGTTCTCATGGTCGAATTGGGAATGGGTTTGCAGCTCTATCTTGCCGCCCACGTTCCAGTCGGCTTTTCAGACAGTCTTTTCCAAGGTGTTGTTGCTTATGCGGATGACATCTTCGGCGGCTTCGAGGCCTATGCCGAGGATCTCGTTTACGGGCGAAACCGCACCGAACTGACAAGCGCGCAATACTGGATCAAACACATCAAGTCGCCAGCGCTTGTGTTCTTCGGCAACGGCTCAGTCCTTGTCAAAAACCCGGCGATGGAAAAGGTCCTGCAGAAAGGCGGCGAGCTTCGCCTCATCGACGGCAGGATCCAGGCACCGTTGAGCCTGGCACCGTTCTTTGCCCGCCACTCTCGCGACTTGCCCGTCGATGCCCCGGCAAACACCGGATCAACTCGGCAGGACCAGGCACGGGTCATGAGCATTGCCGGTGGCCCCCGCTACTTCGTGGAGGCCATCCCGTCCCAGGTGTCCGACGAGGAAACCCGGGATCCCGTCAGATCCTATTTCCGCAAGAAGGTCCTGATCACCGCGGACACCGCCTCCAACGAGGTAAGCGCCGAGACAATCAAAGCCGCCACCGGGGTCACGCATCAGCAGGCGCGCATCATCAAGAAAATAATAGACGGCAAAACCGTAAGACAAGCCGCCGAGGAAATCGGGATCAGCTACAACACCGCAAGAAATCACCTTGCGATGGCACAGCAAAGAACCGCAACAAGCTCACAAATAGAGCTCGTCAACTCGGTGACGAAAGCAATTCAAATAGCACCAGACCAATAACGTACAAAGTACAGGAACTTAGGCTATGCTGAACTTACTTTTATACGTATTCGCGACGATAGCGACCATCGCTACATTTTTCATCGTCACGCTGCCGCTTTCGGTTGAAGTTCAACTCTTTCTCGGCCTCTTCGTTCTGGTTGCCATGCAATTCACGAAGGTCTTGCCGGGCACTCTGGGACGCGTCACGTTTCTGACGCTCGGAGGGTTGCTGGTCGGTCGTTACGTTTACTGGCGCGTGACACAGACGGTTCCGCCGATCGAGAACTTTTACGACTTCGTTCCCGGCGTCCTGCTGCTTGTTGCTGAGCTCTTCTGCATCTTGATGTTCTTCCTGTCGGCGCTCATCGTCTCCGACCGTTATGAGCGTCCCCGCAAGGTGCAGAACTCCGACGCCGATGCTCCGACCGTCGACGTGTTCATTCCCAGCTACAACGAGGATCCGGGCCTCGTCGCCTGCACCATCGCCGCCGCCAAGAACATGGACTATCCGAAGGACAAGTTCCGTGTGTTCCTCCTGGACGATGGCGCAACGCTTCAGAAGCTGAATTCCACGGACCAGAAGGCCGCCCTTGCCGCCTATGAGCGCAGCCAGGAATTCAAGCGGATCTGCGAAGATCTCGGTGCGACATATCTTGCTCGTGAACGCAACGAACATGCCAAGGCCGGAAACCTCAACTACGGCCTGTCGCGGTCGGAAGGTGATCTCGTGGTGGTCTTCGACGCCGATCACGCACCGTCACGGGAGTTCCTGCGCGAAACCGTCGCCTACTTCAAGGACCCTGAACTGTTCCTGGTTCAGACACCGCACTTCTTCCTCAATCCGGATCCGATCGAGCGCAATCTGCGCACCTACAACATCATGCCCTCGGAGAACGACATGTTCTACGGCATGATCCAGAAGGGTCTCGACAAATGGGACGCCACCTTCTTCTGCGGCTCCGGCGCTGTCCTGCGGCGTGCAGCCCTCAATGAAGTCGGCGGTTTCTCGGGCGTCTCGATCACGGAAGACTGCGAAACCGCTCTCGAGCTGCATTCACGCGGCTGGAAGAGCGCCTATGTCGATCGTCCGATGATCGCCGGCCTGCAGCCTGACACTCTCGCCTCGTTCATCGGCCAGCGGTCCCGCTGGTGCCGGGGCATGCTGCAGATCCTGATGCTCAAGAACCCGATGTTCAAGCCGGGCCTGAGCTTCATGCAGCGCGTCGCCTACATGTCCAGCGCCATGTTCTGGCTGTTCCCGTTCCCGCGGCTGGTGTTCCTGCTGGCGCCGCTGATGTTCATCCTCTTCAACATGAAGATCTACATCGCCTCGCCACAGGAATTCCTGGCCTACACGATGACCTACATCCTTGCGGTGGTGACGATCCAGTCCGGCCTCTATGGCAAGCTCAGGTGGCCCTGGATCTCCGAACTCTACGAGTACATCCAGTCAATCTACCTGTTCCCGGCGATCTTCTCCGTGCTGATGAACCCCCGTGCGCCGAAGTTCAACGTCACGACCAAGGGTGAAACACTCGAAGAAGAACAGCTGTCGGTCATCGCATGGCCCTACATCATCGTCTTCGCGGTCATGCTCCTCACGACCGGCGTGCTGGTCTGGCGCCTGCAGAACGACACCGGCCAGACTGCCCTGCTTGGTGTTGTCGGCATCTGGCATGTCTTCAACCTGATCATTGCCGGTGCAGCCCTTGGCGCCATCCTGGAACGGAAGGAAGTCAGAACCGCACCGCGTATCCGGGTCCATCGCAAGGCGACGCTCCGCCTTCGCGACGAAACCATCCCCGTCAATCTGGTGGAATCCAATACCAACGGTCTGCTCATTCAGCTTGAAAGAGCACCAACTTGGGGGAACGTGCTCGGCGACAAAGGCCACCTGACATTCCATCCCCGTCAATCTCTGGACCGGTCAGCCGATGCAACGCCGGAACCTGACGCCGCGCTTGCCGAAACAGGCATCAACATTCGCGTCGCCTCCCAGCGGGCCGGCTCGAAGGGAATTCTGATCGGCGCCGCCTATCTCGATACCGTCGCAACGCGAGCGATCGTTTCCAGCGACGTGATGTTTGCCGACCTGACAATACCGAGAGCCCTGCACAACAGGAAGCTGACGGGATCCTCGGTGATCGCGGGCATGATGCGCCTGACCAGATGGGCACTTTACTACGGCATTCGCGTCCCGGTCCTCGGCCTCATGACAGCCCTGCGGTCCGGCCTGAAACGCAAGCCGGCACCTGTCGAGCAGGACCTGCCTGAATCCGTCCTCGCACCTGCAGAATGAGGATTGAAGCAATGAAAACTCTGTATCACCTCAAAGCCGCAACCTGCCTCAAGGCAGCGCTTGTCGCCTCAACCTTGATTGCTCTGCCTGTTTCGGCAATTGCCCAGCAGCTCGACGTATCGGTGCTGGACACCAAGTCCGAAGAACGCAGCACCATCCGCCGCCTGACAGCAACCGCCGACCAGCTCCGGATGGAAGGCGAACAGGCAGAAATCCGGCTGGCCGTCTACGCTCCCCGGGACGAGGTCCTTCTCTATCGCAAGCTGCAGGTGGACTACCTGACCGCGGTTTCGACCGCCCCGGAACATTCCAGCATGAGCATCATGGTCAACGGTCAGCCCGTTGGCGACATTGAACTCAACGCAGGCGCTCAAAGCTCCATGCGCAGCTTCGACCTCCCTCCCGGTCTGATGGTCGAGGGGTTCAACGAAATCCGGTTCGTTGCGAAACACAAGCACCGTGTGGACTGCACGATCCCCGCCACCTATGAACTGTGGACGGTGCTAAACCCGGCAAACACGGGTATCGTGTTCGATCCGGGCCCGGACAACTCACCGAAACTGTCGGCCAGCCTTGAACTCCTGCGCGCGGTCCCGAACGACAAGAGCGGCGCCACCAACATGCGCCTGCTGCAACTGGGCACGGCGAGCGCCGGAAATCTAGACCGGGTCCTGGCAGTTGCTCAGACTGTCGCGGCTTTCGGGAAATACCATAACCCGGACATTCAGATCAGGAACGAGCCGGGCAACGATGCCGGCCTGGATATCATAGTCGGCACTCGGGCCGAGCTTTCGCACGCAGGCTTTGCCGTTGGCGACACGGGCTCGGAAATCCCCGGCCTTGCTATCGTCCACCGGCCGGATACGGGCAGGGTTTCCCTGTTTCTCGCGGCAGAGAACCGCCCGGCTCTGGACAAGTCCATCGAAGCCTTCAAACAGGCCCTGCAGGCCAAGCCGATGCTGGGAAGCCGCCGGGGCATTGCCGCCTTCGAAAACAAGTTCGGTTACGAGATCGAACCCGGCGAAACGGTTTCCCTGGCAAAGATCGGCGTCAGCAGCAAACGCTTCGACGGCCGGCTTCTCCGGCAGGACTTCTCGATCCGCCTGCCGGACGACTATTTCGTCGGAGACTATGGCAAGGCCAAGCTCAGCCTGAACATCGATGCGCTGGCAAACCTGTCCAATGCCAACCGGCTGCAGGTCTTTGCCAATGGTGCCGCACTTGCGTCTGCGGAACTGACGCGTGACGGCATTTCTTCCCGCAATCCACTCGATATCCCGCTTGGCGGCTTCTCGCCCGGCTTCAACGACCTGCGCATCGAAGTGTCTTCCCTGACAGAAGATGATGCCACCTGCGATGTCGCGACCGGCCTCAATGGCGACCGGCTGTCGCTTGATGCGGACACATCGACGATCGAGTTCGATGCACTTGCCAGAATGCGCGTGACACCGAGCCTGTCTCCTTCCGACCTTCTGCCGAAAAATCCTGCAGAAAACCGGCCGACCACCATTCAGGTGCTTGCCGACGACCCGAAAAGCCTGGAGGCCGCTGCTCAGCTTGCCGTGGCAACGGCAGCAATCACACAGCAGGTCCGGCCGATCGCCATCACGACGGCCTCCGCCTCGGTCGGCAATCAGCCGGGGCTGATTGTTGCCCCGGTCAATCGCCTGTCGGGCATGGCCAAGGAAGCCTATCTGGACACGCTCGACCCGGAAAGAACGCAAGGCTCGCGCAGTCAGGTGGGCCGCTTTTTCGGGCTGAAGTCTGTTGACGAAAACGACACCAGCCTGATGGCAAGCATCCAGCGATACGCCGGATCCGCCTGGCGCAGCGTCGGCTTCAAGCTCAATTCCGAAGTTCCGTCCGACCGCAGCTTCGCGCTGCAGGGCAACAGCATCCTGATCGCACAGCGAACCAAGACGCTGACATCCAAGGAAAGCTGGGTTGCCTTCATGGGAGCCCCGGTCAAGCAGGACACCTGGACTGTCGTGACCGGCCTGACGAGTGACGACATCAAGGCCAGCACGGAAACGATGCTGCGCGAAGGCAGGCTTGCCTGGCTCACCGGCGACACGTCGCTCTATAACGCGACCACCAACAGGTTTGCATCCGAACGCCTGTCCGATCCGAACTACTTTGCCTCGCTGGCAAACCCGTCCGAGTTCAGGAACAGCCGACTCGTCGTGGCAGGATTGGTCTCGCACAACATGCTCGACTTCGTCGTGTTCATGCTGGCGTTCTGCCTGATCCTCGGCTTCAGCTACTACGTCTCCCTCAAACGGTCCGGACGCTGACATGCTGAGGCTTTGCATGACAACCGGCATGGCACTTTTCCTGTCGCTTGCTCCCGCTCACGCCGAACCGGTGTTCGGCGCCAGCGCCCGCAGCAAGGAAGCCGTGTCGCTCTGGCTGGGGTCGGCGTGGCGGGACTATACGAGCCGCCACATGACCCCGGAAGGAGCCGTCATCGACGATGCCAATGAAGGCATCAGTCACAGCGAAGGCCAGGGTTACGGCATGGTTCTGGCCGTCGCGGTGGATGACCGCGAGACCTTCAAGCTGATCCGCGACTACACCTACGAGAACCTGCAGGTGCGCAAGGATCACCTGTTTGCCTGGAAGGTGCTGCACACGCCGGAAGGTCCCAATGTCGCCGACACCAACAACGCGACGGACGGGGACCTGCTGATCGCCTGGGCGTTGATCGAGGCCTACAAGAACTGGGGAGACCCTGAAGACCTTGCCTCGGCAAAGGTCGTTCTGGCGGATATCGCCGCATCGCTCCTTCAGCAAACCGCCCTCGGACCGGTTCTTGTTCCCGGCAGCGAAGGGTTCGTCTCCGGCGATCATCAGACCGTCACGGTCAACCCGTCCTACTGGGTCTATCCGGCCCTGGAAACCATCGCCGAGTTCGATACGTCCGCGAACTGGGGCGAGGTTGCGGTTGTCGGAGAGGACGTCCTGGACCTTTCCCAGAGGGCTCCAAGCTACCTGCCACCGGATTGGGTCGATATCGGCGGCCTCAAGCTGGTGCCTTCCGATAAGTTCACACCTGAATTCGGCTACAATGCCATCCGGGTTCCGCTCTATCTCGCGCTCTCCAGAAATGCCCTGCGCGTGAAAAAGGCGGCGGATTTTTCAACGCTACGCGGCTTTGCCGATCCCCGCGGCCCATCGGTCACGCAGATCGTCACGGGCGAGCCGAAGAGTGTCATGGGTGGCATCGGTTTTCGCGCAATTGCCGCCCTGACCAGATGCATGGACAAGGCCGAGCCATTCCCGTCCGAACTGCTGCAGATCGGCACCGACGACTATTACTCCACAACACTTCAGATCTTCACGATTCTCGCAATTGCAGAGAGGTATCCGCAATGTCTTTCACCAGAATGGTAATTGCCTCCTTCGCGCTGGCGTTTGCGACCAACGGTTCCCTGGCGCAGTCCGCTCCGTGGGAAGCCGCGCCGCAACAACAACTGCCCGGCGGCTCTCCGTTTGTCCTGCAGGCACCTGAAACCGGTGTTTTGCCGGTCCAGCAGGCCAATGTTTCGCCTTTCGCGCTTTCGGTCACCCAGCCAGGGGCCGCACAGTCCGCGGCCCCGGCGGCCCCCGCGGCTGCCAAGGTCGATGAAACGGCCCTGCGCTACTATGCACAGAACGGCGAGATCGGCCGTGTGTCTGCCGAAATCAAGCGGCTGAAGTCTCTTCATCCGGACTGGCAACCGCCGGAAAACATCTACGACCGCAACCGGATCGAGGTGAACGAACAGCCGCTCTGGGATCTCTTCGCCACCGGCCGGACCCAGGAGCTCTACGCCAAGATCCGGGAATACATAAATCTCTACCCGGGCTATGAGCCTTCAGCCGAATTGCGCCGACAGATCATCAATGCCGAAGCGCGAAAGACCCTCATCCAGGCGTCCGAACTGGGCAACGCCCAGGAGGTCATCAAGATAGCGGTGAAGAACTCCGATCTTCTGACCTGCCAGGAAATCGACATTATCTGGCGGACAGCCAGGGCCCTCAACGAGACCGGTCAGGACGTCAAGGCGCTCGAAGCCTACAAGTACATCCTTGCCAACTGCGCCAATGAGGACGAGCGCAAGGCCACCGTGCAAAAGGCTGCCGAAGTACTGCCGCGCAACGCGGTGGAGCAGCTTGTCGCCTACGGCAGAACCGGATTGGACGGTCGCTCGGAATTCAACGAAATTTACCTGGACCTGTTGCGTGGTGAAGTTGGCGAAGGCGCCACCGATCCCGCCATGCTGGTCGACAAATCGGATCTGGACGCACTCGCCAATTCGGCTGCAAAACTCCAGAACCCGAACGATGCCGAACTTCTGGGCTGGTATTACTATTCCCGCGAAGAGTTCAAGACCGCCACCAAATGGTTCCAGACAGCCTACAAGCTTCGCCCCTCGCCAAAGGCCATCGAAGGCATGGTTGTTTCCATGAAAGAAGATGGCGAATACGAGGAAGCCGAGGAACTTGCCTACAAGAACCGGCGCAAGGATCCGCTCATCCTCAAGGCATATCTGGAAGTCGTTTCGATTCAGCTTCTGGAAGGCTATGGCACCGAGATGGATTTCAAGCGCCTGTCGAGATTTGCGAACGTCGTCCAGGATGCGCAATCGCCGATTGCCGCACAGGTGTTCGGCTGGCACTTCTACAACATGCTTGAACTCGATGAAGCTGAAATCTGGTTTGCCAAATCGATGGAGTTCCAGCCAAACGAATCCGCGGCCGTCGGCCAGATCGTGGTTGCTCAGCGCAAGAAGCAGAAAGCCCGCGAACGACAGTTGATCGCGCAATGGTCAACCAAATTCCCGGCGATCAAGACCCTCGGCGGCGCACAGCTTGCGTCCGCTTCCGAAGAACGCAGCCGCTCCTCTGGCGGATCGCGCTCCTCCGGGTCTTCCTACCTGCGCTCTGCCGAACAGGAGATCAGCACCGGAGATTATGCAGGCGCTCTGCCGTACCTTGAAAGAAACGCAATGAGCGGGCGCGAAAGCCGCAAGGCAAAACTGCTTCGGGCCTGGGCGCTGTATCACACGGGCCGGTCGAAAGAGGCGCACAAGCTCTTCGCGGAAGCCGACAAGGCGGGGTCCACGACCGAAACCCGCCAGGGCAAGTGGTTCTCCGAAAAGAAGATGTACCGCTACAACTAAAACAACTGGTCTCTTCCCGCACGAGACCAGAAGCCCGGGCTCTTTTCCAGCTATGCAAGCTGAAGGGAGCCCGGGCCGTTTCCGGCCAATAGCCGGCATCCGGTGCCGGGCCCTCACCGCGATAACCGGCCTCAATCCATAATCTGTCCCAGCCCCAGGCTCAGTCCCAGGCCTCTTACAGCTTCTGGAAATCCTCCAGAATGTCGAGCAGCTGTGTCAGTTTCTCCTTGCCGATGACCTCTTCTATGCGCGCCGCGATTGCCTTGGCGTCATCGAGCTTATCCTCGATGATTGCCTGTCCGGCCGGCGTAATCGCCACCGTTTGCTTGCGCCGGTCCTTCTCGTCCGCCTGACGGGTCACCAACCCCTTTTCCAGAAGCGTCTGAACGATCCTGGTCTGGCTGGGGAGCAACAGACAGGCCCGCTCTGCCAGGGTCGAGGCATCCTGTGGACCGAATTCTTCCAGCACCCGCAGGATGCGCCACTGCTGTTCGGTGATGCCGCAGTCGGAGAGCATCTCTCGGATCGGGCCCATCACCTTCTCGCGCGCCCGGATCAGCGCAATCGGGATGGAGCGTCTTGTGGACGGCAGCGCCGGGCCGTCAGCGGGTTCAGTGTCGTCGATCATGCAAGGTCCATAGCGAATTGGCAGATTATTAGACACAAAAAGTTTGACAGTTTCGATCTCATATATTTAACATAGCAAATATTGCACTGTTAAGGAAATCCCATGCCGCACATATCGCTGGAATATTCCGCCAATCTGGAACAGCGGGCCGACATAAAGGCCCTGTGCGAGCATCTGCGTGCGCAGGCCGCAACCATCGATGCCCTTCCCATGCCCGGTCTGCGGGTGCGGGCCATCCGGTGCGACCACTATGCAATCGCGGACAGCGACGCGAAACATGCCTTCATCGACATTTCCGTACGCCTTCGCGCCGGACGGCCGGACGACGTCAAGCGCGATGCAGCGGAGCGTCTGTTCAAGGCCGCAAAGGCTTTCCTGGAACCGGTCCTGGCCACCAGTTCGCTCGCGTTATCGCTTGAGATGCGCGACATCGACCCGGACCTTTCGCCCAAGACGGGCACCATTCGCGACCATTTGGGGACTGTCTGACCCATGTCTGACCTTCAGAACAACATTGAAAAACTTGAGACCTACCTCGCAAGGTTCCGGGAGACCGGCGTGCTGAACCAGATCGGCGGCAAGGCCTGCCCCGCAGCCTCCGGCGCGACTTTCGAAACCACTTCCCCAGTGGACGACAGCCTGATCTGCAAGGTTGCCAGGGGGGATGCTGCCGATATCGATGCTGCAGCCAGGGCCGCCAAGGAGGCCTTTCCGGCATGGCGCGATTTGGCCGCGACGGAGCGCAAGAAAATCCTTCACAAGATTGCCGACGGCATTGTCGCCCGCGCCGAAGAAATCGCCTTTTGCGAATGCTGGGATACCGGTCAGGCCTTGCGTTTCATGTCGAAGGCCGCCCTGCGCGGCGCCGAGAACTTCCGCTTCTTCGCTGACAAGGCGCCAGGTGCCCGCGACGGTCAGGCCCTGCCATCACCGACCCTCATGAACGTCACGACGCGTCTTCCGATCGGACCGGTCGGTGTGATCACGCCCTGGAACACGCCTTTCATGCTGTCGACCTGGAAGATCGCGCCGGCGCTCGCAGCAGGCTGCACCGTGGTCCACAAGCCGGCGGAATTTTCTCCAGTCACTGCACGCATCCTGATGGAAATTGCAGAAGAAGCCGGCCTGCCGAAAGGTGTCTGGAACCTTGTCAACGGCCTCGGCGAAGAAGCCGGCAAGGCCCTGACAGAACATCCTGGCATCAAGGCCATCGCCTTCGTCGGCGAGAGCCGCACCGGGTCCATGATCATGCGACAGGGGGCGGAAACCCTGAAGCGGGTGCATTTCGAGCTCGGCGGCAAGAACCCCGTGATCGTTTTCGACGATGCCGATCTCGGCCGGGCGCTGGATGCCGCAATCTTCATGATCTATTCGCTCAACGGAGAGCGCTGCACCTCGTCCTCGCGCCTTTTGGTGCAGGACACGATTGCCGATGAATTCGAGGCAAGGCTCATCGAGCGGGTGAACAACATCAGGGTCGGTCATCCCCTCGACCCAAAGACCGAAATCGGCCCGCTGATCCACAAGACCCATTTCGACAAGGTGACCGGCTACTTCGAAACCGCCCGCCAGGACGGTGCAACGATTGCCGCTGGCGGCAGCCGCGTCGGGACGGAAGGCTGCTTCGTACGCCCAACCCTCTTCACCGGCGCGAACAACTCGATGAAAATCGCCCAGGAAGAAATCTTCGGCCCGGTCCTGACCTCCATCCGCTTCGGGTCGGAAGAAGAAGCACTTCAGATCGCCAATGACATTCCCTACGGCCTGACCGGCTACGTCTGGACCAACGACCTGACGCGGGCGCTGAGGTTCACCAACAGTCTGGAAGCGGGCATGATCTGGGTGAACTCGGAAAACGTCCGTCACCTGCCCACCCCTTTCGGCGGCGTCAAGGCCAGCGGCATCGGCCGCGACGGCGGCGACTGGTCGTTCGAATTCTACATGGAGCAGAAACACATCGGCTTTGCGACCGGCCAGCACGCCATCCCGCGCCTTGGTGCGTGAGGAATGTGAACGACATAAGATCGCAGTAACGGGAGGAGACTATGGGAGAAATCGTTCTCGCGGCCAAGGTCACGCATGTGCCGACCATGCTGATGTCGGAAAAGCCCGGACCTGTGGAGGGCAAGCGTCAGCCGGCTATCAACGGTCATTACGAAATCGCGCGCCGGGCAAAAGCGCTCGGCGCGACGACGGCGATCGTCTGCGACACGCATTGGGTGATCAACGCAGGCTTTCACATCAATGCCAACAAGCGGTTCGAAGGCCTGTTCACCTCGAACGAATTTCCGCATTTCATCCAGAACCTGCCTTACGCCTACGAGGGCAACCCGGAGATGGGCGACGCCATCGCAAGAGAGGCAACCGAGCGCGGCGCTTTCACGCTCGCCCATCATCTCGACAGCCTGGAACTTGAATACGGCACGCTGGTGCCGATGCGGTTCATGAGCCGGGAACACGACATGAAGGTCGTCTCGGTCGCCGCCTGGTGCACGGTGCACGGCCATGACGAGAGCCGTATCGTCGGCGAAGCGATCCGGGCGGCAGTCGAAGCCAGTGACGAGAAGGTGCTGCTGCTTGCCTCGGGATCCTTGTCTCACAAGATCTGGGCCAACAAGGACTACGCCGCCAACAACGGCACATTCACCATCTCATCCGAGTTCAACCGGCAGGTCGATCTGCATGTCCTCGACATGTGGCAAAGGGGCGATCATGCCACCTTCCTGAAGATGCTGCCGGAATATGCCGACCATTGCTGCGGCGAAGGCTCCATGCACGACACCGCCATGCTCTATGGCGCGCTCGGCTGGGACAGCTACACCGCCGAATGCGAGGTCGTGACCGACTATTTCCCCAGTTCCGGCACCGGACAGACCAACGTCATCTTCCCGGTCCAATAGGTTTATCGCAGGAGCCTTCCATGCCCATTCCGGCCCCCAATCTCTATCCACCCTTCAACATCATCCGGCTCAGCCATGTGGAACTGGGCGTCACGGATCTGGCCAAGAGCCGGGCCTTCTATGTCGACACGCTCGGGCTTCAGGTCACGGACGAATCCGATGAGGCGATCTATCTGCGCGCCATGGAAGAACGCGGCCACCATTGCCTTGTTCTGCGCAAATCGGCAGATGCCGCTGCCCGTGATCTCGGCTTCAAGGTGTTCGACGAGGAAAACCTCGACAAGGCCGCGCACTTCTTCAAGGGCAAGGGGTTGCCGGTCGACTGGGTCGAGCGGCCCTATCAGTCGCGCACATTCCGGACCCGCGATCCGCATGGCATTCCGCTGGAGTTCTACGCCAAGATGGACCGCCTGCCGCCGATCCATCAGAAATACGCGCTCTACAAGGGCGTGAAGCCGCTCCGCATCGACCACTTCAACTGCTTCTCGCCGGACGTCGATGCTTCCGTTGCCTTCTACAACGAGCTTGGCTTCCGGGTGACCGAATACACGGAAGACGAGGCAACCGGCCGTCTGTGGGCCGCCTGGACCCACCGCAAGGGCGGCGTCCACGACATTGCCTTCACCAACGGCAAGGGCCCGCGCCTCCATCACACGGCGTTCTGGGTGCCGACCCCGCTCAATATCATCGACCTGCTCGACCTGATGGCAACCACTGGCTGGGTATCCAATATCGAGCGCGGCCCGGGCCGACACGGCATTTCCAACGCCTTCTTCCTCTACATTCGAGACCCGGACGGCCACCGGATCGAGATCTACTGTTCGGATTACCAGACGGTCGATCCGGATCTGGAACCGATCAGGTGGGACCTGAAGGATCCGCAGCGGCAGACCCTTTGGGGCGCGCCAGCTCCCAAGAGCTGGTTCGAGGAAGGATCCCTGTTCGAAGGAACCGAAGTTCAGGCCCCCAGCCTTGCCGCACAACCGATTGTTGCGCCATAGGTGAAACAGACAATGGTTGGAAGAATGCGATGAACTGGACTGACTTTGCCGGCTGGGGCCGGAGGGTGGCCGACTGGGCCGCAGACTATCACCAGACCCTGCGGCAGCGGCCTGTCCGTGCCCAGGTGAAGCCGGGTGAAATCCTCAACGCCCTGCCCGAGGCACCTCCCGAACTTGCCGAGGAGATGGAGAAGATCTTCGCGGACTTCGAGAAGATCGTGCTGCCGGGCATGACCCATTGGCAACACCCGCGCTTCTTCGCCTATTTCCCCGCCAATGCGTCCCCGCCATCAATGCTGGCGGAATATCTCGTTACCGCCATGGCGGCGCAGTGCATGCTGTGGCAGACCTCTCCGGCGGCAACCGAGATGGAAACCAGGATGATGGACTGGCTGCGCCAGGCCGTCGGTCTGCCCGGGTCCTTTACCGGAGTGATCCAGGACAGCGCCTCCACCGCAACTCTGGCCGCCGTCCTGACCATGCGCGAGCGCGCCCTTTCATGGGATGGCAACAAGGCCGGCCTCAGCGGGCAACCGCGCCTTCGGGTCTATTCCTCCAATGAGGTCCACACCTCCATCGACAGGGCAATCTGGATCTCCGGCATCGGCCAGGACAATCTGGTGCGTATCCCCGTTCTGGGCCCACGTCGCTCCATGGATCCGGACGCGCTGCGTGCGGCCATCGAAGCCGATCTTGCGGCTGGTTTCCGGCCAGCCGGCATCATCGCCTGCACCGGTGGCACCGGCGTTGGCGCGTCGGATGATGTTGGAGCGGTCGTCACGGTCGCGAAGGACTTCGGCCTCTATGTGCATCTTGATGCGGCCTGGGCAGGCGCGGCGATGATCGTCCCCGAGTACCGCGAGCTCTGGGAAGGCGTCGACGGCGTCGATTCCATGGTCTTCAACCCGCACAAATGGCTTGGAGCCCAGTTCGATTGTTCCGCCCATTTCGTTCGCGACCCGGAAGACCTTGTGCGTACTTTGGCGATCCGGCCGGAATATCTGAAGACCCACGGCCACGACGGGATCGTCAACTATTCCGAATGGTCCGTTCCGCTTGGCCGCCGTTTCCGGGCCTTGAAACTCTGGTTCCTGATGCGTTCCTACGGTTTGGAAGGCCTGCGAGGGCGCCTGCGCAACCATGTCGACTGGTCAACCGCTCTTGCCGAGCGTTTGCGCGCAGAACCGGATTTTGAAATCACCTCCGAGCCCGTCCTTTCCCTGTTCAGCTTTCGCTTTGCCCCTGAAGGTGCAAGGGACCTCGACACGCTCAACCAGCGCCTCGTCGATACCATCAACGACGATGGCCGGATCTACCTGACCCAGACCCTGCTGGATGGTGCCAAGGTGGTCCGCTTCCAGGTCGGGCAGTTCGACTGCACACAGGAAGACGTCGCCTTTGCCTTCGACGTCATTACCGAAATTGCCAGAAACATGGAGACCGCATGACCCGGCTCGCAACCTACAGCGCCGACGGACAACAATTTTACGGAGCCGTCACTGATACCGGCATGATCGCCCTGTCGCCGGACTTTCCGCAGTGGCCGACGCTTTACGACGCCATCCGCGCCGGCGGTCTGCAGGATCTCGTCACTGCCGCAAAGGACAAGCCGGTTACGCATTCCGAGTTCACTTATGAAATGGTGCTGCCGGACGCGCCGCGGATCCTGTGTGTTGGCGTCAACTTTCCCGACCGCAATGCGGAGTACAAGGACGGCAGCACCCAACCGAAATACATGTCCTTGTTCCCGCGGTTTGCCAGCGGGTTCACCGGCCACGACCGTCCGCTGATCCGACCGCCCGAAAACCACACACTCGATTACGAGGGTGAAGTGGCCATCGTCATCGGCAAGACCGGCCGACGCATCAAGGCGGAAGATGCCTATGACCATATCTGCGCCCTGACCCTGTGCAATGAAGGCACCATCCGCGACTGGGTCCGGCACGCGAAATTCAACGTCACCCAGGGCAAGAACTGGGACTGCTCCGGTTCTATCGGTCCCTGGCTCGTGCCTTTCGAAAAGGCAGACCAACTGGATGAGGCCCGCATTCAGACCCGCGTCAACGGAGAGTTGCGCCAGGACGATCACCTGAAGCGCATGACATTCCCGATCCGTGAGGAAATCGCCTACATCTCGACTTTCATGACACTTCAGCCCGGCGACATCATCGTCACCGGCACGCCGACAGGTGCCGGCGCCCGGTTCGACCCTCCCCGCTATCTGAAACCCGGTGACGTGGTCGAGATCGAGGTCGATGGCATAGGCATCTTGCGGAACGGGGTGGAGGATGAAAAATGAGCCTGAGCGAAGCAGACATCTCCAAAGCCGCAAATGATCTCCTGAACGCGGAAACGACGCTCGAGCAGATTGGTCTTCTCACCCTGCGCCATCCGAACCTCGACATGGACGGGGCCTATGCAATCCAGAAAGAACTTGCCCGGGCGAAGCTTGCCGAAGGCCGCAAGATCATCGGCTGGAAGATCGGTCTGACGTCGAAAGCCATGCAGGACGCGCTCAAGATCGACATTCCGGACAGTGGAGTCCTCTTCGACGACATGCTGTTTGAAACCGGAGCCACGGTCCCCAAGGGTCGGTTCATCCAGCCGCGCATCGAAGCGGAAATTGCCTTTGTCATGAAGGCCTCTCTCGGTGGCGCCAACGTCACGCGCCAGGATGTACTTGCGGCGACGGATCACGTGTGTCCGAGCCTGGAGATTCTCGATACGCGCATCCAGCGCGTCGATCCGGAGACGGGACAGACTCGCAAGATCTTCGACACCATTGCCGATAACGCCGCCAATGCCGGCCTGGTTCTGGGCAACGAAAAGCATGATCCCGGAGCGGTCGACCTCCGTTGGGCCGGCGCCATCGTCACCAGGAACGGTGAAGTGGAGGAGACCGGCCTTGGTGCGGGCGTCCTCAACGATCCGGTCGAGAGCGTCGTTTGGTTGGCGCGGCGCATGGCCGATTACGGACAGACAATCGAAGCCGGACAGATTATTCTGTCCGGATCCTTCATCCGGCCAGTGGAATGCCCCTCCGGTTCGAAGGTCCACGCCGACTTCGGCCCGTTCGGGTCTGTATCCTGCTCCTTCGCCTAATAGGGAATACCATGCCAGCGCCTCAAAACGCCTTCAAAGCCGCCTTGAATTCCGGTCAGCCGCAGATGGGCTGCTGGGTCGGGCTTGCCGATGCCTACACGGCGGAGATTACCGCGAGTGCCGGCTTCGACTGGCTGTTGATCGATTGCGAACACGCGCCCAACGACCTCAGATCCATGATGGCGCAGCTGAAAGTGGTCGAGGCCTCTGGCAGCAAGCCGGTCGTGCGGGTACCCATCGGCGAGACCTGGATGATCAAGCAGTTCCTGGATGCCGGTGCGCAATCGCTGCTGGTCCCGATGGTGGAAAGCAAGGTGCAGGCAGAAGAGCTCGTCAGTGCCGTACGTTATCCGCCGGTCGGTGTGCGCGGCGTTGGATCCGCGCTTGCCCGCGCGTCCGGCTTTTCCGCCATTCCCGACTACCTGACGACTGCCGACGGTGAGATCTGCCTGCTGGTTCAGGTGGAAAACCGCGCTGGCTTGGCAGACCTCGACGGCATCCTGTCGGTCGACGGCGTTGATGGTGTCTTCATTGGGCCCTCGGATCTGGCCGCCGATATGGGCCACCTCGGTGACCCGATGCATCCTCAAGTCGTTGCCGTAATCCTCGACGCCATGAAACGCATCAAGGCTGCCGGCAAGGCACCGGGTATCCTGACCACCAATCTGGATTTCGCCCGCACCTGTCTGGAGCTTGGCGCAACCTTCGTTGCCACGTCGATCGACGTTACCCTCTATGCCGCGGCCATCCGCGGTGCAGCCCGGCAGGCAAAGGAGTTACTTGGGTCGGTCGAAGGCTAAAGGCCAGAGGCTCGATGCAGTCTCTTGAACAAGGTGCCCATCCTTCGAGACGGGCCTGAAGGCCCTCATCAGGATGAGGCCTTGGGGTGGTAGTATGAGCTGTCCTTGACTGACCGGATCCGAGACGCCTGCCTGCCAGAACCCCGGTAACTACGTCAGACAGGTCACCATGTCGGACTTTCCACCCCCGGGAGCCCTTTCACCGAAGAGCCTCCCAACCACCCTCCTCATCCTGAGGAAGCGCGAAGCGCTGTCTCGAAGGATGGGCCGCGTGAACGAAAAAGAGCCGCCAGTCCATCTGTGGGGACCTGCGGCTCTTCAAACATGAGGCCGTAGCGGACGGTGCCGAAAACCTAGCCCAGCACAACCACCTTGGCGCCGACATTGACGCGGTTGTAGAGATCGATGATGTCCTGATGCCACATGCGGATACAGCCGCTGGAAGCATTGGTACCGATGCTGGAGGGCTGGTTGGTGCTGTGGATGCGGTAGAGCGTATCCTTGTTGCCTTGCCACAGATAAAGCCCGCGTGCGCCGATCGGATTGCTCGGACCGCCGTCCTGCCCGTCACGATATTTTTCCAGTTTCGGATCCCGTTCGATCATCTCGTCCGGCGGAAACCATTTCGGCCACTCGCGCTTGAAGCGGATTTCCGCCTCACCGTTCCAGGCAAAACCGGCGCGACCGACACCGATGCCATAGCGGATGGCACGACCACCGGGCTGGATCAGGTAGAGATACTTGCTGCCGGGATCGACAACGATTGTGCCGGATGGATATTTGCTCGGATAGAACACCACCTGGCGCAGATATTTCGGGTCGAACTTCTGATACTGGATCGCCGGTATCGAAAACCCGCCATCGGTTCTGGCGGCATAGGCCGTCGCGTAATCCGGTGTTCCGTCGGCCAGCGGCGTCAATCCCGCCTGCACGGTTGAACTCTGCTGGCTCTGGCAGGCTGCCAGCAGCAGGGGTATTGCAGCAACAAATGTGCGTCGGCTCATCGTGGAAGCCATATTCGCGTCCTTTCAGCGGCGTGCTCGAACCGTCAAACTTGCAATAATACGGTTCTGACCGGATCAGAAAATTCTAAAGACACATCACGCGATCCAGGAGCGAAAGCAACATATTTATGGTAAACAGTTGATTAAAATTGGGGCTTTTCTGCCGTTAGGTTAAACAAACAATCAGGCGCTCAACCTGTTGCGGCAGGCAATCAGGTCCATTCTTGTGACAGGCACCAGCGCTCCACGGCTGCCGATCACATGCGCGGCAAGGGCACAGCCCGCACGAACAGCCTCACGCGTTCTTGCCCGTTCCATGTATTCGACCAGGAACGCCGCATTGAAACTGTCGCCTGCTGCCGTCGTATCGACGACCGTGCTTGCCGGTTCCGGCTGATACTGAAAACTGTCGCCATCGGCCCCGCGCACAAGGATCGGCCCCGCCCCGTTCTTGACCACGACCAGCCTCGCCCCATTGGCGAGATAGCGCGCCGCGGTTGCCGCTTCGTCGGTATCCTTGAAATGGCTGGCTTCATCTTCAAACGACGGCAGCACGATGCCGGCGACACTGGCCGCCTTCATCGTCCAGCGGCACATTTCGTCACTGGCCGGCCACAGGCGCGGCCGCAGGTTAGGGTCGAAGACGATTTCCGCGCCGCGCCCGGCAGCCGCCTGCAGGGCGGCTAGCAGCCGGTCCCGGGCTGCTTCGGCAAGAATGGCCACTGTGATACCGGAAAAATAGAGCAGGTCTCCTTCCCCGGCTGTCTCCAGTGCTGTGAGATCGTCGGCAAGATGCCGGGCCGCGGACTGCGAGCGCCAGTACTGAAAGCTTCGTTCGCCTTCGCTGAGGAAGATCATGTACATGCCCGGCGCTGCACCTGGCACCCTGGCCATCAAGGGCCTGATTCCTGCAGCTTCGATGAAATCCGTCAGTTGTCCGGAAAGTGCGTCATCGCCGACAGCACTCAGGTACCCGACATCCAGCTTTTCGGTGTCCGTCAGCTGGCGCGCGTACCAGGCCGTGTTGAACGTATCGCCGGCAAAGCCGACGGCGTAGGTTCCTGACGGTGTCGGTGAAAACTCGACCATGCATTCGCCGATGGCGAGAAACCGCATCGGCATACTCATTCCTCGAAATGGTCCAGGTTCTCGGCGCGGATGCGGCCGAGAATGGTGGCAATCCGGCCCAGGTGTTCGGTCAGCATGGATTCGGCCAGTTTTCCGTCCCGCCTGCGAATGGCCGACATGATACGGAAATGATCGTCCAGTGCGACTTGCGCGCCGGACGCCAGCGACAGGAACCGCACCCGGTCCATATGCGCTTTCTGCTCGCGGATCAGCGCCCAGACATAGTCGTGGCCCGAGATTTCACAGATCCTCCGGTGAAACGTATCGTCAAGCGTGTGAAACAACTGGCGTTCATTCGCATCCACCGCCGCCTGCTGCTGTGCAAGCAGCTCGTCCAGATCGTCGATCTGTGCGTCCGTGATCACTTCGATGGCGGCTCGCATGCAGGCAACTTCCAGTGCCGTCCGCACGAACTTGGCCTTTAGCACCGCAACTTCCGAGATCTTGGAGATAACCGTTGCCCGTTGGGGCCGGATCAAAAGGAACCCGAGTTGCGACAGCCGGTAGAAGGCATCGCGCACGGGTTGGCGAGACACGCCGAAGGCCTTGGCCACTTCCGCTTCCGACATGCGCGTGCCCGGCGCCAGGTCCAGTGACAGGATCTGCTGGTGCAATTCCTCGAACACCGTATCTGCGACGGTCGGGATCTTGATCGGCTCGAGCACCTTCAGGGCGCTACTTTCTGACATCAGCGTTGTCTCCGTTGACTCGTCTACTCAACTAGCATATCAGTTTACTAGTAGCAACATCAGCCTGCCCAAAGGCGCCACGGGAGAAACGAATGTCACTGGAAAGAGCGGATGCACCGGATATTTCGGAACAGGGCCTTGACCCGCACCGCCTGTTTCCCGCCGATGCGACCTCGCGCAAGATCGCGACGGAGCTTTATGCCACCGTCAAGGATCTGCCGATCGTCAGCCCGCACGGGCACACGGATCCGCGCTGGTACGCCGAAAACGAAGCTTTCCCCGATCCGGCGCAACTGTTCATCGTTCCCGATCACTACGTCTTCCGCATGCTGTTCTCGCAAGGGATCGACCTCAGCCAACTGGGTGTACCGCGCATCGACGGCGGCTTGAGCGAGACCGACAGCCGCAAGATCTGGCGAACCTTTGCCGAGAACTTCCATCTTTTTCGGGCCACACCTTCACGCATGTGGCTGGAGCATTCCTTCCAGGAAGTCTTCGGCTGGACCAAACGGATCTCCGCCCAAACCGCGGATGAAGCCTACGACCACATTGCCGATTGCCTGAGCCGCCCGGAATTCCGGCCTCGTGCGCTGTTCGAGCGCTTCAACATCGAGGTGATCGCAACCACGGAATCACCGCTGGACGACCTGAAATGGCACCGACAGATCCGGGACAGCGGCTGGAAAGGGCGGGTCGTCACGGCTTATCGCCCCGATGCGGTTGTCGACCCGGAGTTCGAGGGATTTAGCGCCAACGTCGAAAAATTCGGCGAGCTCGCCGGTGAAGACACCACCAGCTGGCAGGGCTACCTCAATGCCCACCGGGTGCGCCGGGCCTATTTCAAGTCCTTCGGTGCAACGTCGTCCGATCATGGTCACGCCACCGCACGCACCGAGAACCTGTCGGCTGCGGATGCTGAAGCCCTGTTCCAGAAGGCCCTGAAAGGCAATTGCTCACCAGAGGAAGCCGACGCATTCCGCGGCCATATGCTGACGGAAATGGCACGAATGAGCCTCGAGGACGGGCTGGTTCTGCAGATTCATCCGGGCAGCTACCGCAATCATTCGTCCGGCATCATGGCAGCTCATGGCCGGGACAAGGGTTTCGACATCCCAACCCAGACCAGCTACGTCAAGGCGCTCAAGCCGCTGCTGGACGCGGTCGGTCTGGAAAAGGACCTTTCGATCATTCTCTTCACGCTGGACGAAACGGCCTATTCTCGTGAATTGGCCCCGCTTGCCGGCGTCTATCCGACGCTCAAGCTCGGTCCGGCCTGGTGGTTCTACGACAGCCCGGAAGGCATGCGCCGCTACCGGGAACTGACCACGGAAACTGCGGGTTTCTACAACACAGTCGGTTTCAACGACGACACCCGCGCCTTCTGCTCGATTCCGGCCCGCCACGATGTGGCCCGCCGTGTCGATTGCGCTTACCTCGCATCGCTCGTGACATCCGGGAGGCTGGACGAGGACGAGGCATATGAGGTCGCTCACGACCTCACTTACAGGCTTGCCAAGCAGGCCTATCGGCTCTGACGAGCCAATTTCGGGAGGAGACTATGAAAGTATTGAAGACCCTTGCGGCATCGCTTCTGGCCACCGCCGCGCTCACATCCGCATCGCTTGCATGCGAAGTGACACTGAAATCGTCCGACACTCATCCGGACGGCTATCCGACGGTGGAGGCCGTCAAGCAGATGGGCAAGCTGCTGGAAGAGCGCACTGACGGCCGCATCTGTGTCGAAGTGTTCCATTCCGCGCAGCTTGGCGAGGAAAAGGACACCATCGAACAGACCAAGTTCGGCGTCATCGACCTGAACCGCGTCTCCATGGGCCCGTTCAACAACCTGGTCGAGGAAACCAAGGTTGTCTCGCTGCCTTACATCTTCAAGGGCGTCGATCACATGCACACAGTGATGGACGGTCCGATTGGTGACGAGATCCTGGCGGCGTTCGAACCGCACGGCTATGTCGGCCTTGCCTTTTACGACGGCGGGTCGCGCAGCTTCTACAACAAGGTCAAACCGATCAAATCGATTGAAGATCTTGAAGGCATGAAGGTTCGCGTCATGCAGTCCGACATCTTCGTCGACATGATGTCGGCGCTCGGTGCCAACGCGACGCCGATGCCCTATGGCGAAGTCTATTCGTCCATCCAGACCGGCGTTATCGACGGTGCGGAAAACAACTGGCCGTCCTACGAATCTTCCGGTCACTTCGAAGTTGCCGGCTACTACACTCTGGACGAACACCTGATCGTGCCGGAAGTGCTGGTGATGTCGAAGAAGTCCTGGGACAATCTGTCTCCGGAAGACCAGGCAGCCGTCCGCCAGGCTGCAAAGGACTCGGTCCCCTTCATGCGCGAACAGTGGCAGGCCCGCGAAAAAGCGTCTGAAGAAAAAGTCCGCGCTGCCGGTGTCGAAGTCGTCACGGAAATCGACAAGGAGCCGTTCATGGCAGCCATGGACAGCGTCTACGAGAAGCACGTGACCTCCGAAAATCTGAAGGATCTCGTCGCCCGCATCCGCGCGACCGACTGATCTTCGCAAGCCCGCAGCCGGCAAAGCTGTTTCGCGGTCCATCGACCGCGGAACGGCCCGGCTGGCTGCTGGCCGTTTTTCAGGATCCGCCTTGACCCGGCCCCCTGCTTCAGGATCTCGACGTGCAGCCTCATCTCAAGTTCACCGCGCAGATGTTGCGCCATGTCTCCACGGCAGCGCTCTGGCTTGCCGGAGGCGGCCTCATTCTCATGACCGTGTTCATCACGGCGCAGGTCTTCATGCGCTACGTCATGAACGACAGCCTCGTCTGGTCGGAACCTGCTTCCGTCATCCTGATGGGCTGGTTCATCTTCCTGGGTGCCGCCGTCGGCATCCGTGAAGGTTACCATCTCAGCTTTGACGTCCTGCTCTACTTTCTGCCGCAGGGAGCCAAACTGGTGCTTTACAGCATCTCCGATGCCGTGGTCGCCGCCTTTGGCGCGGGCATGGCCTGGTACGGCGCGGAACTGGCGCTGTCGGCCTGGGACGTAAAACTGCCGTCGCTCGGCGTTTCAGGCGCGGTTGATTTCCTGCCGCTCGTTGGCGGCGGTTGCCTGGTTTTTCTCTTTTCCATCGAACGCCTGATGCGTCGCGCAGCCGGTCTGCCGACCGCACGCTTCGGCGAAGATCCCATCGAAGAGGCTGCTTGATATGGAACCCGTTATCCTCTTCGGCACTTTCACGGTTCTGCTCCTGATTGGCACACCCGTTGCCTTCTGCCTGGGCGCAGCGTCACTGGCCACCGTGCTCTACATGGGCCTGCCGCCCGTCGTCGTCTTCCAGCGTCTGAACTCGGGTGTCTCCGTTTTCGCACTGATGGCGATCCCCTTCTTCATTTTTGCCGGCGAACTGATGGTGCGCGGCGACATTGCCCGAAGGCTGGTGGCGCTCGCCGGGGCCGTGGTCGGGCATATGCGCGGCGGTCTCGGTCAGGTAAACATCACCGCCTCCGTGCTCTTCGGCGGCATCTCCGGCTCCGCCGCGGCGGATGCAACCGCCATCGGCGGCCTGATGATCCCGCAGATGAAGGAAAAGGGCTATTCGGTCGAATACGGTGTCAACGTCACCGTGGTCTCCTCGATCATTGCGCTGATGCTGCCGCCCTCGCACAACATGATCATCTATTCGATCTCGGCTGGCGGGCGTCTTTCCATCGCCGACCTGTTCACAGCGGGCATCCTGCCGGGCCTCTTGCTCGCAGTTTCCCTGATGGTCACAGCCTGGTTCGTTGCCCGCCGTGCCGGTTATCCGACGGAACGCTTTCCCGGCCTGTCGGCTCTTGGTGCGATGTTCATCAACGCCATTCCAGGCCTGCTGTTGATCGGCATCATCTTCGGCGGCGTGCGCTCCGGTGTGTTCACGGCTTCCGAAAGCTCCTGCATCGCGGCCGTCTACGCGCTGCTGGTGACCACGCTTGCCTACCGCACCATGCACTGGCCGGAATTCGTCGCCGCCACGAAAGCCGCGGTGCGCACCACCGCCATGGTTCTGCTGGTCATCGGCTGTGCGGCTTCCTTCGGCTGGCTGCTGGCCTTCCTGCGCATTCCTGCGGAACTTGTGGCATTCATGAAGGGCATTTCCGAGAACCCGCTGATCATCCTGCTGATGATCAACATTGTGCTGCTCTTCCTCGGCACCTTCATGGACATGTCGCCGCTGATCGTCATCACCACGCCGATCTTCCTGCCGGTTGCCACCGCTTTCGGGGTCGACCCGGTCCATTTCGGTGTCATCCTGGTGCTCAACCTCGGGATCGGCCTATGCACGCCGCCGGTCGGCACAGTGCTCTTTGTCGGCTGCGCCGTCGGCCGGATATCGGTCTGGGATGCGATCAGGACGATCTGGCCATTCTACGGTGCCGCCATCTTCACATTGCTTCTGGTGACCTACATCCCGTCTCTGTCGCTGTGGCTGCCATCCCTGTTCCATTGAGGCAAAACCAATGTTCGTGAAAACCTTTCCCGAAGTGACCGCCGATCCGGGCATCCGCCGGCAGGTGCTGTCCGACAGTCCCGACCTGATGGTTGTCGCCTTCCGCTTCCAGCAGGAAGGCGCCGAAGGCAAGCTGCACAATCATCCACACGTACAGTCGACCTATGTCGAAAGCGGCCGTTTCCGCTTCACCATCGACGGCGAGACCTTCGACGTCAGTCCCGGCGACAGCTTCGTCATCCCCTCCAACGCCCTGCACGGGTGTGTGTGCCTGGAACCGGGAACACTGGTCGACACTTTCACGCCGCGCCGCGACGACTTTCTTTGAACACCGCCTGCACCCAAGGACTTTTGCCATGCTGACCGTTGAAACCCGCTACGCCATCGACCCGGACACCGCCAAGACGCTCGACACCACGGGTCTTCGGAAACATTTCCACGCCGCCGGCCTTTTCCAGGAAGGCAAGATCAACCTGATCTACACCCATTACGACCGGTTGATCCTGGGCGGCGCCGTCCCCGGAACTGGCGAACTCGTTCTGGACGAAGTGAAGGAAGCCGGCACCCCGTCCCTTCTCGACCGCCGCGAACTCGGCATTCTCAATATCGGGGAAGCCGGCACAGTGAAGGCGGGTGGGGAGACCTATCAGGTCGGCAAGGGAGATGTGCTCTACATCGGCATGGGCTCCGGACCCGTCACCTTCTCCGGCCCGGGCCGCTTCTACATCCTGTCGGCGCCCGCGCACCGGGCCTGCCCAAGCAGACTGATCACCGTCAAGGATGCGCGCCGGGTGGAACTCGGCTCGGCGGAAACCTCCAACGAGCGCGTCATCCTGCAATTCCTGCATCCGGAAGTCGCCGAAAGCTGCCAGTTGCTTATGGGCTACACCCAGTTTGCGCCCGGCTCGGTCTGGAACACCATGCCGGCCCATGTCCATGACCGGCGCATGGAAGCCTATCTCTATTTCGAGCTTGGCCCGGACCAGCGTGTGTTCCACTTCATGGGCAAGCCGGACGAGACCCGGCACCTGGTGATGGCCAACGAGGACGCCGTGGTCTCTCCGCCCTGGTCTATCCATTGCGGCGCCGGCACGGGGGCCTACACGTTCTGCTGGGCCATGGCCGGCGATAATGTCGACTTCACCGACATGGACATGGTCGCGATGGGAGATCTGCGATGAGCCCGTTTTCCCTGGAAGGCAAACGCGCCCTGGTGACAGGCGCCAACACCGGCATCGGCCAGGCCATTGCCATCGCCATGAGCAAGGCAGGCGCCGAAGTTCTGTGCGCGGCCCGGCGCGACTGCGACGAAACACTGGCCCAGATAACCAGGGGTCGCCATGTGCACCTCGATCTGTCCGACCCGATGGCTGCGATGCCACTGTTCGATGCGGAACAGATCGACATCCTGGTCAACAATGCGGGCATCATCCGCCGCGGCACGGCGGACAGCTTCAGCGAAGCCGACTGGGACGACGTGATGGACGTCAACCTGAAGTCCGTTTTCTTCACCTGCCAGGCTTTCGGCAATGCCGCGTTCAATGCCGGCCGGACCGGGGCAATCGTCAACATTGCCTCGCTGCTGTCCTTCCAGGGCGGTATCAAGGTCGCGTCCTACACCGCGGCCAAACACGGCGTTGCAGGCATCACCAAGCTGCTGGCGAACGAATGGGCGGCGCGGGGCATCAATGTCAACGCCATTGCACCGGGTTACATCGCCACCAACAACACCGAAGCCCTGCGTGACGACCCGGAGCGCAGCCGGCAGATCCTGGAACGCATTCCGGCCGGCCGCTGGGGTGAAGCCAGCGACATTGGAGAAGCCGCGGTCTTTCTCGCTTCACCGGCTGCAAAATACATTCACGGTGCTGTCCTCAATGTGGATGGAGGCTGGCTTGCACGCTGACTTGCCGCGCCTTTCCAGAACAACACCGGCGGCAAAAGCCGGCATCGTTCATCTGGGGCTCGGAGCATTCTTCCGGGCCTTTGGAGCGATCTACATAGAAGAAGCCATGAAGGCTTCTGGCGGCACCGGACAGAACAACTGGGGCATTATCGGCGTCAGCCTGCAAAGCCCGCGCATGCATGACCAGCTGGCTCCGCAGGACTTTGTCTACACAGCGCAGGAACTTGGCCCGGAAGGCGAAACCCTTCGCCAGGTAGAGATCATACGGGATGTGCTGGTCGCACGGGAAAACCCGGAAGCCGTGCTGGCCGCGATGGCGGATCCGGACGTCAGGATTGTCACCCTGACCGTGACGGAAAAGGGGTATTGTCACGATCCGGCAACCGGCAGACTGAATGCCGATCACCCGGACATCACACACGACCTGAAAGCCGCGCTGCCTGTCTCCGCTCCGGGTTACCTCGTGCGGGCGCTCGCAAGGCGGAAGGCCGCAGGCCTGCCGCCCTTCACGGTGCTCACCTGTGACAACCTGCCGGACAATGGCCGCCTGGTCCGCCGGATTGTGCTGGATCTTGCGGAGAAGCTCGATCCGGAACTGGCCGCGTGGATCGAAACCGAAGGCCGTTTCCCGTCAACCATGGTCGACCGGATCGTGCCTGCCACAAAACCAGAGGATATCGACGCCCTGGCCCGCAAGACCGGCCGCTACGATGCAGCCCCTGTGCTGCATGAGCCGTTCCGCCAGTGGGTGGTGGAAGATGATTTCGTCCCGGCTTACGGCGCGGATGCGAGGCCGGACCTCGGTGCCGTAGGTGTCGAGCTTGTTGAGAGCGTCACCGCGTTCGAGCACATGAAGTTGCGTATGCTCAACGGCACGCATTCCTCGCTGGCTTACCTCGGCTATCTCGCGGGGCACGAGACGATCGCCGAAACCGTTGCAGATCCGCTGTTCGCCCGGTTCGTGAAAAACCTGTGGCGCCAGGAAATCATTCCGTCCTTCGAGGCTCCGTCGGGTGTTGATCTGGAAGCCTACGCGGATGCGCTTTTCGAACGCTATGCAAATCCCGGCATCCGGCACCGCACCTGGCAGATCGCCATGGACGGCAGCCAGAAACTGCCTCAGCGCATTCTCGGCACCGTGCGCGACAACCTGACGAACGGTCGAAACTGCCCGGGCCTTTGCCTCGCGATTGCCGCCTGGATGATCTATGTCGGCGGCGCCGATCTTGAAGGCAAGCCGATTGACGTGCGCGATCCGCTGAGCGATCGCCTCAAGTCTCTTGTCGGAGAAAGCGATGGCGACGCCGGCAAGGTGGCAGCGCTTCTGGGGGTCACCGAAGTCTTCGAACCCGGCCTCGCCGCAGCCATCCTGGCGCCCGTCACAGCCGCCTATGCTGCCTTGAAGGCTGACGGTGTCGGCAAATCAATCGGAACCCTGTCATGATCGAAGGTTGGCGCTGGTATGGCGGCTATGACCGCATCTCGCTTTCTGAAATCGCCCAGACCGGTGCTGTCAGCATCGTCACGGCACTGCACGAAATTCCCTACGGCCAGATCTGGCCTCGCGAAACAATCGCGAACACCAGGACCCGGCTCCACGCTGCCGGTTTCGACTGGACCGTGGTGGAAAGCCTGCCGGTTCACGAAGCCATCAAGCGCGGGGAAGGCGATCTTTCGGAACTCTTCGCCAACTACCGGCAATCGATGGCAAACCTGGCCGCTGAAGGCATAAAGGTCATCTGCTACAACTTCATGCCGTTGCTCGACTGGACCCGGACGGACCTGGCCGCGCCCGTGGCACGTGGCGGTACCTGCCTGCGGTTTTCCGCTGCCAGGATGGCGGCCTTCGAAATCTACATGGTCAAGCGACCCAAGGCGGAAGACGATTATTGCGAACAGGTTCTGGTCGAGGCAAAACGCTGGTTTGATGCCGCAAAACAGCCGGACCTCGACTGCTTGACCCAGGCCATCATGGCGGGTCTGCCCGGGGCCTATGATCGTTACGACCCCAACGGCCTGCGTGAGGCTCTGGTGCCCTATCAGGGACTCGACCGGGCGGCTCTCAGACAAAACCACAAGCGCTTCCTGGAGGAAGTGGTCCCGGCTGCCGAAGAGCTTGGCCTGAAACTGGCGGTGCATCCGGATGACCCGCCCCGGGATCTGCTCGGTCTTCCGCGGATTGTCTCGGATGCGGACGACATCGACTGGATCCTGTCGGCAGTGGACAGCCCTTCCAATGGCCTGACGCTGTGCTCGGGCTCTCTTGGCGCCAACCCGAAGAACGATGTCCCTGCAATTGCGGAACGCTTTGCCGGCAAGATCCATTTCGCCCATCTGCGCAATGTCGCGAAAGATCCGGATGGCTCGTTCGAGGAAGCAGCGCATCTTGGCGGCGACACCGACATGCCTGCATTGCTCGGCGTTCTTCTTGGCGAAGAAGCAAGACGGCGACACGCGGGCCGGAAAGATGACGAAATCGTCTTCCGGCCAGATCATGGCCACGAGCTGATGAGCGATGCCGACCGCGGTGCGCACCCGGGCTACCCCCTGATCGGGCGAATGCGCGGACTGGCGGAACTGCGCGGCGTGATCGCAGGTTTGACGGCTCGCCGCGCTGTCCAGGCCTAGCCGTTACACAGGACGTGCCCGCGGACTTCGTCTTCGGGCACGCCCAGCGCCTTCAGAAGAGACGGATCGATAACGGTTTCGGAGCGGTTCAGCAGATCCTTGTTGGCCCGCCCGATTGCCTTGCGCGTGTTCGGCCCGAGCGACCCGTCCGGAGTGCCCACGTCAATGCCGCTGTTGTTGAGACCGGCCTGCACCAGCCGCACAAGACCGGCATCATATTCATCGACCTGACCGCAGAACTCCCGGGGCACCTCGGCAAAGGCGAGGCTTGCCGGGATGCGTTTGAAGGATGTCTCGAACGTTCCCATGTTTTCGGCGAACAGCTCGACAAAATAGAGCAGCGCAACCCGGTGATTGTACTCCTTCAGCGCCAGACCAACCTCGGTATTGTCGATCCCTGCGGCAATGTTCATCAAGGCCGACGCATCCCGGTCTCGAAACCCCGAAAGCTTGCCGTTGGCTTCCAGTTCGAACAGCGCCACTTGCCCGAAGTCACCGAGCAGACATTTCGAACTGCCATCGCAGACGTAGGACCGCCAGCTGTCGCCATTCGGGCTCTTCACGCCCAGACAGACAAAATTCTGCCCGGTGACATAGGTCAGGAAAGTGCGTTCGTTCGATTGCAGATTGGCCAGCAGGTCCGGCGACACGGTGTTGAAGCGCCCTTGATACAGGCTGGAACAATAGGACAGCATCTGGCTGCGGCTGAGATTTGACAGATCCTGCGGACGTCCAACGACGAAGATCCCTTCGGCCGCCATTTCCGCCAGGGACAAGTGATACATTGACCCGGGTTTCGTGCCGTACATGTTGCGCATGAAGCCGATGCCGATACCTGTGCTGAGGAAATAGTCCGTAACCTCGTTGACGCCCCGATTGATCAGCTGAACGACCTGCCCGACCTGCTCCGCGCTGTAGTTGCCCTCAGGAAGCTGGATATAAGGCTGATGAATGCCGAGACGGGCGGTTTCATGAGTAAAACGGCGAGGAAAGAAGAACCCCTCGTATCGCGTGTAGCCCGCCAGAAAGACCAGGGAACAGGCGGACTCGCAGACGGCATTTTCCGGCAGCAGCGTGATGAAGTTCTGCTCCGCGATGTATTTGCCGATTTCCAGCGCCTCGCGCAGGTTGCCGCCCGGGCTGTTGAGGGAAATCACGTTGTTATAGGGGCAGTAGCCGGGTCTCAGGCAGTCCGAAAAGCCGGTGCGTTCCACAAGAGCCTTCAGGTGATCGAGGTCCCCCTTCTGGATCTGTCCCTCGATGGAAATGACCTTGCCCGTCTTTAGCCCACCCCAGGCCGGCACGATATGCAGTGTCTCATAGGTATGTGCGCCATCGCCCGCGATGCCGTTTTCGAAATAAGGCAATGATCCGTCCTTGACGGCGCTCTTCGATGTGAAGCCGTCTTCAACGCCCTTGGCGTGACCGACGGCTTCTGCGCTCACCGTCCCAAGGTCCAGAAGCTGGTAACCGGCAGCTGCTGCAGGATTGCTGTCGAGAAGACGCATTTCCGCAGCATGGGCCGCCGAAAAGGCAGGAAAACATACAACCACCGACGCAAGCGTCTGTATTACGCTTCGGGCAAAGCCTTTTCCCGCCACCGCCGCTACAGCGTTTCGCAACATGATCAGCCCCTCATTCAATCCAGTTGTCTGCAATTTGATTTTGTAAGGCCGCAAATGTGGCAGGGATGATGGGACAGCGTCAAATACCCAACTGACGCAGTGGCCACTTTCATTTTTTGCCAACCGTATGGTAGAAGCGGATCAATCCGAGAAACGACCACGTAACGGTTCGGGATATTGCCATGAAGCCTTTTGCATTTCTTTTGATTTTTATTTCCCTGGCTCTGCCTGCCGCGGCGCAAAGCACTATCACGCTTGAGGATTTCGATCTTGGCGGCGACACCAAACCCGCAACTTCCGCCTCGCGTGACGCCAGTGCCCCGGCGGAGACCGACATGGAAAAATGCCTGCTTGATCAGGCCGCCTGCAGCAACTCGGAATTCAAGTCAAACACCGCCCTCTCGATGGACGATGTAGTGAATCTCAAGCTTGTCGATCGAGAAGGTGCTGCCTCCACCCCGCCACCAGTCGGCGGCTCTTCGGAAACCGCGTCATCGGCACCACTGCCGACGATCGACATGGAAATCCTGTTCGACTACAACTCGGCGTCGCTGCGTCCGGACCAGGCCGCGAAGATTACCGAACTCTCGCGCATTCTGAGCCAGGACAAGTTCAAGAACTATCGCTTCCTGCTGCTTGGCCACACGGATGCAAAGGGCAGCGCACAGTACAATCTTGCCCTCTCGCAACAGCGCGCCCAGACGGTCGCAGGTTTCGTTGCAGCCTGGGGCGGGCTTTCAGAGCAGCGTGTTCTGGCAAGCGGAATGGGCGCCTCCAGACTGAAGGACCAGAGCGATCCCTACGGCGAACAGAACCGCCGCGTCCAGCTGGTCCTGCTGCCGGTCAACTGATCCTCACAAGAGGACCTGCCTACACAGTCGCCTCCCCGACGTCCTCCCGGCCAATCGAAGCGCGGGCTGGACTCGGGGATGCACAGGCCTTTCGGTCTCAGAGCGCGGGCGCATCTTCGTTGAAAGCGACCCGCCTCTTCTCCTGCGTCAGTTGATCTTGAACTCGGCAAAATGATAGGCAACCCGTTCCGCGTCGGACCCGATGGTCCCGGACATCTCGTTTTGCGCGAGCTGTCCGTTGATCCGCCTGAGCACTTCCTTCTTCTGCTGATCGGAAAGAGCGGGTCCCATTGAGCAGAAGAAGCCGATACGGTTCGCCCCCTTCTCGTCCGCTTCTTCCACGACAAGGCCATAGCGCGAGCCGGGCGAGATTTCGTACCGGATCTTGCCGCCGCCGAGTTCAACCGTCTTGAAGTACGAAGTCGGGATCGGCGTCACCCGGTTTGACGGCGTTATATTAAAGAAATCCGGTGCGCACTGCTGCGGCACATCCGCCAGAACCGAGACTTCCTCGCCGGCACTGACCGAACCGGGATAGACCGCCAGCAAGGTCTGCTGATCATCTGTCTCCGGAGCGGCTGCGTTGGTGCGCTTGAAATAGAATTCCGTCTGCATCTGAGACAGCTGCTGCGGCCGCTGCTCGCCGTCGGTCTCGGCCATCACGTCACGCGTCACCCGCTTCATCAAGACGGAGACTTCAGCATCCGGTGTGGAAACGTGGCGGGCCAGAGCCTTGGCGAAAGGCGAATTCTGTCCGGCACCATCCTTTGCAACGGAATTCGGCAGGGTGGCGAAAGTAACCAGCATGTCGCCAACGGTGCGGATAGGAGCAAGCCCGCGGGTGATCCCGGCGGACCGCCCGTCGGAGGAGGACTGCGACAACAGATGTTCGGCAAAGGGGTTGTTGCGGCAGGCGTCAAGGAACAGGAGACTGATCGGCACCTCTTCCATCACCTCCATGAACGAACGCAGGCTGACCGTTTCCCGTTCGATCGAGGTCGCAGATTTCAGTTGCGCATCCACGGGTATCAGAAAATTCTCACCATCCTTCTGAATGCCATGGCCTGCGAAATAGAGCACCGCCACATCCAGGTCCGGAGCACGATCGGCAAGATCGTCCAGGACCTTGCCAAGACCGTCCTCATCAAGGTCGAAATGAACCGAAACTTCGAATCCGACCGCTTCCAGCGACTTGGCGACAAGATCCGCATCCCGTCCCGGGTTTCCGAGCCGGCCGATCTTCTCGTAGGACGAATTACCGATAACAAGCGCAAAGCGGTTTTCCTCTGCCTGCGCCAGACCTGCGGCCATCAGAAAAAGACAGCAGAACCCCGTCAGAAGCCTGACACATCTCGACATTTGACCGCCCGGCACGACTGCAACCTCATCCTTAGAAATCATCAATTTGAAATACCTCATGACGCTCTGACAATTGACTCAAGCGACCCTGCGTGATGTTGTCTTGCGAACAGATTGAAACGCAATAAGGAACGGAGAAGCAACCGGGATTTTACACCGGTGCGTCAGTTGCAACGTCTGCGAGCCTGGAAACAACCGCCCCTCAACCTTTCGCTGCAAACACCCGCCAGACCGACCTATTTTATAATTTATCATGCAAGAGTTGGAGAGACTTTCCAGCATGCCGCTTATCCGAACTGTTTTACCTGCCCGCCTTATGCATCTGGCGGGCCTTGCCGTCTCCGCCGTCATCGCCCTGCCCCTCCTGACCACTGACGCTTCAGCACAACTCGTTTCATGCGAGAGCATTCAGAAGGACTGGCTTGCGATGCCGCTGAGCGCCGGTCACGAAGACCGCGTCAGGATCTACGACCAGGCCTTCAATGACAGCGATTGCGACGGCATGGTGGTGGAAGGCTTCGGCAAGGAAATCATCGATGCCCGGCTCGACGTCATCGCGCCGTTTCAGGATCTTGAAGGCTATACCGGCAACCTTGAAACCCTGAAACAGGACCTGGCCGACCTTCAGGAATTCGGCAGCCACTGGCGTATTTCCTATCTGCTCGGAGAAATTCTGCGCAAGCAGCAGCAAACCCTGCCCGCGTTCCGCGCCTATCAGGAAGCCCTTGGCCTGGTGGATGACACCGAGCTGACCCCTGCAGAACCGGCACATGCCATGATCGCCCGGCTGCGCGACCGCCTGGATGAGCTGGCGGTGGTCGTTGCCCAGATTTCAGAGGAACCGGGAGACATCAAGATCCCGGTCACCCGCAGCGGACAGTCGATCTCGCAATACAGCTTTTCCACGCGCGGCTACAAACGCAAGAAGACCCTGGTTCCGATCCAGTTCGTCTACGATCAGGATGTCATGACCAAAGCCGGCCGGACCAGCTTTGAAGACGTGCAGGAGGCCCTGGAAAAGCAGGGGTCCCCGGACATCCAGGTCGTCGGCCATACCGATCCGGTCGGCTCTGATGCCTACAACATGCAACTGTCCATGAAGCGTGCCGAGGCCGTACGTAGCGCCTTGCTGGCAGCGGGATACTCCGGCTCCATCGAGGTGCTTGGCATGGGTGAAAGCCAGCCGTTCCAGTTCGACGATCCATCCCTCTACACCGAGGACGTGCGCAACCAGGCGCACCGGCGCGTTGAATTCGTCCAGAAATAGGCGGCCCGCATGACCAGATCCATTCTGCCGGCTTCCGCGGCTTTCCTGAAAAAGCGGGTGCCGGGATTTGCCCCTGCCCTCATGCTTGCAGCAGGCCTTGCCGCGCCGCTTCCCGCATTTGCCGGCAATCTCTACGGCCTCGTCATCGGCATTGACGACTATCAGCACATCACCGACCTCAAGGGCGCTGTCAATGACGCGAGAGATGTTGCCGGAACACTGGAAAAGCTGGAGGCCAGCAAGGTCATCCTGCTGACCGATGCCGACGCCACACGGGACAACGTCTTTGCCTCGTGGCGGGAGCTGACGGAACTTGCCGGCCCGGGGGATACGCTGGTGTTTCATTATGCCGGTCACGGTGCCCGGCAGGAAGCGATCCTTCCCGGGCACGAAGAACTCGACAACATGTTCCTGCTGGCGGGCTTCGACGAAACCGGCCCGGGTGTCAACGAGCGCATCATCGACAACGAGGTCGGCCATCTGCTGGCCGAAGAAGAGGAAGCAACCGTCGTCTTCGTCGCCGACAGCTGTTTTGCAGGCGATATGGCCCGGGCAGCCGATTTCCGCGCCGAAGTAAATGTGCGCGTTGCCGATGTTCGGGTCGACAAATCCTCGGACCGGATCGCCGACCGGGTCAGGCAACTTGGCGAAGTTGAGGAAGATGCACTTCAAAATGTCATCTGGCTTTATGCCCAGGACCGCAACAAGGTCACCCAGGAAGTGCGGATCGGCGAAGAGCTGCGCGGTGCGCTCTCCTATGCCTTTTCCCGCGCTCTTGAGGGTGAAGCGGACGGTGACAGCAACAGCGTTTTGAACACGGCCGAGCTGAAGCGTTACGTCAACAGCTCGGTCAAGCGCCATACCGAACGGCGGCAACGGCCGGAGGTCAATGCCGGATCCAGAGACCTGGAAATCCTGCTGCATGATGCTGCCGGTACGCCTGCCCCGAGCGCCGGACTACCGGAACTGACGCTCTACACCACCCCCGGCGAGACAATTCCCGCCCTGTCAGGCATCCGCAAGGTCGACAGCAAGGCAGAGGCCGATCTGATTTACGACGGTGACGGCTCTTCACTGGTCTACAAGACCGGCGACGTGATCGCCTCGTTTCCCGCGCCACCTTCCGCCGAGGCCCTGCAGGCAACCGTCGACAAATGGCGTTTCCTTGCCTTCCTGATCGGCTTTGCCGAAACTGAAGGTCCGGAACTGGATCTCTCCGACGGCAGCCGGACCTATGTCGAAGGTGAGCAGGTGACATTCTCGATCCGCTCGTCCGGCAACGAAAATGTGGTCCTGTTCAACCTCGCTTCAAACGGGGCAGTTCAACTGGTCGGCCCCGTTCGCAGAGGCAAGCGCGGTCTGGCTGCAGGCAAGCTCCGGCCTGGCCGTACTGACAGCTTCCGATCCGCGGTGATCCCGCCTTTCGGCGCCGACCATCTCATCGCCATCACCACACCGTCCCCCATGCCCGATCTCGTGGATGCGGTTCAGGACGCTCAACAAAACAATGATCTCGCCGCCCTGGCGAAGGAAATCGGCCACACGCTCGACGGCCAGTCCTTCGGCCTGGACTGGGTCGGGCTTTATACGCGCGCAAAGGGAGACCTTCAGTGAAAACCGGATACCTCAAGGCCTTCGCGGCAACCATGTGCCTGTGCCTGTCCGCCGGCACGGTTCATGCCGCGCAAAAGGCATTGCTGATCGGCGCCGGCGTCTACCCCTATCTGGAACCGGACGCGCAGCTTTCAGGCCCTGCGAACGACGTGCGCCAGATGGCGGATTTCCTCAAGGGCGACTGGGGCTTTGCATCCTCCGATGTCCGCATCCTGGTGGAAGAAGGCGCAGCCAAGAACAACATTCTGGGCTCCATCACCGGTTGGCTCGCCAGTGAAACGCGGCCGGGTGACCGCGTCATCATTTATTATTCCGGTCACGGCTCCCAGGTTCCCGATCGCAATGGCGACGAAGAGGACGGCCTCGATGAAACCTTCGTCCCGACCGATTACGGCCGCAGGGGTGCAAGGGCCGAGGATATGCTCACCGACGACGAGATCGCTTCGGCGCTGTCCACGCTGAAGGGCCGCGAAGTGATCCTGATCGCCGATTCCTGTCATTCAGGTACGGTCAACCGCGATGTCGTGCCGGATCTTGTTTCCAAGGGTCTTGATGCGAAAGCGCGTTACCTGCCGTTCTCGGGCGTTTCCAGGTCCCTGCCGGTGGTGCGTGACGAAGAGCCTCTGGCACGCGAAACCAACGTGCATCTGACCCTGTCCGCTGCCTTGCCTCACCAGCTCGCCTGGGAAACCAACGGCTCGGGCATCTTTACCCTGAACCTGATCCGGGGCCTGCGCACGCGCGAGGCCGACCTCAACGGCAATGGCCGTGTCACCACCGCGGAACTTCTGAACTATCTGCGTCCGCGGACCGAGCAATGGTGCCAGCGCGTGGAGGATTGCCGTGATCTTCAGTTCACGCCGAACATGTCACCGCGCAACGAAGCCTTCATTCTGCAACCGGCATCGGCCGAAGGCCCTGTCCAGACGGTAACCGGAAATACCGCCGACGATGTTTCCGACGTGCTTCCGGAGCAATCCTCGCAGGAAATCAAGGTCTCCATCCTGCCCGGCTCCGTACACCAGATCGGTGACGAGGTGCAATTCCAGCTCACCAGCGGGGTCGATGGCTACCTGACCCTTTTCGACCTGACCGTCGAAGACGATCTGGTGCTGCTGTTCCCGACCGATGAGGATCGCTCCGCCGGCAAGACCGGTCGCATCCGTGCCAACTCCGCGCTCACGGTTCCCGACCCGTCCTACGGCTTCAGCTTCGAGGCAGAGGCACCGGCGGGCAAGGGCAAGCTGCTGGCGATCGTGACCGAGGATCCGGTTGATCTGGAAAACCTTCTTGCTGCCAACGGCGAATTCGAGCCGATCGGTGACAAGATCGATTTCATGAAGGAACTTTCCGGCCGCCTCAACAAGGTCTGGACCGCGGACAACGCCAATCGTAGCGCCCGTTGGGCGGCCGGTTATCAGGATTATGAAATCCGGCAGTAATCCCTTGCAGGCTGGCTCAAGCAGGCCTCCAAGTTCACTTTCACGCGTCGCAAACGGGCACTTTCCCGGACCTCGTTTGGCAAAAATCATCGAGGCGGCCGGCGCCCGCTTCACTCAGCAGTCGACGGTACCCATGTTGCTCAAATCCATCGTTTTCTGTCTTTCGCTGGTTTTCTCGGTTTCGCAGCTTTCTGCCGCCGAGATTACACAGCGGCCCGATCTCGCACCGCGATTGGCACAATTGAAGCCGTTGTATCCGGGCAAAGGGTCTGCCGGCAGCGTGGTCAATGAACTGCAGGGAACGATATTCCTGATTTCCGGCGTCATCGAAAAAGGAGATCTGGAAAAGCTGAAGGCTGCTCTCGACGGCACCTGGGGCAAATTTATCGTCTTCGACAGCCCCGGCGGCAGCTTTCTGGAAGGCATCCGCATCGGCCAGTATCTGCAATACAACGTTGGCTCGCAGGACCCGGATCTCAACGGTGTCTTCGTTCTCAACGGTAACGAGTGCCTGTCCGCCTGCGCACTCGCCTTCACCCTGGCAGCGACCCCGCGCAACGCTGTTTATGGCGGCGATATCCGCTTTCTGGAAGCTGGCGCGGCACTCGGGTACCACATGGCGTTCCTGCCGGAGGAGAAGGCCAACCAGCTTGTTGCGGTCAAGGAAGCCATGAACCTGGCCTATGAAGTGACGCAGACCTACGTCAAGCTGATCAAGGGCGGCATTGCCCCGTCCATTCTGCTGCAAGAGGCCCTGTCCCACCGTACTGCCGACAGCTTCTTTTATCTGGCTGGTGGCATTCGGTCCTACGCGATGGGCCTGACGCCGGTTTCAGCCGGCACTATTGCCGACCCGATCAACAAGAGCGCCCTTTACATGGACACGGTTGGCGCCATGTGCACGCAGCTTTTCCAGGCAGACAATTCAATCAGGAAATCTGAAGTCGAATATGAATTCGGCGCAATTGACGGGTCTGGTCCGAACCCGCAGGAAACCAAGCTGGAAGATCTGATCCAGCAGCTGGGGTCACGCCGTATCGCCGCCAGCCACAATGGCGTTGCTTATTGCACCGTAGAACTTTCCGAAGACGGCACCGTCGGCATGCGCATCACCTCCGGTTCGCTACCCTGTGCGAAGGGCGGGTATGACGCCCCCACATGGTGCGCAATGCCGGGACCTTTCGACGATACCCTGCCGAAAGTGACCAATGCGCTGCTTGCCGACGCAGCCAGTTGCCACGGCGGCACGCTGACGACCGAATACGCCTACTGGACGAGCGATGTCATCGACTACGACATCGGCGAGGAAACACCGACCGTTCTGACGGACTGGAATTCGTGGGAGCGCACCATCGCGCGGGACGTCAACGTTCGCCAGAACCCTTCTCTCGACGCGGAAGCCGTTGGCCGGGTGCAGATCGGCGACAAGGTCAAGATTTCCGATTGCCGTATCGTCTCGGGGCCGCAAGGTGTCTGGTATCAACTGTCCACCGGCGGCTGGATAAGTGCCCGCTTCGTTTCCGAATTCGACCAGTTCACCCGTCCGGCAACAGAAGAAACCATGATAGGCCGATAAGGGCCTTGAACCCGTCAGCTCCCGGCTGGCAAGGCCTCTTCCTGTTGTGTCTTCAGGCCGCGGTTTTCACCTGTTCTGCTGCAGGAGACCCACCGATTGTCTGCTGCCGGGCGTCATAGATTGTCAGCAGGCGGTCGGCAACACCGGCAGACAGCCAGATGGCGGTCAGGGTGATCCACGCCGTCAGCGCGAAGATGGAAGCTCCTGTGATACCGGCCCCGACGGCACAGCCGCCGGCAAGCATGCCGCCGAACCCCATGAGCGTTGCTCCGGTGAGGTAGCGCGCCATCGACTTGCCGCCTTCGAACCCCTGCAGGGCGAGTTCCCGCGTCACGAAGGCCGCCAGGAACGAGCCCAGAAAGACGCCGGGCACCAAGCCGACATCGAAATCAAGCAGATCGCCCGGTGGTGACAGAACCAGCATCAGGGCATCGGCGGACGGTCCGGTGAAGGTTACACCTTCCACCTGCACGGGGTCGAAAGCCTGCCGTGCCATGGCGGATGTGAACCACCAGGCCAAGGGAATTGCCAGCCCCGCGCCCGCTGCCGCCACCAGTTGCCAGACCTTCACCCTCGACCGCCAGGCAAAGACAAGCCCCGCCACCAGCCAGAGCGCCGTGAAGCCAAGCGTCACGGATGTGCTCAATCCCAGCATCTCGGTCAGATTGTTGCCGCCGATATCCCCTGTCGTCCAAAGACCTGCAAACCATTCGCGCACCGGTTTCAACAGGCCACGCAGGCTCGCCTGGGCGACGACGGCAAAGACAAGCCCGGACAATAATGCCCGCAGATTGCCGGTGGCCGAAAGCACCAGCAGACGGCTTGCGCATCCGCGCGCCAGCACCATGCCGGTGCCGAACATCAACCCGCCCAGCAAAGCTCCGGAGAGGCTTTGCGGCGATGCCAACTGGCGGGCTTCATTTGCCTGCACTTCGCCCAGGTGGATCAACACTTGCGTGCACAGAACCGCTGCGGAAAAGGTCAGGAGCCAGACCGGCAACCGGTCCTTCGGCGCACCGCGAGAGAATTCCAGGCTGGCAGCGCGCAAGCAAAAGCGGCTTTGCTGGGCAAAGGCGCCAAAAAGGACGCCGACAACCAGCCCGCCGATTGCCAGCAACCAGGGCTCGGAAATTTCGTCCAGAAGAAATGTCAGGTCCATGGGCCTCTCCCGGGCACACTGCGTCCTCGATTGCCACCAGCTTGGTGCCCTTTCGCTTCAACGGGCATTGACCTCTCTCAATGAAACATAGATAAATTCAAAAGTTTGAATATGTGGAGGATGCCATGTCCCGGCAATTTCGGAAAGATCTGACGAGACGCAACGTTCTTGCCGGAGGCCTCGCGTTTGCGACCGCGGGTTTTGCCAGCCGGATAACGCCTGCCTTCGCAACCGCGAACCTGACCCTCGGCGCACACGACATCACTGTCTTTTCCGACGGTCATCTGACCCTGCCGATGAACTTCATTTTGCCAGAGCAAAGCGAAGAAGAGATCGCGGCGCTGCTGAAACCCCATGGCCTTGCCACGGACGCTCTGACGCCGGATTGCAACATCACATTGCTCCGGACCGGCGACCGCACAGTCCTCTTCGACGTCGGATCAGGCGCCAATTTCCAGTCGACGGCAGGTGAGTTGCCAGGCCACCTGGCGGAAGCCGGTATCGATCCGTCGGGCATCACCGACATTGTCTTCACCCACGCCCACCCGGACCACCTTTGGGGCATCCTGGACGATTTCGACGATCCGCTTTACCCGGAAGCGCAGATCTGGATGCCACAGGCCGAATGGGACTACTGGCGCGCCGACGATACGCTGGCCAAGACGCCGGAGGAGCGCAAGAGTTTCGTGGTCGGGGCACAGGCGCGTTTCGACGTGATCGAAGACCGGGTGAACATGATCAAGCCGGGCCAGGAAGTGCTTCCAGGCGTTGAGGCGGTCGACACGGCGGGCCACACTCCGGGGCACATGTCCTACATGCTGCACGGCGGATCCGAGAGCCTGCTGGTGGTGGGCGACGCAATTTCCAACACGGTGATTTCTTTCGAAAAACCCGGCTGGGCTTCCGGCTCCGATCAGGACCGCGATATGGGCATTGCCACCCGCAAGGCACTGCTCGACCGCCTGGCGCAAGATGGCTCCCGCGTCATCGGGTACCACTTCCCCCACCCCGGTGGAGGGCACGTGGAACGCACCGGCGATGCCTACAGTTTCGTCGCAGCCTGAACTGCCGAATGAAAGGTGCCGGGTTTCACTCCGCCGCCGAGTGATGGGCACTACCCTGGTTGCGCTGGAAGGCGGCAAGGACGTTGCCTTCCACAAGCCAGGCAAGCCCGACCCGCGCACCGAGCGCCATGGATACCATCACGATGGGCGCAGAAATCGCCAGCGTGGAAAAGCCGGTTATGCCCTGCCCCACCGTGCAGCCCATGGAGAACACCCCGCCGACACCCATCAGGGTGCCACCCAGAAGATGGCGGCCGAGTTCGCGTGCATCGTCGCACGCTTCCCAGCGGATATCCCGTTTCCACATGGCCGCGACCACGGCGCCGACCAGCGTGCCGGCAATCAGACCTACGCCGTAATCCGGCAGGGTCCCCGTGTAGGTGATCAGCTGCATGATGGTGTCACCGACCGGCACCACGAAGGATCCGGCCTCGATCTGGATCGGATCGAAGGAGCGCCCCGCGAGAAAGGTCGTCGCCCACCAGCCGAAGGCGATCACGCTGCCGATGACAACACCGGTTCCTATCTTGCTCCATTGCCGGCGATAGGACGCCGATTTGAAGATCCAGATCAGACCGGCCAAAGCGAGCACGATGGCAACCACACCCTGCAGCTTCATGCCCAACAGGGTCGAGACAATGTCGCCCATGGACTGGCTGCCGCTTGCGGTGAAGGAAACGGCAAGATCATCGACGATCGGCACCCGCACGATGCCGACGATGCCCCTTTGGGCGGCCAGTGCCGACAGGCCGATGACCGTCAGCACCACAAGCGCCCGGAGGCTGCCGCCACCCAGACGCAGAACGGCACCGAAACCGCAGGTGCCGACAAGCGCCATGCCGATGCCGAACATGAAGCCGCCCAGAATGGCGCCCGTCCAGGCAAATTCCGGTGACAGGTAAAAGGACGCAGCCGTGTCGGCCATGCCGAAGGCCACGAGCAGCTGTGTGCCGATCAGTGCGGATACGGAAGCAAGCACCCATGTCCTGAGCGCGCTGCTGTCGCCCGCGTACCAGTGCCGTTCCAGAGCCGACAGCGTACAGAAATGGTTTGACCTGGCAACGAACCCCAGCACGCACCCCGCGAGCACACCGAGAAGCGGTGTCAGCACCGCCGGATCGAGATTGACCATGCGCGTCCTACCCTCCGCCGGTTATTCCGGCCGCGTTTCCCGTACTCGCTCTTTCGGCGATTATTCAAACCGTAGCAGGCAGCGAAATTTGCAGCAATCGAACTCGTTGCTGCATCGCACGCCCTTATGTTGCGCTACCTGCGTTTATTTTTCAGGTGCACGCACGTCCTTGCAGAACAGCTCGTAGAGGCTCGAAATGATCGAACTGACCTCATCGTTCATGAGGCTGTAGTAGATCATGCGCCCGTCGCGCCGCGACTGCACAAGGCCTTCCAGGCGAAGCCGTGCAAGCTGCTGGGAAACCGCGGCCTGCGGCATTGTCAGGATCTCTTCGAGCTCGGAAACCGACTTTTCGCCTTCAGACAGCAGACACAGGATGACAAGGCGCACTTCGTGCGAAAGGGCCTTGAGCAGATCGCTCGCCTTCCGCGCCTGCTCCATCAGCAGGTCGAGGTCCTTCGCATCCAGGTTCTTGTCAAAGGCCGGCAGTATCATCCGGAACCCACACCCTTTTCAGCATTGCCATTGCAGCGCACAAAACCGCTTTTCAGATTCATGCCTCAACTTCAGCACCGGATCAACAGCATCACTTGCTCGTGTCCGGAAGCTTTCCCAACATATCGGTCAGCAGCGGCCAGAAGAAGTGCTCTCCCGGATAGCCGCGCAGACGGTCGATTTCAACGCCGTCGGCCACCAGAATGAAGGTTGGCGTCATCCGCTCTTTCGGTATGCCGGCCAGGTCCTGCGGCCAGGCGTCGGTAATATCGACGCGGCGCAACGGCGCTTGCCGGCCTTCCGACGTCTTCGGATAGGCGATGCCGATTTCCTCGTTCCAGCGCTTGCACCAGACACACCCCGGCTGCTCAAGCATGACCAGCTCGGCACTCCAGGCAGGCAATGCCTGAAACAGGCCGGAAACCAACACTCCGGCAAGGGTCATCGCACGTGTCGCGACGGACATTTTGCAGTCTCCACATTTCTTCCATTGCAATATATAGGAACTTTTGAATATTTTAAAGCAACCGAAGATCGAGTTTCTCTGGGAGGAAATGAATGCTCGATGTTTCTCTGGGCGCTGCCTTTCTGGCAGGTCTGCTTTCATTCATTTCGCCTTGTGTCTTGCCGATTGTGCCGCCCTACCTGTGTTATCTGGCCGGTGTCAGCGTCGATGAACTGAAGGGCGACACGGCCACGGCCGAAACGGGTCGCCGGGTGATTCTGGCGGCGATCGCCTTCGTGCTCGGCTTTTCGCTCGTCTTTGTCGCCCTCGGTGCAACGGCCAGCGTCATCGGCCAGTCGATCGCCCGCTACTACGATATCCTGTCTTATGTTGCAGGCGCGATCATCATCGTCATGGGCCTGCATTTTCTCGGTGTCTTTCGCATCGGGCTCCTGTTCCGCGAAGCCCGCATTCATGTCGAACGCAAGCCCGCGGGTCTGGTTGGAGCCTTCGTCATGGGCCTGGCTTTCGCGTTCGGCTGGACACCGTGCGTCGGCCCGGTTCTGGCGGCAATCCTGTTCGTTGCCGGATCGTCGGACACCACCTGGCACGGCGCCGGGCTGCTTGCGGTCTATGCACTCGGCATCGGTCTGCCTTTCATCCTGGCGGCAGCGTTTGCCAGCAGGTTCCTGAAACTGGCCGGACGTTTCCGCAAACACATGGGCACGGTGGAAAAGATCATGGGCGGCCTCCTGGTGCTCACCGGCCTGCTGTTCATCACCGGGCAAATGTCGGCAATCGCCTTCTGGCTGCTCGAAACTTTCCCGGTTTTCTCACAAATCGGCTGACCGGCCATTTCCGGTCCAGGGAGGACAATGACATGCGTATCTGGAAACAATTGGTGCTGGCAGTCGAGCTCTTGGCGGCCCTGACCACAACGGCGCTCGCCGCAACGCTCGGCGACGACGGCCTGCACAAGCAGCCCTGGTTCACCGTAACCTTCCGCGACATAGGCGAAGACATTGAAACCGCGGCAGGAGAAGGCAAGCGCCTCGCCATCATCTTTGAACAACGTGGCTGCATCTATTGCCGCCAGATGCACGAAAAGATCCTCTCCGACCCGGAAGTGACCGACTACATCAAAGAGAACTTCATGGTCGTGCAGTACAACATGTTTGGCGACGAGGAAGTGATCGACCTGGACGGCGAAGAACTGACCGAAAAGACCGCCGCGCGCAAATGGGGCTATGTCTTCACACCCACAATCGTGTTCCTGCCGGAGGAGGTTCCGAGCGAGGGAACCGTGTCGGAAGTGGCCGTTGCAACGATGCCGGGCGCCTTCGGCAAGTGGACTTTCCTGAACATGTTTCGCTGGGTTCAGGAAAAAGGCTACGAAGGCGACGAGCATTTCCAGAAGTATCATGCCCGCATAATCAACGAGTTGCGCGAAAAAGGCCGCCTCGACGCGGAATAGGAAGAGCGGATAAAACAGGTTTATGCCGGATACGGCAAAAGGCCTATTGCATAACATATGCAAAAAATCATATCTTTTAATATGAGGAGGACAGGCAGGCTGGGGAATCGGACCTGCCGAAGGAACGCAAACGGCACCACAGCCGGCCGTTCCGCACTGAGGAGGAAAGCCGACACAATGTTCAAGGGCGCGACACATTTCAGCCTGCCGGCGGCCTTTGCCGGCCTAGCCGTCCTGGCCGCTTCCGCAGCGGCCGCCGGAACGGTTGCTCCGGACAGCGTTCCCATCGTCGATATGGAACTGTCCGAATCCCTGACGGGCGTTCAGGGAGACCCGCAGGCCGGACGCGAAGCCTTCGCCGACCGCAAGAAGGGCAACTGCCTGGCTTGCCATGCCAATGCCGATCTCAGCGACCAGCTGTTCCACGGCGAAGTCGGCCCCGTCCTCGACGGTGCCGCCGACCGCTGGAGCGAGGCGCAACTGCGCGCCATCGTGGTCAACAGCAAGGACGTCTTCGGCGAACAGACCATCATGCCCGGTTTCTACACCCTGAAGGTGGGCATCAACGTCGACGAGGAATTCGCCGGCAAAACCATCCTGTCAGCGCAAGAGGTAGAGGACGTCGTCGCCTATCTCATGACGCTGAAAGAGAATTGATCTCGGGTTTCAAGGAGCAAGAGATGAGCTTTACAAGACGCCAGGTGTTTGGTCTCACGATCGGAGCAGCTGCATTCGTGGCCGCCGGATCGCGGGTTTCCTTCGCCGCAACCGACCAGACCGAAGAGGCCATCAAGGCCTTCACCGGCGGAGCAGATCCCAAGGAGGGAACAGTTTCCCTCGACACGCCGGAAATTGCCGAGAACGGCAACACGGTGCCGGTCGGCGTATCCGTCGACAGCCCGATGACGGCAGACAGCTTCGTTGAGTCTGTCCTGATTCTGGCCGACGGCAACCCCAACCCGGCTGTTGCCACGTTCCACTTCACTGCCATGAGCGGTGTTGCCGAAGCCAAGACCCGCATCCGGCTCGCCAAGACGCAGAACGTCATCGCGGTCGCCAAGATGAACGATGGCTCCACCTTCATCGACCGCAAGGAAGTGAAAGTCACCATCGGCGGCTGCGGCGGCTAATCCGCAACAGCGCAAGCGGCTTGTCCGCAGGACCGGCACCGGCCTTTAGCCGAAACGCCGCCCGGCAAGCAGATCAGGGATACGAAGGAACCAAATCATGGCAGATCCGAAACCGCGCGTGAAAGTGCCCAAGAAGGCAGCTGCGGGCGAAGTCATCACCATCAAGACGCTTATCAGCCACCCGATGGAATCCGGTCAGCGCAAGGACAAGGAGGGCAACCTCGTTCCGCGCCAGATCATCAACAAGTTCACCTGCGAGTTCAACGGACAGGTGGTGTTTTCCTGTGACATGGACCCGGCCGTCTCGGCGAACCCCTACATGGAGTTCAGCGCCAAGGTGAATGAAACCGGCACGTTCAAGTTCACCTGGGTCGATGACGACGGCAGCGTCTACGAATCCGAGAACAAGATCACTGTTGAATAGGCGGCGGCCCTGCATCTGCGGCTGTGACGTCCGCACGGACTGAAAAGCCCGGGACAGGGTGCATCGAGAGTGTCGGGACATCGTATCTGCAGTCGGTTGAAGGCAGGATGTTCCAGGGATCGCTCAAATCGGGAGGAGACGATTTGGCCAATAGAACGAAACGCATAGCCACCATGTTCGCAATAACGATGGTCGGCACAAGCGCAAGCCTGGCCGGGGGGCCGGTTGACGAAAAGCTCGTTATCGACGGGGAAGTGGAGATCATGACCCGTGTACCGGCGCCGGAAGGGCACCCGTTCGACGAACTGATCTCGGGCTGGCACTACCGCACGGAAGAAACGCGTGATCTGGAGGCCGACAGCTTCCAGAACCCGGGTATGCTCTATGTGGAGCGCGGCGAGGAAATCTGGAACACCGTGGACGGTGCTGCTGGCAAGTCCTGCGCCTCCTGCCACGAGGATTCCGAGGAGTTCCTCAAGGGTCTCGGCGCCAGCTATCCCAAGTGGAATGAGGACGCCGGCAAGCCGTTCAACATCGAGCTTCAGATCAACCAGTGCCGTGAACAGAACATGCAGGCAGAGCCCTACAAGTTCGACGCGGCCGATCAGAAGGCTCTGACGACCTACATCAAGCACCAGTCGCTTGGCATGCCGATGAAAGTCGATCTGAGCGAAGGCGAAATGCAGACCTGGTGGGACAAGGGCAAGGAGCTCTACTACACCCGCACGGGTCAGCTGAACCTGTCCTGTGCCACCTGCCACGAGAACTACAACGGCAACTACATCCGGGCTGACCACCTCAGCCAGGGCAGCGTCAACGGGTTCCCGACCTATCGTCTGAAGCAGGCGGACCTTGTCTCCCTGCACAACCGCTTCCGCGGATGTATCCGCGATACGCGGGCAGCCTTCCCGGCCGCCTTCTCCGATGAGCTGATGGCTCTGGAGGTCTATGTGACCTGGCGTGGCTCGGGGCTCGGCATCGAAACCCCGGCGGTTCGCCAGTAGGCTGACCGTTTAAACTCCGGCGCGGTCGCAGCCACCGCGCCGGTTTCTTTCCTGTCGCCGGCGAATTCCCGCCCGGCCACCAGGCGGAAACAAAGGGCTGAAAACATCAATGTCCCGAACGTGGGATAACCGGGGTGCACGGCGTCGTCGTGCCTCAACGGGAAAACTGTGCAACCGGCCGGGCATCGGCCGTTGGTTTGGAGTAACTGAGGATGTTCTCAAGACGTGAGTTCCTGATGGCGGCAACCGCGACAAGTGCCTTGCTCGGATCGGGCATGGCGGGTTCGTGGTCGCGGCTGATGGCCCAGCAAGCCCTGACGGAAGACCAGCTCCTGGGTATGGACCCGAAAGGCAAGCTCACGCTGGTGCATATCACCGACATCCACGCCCAGCTGAAGCCGATCTACTTTCGCGAACCGTCCATCAACCTGGGCATCGGCGACGTCAACGGCAAACCTCCACACGTGACCGGTGCCGATTTCCTGAAGCTCTACAACATCGAGGCCGGGTCGCCGGATGCCTATGCGCTGACCTCGGAAGACTTCGTCTCCCTGGCCAGGAGCTACGGCAAGATGGGCGGCATGGACCGGGTCGCGACCGTGATCAAGCGCATTCGTGCCGAACGCGGCGCTGACAACGTTCTCCTGCTGGATGGCGGCGACACCTGGCAGGGCAGCTACACATCCAACGTCACCCAGGGCGAAGACATGATCACGATCATGAACTCTCTCGAGCCCGACGCCATGACCGGGCACTGGGAATTCACCTACGGCACCGACCGGGTTCAGGAAGTCATCGACAGTCTGCCCTTCGCCTTCCTCGGCTCCAACATCTACGACAACGAATGGGACGAGCCCGCCTTCGAAGCCTGGAAGATGTTCGAACGTGGCGGGTCCAAGGTTGCCGTCATCGGTCAGGCTTTCCCGTATACGCCGATTGCCAACCCGCGCTGGATGATCCCCGGCTGGTCCTTCGGCATCCGCGAGGAAGACATTGCCAAACATGTGACCGAGGCTCGCGACGAGGGCGCTGAAATCGTCGTGCTGCTGTCGCACAACGGTTTTGACGTCGACCGGAAGCTCGCCTCGCGCGTTGACGGCATCGACGTCATCCTGACGGGCCACACGCACGACGCCCTGCCGGAACCGGTCATCGTAAACAACACGCTGGTGATTGCGTCCGGCTCCAACGGCAAGTTTGTCTCCCGGGTCGATCTCGACGTTCAGGACGGCAAGCTGGCCGGGTATGCCTATCGCCTGATCCCGATCTTCTCCGACGTCATCACGCCAGATGCGGACATGGCTGCGCTCATCGATGAAGTTCGTGCGCCTTACGAAGCGGACCTCGCCCGCGTTCTCGGCAAGACCGAGAACCTTCTCTACCGGCGCGGCAACTTCAACGGCACCTTCGACGATCTGATCTGCCAGGCACTTCTGACCGAACGCGACGCCGAAATTGCCCTTTCACCCGGCTTCCGCTGGGGGACATCGCTTCTGCCGGGCCAGGACATCACCTTCGAGGATGTCCATAACGCCTGCGCCATGACCTATCCGGCCGCTTACCGTTCGTCGATGACGGGCCAGATGCTGAAGGACATTCTGGAGGATGTCGGCGACAACCTCTTCAACAAGGACCCCTACTACCAGCAGGGTGGTGACATGGTCCGCGTTGGCGGCATGGGCTACACCATCGATCCCGGCAAGGAAATCGGCGAGCGCATCTCGGGCATGACCCTGCTTGCCACCGGAGAAGCCATCGACCCCGCCAGGGAATATGTCGTTGCCGGCTGGGCCTCGGTCAACGAGGGCACGGAAGGCCCGCCCATCTCCGAAGTCGTTGAAGCCTATCTCACAAGCAATCCCGTGGTCAGCCTGCCGGACAACCAGTCCGTCAAGCTAGCAGGATGACGCCTTTTCTTCAGAGATCCTGAGGACACGATCATGACTGACAAAACCAACTCCAAGACGCCGGGTCTTTCCAGGCGTTCCCTCTTGAAAGCAGGCTTCGCCGCAGGCGCCGTTGCAGGCACGGCTGGTGCCGCGCGCGCGGCCGGCGATCCATTGATCACCGAGATACAGGACTGGAACCGGTACCTCGGTGACGGTGTGCAGGCGCGCCCTTATGGCACGCCGTCGGAATACGAGGCCCATGTGGTCCGCCGCGACGTGGAGTGGCTGACGGCCTCCACCGAGAGTTCGGTGAACTTCACACCGCTGCACGAGCTGGACGGCATCATCACGCCCAACGGCCTGTGTTTCGAGCGCCACCACGGCGGCATTGCCGACATCAATCCTGCAGATCATCGGCTGATGATCAACGGTCTGGTCGACAGCCCCCTCGTCTTCACCATGGAAGACCTGAAGCGCTTCCCGCGCGAGAACCGGGTCTACTTCCTGGAATGCGCCGCCAACTCCGGCATGGAGTGGCGTGGCTCCCAGCTCAACGGCTGTCAGTACACCCACGGCATGGTTCACTGCGTGATGTACACCGGCGTGCCGCTGAAACTGATCCTGGAAGAGGCTGGCCTGAAGACCAACGCCAAATGGGTGATGCCGGAAGGCGCCGATGCTTCGGCCATGACCCGGTCCATCCCGATGGAAAAGGCCCTCGACGACTGCCTGGTCGCCTTCAAGATGAACGGTGAAGCTCTGCGTCCCGAACAGGGTTATCCGCTGCGTCTGGTCGTGCCTGGCTGGGAAGGCAACATGTGGGTGAAATGGCTGCGCCGGATCGAAGTCGGCGACGAACCCTGGCACCAGCGCGAGGAAACATCCAAATACACGGACCTTCTTGAGAACGGCAAGGCCCGCCGCTTCACCTGGGTGATGGATCCCAAGTCCGTCATCACCTCGCCGAGCCCGCAGGCCCCGATCAGCCACGGCAAGGGACCGATGGTCATCTCCGGTGTCGCCTGGTCCGGCAACGGACGGATCAAGCGGGTCGATGTATCGCTTGACGGCGGCCGCAACTGGAAGACCGCCCGCCTCGACGGCCCAAGCCTGTCGAAAGCCATGCACCGCTTCTACCTGGACATCGACTGGGACGGCTCGGACATGCTGATCCAGTCCCGCGCGATGGACGAGCACGGCTTCTTCCAGCCGACCAAGAACGAGCTGCGTGCCGCCCGCGGCGAAAACTCGATCTACCACAACAACGGCATCCAGACCTGGTATGTCAAAGCAGACGGAATGGTGGAAAATGTCGAAGTTTCTTAAAGCCCTCAGCCTTGGAACCGTCCTCGCCACCCTGCCCCTGCTTGCCGCGACAGCTCATGCGGGAGATGCAGAAAAAGGTGAGAAGGTCTTCAAGAAATGCGCCGCCTGCCACGCGGTCGGGGAAGGCGCAAAGAACAAGGTCGGTCCGGAACTGAACGAGATTTTCGGCCGTACCGCAGGATCGCTTGAGGACTACAAGTATTCCAAGGCAATGATCGAGGCCGGTGGTGGCGGGCTCGTCTGGGACGAGGCAACACTGACGACCTATCTGACCAAGCCCAAGGACATGGTCAAAGGCACCAAGATGGCCTTTGCCGGTCTGAAGAAGCAGGAAGACCTGGACAACGTGATTGCCTATCTGGCCACCTTCTCCAGTGCTGCTGCTCCCGCCGACCAGCAGGGCGCCGCAGAACCTGCTGCCACTGAAACGGAAACCGCCAGCGCCGACACGGCAGCGGAAGCTCCAGCCGTACCAGTGTCCGAAGTCCGTGAAGGTGGCATCTTCGGCCTTGGCCGCGTGGCGACGGAAGACGAGGTCGCCGCGTGGGACATCGACGTTCGCCCAGACGGCAGCGGCTTGCCTGAGGGCTCCGGTACGGTGGCCGATGGGGAAGTGCTATTCACGGACAACTGCGCCGTCTGTCACGGCGATTTTGGCGAAGGCGTCGGCCGCTGGCCGGTTCTGGCCGGTGGCCAGGACACCCTGACCGAGGAACGCCCGGAAAAGACCATCGGCTCCTACTGGCCGTATCTGTCCACTGTCTACGACTATGTCCGCCGCGCCATGCCCTACGGCAACGCCCGTTCCCTGTCGGATGACGACGTTTACGCGTTGACGGCCTATCTCCTTTACCTGAACGACATCGTCGAGGACGAGGACTTCGAATTGTCGAAAGACAATTTCCTGGAGATCCGTCTTCCCAACGAGGAAAACTTCATCGCTGACGATCGCGCCGAAGAGCCGCATTATGCTGCCAAGGCCGAACCCTGCATGAGCGACTGCAAGGACAGCGCGGTCGAGATCACCATGCGCGCCCGTATTCTCGACGTGACCCCGGGATCCGTCGACGACGACGAGGCCTCCGGCATGGGAGGCGTCGACTGACATCGTTTTGCGGCAACGGCCCGTGAAAGAAAGGCCGCCCGCGCAAGGCCGCCGCAGGATATCCTGCGGCGTTAGGAGGAGGAAACGATGGGAATGTTTTCACGACTGGCAGTGGCCACTTCGGCCCTGCTGATGCTTGGCTCTGCCGTATTGGCAGGCGACGGCATTCACAAGCTTGCCCTGCAGATCAGCGACAATGATCCGCAGAAGATGAACACCGTCTTGAACGTCGCGTCCAATGTGGCACGCCACTACTCTGAAATCGGCGAGGAGGCCGATATCAAGATTGTTGCCTTCAATGCGGGCCTGCACATGTTCCGGGCGGATACGTCCCCCGTTTCGGACCGCATGAAATCCTTCGTGGAGAGCATGCCGAATGTCGCCTTCGAGGCTTGCGACAACACCCGCCAGGCCATGGCCAAAAAGGAAGGCAAGGACATCGAGTTTCTGGAAGGTGTCGAAGTCGTTCCCGCTGGTGCCGTCACTCTGATGGAGCTGGACGAAGACGGCTACACCATCCTGCGGCCCTAGACAGTCACAAGACCCGCCGTGCGGACAGTTGCAAGGTCCGTACGGCTTCGTCCCTTTCGGCATGTAGCCCGCCGGAACGCCCGGCTCTTGTATTTCCGCAATCAATTGTCAGCCGTTCTTGGACTTTCTTTTGCACGAAGCATTCGCGTCCGGCATCGGACAGACTTGCTTTCCCACACCCTTCTGCCTCAAATGGGAACCAGCAGCAGTTCTAGGCGTTTTGATGGATTGCCAATGGAGATGCCATTTGAATGACCGAAACAGTCCCGTTTCAAACCAATTGCCAAACCTGCCCCCTGAGACGGAAATCCGTATTCCGCTCGCTGGAAGACAAGGAACTGGACTTCATTTCGGATTTCAAGACCGGTGAGCTGACGGTCGAAGCCGGAGCAACCATTGTTCAGGAAGAGAACAAGAGCCCGCATCTCTACACCATTCTGGATGGCTGGGCCTTTCGTCACAAGGCTCTGGCGGACGGCCGACGGCAGGTGCTGAACTTTGCTTTGCCGGGCGATCTTGTCGGCCTTCAGCTTGCCGTCCTGAACGAGATGCAGCACACGGTTACCGCCCTTACCGACACTACCTTGTGCGTCTTTCAGCGCGACAGGGTCTGGTCGATCTTCAAGGACTACCCGAGCCTGGCCTTTTCAATGACCTGGATCGCAGCGCGTGAGGAACAGATCCTGGACGGGCACATAATCAGCCTCGGTCAACGTTCTGCCCTGGAACGGCTCGCCTATCTCATCCTGCATCTTTACGACCGCGCAGAGACCATCGGCTATGCGAGCAATCAGGCGCTGGATGCACCGTTTTCCCAAAGTCACCTGTCAGATGCGCTTGGCATCACACCGGTTCACACCAGCCGTACGCTCCGCAAGCTTCAGGAAAAGAGGCTGATCAGCTGGGCGAAGGATCGGATCCGGATCCTGGACAGGGATGCTCTGGAAAAACTCGCCTCATACGAGAGCATGGCCGATGAGTGCCGCCCGCTCATCTGAGCGGCGGCCGACATCTTCACGTTTGCTTGAAAGGCATCTTCCAGCGAAAACGAGCGCGTCAGATCAGGGCGCCGATCTGGGCTTTTGTATAGGGCTTGCTCAGGACCACCTGCCCCTCGAACGCCGTGGGCAGCGGGTCGAGATCGCTGTAACCGCTGGCGAAGATGAACTTCGTCCCCTTTTCCAGCAGCTGACTGGCGAAAGCCAGGCTGGTATCGTCGCCGATCTTCACATCCAGAATGGCAAAGCTGAACAGCTGAGCTGCCAGTGTTTCCGCCGCTTCCGCAAGATTTGCGAGCGTCTGTACCGGCGAGAACCCGAGCTCTTCCAGCATCATCTGCGTATCGAGAGCGATGATCGGGTTGTCTTCGACAACCAAGGCAGGGCCGCGCGGCACTGGCGCGGTGATGTGGGTTTCCGTTGTCACGAGGGTTCTCATCGTCAGACTGTTGACCATCTGCACGATGACACGAAATCAAATGCCCCGCATTAACATAAGTTATCGGGTCGATTGATTTTCCACTTTGATGTCAGCCTCTTCTGTTGTCGCAAAGAAACGTGAAACCTTTTCTTAACTCGGGAGTTTACTAGGCGGAGGTAGACACCATGTTCACGCATCGCAAACGAATTCCGACCAACGCCCCTACGGCAATCGCCATTGCCGCCCTTCTGGCTTCCAGCCTGATTGTGGCAGAACCCCTTTTCACCAATGAAGCTGGTGCGGAAACCGCTCACAACAGCAACACGCCCGCACCGGTAGAAGTTGAACAGAAGGCCGCTCCCAAAGGCGACCTGAAGGTTGAGCTTGCCGACGTGCATGGCCGCCCGATGCGCTGCGTCTCCGGCACGCGCGTAACCACCTGTACCGGCTGGCCGATTTCCCACGGCATGCTGGCATTCAATACCGAGTAAAGAGTTCATGACGCAAAATCGTTGAAAAGCCGCCTTTTCCAGGCGGCTTTTATTTTGCCTTGATCCGTGGCGAACGACACACGACCCCGCCGGAAGGGCCCCACCCGGCAAGCATACTGGCAATTGACAAATTGTCCGTTTCACCTGATGGAACCTAGAACCGGTACCCACCCTCACCCACGGCATCGAACAATTGCAGCCTGGGTGCCACCTTCCATCCACTCCGGAAAGAAGAAACCCGCGACAACGTTGAACCCGCGGGCATTGGAACGCCGGCACGGGTGGCCTTTGTCATGTCCGCGGGTTCGCAGGATTGCGATTGTCAGTGAGATGCGCCGGCCTCGGGCTCAGCTTCGGAACGCCCGGGCTCTTCAGACTGAGCTGTGTTGTTGATGATCTCCAGCACACTGACCACAACCAGCAGCAACGGCACGGCTATGAATCCGCCGATCGGTCCCCACAGCCAGATCCAGAAGGCAATTGCCAGGAAAACCGCAAAGGGGTTCAGCGTCATCGTCCGGCCGAGAACGGTTGGTGTGACGAACTGCGCTTCGATCAGGTTGAGAACCAGATAGGCCAGCGGCGGCGTCAGGATCTCCACCGCCGTGTACCCCGTCGCAAGTCCGATGCCGCTCATCACCAGGACCATGATCGCCGGCCCCAGATAGACGACGTAGTTCAAGACGCCGGCCAGCATTCCCCACAACAGCGGCGAGGGAACATCGAGCAGCCACATGGTCAGCGCCACGGCCACGCCGAGCCCCGCGTTGATAACGCTGATGGAGATGAGATAGGTGGAAAGGCGCGCTTCGATCGTCCGAAACGCTGTTACGATGCAACGTCTGCCTTCGCTGTCGGGAGACAACTGGAGCGCCGCCCTGCGCAGATGCGGGCGTGTCAGCAGAAAGAAATAGAGACTTGCCAGGAACAGGACCACCTGGGCCATGAAGGCCGGTGCGAAATAGAAAACGCTTTCTACCGCGGAATTGTCGTCGACACTCACCTGCATGCCGCCCTTCTGGCCCATGGCACTGCGAAGGTCTTCCTGCAGGCTTGCGACAGACGAAAAGAACCCCTGCCAACTGACCAGCTGCGCCTGCAGCCGTGACCAGATGAGCGGAAGCCTGTCGAGCCAGTCCGACAGCGGCACGACGAAAGCCGCCCCGGCGGTCAGGATCAACGCAATAAAGACGAGCACCATCCCCCCTGCAGAGAGCCAACTCGGCACGCCCAGGCGAGACAATCTTTCCATGGGAAGTCCGAAGATCGTGCCGACAACCACCGACAGGAAAACCGGTGCGAAAAACACTTGGGCAAGATCAAGGGAAGCAATCACCACGATGCCACACAGGATGGCCGCCGAGTAGCGGACAACCGGGTCCGATCTGACAGCCTCGCCCACTGTTACGGGGGGAACAAGTCCTGTTACTGCGGGTCGGTCTGGCTGCGCTGTCATCACTGTTTGCTCCGGTGGCCGGCAAGAAGGCGCGGCAATGGGTTAGCCGCGCTCTTCGTCACCTCGTGCCTGCGCTGCCAGAAAGGCCAGACCGCCCAAAGCGGCGGTGATCATCAGGCCTTTTGATTTTGTGAGCTGTGGCAGAACGGAAATGGCAGCGGCCAGGCCCAGTCGCTGCGCGGCCTGACTATGCGCCTTGCGTCTTCGGTCCTTGTGCTTCAGGAAGCTGAGCACCGCCACGAAGACCAGTCCCGTCACGGCCATGAAGACGGCAATCAGCAAAGCCGCCATCGCAGGGCCGAACACCGGCGCCAGAAAGGCGCCGGCTGCCACCACGCCGGCCACATAGGCTGTCGCGAAACAGACTGCCGCAATGCCGCCCAACACGGCATTGCGCTTGGCACGATGAACCATGCCATTGAAGTCTCGCGAAACAGCCCCGAAGGCCAGCGGTAGGGCGCGCAGGAGCATCAGCGGCGCACCAGCGCTGCGATCAGGAAGCCGACACCGGCGGCTATGCCGATCGACTGCAGCGGGCGACGGCGCACTTCAGCAACGAAGGCGCGTTCGTAATTCTGCAGTTCAGCAGACAGATCGCTCAGGGCGTCCTGGGACAATTTGGTCAGATCCTGCCCTGCTTCGGCGGCCTTGGTCTTGTATTCATCCGTCTTGCCCGCGCCGTACTTCTTCAAGGAGCCGGCGAGAGAGGCAATATCGCCGCGAATGCGTTCGATGTTTTCCTCGATCTCACGAGCGCTAACGGTGTCATTGGCAGGATTGGCGGTCGATGCCGTGGCAGTCTTCGCAGTTGCCATCTTGTCGCTCCTGTTTTCAATCGCGTGAGGCCCTGATGACGGGCGACACGCATCGCGTGAATGGGATCAAGCCCGGAATTCGGACACTTCGACAGCGCGCTGAACCAAATTGCGCGGTCTGGCTTGTAAACGGCCTTGCGCTCATTTGGTTCCAGACAACAAAGCATGAATTGTTGCAGCGGCGTCTTCACGGCTGCCCGTCAGCCGCGCAAGGCCTCGATCAGATCGGATTTGTTCATTGAGGACCTGCCGCTGATGTCGAGCTCCTGTGCCCGTTCATAAAGCGCATCCCTGGTCCAGGTTTCATAAGGTGCGGCCTTGCCACCCTTGCGCGACGGCGCTTGGTGGTCGCTTGCCTGCGCATTGGCAATTCTCGCCGACTTTTCCTTGCTGTAGCCCTTGTCGCGCAGGGCGTCGTAGGTGTCTTCCTTCTTGATGCTGGAGCTGTTTTTGGAAGCCATGGCCGTGTCCTTTCATTTGTTGTTCCGCTGTTTTCAAAAACAACCTCAAATGAAAAACGCCGTCTCGCGCGGGATCGTTCCAATATCTCTTCGATGAAAGGACTGGATAGAGAACTTTATAACGACGTGATAAAAATGAACTATGCCTTCTGGAAGCTCAGACTTATAAAAAATACAAATGCTATTCTTGAAATAATTTCAGATCACATTTTCCATACTGTCAAAAATCGAAATATTTTCAAAAACATGGAACTGAGGACGAGCTGAAGACTTTTCCTATCGAACGTCCGGGCCACGCTCTTGTCAGCAGCACACCCGGACACATCGATCGCCAATCGAAAGCACGAAAGGAAGAACTATGTCGACGTCTCAAGTTCTGAACATCGAAACCCCGAAGGTCGACCCGATCAAGACGGGTGTTTCTGCCGAGGTGCGCGAACAACTGGCGAAGCATCTCTCGGTCATTCTGGCCGAAACCTACATGCTCACGGTGAAATCGCACCTTTACCACTGGAACGTCGTTGGACCGCTGTTCAAGTCGATCCATGACCTCACCGAAGAGCACTATGAAAATCTCTTTGCCGCGACAGACGACCTTGCCGAGCGCATTCGTGCCCTTGGACACCGGGCGCCGGTGAATGTCGACGAAGGCAAATTGAACCTGACCGTCAGCCTGCCGGCCGGCGGCATGCCCAATGCCTTCGAAATGATCGAGGATCTGGTTCGCAGTCATGAAATGATCGCTGCCGAAATGCGCGACATGGCAGCCTACGCCGGCGACAATAGCGACCCGGTGACGGAGGATCTTCTGACCCAGCGCATCACATTCCACGACAAGGCAGCCTGGATGCTGAGGGCCGTCATTACCGAATGACCGTTCCTCACCGGCATCCCGGAAAACTTGCAAGACGACAAAGGTCCGTCTGCCGCGAGACGGCAGGCGGCCTTTGGCGTATGCACCAACTCAGTTTCAACCGTGTGATACCATGATCAGCGTATCGAAACGATTTGCCGGGTTCCGGACGCCTGCAAGCGTCCTGGAAGACCGGCACCTGTCGAATGAGCAAAAGCGGACAGCCTTGCTGGCCTGGCGGGCCAGCCTGCGCAAGGCACCTCGGGCAATTTCTCGGGACGGCCGGTCTCCTGCCGAACTGATCGAAGAAATCGACGAGGCCCTGAAGGCGCTTCGCCGCGAAAAGACTTCGCTCGGCAAAGGGTGATAAAGCTTCGTCGTCGCAGGACATAAAGCACCTCTCCCGGCCCTGCCTGCAGTAAACGGCATGGGCGCCTAAGAAGTTGTCTTCCTGACAGGAAACTCGATGACGCAACTCACGCCTTCGGGAGCGAAGTCGATGTTGACGTCGCCGTCGAGCGCCGGCCCCACCAAACGTTCCAGCAGCATTCGCCCGAAACCGTTGCGCCTTGGCGGCACAACTTCCGGACCGCCACGTTCCTTCCAGACCAGCCTGATCCTTCCGTCTACGGTCGTCCACGACACCGACAGTTTCCCCCCGAGCACTGACAAGGCGCCATATTTGGCGGCATTGGTCGTCAGCTCATGCAGTGCAAGACCAAGGTTCTGAGCCGCATCCGCCGTAATCGAATGCGGATCGCCCTCAATCTCGATCTGGGGACTCCCCGGGTCGATCGATTGCGCCAGATGCGCCAGCACGAGTTCTTTCAGGTCAGCGCCGTACCAGGACTGCGACACCAGAAGATCATGACTGGCCGCCATCGCCTGGAGCCGTGCGGCAAAACTTTCGACAAAATCCTCGGTGTTGTCCGAACGCGCCGCTGTCTGGCGTGCCATGGCCTGAATGACTGCAAGCAGGTTCTTGGAGCGATGCGTCAGTTCCCGCATGACGAGATGCATCTGGCGTTCGTTTTCCCGCTTGTGGGTCAGGTCGATGGAGATGCCGATCAGGCCGGTGGTCCGACCTTCCTTGTCGCGCGAAGGCTCCATGCGCATGTTGTAGCTGCGATTGACCCCGTTCATGTCCATGTCGAATTCGATGACGGCGCTTTCGCCTGTCTCGAGGACCTTCTTCTTAACCGGAATGAGTTTCAGCTGATCTTCTTCCGGAAACAGCTCATCATCGCTTTTGCCGATGAAGAAATCCGGTTTGAAACCGGGCGACGGATTGACGACATGAATATATTTCAGGTCCAGGTCCTGTTCGAACACGGTTGTAAGCGAACCGTCGAGCGCCTTTTCAAAACGCCGGTTCGCCTCCGCGAGCTGACTTGCCAGCGAGGCGAGCCGGATCTCATAGAGGTTCTTCTCGGTCATATCGATGGCCGTGCACAGCACACCGTCAATTTCGCCACTGCTGTCGCGTGTAGGATGCACGATCAGGTCCAGCGAAATCGTTCCCGTCTCCTCACTGTCGAGCGCGAAGAAGGTAGATGCCGTCTCGCCGGTTTCCAGCACCTGGCGCTTGACCGGCTCCAGTTCCGCCGCGGTATCTTCCGGCAGCAGATCCTGATCGGTACACCCGATGACGTCATCGGCTTCCTTGCCGAACCGCGGATTGTGGATCCACGTGTAGCGCAGATCCTTGTCCTGGGTGAAAACGGAGATGTTGGATCCGGTCAACGCGGTCTCGAACCGCTCGTTGATCCGCCTTATCTCCCGCCGCGATCTGCCGACCTTGTCGGAAAGCTGGAGATTTTCAGCCTTCAGCATATCGTTGGCCCGCTCCAGATCCTTGAGCGATGGAATGGCCAGCAGCATCGGCCGCACCCGCCAGACAACCACTGCTGTTGCCACCGAGACAAGGGCTGTTACCAGCTTGATCAGACCTTGTGCGCCGTAGATCGGCCACCAGAGCGTTACCAGGGCTGTCAGATGGGTCAGCGCACACGCCAGAATGAAGGCGATGAACAGGTAACCGATCTTGCGGGAATTGCCTTGAATGTCCGGACGCTTGCGCAGAAACCCGAAGATCATCAGGGGAATGGCAATATAGGCCAGCGCAATCAGGGCATCGGAGATCGCATGAATCGCCACGAGATCCGGACGCCAGAGCAGGCAGTATCCATGCGGCATGAAGGAGGCCGCACCAAACAGATAGGACACGATTTCAGACATTTCGAATTTGCTCCGTCATCCGGGCATGTAAACTTTCGCGGCCGTCCCGCATCGGAAAAGCCGCTCCCGCGCCGATGCGCCAGCAAACAGTCGAAGCTGGCAGCAACCGCAATTCATTCGGAACCTTTGACCTCAGGAACCGTTTTCCAGATGTCAGAAAGACAAGGAGAAAACGACCGATGAATTGGGACCGGATTGAAGGAAACTGGAAAGAATTCAAAGGCAAGGCCATCACCCAATGGGGCAGGCTGACCGACGATGATGTGGATCGTGTTGCCGGCAAACGGACCGAACTCGCAGGTCTGATCCAGCAGAAATACGGCAAGACCCGTGAAGAAGCCGAGCGGGAAATCGATACCTGGATCTCGCGGCACTGATGGAAGAAGGCGGGCAGTGCCCGCCTCTTCCTCCCGCTACGGGATCTGTCGTTATCGCGCACCGAAGGGCAGACGCCGAAACCGGCATCTTGCTTCGCTCTCGTGGAACGAATGCAGTGGAACACGCCCCCCGTGCTCATCGCGCAGCGCTGCCCTCAGGCAGCGGCCACCTCTTCCGCCCCTTTGAAGAACAGCGCCTGGCTGATCCCCGCCTTCACCGTATTCGGATTGAACGGCTTGGTGATAAGGAACGTCGGCTCCGGCCGTTCGCCTGTCAGAAGACGCTCGGGGAACGACGTGATGAAGATGACCGGAACGGACATTTCGGCAAGGATATCCTTGACCGCATCAATGCCGGACGATCCGTCTGCAAGCTGAATATCAGCAAGCACAAGACCCGGGGTCTGCGCCTTTGCAGCTGCGATGGCATCGCTCGCTGTCCGGGCAACGCTGGTAACGCCGTGACCGAGCGACTCCACGATCTGGATCAGATCCATGGAAATAAGCGGTTCGTCCTCGATGATCAGCACATCCGTCTTGGTCTGCCTGTCAATTTCCGCGATCGCATCCTGGACGAGCTGGGTCACTTCATTTTCGCTACGCTCGATGATGAGGGCGGTTTCGGGAAGCGAAAACCCTTCCAGTGTGGACAGCAACAGGGTCTGCCGGCTTTCGGCCGCCATGGTTGCCAGCCGCTGCTGAGCGGTCTGCTCGAAGATGGAAACCGTCCCGTCATTCGCGATGGGCGGAACGACGCTCGCGTTCCAAAGGACATGGAAAAGCCGGTACAGACCGATTTTCACGCCATGAGATGTATCGATAATGGTCTGATCTGCCACCAGCGCCTGCAGGCAGGCCCTGACATAGGCATCGCCACTTTTCTGACTTCCCGCCAGTGCTCTTGCATATCTACGCAGATACGGCAGGAGCGGCGCGATTTCTTCCGAAAGGCTCACGGACATAAATTAGTTCCTCAATAGTTGCCGCCTGAAAGCGGTCGACGGGCCCGCGTCAAGCGCACCCATAAGCTGGAAATGCATTCGGCAAAAAAAAGTTCCATACTCGAGGAACTTTTTTTTTGCCGCCGCGTTTACGTCGCAAATCAGCCTATCGTCGAAGACGCAAATATCGGGAATCTGCCATGGCAAGCAAGCTTAACCCAAGTCGGCCCAACGCCGGATTTGGTGTAATAACACCGGCCGCCGGAGCCAAGTCCAAAGAAGACTGGATCGGCAACCAGCTCAAGAAGGTTTACGACGAGGCCCTATCGGAAGACATACCGGATGACATGATGGACCTGCTGTCCGCCTTGGACGACAGAGGCTCTGACGAGGAGGCCGCCGAATGAACGTCGCAAAGTTCAAGCAGGATCTGGTCGACGCCATACCGCGATTGCGCGCCTTTGCCAGATCGATCAGTGGTGACCGCGACCGTGCGGACGATCTGGTCCAGGAAACCCTGGCAAAGGCGATCGCCAACAAAGACAAGTTCACCGAAGGTACCAACCTCACCGCCTGGCTGATTACCATTCTCCGTAACCAGTATTATTCCGTTGGCCGGAAGATGCAGCGCGAGGTTGCCGACCCTGACGGTGAACACGCCGCCAGCCTGGAAAGCAAGCCGCAACAGGCAGGCCATCTGGAACTGAAGGATTTCCTGAGCGCCCTTCAGGTTCTTCCGGACGACCAGCGTGAAGCCCTTATCCTGATCGGTGCCAGCGGCTTTTCCTACGAAGAAGCAGCCGACATCCTCGGCGTGAAGGTCGGCACGGTCAAAAGCCGCGTCTCCCGTGCACGCCTTCGTCTGGATGACCTCATGAACGGGACCGAGAAATTTGAACGGTCCGAAATCGCCGCCGCCGAATCCGCCTCCCTGATCAGGGACGCCCTGTCCGTCTGATCATTCTCGTCTACACCGGAACCTTTCCGCTTCTGCGTCCGTCACAGGCCGGCGCACTGCATCCGGTGTGATCAGGCAAGCCGGTTGGCGCACGACAGCTAACAATGACCGGCAGGGTTCCATCGACGATGGAACCCTGCCGGTTTGAGGGGGAACGGGAATGGATCTGGCCTATCGGGAAAACGCCCGCGAACAAGCCCTCGTCCGTCTGGCCAAGGGCTTTCTGTTCATCCCCGTCTGCATCACACTTCTGGGGGCCGTGCTCGCATTTGCGGCCTTCCTGATCGATGACCTGGAACTTCTGACCGGTGTCTTCGACTTTTTCGGCTACAAATCCATCAGCATCGACGGTGCCCGCTCGGTCCTGTCGACCATTGCCGGCGCGATGATGTCGGTGATCAGCCTTGTCTATTCCCTGACGCTGGTCGTATTCACACTCGCCGCAGGCAATATTTCGGCCCGCCTGCTGGAAACATTCGCCAGCAACAGAACCACCCAGATTACCATCGGCCTTCTGGGCGCGACCTTCCTTTATTCCATGCTTGTCCTTTTCGGTGTCGACGACACCAAGGATCTCCGGTTTTCCGTCATCCTCTCGATAATCCTCGCCTCCAGCAGCTTTTTCTGGCTGGTCTATTTCGTCAACGACGTTGCCGGCCGTATCCGGGTCGACGCCGAAATCGGCCGCATTCATGCAGCGTTGCGATCCTCGATCGACGAGCTTCTGGCGCACGAACCGCGTGAAAAGCCGAATGACCGCGAGGAGATACCCGACCTGCCGGTCTGCACCTTCAAAGCGGCGCGCAGCGGCTACATCACCTTCATCGACAGCGAACGGCTGATAGACATCGCGAAGTCTCTCGACGGTTTCATCGAAGTGTCCGTCATTCCCGGAACCTACGTCATCGAAGGCATGCCGATCGCAAAGGTGCGCACGGAGGCCGAAGAGCCTGATCTGAAACCCCTGAACGGGACCTTCAAGATCGAAAAGGCCCGGGCTCCTGAAGGGGATATCCAGTTTTCGGTGCACCTGATGGTGGAGATCGCGCTGCGTGCGCTCTCCCCCGGCGTCAACGACAGCTACACCGCGATAAGCGCGATCGATCACCTGTCGGCCTCCGCCGCGCGGATCCTGCAGCGCGGCGCTCCCAGCTCGCTCATTACGGATGACGACGAGACCCCTCGCCTGTGGTTGACGATCCTGGAAGTGCACGATCTCCTGGACACGGCGATCAGTCCGCTCAGGCAGGCTTCAAGAGGCAACATCCTAGTGCTCGACCACCTCATTTGCGCTTTGGAAAAGGCGTCCCTGGTCTGCCGCAAGGAGCACCTGCACCTTGTCTCGAGGCAGCTGTTCAATATAGCCCAGGATGCCGTTTTTTCGATCGAGAGCAGACCGGACAGACACCAAATCGCCCGCCGGCTCTGGACTGCCCGCAATACGCTGCGCATTCAGGCCGAGGCCCGCTAGCCACCGGATACCGGCAAGGCGACTGAATCACCTATGTCATTGAACGAGGAAAGCGTTGTCTTGTCAGGCGTTTGACGTCGCCTGAATGCCTGTTGGGGAAGGCACAAAAAAGGGCGCCGAAGCGCCCGTTTTGTTCTCGTGTCAGACCCTGCGGCCTCTGATGGCATGTGCGACTGCCGAAATCAGGAACAGCGCAATGGCGACAAAGAAGATCAGTTTGGCAATAGAAACCGCAGTACCGGCAATACCGCCAAAACCAAGTACGGCTGCAACAATAGCAACCACCAAGAACAACAATGCCCAGGAAAGCATAGCAACCTCCGATATTTGAGATACGGAGATGAAACGCCTCGTTTTCGAAATCGTTCCAAATATTTTTGAAAATTATCTCGGAAACTTCAAGACCACCGCAGGGAACCTTCTTCGCGCCCGGCCGTTTCCGTCACAGTCACCAGCATCGGAGATCTGTCATGGAATATGGAATTGTCGGCCTGTTGATCCTCATCCTGGACGTCTACGCGATCATTCAGGTCCTCGGAAGCGGCTCCTCCACCGGGGCAAAGTTGCTTTGGGTTCTCGGGATCCTGATTTTCCCGGTCGTCGGCTTCATTGTCTGGCTGCTGGCCGGTCCGAAAAGCGCAGGCAAACTCGCCTGATTTTTCGCGTCACGGCTCAACGCCCCCCAGGCGCAGCCGTGACGCCTTCTCCCGGAACTTCCGGAAAGTTCAACCATTTACCTACTGCACTTTCAACTTTTCAGAACACGAAAGGGAGATGCTGAAATGCTTCGCCATCTACTCGCCACCACCGCAATCGTAGCTGCCATTTCAACGGCGGCTGTTGCCGGTGAGACCTCTGCGATGAAAGACGGCGGTCAGGCCGGTGCAAGTGATGACACCGGCGTATACGAATTCGAACTCCACACCCTTGCACCGGATACGACCACCGGCATTCTCGCCACCAACATGGTCGGCAAGCCTGTGGTGACCAGCAGAAATGCCGAAGGGGAAGAAATCGGCGACATCAACGACGTGGTCTTCGGCCGCGATGGCTCCGTGCATGCGGTGATTGTCGGTGTCGGCGGTTTCCTCGGCATCGGCGAAAAGGAAGTCGCCCTCGATTTCGCCCGCCTCAACTTCGTGGCCGGTGAGGACAAGCGACTCATCGTCGTCAGTGACGTCTCGCGCCAGGAACTGGAAGCGGCAACCGCCTATGAGCGCCCGGATTACATCCCGTACTGGATGACGACGGAAGGTGCGCGCGAGCAAATGGACAAGGTCACCGAAAACGCCAGGTCCACCTATGAAACAGTTAGGAAAGAGGCCATCGACCCGGCCAGGCAGCAGCTGGATGAAGCCATGTCCACCGGCTGGACTGAAGAAAAGACCGAGGTCGATGCAGCCAGCGTATCCACGGACGAGCTGATCGATTCAACGGTCTACACCAACCAGGACACAAACATCGGTGAAGTCGCCGAGGTCCTGATCGGCAAGGACGGCAAGGCCCAGGCAGTTGTCATCGATGTCGGCGGTTTCCTTGGCTTCAACGCAAAGCCGGTTGCCGTTGCCTTCAACAGCCTGAAGATGTTCGAAACGGAAAACGGCGACCTTCTGGTCACCGCCCCTTTCACCAAGGAACAGCTTGAAAATGCGCAGACCTATGAGCCTGCCACCTACAAGGCCAATCCGGATGCGGTTCTGCTGAAAGGCTGAACGGCTGTCTGAAAGACACCAAGGAAACGGGTCGCTTCGGCGGCCCGTTTTTTTTGCGTGACCAGAGGTCGTGGCTCTACCAGCGAGGAGGAGCTGGCTTAAAGGCAGAAGGACAAAGGAAAACTGGCTCACATCGGGGCTTCTTTCGTGCCGTGGACGGACGGATCACACACCTGTCCTGATCCGCGCTCCCCCGGTTGTCCGTCACGAGGAGGCCTCCCGGTTTCGGGGCGAACTCATGGACAAGGTCGTCACGAGAAGCCCTCAGGCAAGCCAGTAAACGACGGTGGCGACCGCTGCCAAGGCCACCATCAACCCCACCAGCGTCACGACGCCATCGCGCACCAGCAACCCGAGGCTCAGGAGAAGTATTGCCGAGCCGGGCAAGGCGACAGCAAAGGGCAGCAGGGTGGCGGGATAGACAAGAAGAGACAGAAAGATGCAAAACGCCGCGACAATCCGGCTCGCGGTTTCGCCGGCGAACATGGCCAGGCGTTGCCCGAGGTAACGGTCGGCGCGTTCGGCATAAGGGGTGAGCTTGTCTATGATCGACTTCACCTTCTGCTTGGGAAAACCGCGATTGCGCACGAAAGACGGTAACCAGATCGAGGTCCTGCCAAGCACAAGCTGTCCCGCCACCAGAAGCGTCAATGTTGTGAGAACAATCGGCACACCTGGTATGGCCCCGATGGGAGATATCATCACAAGGGCCGGCAGAAACAGAAGGGGGCCCGCCGCACGGCTGCCAGAAGCATTCAACAGCGAGCCGACGTCGGCGCGGCCTTCCTTTTCAATTTCGTCTTCCCAGTTTGTAAGAACTTCCTTGATTGTCTCCGACTGACCTGTCGCCATCCAGGTATCCCTCCAGTTCGAATTATCGTCGGACGTCCGCACTCTTTTCAGCCAAATTCGCGTCCGGAAATGCAAAAAGGGCCGGCAAAGCCGACCCTTCTTGACGTTATGTCACTGTGTTCACTTGATCGCTTCCAGTGACATCCGACTGACACCAACCGTGATGTTCGTGCCCGTCTGGCTTTCCACACTGAGCGGGTTCAGCGCAATCGACTTGTCGAAGCCGCCAATAAGGGCATTGGCCTTGATACCCGCACCAAGGCTCGCACCTGCGGTCACGCCGGCATATTCACCTTCAAGAGCGCCCACCTCCAGGTCGGCGGTCGGTGCAACGACGCCCCATATCAGCGTGGCCGAGTCGGTGGTCCCGATATCAAGCCCGTACTCGCTTACGGTCGCCGTGTAGTAGCTGGCAGGGCCGTCACCGACCCGGTCGAAGGTGCAGTTCATGACGGCCTTGGAACCGACGATGAAATTGGTTTCCTGCTCGACAACGCATGTCAGTTTGCCAACTTCAACGCCAGCAGGCTTGTCCTGGGCCATCACAGGGGTCGCAAGAAGCGTGGCTCCCGTCAGTGTCAGGGCGAGTTTGGTAAACCGTGTCATCAATGTCTCCTTCGTGTATGTGGCCTCCGGATTGCTCCGGTCCGCCTTCATCACGGTGAAAACGTCTGCCCTGTCTGTCAGTTCCAAAATAATTCTGCTCTTGTCCCCTCAGCGCATGGCCATCGGCAGATAAAGCGCAATCTGCGGCAGGGCGATCAGCGCCGCGACCATGGCCAGCATCGCCAACACGTAGGGAATGGCTCCCAGCATCACCTCGGCAATGGATCCGCCGCGCCGCGCACTCTGGACGACGAAGAGATTGAGCCCCACCGGCGGTGTGATCAGCGCCATCTCGATCAGCACGATCATCAGGATGCCGAACCAGACCGGATCATAGCCCAGGCTGATGACGATCGGCACAACGATGGGAATGGTGATGACCATCAGCGACAGGGTTTCGATGAAGAAACCGAGCACGATATACATCGCGACGATCACCAGCAGCGTCTGCAGGGGACCGAAGCCGAGCCCCTCCAGAAAGCCGCGCAATTCCTGCGACAGGCCGGCAGCCGAAAGCGTGAAGTTGAGAAACGACGCCCCGATAACCACCAGCATGATCATCGCCGTGACCCGCACTGTGCCGATCAGCGCTTCGCCGATCATGCGTGTGTTGAGCCCACCGAAAAGCGCGGCAATTGCCAGCGCTCCGGCAACCCCGACAGAGGCGGCTTCGGTTGGTGTCGCCCAGCCCTTGTAGATCGAGCCGATGATGGCACTGAACAGAAGAATGATCGGCAGCAGATCCGCGAGCCCGAGTGCCATTTCCCGCAAGGGGAACGTCCGCCGTGCCCCGCCGAGCTTCGGATTGACCAGGCAAACAAGCGCAGTCACCGCCAGAAAGGCCATCGCCAGCAGGATGCCGGGCAGAAGCCCTGCCAGAAAAAGCTGCGGGATCGAGGTCTGTGTCAGAAAACCGTAGACGATCAGGTTGATCGACGGCGGGATCATGATGCCGAGCGTACCCCCGGCGGCGATCGCACCGGAAAAGAGCTTCTGGTCATAGCCCAGCCGGTCGGCCTGCGGCATGGCCACCGTCGCCACCGTGGCAGCGGTCGCTACCGAAGATCCGGATGTGGCCGAGAACATGGTGGCGGTTGCCACATTGGCATGCACCAGCCCGCCTGGCAGCCAGGAGACCCAGCGGTCGAGCGCCGAGTAGGTGCGTGCGGCAATGCCGGTGCGCACCAGGATCTCGCCCAGCAGCACAAAGAACGGAATGGCGATCAGCGCCGCATTTTCCGACGTCGACCAGACCATCGACCCGAGGCCGCGTGTCAACGGAAAGGCACTGAAGAACTGGTCGATGCCGAACCCCAGCAGGAACAGCACGATGCCGACGGGAATGGAAAGGCTGAGGAGCCCAAGAAGGCCTACGGAAACGAAGGAAAGCATCAGGCCGTCTCCCCTTCCGGAAAGGCACCGATCGCCTGCTCGGATTTTGCAAATTCACCGCGCAGGACCAGCAGCACACCAGCAACAAAGGTCAGCCATGCGGTGACCGCGAACCACACCCACCCGGCAAACCAGGGCAATTGCACCAGAGCGAGCGGAGTTTCCAGGGGTGTGTTCGCCCTTGAGGAATTGCGCAGTGTCGTCTCCACCACCGGCCAGCACTTCAGCGCGACGATCGAGACGGTCGAGGACAAGGCAAAGATCGACAGAAGATCCAGCATCGCCCGCCATTTTGGCAATCCAACCGAACGGCGCAGGAAATCGATCCGGATATGCGAAAGTTCGCTCAATCCGAAAGCCATGCCCCAGGCCGTTCCGATGGCCATCACGTAGCCGGAGATTTCGTCGGTGCCGCCGAAGGAGGCACCGACACGGCGGAGACAGATATCAATCAGAACAAGACCTGCACAGGTGAGGAACAAAACGCCGACCGAAATCGCTATCGCCCGGTTGATCCTCGACAGGATTGACAGGAGTTTCTCCGCCACCTCGATGTCTCCCGGGCTTAGTTGGTCTTGATCTGCACACCGACGACGTTGCCGACGCTGTCGTTCCAGCGCGCGGCCCAGTCGCCACCGGCCCGCTCTGCCCATTCCGGCAGAACATCCGTTTCCAGGATCTGGCGTGCGCGCTCGATGTCACCGTCGCTGGCTTCGACCAGAACCATGTCCCGCACGTCGCCCGAGGCGCATTCCCCCTTGCCGGTCAGGCAGGCGATGTCATTGGTCAGCGCACCTTCCGCCGATGCCCAGGCGGGGGCTTCGAACTTCTCGGCAATTTCCTTTTCGATCAAAGCCCGGGTCTCGCCGGACAGAGCGTTCCACTTGTCGAGATTGATCGCCGTTACCACCGGGTCCCAGCCGCCAAGGGGGATCGGCAGAAGATGCGTGCTGACTTCCCACCACCCGGCGCTGTAGCCCGAGCCTGCCCCGGTCACCGCACAATCGACGACGCCCTTCTGCAGCGCGCCCGGCACCTCGGAAAAGGCAACCGTAATGCCTTCTGCTCCGAGCGCTTCCAGGAACTTGGCCGTCATGCGGCCGGATGCGCGGATCTTCTTGCCCTTCAGGTCGTCCAGCGAACCGACTTCAGCGTTGCAGAACACCACCTGCGGCGGATAGGGCGCAATCGCAAGCACCTTGGAATTGAAGCGCTTTTCGAAGATCTCCTCGACCATCGGCCGGGCGGCATCGACCGCGGCATGGGCCTTGTCGGCAGACATGGCCACCAGCGGCACATCGAGGCCTTCCAGTTCCGGTGCATCGGCAACTGCATAATCGCCCACCGTCATGCCGACGTCGAAAACACCCTGGCCAAGCAGGCGGAACACTTCGCCAACGCCGAGGTTCATCTGGTTGTGAGTGGTGACGGTTGTGTTGATGGTGCCACCGGATGCCTCAGGCAAGGCGGTCTGCCAGAACGGCGCCTCATAATCCTGGTGCAGAGGCAGGCTGGACCAACTGCCGACGACAGACAGATCTTCCGCGGCGGCGGCCGAGGACATGGCGGCACCGGCCATGAGGAAAGTCAGAATCTTTTTCATGTGTCCACTCCGTGAAGGTTCGAGCTTACAGCGTCTTTTTTGTTATGATTGGAATTTCAGCGTCATCCGGGATGTCCGTGATCAGCATGTGTCCCGGTTTATGGGTAATCAGCAGCGGCAGGGCAGCGTTCTGGATGATGGCTTGCGGTGTCACTCCGCAAGCCCAGAAGACGGGCGTGAAACCGGCCTCCACCGGCACCGCATCGCCCCAGTCCGGATTGCCGAGATCGGAAATGCCGATGGCCGCCGGATCGCCGATATGGACCGGTGACCCGTGCGCCAGAGGAAAGCGGGCCGAAATGGCAACCGCGTCCCGCACCCGCTCATCCGGGATCATCCGCATGGAAACAACCATCGCTCCCCGGAATGGCCCGGCCGGTGTCGTTTCCATGTTAGAGTGGTACATCGGCACGGTGACATTGTTTGAAATGTGCCAGAGGTCGATCCCCGCCTCGATCAGCGCATGTTCGAAAGTGAAGGAACAGCCGAGCGCAAAGGCAACGAGATCGTCTGACCACAAGGCGCTTATGTCCGTTACCGAGCCTTCCAGCCGGCCATCGCGATAGATGTTGTAGGCGGGGACGTCGGTACGAATATCCAGGCAGTGTCCCAGGGTGAACAGGAGGGGGTTTCCCGTGTCCGAAGCACCGATCAACGGACAGGGTTTGGGATTGCGCTGGCAGAAGCGCATGAAATCCAGCGCAAAGGCTTCCGGAATGATCGCCAGATTTGCCTGAAGCAGGTTCTTGCCGAGCCCCGCCGTGTGCGAGCGATAGCTGCCGGACCTTATCTGCGCCCGAAGCGTCTCGATGTTTTCCTGTCGAAGGGTTTCATAAGATTGCAGCACCGGGGCTCTCCTTCATTGGAGAAAGGCTCCCGCATTGCTGTTATAAACTCAAATTGAATGATTTTAGCAGATCTTATAAATGATTTTTATAGCCAGAGTAAGCGACCGCAACCTCCAGCGCCTTCTTCGCAGCAGCCGCGACGATGTGGCTGCGCGGGTCACCGAGATAGCTCGCCGAAAACCTCAGGGCATCCGGTACCCATCCCGGATCGAACTCGACGATGCTTCCTCCCTCGACATAGGGCCGTGCCAGCGCCCTCGGCAGTGCGGCGACCCCAAGCCCTGCTTCCACCAGCCTGAAACAGGCAGACAGAGACGATGACGGGAACATCTGCACGTCCGGTGCAACCCGTTCGAACAACAGTGTTTTCAGCTCGCGGTAAGGCCGCGTGTGCCGGGCGTAGGTGATTACGGGTTTTTCCCGCAAAAGCGCCTCGGCTTGCGCGCCCTCGGCCGGGCAATCCGCCGCCACATACCAGCCGAGGTCGAAACCGGGCAGCTCGATATTGTCGACCGAATATTCCGAAATCGGCCCCAGCAACAGGGCCAGATCGATTTCCCGGTCGAGCAGGCCAGCCCGCAGGTTCACCGAGATATCGACGTTGATTTCCACGATCAGATTGGGAAAGTCGGCCCGCAGCGCGGCAACCAGATCCGGCAGCCAGCATTGTGCAATGGTTTCCGAGGCTCCAATGCGCAGATGGCGGTCAATCCCCTCACGAGAGACTACCGTCTCCTCGACCTTGTCCGACAGACGCTCGAACTGCTCGGCGAATGTCTGAAGCAGCTCGCCGCGCTTGGTCAGCTTCAGCCTGCCGGGCGAGCGTTCAAACAGCTCGGTCCCCAGGGCTTCCTCAAGCCTCTTGATCCGCGTCGTCACCGCCGGCTGCGTCAGGTTCAAACTTCCCGCCGCCTTGTTGACGCCGCCATGACGGACAACGGCCAGAAAGGCCCTGAGCTGATCGAGATTGAGCGGATGCATGAAAGGTTCCGGCGTGATCGGTTTGGGCTACTTTGCGCGAAGCTGCGGAGATTGAAAAGCTTTCGGGAAAAGACCGACGTGCAAAAGCAGAACGAGAGAGAACCTCATCCCCGGCCTTTTTGGCGAGATATTGCTGCCCAAGGGGGGCGTGTCTGTTGCCCCTTGAGGAAAAGAACTTCGCTACTGTGCAGGCTCAGGCGCTCAGCGCCAGTTCCGGCCTTTCAAGCACTTTCCCTGCAAGCCGCCTGATCCGTTCAGGGTCCGGATGGAGGTCAGCCTTTTCCGCCATGCGTGCCCACAGGACCTTCAACAAGGTCTTGCTCGTCAGTTTCATGAAGTCATGGGCAAGGGCTGTCGGGTCCTCGCTCTGCAACACCCGATCCCTAACCCGGCACCAGTTGGCGACAACCTCATCCAGTTGCGGGTAAATCTTGTCGTTCCGCAGACATTCGGCCCGCAGGAATTCCTCGAATGCCTCGCTTTCCTTGCCCGGCAGCAGACGCGTGGTCAGTGCTCTTTCATGAATGGCGTTGGCACCTTCATAAATCGCGGTGATCCGCACATCCCGGTAGCACTGTTCCAGGAAGTATTCCTTCAGATAGCCGTACCCGCCGAGCACCTGCATGCCAAGCTCCGTTGCCTGCATGCCGGCTTGCGTGCAGTAAGCCTTGGCGATCGGTGTCAGGAATTCCGCCAGTGCTCGGTTCTCGCCTGCTTCGACCGTGACGAGCGCAAGGTGCGCGATTGCTCGTCCGCCAAGGGCAAGGGCATCGATCTCGTCCAGCATGCGACGTACGTCGGCATGACCATCCAGCGTCACCGGCTTGCCCGCGGCATCCCGACCCTGCCTGCGTTCCGCCGCATAGGTGCTGGCGATATCCGCGGCGCGGGCGGCATGGGCAACACCCTGCAAGGCCACATCCACGCGGGCATGGTTCATCATCGTGAACATCGCCTTCAGGCCTTCGCCTTCCCGGCCAACCAGTTCGGCGACGGCGCCGTCGAAAGCAAGCTGGCAGGTGGGCGAAGCATGCAGACCCATCTTTTCCTCAATACAGGTAACGGTCACCGCGTTGCGGCTGCCGTCCGCACGAGTGCACGGGCACAGAAACAGCGACAGGCCTTTCACGCCGTCGTCTGACGTGCGCGCCAGCACCAGGTGATGGATCTTCTCGCTCATGTCCTGATCGCCGCCGGAGATGAAGATCTTCTCGCCGCTGATTGACCAGCCATCACCAGCCTGCACAGCCCGACAACGGATGCGGGAAAGATCGGACCCCGCGTCCGGTTCTGTCAGGCACATGGTGGCGAGGGCCTCGCCGGAGGCAAATTGCGGGATCACGCGCGCCTGCTGATCTTCCGTGCCAAAGGCCAGCAAGGTGCGGGCGGCACCCGCAGCAAGGCTCGTCACCATCTGCAGACTGTGGTTGGCGCCGGTGAAGATTTCTGAAGTGATCGCAAGTACGCCGGCATCGAGCCCCTGCCCGCCAAGTGCTTCCGGGATCGTCAATCCCGGCCAGCCCTGCTCCGCATAAGCGGCATAGGCTTCGCGGAACCCGTCCGGCATGCGCACCCGTCCGTCCACCAGCCGGCAACCCTGGCTATCCCCCGGTTCGTTCAACGGAGCCAACTGCTCTTCTGCAAAGGCAGCAAAATGACCGCCGATCTCGGCGGCAAGATCCGCATCGAAGTCCGGCAGATCGGCTGCCCCGGCAACATGGGCCAGGCAGAACAGGATATCGTCAAGCGGTGCGGTGAAGGGTTTCATGGCTACAGGCTTTCAATGGATCGGCAATACGAGCAGTTGCTGCAATTTCCCCCTCATCCTGAGGAGGGCGCCAGCCCGTCTCGAAGGATGGGCGGCAAACTTCGGCGCAAGCGGCCCATCCTTCGAGACGGACCCGAAGGTCCTCCTCAGGATGAGGAGATCGGTGATCGAGGACTTTGTTTCGAATTGTTTCGAGAGCCCGGACATCACAACTTCACTCCCGCCCTCACCC